>JALCLH010000009.1 GCA_022647765.1 Acidipropionibacterium sp.
GGCCAAAAACGAAAGACATCTGCATGACACCACAGGACTTGAGCTGTCGTCCTGACACGGAGAACCTTGCACCACGTGGGAAGTAGATCCCTCGGCCAGCCGGGGCGTCAGAACAAACTTGAGTGGATGGAGATTTGAGCCGAGGGGTATCCGGTGCACCTGTTGGACATGAGCATTCACCACAGCCACTCCGTCAACCCCGACGAGACGCCAGTCAGTCTGCCGCTGGCCGTCATCACGGTCGATTCCTACGGTGTCCTCACCGTCACCCTGGACGGCGCCGACTACCCGCAGCCCTCGCCAACCGCGCCGTGGACGAAGGCGCGGTTCGGCGAACTCCTCGACGTCCTCACCGCAGACCGCACACGAACCATCCGGGTCGAGATTCACGAGTCCGACGGCAGCACATTCACTGACATCATTCATGCCGTCCGCACCCCACGCCCCGACCCAATCGACGGACCACCGACGCCTCGTCGGGCCCGGTCACCGCCACACACCAGAAACCGCTGAGGTGGCCGGAGCCGGATTCCAGCCGGGCGAAGAGGTCACGGTCGCCCTCGTCCGGAGCACCGTTGAAGCCACTGCGGCGGGGACCGTCCGCGTGACACTAGATCTCAGGGAACTACCCTCGGGCGGCGCGGACATTCTGCTGGTTGGCATCACCTCGGCGCGGGTCGTGACGCGGCGGGTGCCATGAGCACGCAGCGCCAGTCCGGCTCGATGGGTGACGAGCTGACGAACATCCTCATGGTCGGGCTCGCGGCCCTCTTCGGACTCATCCTCGCCATCCGCGGCGCAGGCTCCGTCGCTGCATTCGTGACCGGCGCCGACCAGCCACAAGCAGGCATCACCGGTGGCCTGGCTGTCCTGTTCAATCCCGGCGATCCAGCGGGCGCGCTCCACGCCGACGGGCTCAACCCCATCGCCTACTGGACCACCCTGACACTCATGCTCGGCTTCCTCGGAGCCGCAGGAGCCTGGGGGTGGATGAAGTGGCGACGTCACTCCCGCGCGGTCGACGTGGACCCACACCGGCTGGCCGGGACCGCCACCAGCCACGAAGTCACCACAGCAGCATCGGCGAAAGCACTGGTCCACCGCGCCAGGACACTCCGCCCGTCCCTGGTCGAGCCAGAACCTCGCGATGTGGGGTTCTTGCTCGGGCAGTCGAAGGGAAAGCAGGTGTGGGCCAGCGTTGAGGACTCCATCCTCCTCATCGGCCCGCCTCGATCCGGCAAGGGCTTACACATTGTTATCCCGGCGATCCTCGACGCGCCCGGTGCCGTGGTCACCACCAGCACTCGGCCCGACAATCTCACCGTCACACTCCGCGCGCGACAGAAGGTCGGGCCCGTCGCCGTATTCGACCCCCAGCACCTCGCCGAAGGCGTCCCCGCTGGATTGCGCTGGTCACCGATCCGCGGCTGCGATGACCCGCTCACGGCCATGATCCGCGCCACCGGGCTCGCGACCGCGACCGGCCTCGCTGACGGCGGGGTGGATGGTGGCGGGTTCTGGGAAGGCAAGACCCGCGTCGCCCTCCAAGCACTCCTGCATGCCGCCGCGTTGGATCACCGCACACCCGCCGAGCTGTTCCGTTGGACCCTTGACCCGTCTGCCGCGGCCGACGCCGTCGCGATCCTCACCGGTTCGCCCCACGCAGCAACCGGCTGGGCCGAATCCCTGGAAGCCATGATCGACGCCGACCCCCGCACCCGCGACTCCATCTGGCAAGGCGTCTCCCTGGCGCTGGCAGCACTGGCTGACCCCCGCGTCCTCGACGCGGTCAGCCCCGGGCCCGGTGAGCAGTTCGACCCCGAAGCCTTCATCCGCAACAAGGGCACCCTCTACCTACTGGCCACCGGAGCCGGGGCAGGCAATAGTGCCGCCCTCGTTGCCGCGTTCGTGGAAGACCTCGTCGAAACCGCCCGGCGGATGGCCGCCCGGAACCCGGGCGCACGGCTCGACCCACCACTCCTGCTCGCACTGGACGAGATCGGCAACCTCGCACCCCTCCCATCCCTGCCGACTCTGATGGCGGAAGGCGGCGGCACCGGGATCACGACCATGCCCGTCCTCCAGTCCTTGGCCCAAGCCAGGGACAAGTGGAGCGAGAACCAGGCCGGAGCCATCTGGGACGCCAGCATCGTCAAGATCATCCTCGGCGGCGCCTCCAATAGTCGAGACCTTCAAGACCTCGCCACCCTCATCGGCGAGCGCGACGAGTACACCGATTCCATCACCCTCGGCGACCACGGAACCCGCTCAAACCAGCGCTCCGTACGCCGGGTGCCAATCCTGCCACCCGACCGCATCCGCACCCTCCCATTCGGCACCGGAGTCATCCTCCTGCGCTCCACACCACCGATCATCACCGACCTGAAGCCCTGGCCGAAGCGCGGCGACGCCACGCATCTCACGCGAGACCGCGCGGGCATCGAAGCCCTCCTGCAACGGCCGCCCAGCGCCGAGTAGTTGAACGCTGGGAAGCCGCGTGCACCTGCCTGGCACAGCGGTCCTGATCGATGGGGCCGCCCCAATCTGAAGGGCAGGAGGACAGTCCCATGGCTATCCGTACCCAGCAGTCCATCTCTGGTTTCATCGCCACCGACCCGCAGCTGACGATGACCGATCGCGGGGAAGCCCGCTTCTACGCGAGGTTCGGTCAGGAGAACTTCCACCGCGAGGAGGACGGCTCGTTCACAAAGTTGGAGCCGAGCTTCCACAACCTCGTCATGTACCGGGCTACCGCCGAACGCGCTTTCGAGCGGTTCACCAAGGGCGACAGCTTCGTCGCAGAGGGATACGCCCACGAGTACTCCTACGAACGGGACGGTCAGAGCCTGTCGGGTGAAGAGTTCGTGGCCAAGAAGATCGGCCACGACACCGCCCGCACCCGCTACGAGGTCGATCGTGCTCCCCGCAAGGTCGCCGCCCAGGAGACCGTGCAGCGTGAGCAGGAGCGTGCGTTCGACCCTCCAGTCTCGCGGCCGACCACCAATACGCCGATGCTCGGCCGCTGAACAAGGACAGGAGCGCACCATGACTACTCACACCCCAGGCATCGACGACGAGCCCGACTACGACGACACGCAGAACCTGGTCGCCGAGCCTCCGCACCCGATCAACTGGAATCTGCTGACGGCTGACGATCTGGAACAGGAACTGCTGGAACTGAACCGGTGGGTCGACTGGCTGCGCCACACCTATGGCCTCCCGGCCTCCGTCGTCCCGCCCTACTGGCACCGCCACCCCGAACTGCTCTGGGAACTCTCCGCCCTCCACCTGCACTGGCTGTGCGCCTACGACCCCGATCAGAACGGCTCCGCACCGCTGGGCTGGCACCGCGACTTCGCCGACGCCCGCCAGCGCCTCCGCGACTGGGTCACCTCCTCCGGCACCAGGCTGGATCGCGACCGGCCGACCCGGCAAACGACCTGGCCCGGCGAAGCGTCTGCCGAACACGCCCTGGAGACCGTGATCACTGATCGGGATGCAGACTTCGTCCAGTACGTTCTCGACCAAGTTGAGGCACGCCAGCAGGCCGAAGACGCCTTCTACGCCAGCATCGACGAAAACACCGGAGAGATCCACGACCGCTCCGAGAGTCCCCAAGGTGAGTGAGCCTGATGGTTCGCTCCTACAAACGCACGACGGACCGGCCGGACGCCAACCGACCGGTCCGCGTGCGCTACCTCAAACGCGACCAGATCGACGCCGAGAAGGTCGCCGAAGTCCTCATCCGCATCGCCCTGCGTGCCGCAGGCAATGGCACCACAACCGGCAACGCCGGAAGCTACCTTCGTGACCTTCTCACGTCAGGCCGGTAAACTGGCCCCCAAAGCACAACGAACCGGCGTCGTTGGCACCAGACTCTTAAGCCCCGCAATCGGGGTGTTCTTCCTATTTACTGACGTGACCGCCATCCGGCGCCCCACAAGACCCTAACCAGGGTCCAGTGAAAGGCGGTCACCATGACACTCTCACCCCTACCCTCTGGCCTCGACATGGGCGAGCTGCATAAGCTCGCCGCCACAGCCGCCCAGATCCAGCGCACCTCGACCCCAGACAACGCTGATGGTCTGGTCCCTGCAATCAGTTACCTTCGGGTCTCCACCAAGGACCAGGCCACCCGAAACGGTCTTGAAGAGGGCCTGTCGATCCCCGCCCAGCGCGAGGCGGCTCAGCGAAAGGCTGACCAGCTTGGCGCCGTCATCGTCAAAGAGTTCATCGAACCCGGCGAGTCCGCCAAGACCGCGCAACGCCGCGCCCTCCAGGACATGCTCGACTACGTCACCGAGAACCCCGTCCAGTACTGCATCATCAACAAGGTCGACCGCCTGGCTCGCAACCGCCTCGACGACGCGATCATCCACGCGACACTCCGGGACGCGAACATCAGCCTGGTCTCCGTGACGGAGAACATCGACGAGACGCCCTCAGGGATGCTCATGCACGGCATCCTCGCCTCCATGGCCGAGTTCTACTCACTGAACCTCGCTCAAGAAGTCCTCAAAGGAATGACCCAGAAAGCCAGCATGGGTGGCACTCCTGCCAAAGCACCCCTCGGGTACCTGAACGTACGCACCACCGACGCGAAAGGCCACGAGATCCGAGACGTCACCGTCGATCCCGAGCGGGCCGAACTCATCACGTTTGCCTTCACCGCCTACGCCACCGGCAACTGGACCCTCTCCTCCCTCGCCACCGAGCTGGAAGCCCGAGGACTCACCACCAGGCCGACGCCGTCCTTCCCGTCGAAGCCCGTGACGACGAAGGCACTGCACAAAATCCTCACCAACCCCTACTACCAAGGCAGCGTCACGTTCCGCGGCGTCACCTACGACGGCGCTCACGACCCTCTCGTCGACACCGAGACATGGCTACGCGTCCAGACCGAACTGGCCGCCAAGAACCAGCGCGGAGAGAAGCCCCGCACCCACGACCACTACCTCAAGGGAACGCTCTACTGCTCGTGCGGGGCGAAGATGATGATCGAATGCCCCACCGGCAAGTCCGGCATCACCTACGAGTACTTCACCTGCTCCGGACGCCGCAAGAAGAACGGTTGCACGCGATCCGCCATCCTCACCGACCGCATCGAGGACCGGATCGACTCCACCTACGGCGCCAACGGCCTCACCCCCGACGAGGCCGATCGTGTCCGCGAAGTCCTCGGAGCCGTCTTCGACCAGCTCGAAGCCACCACCGACCACGAACGTGCACTCCTGACCACCCAGAAGGAGAAACTCGACGCCGAGCGACTCAAGCTCGTCCAAGCCCACTACGCCGACGCCATCCCGCTCGACCTCCTCAAGTCCGAGCAGGAACGCATCCGCACCACTCACGACGCCATCGAACACCGGCTGGAGAACCTCGCCACCAGCTACGAGGACACCCGTGAGGGCCTCGACCAGCTCGCCGACATCCTCACCGATCTCGGCGACGTCTACACGCGATGCGAACCTGCTGAACGCCGCATCCTCAACCGAGCCCTCTTCGACAAGATCATCCTTGACGACGAGGAGACCGTCCGCTACCAGCCCGACCAGGCCGTCCAGGCAGCGTTGGACTGCGTCATCCCTGGTCACGCACCGATCGCCGAGGCCGAAGCATCCGACCCCGAAGACACTTCGAACCCTGCCCGCTTGTCTGCGGGGCAGGGTTCGAAAATGTCACTTTTGGTGGAGCATAGGGGATTCGAACCCCTGACCTTCTCATTGCGAACGAGACGCGCTACCAACTGCGCCAATGCCCCAAGAACCGGGTTCACGCTACCACAAGGCCCGCCAGGCACCAATCCGGCAGCGTGCACCCATGCAGCTCGGGCAACTCAGGCGGTCCTCTGCTCGAGCGCTCCGTCCTCGGCGGCGTCGACCACGGCACCGTCCGCCGTGTCCTCGACCGCCTGCAGATCCTCGGCCTGCGGATCCTCGGCCGTCACCGGGGAGTCGGTCTCGCCGGCGACCGGCCCCGGCGCCGTCAGGTCGATCGTGCGCACGGTGCGCGCGGCGATCGGCGTCGACACATAGGTGGGAGCCGTCACCGGAACGGCGTCCCACAACGATCCGGGATCGCCGGCGATCGGACCGCTCAACGTCACTGAGTGGGCGGTGGTGGGTTCGTCCTCCTCCCGCTGCTCGACGTCCCCGGCGGATCCGGGAAAGGGATCCTCACGAGTCAGCAAGACCGTGTGCTCGTCCCACCCCCTGTTGATCTGCTCGACCTGATCGTCGAAGCGCCTGGCCATCGTCACCACGGAGAACCGCGCGACCACCAGGAAGAGCACGACCAGGGCGCCGGCGCCGACGGTGAACCACCAGGACAGCACGTTCAACCCGGCCAGCACCGCCATCGCCGTCGTGAGCAGCATCAGCACCGCCAGCGTCCTGCGGCGCCTCACCGCGGCGTCGGCCCAGGCCTGGCGCAGCTCATGCCGGGCGTGCGCCCGGGTGTACGGGGTGGCGACCTCAGTGCCATCAGCGGCGGCGTCATCCACAGCCTCGGCCGAGGCGGGGGTGATCGTCAACCCGCCGTCGCGGACCACCGCCATCGAGTCGGGAAACTCGCTCGTCTCCTCAGACTCCTCGATCTCGTCGTGGCGTCGCATCACGAACCACGGCACGAGGTAAGCGACCCACGCCACGATGAGTACTCCGAAGATGATTGCTTCCACGCGGAGAACGTTAGAGGGCATACCGGGTCAGATTCAGGCTCCGCGCCGGAGTGTCGGCCAAATCTCATGACAACGGTGTAATTCATAGCCGGCTCGTACCACATGTCGGTCACCCCCGGACGCCGGAGCGCCGACTCAGGACAGCGGAGACCCCGGCAGCACATGCTCATCCAGATAGCTCCGCAGCACCCCCTGCGGCCGGTCGTCGCACAACAGCCGGAACACCCGGTGGTCGCACCACTGCCCGTCGATGTGCAGATAGCGGGGCCGCAACCCCTCCTCGGCGAGCCCGAGCTTTTCCACGACTCTCAGACTCCGGTCGTTCTCGGGCCGGATGCAGATCTCGATGCGATGCAGCCGAAGCACCTGAAAGCAGTAGTCGGCGGCCAGTGCCACGGATGTCGGCATCACTCCGCGGCCGGCAAAGGGCACACTCACCCAGTAGCCCATCGAGCAGCTCAGGGCCGAGCCGTAGACGATGTTGGAGACCGTCAGCTGGCCGATGATCGGCAGCCGATCGGGGTGCGACGACGGCGTTCCCGGCCATCCGTCGTCCCAGGCGATCGCCCAGGGCAGGGCGGTGGGGATCCGCGCCGACCTCTGATTCCGGGCGACCATCTGCCGGAAGCTCGGCACCTCCTCGGCCGAGCCCGGCGGTCTGGTCGCCTCCCACGGCTGCAACCAGGCGGCGTCCCGCTCCCGGATCCTGAACCACTCGGCACTGTCCGATCTGCGCAGCGCCCGCAGCACCACGGCTCCGGCTCGCAGCGTCGTCGGCCAGTGGTGAGTTGCGGGCAGCCGGATTCCGTAGGGCATCTGGAACCCGCGCTGAGGCAGCGCTGCACTCATCGCGATCTAGTCCTGCTCTACCGGCCAGCAGCTGACCACATCCGCCACGTCCACTCCCTGACCGGCCGGGATCACCGCCAGCGCGTCCGCCTCGGCCAGGTCGACCAGCTGCCGGGCGTCGCCGCGTCCGGCCCGCGAGGCGACCGTCCGGCCGTTGCGCTCCCGCAGCGTCACCGGGACGAATCGCACCGGTTCGTCGGGACCGGCCAGGATGTCGGCGGCCTCGGCGCGAACCGTCCGCCCGGCGGTGACAACAGTGCCGCCCAGCTTGCGCAGCAGCGGCGCCGCGAAGGCATGGAAGCTCACCAGGGCGGCCCCCGCGCCCGAGGGCATCACCATGACGGGCACCAGATCGGGCCCGACCAGCGCGAATCCCTGCTCGGCGCCGGGCTCCATCGCCACCTGGCAGAAATCGGTGGCGCCGAGCTCGGGCAGCAGTTCGGCGACCGGATTGGGGCGCGAGGACGCCGTGCGGTCATCGGTCACCAGCAGCAGATCCGCCCGGATCAGCTGGTCGGTGAGAGCCTCCCGCAACACCCGCGGATCGGAGCCGTCCACCTCGACCCGCCACACATGGGCTCCCGCCTCCCGGGCGGCGGCGGCCACCAGGTGCGCGGTGACGTCCAGCAGCGGGACGCCGTCGGGGCCGAGCCCTCCCCCGCCGGTGCCCAGCACGACCACCCGGGGCCTCGGCCGCGCCAGCACCTTGTCGACGCCGGAGCCGCGAGCAGGGCGATGGTCGCGGGATGCAGCACGCGACCGCCGGCCAGGATGGTGTCCCCGGCGGCGAAGTCGGACCCGGCCAGCCGGCAACCGCTCCACGGTCGCACGGGCGCGGTGAGATGCACCTGGCCCTCGTGGTCCAGCGACTCCGCCGGCACCACGCAGTCCACCCCGGCCGGCAGCTCGTCGCCCGGCCTCACGCCCACCGCCGTGCCCTGCACGACCGGGCTGGGTGGACGCCGGTCCACCTGAAGACTCACCGGGTAGGGATTCCCGGCACGGGTGGTCACCGCCGAGTCCAGGGCGAACCCGTCGATCAGCCGCGGTGGTGACCCGCGGCACGTCGCCCGGGGCGGGCACCTCCTCGCACAGCTCCAGCCCGAGCGCGTCGCCGATGCTCAGTCCGAAGGGGATCAGCGGCTTGACCAGGGAGAGCAGGAACTCCCGGTGATCCTCCATCGCGCGCCGCCCGCTGGCATCGTCATCGGGAGCCCCCGGCAGCTCCAGCGGTGCACGGTCGGACATCCCCTCGTCAGACTTCTTCCTGTGGAACAGCGCCATGGCCTCAGCGTACGGTCTTCGCACCGGGCGTACCGGCTGACGCGGCCGCTAGGCTGCGATCATGCCCTCGCTACTCCTTCCAGACGGCCGCCCGGGCGACTCGAAGGAGGCCTGGCGCCGGCTCGGACGGCGTCGCAGAGCCGCCCTGAGCCTTGAGCAGATCAGCAGTCGGGACGCCGGGTGGGCGCGGGTCGGCGTCCGCGAGATCGCCGGCCTCGGCCTCACCACCGGCGGCTCCCCGGCTTCAGCTCCCGGCACCGTCGCCCTGTACCTGTCGCGGCCTCGGGAACCCGGGCACCCTCAGGCTGGCCGAGAATCTGGCCGCGGACGGCGTCCGAGTGCTCGCCCCGCTGCTCACCGACGGCGCCGGGCACGGTCGTCACGAGCCGGCCTGGGCCTGGTACGAGCCCGGTCGGCTGCGCGACGGGCTGTGGGGCATTCCCGAACCGTCGGGCCCGGAGCTGCCACCGGACGCCCTGAGCCTGCGCCGACCTGGTGCTCTGCTCGGCGCTGTGGGTGGATCGCACCGGTCACCGGGTGGGCGCCGGCGGCGGCTGGTACGACCGCGCCCTGGCCGCCCGGCGCCCCGGCGTCCCGGTCTGGGCACTGGTCGACGACTCCGAGCTGGTGCCCCTGCTGCCCCACGACCCGTGGGATCTGGCGGTGGACGCCGTCCTGACGCCCACCCGCCTGATTCCGCTGCGCGGATAACCCTGCTCCGCTGCGCGGATAGCGATGTTCCGCTGCCCGAATTCGGACCATCGGCGTACGTCACCTACCATATTGACGTCGCCTGATCGAGTGATCGGACCGGATCGAGGAGAGCATGCCGACTTATCAGTACCGTTGCACCCAGTGCGGACGCGATCTCGAGGTTGTCCAGCGGTTCAGTGACGCCGCACTCACCTCCTGCCCCTCCTGCAATGGCAAGCTGCGCAAGGTCTTCAGCGCGGTCGGCGTGGTGTTCAAGGGATCCGGCTTCTACTCCACCGACAATCACACTCACGGGGCCACTGCAGCCGCCGCCCCGGCCGCCCACGAGGAGCACGCGTCCGCCGGCGCATCGAAGTCCACCGGCTCGGACGCCACCAGCAGCGCACCGGCGTCATCCACAGCCCCGGCCGCTGCGAACTGATTTGAAACTGCCCTGTGGAAAACCGCTGATTTCCTTCGGCGGCCCCTATAAGTAGTGGTGTGAGAAGACACCTTCGTTCCGAATCCTCCGCCCCTGCGTCCGCAGGACGCCCGAAACGCACCAGAGCGCGCATGCCGCTCGGGCGCGCACTCCACGTCGCCATCGCCCGGCACCGCCGCGGCCTGGCGGCCCTCCTGGTCGCCGCGGCGGTCTGGCTGATCGCCCATCCCGGCGCCGATGAGCAGGCCGCGACGGTCCCCGCGCTCACCGCCGCGCGACCGCTCTCCGGCGGCTCGCAGATCACCGACGCCGGCCTGGCGGTGGTTCAGGTGCCCAGTCGCCTGCTCCCGGCCGGAGCTCTGGACGCCGTCGACCAGGCTGCCGGCCAGACCCTCGTCGCAGATCGCCCCCGGGGCGCCATCCTCACCCGCTCCGACCTGCTGTCGGCGCCGAGGGCCGGCCCCGGTCAGGCGCTCACCTGCGATCCGGATCTCCGATCCGGCCACCCTGGCCATGCTGCGGGTCGGCCAGTCGGTGCGCGTGGTGATGGCCAGGCGACGGGCTCGAGGCCGAGACCCTGGCCTCGTCCGCAGTGGTGAAGTCCGTGCTCAACGACTCCTCGGGCGCGGGCGCTTTGTCACCGTCCGGGGAGGTCGCGGTCATCGTCGTGTCGACCGATCCCGACAGCGCCGCCCGGATCGCCACCCGGGCCACCAGTCAGGGAATCGGGATCGTGATGACCTGATCCCCATTGGCGTGAGCCGCACGCTCGTTCGACTCGAGCTCTTTCCCCACAGTGAACATCGCCGGTCGGACACGACAATTCCTCAGTCGCACCACTAGTCTGTTGCGTGATTGACATCAACGCCGGTTCGGCCTCGCCCGCATCGGTCACGAACTGAAGGGGTTAAATGAAGGGTTTCAAAGATTTTCTGATGCAGGGCAATCTCATTGAGCTTGCCGTGGCATTCATTCTTGGCGCGGCCTTCGGCGACGTGGTGAAGTCGTTCACCGCGATCGTGATGGATCTGATCGGCAAGCTCGGAGGGACCCCGAACTTCTCCTCCTTCCAGCCGGGTGGAGTCCCCGTCGGCGCTTTCATCACCGCTGTCGTGTCGTTCGTCATCATGGCCTTCATCATCTACTTCGGCCTGGTGAAGCCGTTCCAGTTCGCCAAGAGCAAGCTCAGCCACGCTGAGGAGGAGGACGTTCCTCCGACCTCCGAGGAGCTCCTCACCGACATCCGCGAGCTGCTGCGCGCCAACCAGAAGTGACGCCATTCCGGCAACAGGAAACGGCTGCTGCGTAGGGATGCCCCTCAGCGTTGGACGCTGTGCGGGGGCACCTCGCGCAGCAGCCGTTTCTCATCCGGGCCGATCACGATAGGGCCGTGGTGGATCCGTGCCGACAGCCCGTCCAGGCCGGTGAGGCGTCTCACCTCGGCGAGCAGCGCGGAGTAGCGGGCGAACTCCAGGCCGGCCGCCAGGATCATCGGGCAGCGGTTCGGGCCAGACCCGGCGCTCCTGCTGGCAGGCGTGGCGGCGAGCCGTCAGGCGGGCGGCGTCCCACCCCTGCGTCGACAGCCAGCCGACCAGATCTCGGCCTGCCAGTCGGCGTCCCGGGGGGCAGGCCAGTCTCTGGCCGGTCAGCACCGCCGCGACCGCTCGCCAGCACCGCGCCCCGGCAGTATCAGAAGTCATCCGGCGTCACCTCACCACTGAGACGACTCCCGTCCGGCACGGTTGCCGGGCCGGAGTCCGCCGCCAGGTGCGCCTCGCCGCTGACCTCGACGCCCGCCCCGAAGGTCCAGTCCCCCTCCACCGCCAGCCGGGTGGCGTCCCGCAATGACGGCGGATCGGGAATCCGCACCTCGAAATCGCGGATCTTCTTGTAGAAGTGCGAGTCCAGATCGATCTCGCAGACGGTGTCGGTGTTCTTGGCCAGGTGCGAGTCGGCGTCCAGCGAATAGATGTCCGATCGCAGCAGCAGCAGCTCGTTGGTCGTCTTGACCGGCAGGAACCGCGACCGGTCCACGACGATGCAGGTGGCGCCGGGGAAGACCTCGATCGCTCCGCCCATCGCAGACTCGATCTGGATCACCGGCGTGGAGCCGGCGTCTGTGGGGTCGACGGTCTTCTCATTGCGGATGAGCTGAAGGCCGAGCACCCCGTGCCGCTCCTCGAGGACTCGGCGCAGCGCCTCGAGGTCGAACCACAGGTTGTTGGTGTGGAAGAAGGGGTGGCGGTGCTCGTCGGTGAAGTAGGCCATCTCCTCCGGTGCGGTCTGGGCGGTGTCGCGCAGGATGAGCTGGCCGTCGGACCGGCGGATCGCCAGATGCCCGCCCTTCTTGTCGTTGATGGTGCGCGGGCACAGCTCGGCCGCGTAGGGGGCGCCGGAGGCCGCGAACCACCCGGCCAGTTTGGCGTCGGGAACGGCACCGAGGTTGTCGCCGTTGGACACCGAGGCGTACTTGTAGCCCGCGGCGAGCAGTTTCTCCAGCACTCCGGAGCCGAGCAGGGCGGTGTAGAGGTCGCCGTGGCCGGGCGGGCACCACTCCAGGCTCGCATCCTGGGGCCACTCCACCGGGGTGAGGTCGTCGGCCCGCAGTTTGGGCTCCTCGTTCTGCAGGAAGTCCAGCGGCAGGCCGTCGACCGCCAGCTCCGAGTACCGGCCCAGGTGGGCGAGGGTGTCCTCCCGGGTGTTGAAGGAGTCCATGAACAACAGTGGAAGGCGCGCTCCGTAGCGACTCCGGGCTGCGAGCACCTGCTCCACGACGATGTCGAGGAAGGTCTTGCCGTCGCGCACCTCCAGCAGCGATTTCGCCTTGTCGAGACCCATCGAGGTGCCCAGACCGCCGTTCAGCTTGATGATCACGGTGCGATCGAGAGCCTCGGCGGCGGCCTGGTCGTCGACGTCTGCCTCATGGAGCTTCGGCGGATCGACCAGCGGGCGGATGGTGTCCTCGCCGATGATGCCGGTGCGACCCTCCTCCAGCTGTCGGTAGTAGGAGGCGAAGACGTCGATGGCGACCTGGTCGACCCCCGCCTCGGTCATCTTCCGCTGCGCCGCGGCAAGCCCTGCTTTGCTCATCCTGGTACGTCCTTCCGGATCGAGTGTCGGCATTCCGATCCTAGAGGCTGTGCGCGCAGTCGCACGAGGGGTGCGGGGAAGTCGTCTCCTGGCGGATCAGAATTGCCGGTGCGGTGCCCGGACACTAGGCTAGTGAGGTCTGGCCGATGGCCGTCGTGGCCCCGTAGCTCAGGGGATAGAGCAGTGGTTTCCTAAACCATGTGTCGGAGGTTCGAATCCTCTCGGGGCCGCAATCCAATATGGTCCTGACAAGGGATGGAAGTCGAGGGCGCTGCCAGTCGGGGGCGATTTGCACCCGCTCCGGCGCTCACAGGTGGTTCTCTCCGGCGAGAGGAGCACGCCATGACCAGCGCACCAACTGGCAACTGCGTCGGACCGGCATGACTGCCGGCGGTCTGAAACGGCGACGACCTCATGTGGTGGGTTCGTCCCCAGAGCTGTCACACCTACTGTCACATGCTGATGTTCCAGTAGGTTCCAGTACGTTCCAGTAGGTGCCTTAATCCAAGCGCCAGCTTGCTCTTGGGTCTCGTGGGGACTGGCCTTCCCACACGATTAGACCCGCGTCGCGCAGCGCGCGTAGATGCCGCGCGGCGGTCGGCCGTGCGACGCCCAGCACCTCAGCGATCTGGCCGGTGCTCAGTGGCTGCTGTGCGCGACGCAATACGTCGAGGGCCCGACGTTCGATCTCACTAAGGCGTGCCTTGAGCGCCGCGGGGAGAGCGTCCGCGGCCATGAGGGTCAGGTGCACCGAACTAGTGCTCTGCTCATAGACGGGGTCGGAGAGTCCGCGCGCTCGCATCGTCTCGACAATACGGCGGATGCCTTCGCCTAGCTCGCGCGTGATGCCCAGATCGCTGCAGACCCGCGCGATGCGGGGATTACGCGCATGCCGGGCAATATCGAGCGGTCGACGAGGATCAACGAGGCCAGGGAACCTGCCAGGGCTGGTGATCTCGATGCGATTGGGGAACAACTCGATGCGGATATGGTCGCCAGAGATGGAGTACGAGCGGTGCACGACCGCGTTGACCAATCCTTCCAGCCATGCCTCTTCCGGGATGATGGACTGCGTCTCGAATCGACCCGCGGTGTCGAGCACTTGCCGAGTCGGCATGAGCTTGCGGATGCATTCGGTTGCCGCGTCAATCTGAGTGGGAATCGATCCACGGAAACGCTGATCCCCG
This sequence comes from Acidipropionibacterium sp., assembly GCA_022647765.1. Lineage (GTDB taxonomy): Bacteria > Actinomycetota > Actinomycetes > Propionibacteriales > Propionibacteriaceae > Acidipropionibacterium. The sequence goes on from JALCLH010000009.1 coordinate 14,225, forward strand.
TCAGCCCGCAACGTCATGCGTACGCCGGTGCCACGTGAGTTTTCGTCGTACCGCAACACCCGTACCTCGGCACTGGGGAACTCTCGCTGCGGATCGGACCCGAAGAGCAGATCGGCTGCCACGGTCAAGCCGCCATTCTGCGTTCGCAGGCTGCGGGCCACGAGCATCCCTTCGGCACTGGACGAGCCAATAGCATGCGTGTACAGGGCGAGCTGCTGGGGATCGAGATCATGGATGGTCGCGTGAGCGGGCATCCCGTCGAACGCCTCGTGTCCTCGATCGAGTTCGAGCTCCCGCCGCTGCAGATACGAAAGTCGACGCGACTCGTCCCCTACACGGAGAAAGCAGCTGCCATCATTGGTCTCGTGCGCAGAGGGGCTTGGGTCGATTTTAATGATCATGACCGTCCGCCTCATGGGCGCGTCCGCCTGATCGAGGCCTTGCCCGGCGACACGGACTTCGAATTCCTCGAATGTGAGCCGAAGTGGGGGACGAATGTGATCGACAACCACCTGTCGGAAGCTGTTGGCCTGCTCGGGACTGACACCGTCCACCCTTCCGTCGCTGAGCCCGAGCGCGATGACTCCGCCCTCAGCATTGGCGAAGGCGACAATGTGACGTGCGAGGTCCTTCGCCTTGATACGACCAGACTTGCGGTCGTACCACTGACTCTCGGGCAGAGCGATGAGAGCGTTCGCCCGCTGCTCGACTGGCAGGCCCAGTGCACGATCAACAGATGCGGGATTCATACAGCTACTGTAACAGTGTTCCTGTAAGTGGCAGCGGGGCGCACGGGTTCAGCGATAGTGTTGTAAACACGCGGGCACGGCCACCCGTCACTGTTCCATCTACTGTCACATGCTGATGTTCCAGTACGTTCCAGTAGGTTCCAGTACCCCGCGTTCCCCTGATGGTTCTCCGGTCTCAGGAGAACCTCTCCTCCATGTAGGTCTCGATCTGCTCCAAGGATCTCCCGGAGGTCTCGGGCATGATCTTGATGAGGACAATCCCGATCACGAGGTTCAGCACGCCGTAGATGGCGTAGGTGACAGCTCCCCCGAGCCCGGCGATCATCGACGGGAAGGTGAAGGTGATGATCGCGTTGACGGTCCAGTTGAAGAAGATCGCCGTGCCGTTCATCACTCCCCGCACGGTGGAGGGAAACATCTCGCCGAGCATGGTCCACACCACGGTGCCGTTGGTGGACTGCACGATGAGCATGAAGATCGCCATCATGGCCAGCACCAGGAAGGGCGCCCAGGACGGCGGCCGGGTGCCGTCGGCGATGTGCGGTGCGATCGCGAACTGGAAGACGCCGGCAACGGCCAGCAGCACAACGGCCACCCCGAAGACGTCGAAGATGAGCAACTGCCGGCGTCTGAACCGGAAGATCAGCCACAGGCCGAGGGTCGCACCGATCACCGAGGTGACGCCGTTGGCCACCTGGGCGGTGATCGATGCGCTGGTGGTCATTCCGGCGTACTCCAGCACCTTCGGCGCGTAGTACATGATCGTGTTGACGCCGGTGGTCTGGTTGATGATGGCCAGGAAGATGCCCATGAACAGCAGCTTGCGCAGCCACGGCGTCCGCCACACCGCGGCGAGGTTGCCCAACTCTTCGGCCCGAGCAGCCTCGTGGCGCCGGGTCTCGATCATCTCGGCGACCTCGACCTCCAGCGGCCCGTCCTTCGCGGGATTGCGGACCCGCTTGAGGGAGCCGATCGCATCGCGGATCTGCCCCTTCACGAGGTACCAGCGGGCCGACTCCGGCATCAGACGGATGCCGACCCACAGTGCGATCGCGGGCAGCGAGCAGAGCACCAGCATCCACCGCCAGGCGGCTCCGTTGCCCGCGGTGATCACCAGATTGTCGATGAAGGCGTGGAACTGGGCATCGTCCAGCGGGCCGCCCTTGCTCGTCTGCAGGGCCAGGATCGAGTCCCAGGAGCGCTGTCCGGTGCCGATGCCGAGCTGATCGACGTTGTGGTTGGCGGTCACGGTGATCTGCGGACCGCCGTTCGCCACATTGATGACGGCGTTCATCCCGAAGGCGAGCAGCTGACCGGTGACGATCATCAGCTGGTCGATCGCCACCACCGTGCCGCGAATGCGCTTGGGCGCCGACTCGGCCAGGTAGACCGGCACGGTCGCGGACGCCCCTCCGACGGCGAAGCCCAGAACGAAGCGGAACGGATACATCACCAGAATGTCGGGGGCCAGCGCCGTGCCCACAGCTCCGATGAGGAACAGCACGGCCAGCACCATGAGGTTGTGACGCCGGCCCCAGCGGTCCGACATCGTTCCGCCGAAGGCCGCCCCGACGGCCGCGCCGATCAGCAGCACCCCGCCGATCAGTCCCTCCTCCACCGGGTTGAGGGCCAGCCCGCCCGCGCTTCCGGGCATGTACATGTACGGCAGGGCGCCGGAGATGACGCCGGTGTCGTAGCCGAAGAGCAGCGAGCCGAGGGTGGCCACCGCGGTCAGGGCGACGATGCCCCGGTACTTCCCGGACGGCGGCGTGGTCGCCACCAGTTCACCGATATCGGACTGATCGGTCCCGTCGGCGGGAAGTGCTACATCCATGGTCCTGGCATCAGCCTCCACGTCGTGGCTGGCGCGTCCGTCGGCGGGCTGCCAGGCGAGCGCCAGACTACACGTCGGAGCGCGCGGCCTCGGCCTGCTTCGTGAGCTCGGCGGGATCGAGCTCCTTCACCTGGGAGATGAGGTCGTCCAGCGCCGATCCGGGCAGCAGACCGGCCTGGCGGAACACCAGATAGCCCGCGCGGAAGGCCATCAGGGTCGGGATCGAAGTGATCTCCAGGGCCCCGGCGAGGTTCTGCTGATCCTCGGTGTCCACCTTGGCGAAGGTGACATCCTGGTGGCGTTCGCTGGCGGCGTCGTAGATCGGGGCGAAGCGCATGCACGGGTTGCACCAGCCCGCCCAGAAGTCGATGAGCACGACATCATTCGAGTCGATCGTCGAGGCGAAATTCTCCTCGTTCAGGGCGACCGTTGCCATGGCTTCCTCCGTGTGAGCGTGGTTCGACAGAAAATCATCCCGATATCTACCGGGCATGACCAGACTTCATCTTTGAAGGAAACACGGCCCGGCGGACCGCTATTCCCTCAGAAGACCGGCTCACACGATCGCGGACGCCGGTTCGGGATCCTTGAGGGCCACCACCCGGCGCATCGGGATCGGCAGCTCCACTTGGCCCTTGTCCTGGGCACGGCGCACCAGCCAGTCCCGCGCCGAACGGCGTCTGGCAGGCGTCGATCCGGGCAGGTACATCGCATTGATGATGAGATCGGCGTCGGCGGCGTCGCGCACCGTGAACACATAGCAGGACCGCGCGTCCTCCACCTTGCGCAGCCCGCGCTGGGCGAGCAGGTCGGTCATCCGCAGTTCCAGCGCCCCCGGGAAGCTCGGCGTGGAGCCGACCCGGGCGGTCAGCGCCGCGGCCTGACGGGCCAGGGCCATCGGCAGCGGCCGGATGGTGGGGGCCATGCAGGCGAAGACCCCGCCGGGACGCAGCACCCGTGAGGCCTCGTCGACCAGCAGGCGCGGGTCTGGGACGGTCACCATGCCCATCGAGGTGACGACGGCGTCCATCGAATGATCGGCCAGCGGCAGATTGTCGACGGACCCGCGCACCCAGCTGATGAACTGCGATCCGGTGCCCATCGCGGTCTCCAGCTCCGGGGCGGAATCCTCGATCCCGATCACCCGGCGGCGGCCGTCGTCCAGCTCCCGGGCCAGGGCGCCGGCCCCGCACTCGACATCGGCCACCGATACGACCGAACGCGAGACCGCACGGGCCAGCCAGGAGTAGGGATTGCGCTGACCGGCGATGCTGCGGCTCAGCACCTCCTGGATCACCCCCGGCCGCTCTGCGTGGAATCGCGCCAGGTAGTCGGGCCAGGGGTCCTCCTGAGCGCCCAGCCCCGCCCGGCGGGCCAGCTCGTGAACCGGGAGGAGTCTCATCTCAGATCCCTCTCGCCCATGTCAGCCGGCCGCGACCGGTGCGACGAAGATGCCGTCGGCGTCGTGCTCGGAGAACTCGGCGGATCCCTCGGCTCCGGTGATCACCACCAGATCCTGCTGAATCCGGGCGCCGACCGTCGCGCCGATGGTCAGGCCGATCCGGTCTGCGGTCGCCAGATTCGGCTCGGTGGCCTGGAAGTGCTCGGTCAGCCGGACGATCCGCACCTGCTGCTCGGCGTCTCCGGCGCTCCCGGCCTTCCCGGCATTCAGGAGAGACTCGGCCAGAGGCCGGGAGTCGTCGCGGAAGGAGGCGGCCGAGTCGGTGCGGGTGTACTGCCCCATCGCCGGAATGGCATTGCCGTAGGGGGAGTTGTCCGGGTCGTCGAGGATGACGATCAGCCGGTCCTCCACCGCGTCGGAGATGACATGCTCCCAACGGCAGGCCTCGTCGTGGACCAGCGAGATGTCCAGCCCGATCACCTGGGTGAGCAGACACTCCGCGAGCCGGTGCTTGCGCATCACGTTGACCGCCTGGTTGTGGCCCTGCGGAGTGAACTCGATCGTGCGGTCGGGCTTGACGATGAGCAGCCCGTCGCGCTCCATCCGCGCCACGGTCTGCGAGACCGTCGGGCCCGACTGGTGCAGCCGCTCGACGATCCGGGCACGGCGAAGCTCGATGCCCTCCTCCAGCAGCTCGTAGAGAGTCCTCAGATACATCTCTGTGGTGTCGATGAGTTCCCCGCTCACAATTCCCCTCCGTCGTGACCCGCGGGCCGTCCGGCCCAACCTCTGGCTATGCTCCTCAACGCGGATCGGCGGCCCGCACTTCCCGACCGGCCCGGATCACCCGCTGAAGGTGCCCGGTCCCGCTGGTGAGGCACAGGTCCGCCCGCCGTCCGGCAGCAATCACCCCGGCGTCCAGCCCGTGCCAGCGCGCCGGCGTCGTCGACGCCATCATCGCGGCCTGGGGCAGCGGAATGCCGACCGTGCTCACCACGAACTCGACGGCCCGGCCGAGGGTCAGGGTGGAGCCCGCGATCGCGCCGAGACTGCCGTCGGGATTGAGCAGCCGGGCCGAGCCGTTGACGACGCGCACCGCGAGGCTGCCGAGCATGTAGTCGCCGTCGGGCTGGCCGGTGGCGCTCATCGCATCGGTCACCAGCCCGATCCGCTCCGGGCCGGCGGCCTGCACGGCCATCCGGATCACATCGGGAGCGAGGTGGACGCCGTCGCAGATAAGTTCGCACATCACCCGGGAGTCGGTGAGCATCCACGGCACCGGACCCGGCTTGCGGTGATGGATCGGGGCCATCGCGTTGAACAGGTGGGTGACGATGTCGGCCCCCGAGTCCACGGCGTCCCGGGCGGTCGCCGCATCCGCCTCCGAGTGCCCGAAGGCGGCGTGGACGCCAGCCGCCGCGATCGTCTGGACGGCCTCGATGCCGCACCGGCGCTCCGGCGCCAGGGTGATCATCCGCAGATCCTCACCGCCGGCGTCCAGCAGCCGGGAGACCCGGCCGGGGGTCGGATCGCGCAGCAGATCGATGTTGTGGGCGCCCTTGCGCGACTCCGCCAGGAAGGGGCCCTCGAGATGGATGCCGTCGAGTTCGCCGGCAGCGCAGAACTTGCGGATACGCCCGATCTGATCGACCAGATCGTCCATGTCCTCGGTGACGGTGCTGGCGAACAGCGTGGTGGCGCCCTGGGAGCGGTGGTAGGCGATGGCCGCCCGGACCTTGTCCGGATCGGGATCGGAGAAGTTCGCGCCGGCGGCCCCGTGACAGTGGGTGTCGACGTAGCCGGGGAGGATCCACTCGTCGACCTCGTGCTCGGCGTCCAGCACTCCGGGCGCCACGTCGACGATCCGGTCCGCCTCGATCGTGATGGTGGCCGGCCCGGCGGACCCGTCCGGGCCGATGACATGCCGCGACGAGATGATCATGCTGACCTCCGATGGTGTTCGCGCACAATCCTTCCACAACCGGGTGGTGAGGGAGGCCCGTCCGTGGACAGCGCCCCCGCGGGAGCCGCGAACTGGGAGAATCCAGCTATGTCTGAGCTGACGATCCCGGCCGATCTGCTGCCCCAGGACCCGCGTTTCGGGTCCGGGCCCTCCCGCATCCGACGCGAGGTGGTGGAGTCCCTGGCTGCCCCCGGCTCGGTGCTGGGCACATCCCACCGCAAGCCTCCGGTGAAGAATCTCGTGCACTCCATCCGCACCGGGCTGGCCGAGCTGTACCGGCTGCCCGACGGCTACCAGGTCGCCCTGGGCAATGGCGGGGCCACCCTGTTCTGGGCGATGGCCGCCTCCTGCCTGGTGAAGCACCGGTCGGCGAACGGCGTCTACGGATCCTTCACCCGCAAGTTCGCCAACACCCTGCTGAAGGCGCCATTCCTGGCCGACCCGGCGGTCTTCGAGGCCCCTGCCGGGCGGCTCGCGCTGCCCCGCGCCAGCTATGCCGCGGGCGTCTACGCCTGGGCCCAGAACGAGACCTCCACCGGGGTGGTGGCCCCGGTGAAGCGCCCCGACGACGTCGACGACTCGGCCCTGGTGCTCATCGACGCCACCTCGGCGGCCGGCGGGATCGACGCCGACATCTCCCAGGTGGACGCCTACTACTTCTCCCCGCAGAAGAACTTCGCCTCCGACGGCGGCCTGTGGGTGGCGCTGCTCTCCCCCGCGGCGATCGCCCGCTCTGAGGAGCTCACCTCCTCGGCCCGCTGGGTGCCCGACATCCTCAACCTGAGCCTGGCACTGGAGAACTCCCTGAAGGACCAGACCCTCAACACCCCGGCGATCGCCACCCTGGTGATGCTCGACGCCCAGATCTCCTGGCTGCTCGAGCACGGCGGAATGTCGTGGGCCGCCGAGCGCACCCGCACCAGCTCGGACATCCTCTACCGCTGGGCCGAGACCAATCCGCTGACCACCCCGTTCGTCTCCGATCCCGGGCTGCGCAGCCCGGTGGTCGTCACGATCGACCTGGACTCCTCGATCGACTCCGGCCGACTCTGCCAGATCGCCTGTGACAACGGCATCGTCGACATCGACTCGTACCGCGGGCTGGGGCGCAATCAGATCCGGGTCGGGACCTTCGCCTCGGTGGAGCCCGACGATGTGTCGGCCCTGGTGTCCTGCCTGGACTGGATCCTGGAGCGGATGGCCTGACGGCGTCCTGAGCTGATGAGCTGACGGCGCCGCGGGAGCTCAGCGCGCCCGGTAGACGATCACCGCGGCGAGCAGGGCCAGCACCCCGGCGCCGATCAGGGTGAACAGGGTGCCGCTCCTGGAGTTCGCGGTGGACTTCGAGGAGTTCGCCCCGGTGGCGTGGGCTGCGGATGAGGACGCCGCCGGGGTCGCTCTGGCGCCGGGGGCGGGCATGTCCATCGCCTGGACGGCGGTCGAGGATCCGCTGAGCAGCAGTCCCTTGCCGGCCAGATCGGAGGCGATGGCCTGACCCCCGGCCGGCGAGATCGTCGCGGTGGAGAGCGTCTTCCAGGTGTAGGCGTCCAGGACCGTGAGCGTATTCGCCGTTCTCAGGACGAGTTTCTGGCCGTCGGGAGTGAAGACGGCGTCGGTGACCCCCGAGGGCGCGGAGGCCGCCTTGATCAGGGTGTTGTCGCCGTCGCGGCTCAACGTGGAGGGGGCGCGGTAGATGGCCGGCGAGCTTCCCCGACTGATGATGTAGATGTTGCCCTTGGCGCTGACCGCCATCGCCGCGGCGTCGCGCGCGCCGTCGGGGTAGACCATGTCCCACGCCCGCCAGGAGGCGCTCGATCCGCTGAGGGAGTTGGGGCTGAGCACCTGGATGTGGTCGCGGGTGGCCTTCGGGTCCCCGATATCACCGACATAGAGGTTTCCCTTGGCCCAGGCCAGGGCCTGGACGTCGGTGGTGGTGGCCTTCCAGGACACGGTCTTGCTGCGGCGTCCGCTGCTGTCGACCGCGATCAGCGTCCTGGTGGTCGCCGGTCTGCCGTCGGTCACCCAGTAGCAGTTCCCGTCGGTGTCGGCGGCCATCCCCACCGGTGAGGAGATTCCGGAGACGTCGATGGACATCTCCGACGGGGCCGCGACGGCCGGGCGCGGCGATGAGCAGCCAGCCCGCCACGGCGCAGCCGAGGATCTGCAGCAGGCGCCGCGCTGTGCTTCTGGTCACGATCTGCCATCCTGCCACGCGCATCTGTGGGATGCCCCGGACGGCGCGGCCGAGGCTCACTTCATCCCGACCAGCGCGCCGATCACCACGAGGGCCACGATGAGCACCAGGGCGGTCGTCACGACATACTGCCTCGAGCGGGGATTCACGGAATCAACGATAGTTGCGACCTGTGATCGGTACGGTGGTCTCATGGGTGAGTTACGGCTTCACGCCATCTCGATCAACGATGTTCGAGATATTTTCGGAGCCGACGAAGCACAGGCACGCGCGCTTCGCGGCTGGGCGCAGGAGTACTTCAGCGTGCCCGATGCGCCGCGCCGCAGGGGGCTGTGGTCCAAGCTGCGCCCGGTGACGCGCACCGATCCGGCCGCGCCGATCCTGCCGGTCAACTGGCCCACCCCCAACGACGTCGAGGATCTCATCGCCGGCCGCTATGTCGCCCCGGACCGGCTGACCCGCTGCTGGCGGGTCTTCGACCTGTGGCTCAACAAGCTGTCCTGGGGCACCCACACCATGGTGCTGGACGCCGGGCAGGCCGACGATTTCGAGTTCGACCTGGCCCGGGCCGGGCTGCCCAGCGAGCTGTCGCTGCGGCGTCTGTTCGGCGGAGATCCGCAGATCCCGCTGCGGCCGGCCCCCGGGATGCGCACCGGCTACTCCCGCGACGCCCACGTCACCGCGACCTCCGAGGCGCTGTCGGCTATCTGCGAGCGGGTGACGGGACCGAGCCACGACCTGGTCGTCGATCTGATCGCCTTCCTCGCCCAGTTCCCGGAATGGAGCGACGCGGCGCCCGATGTCGGACGCCGCGCCCCCGATCTGTTCGTGGTGTGGCATGTCGGTCAGAGTGTCGTCGAGAAGACGACCATGTGACCCGCCGGGAAGACGACGTGAACGGCGTCTTCCCTCCGGGCGCTAGTTCAAGGCGCCGAGCAGCAGTCCCTGGCCGAAGTAGACCACGAACAGCGCGGAGACCACCCAGAGGATCGGGTGCACCTGACGCGCCTTGCCGACCACCGTCTTCGTGATGCAGTAGAGGATGAAGCCTGCGCCGATGCCCGCGGTGATCGAGTAGGCGAAGGGCATCAGGATGATCGCGATGAAGGCCGGCAGACCCTCGACGACGTCGTCCCAGTGGATGACGGTGACCTGGGACATCATCAGGAAGCCCACGAAGATCAGCACCGGGGCGGCGGCCTCCGAGGGGATCATGGTGATGATCGGGGAGATGAACATCGACAGCAGGAAGGCGATGCCGGTCACCAACGAGGCCATGCCGGTCCGGGCGCCCTCGCCGACGCCGGCAGAGGACTCGATGAAGCCGGTGTTCGAGGATGAGGAGCCCAGGCCGCCGGCGACCGCGGCCAGCGAGTCGACCATCAGGATCTCCTTGAGGTGCGGCGGGTTGCCCTCGGAGTCGTTGATCCCGGCCTGGGCGCCGATCGCCACGACGGTGCCCATGGTGTCGAAGAAGTCGGCCAGCATGAGGGAGAACACGATGAGGATGACGGCGATGAAGGTGGCGATGTTGAAGTGGCCGTCCTTGAGGAAGCCGCCGAACAGGTCGACCTTGCCGACCAGGCCCAGATCGGGCCAGGAGAAGCTGGACGCCGGAGGCAGCCGCGGGACGTTGAGGGCCCAGCCGGTGGGGTTCTGATCGCCGATGTGCGGCCCGATCTTCCCGATCGCCTCGATGATGACGGCCAGAATCGAACCGCCGGCGATGGCGATGAGCATCGCCCCCTTGACCTTCTTGACGTAGAGGATCACCACGGCAATGAAACCGACCACGCAGACGAAGATCGGCCAGCCCTCCAGGGAGCCGCCGATGCCGAGTTCGACCGGGGTGCCGGCGCCGGGCCGGACCACGCCGGCGTCGACCAGGCCGACGAAGGCGATGAACAGGCCGATGCCGACGCCGATGGCCGCGCGGAGGCTGTGCGGCACCGCCCGGAAGATCATCTCGCGGACCCCGGAGATGACGAAGACGAAGATGAGGATGCCCTCCCAGACCACCAGGCCCATGGCTTGGGGCCAGGTCATGGTCGGCGCGACGGTGAAGGCGAGCAGGGAGTTGATGCCGAGGCCGGCGGCGATGCCGAGGGGGAACCGGCCGTAGATGCCCATGAAGATGGTCATCACGCCGGCGACCAGGGCGGTGACCGCCAGCACCATCATCTTGTTCTGGTCGATGGCGGCGACGTTGAGGGTCTTGCCCGCGGCGTCGAGGAATTTGGGGGCGCCGTTGAGGAGATGGCCGTTCTTGTCGGCGGCGGCGCCGATGATGAGGGGGTTCAGGGCGAGGATGTAGGCCATCGTGAAGAAGGTCACGATGCCGCCGCGGACCTCTTTGGACCAGCTCGAGCCACGCTGGGTGAGCTCGAACCACCGATCGAGTCTGCTGTGCGGTTCAGGATATGTGGGAGTCACGGACACGCGCAGCATCGTACTGAGGTGAACGGATCGATCGTGTTACGGGCCGCGGGGTGAGGCCCTGCGACGCTGAGGTCCCGATCACTCCCGACACGCCGAAAATCTGCACTCGCTGTGCAGAAACAGGACCTATCGGGAGTGATCGGGACCATCCGCCTCGGAAAATCTCAGTCGAACAGGGAGGAGTCCACCGAGATGGTGTCGAACACCGGCTCCGGGAGCTCGATGCCGCGCTTCTTCTCCACCAGATCGGAGTGTCCGCCGCAGCCGTGCTCGATCCCCACCACGCGGGCGTCGAAGGGGGAGTACTCGTTGGTGCAGGCCCCGAACAGCCGCCCCAGGCCGCCCTGGAGCCTCACGAAATAGCCGCAGGTCTGGCACTGGCCGGGAGCGTGCTTGGTGTAGGAGTCATCCGGACCGGACGGGCCGTCGAGCCAGCGCTCAGCGGCGAGGTCGCGACCCTCCAAGGACAGCACCCGCTCCCTGCCCAGGCCGAGTTCGGAGGCCACCGCGCGGGTGGCCGCCCACTCCGCGGGATCCTGGTCGGCGGCAAGCTCGCCCCCGGTGTAGCCGGGCTCCAGACGCGGATCATTGTCGGGAGTCGGCAGCAGCGAGCCGGGGGTGATGTCGCCGGCCTGCACGCGCTCGGTCCACGGCACCCACACCGGCGCGATCAGGGCGTCGTCACCGGGCAGCAGAGTCACCTCGTCGACGGTGACATTGCGCCCGCGCAGCGCACGGGCCATCGTCACCGCCCAGTGCCAGCCGCGGTAGCCGGGATGCGGGCACTCGAACAGATGGGTGAGCACGCGGTCGCCCTCGATGACGTAGCCCAGGTGCTCCCCGACGCCGAAATCGCCGGCCTGGAACTCCGCGGCCTCGCGGGCCTGATCAACGGCCTTGACGAGGGTCGGATCGGCCTTGGGTCGTGCAGCGGCCCGCTTGCGGGTGGGTCCCTCCACCGCCGCAACCGGCGCTTCAGGGGCCGGCGCCTCAGCCTGTGTGGCCGACTCGTCGGCCTCGACAGCCGGCGCGTCGGCTGCGACATCCGGCACATCAACCTGGGCAACCGGCACCTCAACCTCGACAGCCGACACGTCAACCTCAGCGACCGGTGCCTCGGCAGCCGACGGGTCGTCAGCAACGGGTGCCTCGGCGTCGACCGACTCCGCAGGGCCCGTACCGGGCAGGGTCGGCTCAAACTCGGGATCGGTGATCGGTGTGGTCATCACAACTCCAACTCGTCGGCAACGGCCCTCAGCATCTTGGCCACCTTCGCCCCGGTCCGGGCGTCGGGGTAGCGACCGTGCCGGTAGCCGTTGCCCATGTGGTCGAGCATCTTGATGAGATCCTCGCAGATGACCGCCATCTGGTCGGCCGATTTGCGGGTCGCCTTGGACAGCGAGGGCGGGGTCTCGATCAGCTGCAGGGAGAGCGCCTGCTCCCCCCGGCGTCCCTCCACGACCCCGAACTCCACCTTCTGGCCGGGTTTGAGTGTCGTCGTGCCGGCGGGCAGGGCGGACGCATTGACGTAGACGTCGCCACCGCCGTCCCTGGTCAGGAAACCGAACCCCTTGGCGGCGTCGTAGAAACGCACCTTTCCGGTTGGCATCGCTGGCTCACTCCCTCAGTTCTGCTCAGTGTCAGTTGCTCGTGCTGACGTGCTCATGGCGATCCGCGCCCCTGAGGACGAAGAACCGCCGCCGGCACCATGTGGCCCGACGACGGCTCACGGAGCCGATCGCATCGGCTCCCAGGTCTGTGTTCTATCGGCTACCCAGCCTACAAGGTCGCACGGGTTGCGCAAGTGGGGGCGTCGGCCACCACCCGCACCCGACCGCACGGCAGCGACGGCAGGGAAAGGACGGAGAGAACGGGACCGCTCAGAACTCCTGGTACTCCTCGGGCTTGTTCTCCCAGACGTAGCGGTAGTAGTCGGCGAGCTTCAGCTTGGCGGCCGCGGCCTCGTCGACGACGACCACGGCGTGCTCGTGGTGCTGGAGGATCGAGGCCGGGCACATCGAGCTCACCGGGCCCTCCACCGCAGCCGCCACCGCATCGGCCTTCCTCTCGCCATTGGCCAGCAGCACCACATGGCGGGCGTCCATGATCGTGCCGAGGCCCTGGGTGACGCAGTGGGTCGGGACCTTCTCGCCCTCGGAGAAGTACCGCTTGTTGTCCTGGAGGGTGCGCGGCGCCAGCGTCTTGAGCCGGGTGCGGGAGGCGAAGGAGGAACTGGGCTCGTTGAACCCGATGTGCCCATTGCCGCCGATGCCGAGGATCTGGACGTCGATCCCGCCGGCGTCCTTGATCGCCTTCTCGTAGGCAGCGCAGCCGGCGACCAGATCGTCGGCCAGGCCGTCGGGAACGTGCACCCCGGCCGGATCGAGCCCGAGCTGCTCGGTGACCGTGTGGCGGATGGTCGCGGCATAGCTGCGCTCGTCGCTGGTCGGCAGGCCCGACGTACTCGTCGAGGGCGAAGGCCCGCAGCCGGGAGACGTCGAGCGAGCCGGCCTGCACCAGCTCGGCCAGTGCGCTGTAGGTGGCCAGCGGGGAGCTCCCGGTGGCGACGCCGAGCACCGGATCGGGACGACGGGCCAGCACCGCGGCGATCCGCGCCGCCGCCCGATGCCCCGCCTCGTCGGCGTTCTTGCAGATGATGACCTCCATGATGGAGCCCCCTCGACGATTGCGATGACGCGCGGCGATCATGGCCTGCGCGTCCTTCCAAGACTGATTCCGAGGTTATGAGCACTCATCGCCGATGGACACATTCATGAGCGATGCGCGCAGTGTGATTGCGCGTTGTGCACACTTTCGTGAGCGTTCTGAACTCCTGGGTCTCCGTCCGCGCCCGCGGGGCCGCCCCGGAACGGCCGCGGGCCTCCCTAAGATAGGACTGTGGCTACCAGGGCGATTGCGATGAGCGGTACTCGGACGACTCACGACGGCCCTGCGCCGGTGGGCCGTCCCGGCTCCGGGTCGCTGACCCTGCCCGACGTCACCGGCGCCGTGGAACCGCCGCTGGCCTTCGCGATGCCGGCGATCGCCCCGCTCGAGGACGTCGCTGCGTCCGACCGCTCCGCCGGCCATCCATCCGCGCCGTCGACCGCCTCCGCGTCTGAACTCCCCGAACCGGCCGAGCCGCCGCGGGACTATCTGCGCGCGGATCGGCAGCTTCCCCTGGACGCCGTCGTTCCCCGGACCGGAACCCAGCGCGACCCGCAGATCCCCTTCTCCTCCGCCGAGTCGGTGAGCCAGTGGGGTCGCCGCGGCTGCCGCGATCGATCCTCGGCAGCCCATCGTGACCTCCTCCGGACCGGCCGGACGGGCGGCGTCCCTGTCGCCCGGGTCCCTCTCTCCGGTCCCGGGGACCTCCGGGAGCTCCGCCCCGGGGAACTGGGCGCCGCCCGACTCTCAGCCGATCCCCCGGCCCGCCATGCCCACCGCGGGCGCGCTCAATCTGAGCCCGGCGTCCCCCTCAGCCCTGATGGGTGAGCGACCCGCGCAGCCGGGCAACAAGAGTCTGGGCGCGCTGTGCCGGGGTCTCGGCTGGGGTCTGGTGATCGCCATCGTCGCCGGGGCGCTCACCAGCTGGCTGTCGGTTCCGGCGCTGGCGGCCGGCTGGTACTTCGCCTGGCGTCATCCGGTCGCCCGGCGTCCCCTGCTGCGCGCCTACGGCGTAGCCACCGCCATGGTCCTGATCGTCAGCCTGCTCGGCAGCCCGACACGCAGCGGGTGGGAGCAGCTCTCCTGGGCCAGCTGGATGGCCAATATCGGGCTGCTGGTCGCCGCCATGATCATCATCGACAGGACGCTCACCCCGCCGCCCAGGGACGACGTGGACGGCCCCGGCCAGACGCCGCAGGGTCCGCCGGCCTCTCAGGGCCCGCAGACTCAGCCCTCAGACCACTCGGGGTCCGCGCCGATGACCGTGACTCTGGCATCGGTGATCCGGGGGATGGGCACCGATGAGATGACTCGCCTGCTCAGCCTGCGCCCGGATCTGGTCACCCCCGCGCCCAGATCGCTCACCGAGATGGCCGAGCGAGCCTCCACCCAAGCCTCGGTGCGAGCCGCCCTCGACAGCCTGGACAGCTGGCAGTACCGGGTCGCGCTGGCCATCGCCGCCCTGGGCGACGTCTCAGCCGATGATCTCGCGTCCCACCTTCTGGACGATGCGACGGCTGCGTCCACCGCCGCCCGCGAGACCCCCGGCTCCCCCTCCCGCGGCGAGCTGCCCTCCCGCGAGGATCTGGACGACGCCGTCGCCCATCTGATCGACCTGGCGCTCGTGCTGCCCGAGGAGGACCGGGTCCATCTGGTCGGAGCGGCCGCCACCCTGCTCGGGCCCAGCCCCGCCGGGCTGGCTCCCGCATCCGCCCAGCCGCTGAGCGACGCCGAGATCCCCGACAGGCTGCAGGCCGCCGGCCCGAGTGTGCTCCCGGTACTGAGCCGGCTGATGTGGACTCCTTCCGGTCCATGTGCCGCACGCCCGCCGCCCGGTCAGCCCGAGAACGGCGTCCTCCCCGATCGACCTGGCGCTGGCGCACCGGCTGCTGCGCCCGATCGACGAGGAGACGGTCATGCTGCCCCGGGAGGTCTCCCTGGTGCTGCGCGAGGGCAGGCTCTTCGAGACGCCGGTCACCGCCGCCCCGCCGGCCTGGCCCGTCGCCGCAGCCGCCCGAGCGCACCGACTCCGCGGCCCTCGGCACCGCTCTGGAGGCGATCTCCGCGATGTCGGCCCTGCTGGAGGCGGTCGAGACGATCACCCCGTCCCGGCTCTCCTCCGGCGGGATCGCCAAGCGCGACGCCACCCGGGCCCTCGCCAAGGTGGCCAGGGGGGACGCCGGCTGGCTGTACCTGGTGCTGGCGGTCGCGGCGGGCCTGATCGCCGCCGACGGGCGTGGCTGGCTGCCGACCACCGCCGCCGACCGATGGCGTCAGGAGGAGCTGTGGGCGCAGTGGCTGACCCTGCGCGACGCCTGGCTCACCATTCCGCAGACCCCCGGAGAGCTGTCGAACACCCTGGACGCCCCGGCCCCGGCCACCGCCCGGGCATGGCGGCAGCAGGTGCTCGCGGAGCTCGCCACCGCCGGGCCCGGGACCCCGATCGACCCCGAACTGGCCATCGCCAGGATCGCCTGGCGTCATCCGATCTGGCCGGTCGACGAGGCCGCTCCGGTGCTGCGCGCCACCCTCGAGGAGTGCCAGATCCTCGGCCTGACCGCCCTGTCGGCACGCTCGAATCTGGTCGACGCCGTCGAGGATCCCGGCATGCCCCAACGCCAGGAGAGCGTCATCCTGCAGTCCGACCTCACCGCGGTGGCCCCCGGGCCACTCACCCCGGCACTGGCCGCCGACCTCGCTCTGCTGGCCGACCGGGAGTCCACCGGGGTGGCCGGAGTGCGGCGATTCACCCGCACCAGCCTGCGCCGGGCCCTGGACGTCGGCTGGACCGGCGACCAGGTGCGCGAGTGGTGGCGGCGTCACTCCATGTCCGAGGTGCCGCAGGGCCTTCTGGTGCTTCTGGACGACGTGGTCCGCGACCACGGCAGGGTGTCGGTGGCCACCGCCGGAGCGATTCTCGAGGTCGACGACCCGAGCCTGGTGGAGACCCTGCTGCGCAGCCCCGGCTCCGGGGATCTCGGCCTGCGGAAGGTGGCGCCGACGGTGCTGGTGGCGCAGTCGGACCCCGATGTGGTGCTCGCCTCGTTGCGCGAGCTCGGCCTGAGCCCGGTCGCCAGGGATGCCCACGGCGACGTCTTCAACACGCCGGCCCCGCCGAGGGCGCGGCCCAGCGGCGGGGCGTCCGGAGGTGGCGGCGTTGGCGGGAACGGCGTCGCCCCCGGTGCGGGGATGGGAGCCGGCGGCGGGATCGCGGCGTCCCCGGATGGCCGGCCGGACCCGAAGAAGGTGGCCGAGGCGCTGTCCAGCCTGCCCACCTTCAACGACTCGCGTCACCTGCTGGCGATGCTGCACCGCGCCCAGGCGGACGGCTCCTGGATGGAGATCACCTGGGTGCGCGACGACGGCACCACCACCACGGCGACAGCCAAGGTGATGGCGGTGACCAAGGGGGCGATGCGGTGCGCCCGCCGCGGCGGTGGCGGGATCGTCATCATCCCGGTGCCCCGGGTGAGCGCGGTGCGGCCGGCGGAGAGCCGAGGGCTGAGGGCGGAGAGCTGAGGCGCGCCGGGGACTCCCCACCGGCCTTGCGACGGGGGGATACTGGAGGTCGATGTCTCACACTCCAGGACCCCTCATCGTTCAGTCCGACCGCACACTCCTGCTGGAGGTCGACCACCCGCTGGCCGACGAGTGCCGTCACGCCATCGCCCCCGTTCGCCGAGCTGGAGCGCGCCCCCGAGCACATCCACACCTACCGGCTGACGCCGCTGGGCCTGTGGAACGCGATGGCCGCCGGTCACGACGCCGAGCAGGTGGTCGACGTGCTGATGCGCTACTCGCGCTTCCCGGTGGCCTCCTCTCTGCTGGTCGACGTCACCGAGACGATGAGCCGTTACGGCCGGCTGCGGATCGAGAAGCACCCCACCCAGGGGCTGGTGCTGGTCTCCTCGGACAAGGCGGTGCTCACCGAGGTGCTGCGCGCCAAGTCGGTGCGCGGGCTGGTGGGCGACCAGATCGACGCCGAGACGGCGATCGTCCACCCCTCCCAGCGGGGCACCCTCAAGCAGGCGCTGCTCAAGCTGGGCTGGCCGGCCGAGGATCTGGCCGGATATGTCGACGGGGAGCAGCACGACATCGACCTGGCCGAGGACGGCTGGGCGCTGCGCCCCTACCAGAAGATGGCCGCCGACTCCTTCTGGGCGGGCGGCTCCGGGGTCGTCGTGCTGCCCTGCGGGGCGGGCAAGACGGTGGTCGGGGCGACCGCGATGGCGCTGGCCAAGTGCACCACCCTGATCCTGGTGACCAACACCGTCTCGGCCCGGCAGTGGAAGGACGAGCTGATCCGGCGCACCTCGCTGACCGCCGACGAGATCGGCGAGTACTCCGGCTCCCGCAAGGAGGTCCGGCCGGTCACCATCGCGACCTACCAGGTGATCACCACCAAGCGGCACGGCGTCCACCCCCATCTGGAGCTCTTCGAGGCCCGCGACTGGGGGCTGGTGATCTACGACGAGGTGCACCTGCTGCCGGCCCCGGTGTTCCGGATGACCGCCGACCTGCAGGCCCGCCGGCGTCTCGGGCTGACCGCCACCCTGGTCCGCGAGGACGGCCACGAGGAGGACGTCTTCTCCCTCATCGGGCCGAAGCGCTATGACGCCCCCTGGCGCGAGATCGAGGCTCAGGGCTGGATCGCGCCGGCCGACTGCGTGGAGGTGCGGGTCACCCCCACCGAGGACGAGCGGATGGCCTGCGCCCTGGCCGAGCCCGATGTGCGCTACCGGATGGCCTCGACCCTGGCCTCCAAGAACGAGGTGGTGCGGGAGCTGGTGGCGCGTCACCATGGGCAGCCGACGCTGGTGATCGGCCAGTACGTCGATCAGCTGGAGGAGCTGGCGACCGAGCTGGGCTGCGAGATCATCACCGGGGCGACGACGCCGTTGCGCCGGCAGGCGATCTACCAGGACTTCCGCGACGGGACGATCACCCTGCTGGTGGTGAGCAAGGTGGCGAACTTCTCCATCGACCTGCCCTCCGCCGAGGTGGCGATCCAGGTGTCGGGGGCCTTCGGCTCCCGTCAGGAGGAGGCCCAGCGACTGGGCCGGCTGCTGCGCCCCAAGGACGGGCTCACCGCCCGGTTCTACGCGGTGGTCTCCCGGGACACGGTGGACGCCGATTTCGCCGCCCACCGTCAGCGTTTCCTGGCCGAGCAGGGGTATTCCTACCGGATCGTGGACGGCGGGGAGCTGGACCGGATCAACGAGAGCTGAGCTTGTCGAGCAGATTTCTCCAGGAGCGCACCAGATCGGCGTCGACCGGGGATTTGTAGGAGCCGAGCGGCCGGGCGGGGCGTCCGATGTGGAAGGCCCCGATGCCGGCCCGGATGAGCCACGGCACATGCTCGGGTGCCAGTCCCCCGCCGGCCATGATGAGATCGGCCGCCTTGGGGTTGGCCTGAGCCAGGCCGATGAGGGTGTCCAGGCCGTGCTCGACTCCTCGCGGCGAGCCTGCGGTGAGCACCTGGTCCAGGCCGGGCAGGGTGAGCAGGGTGTCCCAGGCGTGCCGGAGCTGCAGCACGGAGTCGATGGCCCGGTGGAAGGTCCAACGGCACGGCGGCGTCCCCGCCAGCAGCTTCATGATCTCGGTGTCGATGTTCGTGTCGACGTCGAGGAATCCCATCACGATGCCGTCCGCCCCGGAGTCCAGATAGCTCTTCACCAGGCCCCGCAGGTGGGCGAGTTCGCCGCCGTCGGTGGTGAAACCGGGGCGCAGCCGGACCATCGGTCGCACCGGGATGTCGACCGCCGCGATGGTGTCGTCAAGAATGTGCGGCTCCGGGGACATTCCGCCGTCCTCCAGGGAGCCCAGCAGCTCGATCCGGTCGGCGCCACCCTCGGCCGCGGCGAGGGCGTCCTCCGGATTGCGGCAGATCACCTCGAGCAGGGCCATGGCGTCATTGTGGCGCGTGTTCCCTATTTTGGCGGCGCGGCGCGCCCATCGATCGCCACCAGGCCCATCCCACGGCTGCGATCGTCAGGATCAGGGCTCCCAGGGTGACCAGCGATCCCTCGGGCCCGAAGGAGCCTCCGGTCATCATCGCGGATGCGACCGGGCGAGACGGTCTGAGCCAGGACAGAGCGGCCGAACCCCAAACCGGATACGGGGTCTCCCAGCACCATTCCCTCAGCCCAGTTCCACACCGCGTGAAAGCCGATCGCCGCCCACAGACTGCCCCGCCACAACACCAGCAGCCCGAGCATGAGGCCGAAGCCGGCGACATTGCCCAGCGCGACCGGCGTCGCCCCCGGGTTGGAACCGTGCAGCACAGCGAAGATGACCGCCTGGACTGCCAGGCCCGCCCACACCCCCCAGCCGGCGCCCACCCCCTGCATCACGAAACCCCTGATGACAGCCTCTTCAGCCGAGGCCTGGATGGCGAACAGCGCCAGGGTCGCGAGGATGACGCCGATCCCGGCGGCCCCTTCACCGCCCCAGTGGAAGCTCACCTGCCCCGATGCGGCCATCACCGCGGCGTCGACGGCGAGGATGGCCAGCGCGATCCCGATCCCGATGAGCAGATCCGCCCGGCGGCCGTCCAGGCCGATCCGGCGCAATGGTCGGTGCTCGACGAAGCGCATCCACGCCCACAGCAGGACCCAGACCGGGATGAAGGAGAGCAGGAGCAGGACGGAGTTCGCTGTCGGTGACAGTTTGAGGTGCGCGAGCTGGACGGGGAGGGAGACCACCAGCTGGCCGCCGGCGATGAAGCACACCCCGAGGATCGCCACCATCACCGGATGGGTGGGACCCGCCTGCGCCAGAAATCGGCCGGTGGGTGTTGTCGTTGGCGTGGTCTTGGGTGCGGGGAAGCTCACGCCAGGAACCCTATCGCCTGCCATCTACGCCCACCCCTATCCTTCATCCCCCTATCTCCCACCCCCAATCCCCCATCCCCCCAATCCCCCATCCCCTATCTTCCATCCCCAATCGCCGAATGCAGGGAAAGTTGGCGAAGGCAGGGGAATACCACTGCCTTCGCCAACTTTCCCTGCATTCGAGAAAGACGACGGCGGTGGTCGGGGTGGTGGCGACTGATATCCCGATATGTGGCCGTCGATGTGACGTTCTTCACATGGCACTTCACCGTGTGGTTTGTCCTTAGATTCTTGGGGAGGTAGTCGTGTTCAACACTTGCATCTAGAGAGTGCATCACGTATCATTTATCCATGGACACGGCATCGGCTTTCTGGACGTGAGTCCAGGCCCTCGAGGAACACCTCGACCGCCTGGATTACACCGCGTTGTCGAGCATGTCCGATGCCGACAAGATCACCGCCATGACACGGATGCGCAAGCTGGCCGACCGCATGGGCGCCGGCGCTGCGGTGGCCATCGACGCGGCGGCAAAGTCGTGTGCCACCGAGCACACGACAGGAACACCACTCGGTGATTTCCTGGCCAAGACCGAGGGCCGGACTCCCAGTCAAGGGCTCGGGGTGGTGAAACGGGCCCTGAAGATCTCCCAGAACCCGAAAGTTCGCGATGCAGCGCTATCCGGTCAGGCGAGCCCCGATCATGCGGCGGCGATCGGCGAGGAACTCCGCAAGTTGCCCCGGGATCGGATGGGTCCCGATCAGGTGGACCGTGCCGCCGAACTCTTCCTGGACCGCGCCTCCACCACACCGCCCGAACGTCTCCGAAAGGCTGCGGCACAGATCCTGGAGGAAGTTGCACCCGAAGCCGTGCCCTCCCCGCATGATGAGGCCGCTCGGATCGCTGCGCAGCGCAGCCGGGCCATCAAGAACCGGCGGCTGGTGTGGGGTTCCGATGATGACGGTTCCACCTGGTTCTCCGGGCAACTGCCCGACCTGGAAGCCCAACAGTTCATCGGCACTCTGCAGGCCTTCGGTGAGAAGGGACGCCGGGCCGAGCGCGACGAGGCCCAAGCGTTGAGAACCCAGCGCGACGAGGGGACGATCAACGCCTCCGAGTACCTGGCTGCTCGTGTCGAGTTGGAGCATCGGGAGGCCCGGACCACTGGGCAGCGGATGGCTGATGCTCTGGTGGACATGGTCACCGAGATGGCCAGTCTCGACAAGATCCCCTCCGCGGGAGGCCAGACACCGAGACTGGTCGTCACCTTGAACTATCAGGATCTTCACGATGCCCTGGCCGGGGAGATCGCAGCCGGAGTCGTCCATGGTGCCCTCGGTGAGATTCCGGTGGATGCGGGATCACTGCGCCGCATGTGCTGCGAGGCCGGGATTCTCCCCATCGTCCTGGGCGGGGAATCCCAGGTGCTCGATGAGGGTCAGGAGCGCCGCCTCGTCACCGGTGTGATCCGTCGGGCCCTGGAATTGCGGGATGGTGGTTGCATCTTCCCGGGGTGCACGGTTTCGGCGAATTTGTGCCAGGCCCATCATATCATTCCGTGGTGGGATGAAGGCCCGACTTCCCTGGACAACCTTTGCCTCGTCTGCCGCCATCACCATGCGCTGGTAGAACCCGATAGATATCACTCTCGGGATCAGTGGCGGATCGTCGTCGACCCCGACACAAAAATACCCCGGGTGCTCCCACCGGAGCGGCTCAAGAAACACCTGCTCCAATCCCCGAGCGACCCTCACCAGCCTGGAGGTTCACCCGCCGACAGAACCAGAGCCGATGGCCTCATCCGTGGGGAGAACTCCGCCCAGTCCACCTTGGTGGCGTAACCAGTTACCAGGGAAAACTCCGCCCGAACGGGTACCCGGCCACGGAGAAGAAGCTTGCGCAGGCAGCAGAGCCAAGTGCCCGGGCAGAACTCCACCCAGTCCACCTTGGTGGCTTGAGCAGTGACGGGGGAGAGAGAACCCCACCCCGGCTGTGGGATCAGGCCGCTGAGAGCACTCTGCCCGTGCAGCGTAAAGATCTGCTGGTGTGAACTCTGCGCGAGATGGCCTGTCCCGATTGCTCCCGACACGCCGCAAACCTGCGCTCGCCGGGCCGAAATACGCCGTATCGGGAGTGATCGGGACCATCCGATTCCTCACCCCACCCCGACTCAGTTCCAGATCTGGCCCTGCTCCCAGCTGCCCGAGGAGATCACCGGGGTGACGGTCGCCGAGACCACCGACCCCTCGTGCGGGGAATGCGGCAGGTCGGCGGGAAGTGCCAGGGTCATCGGGATCGAGCTCTGGCCGATCACCCGCAGCCAGTCGACCCCGGTGAGCTGGTTGGTGCGCCGCTCGACCTTCTGGCAGACCATCGTCATCTGGGCGGCCGCGCTGGCCTGGGTCCGATTCGCCCGACCGGCGCTGATCTCCAGCAGCCACGGGGAGATAAGCGAGCCCGCCGAGAAGGACAGTTCGACGCCCATCGACCCCTCCTCGGAGTGCCCGTAGGCCTCCTCGGAGTCGTAGACCTTCGGGAACTCCGTGGCCACCGCCCCGACCCGCAGGTGCTCGATCCGCTTGGGCCTGTCATCATCGGGTCCATCGGAGAGCGGGTACTCGATCGGGTCGTCGGTGTTGGCCAGAAAACGGGCCAGCCGTTGCGGTTCGGGATCCGGCCGCCCGGACAGGATCGCCTCCCCCGACAGGATCCCGGAACCGTCGATCGCGGTTCTGGACAGCCCACCGGCCCGCCCCGGCGCCAGCACGTCGACCTGCGCCAAGGAACTGGAGTAGCGGACCACCTCAGCCGGGTGGGTGGTCGGGCAGACCAGGCTGGCCATCGTGTCCAGGTCGTCATCGAACGGCTTCAGCAGCCCCAGCCGGGCCCCGGAGGGATCGGTGTAGGCGGCCAGGATCTCGAATCCCGCGACATTCTGGACGCCGGCGGCGCCCCCGTCCAGGGCCCGGTTCACCAGGTCGTCGAGGGAGGGGGCGTCGAATCCGAGGCAGTGCAGGTCAAACGAGATCACAGGCCGATCCTACGGGGTGCATCGCCTCGCCCGGCGACACGGAAGCCCGAGCCGAACACGTGCACTTTTCACTCGCGTAAGGGGGCATGGGGCAGGCGAGACTTCGGATCGGTGCCTTACGCGAGTGAAAAATGCACCCCGGGCCCGACTCCCCACCGGTCGCTGATCCTTCACCGAACGGAATCGCACCCAAACCCGCCACCCAGGGAGAGCGTCACCCCTGGAGAGCCCGCAGCACCTCGTCCCGCAGCTTGGCGGACTTCCGCGGGGTGCGATTGCCCACCACCGAGACGGTCATCCCGCCGGCCTCCTCGGTGGCCGGGGTGAAGGCCGAGCCCTTCCGCCCGGCGTCCCCCCTCACGCAGAAGATGTGACGCCGTTCGGCCTCCCCGGCAACCGCCGCGTTGACCTCGGGGTCGTTGGTGAGCGCCTGCACGAACCACATGCCGTCCAGATCGGAGGGCCGGAAGGCCCGCTGACGCAGTTCCACCAGACCCTTCTTGACCATCCGGCCCAGCTGAATCCCGGTGTTCGGCGCCACGACATGGACCCTCGCCCCGGCATCCAGCAGCCGGACGACCCGCCGCTCGGCGATGTGCCCGCCGCCGACGACCAGCACATCCTTGCCCTGCAGCCGCAGCCCCGACATGTACACCGGCGCGCCCTCCCCCAGGCCGACCTCGTCCAGAGGCTCCCGGTAGCGGTCGACGACGACGTCCGCCAGCTCCTCGCAGTCCCCGATGACCTCGGCGATGCGCACCTCGACATCCGGCCGGGCTGAGTTCCAGGCCTCGACCTGGTCACTCATCCACTGGTGCAGCTTCCCCGGGAACAGGAAGTTGCCGACCACCACGATCTGCGTGGCGCCCTGGCAGGCCAACAGGGTGAGGGCCTCCGGCAGGGCCGGCCGGGTCACCTGGATGAAGGCGGGCTGGACGCGGTTGAGGCCGCTCTCCTCCCAGAACAGCCGGGTCAGCTGGTAGTGGGCGGCATTGGCGTCGGCGGACAGAGCACCGCGACCGACCAGCACCGCCGCGGAGTCCCTGGGCTCCCAGTCCGGCTCGCCGTCCTTGTGGAGCGCCTCTTCAAGACGCCGCAGCAGCGCCCGGCGGAGCCTGGCGTCGGGTTGCAGCGGCCGGGAGTAGGCCACCCGGGAGTCGCCCCGTCCCTCGTCGATCGCCTCGGGGATGTCCTGCTGAACATGGCCGCCGGTGTTGATCATCAGCGGCACCACAATGGCGGCCGGCTCCTCCGCCAACTCCTCGGCCGGCCCATCGCCGGGCTGCTCCTCGCGCACCTCGGCGGGCGTCTCGGCCGACTTCCCAGTCTGATCCGCGCCGGCCGCTTCAACGGCGCCACCTGCACGGGCCCTCTTCCCGGCGTCGATAGCCGAGGCCACGGCGTCGGGGATCGGCGGCTCGACCAGCTCGACGAAGCCCAGCTCGACCGGGACGCCGGGCAGCTTGCCGCTGATCCGGCGGACCAGCGCCCGGCAGGTCTCCACCCCGGTCTTGTCGCGGGTGCCGTGGGCGGCGATCACCAGGGGCACCTGGGAGCCGAGCTCCTCGACGCCGGCCGGGTTGCTGCCGGACTTCGCCAGTGCGGGATCAGAAAGTGCGGGATCAGGAGATGTGGGATCAAACACTGTGGGATCGGTCATGGTCATCCTTCCTTCTGCGAGGCGGTCACCTGAGAGCCGGCCTGACCGGCCTTCTCGGCGTCCTTGCGGGCCGTGCGCTGCCCGAAATAGGAGGCGTCGTCGGCCTTCGGCAGGTCGCGGTGGGAATAGTTCTTCTGCTTGTGGGCGCTGATCGCGCCGTCCATCCAGTGGTAGTCGCGGGGGGTGACCATCATCTGGCGGCCGTCCCCGGAGGTGACGTACTTGGTGGTCGAGGAGCCGACCACGACCATCGCCGTCATTCCCACCCATTCGGGCTTGAACTCACCCAGGGTGGACATGATGATCTCCTGCTGGCGCCGTTCGGCGTGCGAGACCATCGCGACCGGGGTGCTCGGCGGCCGGTGCTCGGCCATGATCGCCAGGGCGTCCGGCAGCTGGTGGGTGCGGGTGCGCGAGCGCGGGTTGTAGAAGGTGGTGACCAGATCCCCCTCGGCGGCCGCGCGCACCCGCTTGAGGATCAACTCCCAGTCGGTGTGCAGATCCGAGAGACTGATGGTGGCGTGGTCGTGGCCCAGCGGTGCGCCGAGGAGGGCGGAGATCGCCAGTTCGGCGGTGATGCCGGGCACCACCTCGACGTCGATCCCGTCGGTGCCCATCTCCAGGGTGGGGGACGCCATGGCGTAGATCGCCGGATCCCCGCCGCAGACGAAGGCGACGTTGTTGCCCTGGCGGGCGGCCTCGATGGCGGCCTCGGTGCGCTCCTCCTCGGTGCCCATCTTGGTGGCCAGGATCTCGGCGCCGGGGCGCACCAGGTCGCGGATCTGGCGCACGTAGGGCGCGTAGCCGGCGACGAAGGTGGCGTCCTGAATCGTCTTGACGGCGCGCGGGGAGAGCAGGTCGCGGGCCCCCGGCCCCAGTCCGACGATAGCCAGGTGGCCGCGCGCCGGGATCCGCCCGATGGCGCAGGTGGCCTCGGAGGTCTTGTGCTTGTCGACGATGAGCTCGGCCTTCTGGGCCAGCACCGCGGCCTCGGCGACGCTGGCGGTGCCGACCTCGCGGGCGACCACGCCGGAGGGGTTGGGAGCGTCCTGGGCCGCCAGCACATCGGCGGGCAGGGTCCGGTACTCGACGCCGAGCTGGTGGGCGAGCTTGATGAGGCCGAGCTCGCCGGCCTTCACCTCGTGGCTGAGCAGGGCGCTCACCGAGCCGAGCGCGAGCCCGGCCTCGGCCAGGGTGGCCTCCAGCAGGTCGCGCAGATGCTCGACGTCGGTGCCGGAGTTGCAGCCCATCCCGACGACCAGGGAGCGCGGGTGGAGGACGACGGTCGGCAGGTCCGCGATCCCGTCGAGTGCCGCCTCGGCGGTGCGATCGGTGACCACGATCCGCGCGACCGGGTCGACGGCGTCCTCGGACACGTTCGGCGGCAGTGGGGGCAGCGGCCAGCGGTGCTCGCGCAGGACCGCCACCGGCTTTCCGGCGATGATCGCCCCGGTGACCCCGGCGACGTCGCCCTCGTAGGCCCAGCCGAGCTGGTCCAGGGCCGGCACGCCGAGGGAGTCGGTGGCGGTGGAGACGACGGCCGTCCCGCCCAGAGTCTCGGACACCCGCCGGGCCAGCCCGTTGGCGCCGCCGACGTGTCCGCCGACCAGCGGGATGGCGAAGCGCCCGGCCTCGTCGACGACGACCACACCGGGGTCGGTCTTCTTGGAGGCCAGCAGCGGGGCGATGATCCGGGTGGTGGCGCCCAGCGCGAGGTGGGAGACGATGAGATCGCACTGGCCCCAGGCCGCGACCAGGCCCGCGGTGGCCGGTCCGGGGTACTTCTTGGTGACGACGCCGAGGGCCTTGTCGATGGCCTCGGCGTGGGCGATCGCGGCGTCGGAGTTGACGATCTGGCCGATGATCGGCGCCCTGTCGGAGCCGTCGGGGTTGGTGTCGGAGCCGGGCTGCGGGTCGTCGGGGCCGGCGGTGTTGGCGTCCCCGACCAGCTCCGGGCTGACGCCGATCGCGGCGGGGTCGTCGGGGTGGTGGGCCAGCACCAGGACGACATAGGGGCTGGTGAGGTCCTCGGCTTCGCAGACCGCGCGGGCGGCGTCCTCGTCGAGGACGCGGACCCGCTGGTCCTGCTCACCAATCCTCTCGGCGACGACGTAGAACCGGCCGAGACCGGCCAGGCCCGCGACGAGTTCGGGAAGTCCCTTGTGGGGGGCGGTGAGGACGCCGACCTTGGGATGCACCTTGGCGGTGCGGATGGCCGACTCGATGCCGCCGGTATGGGAGGAGATGAGCTGGGCGTCATCCCAGGGCAGGGCGATCGCGGCGAAGGCGGCCTGCAGAGAGCTCGGCGCGGTGATCACCTCGGGGGTGAGGCCGGCCTGGCGCATCCGGCGGACGACCCCGAAGAACATCGGGTCGCCGGAGGCGACGACAGTGACCCTGGCGTCGGCGGGAAGGGTCTGGATCCGCTCGATGGCCGGGCCGATGAGGCCGAGAACCTGCCGCTTCTCCTCGGGGACGCCGAGGGCGTCGAGGTGACGCCGGCCGCCGACCACCAGGGCGGAGCCGGCGACGTCTGAGGCCATCTCGGGAGTGATTGCGCCGAGGTAGCCGTGAACCCGAATCATGCGTGTTCTTCCTTGTCAAGAGGGGAATTGGGGGTGCCGGAAACAGTGCCGGTTGCAGCGCTGGCAGTGTCCGCGGGGGCGTCGTCGAGGACCCCGCGGGTGCCGTGGGCCGCCAGATCCGCGTGCGCGGCGGGATCGGCCGGGCGGTACTCGTGGCGGAACCCGGGATGGTAGAGGTGGCTGCGGGTGGCGATCGGGCCCTCGGCCAGGGCCGGGCCGACCAGGATGACGGCGTGCTTCCACAGCTTGTGGGCGCGCATCGTCTCGGACAGCTCCGAGAGCGGGCAGCGGAGCATGAGCTCCTCGGGCCAGCTCACCGCGTAGCCGATGATGCACGGCGTCTGGGGCTGGTAGCCGCCCTCAAGCAGAGCGTCCTGGAGGGCCTTGTTGCGGGCCGCCGACAGGTAGATCGCCATGGTGGCGCCGTGGGCGGCGAAGGAGGCGATGGTCTCCCCCTCGGGCATCGGGGTGCGGCCGCCCTCAAGGCGGGTGAGGATGAGCGACTGGGAGACCTCCGGGACGGTGATCTCGACGTCCATCCGGGCCGCCGCGGCCGAGAAGGCGGAGACGCCGGGAATGGTCTCGAAGCCGATGCCGACGCGCCGGCAGAGGTCTCGCTGCTCGGCGGTGGCGCCGTAGATCGAGGGGTCGCCGGTGTGCACCCGGGCCACCAGCAGGCCCTCGTCGCGGGCGCGGGTGTAGAGGGGCTCGAGATCCTCCAGCGGGATGGACGCCGAGTCGATGAGCTCGGCTCCCTCCTTGTGACGGGCCACCATGTCGGGGTGGACGAGGCTGGAGGCCCAGATGATGATGTCGGCGCTCTCGATGACGCGGGCGCCGCGCACGCTCACCAGGTCGGCGGCGCCGGGGCCGGCTCCGACGAAGACGACCTTGCCCTCGCCTTCGCCCCTGTCCTTGCCCTTATCCGAAGTCACAGGCTTCCTCCTGTCGTGGTGCGGGCCGGGGCGGACATCACCGTCGAGAAGTACGGCAGCGTCTGCCCCTCGGCGACGTCGTCCAGCCCGATGAGCTGCTCGGAGTCCAGCGAGACGTCGGTGCCCAGAACGGCGTCCCGCCCGCGGCTGCGGATCTGCTCGAGGACCGCCGGGAGGGTGCGTCCGCCCTTGTAGATGGTGACCGAGTCGACCAGGTCGAGGACCTGGCCGAGCTTCTCCGGGCCGACGGTGGCCGGCACCAGGGCGAGGATCTCGCGCCCCTCGACCAGCGGGGTGGAGGTGGCCGTGGCGAGGGCCTGCATGGCCGTGATGCCGGGCACCAGGGACACCTCGACGTCGGGCATCCGCTCCTCGACGTTGCCGCGCAGATAGCTAAAGGTGGAGAAGACGGCCGGGTCTCCGACGGTGGCCAGGGCGACGGTGTGCGCCCCGGCCTCGAAGGCGTCGATGGCGGCATCGGCGGAGGCCCGCCAGGACTCGGTGCGCTTGTGTCCGATGCCCCGCCGCTGGGCCATCGAGAAGGGGATTCGCCTGAGTTCTCCGGGAAGGTCCGGGCAGGCGGCCAGGACGATCTGCTCGGCCCGGCCGGGGCCCTCGGCGG
This sequence comes from Acidipropionibacterium sp., assembly GCA_022647765.1. Classification (GTDB taxonomy): domain Bacteria; phylum Actinomycetota; class Actinomycetes; order Propionibacteriales; family Propionibacteriaceae; genus Acidipropionibacterium. The sequence continues at coordinate 43,137 of JALCLH010000009.1, forward strand.
AGGCCTCGGTGGCCGGGACCAGGACGACGTCGGCCTCGCGGAGGATTCGCGCCGCTTTGAGGGTGACGAGTTCGGGATCGCCGGGCCCCACCCCCACACCGATCAGTCTGCGTGCAGGGTTGATGGCATGGCTCATGCCGGCCTCCTCAGGTCTCTCGCCCGAAATGCTCGTCTCGTGCCATCGGAGTGTCTGGCTCCCCCTTGACGGGGTCACAGTGGCGGGACCGCTCCGGGTTCTCACCGGATTCCTGCTCGATGGACGCGGCCCCCAGTCTCCCACATCTGGATAAGGGTGGCCTCACCGTGCCAGGTCGAGCAGCCTGCCGACGTCGACATGGGCCTCCAGGGCGTCGGCCAGGGTGTCGATCATCTGGGAGCGGCGGGCCTGGTAGCCGATGGCGTCGCGGTCGGCATGCCAGTCCAGCCCGGCGTCGGCGGCGGCCTGCTCCAGCCAGGCGCGGCGGAAGTCGTCGCACTCGAAGGCGCCGTGCCACATCGTCCCCCAGACGCCGCCCACCCGGCAGCCGTCCAGGAAGGGCTCTGGTTCCTCGAGCCCGGCGTCCCCCGGCCTGCTCCTGTTCAGCCCGTTCTTCAGCACTGTCTGCACTGTGCAGGCGCCGTGGTGGATCTCATAGCCGCCCACCGGGATGCCCCGCCATTCCCCTTGGGACAGCGAGAGCACCTTGTCGGCGGCGAAATCGACCTCCACCGGGAGCAGCCCGAGCCCCTCGATCCGCGACCCGGGATCGGCCTCCTCGCCCTCGGGGTCGAGGATGATCCGCGACAGCATCTGGTAACCGCCGCAGATGCCCACCACGGTGCGCCCGGCGGCGGCCCGCCGGGAGATGACCTCGGCGATGCCGGTGCGGCGCAGCCAGTCGAGGTCGGAGACGGTGGAGCGGGTGCCGGGCAGCACGACGATGTCGGCCTGCGCGCAGGTGGCCGGGTTGACGGTGACCTGGACGTCGACGCCGGGCTCGCCGGCCAGGGCGTCGACGTCGGTGGCGTTGGAGATCCGGGGCAGCCGGACGGCGGCCACCCGCAGGGCGCCGGGGTCGGTGGTCTGGCCCTCGTGACGCCAGCGGCCGACCTCCAGGGCGTCCTCGCCGTCCAGCCAGACGCCGTCCACCCAGGGCAGGACGCCGAGGTTCGCCAGCCCGGAGCGCCTGGTGATCTCGGTGAGTCCGGGGGCCAGGACGGCCTCGTCGCCGCGGAACTTGTTGATGAGATAGCCGGCCAGGTGGCTGCGGTCCTGGTCGTCGAGCAGCGCCCAGGTGCCGTAGATGGAGGCCAGGACGCCGCCGCGGTCGATGTCTCCGACCAGCACCACCGGGAGGTCCTTGGCGATCGCCAGGCCCATGTTGGTGTAGTCGCCGCGGCGCAGGTTGATCTCGGCCGGCGATCCGGCCCCCTCGCAGACGATGAGCTCGTGCTCGGCGGCCAGCTCGTCATAGGCGGCCCAGGCGGCCTCGGCCAGCTGGCGGCGTCCGGTGGTGTACTCGCCGGCCTCCACGGTGCCGCCGGGGTGGCCGCGCAGCACCACGAAGGAGCGCCGGTCGGTGCCGGGCTTGAGCAGCACCGGGTTCATCGCCGAGGTGGGGGCGACCCCGGCGGCCTGGGCCTGGAGGTACTGGGCGCGGCCAATCTCGGAGCCGTCGGCGCAGACCATCGAGTTGTTCGACATGTTCTGGGCCTTGAAGGGAGCGACGTCGATGCCGCGGCGGGCGGCGGCCCGGCACAGGGCAGTGACGATGAGCGACTTCCCGGCGTCCGAGGAGGTGCCGGCGATGAGGATTCCGGTCACTTGCCGACCTTCCCGGCCTTGTGGGTCTTGTTGTTGGTCTTCTCTGTCTTCTGGGCCTCTTCCTGAGCCTTCTTCACCTTCTGGGCCCGGTCGGCGCGATGGGGTATCAGGCCGCCGTAGAAGAGGAGATGCCCGGCGGTGGCCAGGGTTCCCACGGCGAGGCCGGTGGCCGCCCAGGTGACCGCCTGAACCAGCCGCGCGGCGTCGCTCACCTTGCCGGCGTCGGGGCGCGGACCGTCACCGAGCAGCGGGCGGTCCTCGAACCGGTTTCCGTAGTAGAGGTTGCGGCCGCCGAGGGTGACGCCGAGCGCTCCGGCCCAGGCGGACTCGCACCAGCCGCCGTTGGGGCTGGGATGGTGGGCGTGGTCGCGGGCCATCACGTCGAGACTGCGCACCCGGTCGCCGCCGATCATCGGCGCCAGCAGACAGGCCATGGTGCCGGTGATGCGGGCCGGGGCGAGGTCGAGCAGGTCGTCGAGATGGGCGGAGACCTTGCCGAAGTGCTCGAAGCGCTCGTTGTGATGGCCGACCATGGCGTCCAGGGTGTTGGCGCCGCGGTGCACGAGCATCCCGGGCAGCCCGGCGACGGCTCCCCAGAAGATCGAGGCGACCGCGGCGTCGGCGGTGTTCTCGGCCATCGACTCCACCGTGGCGCGGGCCAGCTCGGGCTCGTCGAGGGCCTTGGGGTCGCGTCCGCACAGATGGGAGAGCTGGTCCCGGGCGCCGTCGAGATCCTTGGCGGCCAGCCGGGAGGCCATCGTGTCGCCCTCGCGGGCCAGCGAGGTGGCGCCGACCACCGCCCAGGTGGCGGCCGCGGTGATCAGGGCGCGACATACGGGCCGGTCGCGGGTGGCGCGATCGGCGGCGATGCCGATGGCCGCCAGAGGGGTCAGGCAGGCCACGGTGTAGGCGGCGCCGCGGGGCGCCGAGTCGGCCCAGATGAGCTTCTCGAGGCGGTCGGCTGCCGACCCGAAGATCGCGACCGGGTGGTGGCGCTGCGGATCGGGGATGGTGCGGTCGGCCAGGATGCCGAGCCCGATGCCGACACCCCTGGCCAGAAGTGCGGCGCCGAGTCTGCGATGCGGGGTGAACGCCATGCCGTCAACCTACCAAGGTGCCATCCGACCGGATGCCGCCGCTGGGCGTTGCCCTGGAATCGGCCAGATACAGCCCGGCCTCTGGATAATCCCGTCCGCGGCCGCCATCTGGCCGGTTCCGGGGAGGTCGGTCCCGGGATGCGTCTGAAATCGGCCATATATCGGCCGCCCTCTGGATTATCCAGTCGGCGGCCCGTATATGGCCGATCTCATTTCTTGGGCAGAGCCCGGCGCGATCGTCGGATGACACAGCCAGAACTCGCCAAAGCCTCCGGAATCCAGCAGGCGGAGATCAGCCGCATTGAGACCGGCCGGGCCAATCCGACCATCGATACGGTCACACGCCTCACCCGTGCTCTGGGCACCCACCTCACACTCGCATGAGTCTCAGGACGCCCACTGGATGAAGGCCGCCCTGTGGCAGATCTCATTCGTGTCCCTTCGGGAGCTCGGCGTCGTGGACCAGGATCGCCACCTGGACCCGATTCGTCAGTCCGAGCCTGCTGAGAATCCGCGTCACGCAGGCCTTGACAGTGGCCACCGACAGGTACATGTGGGCGGCGATCTCGGCGTTGGACAGCCCGTCGGCCAGCCGCACCGCGATCTCATGCTCCCGGGAGTTGAGCCCGGCCAGCGCCTTCCGTGCCTCGTCGCGCCGCGGATCGGCCAGCTCGGAGGTGGCCGCGGCGATCACCTGACCCAGCACGGTCGGCGAGAGGGTGTACTCCCCCGCCGCGACGGAATGGATCATCTCGATCATCCGGTCGGGCGGGGTGTCCTTGAGAAGGAATCCGTGAGCGCCGACGGCCAGCGCCCGAAGCACCATCTCGTCGGCGTCGAAGGTGGTGAGCATGACGATCCGGGGCGGGTCTGCAATGGCGAGCAGCCGCCGCGCGGCCTCGATGCCGTCGATCCGTCTCATCCGGATGTCCATCAGCACAACCTGGGGATCGCACTCCGTGACGAGGTCGAGCGCCTCGTCCCCGTCGGCGGCCTCCCCGACGATCCGGATTCCCGAGTGGGGACCCTCCAGCAGCAGCCGCAGTCCGCTGCGGACCAGCGGGTCGTCATCGACCACGGCAACGGCGAGCGGATCGGCAACCCGATCAACGGGCTCCTGGTTCACCATGGCAGCCGCACCTCCACCACGAACTCGCCGTCCCGTGCCCCGTAGTCGATTCTGCCAGCCAGCGACTCCACCCTCTCGGCAACCCCGATGAGGCCCGACCCGGAGCCCGGAACGGCCCGGCGCCCGACCTGGGACCGGTACACCGCATTGGCCACCCTCAACCGGATCCCCTCCCCCTCGCGTCCCGACAGCGCGACCCGCACCACCGTCCCGGGGGCGTGCTTGCCGGCATTGGTGAGGCACTCGGCGAGGATGCGGTAGAGGTTCCGTCCGGTCGGAGCGGGGATCGCCTCGGGGCGCCGCAGGGCGTCCTCCAGCTCGATCCGCGCCCCGGCCGCGCGCATCTCGTCCATCAGATCCGCGAGATCCGCCAGGGTCGGCTGAGGCCGGGAGAGCCGGCCGTCGACGTCCTCGGCGTTGCGCAGCGACCCGAGGATGCCGCGCAGTTCGTTGAGCGCCCGGCCCGCCGCCTCCTGGATGACGCCGGACGCCTGCCGGGTCTGCTCGGGGCTCAGGTCATCCCGGGAGGCCAGTGCTCCGGCGTGCATCGAGACCAGGGTGAGCTGATGTGCCAGGGAGTCGTGCATCTCCCGGGCGATCCTGTTGCGCTCCTCGGATCGGGCCGCCAGTGCCCGGATCTGCTGCTCCCTCTCGGCCGTCTCCGCGCGATCCGACAGCGAGGCGATGAGGTCGCGGCGGGCCCCGGTGTACAGGCCCAGGGCCATCATCGCCGCGGGCAGCGCGAGAGCCGACAGCAGGGTGAGACCGAGGTAGGTGACATGCTGCGCCGTCGAGGCGCCCGCATAGGGCGGCCCGAGAATGTCGCGGGAGTTGCTGGAGATGGCCACGTTGATCGCTCCGAAGCCGAGGAGGGCCACCGTGGCGGGAAGGATCTCCCGCCACCGCCTGCCGGTGCACAGACTCACGAACCCCCACGCGGCCGGCACCCCGGCGCTCGTCGAGAACCCCGACAGCGCACTCAGTGCCAGGCAGATCGGCAGCGGATACCGGCGGCGGAATCCGACCAGGATCAGAGAGACCGCTCCGCCCGTCAGGTCCAGCCAGATCGGAAGCGGGGAGAAGGCACCGCGGAAGCTGATCAGCAGCACCAGGGAGATGAGGATGCACAGCCCCCACCGCCAGGTCTGCTGCCATCGGGTCAGCAGCGGTGGCGGGTAGTGGCCCGGCGCGGCGGACCGCACGGTGGAGTCGCTCGTCACCCGAGTCACTCTAGGCAGCACGAGCCGCCGGGGGCCGGTCCAGCGCCGGTCCGATGGTCTACCGCCGCGGTCCGGAAGTCGACGATTCCCGATACCTCCCGGCCTTGCGAGCCGCCCGGGCGGCTCGCGCAGGCTGACAGCCATGATCACCGTGACACACCTCACCAAGACATACGGATCCGTCACCGCCGTCGACGACGTCTCCTTCACCGTCGGCCCCGGGCAGGTCTGCGGCTTCCTGGGACCCAACGGCGCCGGAAAGTCCACCACCATGCGGTGCCTGGCCGGGCTGACCCGGCCCACATCGGGCAGTGCGACCGTGCTGGGCACCGAGTACTCCCGAATCCCCAACCCGGCCCGCCAGGTCGGCGTCATGCTCGACGCCTCCGCCCAGCACCCGGGCCGCACCGGCCGGGAGACGCTGAGGCTCGCGGCCCTGGTCCAGGGGCTTCCCCTCGACCGCGTCGACGAGGCCCTGGAGCTCGTCGGGCTCACCCGCGCGGAGTCCCGAGCCAGGGTGCGGAACTACTCCCTGGGCATGCGACAGCGCCTCGGTCTGGCGGTGGCGCTGCTCGGCGACCCCCGCGTCCTCCTCCTCGACGAGCCGGCCAACGGTCTCGATCCGGAGGGGATCAGCTGGATGCGCCGCCTACTGCGCGACCGCGCCGATCGGGGGGACGCCGTCCTGCTCAGCTCCCATCTGCTGCACGAGGTGGAGCAGGTCGCCGACACCCTCGTCCTCATCGGCGGCGGGCGGATCCTCACCGCCGGACCGGTCGACGAGCTGCTGGACGGGGAGCGCAGCCTCGAGGAGCTGTATCTGTCCCGCACCGAGACCACCGCCCGCCGCTGAGCGGCGGCCCTTCCTCCGTCTTTTCCCCTCGGTAACCATCCACACCCTCCCCCACGTCGTCCAGATCAGGAGTTCCGCCATGACCACCACAACCAGCCAGGCCTCCGCCGTCACCTCCCCCGCCTCCACCGAGATCGATCCGGCGTGGCGCGCGGGTATCCCGTTCACCCGTCTGCTCCGCGCCGAACAACGCAAGATGACCGACACCCGCTCCGGTTTCTGGCTGGTACTGGTGATGATCCTGGGGGCGCTGGCGGCGGCAATCACCGTCGTGGCCACCTGGAACCGGATGGCCGGCGGGTCGAGCCCCTCCTGGACCCTCGGCAGCGCCTTCATCCCGCTCGCCCCGATGACTCTGCTTCCGGTGCTGGCGATCCTGCTCATCACCTCGGAGTGGAGCACCAGGTCGGCACTGTCGACCTTCGCCCTCGAACCGCGCCGCGGCCGGGTGATCGCCGCCAAGGCCGTCGTGACGGTGGCCGCCACGGTGCTCATCTGGACGCTGTGCCAGGGGCTCGCCGCCCTGGCCGCGCTGCTCGGCGACGTGATCCACACCACCCCGCCGGTCTCCTGGACGATGCACTGGTCTGCGATGGCCGGGGACCTCGCTCAGACGGTGCTGCTGGTCCTCGTCGCCGCGGCCTTGGGGCTGGCGATCGGCAACGCCCCGGCGGCCATCGTGCTCTACATGATCCTGCCCGTGCTGACCACCACTCTGGGTCTGATTCCCGGGCTGCACACCGCGATGGGGTGGGTCTCGCTCAATGGGATCTCGCTGCTCGGTACCGGTTCCCTCGATGCCGATGGCTGGGCCCATGCGGCGGTGTCGACCCTCATCTGGAATCGTCCCCGGCGACTGTCGGCACAATTCTCACTCTGCGCCGCGAGGTCAAGTGACTCCGGCCTGCCGGGCCGGTCTGCGCGACTTCGGCGGACCGGCCCAGTAGTCGTGGCGACTGCCGTTCTCGTCGCGAGTCCGGGGCACAATGGCAGTCCAGTGAACTTCTTCTGCACCAAGGATCGGCCCCATGGACCATCGAAGACAACGTCACCCTGGCCCTATGACCCGTACCGGCACCTATGCCCAACTCCTCTGACCGACGCTGTTGGGTGATCCTGGCCGTCTGGATCGCCGGTTTCCTCGTCGGAACCGTCTCGCATATCGCAGATCTGATCTCCGGCGGGCTGGACACCTATGAACAGTTCCCCGCCCCACTGCGCGTGTTCTGGATCGGCCTCACCGTTCTCGATCCACTCGTCATCGCGCTCCTGGCGATGCGCCGCCGAGCGGGCATCGTCCTGGCCCTGGCCGTCATCCTGGCCGACATCTCCGTGAACTGGACGGTGCTCCTCACCATCTCCGGCAATCCGCTGTACGGCGCGATCGATCAGACGCTTTTCGCCGCCGTCCTGGCAATCACCGCTCCCGTGCTCTGGCGATGGTTCCCGCGGGTAGCCTCTCGCAGGTGACCCTCATCGTCCTGGTCCGCCACGGCCAGTCCACCTGGAACCTGGAGCACCGTCTCCAGGGGCAGCGGATGGATGTGCCGCTCAGCCCCCTGGGCCGCCAGCAGGCCGGGGCCGCCGCCCGCACCGTCGCCGCCCTGGTGAATCCGGGAACCCGAGTCTTCTCCAGCGATCAGGACCGCGCCCTCCAGACCGCCGCACCGATCGCTGAGGCCCTCGGCTCCACCATCCACCCCGACCCGCGTCTGAGGGAGCAGGACCTCGGCCGGATGGAGGGCCTCACCCCCGATCAGCTCGCCCCTGAGACCGCTCCAGATGGGGCCGACATCGCCGATGTCCGCTGGGGCGGCGGCGAGTCACTGGCCGACGTCGCAGAACGGAGCCGTTCCTTCCTCGCCGACCTCGCCGTCTCCGAGCACGGCCATTCCCCCGGCCAGGCCGTCATCGTCGGCCACGGGGATGCCCTCCGGGTGCTCATCGCCCTGCTGGACGGGCACACCCACCGCGAGTGCGACTTCGACCTGGTGCTCGGCAACGCAGACATCGTCACCCGCGACTGGATAGCCTGACCACTGTGCCGGACCCGACTTCCCCGATCTCCCAGACACCGGCCGCGCTGACCCTGCGCGGTCGGCGCTTCGACGCAGCCCATCCGGCGGTGATGGCCGTCATCAACCGCACCCCCGACTCCTTCTACTCACCGGCCCGGCACACCCTCGACGACGCCCTGCGCCGTCTCGATGAGGTGGCGGAGCAGGGCGCCGACATCGTCGACGTCGGCGGTGTGCGCGCGGGTCAGGAGGGTCCGGAGGTGACGCCGGCCGAGGAGACCGAGAGGGTTCGCCCCTTCCTGGAGCGGGCCCGCGCCGAGCACCCGGAGGTCCTGCTCAGCCTGGATACCTGGCGCGCCGAGGTGGCACGCTCCTGCGCCGGGCTGATCGACGTCGTCAACGACACCTGGGCCGGGGCGGATCCGGACCTGGCCGCGGTGGCCGCCGAGCAGCAGGCCGGCCACGTCGTCTCCCATACCGGCGGGCTGCCCCCGCGCACCGATCCGCGTCACGTCCACTACGAGCACGGGGTGGTGGCCGACGTCTGCGCGGAGTTGTCCCGCGGCGCCGCCCGCGACCTGGCGGTCGGCATTCCGGCGGAGCGGATCATCGTCGATCCCACTCTCGATTTCGGCAAGACGACGGCCGATTCGCTGGCATGCGTGCGGGCCACCGACCGTTTCGTAGCGCTCGGGTTCCCGGTGCTGGTGGCCGCCTCCCGCAAGGACTTCGTCGGGGAGACCCTCGACCTTCCGGTCGATCAGCGGCTCGAGGGCACCCTGGCGGCCGTGGCGGTGTCGGTCTGGCTGGGCGCCACCGTCATCCGCGCCCACGACGTCCAGGCCACCCGGCGCACCTGCCGACATGGTGGCATCGATCCGGGGCGACCGGCCTCCCAGCAAGGCGGTGCGCGGGGTCTGACCCGAACCGAAGACGCAGTTCAGGAGCGGCCCGGAGGCCATTCGGATGCAATTCGGCGCATATGTGGGCGAGAATGCGCACATGGCCACCGTGGAGATACTTCGTACCGACATCACGACTCTCGCCGTCGACGCCATCGTCAACGCGGCCAACTCGGGGCTGTCCGGGGGCGGCGGGGTGGACGGCGCCATTCACCGGGCCGCCGGACCTGCCCTCGACGTCGAGTGCCGCACCATCCGCCAGACCCGCTACCGCTCCGGCCTGCCCGCCGGGGCCGCTGTCGCCACCTCGGCCGGGAATCTTCCGGCGAAGTGGGTGATCCACACCGTCGGGCCGGTCTGGGACGGTTCGGGGCTGCAGGACGGCCAGCTGGCCGACTGTTACCGCAACAGCATCGCGGTCGCCGACGAGCTCGGCGCCTATTCCGTCGCCTTCCCCACCATCTCGGCCGGCGTCTTCGGCTATCCGATGGACCGGGCCACCCGGGTCGCGGTGCAGACCTGTCGGGCGGCACGGCCCGACATCATCCGCAGGATCATTCTGGTGGCCTTCAACGACAAGGCCGAGGCGGGCTACCGGGCTGCGATGGCGGAGGGCTGATCAGGCCACGGGCGGGACGCCGCAACCCGGGCCGGGCGCGTATCGCAAGAATGGCGCGGAGGCCCGCACCGGCGTCTCCGGCTCAGCGGGGAGACTTCTTGCCCACCCGCAGCAGGCCCGGTATCAGGACGACGATCAGCAGCGCGACCGTGACGTAGTTGACGATCTTCCCGTACTCGTGCAGGACGCCGACGATCGGATCTCCGACCGCCCAGCCGGCCGCCACGAAACCCAGATTCCACAGGGTTGCTGCGATGAAATTGATGATCATGAAGTTGCGCACCTTCATGCCCGAGGCTCCCGAGAGCACGAAGACCACCGGCATGAGCGGCAGCGGGATCGGCACATAGGCAACCAGGATGCCGAGCCAACCGAGCTTCCCGGCCCAGGCCTCGACCCGGTCGTAGCGCTTCTTGGCGCGCTCGGAGCTGCCCGCCCAGACCTCGATCATGCCGCGTCCCCACAGCTTGCCGGCCCACCAGTAGACCCAGTCCAGCTTGATCGAGACCAGCGAACCGAGCAGCAGCCAGGCCCACCAGTGCGGCGACTCCCCCACGCGGACCAGGGCTCCGGTGGCGCCCGCACCGATCCGCGACCCGGTGAATCCCATCATCATGTCGGGTCTCAACCCGAGCAGCCATCCCTTGAGCGGGATCGTCGCCAGCCCGAGGATGGCGACGACTCCGATCCAGGCCATGCACCAGTAGTCGCTCCGGGTCGGCTGCTGATGCCACGGCATGCCCTCGTCGCGCCACCACGGCTCTTCCTCGGGGGTCGTGTCAGGCTCCGCCTCTGCGACCATGCCGTCCGACGGGTCCGTCTGCGCCGCCGTCATGGGCGGTGCAGACGGACCTGTATGCAGGGACTGGGCGACGGTCGCGTCGAGTTCAGCCCGTTCTCGAGCGTCGACGACGCGCCTTCCGAGCTCCTGCTGACAGGGGTCCAGCTGCTCGTCGGTGGGGCGATCCATACTCTTGACGATACCCGCCGCTAGCGCCTCACCCCTTCAGACCGGAGGTGGCCAGCCCCTCGATGACCCTCCTCTGCATGCTGAAGAAGAGGATGAAGATCGGCGCCATGGCCATCGTGGAGGCTGCCATCATCAGGGCGTAGTCCTGTGAGTGCTGACCGGCCAGGGTGGCGATGCCCACGCTCAGCGGCATCGACTCCTCACGAGTGGTGACCACCAGGGGCCACAGCAGATCGTTCCAGGACCACAGCACGGTGGTGATCCCCACCGCGAACAGACTCGGTGTCACCAACGGCAACATCACCCGCCAGAAGGTCTGCCATGGATTGCAGCCATCCAGCCTGGCGGCCTCCTCCAACTCCACCGGCAGACTCATGAATCCCTGACGCATCAGGAAGACGCCGAAGGCCGAGAAGAAGCCGGGGAGCACGATGCCCCATGGAGTCTCCAGCAGTCCGAGGCTTTGGATCACTTGGTACTGACCGATGAGATACGACTGCCCGGGGACCATGAGGATGGCCAGCAGCACCCCGAACAGGATTCCGCGCCCCTTGAACTTCATCCGGGCGAAGGCATACCCGGCCATCGAGCAGAGGATCAACTGGATCACGGTGCGCAGCACCGTGATCTCGATCGACACCCAGAACTGATGCAGGAAGGGCAGCTTCGCGAACACATCTGAGTAGTTGCTCCAGTGCCAGGTCTTGGGAATGAACTGAGGCGGGACCGCTTGAATCTGCAGGTTCGTCGACAGCGACATCAGGATCTGATAGACGAACGGAAAGACCATACCTAGGCCACCGAGTATGAGAATTATATGCACGGGCACATAGCGCCGTTGAGAGATATGGCCCTGATTCTTGGCCATCTTCGCAATCTCAACTGTGGTGAAATCAGACATAATTCACCCACTTCTTCTGGCCGATGAACTGGATGACGGTGACAATGGCCACCATTGCCAGGATCACGATAGCTGTGGCTGCACCACCACCCTGGTCACTGTTGACGAATGCCTGTTGATAGAACATTGATACCAAGGAACGAGTCTTCGGCTCAGCCGGATTACCGCGGCCGATCATCGCGAAGAGAGCATCGAAGAGCTGGAACCCGCCGATCGTCGTCATGATGGTGAGGAAGAAAATTGATGGGGTGAGCAGCGGAACCGTGATCCATCGGAACTGCCTGACCCCGGTGGCACCGTCGATCGAGGCCGCCTCATACAGCTCACGAGGAATTGCCTTGAGCCCGCTGGACAGGATGATGACGTTGAATCCGATGGACGCCCACAGTCCGAAGATCGACACCGCAAGGATCGCCCAGCCGGGAGTCACGATCCAGTAAGGAGGATTGTGGACGCCGACAGCTTTCAAGAACTGGTTCAGCAGCCCGAAATCACCGTTGTAGACGATCTTCCACACCTGCGCCACAGCCATCGGCATCGCCAAGTAGGGCAGGAAGTAGATCATCCGGTAGATGCTCTTTCCGCGCAACCCCGGCAATTCGATCATCGAGGCGATGATCACCGAGAGCGGCACACCCACCAGAATGATGACGGTATAGAGCAGGGTGTTGCCGATCGCTGAACCGAGGTCCGGGTCGGAGAACAGAGCCCGATAGTTCGCGAACCCGACGAACTGCGGATCACCGCCGAAGGCATTGGTCTGCTGGAGGGAAGTGATGATGTTCTTGACGATGGGCCAGTAGTAGAAGACCGCCACGCCCAGCATCAACAGCCCGATGAATGCCACCGGCCAGGCACCGACGCTTGTCGGTGAGCCCCGGCGCCGCCGCCCGCTCGGGCCGACGGAGCCGGGGCTCGGGGCAGTCACGCTGCCCCGAGCACCAGCTTCAGACATCACTTCTCCTTGGCCAGCGCGGCATTCATGAAGTCGGCCATCTGCTTGGCGGCGGCGTCGACCGTCGTTTGACCGTCAAAAGCCGGGACGAGGATGTCAGCCTCCTTGTTGGCCCACACATCGGTATTCTTGCTCACCGGATAGGTGACAGCGTAAGTAGTCGCCGCATCGACGAAGAGCTGCATGTTCCAGTGCGGATAGGCCTTGACCCAAGCCGCCTGAGTGTCATTGAAGGCCGGGATGGCGGTGCCATTCTTCGCCTCGACCTGGTGAGCGGCCTTGGAACTCATATGGGCAGCCAGCGCGACGGCGGCCGCCTTGTTCGCCGACTTCTTGGAGACAGCCCAACCGAGACCGTGGATAACGGTGGCCTCTTTCTCCCCCTTCGGGAGCTCGACAACCTGGAAGTTGTCCTCCTTGCCCTTGAGATCGGCAGCGAGTTGCGATGCCATCCAGTCACCGGACCAGAACATTGCCGACTTGCCATTTTCGAGCATCACGTCGGGCTTGGTATCGGTAACGATCTTGGCAGAGGCCACCGAGCCATCCTTGATCCAGTCGGCCCAGCACTGCAGACCCACAATGGTCTTCGGATCATCGTAACCGGACTTGTTGTCCTTGATGACGTAGCCGTCGGATTGGAAGATCGTATTGTAGTAGGTGCCCTGACCATCGCCGTTAATGGTGGTGGCACAGCCGTAGATCCCTTTGGACTTGCCCCAATCAGAGATGGCCTTCGCCTTCTTGTGGAAGTCTTCCCAGGTCCAGCCGGCCTTGGGCTCTTCAACGCCGGCCTGCTTGAACAGCTCCTTGCTGTAGAACACACCGATGGTGTCGTAGTCCTTCGGGATTCCGTAGTGTTTGCCGTTGTATGTGTACAGGTCGACAAGAGCCTTCGGGTAATCGCTCCATGAAACGCCTTGGGACGTGACGTCGTCCAGTGGCTCCAACATGTCATTGGAGGAGTAGAGCTGGATATTCGGACCATTCATCCACAGCACGTCGGGCATCTCGCCACCTTGGGCCTGGGTTTTCAGCTTGGTCCAGTAGTCCCCATAGGCCGTGAGGTTGGTCTTGATGGTGATCTTGGGGTACTTCGCGTTGAAACTCTTGATATTGGTCTGAATGGTCGGCGTCTGATTCTTGTCCCAGTATGCCAAGGTCAGAGTGGCGGTCGTATTTGCATCAATTGACGACCCCCCCCCCCGACGGTTCGCTGCTGCCCTTAGAGCTACAACCGGCCACGGCCATTGCGGCCAGTGCCGCCGCTCCGGTGAGGAAACTACGCCTCTTCATGGTCTTCTCCTTGTCCTTCGGTCACTTGACCTGGTTATTGAGGAAGTACTGCACGATCTCGTCGGGAAGGGACGGGATCCGCCGCGGTTCGGAACCATTCCGCAGCGAGTCTGTGGCCTGAATGCCGGCCGCTACCGCGTACCAGGCGCCCAGGGGGGAGGTGTCGGTGTGCGCGCCGGTGCGCACGAACCGGATGAACTCGGAGACGGTCAGCACATCGGCGTCTCCGTGGCCGTTGGCGTCGCCGATGATGGGGAACTGCTCGTCACCATCGGCGTTGTACTCGGTGCGCCTGTTCCACAACCGGATGACGCCGCCCTCGCCGTCCCCGAAGTTCTCGATGCGCCCCTCGGTGCCGATGACGGTGTAGTTGCGCCAGTAGTCCGGGGTGTAGTGGCACTGCTCGTAGGAGGCGAAGACTCCGGACTCCATGTGCATAAGCATCATCGAGATGTCCTCGACGTCGATGACCGGATTGAGGCCCTTCTGGGTCAGCGGCGGCCAGTTGTCGTGAGAGAACCAGTCGCCCATCAGCTCGTCGGAGTGGGAGCGGCGGTCGGTGATCTGGTTGTAGAGGGTCTGCCCGCCCATCGCGACCACATCGGTGGTGTGAGAATCGGCGAACCAGTGCATCACGTCGATGTCGTGGGCGGCCTTCTGAAGCAGCAGCCCGGTGCCGTGCTCGCGGGTGGCGTGCCAGTCCTTGAAGTAGTAGTCGCCACCGTTGCCGACGAAGTGGCGGCACCAGATCGCCTTGACCTCACCTAGCCGACCGGTGCGGATGAGGTCGCGCATCGAGCGCACGACGTTCATGTGGCGCATGTTGTGGCCGACGTAGAGCTTGGTGCCGGTCTGGTAGGCGGTGCTGAGCACCCGGGTGGCCGAATCCATCGTGATGGCCAGCGGCTTCTCCAGGTAGACCGGGATCCCGGCCTCCAGCAGTGCGCAGGTGGCGTCGGCGTGCGTGTCGTCGGGAGAGGTGACGAAGGCGACGTCGACCCCCGCCTTGATGAGTCCCTCGACGTCCGGGCTGATGGATATCTCGTCGGGGTTCTTGTGGAGACGGTCGGAGACCCGCTGGCGAGCCAGATGGTGCGGCTCGGCGACGGCGGTGATGGCGCCATTGTTCTCCGGCAGCTCCGCGTTGAGCGCGAGCATCGATCTGGCACCGACGCCGACCACCCCGACACGGAGGGTGTCGCTGTGCAGGGGAGCGGGTGTGGAAGTCGTCATGGTTGTGTGAGATCCCTTCTCAAGTTCGGATGTGACGAGGTCGAAGTGTCGCAGCTCGATCGGATTGGGGTCGGGGACGCCGAGCAGGCTGCCGACAGCGATGCGCAGGGCCATGTCGAGGGCGCCGGTGACAGAAGCCCCCCAGCCCAGGCTGGACACTTCGGCCGGCAGGGGCGGCGCGCCTGCCGGCCGGTTGCTGATGAGCCGCGCGACGACCCTGCGAATGGCCAGCAGAGAGCGCGGGGTGGGACCGGTGATCACGATGAGGTCGGGATCGATCACGGCAGCCGCCGAGCCGACGACCATGGCCGCCTGGTCGACCCACTCGTCGGTGGGACTGTCGAATGTATCGAGCGGATGAGCGAGGACGTCGCTCACCTCGCCCGCGTTCCACTGCCGGCCTCGGTGGACGCGTCCGCTCAGCACCAGTCCGGTGTTGAACCCGCGCGTCATCTGAACCATCAGCAGGTCCGCATCCGGCCGAAGCGTGGCAGTCTGACGGCGGGAGACGAACTCTCCATAGGCGGCCATGTTGATGTCGTTGTCGATGAATGCCGGGGCGCCGAGCCGGGCGGACAGCTCGGCTCCCAGCGAGAGTCCGCTCCACTGCGGCACAAGGTCGCTGCGCTGGATGACGCCCTGATCATCGATGATGCCGGTGGTCGAGACGCCGATCTGACGCAGCTCGCCATGATCGGGCGCGCACTGCGTCACCATCGCCTTGATGGTCTCGGCCACCTCGGCGAGTCTGGCGTCGCGTTCCTGACGAGTCAGGGCGACTGTCCGCGCCCGCAGAATCTCGCCATCGATCGTCGCGACCACGATGAGCGCGGAGGTGACAAGAATGTCCGCCGCGACGACGATGCCGGCCCTCGGGTTGACCTCCCAGCTGGCGGCGGGGCGTCCGACGCCGGTCTCCGGGACGAGTTCCGACCGTCGGACAACTCCTCGACGGTTCAATCCTGTCAGCAGGGAGATGACGGTGGGGCGGGAGAGGCCTGTCGACGCGACAAGATCTCGGACCGTGCTGGGACCGGGACGGGCGGCGCGCAACGCGGCGTAGACGGCGTCCGCTCTGACGCGCTTCGCCTCTTGGTCGCCGGTTGCCATCCCCACTCCTCCGCTGCCTTGAACACGCCGCTGAACACCTGGTCAGCGCTGAAACACGGACGTTACAAAAACCTTTTTTGAAACCGTCTTTCATATGAACAGTTCCACTGTCGGCGAACTGCGCCGCGTTGTCAACGCGTTCACCCAAAATCGCCCGATCGGTTACCAAACTGTTCGATTCGGGCTCTCCGGTGGTGGTGGGGCGACCCCGGGCTGGCCACGAGGCGCCGCTTCCTCCACCAAGCGCCAGCTAGATGAGGCGTCTCGCGGAGGAAGGGGCGCCTCGTGCGGGTGGCAGGGACTGGGCCACCAAGCAGACCGACACCGTTCCGGCGTCGCGAGGGGGTAGTCCCCCCGCCCATAATGAAGCAGTGGCAGTCAGCGTCTTCGACATCTTCAAGATCGGCATCGGCCCCTCCAGCTCGCACACGGTGGGGCCGATGCGCGCCGCTCAGCGGTTCGCGGCCGATCTCGCCCGGGACCCCCGATTCGGCGAGGTGACGCGAGTGCGCGCGGAGCTGTTCGGCTCGCTGGGCTCGACCGGCCACGGCCACGGCTCCGAGGGAGCGGTACTGCTGGGGCTCGAAGGAGAGAATCCGACGACCGTCGATACTGATCGGATGGGCCCGCGGGTGGCGCAGATCCGCACCAGCTGCCGGATCCGGCTGGACGCCGCACACACCGACTCGCCGCGCGAGATCGACTTCGACGCCGATGAGGATCTCGTCCTCTACCGCACCCGCTCGCTGCCCTTCCATCCCAACGGGATGACCTTCACGGCCTGGGCCGGGGAGGAGACCCTCAGCGAACGGACCTTCTACTCGATCGGCGGCGGGTTCGTCGTCGAGCATGGGGAGGACGGTCATCCGGCGGTGGTGCCGGATTCCAGGCCGGTCCCCCACCCGTTCCGGACCGGAACCGAGCTGCTGACGCACTGCGTCGACAACCGGATGACCGTTCCCGAAGTGATGATGGCCAACGAGACGTCCCTGCGCGATGAGGATCCGGAGCTCGCCGAGGAGAGGGTGCGAGAGGGCCTGCTGCACATCTGGGAGGTGATGCACGGCTGTGTCGAGCGGGGCTGTTCCAGATCGGGGGTGCTGCCGGGCGGTCTGCACGTGCGGCGTCGGGCGATGAAGATGCGTCATGATCTGGAGCATCGGGAGAGGAGAGCCCCAGGCGCCCCGGAGCCCTTCGGATCGCTGGACTGGCTCACTGTCTGGGCGCTGGCGGTCAACGAGGAGAACGCCGCCGGCGGACGAGTCGTGACGGCGCCGACCAACGGGGCCGCCGGAATCGTCCCGGCCGCGCTTCATCTGGTGGTGCGCTACCTGGTGCCGGATCGGGTGACGGACTCGGGGACGCCGGGAATCGGCACCGAGGACGACGACGCGATCGTGGACTTCCTGCTCGCAGCGGGGGCGGTGGGAACGATCTTCCAGCAGTCGGCGTCCATCTCGGGGGCCGAGGTGGGCTGCCAGGGGGAGGTCGGCGTCGCCTGTTCGATGGCGGCGGCCGGGCTGGCCCAGGTGATGGGCGGCACGGTGCACCAGGTCTGCAATGCCGCCGAGATCGGACTGGAGCACCATCTGGGGCTGACCTGCGACCCGGTGGGCGGCCTGGTGCAGATCCCGTGCATCGAGCGGAACGCGGTGGGCGCGATCAAGGCTCTGACCGCGGCGCGGCTGGCATGTGCCGGCGACGAGCAGCAGATCGTCAGCCTCGATCAGGTGATCCGCACGATGATGGGAACCGGCCGCGACATGAAGACCAAATACAAGGAGACCGCCCGCGGCGGCCTCGCGGTGAACATCGTCGAGTGCTAGCAGCTCAACGCATCGACACTGCGAGTGCTAGCAGCTCAACGCATGTGCACCAATCACTCGCGTAAGGCCCCGGAACGCAGATCCGCCGCCGCGCACGGACCTTGCGCGAGTGAAATGTTCACCCGCCGCCGAGTCTCCGGGGCCCGTTCGGCCCCCGGAGCGGTTCTGCGTGCTGGTCGGTGGGACCTGCCCGCTTCTGGCGCTCACCCTGCTGCTGCGGTATTGCGCGAGGCTCTGATCCTGGCGGCACAATGTCGGACGGGCAGTTTCCATCAGGTTCGCCATAGGTCAGGGGACCTGTATCCACGACAGAGCAGGAGCGGCATCATGCGCATCACCCATCTCGGTACCGGAGCTGCCGAGCGGATACCTGCCGTGTTCTGCCGCGACGAGGTGTGCGCGCATGCGCGGGAGGTCGGCGGAAAGGATGTCCGCACGCAGGCTCAGGCGCTCATCGACGACACGATCCTGCTGGACTTCGGCGGGGACTCCTATCTCCATGTGCTGCGATACGGCCTCGATCTGTCTCGGATCCCGGTGCTGTTGGTCACCCACTGGCACTCCGACCACTTCTACGGCGAGGATCTGGCCTATCGGCTGCCGGACTACGCCAATGAGATCGACGACCGCCTCGACGTCTACGGCACCCGAACCGTCGAGGAGTTCTTCCTCCGCGCGCTGCATCTGGAGGAGACCCGGGAGTCGCCGCGCCTGCGCTTCCACACGGTGGCGGCCGGGGATTCATTCACAGTTCTGGATGGGCGCTACCGGGTCCATGTCTTCGACGCCGCACACGGCCACCGCAACGGAGACTGCGTCTTCTACGGAATCGACGACGGTGAACGCTCCCTGCTGTACGCCCACGACACCGGCCCGTTCTCCCGCGCCTGTTGGCAGCAGATCGCCGACGCCGGCGGCCACTACGACTACGTCTCCCTGGATTGCACGGGCGGCGCCGCGCACACCGGGATGACCATGCACATGTCTTTCCCCCAGGACGCCGAGATCCGCGACCGGCTCATCGAACTGGGAGTGGCCGACGAGTGCACCGTCTTCGTCGCCAACCACTTCTCCCACAACTGCGGATTGACCCACGCCGAGCTGGAGAAGATCGCCGGCGGGATGGGGTTCGCGGTGTCCTACGACGGCATGTCGACCGAGTTCTGAGCCCCGAGTTCGACCCCCGGAGTAGCATCGCGTCGCCGCCGGACCCCGGCACCCTACGAAGACTCCGCGAAACAGGTAGACAGGTACTGCATGACTGACAACCAGATGGCCGAGAACCAGAAGAAGCCGTGGCCATCGCTGTGGGCGATGCTCATCGGCTTCTTCATGATCCTCATCGACATGACCATCGTGTCGGTCGCCAATCCCTCGATCCAGCGCGGCCTCCACACCTCGACCACCGGTGTGCTGTGGGTGACCAGCGCCTATCTGCTCACCTGCGCCGTGCCGCTGCTGGTCACCGGCCGGCTGGGCGATCGCTTCGGGCCCAGGCGGGTCTTCCTGATCGGCCTGACCGTCTTCACCCTGGCCTCGCTGTGGTGCGGACTGTCCGAGCACCTTCCCGGCAGCGCGATCGGCAATCTCATCATCGCCCGGGCGGTCCAGGGACTGGGCGCGGGCATCATGTCCCCACAGCCGATGGCGGTGCTCACCCGCACCTTCGCCAGAACCTCCCGCGGCGCGGCGATGGCCCTGTGGGGCGCCACCGCCGGCGTCGGGACGCTGGTCGGCCCGATCCTCGGCGGCGTCCTGGTCGACTCCCTGGGGTGGGAGTGGATCTTCTTCATCAATGTGCCGATCGGCGTCCTCGCGTTCATCCTGGTCAGCCGCCTGGTGCCGGATCTGGAACTCCACCCTCACAAATTCGACTGGCTGGGAGTCGGGCTGTCCGGCGTGGCGATGTTCCTGCTGGTGTTCAGCATCCAGGAGGGCAACTCCTATCAATGGAACGGCTGGGTGTGGGCGGGCATCGTCGCCGGCCTGGCCATCATGGGTCTGTTCGTCTGGTGGCAGTCGGTCAATCGCAACGAGCCGCTGCTGCCCCTCGAGCTCTTCCGCGACCGCAACTTCTCGCTCGCCAATGTCGCCATCGCCACCGTCGGCTTCTCCGTCACCTCGCTGTTCGTGCCGCTCATCTACTACTTCCAGCTCGTCCACTCCATGACGCCGACCGAGTCCGCGCTGATGAGCGCGCCCTCCTCGATCCTCGGCCTGGTGCTCGCCGCTCCGGCCGGACGCCTCACCGACCGGATGCACCCCGCCCTGCTGGCCGGGCCGGGAGTGCTGCTGATGTCGGCCGGCATCTGGATGTACTCCTGGATGCTCTCCCCCACCATCGGTTGGCCGTGGCTGCTGCTGCCCTCGTTCGTGATGGGGTTCGGCACCGCCTTCGTCTGGGGCCCGATCTCGGCCACCGCCAACCGCAACCTCCCCCTTCACCAGGCGGGCGCGGGCTCCGGCGTCTACAACGCGACCCGGCAGCTGGGCACGGTGATCGGATCCGCCGCGGTGGCGGCGCTGATCTCCAATCGCATCACCGCGCATCTGTCGGGTCCGACCGGCGGCCACGGAGGCTCGGGGATGGGGGACGCCGCGGCCCTTCCGGAGTCCCTCAAGGCGCCGTTCACCACGGCCATGGCCCAGACCATGATCCTTCCGGCAGCGGTTGTCCTGGTGGGCGCGGTCTGCGCGTTCTTCTTCCAGAAGCCCGGATTCATGACGCCGAGCGGGTCCGATCGCGCCACCGAGCATCAGAAATGATCGATCGCATCCGCGCCCGATCCCGGACGAATCGCATCCGACAAGCATGAACACCGAGCACGCCGGCACCTCTCGAAAAATCGGGCGGCCGGCGCCCTCGTGAACGCCCGTTCACCGGCTATGCTCACCTTCAGGTTCGTGCATTTCTCCATTGCGCGAATCTGAGGCGGCCATCAGGCCGTCAGCTTCCACTACGGATCGTCGGGCACGTACCTGCCCGTGGAAAGGAACAGCCGAAATGGCAACTGTTCAGTACAAGGAGGCGACCCGCGTCTACCCGGGCACGGATCGCGCGGCCGTCAGCAAGCTCAACCTCGACATCGGCGACGGCGAGTTCATGGTTCTCGTCGGACCCTCTGGTTGTGGCAAGTCGACCTCACTGCGAATGCTGGCCGGCCTTGAAGAGGTCAACGCGGGAAGCATCTGGATCGGGGATCGGGACGTCACCGACCTCCCCCCGAAGGACCGCGACATCGCCATGGTCTTCCAGAACTACGCGCTGTACCCGCACATGACCGTTGCGGACAACATGGGTTTCGCGCTGAAGATGCAGAACGTGCCGAAGGCCGAGCGTCAGCAGCGGGTCCTCGAGGCCGCCAAGCTGCTGGGCCTGGAGGATTTCCTCACCCGTAAGCCGAAGGCCCTCTCCGGTGGCCAGCGTCAGCGCGTCGCGATGGGCCGCGCCATCGTGCGAAATCCCCAGGTCTTCCTGATGGACGAGCCGCTGTCCAACCTGGACGCGAAACTGCGAGTCCAGACCCGTACCCAGATCGCCGCCCTCCAGCAGCGCCTCGGCGTCACCACCGTCTACGTGACCCACGACCAGGTCGAGGCCATGACGATGGGCGACCGGGTCGCCGTGATGCGCGACGGCCTGCTGCAGCAGGTCGACACCCCGATCACCCTGTACGACGCCCCGGTCAATCTCTTCGTCGCCGGGTTCATCGGCTCCCCCGCCATGAACCTCATCGACGGCGACCGGGTCGACGGCGGTGTCAAGGTGGGCGACTACGTCGTCCCGGTGGCTCGCGAGGTGCTCGACAAGGCGCCGAACGAGACGAGCTTCACCCTCGGCATCCGTCCCGAGAACTTCTCGCTGGCGGATGCGGGCATCCCGCTCGACGTCGCGGTGGTCGAGGAGCTCGGCTCCGACGCCTTCCTCTACGGTTCTCTCACCGGCTCCGGCCTGGCGGCGAGCATCGAGGGCGGGGAGGCTCACCAGATCGTGGCGCGGATCTCCTCGCGGCAGCCTCCTCAGCACGGCGCCCAGGTCCGCCTCGGTGTGGATCCCACCACGGTGCACGTGTTCAGCAAGGAGTCCGGCGAGCGGCTCTCCGACCCGGTTCACTGATCCGAGTCTGACCGGTCCGAATCACCACCAGCGCAGAGATCGCCCCTCGAACCTGAGAACCAGGTTCGAGGGGCGATCTCCATGTTCCGGCTGTCCTCGACCGCCTGACACCTCCCGGCCCATCCGGGGGCATCAGTTCACCGAGACGTGGACATGGTCGCGATGATTGGCTGTGGCCGATCCGCGGTCGGCCATCGGCCGCCATCCTTCGGAGGAGCGCTGGACATTCCAGATCTTCTGGCTCCAGATCACATAGTGCACGCCTAGGCTCGACGCGTTGGACCGCACATAGGCGGCGATCTCATCTCCCAGCGCCCCGGTGACCATCACATCGACCGCACGACCGGTCGCGTGGTCCTCGGAGCCGGCGGTGATGAAAGTCACCCGCGGATACCTGGCCTTGACGGCCTTCATCACCGCGACGGTATTGGCGCTCAGCCCCGAGGTGTCGCCGACATCGATCCTCGACGCCGAGGACGACCTGGCCGAGGACGACTTCGACAAGGTGCCTGCGGACATCTTCGACGAGCCGACCGACGGCTTCTTCGCGACTGTCGGTGGCTTCCGGGTGGGTCCGGCGGACGAGGCGCCGGACCTCCCCTCCGATAGGCGGCTCGCAGACCCCTCGGAGCTCCGGGCAGCGGTGGACGCCGGCCTCGAAGCGGAACTCCGGCTGGACGTCTCACGATCAGCGACCCTGCTGGGAGTCGGGGTCGCGGCAGTCCGGCTCGGGGTCGCGCTGAGGGGAGTCCGAGTGCTCTCGGACCGGCTGATTCCCGAACCGTTCCGGGGGCTCCGAGTGACCGACAGCACATCTGCGGAAGGAGGCACGGCCGACGAGTCCTTGGACTGGGTGCTCACCGACGTGACGGTTGGGCGGGGGCCGGCCGCGAGATAGGTACTGCCGCTCGGACGACCGGCCAGGCCGGCCACCGCGGTGCTGCCGACGACCGCCAGCGCAGCCACGGTTGCGACCCCCGCGGCGACCCTTCGCCTCGTCACTGCGACAGCGCCCAACCTGGCGCGCCGGGGTTCGGGGAAGCCCTCGCCCTCGGCCTCGATCGGGTGACGATCGGTCGCGGGCTCCTCCAGAGCGCGCCTGGGCAGGTTCGGCTGGGGCATGGGGTCACTCTCCATAGAAGGCATCCGGGGAAGAAGGTCCATGCCACGATAACCAGAACCTGAACGAAACCGAAAGAAATTATGAGAAATTCACATAATCATTGTCGAGGCGACGACCCGGGATCAGGTCAGGCGTGGTCGTCGGGCCCGGCCGGCAACACTCACTTCGACTGGGCGCTCGCCTCGATCCCGGCCGGCTCGGGAACGTAGCTGGACTCCCCCTCGACGTGGAAGCCGGTGCGGATCTGCACCCCGAGATGGCCCAGCTCGGCCCCCAGGCAGCGCTGCAGGTCGGGCAGCACCTCGGTCTCCAGGAGTTCCAGGATCCGCGGGATGTCGGCCCGATCCTCGACATCGATCTGCAGCAGCATCTCGGGCTCGGCCAGGGCGCCGAAGAATCGCACCCGGGCCTCCGCGACCCCGGCCAGCGAGGACACCTCGCCGGCGACCGCGCCAGCCAGCGCCTCGGTCGACACCTCCACCCGTCCGGAGTCGTCCGAGCTGATCCCGTACCGCCGGATCCGCTGGCTCCGCGGCACCTGACGTGCCAGCCACCACAGCCCGATCAGCGCCAGCACGACCCCGCCGCCCAGCAGGATCCACGAGAGCACCGAGCCGCTCCACGACTGCGGCACGGACACCACCGGCGTCGACGGCTCGGGAGCCCGGAGCCCCCAGCGCCGCGCCAGCCGGAAGCACACCGCGATGAACCAGAGCGCCGCGGCGAGCGCGATCACTCCGACCACGGCCAGCCTCGCCCGGTTGGCTCCTCCGCCGCGACTCATCCTGCCGCTACTCATCTCAGCCTCAGTTTCACAGTGAGGGGCGTCTCCAGCCCCAGGGAGTCGACCTTCGCGGCCAGCTCCCGGTCGATCGTCTCGCGCAGCCTCTCGGGATCCGCCACCGTGGTCGACGCCGTCACCGTCAACCGCGTCCCCTCACGCTGCGCTGTCGCCCGGCTGATTCCGTCCCGCGCGAGCAGGGAGCGCTCCACCAGACCCTCCAGGTCGGCATCGGTCATGACGATCTCCCGGCCGCCGGCGCCCGAGGCTCCGGCGCCGGGGCGAAGCCGGACGCCCCCGACCCCGCCGGGCAGGATGGCGGCGAACAGGCAGATCAGCGCCAGCGCGGCCACCACCGCGAAGCCGATCCACCCCCACGGCGAGTTCCAGGCCGCCGAGCGCGGGGCGCCGGCCAGGAAGGATGCCCAGGAGGGCAGATTCCCCGCCAGCCGCATCCCGCCCAGCACCGCAGCGATGACGCCGACCGCCACCAGGACGATCCCGAGCAGAGTGACCGGGACGGCGCGCCTGGGCCGGCTCAGCAGCTGCGGGGAGACATGCGAGCCACCGGATCTGGCGCTCATCGACGCCCACCCGCTCCATTGCCGCGGTCCATCCCGCTCGCCAGAATGTCGATCCGCTCCACCGTGATCCCGGTCAGCTGCGGCACCGCAGCCCGCAGCCGGGAGCTCAGCCTCTGACAGGTCTCGGTGAGGGGCTCGGGGTAGCGCAGCGTCACCTCGACGTCCAGATCGGCCCGCCCGTCGCGCAGGGTCGCCCGGACCCGCGGGACGGCCGAGGCGGCCCGACCGGGCCACCGTCTGCCACCGGTCACAGCGGAGCCGCCCGCCGGGGCGCCGACCCCGCGCACACCGGCCGCCAGCTGCGCGGCGACCTTCTCCACCACCTTGGACTCGACGACCAGACTCCCGCGGGCCGCCTTCTCGGCGTCGCGGACCGCCAGCGAGGTCGCGGACCGCCGGCCCGCGACCGCGACGGTCATCGGTTCCTCCGGTTCGACCCGGTGCCGAACAGATCGTGGACGTCGAGTTCGCCGTCGATGATCCGCCCCACGATGAAGCCCACCAGCCCCAGCAGCACCACGACGAGGGCCTGCCACCAGCCGCCGAAGACCAGGACCAGTCCGATGAGGACGCCGATCACGGCGCCGATCTGCGATGTCTTCATGGTCGGCCTCATGACAGTTCGGGAGTGGTGGTTCGGGTCCCGGTCGCCGGACCCGTCGCCGGCGTCGTCATCGGAGCCGTCGTGGATCTTGACGTCGGTCACCTGAACGTTGACCTCGACGACCTCCAGGCCGGTGCCGTACTCGACGGCGTCGATGACCTGCTCGCGGAGCTTGTTGGCCACCTCGACCACCGAGTATCCGTACTCGACGACGATGCTGACGTCGATGGCGCACTGCCGCTCGCCCTTCTCCACCTGGACGCCGTTGGAGACATTGGTGGTGGAGCCGGGAATGCGGTCGGACAGGCTGCTGAGCATCCGGCGGCCCGAGCTGCCCATGGCGTAGACGCCGGGCACCTCCTGGCAGGCGACCCCGGCGATCTTCTGCACCACCTGCTCGGCGACATAGGTGGAGCCGTGGTCGGTGTGCAGCGGGGAGGGCGGCTGGGCGTCTCCTTCCGGGGAACCCGGCTGGTCCGCCTCAGAGGGCTGGACGGCCTCCGGGAACTGGTCGGACGGCGGAGCCTCGATGACCGCGGACTTCTCGGTCTCGTCGGGCACCGCAGCATCGGAGCTGGTCATGGGAGAACCTCCAGGTCTGGTCTGGTCGGGGCGGATCGCGCCCTCCTGCCGAATCATGCCCCCAGCGTCCAGCATCGCGACAACGACGTCGCGACGTTTCGCCAGCCGCTAGAGTCTCGACCGGAGGCCAAGATTACGTGACGGAAAGCTCACGAAACCGGATGATCGCTCCACAGGCACTGCGCCCAAGGCAGAAGCAAACAGTAGAGATTTCAGTGGCACCGTCCACGAGGAGAGTCGCATGAGCTCAGAAGACAGCCAACTCACCACCCCGCTGTCGGGGACCGAGGCCCGCAACGGCCTGTCGGAGCTGATGCGCGGGCTCACCACCGGCATCGCCGCCCCCGACCAGCACAGCGCCGTCGTCCCCCCGCTGTACCTGTCCACGAACTACGCCTTCGCCGGGCTGGACGGCCGGCCCGCCTTCGACTACTCCCGCGGGCACAATCCCACCCGCGATCTGCTGGCCGAGGCGATGGCCACCCTCGAGCACGGCTCCGGGGCCACCATCACCTCCTCGGGGATGGCGGCCATCACCCTGCTGCTGGAGACGACGGTGCCGATCGGCGGCCACGTCATCGCCCCGCACGACTGCTACGGCGGCACCTGGCGAATCCTGGACACCTGGTCGCAGACCGGCCGGCTCACCGTCGACTGGGTCGACCAGACCGATCTCGGCGGCCTCAAGCACGCCCTGACAAGCTTCGACGACGCGCCGGTGCAGACCGATCTGCTGCTGGTGGAGACGCCTTCCAACCCTCTGCTGCGGATCACCGACATCGCCGAGGCGGCCCGCCTGGGACACGCCGCCGGCGCCGTGATGGCGGTCGACAACACCTTCTGCTCCCCGCTGCTCCAGCACCCGCTGCTGCTCGGCGCCGACTACGTGGTCGCCTCCGACACCAAGTTCCTCAACGGCCACTCCGATGTGGTGGGCGGCTCGGTGGTCTCGGCCGCCCCGGAGCGGGCCGAGCGGATCGCCTACATGGCCAATGTGATCGGCGTCACCGCCTCCCCCTTCGACGCCTGGCTGACCCTGCGCGGGCTGCGGACCCTGGACGCCCGGATCCGGGTGCACGCCGACAACACCCGCCGGGTGGTGGACACCCTGCTGGCCCACCCGGCGGTCAGCGCGGTGTACTGGCCCGGCCTGCCCGACCACCCCGGCCACGATCTGGCCGCCCGCCAGCAGGACGGCCCCGGCTCGCTGCTCAGCTTCGAGCTGAACGGCGGGCTGGACGCCGTGCGCCGATTCCTCGACGGGCTCCGCGGGTTCACCCTGGCGGAGTCCCTGGGCGGGGTCGAGTCCCTGGTCTGCCACCCCTTCTCGATGACCCACGCCGCGATGAGCGAGAAGGCCAAGGCGGACGCCGGCGTCACCGAGTCGATGATCCGGATGAGCGTCGGCATCGAGCCCGCCGCCGACCTCGTCGCCTGCCTCACCGAGGCTCTGGACCGCGCCGCGGCCTGAACCGGGGCCGGGGTGGGGCCGAGTGCGGCCCAGTGCGGCGGGACGCATGGTCCCGATCACTCCCGATACGCCGTAGAACGGCGCTGCCGATGCACAAACATGCCCTAACGGGAGTGATCGGGACCATCGGTCCGGCCATCGCATGTGAGGCGCCGCCCAGGACCGTGGTCCTGAGCGAATCCGACCGGCCGGGCCGCGCGGATGGCACACTTGGGCCGTGACGCGATTCCTGTCGGCAAGACCAGATGTCCGGTTGCTCCCCCTGCCGTGGGGGACGCCGCTGGCCGACTGGCCGACGGATCTGCTGGTCGCACTGCCCCGCGGCATCTCCCGGCACGTGGTCCGGTTCATCAAGGTGGGCAACGACGTCTACGCCGCCAAGGAGGTCCTCGAGCATCTGGCGATCCACGAGTACCGGCTGCTGAGCGATCTCAAGCGGCTCGGGCACCCCCTCGGTGGAGGCGATCGGCGTGGTGACCGGCCGGGTGGACGCCGACGGCGAGCCGCTGGATCCGATCCTCATCACCCGCCACCTGCAGTTCTCACTGCCCTACCGGTCGCTGTTCCACACCGGCGTGCGCCAGGGCACCGTGATGAGACTGCTCGACGCCCTGGTGGTGCTGCTGGTGAGGCTGCATCTTGTGGGTTTCCTGTGGGGCGACGTCTCGCTGTCGAATGTGCTCTTCCTGCGCGACGCCGACGCCTTCGCCGCCTATCTGGTCGACGCCGAGACCGGCGAGCTGCACGACAAGCTCACCGACGGCCAGCGCGCCCACGATCTCCAGATCGCCCGCACCAATATGTTCGGCGAGTTCCTCGACCTGGAGGCCGGCGACATGCTCGACTCCTCGCTGGACCCGCTCAATCTGGTCAACACCATCGAGACCCGCTACTGGGAGCTGTGGGACGAGCTCACCGGGGCCGAGGAGTACGCCGGCTCCGACCTCTCCCAGGTGGAGTCGCGAGTGCGCCGGCTCAACGCCCTCGGCTTCGACGTCGCCGAGCTCGACATCGAGACCTCCCCGGACGGCTCGACCCTGCGGATCCAGCCGAAGGTGGTCGACGCCGGTCACCACCAGCGCCGCCTGATGCGGCTGACCGGCCTGGACGTGGAGGAGAACCAGGCGCGGCGTCTGCTCAACGATCTGGACACCTTCCGCGCCCGGCGCGGGCTCCAGCAGGTCGACGAGGCCGTGGTCGCCCACATGTGGCTCACCGAGTGCTTCGAGCCGGTGGTCGCCCAGATCCCCCCGGAGCTCAACCGCAAGCGGGAGCTGGCGCAGTTCTTCCACGAGGTGCTCGACTACCGCTGGTACCAGTCGCAGCGCGAGCATCGCGAGGTCTCCCACATCGAGGCCGCCAGGGGATACGTCCGCGACGTGCTGGCGAAGCTGCCGGACGAGGCGATGAGCATCGAGTCGGTGGTGCCGGTCGCCGGGGAGAGCGTCGCCGACCAGCCGGTCCACCAGATGGTCAATCCCTACGACCCGTCGCTGGGCTATGTGGAGGATCAGACGGAGGAGCCCCCCTACGATCCATGGGAGGATGACGCCGCCGGGAGCCCCGCCGACGACCTCACCGGGAGCGCCGCCGGTCCCGAGGTGCTCGACATGGCGGCTCTGCGGGCCAGGTCGAGGACGCAGTAGGCGCGTCAGACCGGATCAGCCCGCGTCGCGGCCCTCGCCGACGCCCCTGGCCGCGCCGGTCCCGCCGTCCGGATCCCCGGCGTCCCCGAAGACCCCGCCCGCCGGCGGCGACGTGCGCACCGTGAACCCCTGCCATTCCACGGTCCGGCTCAGCGCCGCCGGCCCGGCCGCCTCGCCCCGGCCGTCGTTCTGCTCGGCGCCGGCCGGCCTGGAACCCGGTGCGACCGGGCGGATCGGCTCACCCATCGCCGCCGCGAGGGCATCGGCGATGGCTCCGGTGGCGGGCTTGAACTTGCGAATCTCGGCCATGCCCCCATGGTATGAGACGTCGCCGGTAACCTGTCCCCGTGACCTTTCAGCTCTACAACACCGCGTCGCGCCGGATCGAGACCTTCACCCCGCTGATTCCCGGGCAGGTGTCGATCTACCACTGCGGGATGACGGTGCAGGGCTCCCCGCATCTGGGCCACATCCGCAAGGAGGTCGTCTTCGACGTCCTGCGCCGCTGGCTCGAGCACTCCGGCTATCAGGTGACCGTGGTCGCCAATGTCACCGACATCGACGACAAGATCCTCTCCAAGTCCGCCGAGCAGGGCGTCCCGTGGTGGGCCCTGGCCTACCATTTCGAGACCGAGCTGCACGAGGCCTACAAGTCGCTGGGCTGCCGCCCGCCCACCTATGAGCCGCGCGCCACCGGGCACGTCCCCGAGATGATCGAGCTCATCCGGGCCCTCATCGACGCCGGCCATGCCTATCCGGCCGACGACGGCTCCGGCGACGTCTACTTCGACGTGATGTCGTGGCCGCGCTACGGAGAGCTGTCGGGGATGAAGGTCAACGAGATGGCCCCCGCCGAGGACTCCGATCCGCGCGGCAAGCGGGATCCGCGCGATTTCGCCCTGTGGAAGGGCCACAAGGACACCGAACCGCTCACCGCCTCCTGGGAGACGCCGTGGGGGCGCGGCCGGCCCGGCTGGCACCTGGAGTGCTCGGCGATGGCCGGCAAGTACCTGGGCGACGCCTTCGACATCCACGGCGGCGGGATCGACCTGCGCTTCCCGCACCACGAGAACGAGCTGGCCCAGTCGGCGGCGGCCGGTCGCCCCTTCGCCCACTACTGGATGCACAACGCCTGGGTGACGATGGCCGGGGAGAAGATGAGCAAGTCACTGGGCAACACCGCCCGGGTGAGCGAGGTGACCCGCAGCCACAACCCGCGCGCGGTCCGGTATTTCCTGCTGGCCCCGCACTACCGCTCCACCATCGAGTTCTCCCCCGCCGACGAGCAGACCCAGGGCTCCCTGGACGAGGCGGAGAAGGCGATCGAGAGGATCGACGGGTTCCTGCGCCGCGCCGACGAGCTGCTGGCCGGCTCCTCTGCTCCGGCCGAGGGGGCGGACGCCGGCTCTCCGACCGCCGAGGAGCAGCGCTTCGCCACCGCGATGGACGACGATCTGGGCACCCCGGGCGCCGCCGCCGCCCTGTTCGAGGCGATCGGCGCCGGGAACCGGGCGATCGCCGATCGGGACGTCGCCCAGACCGCGCAGATCCTGGCCGGCGTCCGGCGGATGCTGGCGGTGCTGGGACTGGATCCCGATGGCCCCGAATGGGCCGGCTCAGCCTCCGGAGCGGCCGGCGATCGGCTCGAACCGGTGGTCGACGGCCTGGTCCAGGCGATGCTGGACCAGCGCGCCGAGGCCCGCTCCCGCAAGGACTGGACCACCGCCGACGCCATCCGCGACACTCTGTCGGGACTCGGGCTGACCGTCGAGGACACTCCGGCGGGCGCCCGCTGGTCCCTCTGATCCCGGTCCATTCCCGAATTCCGTCATCCAACACCGAACCTCGGGGCGAGTTCCCAGCGTCCCGGGTTCCAGAGCCCATATCTCAGCGTTCCCATCCCGGTGCCCCTCACTCATTCTCACAGGGCACTCACAACTCTCAGGAGGCACCATGCCTGGAAACTCACAGCGGCGAGGCGCCGGCGGCAAGAAGTCCGGGAAGTTCGCCGGCAAGGGCTCGGCGGTGGGCTCAGGCGGGCAGGTGCGGCGCGGCCTGCGCGGTCGCGGACCGACCCCCAAGGCCGAGGACCGCCCTATCACAAGGCCTACAAGGCCAAGCAGCAGAACTCGGGAGGGTCCGGTCGCTCCCAGTCGGGTCGCCCCGGCAAGCAGGGCGGATCGGGTCAGGGGCCGAGATCGGGCTCCAAGCCGGCCGGTCCCGAGTGGGTGGTCGGCCGCAACCCGGTCCTGGAGGCCCTGCGCGCCGAGCTGCCGGTGCGCACCGCCTACATCGCCGAGGGCGCCGAGCACGACTCCCGGCTGCGCGAGATCCTGTCCTACGCCGCCGACCACAACATCCCGATGCTGCAGACCACCCGCGGCGAGCTGGACCGGATGACCGGCGGGGCGGTGCATCAGGGCGTCGCGATCCGGATGCCCGAGTACGAGTACGCGAGCGTCAACGACCTCATCTCAGCCGGTACCGAGGACCCGCACGGCGGGCTGCTGGTGGCCCTGGACAAGGTGACCGATCCCCGAAATCTCGGCGCGATCGTCCGTACGGCGGCGGCCTTCGGCGCCCAGGGGGTGCTGATCCCCTCGCGTCGCTCGGCGTCCATGACGGCGGCGGCCTGGAAGTCCTCGGCCGGCGCAGCGGCCCGGATCCCGGTGGCGATGGCGTCCAATCTCAATCAGGCGCTCACCACCCTCGGAAAGGCCGGCTACACGATTGTCGGGCTGGCCGGGGAGTCGGATTCCGCGATCGCCGACGCCCCCGGCCTCGACGGGCCGCTGGTGATCGTGATCGGCTCGGAGGGAGAGGGGCTGGCCCGGCTCACCCGGGACAACTGCGACGCGCTGGCCGGCATCCCGATCACCGCCGAGGTGGAGTCCCTCAATGCCTCGGTGGCGGCCTCGATCGCCCTCTACGAGGTGTCTCGGGCCCGTGCCTGACCGCACCACACCTGTCATCCCTGAACCCACCATTTCGGAGGAGAGCAGGAGGGCGCGCGCCGGCTCCTTCGGCGAAGCGGCAGCCGGCTACCAGCGATACCGGCCCGACTACCCTCTCGAAGCGGTCTCCTTCCTCATCGACGGGGCCGCAGCCGGCTCCCGGATCCTCGATCTGGGGGCGGGCACCGGCAAGCTCACCGACCGGCTGCTGGAACTCGGCTTCCGGGTGGTGGCGGTGGATCCGTCGGCGCAGATGCTCGCCGAGCTGTCGGGGCGTCATCCCGGCGTCGAGTGCCGCCTCGGCACCGGGGAGGCGATCCCGCTGCCCGACGGTGGCGTCGACGGCGTCGTCTGCGGGCAGGCCTGGCACTGGATGGACGCCGTGGCCACCGGCCGAGAACTGGCGCGCGTGCTGGGCGGCTGCGGATCGCTCGGCCTGACCTGGAACACCGACCACACCGATTCCGGATGGCTGGCCCGAATCGAGCAGATCCGCGGCGTGCCGCGCGGCTCGGAGCTGAACCGCGGCGCCGACCGCACCCCGGCCGGTCCGGGAGAGGGCTGGAGCGCCTTCGCCCGCCGCGACGTCGACTGGACGCGGACCCTGTCCAAGGACGACTTCCTGGCCCTGTGGCAGACCCACTCCCAGTGGCTCACCGCCACCCCGGCCGAGCGCACCGAGTGGATGTCCGGATGGCGGGACGTGCTGGCCACCGACCCCGCCGTGGCAACCTTGGACGAGGTTGAGATTCCGATGACCACCGAGTGCTGGGTGACACGTCTGAGAGGTTGAGTGTGGGTGCAGCTGAACAGCGGGCGGACCGGGGCCTCGGCCGGGGACTGCTGATCCTGATGGCCACCGCCACCGGCCTGTGCGTCGGGGGCAACTACCTCAACCAGCCGCTCATCGACGAGATCTCGCGGTACTTCGGCGTGAGCATCTCGGCGGCGGCGAGCACGGTCACCGTCGCCCAGTTCGGCTATGCGGTCGGGCTGCTGCTCCTGGTGCCGCTGGGCGACGTCGTCGACCGGCGCAAGCTCGCCGTCTGCCTGGTCCTGCTGACCGCCGTGGGCCAGCTGGTGGCCGCGGCGTCGGTGAACCTGCCGATGATGATGGTCGGCACCGCCATCGCGTCGCTGTTCTCGGTCGCCGCCCAGGTGCTGGTCCCCTTCGCCTCCGAGTTGGCCGCCCGGGACAAAGCGGGGTCGGCGGTCGGCACCATGATGACCGGCCTGCTGGTCGGCATCCTGCTGGGCCGCGCGGTGTCGGGAATGCTGAGCCTGGTGGCGGGCTGGCGGACCGCGTACTGGGTGCTCGGCGGACTGCTGCTGGTCATCGCGGCGCTGCTGTGGAGACGCCTGCCCACCGTGCCCCGGGCCGCCACCGTCAGGCTGGCCGGGATACCGGCGTCGATGATCGGCGCCTGGCGGCGGTTCCCGAAGGTCCGGTCGCGGTCGCTGATGTCGGCCCTGCTGTTCGCCTCGGTGAGCGCCTGCTTCGCGACCATGACGCCGCTGCTGGCCGGGCCCCCGCACGATCTGGAACCGGCGACGATCGGACTGGTCGGACTGCTCGGGGTGATCGGCGCGATGGGTGCCGGGCCGATAGGCCGGCTGAGCGACCGGGGGCTGGGCACCCAGGCGGTGGCCGCCGGGATCGGCCTGCTGCTGCTCGGGTGGATCTCGATGTGGTTCGGGTCGTCCCTGCTGGTGATGTTCGGCATCGGATTCGTGCTCACCGACTGCGGCCTGCAGGCCGCCCACGTCACCAATCTGGCGGTGGTCCAGGCTCAGGATCCGGCGCTGCGATCCCGGCTCAACTCGCTCTA
This sequence comes from Acidipropionibacterium sp., assembly GCA_022647765.1. Lineage (GTDB taxonomy): Bacteria > Actinomycetota > Actinomycetes > Propionibacteriales > Propionibacteriaceae > Acidipropionibacterium. Next base: position 76,761 of record JALCLH010000009.1, read on the forward strand.
CATGACCATGTACTTCATCGGCGGAGCGGTCGGATCGGCCGTCGCAGTGGCCCTGTGGGACCGGTTCGGCTGGCACGGGGTGGTGCTGGCGGCCGTCGGCTTCGTGCTGGCGGCGGCGCTGATCATGATGGGCGAGCTGCTGGGGGATCGGCGCCGGCAGCACCGGCAGCAGATCTGAAACCAGGAGACCAGGAGCTCCTGGAGTTACAGCTCGACGGTGACCGGCTGCTGGCCGGCGAAGACCACCCTCACGGAGTCGCCCTCGACGCTCACCTCCGGAGGCTCGGCCTGGGCAGCGGCCGCAGCCGCCTCGCCGATCCCGACCAGCACGACATGGACGCCGTCGATCTGCGAGGTCCGGACCCAGTCGGCCGAGGTCCGCTCCGACAAGCGGGGTCACCCCGGCCTCGGTCCGGGTGCCGGACTGAGACCACGTCGTCACCGGTGCGAGCACCGACCGCACAGACTGTGCCGGTGCTGCGTGATCCGGTGCTGCGCGTACTGCGTGGTCCGGTTCCGCATGTCCGGGGCGGAGTCCACCGGCCAGCCGGAGGCCTCCAGGGCGACCGGCTCGACGTCGTCGTCAGGCCCCCGGGCGGACCCGGATGCAGCGGACCTCCAGGCCGGCGTGAAGCACGGTCGCGCAGGTGATCCAGGGGCCGGTCGCCAGGCTCCCCTGCCATCCGTACCAGAAGTCCTCACCGGCGTCTCCGTTGTCAGGGATGCTCGGCGTCCATCCAGTGCGAGCGCCATCGGGAGACCCCGACCAGGACCCGGCCCACGGCCTCCAGCCGCAGCACCTGCTGGCCGGACCGGGCGCTCGGGCGGCCTCCGGCGTCGCGCAGGCACACCGAATTGGCCGCCGGGACTCCCTTCCACGCCCCGGCCATCGGTGGCGCGGTGACGGTGGAGTAGCCCAGCGAGGTGTAGAGCGGCGCCTCGCCGTTCAGCTCGCCGGGCCGGGCCCCGTCGGTGCCGACATTGGCGATCCGGATGACGCCGTCGGATCGGGTCCCGCTCACCAGCCAGCCGGGCGCCCGGATCACCCGGTGGGTGTCGGCCAGCTCCACCGGAGTGGGTCTCTCGACCGCCGTCCACACCGGAGCCTGGGCGTCCAGGGCCAGCCCCAGCATCCCCTTGGAGGCCCAGTAGGGGGAGCCGGTGCCCGAGTAGTACTGCGTCATCGGCCGGAACTCCCGGAACCAGCCCATCGTGAGGATGTCGTCCTCGGCCGCGCCGTGGGCCAGGAAGTGCTGGACCGTGCCCGAGCAGATCCGGCGGGTCAGCCCCGGGTCCAGCGGGGAGACGCCCATCAGCTCACCGGCCCAGAACGGCGCCAGGGTGCACCACCGGTAGGTCAGACTCCGGCCCTGGATCAGCGGTCCTCCGCCACCGACCAGGTATTGATCGTCTTCCAGATATCGCCTCAGACGAGCTCCGTGAATGGTGGCGAAATCCCTTGCCAGATCCCATTCCGGAGCCATCAGGGTCCACAATGCCGGCAGCGTCTCCATCGCCCAGCCGACATAGTGGTCGTAGTTCCTGGCAGCCCCGTCGGACAGCCAGCCCTCGCCCCGGTACCAGGACTCGTGGCTGGCCAGGTTCCGCTCGACGATCTCGGCCGACCACTCGGCGCCGACCCCGCGCAGGAAGGTCTCGACGATGATCTGGAACCACACCCAGTTGTTGGCCGGGATCCCGCAGCCGCGCAGTTCGGACAGGTAGTCGATCACCTGCTCCTGGCTGCGGGAGGTCAGGCCCTCCCAGATCCAGGGCCGGGTGAAGTGCAGCAGCAGCGCGATCGAGCAGGACTCCACGACCGCCTGTGGATGCTCGGAGGGCCGCACCCAGCGATCGGCGCGGTGCTGCTCATCGGGGCGGGGGTCTGCTCCAGCGGCTATCCCGGCGGCCCACCATTCCGCCAGCCCGAGCGGATCGGCGCCGTGCTCGCCGATCAGGCGGACACCGGCCAGCAGGCCGGTGCGGGCGAAGCCCTCCAAGCCGTCGATCTCGTGGCTGAGTCCGCCGGGTGCCCCGGGGTAGGTGATCCTGCCGTGGCCGGGCGAGCCGTGGGCCATGCCCGCGCGCAGCAGACGGTCGGCCAGCTGCTCCCAGTCGGCCCGCGTCCAGCCGGTGAACGGCGAGATCTCGGTCATGCCAGCCTCGCCAGCTCCGCCAGCGGCACGGGTTCGCGCGGGGGTCGTCCGGCGACCAGTCGTTCCAGCTCGTCGAGGGCGCCGTCGGCCATCCGGTCGATCTCGGTGCCCAGCGAGCCGGCCACATGCGGGGTGATGACGATGCCCGGGCAGTTCAGCAGCGGGGAGTCGGCCGGCAGCGGCTCGGGATCGGTGACATCCAGAATCGCGCTGAGCCGACCGCTCGAGCACTCCGCCAGCAGGGCGTCGTGATCGACCAGGGCTCCTCGCGCGGTATTGATGAAGGTGGCCCCGTCGGGCATCAGGGAGAACTCCCGCGCGCCGATCATGCCCCGGGTCTCGGGGGTGTTGGGAGCGTGCAGGCTGACCACGTCGCTGCGACCCAGCAGCTCGTCCAGACCCACCAGTTCGGCGCCCGCCTCGGCGACCCTGGCGGCGTCGGCGTAGGGGTCGGCGACCAGCAGCCTCGGCGCCATGGTGCGCCTCAGGAAGGGCTGGGCGAGCGCCTCCAGGACCGCCCGTCCCACCCGGGAGAATCCGATGATGCCGATCCTCCGATGCCAGTTGGACAGCTCCAGGACGCCGTCGGCGCGGGTCTGCGGGTCGAGCAGGTCGCGGGCTCCGCGAGCCAGCCAGGGCACCCGCTTGCCGGACCACAGCAGGGCCGCCAGGGTGTACTGCGCCACCGGGTCGGCGTTCTCGGTCACATTGTTGGTCACCAGAATCCCCCGCTCGATCAACTCGGGGGGTGACGATCTCCTTGACGGTGCCGGCGGTGTGCAGCACCGCCCGGAGCCTCGGCATCGAGGCCAGCGCGGCGGCGTCCAGAGCCGGCGTCCCCCATCCGGAGATGAGGACGTCGACGGTGCCGAGATCCGCCGCGGGCAGCCGGTCGTAGCTGTCGACCACCGCCAGCAGGCGCCCGCTGCGCCGGAGCCGCTCCAGGTCGAGATGACGCCGCGCGATGGCAGTGTCCATGCACACCAGGACATGGGGTCTGAGATCATTCCTGTCATCGCAGCTCACACCGTCTCCCTATCACCGAACGGCGATGGATCGCCAGAAGCACGCAGTCATCGAGATGCACCGGCGTCTCACCGAGACCGCCTCATGGCGCATCGCGTACTAGATTGATCTGCGCCATACAACAGGAGGATTCCGTGCCCGACTCGACCTATCCAGAGCCAGTGAGCATCAACGCACAGGCCGCCCCGGCGTACAAGACGCTGCTGGACATCATCGGCTCTGTCGAACCCCGCATCGCCGAGGCCACCCGCGCCGAGCTGCACGACCAGCGCCATTCGCTCAAACTCATCGCCTCCGAGAACTACGCCTCCCTGCCGGTGCTGGCCACCATGGGCACCTGGTTCTCCGACAAGTACGCCGAGGGCACCGTCGGACACCGCTTCTACGCCGGATGCCAGAATGTCGACACCGTCGAGGCGGTCGCCGCCGAGCACGCCTGCGAGCTCTTCGGCGCCGAGCACGCCTATGTGCAGCCGCACTCGGGCATCGACGCCAACCTCACCGCCTACTGGTCGATCCTGGCCCACCACGTCGAGATGCCGGCGCTGGCCGAGTTCGGCTCCAAGACGGTCAATGACCTCAGCCAGGAGGACTGGGACACCCTGCGTCACCGGTTCAACGACCAGCGCTCGATCGGCATGAGCCTGGACGCCGGCGGTCACCTCACCCACGGCTTCCGGCCCAATATCTCGGGCAAGATGTTCGATCAGCGCTCCTACGGCACCGATCCCACCACCGGGCTGCTGGACTACGCCAAGGTGCGCGAACTGGCCCTCGAGTTCAAGCCGCTGGTCATCGTGGCCGGCTATTCGGCCTACCCGCGCCGGGTGAACTTCGCGAAGATGCGCGAGATCGCCGACGAGATCGGCGCGGTGCTGATGGTCGACATGGCCCACTTCGCCGGGCTGGTGGCCGGCAAGGTGTTCACCGGCGACGAGGATCCGGTGCCGCACGCCCAGGTGGTCACCACCACCACCCACAAGTCCCTGCGCGGGCCTCGCGGCGGCATGGTGCTGGTGAACAAGGAGTACGCCGAGGACGTCGACCGCGGCTGTCCGATGGTGCTCGGCGGTCCGCTGGGCCATGTGATGGCGGCCAAGGCGGTGGCCCTGGCCGAGGCCCGCACCCAGGCCTTCCGCGACTACGCCCAGAAGGTGGCCGACAACGCGAAGGCGCTGGCCGAGGGGCTGATGAGCCGCGGAGTGAAGCTCGTCACCAATGGCACCGACAACCACATCAACCTGCTCGACGTCACCACCAGCTTCGGGCTGACCGGGCGCCAGGCCGAGTCCGCCCTGCTGGACTCGGGCATCGTCACCAACCGCAACTCGATCCCCGCCGACCCCAACGGCGCCTGGTACACCTCGGGAATCAGGATCGGGACGCCGGCCCTCACCTCGCGCGGTTTCGGCGCCGAGGAGTTCGACCGGGTCGCGGCGCTGATCGTCGAGGCCCTGAAGGCCACCACCCCCAGGACCGCCTCCTCCGGCAAGCCGGGCAAGGCGAAGTACGTCATGGAGGACGGCGTGGCCGACCGGGTGCACGCCGAGGCCGACGAGCTGGTGGGCAACTTCCCGCTGTACCCGGGCCTCGAGCTCTGAACCGGGGGTCCGCGATGCTTCCCGACACCGTCACCGGGGCCGTGGAGATGGGGGTCGGGCTCACCCTGATCTTCGCCGCGCTGACCGCCCACCAGTCGAGCACCGCGATCATCGTGGTGGCACTGGGGCTGGCGACCACCGCGGCGATGTGCCACACCAACCGGGAGCGCCGGGGAGTGACCCGGACCGCAGGTCGCACCGCGGCGGTGTGGGGAGCCGCTGCGGCGGCCCTGGCGGTGCTCATCGGGACCCTGTCTGTTGATCTGCCGGCCGGCACAGCCCTGCTGATCAGCCCGGTGGTGCTGGCCCTCGCGGAGTTCGGGCTGCGCTGGCTGGCCGAGCGGCAGCCGGCGCTCACCGCCTGGCACATCGTCTGCTGGCTGCTCACCGCGGCCACCTGTCTGACGCCGGCCCTGCTCCCGGCCTCCCAGGTGGTGCTGATCGCCGGCCTGATCTGCGGCGTCTCGCTCGCGGTGATGGGGGCGGTCGACATCCGCAGGCTCACCGAGGCGATCGGCGCCACACCGGAGGGCCCGAAGCCGCCGCCGAATCCGGTCTGGGAATGGGTGCGCGACAAGGTGAAGCGCTGAGCCGAGCCGGTCCTCTCCCCCCGCGGTCCGGCCCGATCAGCGCACGAGGCGCCTCTTCGTCGACCAGGCGCCAGCTAGATGAGGCGGTTGGTGGACGAAGGGGCGCCTCGTCGCGATCAGCGCCACCGCGGCCCACGCAACCCGGACAGGCCTACCTCTCCAGGAACCTCACCAGCAGGTCCAGCCGCCGGGCCAGGGTGGGCACCAGGATGTGCTCGGTGACCGCATGGGCTCCCCCGCCCATCGGCCCGAACCCGTCGACGGCCGGGATGCCGAGCGGACCGCCGATCAGGTTCGTGTCGCCGGCCCCGGCGGCGGGTCTGCCCGCGATCTCCATTCCCAGTGAGGAGCCCGCCTCCGCGATCTCGGCCAGCAGGGCCCGATCGGCGTCCTTGGGAGCCCAGGTCGGCCGATGGGTGAGGATCTCGGTCTCGATCCTCGCTCCCTCGCGAACCGGGGTCAGCGAGGCGAGCCGGTCCAGCACGGCCTTCTCGCTGTCGAGATCCTGGAACCGCAGCCCGATCTCGGCCTCGGCGTGGGCCGGAATCACATTGGCCCGGGTGCCGCCCGAGATGATCCCCGCATTGCACAGCACCTCGAGATCTCGGCTGGCCTCGGAGATGACGCCGCGAATCCCGGTCAGCTGGTCCACCAGCTCGTCGATCGCAGAGATGCCGGCGCCCGGATCCAGTGCGGCGTGGGCGGCCCGCCCGGTGACCGCGATCTGCAGCCGGGTGGAGCCGCGGCGTCCCACCTTGAGCGCGCCATCGGGATGGGGGCACTCGAAGCCGATCGCGGCCGCGACCCCCTGGGCGGCCTGCCGGCAGATCGCCGCACCGGTCGGGGAACCGCTCTCCTCGTCGCAGGTGATCACCACCCGGACCGGCCGGTGAGCCCTGCTCCGCAGCCGTTCCAGGGCGCCGACGATGATCACCAGGCCGGATTTCATGTCGAGCACCCCCGGCCCGTGCAGCTCGTCGCCGTCGCGGCGCCACGGCACCCGATTCTGGATCGCGCCGGCCTCCCAGACCGTGTCGGAGTGGCCCACCAGCAGCACCGGCTGCCCCGACGGCGTCCCCCGGATCGTCGACGATGAGGTGAATCCCCGAGGCGCTCTCGATGCGCTTCGGCTGCAACCCGATCCCGCGGAACCAGGAGATCAGCAGATCGGTCACCCGGCGGCTCGCCGAAACGTCCCGGGAGGGGCTCTCGACCTTCACCAGCGCCTCGAGCCGATCCAGCACCCGCTGTGATGAACCCAGCTGCGTCATCCGAGAACCTCTCTTCCGTTACAGATCATAAGTTGGCTTCCATGGGCTGCACTCGGACCACCGAGATCCAGCTGTGATCCTTGTTTGACAGCATCTTAAGAGCAGGATGTGACGACCCGGTTTCAGTAACACGCGTGCAACATATGACACATATCTTTATCATCATGGAGGACTTGAGAGAGATCTCGCCCGAGCAGACGGCCGATCCGCACACCACTCCGCGCGGCTCTGACGGCCCGGACCGGGCGGTGCGGTTGTTCAGCGGCACGCTGTCGGCGGCGAGGGAGTTCGGTGAGGCGACCCGCCTCTACCGCCGCACCTTCAACTACGACCTGCCCCAGCTGTCCCTCAACGCGAACCTGCTCAGCGCCCTGGGCCGCCACGGCGGATCCTCGGTCGGCGTGCGTCGGGACTCCCCCGAGGGCCCGCTGGTCGGCTTCGCCTATGGCTTCGCAGCCCTGGACCCGCAGTCCCACAAGCTCTTCCACTACTCCCAGGCGGCGGTCGTGGACCCGAGCATGCAGGGTCGCGGGATCGGCCGGATCCTCAAGCTGCGGCAGGCCGAGGTGGCGCGCTCGTGGGGGGCCACCCACATGCGCTGGGGGTACAACCCGCTGTTCGCCCGCAACGCCCACTTCAACCTCGACTCGCTGCGCGGAGTGGGGCGCGACTTCGTCGTCGACTACTACGGCCGCCCGCACAGCGACCGGATGATCGTCGAATGGGACCTGCGCGACGGCGGGGACCACTACGCCGACCAGCACGAGATCCCCCTCCCCGAATCGCTGAAGGACGCCGAGCCGGCCACCGCGGTGCCCGGCGACGACGGCGTCTGGATCCCGATCCCGTCGTGGATCGTCGCCGGGGACAACTCGGAGGAGGGCGCCGAGGCGGTCCGCGACACCCTGCGCCAGACCCTGTCGGCGGTGATGGCGTCCGGTCTGGTGCTCGTCTCCTGCCGCAGGCTAGGGTCCGAGATGTCGGTCTACCGAGCGGTAGCGGACCGGGGAGGAGCCCTGTGAACAGCCCAGACGTCGGCATCCCTGATGGCGGCCCGCCCTCCGGCGGCGCTCATCTCACCGATTCCTACCCCGCCGATTCCCATCCCGCTGAACCGCATCCCGCCGATCCGAGTACGGACAGGGGCCCCTCGAGCCCCCGCGACTGGATGCTGCGGCTGCGTCCCAACACCAGCGCGGAGGCCCTGCAGGCGCGTCTGATGGAGGCCGAACGGGTCTCCCTGGAGAACACCTTCGCGACCCTGGCCGCCGACTCGAGCCTGTCCCTGGCGGCCGGTCTGATCCTGGCCTCCCGGCGCAAGTACATCGCCGGGGCGGGGAAATCGGCGGCCTATGCGGCCCTGCTCAACGCCGATCTGGCCGCCACCCTGCCCAATGTGATGCTGATCGGCGCCGGGCCGAGCGCCACCGACGTGCTGAGCGACGTCCGCCCGACCGACGTCTGCATCGTGTTCAGCCTTCGCCGCTACCGCACCGAGACGGTGCGACTGGGCCGCCTGTTCGCCCGATCGGGGGGCCGGCTGGTGGTCGTCAGCGACGACCGTCAGGCGCCCTTGGCGGCCTGCGCCAGTGTGCTGATCCTGGTCGACACCGGCTCGGTCTCCTTCGCGGACTCCCCCACCGCGATGGCCGCCGTCTGCCATCTGCTGAGCTCGGTGGCCAGCGCCTCCGCCAAGGGGGCGAGACGCCGTCTCGCCAATCGGGACACCGCCACCTCGGCGCTGGGAATCTACTGGGACGAGTGCGACCAGGAGAGCGAGAGGATCTCATGAGAATCACCCGGGTGCAGCTCTTCGAGGTCCGTCTTCCGCTGGTCCACCGGTTCCAGACCAGTTCCCACGCCAAATCCACCCTCGACCACATCCTGGTCGAGGTCACCGACGCCGACGGTCGGGTCGGGTGGGGGGAGATCGCCTCCCCGGCCGGGCCCTTCTACTGCTCCGAGACGACGTCGACGGCCTGGGACATCTGCGTCAACTTCCTGCTGCCGAGGGTGCTGGACGCCGACTGGGAGCATCCCGAGCAGGTGGACGCGCTGTGGTCGCGGATCCGGGGGCACGAGTTCGCCAAGGCCGGACTGGTCGGGGCGGCCTGGGACCTGTGGTGCCGGGCCGAGGGCGTGCCGCTGGGGGCCGCTCTGGGGGGCACCCGCGATCGGGTGCGGGCCGGCGTCTCGCTGGGCATCGAGGCCACCATCGACGACCTGCTGACCCAGGTCGCCCATCAGGTCGAGGCCGGATATCACCGGGTCAAGCTCAAGATCGGCCACGACTGGGACATCGAGCCGGTGCGCGCGGTGCGCGGGGCCTTTCCCGATCTCGATCTCCATGTGGATGCCAACGGCGTCTACGCCAGCGACGACCAGACCCTGGATCATCTGGCCGCGCTCGACGCCTTCGGCCTCACGATGATCGAGCAGCCCTTCGCTCCCCGCGACCTGCTGGGCCATGCCCGGCTCCAGCGGCGGATCGGGACCGATGTGTGCCTCGACGAGTCGGTGGTGGATCTGCACGATCTGGAGTTGATGATCGCCCTGGCGGCCGGCCGGGTGCTCAACATCAAGGTCTCGCGGATGGGCGGGCTGACCGTGGCCCGGGCGGCCCACGACATGGCTCGCGACGCCGGAATCCCGGTGTGGTGCGGGGGAATGCACGAGTTCGGCATCGGCCGGGCGGCCAATGTAGCGATCTCCTCGCTGCCGGGGTTCACCCTGCCCTCCGACGTCTCCGGCTCCGACAAGTACTACGCCCGCGATGTCATCACCCCCCCGGTGATCGCCCGCGACGGATGGGTGGAGGTGCCCGCCGCCCCCGGCCTGGGGTATCAGGTCGATGTCGAGTGGGTGAAGGCCAACACCCTGCGCAGCTTCGACAGCGCCGAGGTCTGAGCCGGGGCACCGGCGCTGATCCGCGGAAAACGTACGAGACCGCCCCTGATCCGGGGCTTGGGCCGCAGCCAGAGCCGTCGTCTCGTAAGAAATCCGGGGATCCGCCCCAGAGCCTCCGCGTCGAGGGCATCGGGCGGTGCCACGAAGGCCCCCTAGAGGCTGATCGCCGCGATACCGGCGAGGACGACGCCGGCTCCGGTGAGGCGGCGCACGAGGTCGCCCTCGTGGAAGAGCCGCCAGGAGAGGAGCGAGCCGATGACGATGGACGATTCTCGCAGGGGTGCGACCAGCGCCACCGGCGCGGTGCGCATGGCGGTGAGGACGAGGATGTAGGCCAGTGGCGAGAACACCGCGATGACCAGGATCGGCACGGCGTCGGCGCGGACAGTGGCCGCGGCCCGATTCCGCCTGCGCAGCGCGCTCGGCAGCAGCAGCACGGTCTCCATCAGGAGATTGCCGGCGTAGTAGCTGATGGGCGGCAGATGAAGCCGAGTGATCGAGTAGCTGTCCCAGAGGGTGTAGCTGGCGATCGTGACGCCGGTGGCCACTCCCCACAGCACCCCTCGCAGAGGGCGACTGCTCCCGGTGCCGAAGGGGTTGCCAGCGACCACCAGGATGCCGGCGATGACGACGAGAGCGCCGAGAAGTTCGACCGGGCTGAGCCGCCCTCCGAGCACGAGGATCGCGAACAGCATGGTCAGCACCGGACCCGTGCCGCGAGCCACCGGGTAGACCACACCGAGCTCGGCGCGGTCGTAGCCGGCCTGCAGAGTCAGCGAGTAGACCAAGTGCAGCACCGCCGAGACGGTGGCGCCGACCGCGAGCTGCCAGCTGAGCTCCTGGCGTCCCGTGACCAGGAGAGCGGCGCTGATCGGGAGGCACAGCAGCGCCGAGGCGCAGGTGTAGGCCCAGACGAACACGACGGTGTCGCCCTTCTTGTACTTCGACGCCAGATTCCAGATCGCGTGGGTCACCGCGGCGATGAGGACGATGGCGATGGTGCCGGGGCTCATCAGGAGATATCGAACAGGTTGATGCCCGCGCGCTCCGCGCGCCGGCTCCGCTCGGGATCGCGCAGGGCGAGGGTCGCGGTGAGCGCATCGACCACCACGAGCTGCGCGAGGCGGCTGCCTGCGGCGGCCATCTGAGTGGGCAGCGGCGCACCGCCGACCACGAGCGCGATGCCCACCAGGGTCGCCAGCGGCGTCTCGTACTGGTTGGTGATCGCGATGAGGGTGGCGCCGGCAGAGGATGCCGCGGCTGCGACGGCGAGGGTCGTCGCCGTGCGCCCGGTGGAGCTGACGATGATGGCGACGTCGTCCGGTTCGAGAAGCCGGGCCGCGATCATCGCCGACTCATGATCCGGGATGCCGCTCGTCGTCACGCCCAGCGCGCGGAGGCGGAAGACCGCGTCGGCGGCGACTGTCGAGGAGGGGCCGGTGCCGAAGGCGAGCACCTGGCGAGCCCCCCGTATCGCGGCGACCGCCTCATCCAGGGCAGCGGGATCCAGGGCTCCGCCGAGTGCGGTGAGCGCATCCGTGCCCGTGCGTATGGAGGCCTCGACCACCGCGGCGGTGGGCGCACCCGCGGTGAGTGCCGCGGGCGGTGCGAAGAACTCGGTGGTGCCACGGGCACGGGCGATCTCGAGCTTGAGTTCGGTGAATCCGGCGAATCCAATCGCGCGTGCAGCGCGGATCACGCTCGGGGCGGAGACGCCGGCGCGGGCGGCGACCTCCGCGGTCGTCGCGGCCCCCACGAACAGCGGGTCGGTCAGCAGGAGGCCGACGACTTTGGCCTCGCTCGCGGGGAGATCTCCGCTGCGCGCCTGGATGGTCCCCAGCCAGCGCCCGAGAGCCTCACCCTCATAAGTAACGCCATTACCGGCGGCTTGAGTCATGCGCAACAGAGTAACGGCACACTTCGATCTTTCACAGCCCGGGGTCCGGTCATGGTCCGCACGGCCGTGCCAGGATGTCCCCATGACCGTGAGCCGCACCAACGACCTCCACTTCGCGTCGTGGCTGGCCGACTGGGAGAGCCCGCAGTTCGCCGGGAGTCTCTTCGCGCAGCACCGGAAAATCACCGGGCACGACGCCGAGCAGAACACTGGGCATGACGCCGACGACGGCTCCGAGGACATGTCCCCCGAAGTTCTGGCCGCCCTCATCGGGTGCCTGCGATCGGTGACCCCGCCATACCTGGCCGTCGAGGTGACCTATGGCGAGTGGACCGGCCGTCCAGGATTCTGGGGCCGACCCACCGACACCAACCTCCCGCCGACCGATGCCGGCGGACGGCTGACCCGGATGTCGGTCTGGGCCGTCGGCAAGGGAGTCAGAATCACGGCTTTCGGATCTCGCCAACGCGCACTCACTCGCCAGTGGTGGGATCAGCTGCTGCACACCCCGCTGAGTTTCCAGGGTCGTGACTACGCGCTCTTCCGGGGCCCACTGGACGCCGTCACCCAGTGGGAGTCCCCTCTGGGCAGGCTGCCGTTCCGCCACAGCCCCGATCTCATCTGGCCCGACGACCACTCCTGGCTGGTGATGACGTCGCCGGAGGGCGGGACAGACATCTGGGGAGACGACCGGCTGGCCGCCGCCCTGGACGCCGATCCCGTCCTCGGGGATGTGCTGCGGTAGGCGCTGGGTCGGGGCCAACGGGCCGAGGCTGACACGGCCTGGCTCACGGCGACGGAGAGACGGAGAGAGGACCGCGCGACGATCCTGAGCGACCGGGCACCCGGGCGTGCAGTCTCCGGAGCCGGTCCATTACGCTGAATCCACCTGATCAACGCCCCGCCCCGTAAAGGCGGGCCAGTGGTCCGCGGCCCCCGGACTCCTCATCGCGCATGGCGACCAGCCGCATCCACCCTCGGTCACCTCCACTACTTGCGCGCGCCCTCATCGTTTTCTCTGAGATGCCATGACGAAGAACCTCACCGCCGGTCCGCCGGTCCGGCTGATCCTGATGTTCACCCTTCCCCTGCTGATCGGCAATCTGTTCCAGCAGGCGTACTCCTTCACCGATGCCGCGGTGGTCGGACGCCTGCTCGGCGTCAACGCGCTGGCTGCGGTCGGCGCCTCCGGCGCCATCCAGTTCTTCCTCATCGGTTTCGCCATCGGCGCCTCGACCGGCCTGGCGATCCCGGTGGCCCGCGCCTTCGGCGCCGGAGACCTGGCCGCGGTGCGCAGGCGGGTGGCGGCGGGGATGTTCATCAGCATCGGGATCGCCGCCGGGATCACCCTGGTCGGCACCCTGGGCGCCCGCACGGTACTGGGATGGATGGACACCCCCGCCGAGCTGATTCACGACTCGACCGTCTTCCTGGTGGTCCTGAGCTCCGGGTCGGCGGCCCTGGTCGCCTTCAACTTCCTCAGCGCGGTGATCCAGGCCCTCGGCGACTCCCGCACCCCGCTGCTCTTCCTGGTGATCTCCTGTCTCATCAACGCCGGCCTGGTGGTGCTCTTCGTCGGCGGGATGGGCATGGGAGTCGGCGGCGCCGCGGCCGCCACCGTCGTCGCCCAGGGGCTGTCGGTGGCGCTGTGCCTGGTGCTGATCCAACGCCGGATGCCCATCCTGCGGCTGCACCGGGCCGATCTCGCGGTCAGCGGCGCCGAGCTGCGCGAGTCGCTGCGCCTGGGCCTGACCCTGGGCTTCCAGATGTCGGTGATCGCCACCGGGGCGGCGATCCTGCAGTACGGCGTCAACAAGCTGGGGCCCGACACCGTCGCCGCCTTCACGGTGGCGCTGCGGGTCGACCAGATGGCGGTGGCTCCGCTGGCCTCGGTCGGCGTCGCGATGACGACCTACGTGGCGCAGAACCGGGGCGCGGCGCGGAACCGCCGGATCCGGGTCGGGGTGTTCCGGATGACGCTGATCACCACCGCGCTCGGCGTCCTGCTCGGAGGGATCATCTACCTGTGGGGCGAGCCCATGGTGCGCCTCTTCGTGGGCGATCAGGCCGACGCCGTGGTGCAGATGGCGCACCGCTACCTGGTCATCAACTCTGCTCTCTACTGGCTGCTCGCGATTCTCTTCCTGCTGCGCAACGCCGTCCAGGGGCTCGGGTCGACCGCGATCCCAACCCTCGCCGGGGTGATGGAACTGCTGGTGCGCAGCGTCGTCGGCCTGCTGCTGATCGGCCAGATCGGCTTCCTCGGCGTCTGCATCGCCGCCCCGCTGGCATGGTTCTTCGCCCTGCTGCCGGTGCTGGTGGCCTGGGTGGTGCTGAGACGTCGGCTGGTCGGCGACGAGGAGGCCGTCGAGGCCAGAGCCCGGCGCGAGACCGCCGAGGCCGCCGAGGCCGCTGCCATGGTGGACGCCGTCGCCGGCCCCTGCCGGCCCGAGGTCACCGCATGCCGGTGACGAGCGCGCTGGCGATCGCCGCCACGCCCTCGCCCCGGCCGGTGAAGCCGAGATGGTCGGTCGTGGTCGCCGAGACCGAGACGGGCGCGCCGACCAGTCCGGCGAGCAGCTTCTCGGCCTCCAGACGCCGCGCCGCCATTCTGGGACGGTTCCCGATCACCTGAACCGCGACATTGCCCACCCGCCATCCGGCATCCGACAGCATCCGCACGGTCTCGGCCAGGAAGGCGGCCCCGGACGCCCCGGCCCACTCGGGCCGGTCGGTGCCGAAGTTCGAGCCCATGTCTCCCATCCCGGCGGCCGACAGCAGGGCGTCGCAGATGGCGTGGACGGCGACGTCGCCGTCGGAGTGGCCGGCGAGCCCGGCCGGCTCGTCGGGGAAGTACAGCCCGGCGACGTGCATCTCGACCCCGTCGACGAGCTGGTGGACGTCGGTCCCGATCCCGGTGCGCATCGTCGGCGTCATCCCTGTCATCCCCATCAGCCCCGGTGCCGGTGGGAGGGTCTGGGATCCAGTCCGCTGAGGACCCGGCGCACCCGGCGTCCCGAATGGTGCCCGGCGCCGGCGGTGGCCTTGACCAGGGTCTCGGCGATGTCGAGATCCATCGGCTCGGTGATCTTCAGCGCCATCCGGGAGCCCTCGACCAGCTCGACCGGGTAGCCGTAGCGCTGACAGCAGGACACGTCGTCGGTCACCTCACCGCCCTCGGCGTGCAGCTTCTCGTGACACGCGGTGATGATCTGGCGATCGAATCCCTGGGGGGTCTGCACCGCGCGCAGCGTGGACCGGTCGATCACCGTCGAGCCGTCCTCGTCGAGCCGGCGGATGGTGTCGACCACCGGCACCGCCGGGGTCACCGCGACCGCCCCCGCGTCGAGGGCCGCCAGGACGCTCTCCACGACATAGGCGGGCACCAGTGGCCGGGCGGCGTCGTGGATGAGGACCTTCGTCGACCGTGACAGTCTCGGACTGATCTTGATGGCCTGCAGGCCGTTGTGCACCGACTCCTGGCGGGAATCGCCGCCGGTGGCGAAGCGCACCGGGATGGGGGACGCCGCCAGCGCCAGCCTGAAATGGTTGTGCATCCCGGCCTTGACCACCACCACGGCGTCTGTGCACCCGCCGGCCGCCATCGCCTCCACCGCGACGGCCACCACGGCCTTGCCGGTGAGCTCCCTCACCTGCTTGGGCACCGGTCCACCGAACCTCGTCCCGAGGCCCGCGGCCATCACGAGTGCCACCACAGGTTCTGACATGGCTGTGACTCTATCGTCCCGTCGCCGGGCCGGGGCGCTCGCCGGCATTCCCCCTGCTGCACATCACCTGTCTTGTGATGCAGCTGTCTTGTCATGCAGCACTTGTCAGTGCCGTCCTGCCAATTCAGTACGGTGCTGCCAATACAGTGAGGACACGCAAGCACACGATCGATGGCCACGAAGGACCGCCATGGCGCGCAAGAGCAGGGACGAGCACCTCATCCAGGTGCTCCACGTCGCCGAGATGTACTACTTCGAGCACATGACCCAGTCGGCGATCGCCGAGCGACTCTCGCTGAGCCGCTGGACCGTGGGCCGGATGCTCGAGTCCGCCCGCGACTCCGGGCTGGTGCACATCACCATCGACCACCCGCTGGCCCGGCACCACCGTCTGGAGGTCGAGCTCACCGAGCGCTTCGGCCTCGCCAAGGCCATCGTCGTCCCCACCCAGGCGCGCCCCGACACCACCCTGGACCTCATCGCCTCGGCCGCCGCCGACAGCCTCACCCTGCTTCGGCCGGCGCCCTCGGTGATCGGCGTCAGCTGGGGACGGACGATGGCCCAGGTGGTCCACCATCTGCGCCCCGGCTGGAATCACGACGTCACGGTGGTCCAGACCAACGGCGGGGTGGCGATCACCCGCAACGACCTGGTCGGGCGCTCGGTGGTGCTGATGGCCGAGCGCGGCCGGGGCCGGGCCCTCACCCTGCAGGCGCCGACCGTGCTGGGCTCGGTGGAGCTGTGCCGGATGCTGCGCGCCGACGCCTCGGTGGCGCGCACCCTGGAGATGGCCTCGCACGCCGATCTGCTGGTCTACGCCCCCGGCGCCGCCGACAGCGGATCGGTGCTGGTGGGCGCCGGCCACATCCCTCCGGCCGACATGGAGAGGTTGCGCGCCGCGGGGGCGAAGGCCGACGTCATGAGCCATTTCGTGGACTCCTCCGGCCGCCCGGTCGACCCCGATCTGGACGCCAGGACCCTCTCGATGGATCTGGACGCCATCCGCCGGGCCTCCCGGGTCATCGCCGTCGGGGCCGGTCTCGAGAAGGCCGAGGCGATCGGGGCGACGCTGTCCGGAGGGCTGTGCACCGAGGTCGTCACCGACTCCGAGGTGGCCGAGGCCGTTCTGGGGCGGGCGGCCGGGCGCTCCGGGAACCGATCCTGACGGTGGAATTCCACCCGCCTCGCCGTAATCCAGCCCGGCCAGGGGCGGGAGTGATCTCCACGTTCTCAGCGCAGCCCCACAGAGCTCTTACCCAACACATGCCGCCCAACTCCAACATCTGTGCAGAAGACCCGGCCGGCACGACTGCGGAACGCCTCGCGGGTTACCGTCGAGGCATCGGCTCGGCGCGGTCAGCCTCAGCATCGCAGCAGGCCCCGCCGGCGTCTCGCAGAGCACATACGGAGAATGACCACAGAAGGAGAATCATGGCGAAGATCGCAGTCCTGGGAGCCGGAATCATGGCGACCGCTCTCACCTTTCCCGCCGCGGAGAACGGCAACGAGATCAACCTCATCGGCACCCATCTCGACGACGAGATCATCGACTCCATCAAGGCCGACGGCACCCACCCGGTGCTCGGCCTGAAGATCCCCGCCAGCGTCAAGCCCTACTACTTCACCGAGGCGGCCGAGGGGGTCAAGGACGCCGACATCATCATGAGCGGGGTCAACTCCTTCGGCGTCGAGTGGGCCGGCGAGCAGCTGGCGAAGCTGGCCAGGCCGGGCCAGATCATCCTGTCGATCACCAAGGGCATGCGCGCCGACGAGGACGGCACCCTCCACATCCTCCCCGACATCCTCAAGCAGAAGATGGGCCCGCTGGCCGACCAGGTCGACTGGGCAGCCATCGTCGGCCCCTCCATCGCCGGCGAGGTCGCCGTGCACCACCTCACCTGCGTCACCTTCTGCGCCGACAAGCAGGAGGTCGCCGAGCGGCTGGCCGAGCTGTACCGCACCGACTACTACCACGTCTGGACCTCCACCGACGTCATCGGCAACGAGGTCGCCTCGTGCATGAAGAACATCTTCGCCTTCGGCGGCGGATTCGCCCCCGGCCTGCTCAAGAAGGCCGGCAAGGAGAACGACAAGTACGTCATGTACAACTACGCCGCCGCGCTGTTCGGCGAGGGCGCCCGGGAGCTCAAGCAGATGGTCACCCTGCTGGGCGGCGACCCGCTGGTCACCGAGAACCTCGGCGGGGTCGGCGACATGTTCGTCACCACGATGGGCGGGCGCAATGTCCGCGCCGGGACCTACGTCGGTCAGGGTGTTCCGTTCTCCGAGATCCGCAACGTGAAGATGAAGGGGGTCACCCTGGAGGGGGTCGCCGCGATCAGCGTCGTCGGAGAGGCGGTCGAGAAGCTCGCCGGGCGCGGCGTCATCGCCGCCGGGGACTTCCCCCTGGTGCGCGCCCTCTACCAGATCGTCGAGCACGACGCCCCGCTGGATCTGCCGTGGAGCAGCTTCTTCGGCGGCGAGCGCTGAGGACCCGCCGGGTCTCGGTCCCAGGGGCCTCGGGCGGCCCGTCCGGTGGCGGGGCAACCCCCCGTTGGACGGGCCGAAATGGGCCACAATAGAATCTGCGGGGTGGCTTCGGTCCGTGCCGGAGCCGGGACGCGACGAGCTGCTCACACCGTGGAGAAATGGTCTCAGGGCCCACTCCACCGATCAAAGGAGATGGACGAATGATCAGCAAGAAGATTCTGGTCTGCTGTGGCACTGGAATCGCCACGTCAGTGCAGGTTGCCAACAAGCTTCAGCGGCTGCTGAAGGACCGCGGCATCGACGCGACGATGAAGGAGTGCAAGGCGGTCGAGGTCCCGGCCCAGTCCGCCGACTTCGAGCCGGACGCCATCGTCTCGACCACCGTCGTCAAGTCCCCGTCCGCCGATATCAAGGTCTACCGCGGAGTCGCATTCCTCACCGGGGTCGGCGCCGACAAGCTGGCCGACGAGATCGCCGACGATCTCAAGGGCTGAGCCCGCCCGACCGGACGCCCTGCCGTCCCCCTGCCATGGCGGCCTCTGCCATATCGGCCCCTGTCATGGCGACACGCCCAGAGGGTCCTCGGCCTTCCCCGGCCGGGGACCCCTGGCAGAAGGCGGCATATTCTGAGCTGCGGTCGGCTCCGCAGTCTGTTCCCACCAGCCCGATTCCCCAGCCTGATCCCACCAGTCTGATCCGAAAAAGGAAGGACATGGCCGCCATGTCCGAAGCTCCGCATTTCATCGTCGTCGATGCCGACACCGATTCCCAGACCGAGCTGTATGACGCCGTCAATGCGCGACTGCTCGCAGAAGGAGCGGTCCGCGGCACATTCCTGAGCGCTATCAGGGCCCGCGAGAAGACATACCCGACGGGTCTGGATTTCGGCCACTGCCAGGTGGCGATCCCCCACATCGATCCCGAGCACGTCATCCTCCCCGGTCTCCTGGTCTGCCGCAATGCGCAGGCGACGCCCTTCCACGCGATGGACGACCCGGAACGGGAGCTGGCGGTGCGGCTGTCGATCTGGCCGCTGGTCACCGATCCCGAGAATCAGACCGACATGCTCGGCTCGGTGATCTCGCTGCTCCAGGACGAATCCTCCTACCGTCACCTGCTGACCGGCACTCCCGAAGATCTCGAGAAGACCCTGGACGGCGTCCTGACGGCTGATCGGCACCCAGAACTAGCGGGGCCCGCAGTTGTCCGCGGTCTGACTCGCGCGACAAGCACGACGACGTGGAGGCACCCGGGCGGAGCGGACAACGTAGTAGACACAGGTGGGCGCAGCCCGCTCAGACAGCGCGGGACGCTCAGACAATACGGCCGAGGGCCCCACAGATTATCCGTGGGGCCCTCGATTCGTTGAGTTGTGGAGCGAGTCGCTCAGGAGGCGAGCACCTCGTCGAGCATCTCCTCGGCCTTGTCCTCCTCGACCTTCTCGGCGAGGGCGAGCTCGGAGACCAGGATCTGGCGGGCCTTGGAGAGCATCCGCTTCTCACCGGCCGACAGGCCGCGGTTGCGCTCGCGGCGCCACAGGTCGCGCACGACCTCGGAGACCTTGATGATGTTGCCGCTGTGGAGCTTCTCGGTGTTCGCCTTGTAGCGACGCGACCAGTTCGTCGGCTCCTCGACCTGGGTCTTGCGCAGACGTCGAAGACCTTGGCCAGGCCCTCCTCGTCCACGACATCGCGCACCCCGACGAGATCCAGGTTGCACGCCGGCACCCTGACCACCAGGTCGTTCTGTCCGATAATCCTCAGAACCAAGTAGAGCTTGTCCTCGCCCTTGATGGTCCGGGTCTCGAGATCCTCGATGACCGCCGCCCCGTGATTGGGATAGACAACCGTTTCGCCGACGTTAAAAGTCATGTACGCAACCCCTTTCAGGGGTCTATCCTACCATGAAAATCCCCTGAGAGGAAGATGTCCCGCCTATTCATCGGCGACTTTACCCTATACCAAGGGGTTGACTTCCGGCCACATCTGTGCGTGTCGCGCCGTCGAATCCTCGGCTTTCCCACGCTGACTAGGCATCCGACCGGCAACCGTCCTCGGCATGGCGGACGCCGCCGGGTCCCGTCACAGGGTCCGCTGCCGCGGCCGTTCGGCAGCCCTGCGATCCCGCCCCGCGGCACCCCCGGATCGGATAGGCTCGGCCGCGACAGCACGGCCGGGAGAGACCCCAGGAGATGACCATGACCAGCGCGCGCAGGCTCGCCCGCAGAACGGTTCTCGTGGTGGCGTCCGCCACCCTGCTACTTCCCGCGGTGACGGCCTGCAGCCAGGAGCCCAAGGTCATCCGGCCCTACACCCAGGCACAGGGAGTCAACGCATCCAATGCCACGGTGAAGCTGGGCGACATCCTGCTGGTCCAGCAGGGCGGCCAGGCCAGGCTCTCCGGACTGGCCGTCAGCAGCGCCGACGACGAGATCACCGGCGTCACGGGCCATGCTCTCAAGGCGGACAACACGATCAGCGCCGAGCTGGCGCCGAGCACCGTCAGGGTGACGCTGACCGCCAACAAGGCGGTCAACCTCTCCGATGCCGGAGTCCAGGTCTCCTCCCCCGGCCTCACCGACGGCCTGCTGGCCTCGATCACCATCACCTTCGCCCACGCCGAGCCGATCACGGTTCAGGCGCCGGTGGCCCCGGCCACGCAGCCGGATCTCACCCCCGCCGCCCCGACCCCCTCGGGCTCATAGGCGCTAATCAAACTTGTATCCCAGACCCCTCACGGTGATCACTCTCACCGGGTGGGACGGGTCGACCTCGATCTTCCCCCGCAGCCGCTTGATGTGGACGTCGAGGGTCTTGGTGTCACCGACGTAGTCGTCCCCCCACACCCGGTCGATGAGCTGGCCCCGGGTCATCACCCGGCCGGCGTTGCGCAGCAGCACCTCCAGCACCTCGAACTCCTTGAGCGCCAGCGTGACCGGCTTGCCGTCCACCGTCACCTCGTGGCGCTCGACGTCCATCCGCACGCCGTCCTCGTCGAGGATGTCCTCGGGGACCGGGTCCTGCTCATAGCCGCGCCGCAGCACCGCGCCGATCCGGGCCACCAGCTCGCGGTGGCTGAACGGCTTGGTGACATAGTCGTCGGCGCCGAGCTCCAGCCCGACCACCTTGTCGATCTCGGAGTCGCGGGCGGTCACGATGATGATCCCGACATTGCCACGGGCCCTCAGCTGACGGCAGACGTCGGTGCCCGGCATCCCGGGCATCATGAGATCCAGCAGCACGATGTCGGCCCCCGAGGCGTCGTACTCGGCGAGCCCGGAGATCCCGTCGGGGGCCTCCGTCACGTCGAACCCCTCCTTGCGGAGCATGTACGCGGTGGCGTCGCGGTAGGACTCCTCGTCCTCGATGATCAGCACTCGGGTCACGGAAGATCCTCCATCGTGTGGTCGTGTGGCTGGTATATCGGTAGTCGCAGGCTGAAGGTGGAGCCTTGGCCGACCTTGCTCCAGACTGACACCGAACCGCCGTGGGTGCGGGCGATGTGCTTGACCAGGGACAGCCCCAGGCCGGTGCCCCCGTTGGCCCGCGATCGCGCCTGGTCCACCCGGTAGAAGCGCTCGAAGATGCGCTCCTGGTCCTCCTCGCTGATGCCGATCCCATTGTCGGAGACGGCGATCTCAGCGACCTGCTGGCCGCCCACGGCGGCCGGCCGGCTGATCACCGAGACCCGGGCCCGGGGTCCGGAGTAGACGATCGCGTTCTGCACCAGGTTGGCGACGGCGTCGGCCAGCTGGCCCGGATCCCCCAGCACGACCAGTCCATCGGCGCAGCGCACCACCAGGTCGACCTCGCGGCGTCTGGCCAGTTCGTCCATCCGATGCACCGCCCGATCCACGATCTCGGCGACCTCGGTCTGCTCCACGCGAAACTGCGGCTGGTCGGACTGCAACCGCGACAGCGCGATCACCTGGTTCACCAGGTCGGCCAGTCGGGTCGACTCGCTGTGCAGCCGGCCGGCGAAGTGCCGGACCGCCTCGGCGTCGTCGGCGGCATCGGTGACCGCCTCGGCGAGGATCGAGATGGCGCCGATCGGCGTCTTCAGCTCGTGGCTGACATTGGCGAGAAAATCATTGCGCGCCTGGTCGACGCGGATCAGCGGGCTGCGGTCGCGTCCGATCACGATGACCCCGCCCTCCTCGTCCAGCGGGGCGGTCCGGACGCCCAGATGCAGCACGGGCCGGCCAGGACCGGGGCGGACGTCGAGATACTGCTCGGACTGCTCCCCGGTCCTGCGACACTCGCGGACCTGGTCGAGCAGCTCGATGACGCCGATCCGGGTCCCCTGGGCCAGCCCCGCCACCCGGGCCTCGTCGGTGGCGTAAAGCACCTCGTCGTGGAAGCCGGCCACGATGGCCGGAGCCTCCAGAGCGGCCAGCGCCCTGGTCAGGCTCGGATCCGCCCGCTGCGGCGGGGCGTCGAGAGGAAGGGGGTCGGGCTTGACGCGGGACGCGACGACGGCCCGCCCGATGAGGAACATCAGCGCAGCACCGACGACGACGCCGATCAGTCCCGCCACGCACCAGTTCACAGCCCACGATCATAGGAGCCGGGACTCCCCCGGCCGGCGTCGGAACAGCCCGAGCGCCGTCGAGTTCACCGAGGGTTCACGGTTGGTTAGCCGCGATGACAGTCTGCGCTCATCGGCGCCGTTAGGCTGGTTGCTCAGCGGAAGACACCACTTGGAGTGGCTCCCGGCGAACCAAGGAGGACATCTATGCGCGAGAGCTACCACGACGAGCTGGACGCGAATACCGACGACGTCGTCTCGATGGCGAACCTGGTACGGACCGCGGTGGAGCGGTCCACCAGCTCTCTCATCAACGCGGACCTGGGACTCGCAGAGCAGGTGATCAGCGACGACGCGAAGATCGACGCCCTGCACGACGAGATCGAGCAGCGCTCCTTCAACCTGCTGGCCCGCCAGGCGCCGGTGGCCGGAGAGCTGCGCACCGTGGTCGCGGTGCTGCGGATGTGCTACGAACTCTCCAGGATGGGTGATCTGGCGGTCCATGTCGCGGAGACCGCCCGGCACCGCTATCCCGATCACGCGGTGCCCCAGCCGGTCGCCGAGCAGTTCACCCAGATGGCGCAGATCGCCGACACGATGATCGCCACCGCCGCCCAGACCCTGGTCGACCGGGATGTCGAGGATGCCAAGCACCTCGCGGACCGGGACACCGCGATCGACAACATCCGCGCCGAACAGTTCCGGATGCTGCTCAGCGACACCTGGCAGTACGGCGTGGAGGAGGCGGTCGACACCGCCCTGCTCGGCCGCTACTACGAGCGGATCGCCGATCACGCCGTGGCGATCGGCTCGCGGGTCATCTACATCGTCACCGGGGAGGCTCCCGAGGGGGAGAACTGGCCCAAGGCCTTCTGAGGGTTCCGAACCGGATCGGCACAGGACGCGGCTCCCGGACAGGAGTTTTCCGGATACCGGATAGTGAGTTCCGGGGGCTGCGTATACCTTGCCTGTGTCAAGGCATACGGTGTATGCGGCGCTCGTTACCGCGCCCGGTCCGGAAGGTGTCACGATGGCGGTTCGTCAAGTTCCCCAGTTCCAGCGGCGCGTGCGCAGGCGGCGGTGGTTCGCCGTCGGCGCGCTCACCGCTGCGGCCCTGGCGGTCGCGGGTTGCTCATCCGGTGGCGCCCCGGCATCAGGCGCCGCGACCTCCCCTGCACCAGGTTCCACGGCGTCCCCAGCTCCGGTGAGTTCCACTCCATCGGCGGCCGCCACGACCCCCAGCTCGCCTCCCTCGGTGATGACGGCGCTCGGGCCGGTCGCGGCGCCCACCGGGCACGGCGTCGGCGCCCCGGTCACCCATCCGTCCTGCCCCACCCCGCCCTCGCCGTGGAAGCCCTTCACAGCCCCCAACGCGGTGGTGCCCGACATCGCCGGCCTGGAGGCCGGGACCAATCATTCTGCGGCCGCCGGCAAGTGGGCCTATCCCGCCGCCACGGTGCACAAGTGGATGACCAGGCCCGAGACAGCTCCCAAGAACAAGAAGCTCGTCTTCGTCACCTTCGACGACGGCCCGCACCCGAGGATCACCCCGGAGGAGCTCACCAATCTGGAGAAGGCCCACGTCCCGGCGACCTTCTTCATGATCACCCCGCAGCTCCAAGAGGTGCCGAAGTCGCTGCTGGAGCGCTCCCTCAAGGACGGCAACGGACTGGACATCCACTCCTACAGCCACGACTACCACTACCTGTACAACGGAACCGCCGCCCAGAAGGCCGCCCACATCACCTGCGACTACGACTGGGCGCTGGCCCAGGCCCGCGACGTCCTCGGCTCCAACTACGTCTCATCGGGATTCCGGTACCCCGGCGGCCACATGTCCTGGCACCACCTCGACCAGGCCGACGCCGGCCTCGCCAAGCGGGGCGCCGTCCCGATCGACTGGAATGCGATGAGCGGCGACGCCGACGCCCAGATGCCGACCACCCTTCCCGGCTATGTCGCGATGGTCAAGAAGACGATCGCAGAGTCCGGGAACCCGCGGGTCGTCGTCATCCTCAACCACGACGTCAAGCAGAAGACCGCCGAGGCGATGCCGAGCATCCTGGCCTACCTGAAGTCCCAGGGCTACGAGTTCGGCATCATCAGCTGAGGAGACGCCGGGCAGCCGGCCGGCTCTCGACCTGCCTCTGCTTGTCGATCGGCACACCACCGACACCGACCAGCACGACGACGCGGGGCGGGCCCGAGGATCAGATCCTCGGGCCCGCCCCATGTCTTGCGTCTGCGATCGGGACTGCTCCCGGTCGGCGCTACTCAGACAGCGTCACTTCTTGGCGCCCTGGTTAGCGACGGCCTTCTGGCCGGCGGCGGCGGCCTCCGGGTCGAGGTAGCGGCCGCCCTTGACGACCGGCTTGAAGTCGTCGTCCAGCTCGTAGAACAGCGGGATGCCGGTCGGGATGTTGAGCCCGGCGATGTCGTCGTCGCTGATGCCGTCGAGGTGCTTGACCAGGGCTCGCAGCGAGTTGCCGTGGGCGGCGACCAGCACCGTCTTGCCGGCCTTGAGGTCGGGCTCGATGCCGGACTCCCAGTACGGCAGCATCCGGGCCACGACGTCCTTGAGGCACTCGTGGAGCGGGCGCTCGGCGGCCGGGATGTCGGCGTAGCGCGGGTCGTTGAACTGGCTGAACTCGCCGTCCTTGTCGATCTCTGGCGGCGGGACGTCGTAGGAGCGACGCCATGCCATGAACTGGGTCTCGCCGTACTTCTCGCGGATCTCCGCCTTGTTGAGGCCCTGGAGGGAGCCGTAGTGGCGCTCGTTGAGGCGCCAGGAGCGGTGCACCGGGATCCAGTGACGGTCGCAGCCGTCCAGCGCCAGGTAGGCGGTGTGGATGGCGCGGCGCAGCAGGGAGGTGTGGACGACGTCGGGCAGCAGGTCCTCGGACTTGAGGAGCGCAGCGGCGTTCTTCGCCTCGCCCACGCCCTTCTCGTTGAGGTCGACGTCGACCCAGCCGGTGAACAGGTTCTTGGAGTTCCACTCGCTCTCGCCGTGGCGGAGCAGAATCAGCTTGGAGGTCATGGCGTCAGCTTATCCGTCAGCTCCGCTGCAATGCAGCCCCGGCATCACGCATCCAGCCCGCCCACACGCACATAGAAGAATTCCGGGCCCGGTCGCGCCATTGTCGTCCCGATCGGTTATCGTCGGTGTGTCGTCATGCCCATCCGATGAAGGAGAAGCTCCAATGCCCACTCGTACCACCACTATCGCCGCAGCGAGCGGTCTCCACGCGCGCCCCGCAGCGATGTTCGTCCAGGCTGCCTCGAAGTCGGGGCTCGCTGTGACCATCGGGCGCCCGGGAGAGACCCCGGTGGATGCCCGCAGCATCCTGTCCGTGATGGGGCTGGGCGCCAAATTCGGCGAGACCATCGAGCTGACCGCCGAGGGCGAGAACGCCGAGGCCGTGCTGGACACGCTCGTCGCCAACCTTCAGACCGATCCGGAGGCCTGATTTACATGCAGACCCTCTCAGGGCTGGGCGTTTCGGCTGGAGTCGGCCGGGCGGAAGCCCTCGTAGTGTCCCCGGCCCCGGGGCTTCCCGAGGTCGACCCCAAGGGCGAGGTCAAGGACGACATTGAGACAGTGCGCGCGGCCCTCAACAAGGTCGCCGACCGTCTCGACTACCGCGCCATGCACGCCGACCCGACGGCCCTGGCGGTGCTGACGGCCACCGCCATGATGGCCCGCGATCCCGGCCTGGTCGCCTCGGTCGAGGCCCACCTCAACACCGGCGCCGGGCCGTGCCGGGCAGTCTGGGACGCCTTCGACGAGTTCTGCGATCAGCTCACCGCCGCCGGCGGCTATCTCGCCGAGCGCGTCACCGACCTCAAGGATGTCCGCTCCCGGACCCTGGCCGTCCTTCAGGGACTGCCCGAGCCCGGCGTCCCGACCCTGGACCGTCCCGTCATCCTGGTGGCCGAGGATCTGGCGCCGGCCGACACCGCGACGCTGAGCCCCGAGTTCGTCAAGGGACTGATCACCGCTGCCGGCGGACCCACCTCGCACACCGCGATCCTGGCCTCTCAGATCGGCATCCCGGCGATCGTGCGCTGTCCGGAGGCCCGCTCCATCGCCAGCGGCACCCAGCTGGCCCTGGACGGCGTCACCGGCACCGTGCTGATCGATCCCGAGGACGCCGCGGTGGCCAAGCTCACCGAGCGCGCCGAGATGCGCAAGGAGGTGCTGGAGGCCGCTCCCGAGGGCGAGTCCACCACCGCCGACGGGCTGCGGGTGCTCACCCTGGCCAATATCGGCAAGCCGGCCGACGCCGTCGCCGCCAAGAAGAAGGGGGCCGAGGGGGTCGGGCTGTTCCGCACCGAGTTCCTCTTCCTGGAGCGCCAGGACGCCCCGACCAAGGCCGAGCAGACCGACGTCTACGCCCAGGTGCTGAGCACCTTCGACGAGGACGCCAAGGTGGTCTTCCGCACCCTGGACGCCGGCGCCGACAAGCCGCTGGCCTTCGCCGACCTGGGCGCCGAGGAGAACCCGGCCCTGGGACGCCGCGGTCTTCGACTCTCCCAGGTGCGCACCGACCTGATGGACACCCAGCTGGCCGCGCTGGCCGAGGCGGCCCGCAAGACCGACCGGATGCCCTATGTGATGGCGCCGATGGTCGCCACTCCCGCCGAGGCCAAGTGGTTCTCCTCCCGGGCCCGCAAGGCCGGGCTGAGCACGGTCGGCGTGATGGTCGAGGTTCCCGCCGCCGCGCTGCGCTCCTCCCAGGTGCTGGAGACGGTCGACTTCGCCTCGATCGGCACCAACGACCTCACCCAGTACGCGATGGCCGCCGACCGTCTGCAGGGCGAGCTCTCCGATCTGCTGACGCCGTGGCAGCCGGCCGTGATCCAGCTGGTCAAGGCCACCTGTGACGGTGCCGGCAACCGGCTGATCGGGGTCTGCGGCGAGGCCGCCGGCGATCCCCTGCTGGCCCTGGTGCTGGTCGGGGTCGGCATCCGGTCGCTGTCGATGGCCGCCGGCAAGATCCAGGCCGTCAAGGCTGCCCTGGCCCTGCACACCAAGGCTCAGTGCGAGGTGATCGCCGAGGCGGCTCTGGCCGCGCCGAGCCCCGAGGAGGCCAAGAAGGCCGCTCTCAAGCTGGCCGACCCGCGCCTGGAGGTGCTGGTGTCCTGAGCTTGTGGCTCAGGAGTCCGATCGGCTCAGGAGCCCGACTGGTTGTACCCCGGAGCGGGGCCGAGGAGAGATCCTCGGCCCCGCTCCTGCGTTGGTCCCGATCGCTCCCGACACGCCGTGAAACTGCACTCGATGTGCCGAAAAGGGGCCTATCGGGAGTGATCGGGACCATGTGATGTCCGCTCTCATATCCATCGCCGGCCAGAGCGCACCAGACTGTGGAGTCACGCGCAAGAATGTGGGCATGAGCACTGCAGTAGTGACAGGAGCCAGTTCTGGAATCGGCGCGGCCGCCGCCCGCGCCCTGGCCGCCGACGGATGGACGGTGATCTGCGCCGCCCGCCGGGCCGACCGAATCGAGGCCCTCGCCGACGAGATCGGCGGGCGGGCCGTGGTCTGCGACGTGACCTCCGAGGAGTCGGTGGCGGGCCTGGCCGAGGCCGCCGGACCCGAGTTGGACCTGCTGGTCAACAATGCCGGCGGCGCGATCGGCCAGGAGCCGGTCGAGCAGGCCGATCTCGGCGCGTGGGAGACCATGTACCGGACCAATGTGCTGGGCACCGCGCGAGTCACTCAGGCCCTGCTGCCGGCACTGGAGGCCGCCCGGGGCACCATCGTCTTCGTCACCTCCACCGCCGCCGACGCCGCCTACGAGGGAGGCGCCGGCTACAACGCCGCCAAGTCCGGGGAGCGGATGATCGCAGAAGCGATGCGGCTGGAACTGTTCGACCGGGATGTGCGGATCTGCGAGATCTGCCCCGGAATGGTGCGCACCGAGGAGTTCTCGCTGAACCGTTTCGGCGGCGACCGGTCCAGGGCCGACCAGGTCTACGCCGGGGTCCCCGAACCTCTCACCGCCGACGACGTCGCCGAGTGCGTGCGGTGGATCGCCGGGCTGCCGCACCACGTCAACATCGACCGGATGACGGTCCGCCCCCGGGCCCAGGCCGCCCAGCACAAGGTCTACCGGGTGTGACAGTCCGCTCGGAGTGCACTCGGTGAGAGGAACTCCTTCGTCCAGTCAGCGATGTGCTCAGACCGCGATCTGCACCCCGTCGCGCAACTTCGACGCGTCGTTGGCCATCACCGACCACAAGACGTCCTGAAATGTCGAATCGTCGGTGAGACCGAGCTTCTCCGACGAGATGGAGCCGGGCTGTCGGCCAGCCAGAAATGAACTGATCGCCATCGTGCCCTGATCGGCGTGCGCGGACGATGAGCACCGCTCAAGATGGACCGCATGCGTCTTCGCGTGTCCCGATCGCTCCCGACACGCCGTGAAACCGCATCAGCGATGCACAAACACGGAGTGTCGGGAGTGATCGGGACCATCGCAACCTCTCCCCTGGGAGCAGATAGGTCGAGTCCGACCACGATCACGCCGGCCGACGCCATCCAGAGGATGTCGGACATCTGGTCGAGGCCCTCCTGACCAACCGGCGGGAGAGCAGGGACGCGGTGGGGTGAACATTTCACTCGCGTAAGGCCCCTAGTTCGGCACCGACAGCGCTCGGCCGAGCCTTGGGCGAGTGAAATGTTCACCCCACCGCTTCTGGACCAAGCGACGCTTCCCAAAACTCCACCAGATGGTGACAATTCGGCCACCGCCGCAGACGCCACGACGCCGCGCCCCCGAAGGAGCGCGGCGTCGTGAGATCCGAGAGACTTCCCCCTGACGGGGCCGGGCCTCAGCCCAGGGCCACCAGGCCCTGGCCGCCCTGGACGGCGTCTCCGACCGCGACCAGGATTCCGGTCACCTTCCCCGCGGAGGGCGCGGTGATCTCGGTCTCCATCTTCATGGCCTCCAGGGTCAGCAGGACGTCGCCGGGATTCACGGCGTCGCCCTCCTTGACCAGGATCTTGGCGACGGTACCGGCCAGCGGGGCAGGCACCTCGCCCGCGCCGGCCTTGCCGGCGCCGCCGCCGGTCGAGGCCAGAGCCGGGCCCGAGCCCCCGCCGAACAGGATCGGCGGGATGGGGGCGTTGTTGGACTTGTCAACATCAACGTCAACGTCGTACGCGACGCCGTTGACGGTCACCTTGAGCTTCATTGTCAGTCTCTCCGGGTCAGCGAATGGAATGGTTCTGGAGCGTCCTGCGACCCTGACGGGTCCAGTTCTCACTCGGGGCGAAACGGATGGCCTGAACCGCTCCGTCGTTGCCCAGGTAGGCCGCCACGGCAGCGCTGATCACGGTCACGACGTCCTCGGGAATGTCGTTGCTGGCCGCCTTGAGGCGACTCACATCGGCCTCCAGGGAGGTCAACCGCTTGCTCAGCGTCTCGATGACGCGATCCTTGTCTGTGTCAGTCATCAGTTCCTCCGATCAGCACGGCATGTTGCCGTGCTTCTTGGCCGGACGGGACTGACGCTTGGTGGCGTAGGTCTCCAGTGCGGCAGTGATCTTGCGGCGAGTGTCGGCGGGATCGATGACATCGTCGACCTGACCGCGGGCAGCAGCCACATACGGCGTGTTGAACGCCGTCTGGTACTCCTCGATCTTCTCGGCACGGGTCGCAGCCGGATCCTCGGAGGCCTTGATCTCCCGACGGAAGATCACATTGGCGGCCCCCTCGGCACCCATCACGGCGATCTCGGCGGTCGGCCATGCGAACACGGCGTCGGCACCCAGGTCGCGGTTGCACATGGCCAGGTAGGAGCCGCCGTAGGCCTTGCGGATCACCACGGTGATCTTCGGGACGGTGGCCTCCGAGTAGGCGTAGAGCATCTTGGCGCCGTGGCGGATGATGCCGCCGTACTCCTGCTGGACGCCGGGCAGGAACCCGGGGACGTCCACCAGCTGCACCAGCGGGATGTTGAACGAGTCGCAGAATCCGATGAACTCCGCGGCCTTGTCCGAGGCGTCGATGTCCAGGCAGCCGGACATCACCTTGGGCTGGTTCGCGACGATCCCGACCGAGCGGCCGTTGATCCTGGCGAAGGCGGTGACGATATTGGTCGCCCAGCCGGCCTTGACCTCCAGGTAGTCGCCCCAGTCGACGACCTTGGCGATGACATCGCGGATGTCATAGCCCCTCTTGCCGTCGATCGGCACGATGTCGCGCAGCTCGGGGACCGGCGCGATGTCGTTGTTCGGGTTGGCGATCGCGGCGTCCTCGGTGTTGTTCTGAGGCAGGAAGCTCAGCAGCTTCTTGGCGATCAGCACCGCGGCGTCGTCGTCCTCGGCCACGAAGTGGATGTTGCCGGAGGTCGACATGTGGGCCTCGGCGCCACCCAACTGCTCGCCGGTGACGTCCTCGCCGGTGACCGACTTGATGACGCTCGGCCCGGTGATGAACATCTGGGCCTTCTTCGTCATGATGATGAAGTCGGTCAGGGCCGGAGAGTAGGACGCGCCGCCGGCGCACGGGCCCGCGATGATCGCGATCTGCGGCACCACGCCGGACAGCTTGACATTCGCGTAGAACATCTTGCCGTAGCCGGACAGCGAATCGATGCCCTCCTGGATCCGGGCGCCGCCCGAATCGTAGAAGAACAGGAAGGGTGTGCCGGTCAGCAGCGCCTGCTCCATGGTCTCGACGACCTTGGTGGACTGCGTCTCGCCGGCCGAACCGCCCATGACGCTGAAGTCCTGGGAGGCCACGTGCACCGGACGCCCGGCGATGGTCGCGCGACCGGTCACCACGCCGTCGGCGGGGATCTCGGCGGTGTCCATCCCGAACAGGGTGGTGCGGTGCTCGCGGAAGGCGCCGACCTCGTCGAAGGAGTACTTGTCGACAAGATTGTCGATCCGCTCCCGGGCGGTCTGCTTGCCCTTGTCGTGCTGCTTCGCGAGGCGCTTCTCGCCGCCTCCGAGCTCTATCTTGTGCCGTTGTTCGGCAAGCTGCTCGAGACGCGCTTCCATCGTCTCGGCGAGCTTCACTCGCTTCTTCTCAGCCATGATTGGCAATCATCCTCACGCAGGCTCGACGGTCACGTCGTGGCTGCGGCCACCGACCGTGACGCTGTACTGGACCGGCCCATCGATTCCGGAAGGACCGGTGCCCTCGGCCTCGGCCTTCAACTGGGCCTCGGTCATCGCAACGCTCTTGGGACCCTGCGGGCGCTCCTTGAAGAACTTCGGGGCGACTCCCGGGAACAGCGCGTTGGTGAGGACATCCTCATCGGAGCCGTCGAAGCCCTCCAGCTCGGAGGACTGCGCGACCAGGTCGTCCCACTCGTTGTCGATGAGATCGGCGGGGCGGCAGTCGATCGGCTTCTTGCCGGTCTGCTCCTCGGCGCGCTTGATGAGGTCGGGGTTCAGCTCGCCGACCGGCTTGCCGTAGTAGCCGAGCATCAGGTCGGCGAACTCGGCGGTGAGGGTCTTGTAGTCGCCGTTGCCCATCAGGACGTTGAACACCGCCTGGGTGCCCACGATCTGGGAGGAGGGGGTGACCAGAGGCGGGTAGCCAGCGTCCTTGCGGACCCTCGGCACCTCCTTCATGACGTCCTCGGTGCGGTCGGCAGCGCCCTGGGCGGCCAGCTGCGACTCCATATTGGAGAGCATCCCGCCGGGGATCTGGGACTGGAAGATGTTGGTGTTGACCAGCGTCTTCGACTCGAACTTCTTGTACTTCGGGCGGACCTTCTTGAAGTGGTCGCGGATCTTGATCAGCCGATCCATGTCCAGGCCGGTGGTGTACTCGGTGCCCTCGAGCATCTCGACCAGGGACTCGGTCGGGTTGTGGCCGGGCCCCAGCGACATCGAGGAGATGGCGGTGTCGACGACGTCGACGCCGGCCTCGATGGCCTTCTGCAGGGTCACCAGGGTGACGCCGGTGGTGGAGTGGCAGTGCAGGTTGATCTGCACGTCGGGGTGGTTCGCCTTGATGCCCTTGATGATGTCGAAGGCGGGCTGCGGCTTCAGCAGAGCGGCCATGTCCTTGAAGGCGATGGAGTCGGCGCCCATGTCGATGAGGCGGTCGGCCTGCTTGACGAAGCTCTCCGGGGTGTGGATCGGGGAGGTTGTGTAGCAGATCGTGCCCTGAGCGTGCTTGCCGGTCTTCTTGACCGCCTGCATCGCCCGCTCCAGGTTGCGCGGGTCGTTGAGGGCGTCGAAGACGCGGAAGACGTCCATGCCGTTCTCGGCGGACTTCTCCACGAACTTGTCGACGACGTCGTCGGCGTAGTGACGGTAGCCCAGCAGGTTCTGGCCTCGCAGCAGCATCTGCAGACGGGTATTGGGCATCAGCTTGCGGAAGGTCCGCAGCCTCTCCCAGGGATCCTCGTTGAGGAATCGGATACAGGAATCGAAGGTTGCTCCACCCCAGCACTCGGCGGACCAGTAACCAGCTGCATCGATGTCAGCACAGGCATCGACCATGTCCTCCATGGCCATGCGGGTTGCAATCAGGCTCTGATGCGCGTCGCGGAGCGCGAGCTCGGTAACGCCAATCTTTCGCGGACTCATGGTACGTATCCTTGCACCCGCGACCGACGCGTGGGGCTCAGGGGTCCGCCTTCACGACCTGAACATCGTTCACCTCGCGGCGTGTCGCGAGGCCCTCCAGAATTCGGCCCGAAACCCTGTGCACTCCCCCGGGGCGCAGCAACCCTGGACGCAGCAAGGGGGCCGATCCTTGCGGATCGGCCCCCGGTCATGCCCTTCGCAGCGACTGGTCCCTCGGGATCAGGCGGTCAGCGAGGTGCCGACGGAGCCGAGCTCCTGGCAGGCCTCGAGGATGCGGGCGGACATGCCGGCCTCGGCCTTCTTGCCCCAGGAGCGGGGATCGTAGGTCTTCTTGTTGCCGACCTCGCCGTCGATCTTCAGAACGCCGTCGTAGTTCTTGAAGAAGTGATCGGCGACCGGACGCGAGAAGGCGTACTGGGTGTCGGTGTCGATGTTCATCTTGATGACGCCGTAGGACACCGCGTCGGCGATCTCCTGCGGGGTGGAGCCGGAGCCGCCGTGGAAGACCAGGTCGAAGGGCTTGTCCTTGCCGTACTTGGCGCCACAGGCGTCCTGGATCTCCTTGAGGATCTCCGGGCGCAGCTTGACGTGTCCGGGCTTGTAGGCGCCGTGCACATTGCCGAAGGTCAGGGCCGTGATGTAGCGGCCCTTCTCGCCGGTGCCGAGCACCTCGAGGGTGCGCAGGCCGTCGGCGACGGTGGTGTACAGCTTGTCGTTGATCTCACCGGTGACGCCGTCCTCCTCGCCACCGACAGCGCCGACCTCGATCTCGAGGATGATGTGGGCCTTGGCGGCCTTGGCGAGCAGCTCATCGGCGATCTGCAGGTTCTCCTCGACCTCGATGGCCGAGCCGTCCCACATGTGGGAGTTGAAGATCGGGTCCTGGCCCTTGTCGACCTTCTCCTGGGAGAGGGCGATCAGCGGGCGCACGTAGGAGTCCAGCTTCTCCTTCTGGCAGTGGTCGGTGTGCAGGCCCACGGTCACCGGGTAGTTCTTGGCGACGATGCGGGCGTACTCGGCCAGGGCGACGGCGCCGGTGACCTTGTCCTTGATGGACTGGCCGGAGGCGTACTCGGCGCCGCCGGTGGAGATCTGGATGATGCCGTCCGAGCCTGCGTCGGTGAAGCCCTGGAGGGCGGCGTTGACGCTCTGCGAGGAGGTGACATTGATGGCCGGGTAGGCGAAGCCCTTGGCCTTCGCGCGGTCGATCATCTCGGCGTAGACGTCAGGTGTTGCGATGGGCATATGTGTGCCTTTCTGCTCATATATTCGCGATGACTCATCTATTCTCTCGCATCTTGGCCGAGAACGGGGAGCCGGGCTCCAGGTTGAGTCCGGCCGCGATGCCGCTGAGGGCCCGGCAGATGAACATTTCACTCGCCGAAGGCCCGCTACGGCACTGGCGACCGTCGGCGGCAGCCTTACGCGAGTGAAAAGTGCACCCGAGGGCGGCCAGATGCCACGATCCGCTGCTCTCCGGGCTCAGAACGGACGGTCCAGCCCGCTGACGTCCAGTCCGGTGCGGCCTCCCGACCAGGCCCGGGCCGCGGAGTCGATGGTTCCGGGAAGGGAGTCCAGCCAGGAGACCGGGACCTCCCAGCGGTTCCCGGCGGCGTCGATCAGCCGCACCACCGGACCGGCGCCGATGCTGCTGCCCAGCACGGCGAACTCGGAGACGTCGCCCCACCCGACCAGGTCCAACGCAGAATCCCGAGGATGGGGCTGGACGCCCTGGAAGCCGTCCTGCTCCCCCGCCCGCCCGGCGACCCGCTGCTCGCGGCGCATCGCCACACCGTCCGGATCCAGCCTCAGCACGGTTCCCTCGTTGATGGTGAGCAGGTCCTTGCGGGCGGCCCGCAGCCGGAGGTTCTGGATGGTGAACAGCACGATGAAGACCACCAGCCAGCTGATCAGCATCCCCATCAGGGTGCCCAGGTCGAAGGAATCGCGGGCGATCGCCCAGATCAGTGCGAAGACGGCGGCGATGACCAGGGCCTGCAGAGCCAGCCGCAGCCGGGTGGCCTGGTGGCGCGCCACCCGCCCTGCCGCAGGGACGGGGTTGTAGGCGACCTCCAGGGCCGCCCCGCCGGAGTCGGTCATGGGGTTGAGCCTACTGGTGCTCGCCGTGGACCCGGCGCAGTACCGGTCATGAGTGCGCAGCCCAGCGCAACGCCCAGTGGTACATCGCGATCGCCGAGGCGGCCCCAGCATTGATCGACCGGGTCGACCCGTACTGGGTGATCGCCACCAGGGACCGGCAGCCGGCCACCACCTCCTCGGTCAGCCCGGAGCCCTCCGAGCCGAAGATCAGGCAGCAGTCCCGGGGCAGTTCGGCCTGCTCCAGCGGCACCGAACCGGGCAGATTGTCGACGCCGATCGGTATCAGGCCGTGCGCCTCGAGCCATTCCAGGAACTCCGGCACAGTCTCGTGGTGGTGAACCGAGAGATAGCGGTCGGTGACCATCGCGCCGCGCCGGTTCCAACGGCGTCTCCCCAGGATGTGGATCCCCGCGACGTTGAAGGCGTTGGCGGTGCGCACCACCGAGCCGATGTTGAAGTCGTGCTGCCAGTTCTGGATGGCCACGTGCAGCGGATTGCGCCGGGTGTCGAGCTCGGCGACGATCGCCTCCACACTCCAGTAGCGGTACCGGTCGACGACATTGCGGCGGTCCCCCTGAGCCAGCAGCTCCCGGTCGTAGCGGGGATCGTCGGGCCAGGGCTCGGGCATCGGTCCGACACCCACCTGCGGCGCGCCGTCCCTCCCGGCCTCGGCAGAGCCTTCATGTCCGGCGGCGGGCGGCGGCGTGCTCACCGACAGGTCGATCGGCGTCTGCCCACAGGAATCATGCATGACTCCAACGTATTGTGTGCCTCATGACGAGCGTCGCCCCACTGTTCATCCCGCTTCTTCTCCCCTCCTGGCTGGATCCTCAGCACATCGTTCAGGCAGCCGGAGCATCCGCCCTGTGGCTGGTGGCCCTCATCGTCTTCGCCGAGTGCGGCCTGGCGATCTTCTTCATGCCGGGCGACTCCCTGCTCTTCGCGATCGGGATGTTCACCGCGGTCGGCCTCACCGCCGGGTCCGAACCTCTCATCCAGTACGGCGGCAAGGTCGTCACGCTGCTGGTGGTCAACATCGTGCTGATAGTGGCCGCGGTGGCCGGAAATGTCGTCGGCTACTGGATCGGCCACCGGCTCGGGCCCGCGCTGTTCCGGGAGCGCGACGGGGTGATGGGCAGGCTCTTCGCGCCGAAGCACATCGCCAAGACCGAGGAGTTCTTCGTCAAGCACGGCCCGGTGGCGCTGATCCTGGCCCGGTTCGTGCCGGTGGTGCGGACCTTCGTGACGATGGTGGCCGGGATCGGCCGGATGAACTTCCGGAAGTTCATCACCTCCACCGCCATCGGCGGCGTCGCCTGGGTGCTGATCGCCGTGCAGGCGGGTCACTTCCTCGGGCAGATCCCACTGATCCGGGACAACTTCGAGGTGGCGGTGGTCCTCATCGTCCTCATCTCGGTGCTGCCGATGGTGGTCGAGTGGTTGAAGGCGCGCCGGGCCGCGTCTACCGCGGTCGTCGCCGGACCGGCTGCTCCCGGAGCCGTCGTTCGACCGGTGGAGCCCGCGGCATCCTCCGAGGAGATCTACGACGCCATCGGGGAGAATCTGGCCCGGCGCTCCTCCAACACGGACTGAGCCATCACCGACTGAGCGTTCCAGCACCTTCGGCTTGCATCCAATAGTCCAATACCGTTCGGCTTGATCGGCGACCGCTTGACGGCCCGCCGTGGCCGGGACCCTGTGCCCCGAGCCGACCGCCCGGGCTCACTCCGGCGGGTCTGGCCGGGAAGATCCTGCCCGGGGTCCGGCCGCCGGTACTCGGGCTGAGCAGATCCGACGGTCGGCTCGCTCTGCTGGCCGGGGATCTGGTAGCCCGAATTCTGATAGCCCGGAGCCGGCGTCTGATCGCCCCGCCCGAGCTGGTTCTGAGCGCCGGGTTGGCTCTGCGCTGGGCGCTGGCTGATCTCGCCGAAGTTGACGGTCGGAGCGCTGCGCACCGCCGGGTCCTCGATCTGGAAATAGCCCGCCTTCTCGAAGTGGAACATATTCGCCGCGAGGTTGGACGGGAAGCTCTCGATCTTGGTGTTGTAGGCGCGCACATTGGCGTTGTAATAGCGCCGCCCGTTGGCGATCCGGTCCTCGGTGTCCGTGAGCTGACGCTGAAGCTCGAGGAAATTCTCGTTGCTGCGCAGCTGCGGGTAGGCCTCGACCTGGGCGATGAGGTTGTGCACCGCTCCGGTCAGCTGCGACTCGACCTGGTCGCGCTGGGCGTCGGGGCCGTTTCCGCCGGAGCCCGACGCCAGCTGGACGGCCTGGTTGCGCAGCCGGGTGACCTCCTCCAAGGTGTTGCGCTCATGGGCGGCCCCGGCGCGCACCGTCTCGACGAGGTTCGGGATGAGCTCGTAGCGGCGGTTCAGCTCCACGTCGACCTGGCGCCAGGACTCCTGAATGACGTTGCGCAGTTTGACGAGCGAGTTGTACGGGCCGATGAACAGACCGAGCGCTGCTCCGATGACGATGACCAGGATGACGAGGGCGACGATCATCTGACTGCCTTCCGATCGGGATGGTGTTCCGCAAGCCTACCGAGACGCGGTCCGAACCAGGTGGCCGAGGGCCACCGACCGGGCGTCGGTGGGGGCGGCGTCCCGGCTGGTGGTCAGCGTGATGAGCGGCTGCTGGGCGGCGGCGTCGGGGTGGCCGGGCACCGGGTCGAGGACCCAGGCGTCGGAGGACCTCACGGTCAGTCCCGAGAAGGGCACGTCGATCCGGTAGGTGCAGACGGCCGACGGCGTCTCCACGATGACCTCGTCGCCCTTGGCGAGCCGGTCGGCATTGCGGAAGGCGTTGGCGCCGGTGGCCGAGCGCCCGGCGACTGCGAAGTTGCCGATCTGACCGGGCAGCGCGGAGCCGCGGTACCAGGCCAGGCCGTGGTCCAGCGCGTTCGTGGGATCGTCGGTGGAGGCGTAGACCGGCCATCGCCAGTCCGCGCCCAGCTTCGGTATCCGGATGACCGCGATGAGCTGGCCGTCGGCGGGCCCGGAGACGCCGGCCGCCCGGGAGTTCGCGGGCGCAGATGGCGACGCCGACCAGGCCTGCTGAGCCGAGGATGCGGCGTCCCTCCCCCGGTTGGCAGCGAGCAGGGTGCTCCCCCACCAGGTCCATGCCATCCAGATCGCCGCAGCCAGCAGCGCCGCGGCGACCGCGAGGATCACCCAGCGGAGGCGGCTGGGCCTGCCATGGCGGGGCGGTCCCGATGC
Organism: Acidipropionibacterium sp.; assembly: GCA_022647765.1. Lineage (GTDB taxonomy): Bacteria > Actinomycetota > Actinomycetes > Propionibacteriales > Propionibacteriaceae > Acidipropionibacterium. The sequence goes on from JALCLH010000009.1 coordinate 114,827, forward strand.
TCCTGGGGCGCGAGACGCTGTCATTGGTTGCTTTCCGGGGTGAGGCCGGCCCGGTCCATCTCCCACATCTGGACCCGAGCGACCCATTGGTTCATCGGTCGGGTCCAGGTGAAGACGGTGGCCAGCAGGACCAGAATCATGACGAGCCCGATCGGGGCGAGCGGGAAGTGGACGCCGCGCCAGAACCACACCAGCCAGGCCGCTCCCAGGCCGGTGAACAGCCAGCGGTCGACCTGATGGCCGGTCCTCATCGTCATCGAGAGCACGCATCCGGCGACCGGCAGCAGCACGATCGGCACCCAGTCGCCGGCGGCCAGGCCGAGGACGAAGGACTGGATGGTGGGACCGAGCACCGACCCGGAGGCGCTGTACGAGGCGATCCACAGGCATGCGATGACGAAGAGCCACACGGCGCTGGGGACGATGACCAGGATGCGCACGGCGGTGAGCATGCTCGGCGGGGTGGGACGTGGGAAGGAGGCGGCATGACGACGCCAGTTCCACTGGGGGGCCTGTTGGCCGGGAGGCTGAGAGCGCGGTTGCCCGTTCGGTTGACCGGTGCCCTGCGGGGCGGGTCGACCGGTCGGTTGTGGGGCCGGTTGGCGACCCCACGGCTGGGTTCCCCGAGGGGGCGTGCCGTGAGGGGACTGCGACCCTTGTGGGGACGGACTGTGCGAACCCTGTGATCCCCACTGCCCGGGTGGTGGGTAGTGGGCGTCCATAGGCCCATCATTCCACGGCCGTCCATCGCCGGAGGCTTGACCTGGGAGAGACCGGGCCGTCACGGAGAACGGGTCGGGAAGGGTAGCGGGAGATGGGCTGGTGGAGGGGGAGGGTTGAGAGTGCCAGCAAAGTCGGCGGACGTCAGGAGAAGTAGGTCTCTCCCCGCGGCGGGCCCGGGGAGGCGGCGGAGTCGGCGTCGGCGAATGGGGTGGCGGAGTTGAGCATCCGGGTCAGCGCCGCCCCACGTACCAACCGGAACGGGAACGGCGCCCCGGCGCAGCGACGGACGACGGCGTCGATCGGCAGCGGCGCATTGCCGGCGGCCAGGATGATGTTGCCATAACGACGTCCCTTGAGGGTGGCGGACTCGGCCTCCAGAACGACCTGGCTGAAGACCTCGCGCAGTCCGGCGGTCACTCGCCGGGTCCAGCTCATCGGCGCGGAGTCGGTGACGTTGGCCACCAGCAGCCCGTCGGGGTGCAGGACCCTTGAGACGTCGGTGAAGAACTCGGCGGTGACCAGGTCCGCCGGAACCCGGGCGCCGTCGAAGGCGTCCAGGATGACGACGTCGGCGTAGTCCTCGCGCATCGCGGCGATCCCGGTCCGGCCGTCGAGCGGGCGCACCTTGATTCCGGAGTGCGCGGCCGGCGGGGCCTTGCGGCGCACCTCCTCGGTGAGGGCGGCGTCGGGTTCCAGGACGATCTGCGGGGAGGTGGGGCGGGTGGCGGCGACGTAGCGGGCCAGGTTCATCCCCGCCCCGCCGACATGGATCACTCTCATCCGGTCGCCGGCGGGGCGATGCAGGTCGAGGTGGTCGGCGATCCGCTCCATGTAGTCGAACTCGAGGTGCAGGGGGTCCGAGGGATCCAGCCAGGACTGGTCGGCCCCGCCGATCCGCACGATCCAGGCCCCGGGAGTGTCAGGGTCGGGCACCAGGCGGTCGGTCTCGGTCATGGTCCGAGTGTTCCGCTTTGCGAGGTGGAGGAACAACACGGGGACGCCACCACGACAGGTTGGGCGGGGTCCTGCCTGGCAATCGCTCACGCCACCAGGACAGGCTCGAGGCTTCCACGTGACCACTCACGCCGCCAGGGCAGACTTGGCAGGATCCTCCCCGGCCGCTGCTCATCCCAAGGAGCGCTTGGTCGGAGCTCTCCCCGGAACTCGGGGTCCCGGTTCGGGCGACCGTCACTCCGGTAATCTCCTCGGGCAGCTGGGAGCAGGGCCGATCTGGAACTGAGTCGGGGGGTGGGGGTGGGGTGAGGGATCGGATGGTCCCGATCACTCCCGATAGGGCGTGTTTCGGCCCGGCGAGCGCAGGTTTGCGGCATGTCGGGAGTAATCGGGACCGGCCATCCCACGCACAGCTCTGCATCACTACTGCTCACGCCACCAGGGCAGACTGCGCGTAGTTCTCCTCCTCGGCGGCCGGTTTCGCGGCGTGGGCGGAGTCTCCCCCGGCCGCTGCTCATCCCACAAGGAGCGCTTGGGTAGAGCTCTCCCCGGAGTTCGGGGTTCCGGTTCGGGCGGAGTTCGCCCCAGTTACCGTTCCCGAGATTCGGACAGAGTTCACCCTCAGACTCCCAGCTCCTGATCTCCCGGTTCGGACGGAGTCCTCCCCCAGATTCTCGGCTCCTGTTCTGCTGGCTGCCGGGTCGACCGCAGATTGTGGCAGGTGTTTCTTCAACCGTTCCGGTGGGAGCATTCGGGGTCTTTTCGTGTCGGGGTCGACGACGATCCGCCACTGGTCCCTCGAGTGATATCTGTCGGGTTCCACCAGCGCATGGTGATGGCGGCAGACGAGGCAAAGGTTGTCCAGGGAAGTCGGGCCTCCGTCCCACCAGGGAACAATATGATGGGCCTGGCATAAATCCGCCGGAACCGTGCAGCCGGGGTGGATGCAATGCTTGTCTCTGACTTCCAGGGCCCTGCGGATCGCTCCGGTGACCAGCCGGCGCTCCTGCCCCATATCCATCACCTGGGATTCACCGCCCAGCACCACGGGGAGAATCCCGGCCTCGCAGCACATCCGGCGCAGCGATCCCGCATCGACGGGAATCTCCCCGGTGACACCATGGACCACACCCGCGGCGATCTCCCCGGCCAGGGCATCGTGAAGATCCTGATAGTTGAGGGTGACAACGAGTCTCGGCGTCTGACCACCCGCACTGGGGATCTTCTCGAGGCTGGCCAGTAGCCCGACCATGTCGACCAGGGCGTCGGCCATCCTCTGCGCAGTGGACCGGGCCTCGCGGTGCTCCAACTCGAGGCGGGCGGTCAGGTACTGGGAGTCCGTGATGGCACCCTCGGTGCGCTGAGTCCGGAGGGCTTGGGCCTCGTCGCGTTCGGCACGCCGTCCCTTCTCCCCGAACGCCTGCAGAGTGCCGATCACCTGTTGGGCCTCCAGGTCGGGCAGTTGCCCGGAGAACCAGGTGGAACCGTCACCGTCGGAACCCCACACCAGCCGCCGGTCTTTGACGGCACGGCTTCGCTGGGCGGCAATCCGGGCGCCTCGTCGCCGGGTGAGGGCGCCGCCTCGGGGGCGACTTCTTCGAGAATCTTCTGGGTGGCGCGTTTGAGCTGTCCGGGTGGAGTGGTGGCCGCCCGGTCGAGGAACAGTCCGGCGGCCCGGTCGACCTGCTCGTCGCTCATCTGACCCCGGGGGAACTTGCGGATCTCCTCCCCGATCACCGTCGCATGATCGGGCGACACGTCACCGGCCAGGGCGGCGTCGCGCACGTCCGAGTGGTGGGCGAGCTTGGAGGCTCGCTTCACCACGCCGATTCCCTGACTGGGCGTGCGCCCCTCGGCGGCGGCCAGAAAATCACCGAGTGGCGTCCCGGTCGTGTGCTCGGTCGCATTCGCTTTGTCCGCCGCATCGGTGACCACGGCCGCTCCTGCAGCCATCCGGTCGGCCAGTCTGCGTATCCGGGTCATGGCGGTGACTTTGTCGGCGTCGGACAACGCGGTGTAATCCAGGCGGTCGAGGTGTTCCTCGACCGCCTGGACTCGCGTCCAGAAAGCCGATGTCGCGTCCATAGGAAAAGATTACCCGACGTGAGCACCTTGTGCAAGGGTTGAGCACGACTATTTTCCTGCGAATCCTGGGTGATCGAGCGACTCTATCATGGGTCACTGACAGTGATAACTGTCCCGGTGGTGGGCATTGGAAGTCTGACGGATTCTTGTTTGAGTTCAAACGACAATCCGTCAGACTTCCCCTCAAGACACGGGGCCAGCGCCATCAATGTCGAAACGTCCGGCCGCCTCCCGGGCTTCCCCTAAAGACACCGGGCCAGTGCTGATCACACTCATCGTCGACGGGATTGCCACCTGCACCGAGGACGCCCTGCGCGTGAGTGCGACCAGCGCCATCCTGCACCGGCCGAGCAGCCATGCCGACGGTCCGGCGTGGCAGTGTCCCGATCAGCAGATCGGAGGCCACGCGTCGGCGCCGACCGTCAACCGCCATGCGACCGGGCAGGATGGGCGTCATGAGATCCTCGGAGCTGTGCCCCTGTGGCTCAGGACGGTCACTCGGGCGGTGCTGCGGTCCCGTTCTGGACGACCCGAAGACCGCGGCAACGGCCGAATCGCTGATGCGCTCGCGCTATTCCGCCCATGTCCTCGGCCGATGGAACCACCTGTACGTCACCTGGCATCCCCGCACACGTCCCGAGCTGGTGGACGACGACGGTCTGGTCTGGACCGGACTCGAGGTGGTGCGCACCGAGGACGGCAGACCCGGGGACCGGACCGGCGTCGTTGAATACGTGGCCTCCTTCCGCTTCGGGAAGAAGCGCGACGCCCTGCACGAGACGGCCCGGTTCCAGCGACGGGCGGGAAGATGGTTCTACGTCGACGGGGATCTGGTGGAGGGCTGAGGCTCGGCGTTCAGCTCTGGAAGCTCAGCTCTGGAACATCACGGCGTCGTGGTCGATCATGTCCGGATTGACCTCCATCACGATGTCCTTCGGATTGGCGACCCCGTAGGCGACCGCGAACTTCGTCTCCCGTCCGTTGAGCAGCTTGGTCTGCGGAGCACCCTCGAGGCCGTCGTCGAAGACCTCCTCCCCCTCCTCGTTGTCGGACTGGACAGTGGCGCTGAACAAGCTGGGGTCCCAGGGCTTGCCGGTCTTGTTGACGATCCGCACCTCGAAGGAGACGAAGTGCTTGAAGTTGTCCGTCCCGGCGGCGTACTCGCTCGGTTCGAAGGCCTTCGGGGCCGAGACTGTCACCGACAGTCCGTCCTGATAGACGTAGGCACTCCCGAACTTGGCGACGGTGTCGGTGGCGGTCTCCTGAGCCGACTGCGCGCCGCCAGCGTCGCTGCTCTCCCCCGCGGTCGGCGTCGCAGAGGCCGAGGGGGTATTGGACCCGTGCCCGGCGTCATCGGTCTGCGAGGCGGAGACCCCGCACCCGACGAACAGCAGGGAGACGCCGGCGAGGGCCGCGATGATCGAAATCTTGTGCATGATCACTCCTCATGAGCTTGCCGTCGACCTCTGCCGGCGGCGACAGGATCACTGTGAACTCACCCACGGCGTCACCTGGCTGTTCTGGCTGATAACCGCTGTTATCACTACTCCTCTTCCTTATGCATCACTATCGGCATAGAGTCCCCTCATCACCGCGGAGAGGAGGACACCATGACCGAGACCACCCTGTCGCTGGCCGATATCGCCCGGCTGGCGGAGGTGCAGCGCCCGGTCGTCTCGATGTGGCGCAACCGCCCCCTCGACGGCACTCCCTTCCCCGCTCCCCAGCCCGACGGCCGCTTCCGGACTGACGAGGTCGTGGCCTATCTGACGGCCACCGGACGCGGGAACAACCGCGAGCCGGAGCTCGCCACCACCATCACCGCGGCGGCGAGCCCGACCGCCGATCCCTCCCGGCGCGCGGATCTGGCCATCCTGCTGGCGGTGCGGGCGATTCTCGGCGGGCAGTCCCTGGCCGATTCCGACCCCGAGGCCCTGCTGGACGCCGTCGAGTCCGCCGATCCCGACGACGAATGGCTGTTCTCCGAGGCGGAGCAGGTTGACATCGACCGGCTCTGCGAGATCGCCGACTCCATCGCGGACAATTCGTACTCCACGGCGGAGGCCTACGAGCGCCTCCTCGGCGCCGCGCCGGAACCCGAGGGCCTGACCGATCCGGTCATCGGCGTCCTGGCGGATCTGGCCGCCGCACTGCTGGAGGGCGATGCAGAGCTGGTGGACGCCGCAGGAGCGACAGACGCCGTGCTGCGCCTGTGCGCCGACGAGAGCCGTGCCGACACGCCGGTCCTGGTCGCCCGGACCGGCCAGATACGCGGAACCCTGCGCCGCTACCGAGTGCACGGCATCGACGCGCGCCCGGCCGATCTCCAGGAGGACTGGGATCTGCCCCACGGCTCGGTCATCCTGGCGAGGGTGGGAGACGGCGAGAGCGCTCTCACATTCATCGACGACCTCTCGCTCCAGCTCGGGCCCGGCACCGCGGCGCTGATCGTCGGGCCCGCCGGCGTCCTCATCGACGAACCGCCCGCCGGCACCGTCGGCCTTCGGGACGCCCTGCTCCGCCGTGGCCTGATCCGGGCCGCCGTGCGGCTGCCCGCCGGACTGAGCCGCGAGGGCGGCGGCGGTCAGCTGGGCATCTGGCTGCTGGGCCTCGGCGACGAGCGCCATCTGTGGGCCGGCGACCTGTCGAGCCGCGGCTTCTCACCGGCCATCCGCCAGCAGCTGCTGGACGACCTCGTCGCGGTGGCCCGCGAGGACCGGCACCGGGCCTTCGCCTTGCTGCACCGCGCCGAAACGGCGACGCTGGTCGCGCTGTCCCAGCCGCTCACCGCCCTGGACGTCTCCCCCGCCGATCCGCTGCCGGTCTCGGCCGCCGACGACGCGGCCCGGATGGCGGAGCTGCTGGCCCGGCTCGCCGAGCCGATGCCCGATCCGCTGGCAGGGCTGCGTCCCGTCGTCACCGGCGGTGGCGCGGCCCTCTCGGCGACGCTGGGGGATCTGGCGCGCAAGCGGATGGTGCGAGTCATCGGCGGACGGCGGATCGGCTCGCTGCCCGACGGCCAGATGAGGTTGTGGACCGCCGACGCCGTGCGGACGCGGACGCCGAGCGGCGTCGATCTGCTGACGCTGACCTCAAGTTGTCCCGATTTCACATCAACTGAACCCGACGACGTCGTCTTCACCGGTTCCGGCGCACCACGGGCCATCGTGGACGCCGAGGGCGGATCGGCGGTCGCCTTTCCGGCCCGGATTCTGAGAGTGTCGAAGACGGCGTCCTGCTCGCCGCGCGTCATCGCCGCGACCATCAATGCCCTGGGTGCCGGTTCCGGCCTGGCCAAGTGGCGGTCCTGGCGGGTGCCCCTGGTGGCAGGAAACCGGCGGGATGTCGAGGATCTGATGAGCCGGATCGAGGCGTGGGAGGATCAGACCCGCGCCCGGCTGGCGCAGATCGAGGAGCTGCGCCGGCTTGCGACCCGTTCGGCAGCCTCGGGAGCGGTCGCCATTCTGCCCGTCGCACCGGCACCCGTCGAGTCCGAGCCGATCAAGTCCGAGCCGATCGAACCCGCCAATTCCGTTGAATCCGCTCCTATTCAATCCGCTTCCGTTGAATCCACCCCCGTCAATGAGAAAGGCCAGTAATGGCAGCCAGGCCCGTGACCACCCCGTCAACCCGCAAGGAGCTCAAGGACACCTTGTGGAAAGCGGCCGACAAACTGCGCGGTTCGATGAGCGCCGCGCAGTACAAGGACGTTGTGCTGGGGCTGATCTTTCTCAAGTACGTTTCGGACGCCTTCGAGGAGCGCCGCGAGCAGATCACCGCCGAGCTGCGCGCCGACGACTTTGACGACGAGGCGATCGCCGAGACTCTGGAGGACCGCGACGAGTACGCCTCGGGCGCGTTCTGGGTGGATCCGGACGCCCGCTGGTCCACTCTGGTGGCCGATGCGAAGGTGGATGGGGAGACCACCATCGGCCAGCGCATCAATGAGGCGATGGATCTGTTGATGCGCGACAATCCAGCACTGTCGGGCACACTGCCGCGATTGTTCAACCGCGAGAATGTGGATCAGCGGCGGCTGGCGGAGCTGCTGGATCTGCTGAACTCGGTGCAGTTCTCAGGGAGGGGGGCAGCGAAGGCCCGCGACCTGCTGGGCGAGGTGTACGAGTACTTCCTGGCGAATTTCGCCCTCTCGGAGGGGCATCGGGGTGGCGAGTTCTACACCCCGGCCTCAGTGGTGCGGATCATTGTCGAGGTGCTGCAGCCCCGAAAGGGAAGGGTCTACGACCCGTGCTGCGGGTCGGGCGGCATGTTCGTGCAGGCGGAGAAGTTCCTGGACGCCCACGACGCCGATCCGACGAATCTGGCGGTCTACGGCCAGGAGCTCAATGAATCGACCTGGCGAATGGCGAAGATGAATCTGGCCATTCACGGGTTGAACGGGAATCTCGGTCCGCGCTGGGGGGATACCTTCGCGCTGGACTATCACTCCGGGGTCCAGATGGATTTCGTGATGGCCAATCCGCCGTTCAACATCAAGGACTGGAACCGCCGGGAGTCCGATCCGCGCTGGGTGTACGGGGTGCCGCCGGCCAAGAACGCCAACTACGCGTGGATGCAGCACATCATCTCGAAGTTGGCGCCGGGCGGGACGGCCGGCGTGGTGATGGCGAACGGGTCGATGACCGCCTCATCGAATGGCGAAGGAGATATCCGGGCACAGTTCGTGGAGCACGATCTGGTGAGCTGCATGGTGGCGCTGCCGGACAAGCTGTTCCGCTCAACCGGGATTCCGGCCTGCCTGTGGTTCTTCGCCCGTGACAAGTCGGCGGGCGCCGGCGGATCAGTGGACCGGCGCGGGCAGGTGCTCTTCATCGACGCCCGGGAGATGGGATACATGATCACCCGGGCCCAGCGCGGGTTGAAGGCCGAGGAGATCCAGCGGATCGCCGACACGCTGCACGCCTGGCGCGGGATGGAGCAGCTGGCGGTCTCCACGGCCGATGTGACGGTCGATGAGGATGACTCGGCCGCACCGTCCCAGACCGAGTACGAGGACGTGCCGGGATTCTGCAAGAGTGTGAGCATCGCCGAGATCAAGGACGCCGGCTACGCGCTGACGCCGGGGCGCTACGTCGGAATGGCGAAGGCGGCAGAGGATGAAGAGCCCCTGGAGGAGAAGATCGCAAGGCTCAGGGGTGAGCTGACGACTCAGTTCGCCAAGTCATCGCAGCTTCAGAACGAGGTAATCTCACAGCTGGAGCGTCTGAAGTGACCGCATGGAAGACCAAGTCATTGAGTAACGTCGTAAGTCTGCAACGAGGTCATGACCTTCCGACTGACGAGCGCATCCCCGGTACCATCCCGATCATCGGGTCCTTCGGGATAACCGGGTATCACAATACTTCGAAGCAGAATGGCCCCGGAGTCACGATAGGCAGAAGTGGGGCTAGCATTGGGAAAGCCACATATGTAAAGAACGAGTTTTGGCCGCTCAACACGTGCCTATTCGCCACGAACTTCCACGGTAACGATCCGTTCTGGGTCTACCTTATGCTGTCGCAGATCAACTTTTCCGGATTTAATTCCGGGAGCGCTCAGCCATCGCTGAACCGGAATATTATCGCTGGCATCCCGGTTGTGGTTCCCCCACTCCCCGAGCAGCAGGCCATCGCGGAGGTGCTGAGGGCGCTGGACGACAAGATCGCCGCCAACCGAAAGCTCGTCACCACCGGCACCGACCTTGGCTGCGCCCTCATCCGCCGCGCCCTCACCACGAGCACGGTCACCTCGCTCTCTGAGCTCGCGGACATCACCATGGGCTCATCTCCGAAGGGCGACACCTACAACGAAGACGGCCAGGGGATCGTCATGTACCAGGGAAATCGGGACTTCGGACCGCGGTTCCCATCACCCCGAATCTGGACCACTGACCCAGTTCGCGTCGCCGAGACCGGGGATCTTCTCCTCAGCGTTCGAGCGCCAGTTGGAGAACTAAACATTGCCGGAAACCGGTGTTGCATCGGCCGCGGCCTTGCTGCGATACACGCCGCACAGCCATGCGCGATGTACTTTCTGATCAGCTGCCAGCCTGAGGTCTTTTACAGCTACAACAGCGACGGAACGATTTTTGGCTCAATCACCAAGAAGGGCCTGGAATCGCTGCCCCTGAAGGTTCCAAATATCGGATTGGCACCACTGGAGGAATTACTGGCGCCGTTGGAGGATCGCATCGAAGCCGCAGTTCACGAGTCCGAGACTCTCGCTCAACTGCGCAACACCCTCCTTCCCGCTCTCATGGACGGGACCATTCGCGTCAAGGACGCCGAGAAGAAAGCAGAAGAGGTGCTGTGATGATCAGTGAGGCCGATTGGGAAGCAGACATGCTCGACTGGCTCTCCGAACGGGGCTGGCAGCCGGGCACCGGAGCCGACATCGACGACCAGCGAAAATCCTCCGCTGACCTCATCCTGCACGAGGACCTGCTCGCGGCGCTGCGGCGTCTCAACTCCGAAGTGCCTGATCAGCGCTTGGCCGAGGCCGCCGCCGACATGGCCGAGCCGAAGTCCCAGGACGCCATCGCCGAGAACGAGCGGTTTCACTCCTTCCTGGTGCACGGATTCCGCGGCCTCACCTACGTCGATACCCGCGGCCTGGAGCAGACCCCGACCATTAAGGTCCTCGCCGACAACCCGGAGCGCAACATTTTCCGCGCCGTCCATCAGGTCTCAATCCGCCAGGGCGGCTACCGGCGCCGCTTCGACGTCGTCCTCTATATCAACGGCCTGCCGCTGGTGATCGTGGAGCTCAAGAAGGCCAGCAGTCCCCACGCCGACGTCTCCAAGGCCCACGCCCAACTGGCCACCTACCTGTCGGAGTTCCCGACCGCCTTCCGCACTATCGTGGCCACCGTCATCTCCGACGGGATCACCGCCCGCTACGGCACCCCCCTTCACCCCGCTCAACCACTTCAGCCCATGGCACGTCGATGAGGAGGGCAACCCGCTCAGCCCGGACGCCGTCTCCCCGGCCGGCCAGGACCCCGCCGACTGCACCGACTCCGCCAGCACCACGATCTCCAGCGCCGAGCCGGAGCTGGAGACCCTCTCCTTCGGACTGTTCGAGCAGCGACGGTTCATCGACCTGGTGAAGCATTTCGTCGCCTTCGACCACAACGGCGAGAAGACCACCAAGCGGATCGCCAAACCGCACCAGTATTTCGCGGTCCGCAAGGCCCTGACCCACACCCTCGCCGCGATCGGCTCCAACGGGAAGGCCGGCGTCGTCTGGCACACCCAGGGGTCCGGCAAGTCGATGGAGATGGAGCTCTACGCCAACCTGGTGATGAGCGAGCCGACCCTGCTCAACCCCACCATCGTCGCCATCACCGACCGCAACGACCTGGACGGACAGCTCTACCAGACCTTCGCCCAGTCCACCCTGCTGCCCGAGCGCCCCCTCCAGATCACCACCCGCCGGCAGCTGCGCGAGGAACTGCAGGGGCGCAACTCCGGCGGCATCATCTTCACCACCCTGCAGAAGTTCGGCCGCACCGACGACGAGCGCGCCTCCGGCGCCGACCACCCGCTCCTCACCGATCGGCACAACGTCGTCGTCATCGTCGATGAGGCGCACCGCAGCCACTACGACGATCTGGACGGATACGCCCGCCACCTCAAAGACGCCCTGCCGAACGCCACCCTCATCGCCTTCACCGGGACGCCGATCAGCACGGCCGATCGCAACACCCGCGAGGTCTTCGGCGACTACATCGACATCTACGACCTCACCCGGGCCGTCGAGGACGGCGCCACCGTGCCGGTACTCTTCGAACCGCGGCTGGTGAAGGTCGCCCTCGCCTCCAGCCTCACCCCCGAGGAGATCGACACCGCCGCCGACGAGCAGACCGCCGGCCTCGACGACTCCGAGCGCGACCGGGTGGAGCGCGCGGTGGCCGTCATCAACGCGATCTACGGCGCACCCGAGCGGCTCCACGCCCTGGCCGCCGACATCGTCTCCCACTGGGAGCAGCGGCAGAAATTCATGACGCCCTTTCTCCAGCCCGTCGAGGGAGAACCCGACCTGCCACCGCACGGAAAGGGAATCATCGTCTGCGGGACGCGCGAGATCGCTGCGAAGCTGTACGATGAAATCGTCGCACTGCGCCCGCAATGGCATTCTGACGACATCACGAAGGGCGTCATCAAGGTCGTCTATTCGGGATCGGCCTCGGACCCGCAGCCGATTCAGAAGCATGTGCGACGGGAATCCCAGAACAAGACGATCAAAGAGCGGCTCAAGCACATTGAGGACGAGCTGGAGCTGGTGATCGTCAAGGACATGATGCTCACCGGCTTCGACGCCCCGCCGTGGCACACCATGTATCTGGACCGACCGCTCAAGGGTGCCCAGCTGATGCAGGCCCTCGCCCGGGTCAACCGGACTTTCCGGGGGAAGCAGGACGGTCTTCTGGTGGCCTATGCGCCGCTGGCGGACAATCTCAAGGCGGCACTGGCCGAATACACCGAACGGGATGTCGCGAATCAGCCGGTCGGCAAGGATATCGATGAGGCGGCGGCCGAGACCCGCAGACTGGTCGCCGCCATCGGCAACCTGCTGAGCGGATGCGACTGGCGGCCGGTGCTGGAGGGTGGCGGTCGTGCGGCCGCCCGGGACGCGGTGCGAATGGCCGTGGAGTATCTGCGCTCCCCCAATACGCCGGGCAATGCGGTGGCCGGTGCTTCGAGTGACGACGCGGTTGAGGGCCAGGTGACCCTCAAGGACCGGTTCCGGATGCTGTCGGGGCAGCTGGGCCGGATGTGGGCCGTCTCGTCGGGGTCGGACACCCTGGCGGACCTGCGCCGCGAGATCGCCTTCTACGAGGAGGTCCGCGGCTGGATGGCCAAGTGGGACGCCCGCGAGCGGGAGGCCAGCGGCCAGCCGATTCCCGAGGATGTCCAACGGGTGCTGCGAGGGCTGGTGGCCGACGCCACCGCCGCCGGCGGGGTGACCGACATCTACGCCGAGGTGGGGCTCGAGCAGCCGGATCTGCGGTCGCTGACTCCGGCCGCCGCCGAGCAGCTGCAGCACAGCTCCAGCCCGCACCTGGCGATCGAGGCTCTGCGCGACATGCTGCTCGCCGAATCGCGCGCCGCCACCAGGAACAACATCGTGCGCCGGACGATGTTCAGCGAACGGATCACCGACCTGATGACCCGCTACACCAATCAGCAGCTCACCGCGGCCGAGGTGCTCAGCGAGCTCATCACAACGGCCGATGATGTGCGGGGTGAGGCGGCCCGGGGTCAGCGGTTCGATCCCCCGCTGAGCCACGACGAGTTGGCCTTCTACGACGCAGTGAGCGAGAACGACTCCGCAGTGCAGATCATGGGGGATATTGAGCTCGCCGAAATCGCCCGGGAACTGGTGGTCGTAATGCGCAAAGATACCAGAACGGACTGGAGAGTCCGCGACGACGTCAAAGCAGCCCTTCGCAAATCAGTGAAACGACTGCTGAGAAAACACAAGTATCCGCCGGACAAGCAACCGGACGCCGTCAAGCGAGTCATCGAACAGATGAACGAGCTGGCTCCGGAGTATTCGCAGCGGTGAAGCCCGCTGCCAACCTCGAGTGTCTGCGCACCCGCGAAGGAGAACATCATGATCGTTGACGTCGAACTGCGCGTGACCGGCGTGGACCTTGACGATGAGAAGACCGGCGAGATCCTCGGCAAGAACTTCCCCAATACACTCTGGGAGGAGAACTCTGGCCTGATCACAGTCACCGTGTTCGCAGAGCAGGACAACCTCGTCGCGTCAGTGATTGAACAGTCCCGTCAGCTTGAAGCCGCGCTCCCCGGGCTCAGGATCCTGGGGGTCTACCGCGACCTCGTCTCCGTCACCGCGATTGCCCACCGCATCGGTCTGAGCCGTGAAGGCGTTCGCAAGTGGACCACGGAGACCGACTTCCCCGCACCCGCCTCCGTCCTGGATCCAGGCTCCATGAAGGTATGGCCTTGGTCCGAGGTCATCGATTGGGTGAAAGACGCGCGGGATGTCGACCTCGAGGATCGCGTCCCCTCTACACGAGAGGCGACCCAGATCGACAACTGCTTGATGCAGAACCCAGATGCGAACACCGTCATGTAGGAAGTCATCCCGGTCGATCACCGCGGCCCATATCGCCACAGCTCTGACAACCACACGAGCCTCTGGTGGACCCGTGCTCCAGCGCCTTCTCTATTCGGGCCATCAGGCTCGGAATGTCGATAATAAGCGTCTGCCGGATGATTGAGGAGTCCACCAGTAAGTACCCGTGCGCGATCCTATTGCGCATTCCCCACATGAGGGGCCAGTCGTCACCGAAGATCATGTCTCGCACAGACGGGTCGAGGGTCGCCAGTGCCTCGATTCCAGCCGACAGCCTCATACAGACGGCATCGATCACCAACTGATCATCGAGATTTCGTTGCGCGTAAGTCAGCATCAACCGGAAATGGGTGAGCGCGTCGCGCAGCGTCTCGACGGAGGAACGACTCATAGCAGCACGGCCTCTGCAAGGATCCGCTCCCGGAGATCTGGACGCAACGCCGAATCGGGGACGAGATCGACCTCGGACCCCAGAATCTCCGCGACCCGATTCTCGAGGACCGAAAGCTGCATCAGGCTGAGGGCTGACCCCATCGTGAACAGGAGATCGACATCGGAGTCCGAAGTCTCCCGGCCGGTGACCAACGATCCGAAGACACGGACGTCCCTTCCGCCGGCTTCGGCCACGGCGTCCCGAATCTCGCGGGCATGCCGGCGCAGCCTTCTCGCCAACGGCGATGTGCCATGGAAATGGAGGAGCCGCGAGACCTCAGGCTGGCTCCGGCCGATCTCCCGCGCGATCTGGGACTGTGACATGCCGTCGCGAGATGCACGCCTCACCGCACGTTCCAGTTCCGAGCGGGCATCTGCGACCGCCTTGTCAGTGCGCCGGGCGACCTCGGTCAGGCTTCTGGGCATGATCAAACTATAGCAAATGCTATACGCCTGTTATCATAGCCGGCCGATCTCCCGGCGATGACCGACCGCACCCCGAGAGCCCCAAGCGGGCACGTCTTGACCCCGCCAGCACCTTGCCCATATTAACGAAAGGCCTGAGTGATGTAATTGGTTCCTCACGCCAGATCACTCGTCGGTGCGCATCGTCGCGCAAGAAGGGCTAGAAACATGGAAGAGCTCAGCAACCCGGTCACCCACGCCGCTGGCACCTCGCGGCGCACAGTCCTGAGGGGTGCCGCATGGTCAGTGCCCGCTGTCGCTGCTGCGGCTGCGGTGCCGCGTGCGGCCGCCTCGAATGCCAACTCCATCACCGTGAGCGTCGGCTGCAAGTCTGACTCGCAGGGGTTCCAGGCTGTCACCAACAACTCAAGCTCGCCCGTCACCGTGACCTTGACCCAGACCTTGATGGTGACTGGTAGCCCTTCCGCCACCAGCTGGGAGATCTCCTGGGTGATGTCCGATTGGAAAGAGATCGGTTTGAGCCGTGGTTGGAAATACACTATCGGGGACCCGGGCAGGCTTATCGACGCCTCGTCAGGGGGCAAGGATACGTTGACAGCATCTCGTACATGGGCGGTGACGATTCCTCCGAAGGGTGTGGTCCAGATCTACCGCGGAAAGCTCGATACGACGGGTGCAAGTGCCGTGACCTCGACCCTGAACGTAACCGCACCCAACAACTACAGGGTCGACAACAATGGCGCGCAAATGGTGGGATTCTCCAACAAGTGCTACCCTCCGCATAACCCGGGTGCATCATCGCTGAACACTCGAAATCGGGTCACGAAGTAGTTTAGGACGTTATTCATCGGTGGTTACCAGCCAATCCGGTAGAGTTCCAGTCGTGTCACAATTCTGATAATTATGGGAAGTTCCGCCAGACGGCCCCGATACCCCTTCGCGAGAATCTTCCAATTCTTCAAGTGACCGATAATATGCTCGATTCTCGACCGGAGACTCGACACATCGTGATTGAACGTCTTCTCCCAGTCCAGCCGGTCACGCCCAGGAGTCTCCTTGATCGGGGGGATCGCACCGGCACCGATGTAGGCGGTGTCGGCGATCCACGTCGAGTCGGCCAGGATCTGGTCCCAGCCGCACAGCTGGAGGGCAGCCGAGTCGTGCCGGCGTCCAGGCGCCGGGGCGGAGGTGGCGATCAGATCACCGTGCAGCGTCCCGGCGACCTGAATGGTGAGGCACTGGAGGTGATGCTTGCCCGAGTACAGGTCCTTCTGTGTCTGCTTCCCGCTGGCGGGGCGGTTCCCGGTGGGAATGAACGTCCCGTCGATGAGAACGGGCTCGCCCTGGGCGACGGCCTCTTCCAGGCTGATCCCCTCGGTCACCAGGGCTTCGTCGAGCAGGGGCAGGATGCGCTGCCAGATCCGCGAGACCGAGGGCTGGGAGATGGCGTAGAGGTCGGCGGCGCACATCTGGACGATGTCCTGGCGCACCAGGATCACGGTGAGTTCGACCTGGCGGTACAGACCGAGCCGGTGGCCCGACAGGTCGATGCCACGGCTGGTGAGGATGTCGTGGATTCTGGCGACGAGTTCGGTCATGTCATCACTGTCGAGTCCTGTAGTAGTCTGGTAGCGCATCGGCCACCTTCAAATGTATTGTTTTGGCTTAGTAACCCCATTATATTCGAAGGTGCCGATACTTTTCTTGAAAATGTGAGAAGTTGACCGGATTCATCCGCTGTGAATAACGTCCTCAGACAAAGAGTTCTTGATGTTAGATCTATTCTAATGGGGGTTTCCACATCTACTGAATGTTCACAGCAGCATTGCTTTTTCAGGTAAGTCGCCAGTATCACAGGACGCGCAAGTGGCATCGCCTTAGCACGCGCCAAGCCAAGTGCATAGATCTTCCTTTGATACACATGTCAGCCGACTGGACCCACGAATAGGGGCAAAGCCAGCGTTGGCTACGACAGCTCGTCTGGCGGTGTCACCTCTGCCGGCAGAGCCTCAAGGACAGGAATCAGCTCAGGAACCTCTTCGGTCGCGGACCGGTACACGATGCGGGGATTTACGACGAGATAGCCGTGGATCAGGATGTTCCGCATCCCGATGATCTTCTGCACGTTCGGCACACGCTCGGCCACCTCGGGCGCAGCCCGCCGCAGCTTGCTGAGCACTTCGCCGATCAACTCCATCTGGCGCTCAGTGCCCCAAGCAACGAGCCCACCTTCGAGATACTTCTCGAGCGAGATGCCGCCGACCGCGATCCGAGCGTTGCGAGCGAACTCGAGGGCGTCCCATAGGAGACCTGCAAGCTCGATCTCAGGCCGCATAGAGGTCCTTCGAGCTCTCGAGTGCGGACCTCCTGAAGAACGGATTGCGGATGGAGCCGGCGTCGACAAGATCGACGCTGCGGCCGAGGATCCGCTCCAGCTCGAACTTCAGATCGAAGTAGTCATTGAAGAGGTCTTCTCGCTCGGGGAAGAAGTCGACGAGGAAGTCCACATCGCTGGACTCCGGGTCGAAATGATCGGTCAGGGCGGAACCGAAGATGCGGAGCCGCTCCACGCCGTACTGCTCGCAGGCGCGGTGGATCGCCTCGACGTCGAGATGGATGGCGCTGATCATGCTGCCATTGTCCCAGCTTTCGGCTCATCGGTGGAAGCGCAGAACTGCCTCGACTCCGGGACCCCCATCCGGTCATGATGAGACGCTCAAGACCATCGGCATCGATCACCACGGCAGAAGACACATGTCAGCCGGAGCTGACATGGGGTGCGATGTTATGTTGCGCTAACATTGCCGGTGATGTCAGCTATAGCTGACATCACCCCACCCGCCCCCAAGGACACCAGAGAGAGTCCGGCACCATGCTCATCTCCAACGCATCCGACATCGGCGCCATCCTTCGCAACGCCCGCCTCGAGAAGGGCATGACCCAGGAGCAGGTCGCCGACATGCTCCGCGTCACACGGCAGTGGGTCGCCAATGTCGAGGCGGGCGCCCCGACCGCTCGCCTCGGACTGGTGATCGATGCCCTGCGCTGCGTCGACATCGTGTTGGAGGCCAAGCATGACAACTCGCAGGAGCTCGTCGACCAGATCTGGAGTCGCCTCGGATGACCGACGCACTCGACGTCTATCTCGATGGACGGCTCACCGGCCAGTTGACCCGGACCGTGAATGGAGAGGTCGGTTTCGACTACGCCGATTCAGCCGGGATCACGCCGCTCTCAGCATCAATGCCGATCCGCACCTCTCACCACGCACCCGATGTCGTGATGCCGTGGTTGGACAATCTGCTTCCCGACAATGACGACGTCCGGCACCGCTGGGCGACCTCTTTCGGTGAGCGACGGGCGACGCCGTTCAATCTCCTGAAGCACATGGGCGCCGACTGCGCCGGCGCAGTCCAGGTGATGCCACCCGGCGTCGTCCCGGACCAGGGTGGCGGCCTCATTCCCCTCTCTGAGACAGACATCGCAGCCCACATCCGCACGTTGCGAGCCGACGCCGCGGCATGGGATTTCCCGGAGCATGGTGGCCGATGGTCGCTCGGAGGTCAACAGGGCAAGTTCGCCCTCGCCCGCACTCCGCTTGGCTGGGCCCTGCCATCCGGACGTACGGCCAGCACCCACATCGTCAAGGTGGGAATCGCGGGAGTTCCAGAGTCCGACGTCGCCGAGTTCGTCACCATGCGTGCCGCCGCACTGCTCGGCCTGCCGGTACCTCCGGTCGAGTACGCACACTTCGACGACCAAACGGGCCTTCTCACCACACGCTTCGACCGGCTGACACGGGACAGTCACGTACGACGACTCCATCAGGAGGATCTCTGCCAAGCCCTGGGGCTCTGGAGGACGATGAAGTACCAGGCCGACGGCGGCCCCGCAGCATCCGTCATCGTCGCATTCTTGGAACGCATCCTTGATCCCCGCGGCGTCCGGCGAGGAGTACGCGACTTCGCCCGAGCTCAGGTGTTCAACTGGGTCGTCGCGGGAACCGACGCCCACGCCAAGAACTACGCGATTCTGTACCCCAGCAGGCAGGTCATCCTGGCACCGTTCTACGACCTCGTCTCGACAGCCCTCCTCTGGCCGCCCACGCAGGTGCATTTCGAGGGGCGCCTGGCCATGAAGTTCGGCGGGGAGTACAGGCTCCGCAAGGTCGACATGGGACGCTGCCACCACGCGGCCAAGGATCTCGGAGTGCCGGCGGACCTCCTCATCGACACGGCCCGGATCTATCAGGCCCAGCTCCCCGACGCCGTCGCGACGGCACTGAGCGAGCTCCCCGAATCGGTGAGCCTCTCGACGAGAGCCCGGATGCAGGATGCGATCGCCGAGCGCGTCGAGCAGATCCGGCCGGCGTGACCCCGGCTCATCAAGACCGTCCCCACCCACGCGCTCCTTGACGCCGAAAGCCGCGCCTCGATACACCATTCGTATTTCCGAAAGATGAACGCCAGCGAAGAAACCCCACGTCGAATACGCCTCTAGCGTAGGCCAGTACTGCTAGGGTTACGACCGCCATGTATGTCCTTTAATCCAAGGAGTGACAGTGAAGAAGGTTCAGCTCTCCAGGCTGCATCACAAGACGAACATCGAGCCAACTATCAGCCTGAGCCCCGTCTTCGTCAGGCCTGGTGAAGCGACGGACCTGCCGAAGTTCGAGCTCCCGGCCACCATGAGCGAGCCCCAGACCGCCTACCAGATCGTCCACGACGAGTCGATCCTCGACGGCAACTCCCGGCTGAACCTCGCGACCTTCGTGTCCACCTGGATGGACGACTACGCGAAGAAGCTCTATCTCGAGTCGGCCGACAAGAACATGATCGACAAGGACGAGTACCCGGCGACCGCGGCCATCGAGGAGCGCTGCTGGCGGATGCTCGCCAATCTGTGGCACGTCCCGGATATCGACGACACCATCGGCACCTCGACGATCGGATCGTCGGAGGCCTGCATGCTGGGCGGCCTGGCTCTCAAGCGCCTGTGGCAGGAGAAGCGCAAGGCCGAGGGCAAGCCCGCCGACAAGCCGAACCTCATCATGTCCGCCGCCGTCCAGGTCGTGTGGGAGAAGTTCTGCAACTACTGGGACGTCGAGCCCCGCTACGTGCCGGTCACCCCCGAGCACCTCACCCTCGACGGCTACGACCTCGAGAAGTACGTCGATGAGAACACCATCGGCGTCGTCTCCATCCTCGGCCAGACCTTCACCGGCCTGTACGACGACGCCGTCGCGATCTCGAAGAAGCTCGACGAGATCCAGGAGAAGACCGGCCTCGACGTCAAGATGCACATCGACGGCGCCTCCGGCGCCATGGTCGCGCCGTTCTGCCAGCCCGACCTGCTGTGGGACTTCAAGCTCGACCGGGTCAACTCCATCTCGACCTCCGGTCACAAGTACGGCCTCGTCTACCCCGGCGTCGGCTGGGTCGTCTGGCGCAACACCAAGGTGCTGCCCGAGAGCCTCATCTTCCACGTCAGCTACCTCGGCGGCGACATGCCGACCCTGGCGCTGAACTTCTCGCGTCCGGGCTCCCAGGTGCTCCTGCAGTACTACCAGTTCCTCCGCCTCGGCTTCGAGGGCTACCGCGAGGTGCAGCAGAACTCCATCGACGTGGCCACCTTCCTGTCCAGCGAGATCGCCAAGCTCGGCCCCTTCGAGCTCATCAGCAAGGGCGACACCATCCCGGTCTTCGCCTGGGTGATGAAGGACGGCTACACCGAGAACTGGAGCCTCTACGACCTCGCCGACCGGCTCCGCATGAAGGGCTGGCTGGTGCCCGCCTACCCGATGGCCGACAACATGGCGGACGTCACCCTGCAGCGCATCGTCGTCAAGCTCGGCATGAGCCACGACCTCGCGGTCGCCCTGCTGGCGGACATCAAGGCCGAGGTCGCCAACCTCGACGCCCTGCAGTCCCCCCTGCCAGACGAGTTCGCGAACAAGTCGCAGTTCCACCACTGAGCCGGCTCGGGGGAGGGAGCCGGTTTCCCGGCTCCCTCCCCCTCCCGCTGCCCCACCAGCCCATCAGGCCCCCGGCTCGCCCAAACACACCCATCCATCAGGCCCGGAAGCACCCATGACCGCCACTGCCAGCGCACCCCCGCCATCGCTCAACGGAATCGTTCCCACCGTCACGAAGCAGTGCTGGAGCTTCATGATCGGCTCCGCGCTGTTCGCCATCGGATCAGCCCCGGGACTGTCGACGCTTCTCGGCACGAACGGCTCGAATGCCTCCTTCTTCTTCGGGGCGATATTCTTCACGATCGGCGGTTTCATCCAGCTCTTCCTCAGCGGGGAGATGGCCGTTCCCGTCGACTTCCCGCCGGGGCGAATGGTGCGCGCCGAATGGCTCACCGCCTCATCGCAGTCCCTCGGAACCATCCTGTTCAACGTCTCCACAACCTCGGCGCTGTACACCACCGCTCGCAGGGCCGAGGAGAAGCTGGTATGGAATCCGGACGCCGCCGGATCGGTGGCCTTCCTGATCAGCGGGGCTTTCGCATTCGTCGCCTACGCACATGTGGCCAAGGCGGTCGATCCCACGAAGATCTCGTGGTGGTCCGTGGTGCTCAACTTCATCGGCTGCGTCGCCTTCGGGTTCTCCGCCGTCGGCGCCTTCATCGAGCCGAACGGCTCCGTGTTCAACAACAGCTGGGCCAACTGGGGCACCTTCATCGGTGCGCTCTGCTTCCTCTTCGCCTCGCTCGTCGTGCTCCCGTTCTGGACGCGGGACCGTTCCCACTGAGCGCCCACTCCCGTGGCAGCGCCGGACCCCCGTCAACACTGATATGCTGACCCGGGCAACGGCCTCTCCCGGATACCCGGGTGAATCGGCCGTTCCCGGGTCGCATAGCGGTATCTTTTCGCCCCGGGTTCCGAAGCCCTCCTATGTCGACGTGCGATGCTCTGCGCAAATTACATTGTGCCTGCGAGCGAAGAGGTGAACGGATGCGAAACGTTCTGAGAGTGTTTGCTCGGGACTCCCGCCGATTCCTGCGTGTACCTATCGCCCTGGTCATTCTTGGCGGTCTGGTCATTCTCCCCTGCCTCTACGCCTGGTTCAACATCGTGGCCTTCTGGGATCCCTACGGAGATACGAAGGCCATCCGGGTAGACGTCGTCAACCTCGACAAGGGCGCAACATCCGAGCAGACCGGGAAGCTCAACGTCGGCGATCAGATCATCGCCCAGTTGAAGGACAATCACGAGATCGGCTGGCAATTCGTCAACTATGACGCCGCGATGAAGAATGTGCGGGCCGGCAGCAGTTACGCAGCGATTGTCATCCCCACGCATTTCAGCAGCGACCTGCTGACCATCATGACCGACGATTTCGTGCAGCCGAAACTCGACTACTACGAAAATCAGAAAGCCAACGCTATCGCGCCGAAGATCACCGGCGCGGCCGCCTCCGCGGTGACCACCCAGGTGAACAACACCTTCGTCTCGACCGTGGCAGAGACCGCGGCCAAGCAGCTTCAGAAGGCCGGCGCATCCACCGGGAAGAAGCTCACCGACTCCCAGAGCCGGGCGATGGTCACCCTCAAGCAGGCGAACTCCGATATCGGGCAGGCGCGCACCGGCCTCCGAGACACCAACAAGGCCATTGGCGACGGACAGCTCGCGCTCCGCGATGCGAGGACCTCCCTCAACGCCGCCAACGCCACGATCGGCCAGGTCCAGACCGGAATCGGGCAGACCCAGTCGCTCGTCAACGACGTGCAGAAAGAACTCACCGCCTTCACCACCTCGGCCACCAATGCCTACGTGACGAGCGCGGCGACACTCTCCTCCATCTCCTCGCAGGTCAACGGCTCGGTCTCGAAGGTGACCTCCACCGGCCAGCAGATCAACGGTCAGGTCGGCGCCGCCATCAACGCGGTCCAGGCGCTGGTCAATGCGAACACGGCGACCATCACCGGCCTCCAGAACTACCTCGATCAGCTCGACCCGAAAGCACCCGCCTTCCAGGACGTGAAGACCCAGCTGACCGACACGATCACCAATCTGCAGGCGCGTCAGAAGGCCGCCCAGCAGCTCCTCAGCACCCTCAATGGCGTCAGCACCACCACCGGCAACAGCATCTCTCAGATCCAGAAGAGTTCGGACGCCTTCAACTCGGCGATTCAGCAGAGCGCCAACTCGGCCGGCCCGGTGCGCGACGCCCTCACCAAGAACCTCTCCCAGATCAACCAGGCGATGTCGGCGATGTCGGCCAGCGCGGGGGCCTTCTCCACATCCCTCACCGCCCAGAGACAGGTGATCAACCAGTCGGTCGGCCTCCTCAACGACCTCAACACCCAGTTGACCTCCACTGTCGCCGCCCTCATCTCGCTGGACGGAAACCTCGCGACCGCGCAGAAGAGCCTCCAGGCCATGGGCACCGACCTGTCCGCCCTGGACAGCGCACTGATCTGGAATCGGGTCAACTCCCTCACCGCCCTGCAGCCGCAACGGATCGCCAAGTTCATGGTGTCCCCGGTCACGGTCAACGAGAAAGTCCTGTTCTCGGTTCCCACCTACGGGTCCGCGATGGCCCCGCTGTTCACGAATCTGGCCCTGTGGATCGGCGCCTTCGTCCTGGTGGTGCTGATCCGCCAGGAAGTGGACACCGAAGGCATCCCCGGGCTCACCGTGCGCCAGGCCTACTTCGGACGATGGCTGCTGATGGCCGTGCTCAATCTGCTGCAGGGGCTGCTGGTCTCGATCGGCAACATCGTCATCGGCGTCCAGATGGTCAATCCCGCCCTGTTCGTCCTCACCTCTGTCTATGTGGGATTCATCTATCTCTTAATCATTTACGCGCTATCGGTATGCTTCGGCTACGTCGGCAGAGGGATCATCGTCATCCTGGTGATCATGCAGATTCCTGGCGCCTCCGGCATCTATCCGATCCAGATGATGCCGGCATTCTTCCAGAAGCTGTTCCCATTCTTCCCCTTCGCCCACGGCATCGACGCCATGCGAGAGGTCGTCGGCGGCTTCTACGACCACTACTACCTCCGGGCGCTGGCGATACTGGCGATCTTCGGCCTGTGCGCCATCCTCGTCGGTGTCGTCCTGCGGCAGCGGCTCGGCAGCTTCGCACGGCTCTTCAACCAGAACCTCGACGCCACGGAACTGTATGTGGCCGAGGACGTGCAGATACTCGGATCCCGCCGCAAGGTCACCCAGATCGCCCGGGCCATCACCGACAAGGAGAAGTTCCGGGCCGAGAGCACGCGCAATGCCGCATGGTTCCACGAGCATCACAGGCTGATCCTCCAAATCATCATGATCGTGGCCGGCCTGCTCACCCTGCTCCTGCTGGCCATGTCCTGGGTCTTCCCCGACCGCAAGGCGCTCGTGCTCGGCCTGTGGGCCATCCTGTGCCTCCTCGTCATCGCCCTCCTGGTCGCTCTGGAGTACATCCAGCAGAGCCTCGCCTACGAGGCGCAGATCAGCGGCATGGCGAGCCCGCAGCTGCAGGACGCCCTGCGCCGCGAGATCGCGGCCACTCACTCCAATGCGGCTCTCGATGACATCGCAGAGCGGCAGCAGCAGATTTTGAGCGCGCAGACTGCCGAGGCGCCGACCGGACAGCCACCCGAGCAACCGTCCGAACATCCCACTCAACATTCCGCTGAGCAGAACAACGGGGGAGGACAGGCCAAGTGAAGAAGATCCTCCGGCTGTTCAAGCACGACCTGCAACGAGCAACCCGCAACGTCATCTCCGTCATTCTCCTCTTCGGCGTCGTCGTCATCCCCTCGTTCTTCGCGTGGTTCAACATCATTTCGAGCCTCGACCCGTTCGACAATGTCAAGAACATGAAGGTCGCCGTCGCGAGTGCCGATGAGGGATACAAGAGCAACCTGGTCCCGCTCAAGATCAACGTCGGCGAGCAGGTCATGTCCACGCTCAGGGCGAATGCGGACCTGAACTGGGTCTTCACGAAGCCCGACGACGCGATAGACGGCACGAAGTCCGGTGAGTACTACGCCGCGATCGTCCTGCCCAAGGACTTCAGCCAGAAGATGATGACCTTCCTGTCCCCGGAAGCCTCACCGGTGTCGATCGACTACTACACCAACGAGAAGGTCAACGCGCTCTCCCCGATCATCACCGGCGAGGCCGCCACGGAGGTCTCCGATCAGATCAATCAGAGCTTCAGCACGACGCTGAACAATGTCGGTCTGACACTGGTGAAGTCCATGGCGGACAATCTCACCGACCCGAGCGTGCACAATGCCCTGACGCGGATGTCCTCCCAGGCGAATGCGCTCTCGAGCCAGCTGCACGCCAACGCCAACACCGCCCAGATGTTCAGCGCGCTGCTGGTCTCCGCGCAACCCCTGGTGAACAGTTCGACGAACCTCGTCAACTCCTCGCGCGACGCCGTCAAGGGCACCGCGGGATCGATCAACGGCGGAGCCCGGGCCGCGGCGAACCTCCAGACCACCCTGCAGGCCGCGACGAACTCGCTCGGCGCGGCCTTCTCCTCGAGCGTGACCAGCTATCAGGGCCTCGGCAAGCAGGTGGACACCCTCTACGCGACGATGAACGCCCAGTCGAAGTCCACAGCCGATGGCCTCAATGCCCTCGCCAAGACCCTGAACGTCCAGGTCAGCGACTACCAGGCCCTGCGGACGAAACTCCAGGCTCAGGCGGACGCGACCAAGATCCCGGCACTGCACGACGCCTTCGAGCAGGTCATCGCCCATGTGGACGGGGCCATCTCCCAGCAGGTGGCGCTGCGCGACCAGCTTCAGAAGGCCGCCCAGGCGGTGGGCAAGGCCGACGCCGACTCCCAGGCGGCCCACACCCAGATCAACAGTCTGGTGGCCAACGCGCAGAAGGCGATTCAGGACGCGAACAACTCCTACACCGGGACCCTGAGACCCAAGCTGAACCAGCTGGCCTCGACCCTCTCGTCGATCCACGGCAGCGTGCAGACCGTCGGCAGCGACCTCGACCAGGTCGCCTCGGCCCTGGTGAACGGCAACGGCTCGGTCAATGGGGCGCTGTCCCAGGCGTCGACCGTGATGACGATCGTCTCCACCAACCTCACCAAGACGGCCAACAGCTTCGGCGACCTCAGCAAGGCCCTCACGAAGGCCTCGCAGACCGGGGATCTCACCGAGCTGAGCAACCTCATCGGATCGGATCCCTCACTGCTGGCCGGCGAACTGGCCGCACCGGTGGCCCTCAATACGATTCCGTTGTACGAGGTCAGCAGCTTCGGTGAGCAGATGACCCCGTTCTACTCGGTGCTGGGCCTGTGGGTGGGCGCCATTCTTCTCTCGGTGCTCATCCGGGTCGACAAGATCAAGGAGCCCGAGCCGCTGAATCACGCCCAGCAGTACCTGGGCCGATTCGGGATCGTCGCGCTTCTCGCGCTGTGCCA
Source organism: Acidipropionibacterium sp. (assembly GCA_022647765.1). Lineage (GTDB taxonomy): Bacteria > Actinomycetota > Actinomycetes > Propionibacteriales > Propionibacteriaceae > Acidipropionibacterium. Next base: position 140,953 of record JALCLH010000009.1, read on the forward strand.
GAGCACGCTGGTCTATCTCGGCCTGATGGGATTCGTCGGAATTCACGCCGCCCATCCATTCCTGTTATTGGTGACGGGATGGGTGATGTCTCTGGTCTTCGTCTCCATCACCTACACACTGGTGGTGTCCCTGGGCGAGGCCGGAAAGGCGGTCTCGGTATTCCTGCTGGTGGTCCAGATCTCCGCCGGAGGCGGTGCCTATCCATTGTCCGTGCTCCCGCACTGGTTCCAGAACATCAGCCCATGGCTGCCGGTCACCCATGCCACCAACGCAGTACGGTCGGCCCTGGCCGGCTTCTACCAGGGCGATTTCTGGCACGAGCTCGGTATTCTCGCGCTGTTCTTCGTGCCCACCTTCCTGTTCGGCCTCCTGCTGCGGATACCGCTCATCAAGTCCAACGATAAGATGATGGAGAGCCTGGAATCCACCAAGTTGTTCCTGCTCTAGGGTTCTGCTGCTCTCTGCGGTTGCCGCGCTGCGGTTGCTGCACTGCGGTTTCCTGCTTGAGGGGCCCGATCCGATTCGGATCGGGCCCCCTCTGCGTTCGGGTCGCCTACTGATCCCACGCTCCCCCGCCAGCCCGCTCAGCTCACCGCGGCCGGCTCCTGGGAGACGATCTGCAGGCCGTCCTCGGAGTCGCTCACGTCGAAGCGCACCGTGTCCCCCTCGGCGATCTCCCCGGAGAGCACCTTGCGGGCCAGCTGATCCTCCACCGTCGTCTGGATCAGCCGGCGCAGCGGACGGGCGCCGTAGACCGGGTCGTAACCCGACAGCGCCAGCCAGTCCTTCGCCGCCTGGGTCAGTTCGATGGTGATCCGGCGATCGGCCATCCGGGCATTGAGCTTGGCCAGGTTGGTGTCCACGATCCGGCTCAGATCGGCGGTGGTCAGCGGGTCGAACATCACGATGTCGTCCAGCCGGTTGAGGAACTCCGGGCGGAACTGCGCCCGCACCGCGTTCATCACGGCCTCCCGCTTGGCGGCGTCATCCAGGCTCTGGTCGGAGAGGAACTGCGAGCCGAGGTTCGAGGTCATCACCAGGATGGTGTTGCGGAAGTCCACCGTTCGGCCCTGGCCGTCGGTCAGCCGCCCGTCGTCCAGCACCTGCAGCAGGATGTTGAAGACGTCGCGATGGGCCTTCTCCACCTCGTCGAGCAGGATCACCGAGTAGGGACGGCGTCGCACCGCCTCGGTGAGCTGACCGCCCTCCTCGTAGCCGACGTAGCCCGGAGGGGCGCCGACCAGCCGCGAGACCGAGTGCTTCTCCATGTACTCACTCATGTCGATGCGCACCATGGAGGTCTCGTCGTCGAACAGGAACTCGGCCAGCGACTTCGCCAGCTCCGTCTTGCCGACGCCGGTCGGGCCCAGGAACAGGAAGGAGCCGGTCGGGCGGTTCGGGTCCGAGATGCCGGCGCGGGAGCGCCGCACGGCGTCCGCCACCGTTGTGACGGCCTTGTCCTGGCCGATCAGGCGCTCATGGATCCGATCCTCCATCTTGAGCAGCTTCTCCTGCTCGCCCTGCATCATCCGGCCCACCGGGATGCCGGTCCACGCGGAGACCACCTCGGCGATGTCGGTGGAGCCGACCTCCTCGGAGACCATCCGGGGGGACTCCTCCTCGGCCTTGTTGGCGGCCTCCATCTGACTCTCCAGGGACGGGATCTCGCCGTAGAGGATCTCCGAGGCCTTGCCGAAATCGCCCTCGCGCTGGAACTTCTCGGCGGTGGTGCGCAGCTCGTCGATCTGCTTCTTGAGCTCGCCGACCTTGTTCAGCCCGGACTTCTCGGCCTCCCACCGGGCCTCCAGGCCGCGCAGCTGCTCCTGCTTGTCGGCCATCTCGGCCTGCAGCCGGGCCAGCCGCTGTCTGGACGCCGGATCCTCCTCCTTCTCGACCGCGAAGATCTCCATCTTCATCCGGTCCACCTCGCGGCTGAGCGTGTCGATCTCCTCCGGGGAGGAGTCGATCTCCATCCGCAGCCGGGAGGCGGCCTCGTCGATCAGGTCGATGGCCTTGTCGGGAAGCTGACGGGCGGTGATGTACCGGTTCGACAGGGTGGCTGCGGCGACCAGCGCGCCATCGGTGATCCGCACCTTGTGGTGCGCCTCGTAGCGCTCGCGCAGGCCGCGGAGAATGGCGATGGTGTCCTCCACCGAGGGCTCGCCGACGAAGACCTGCTGGAACCGGCGCTCGAAGGCCGGATCCTTCTCGATGTGCTCGCGGTACTCGTCGAGGGTGGTCGCGCCGATCATCCTCAGCTCGCCGCGGGCCAGCATCGGCTTGAGCATATTGCCGGCGTCCATCGACCCCTCGCCGGTCGCGCCGGCGCCGATCACGGTGTGCAGCTCGTCGATGAAGGTGATGATCTGGCCCTCGGCCTCCTTGATCTCGTTGAGGACGGCCTTGAGGCGCTCCTCGAACTCGCCGCGGTACTTGGCCCCGGCGACCATCGAGGTGAGATCGAGGGAGACCACCCGGCGTCCCTTGAGGGAGTCGGGGACGTCGCCGGCGATCACCCGCTGGGCCAGGCCCTCGACGACGGCGGTCTTGCCGACGCCGGGCTCCCCGATCAGCACCGGGTTGTTCTTGGTGCGCCGGGCCAGCACCTGGATCACCCGGCGGATCTCGGCGTCCCGCCCGATGACGGGGTCGAGCTTGCCGGCGCGGGCGCGCTCGGTGAGGTCGACCGAGTACTTCGCCAGGGCCGACTCGCCGCCCTCGGACTGCTCGGAGGTGACCCGGCGGTCGCCGCGCGCCTCGTTGAAGGCGCGGGTCAGCGTCTCCGGCTTGAGGCCGAGCCTGGCCAGCGCGGGCTGAATGTCGCTCGGAACCGCGGTGAGCGAGATGAGCAGATGCTCAGTCGCGACGAACGAATCGCCCATCTCCTGAGCGCGATTCTGAGCGTCGGCGATCACTCGCGCCAGGGCGCCGGACAGCTGGGGCTGAGACACCGAAGCGCCCGAGGAGGACGGCAGCTTGCGCATCGCCTCGGTGGCGATCCGGTCGACCGCCTCGGCCTCGACGCCGAGGCCCTTCACCAGCGGCCCGACGGTGTTGTCCGGGATGGTGAACAGGGCGTGCAGCAGGTGGGATGGCTCCACGGAGGGGTTTCCGTGGGCGAGTGCGTGACGCGAGGCGGCTGAGACCGCATCGCGACTCATCGTGGTGAGATTTGTGTCCATGTGTCGTCCTCGCAGGATTGAGTTCTACTGACTCAAGTATGACTCATCCGTGACTGACGTCAAGTCAAACTTGAGTGAGATAGGCTCAACCCCGGCGAGGACGAACATATTCCGGCCGCCCTGGTGCCGAAACCGTGGAGATCACTCCCCGCCTCGCCGTCCCAGAGCCCTGTCAGGCCTGGATCACGGCGAGGCGGGAGTGATCTCCATTGTTGAGAGGGGCCCCGATCTTCCCGGGCGAACCTGAGAAGTCGCGCTCAGCTCAGGTGGGGCTTCACCTGGCTGGTGTAGATCCCCTCCAAGGTGGTCCGCAGAGTCTTCATCGTGGCGTCGACGCCGGCCCCCTGAGTGAGGATCGCGGCCACCGACTTCGCCATCTCCTGATCGGCGCCGGGCAGGAAGACCCGCGCCCAGTCCTGGGTGCGGGTGACGTCCAGCTGCTTGATCGCGGTGCCGATGAGCGGGTTCTTGGCGAGCAGGGAGGAGGTGTCGGCCGACGTCCGCACCGGAAGGTAGCCGGTCGCCGCCGAGAAGGAGACGGTGTTCTCGGGATTGGTGAGGAAGCCGATGAACTTGGCCGCGGCCAGCTGATTGGCCTTGTCGACGCCCTTCGGGATGCCGACCCCGCAGCCGCCGGTGGGGCACACCGGCTTGGTCGAGACGGGACCACCGGGCAGGAAACCGACGCCGACGTCGAATCGCGAACCGACGGCCTTCTGCACACCGACCAGGGACCCGGTCGACTCGATGGTAGCCGAGCAGGCGCCGGCGGCCAGATCGTCGGTCGAGGAGGTGCTGGCCACACCGGCCCACTTCTCCTTGTTCACCGAGTCGGCGACATAGCTCAGCGCCTTGACGGAGGGGTCGGAGTCGCAGGTGATGTCGAAGCTGTCCTTCTTCGACCAGCCGCCGCCATATCCCCACAGGATGTTCTGCAGGGTCCAGCCGGCGTATCCGGCCAGGGCCGGGTGCTCGTAGGCGTACTTGGCCTTCGTGGTGGAACGGGCGGCCATCAGCTTCGGTGCCCAGGTGGCGAACTCTCCCCAGGTGGCCGGGGCGCGATCGGGCAGCCCGGCGGCCTTGAAGTGGGACTTGTTGTAGTAGAACAGCGGCGTCGAGCGGGCCCACGGCACCGCCCACTGGGAATCCTTGTACTGGTAGTCGGCGACCAGCCCCTGGCGGTAGTCGGAGAGGTCCACCTTGGCGGCCTTGAGCACATTTCCGAGCGGGATGATCGAATCCTGCATGAAGTAGCGGAACCACCAGACGTCGGAGAGCACGACGAGATCGGGCAGCTGCCCGCCGGCCTGGGCGCTCTGGAACTTCTGCGCGACGTCCTCGTAGGTGCTGCCCGCGGTGACCAGGTTCACCGTGATGCCGGACTCGGCCTTGAACTTGTCGATGATGCTCTGGGTGATGGCCTGGGAGCTGCCGGGGTGGTTGGACCAGAACGAGATGGTCTTGGCGGGGGTGACGCCGTCGAAGCTCGGCCCGCCGACGGCATCGGCCGAGGCGCTACCGGCACCGGCGCCGCTGGCAGATGTCGAGGGTCCCGAGCAGGCCGACAGGGCCGCAGCGCCGGCGCCGAGTCCGATCAGACCGAGCAGGCTGCGTCGCGAGATCGCGGCGCGGGAAGCATCGTGGAGCATGGAAGGAATCTCCTTGTGGGTGTCGGGCGCGCTCACTTGACCGCGCCCTGGGTGAGACCGGCGACGATGTATCGCTGGAGGAAGAGGAAGACGATGAGAACGGGGAGGATGACGACCACCGCACCGGCCATCAGGATCGGATAGGCGCTCGGGTCGCCCTCGATGTTCTTGAGCAGGGTGAGGCCGACCGGCAGGGTCATCCGCGAGTCGTCGGTGGTGATGACCAGCGGCCAGATGTAGTTGTTCCACTCGTCGACGATGGTCACCAGGGCGACCGTCGCGATGGCCGGCGTCGACATCGGGACGACCATCCGGAACAGCCTGCTGAGATGCCCGGCGCCGTCCATCTCGGCCGCCTCCAGGACGTCGATCGGCAGCGACATGAAGTTCTGCCTGAGCAGGAATGTGCCGAAGGCGGTGCCCAGGCCCGGCAGGATGATGCCCCAGTAGGTGTTGACCCCGCCCATCCCGGCGATGGTGATGTAGTTCGGCACCAGGCTCACCTGGGAGGGCACCATGAGCGCCACCAGAATGGCCAGGAAGATGATCCGCTTTCCCGGGAATCTCAGGAAGGCGAAGGCGTAGGCGCTGGTGATCGCCAGCACCACCTTGACCGTGGCGCCGACAGCGGTGACCAGCACCGAGTTCATGAACAGCTGGGGGAAGTTCACCTTGGCCGAGGCGTTGGCATAGGCGGCGAAGCTCGGGTGGTGGGGCCACAACACGAGGTCCTGGGTGATGACCTCGTCGGCGGTCTTGAAGGAGCCCAGCACCATCCACAGCAGGGGCAGGACGATGATCAGGCAGGCGATGATCAGCGGCAGGTAACCGCCGAAGACGCGCCGGGTCCACGGGTCCGGGCCGACGATCGACTCGTCGACGGTCGCCTCGTGCCCACTGTGATCCTTGCGCCCACCGCGCCTCTCCGCATTCCCGACGATGGCCGGACCACCGGCCCGGGTCAGTGCGAGGCTCATGCGTAGTACACCTTCCGCTCGAGGAACCTCATCTGGAAGACGGTGAGGATGAGAAGAATGACGACCAGGATCGTCGAGATGGCCGAGGAGTAGCCGGCCCGGTTGTAGCCGCCGAAGGCCTGCAGATAGGAGGCGTACATCAGCGTGGTGGTGCCCTGGCCCATCGGCGTCATGATCCGGATCAGGTCGAAGGACTGCAGCGAGGACAGGATCGTCGTCATCAGCAGGAAGAAGGTGGTCGGCGAGATGAGCGGCCAGACGATCGACCGGAAGGTCCGGGAGCGGCCGGCGCCGTCGAGGGCCGCAGCCTCCAGCAGATCCCTCGGCACGGCCTGCAGGGCGGCCAGGTAGATCACCGCGCAGTAGCCGAGGTTCTTCCAGATGTAGACGATGATGACCATGGTCAGCGACAGGCCGGGCTGCAGGAACCACTGCGGGGAGGACGCCCCGAACTTGCGGAGGACGGCCGCCAGAACCCCACCGACGGGGTCGAAGATGAAGGTCCAGACCAGTCCGACGCCGACCCCCGACAGCACATAGGGAGCGAAGACGGTGGCCCGCGCCGGATTGCGGCCGATCAGCCGGCGGTTGAGGACGACGGCCAGGCCCAGCCCGATGAGCATCGACCCGCCGACGGTGACCACCGTGAAGATCAGGGTGGTCCCGAGCACCGCGCCGGCGTCCTTGGTGAAGAACTCCCGGTAGTTGCCCAGCCCGATGAAGGTGGCCCTGGCCGATCCCAGCGTCCAGTCCAGCATCGAGTACCAGACGTTGAGGATCAGCGGCCGATAGGTGAACACCGCGATGAGTGCGGCATTCGGGAGGACGAAGGCCACGAACAGCAGAGACTCGCGGAGCCGGCGTCTGTTGAGACGCCTCCGTGGTCCGGCGATCGTCCCTGATGCGCTCACGCTGTCTCCTCGTCGTCCGGCAAAGTTGCCTCTGACAAGCTAGAGGAGCCGGTTGACGAGAGGGGGAGCCGGAGGTTACGGGAAAGTGTGAGAAGCGTTCATTCTTCGTGACGCCGAGGCAGGAGGGGCGACGCGGGGGCTACGCCGATCTCAGGCGGCGAGCAGGGCGTCGAGCTTGGCGACGGTGTCCTGCCACCCGGTCACCGCGACGCACGGCACTCCCATCGCCTTGACCGGGTAGTCGTTGCCGTTGACGTCGAGCCGGTCGCCGTAGAACAGCAGGTCGTCGCGGTCCAGGCCGGTGGCCGAGATCAGCCGGGTGATCCCGAAGGACTTGTCGCGGCCCACCCGGGTGATGTCCACCGAGGTCGACCCGCCGGAGCGGACCTCGAGGTCGGGCACCAGTGCGGCCACCGCCTCGCGCAGCTCCAGCTTCTTCTCCCCGGTCGGATCCCAGGCCCGCTTGGCGTCGACCGGGGCCTCCTGACCCAGCGCCGAGAAGGTGATCTGCGACTCGCGATCCTCCAGCCGGGGGCCCCAGGTGTGCTCCTCCCACAGCCCCAGCCTCCGGGCGCACTGCTCGACGGCCGTCACCGCGCGAGACTTCTCGTCCTCGCTGAGGGCCTCCAGGTAGACCCGGTCCCACTGCTCGTCGACGAACCGGTAGTACTGCGTGCCGCAGGCCGGCATCAGGTGCAGCCGGTCCAGCCCGGTCGCGTCCACCGCCTCGAGGGGTTCGACCACCTGGGTCCGGAACTGCCCGAACTGACCGCCCGAGATGACGCAGACCTGGGTGTTCTCCAGCAGCCTGGCCAGGGTTCGGGCCATCGGTTCGGGCAGCCTCGTCTTGGAGGGCGCCAGGGTGTCGTCGAGGTCGAAGGCGACCATCGGGGGGATCGAGGAAGTCACGGCCTCAACCTACCGAAGTCGCATCCTCCCCGCCCGGGGACGCCGTCTCCCGCCTCATCCGGTTCCGCCTCGGTGATCACGCTTCAACTGATCGACGCCTGATAGATCGACGCGATCGAGGACGCCAAGGTCGCCTCGAACTCCTCGGTCGACTGATCGACCGACAGCCCCTCGGCCAGCGCCCGGGAGAAGCTCGCGATCAGCCCGTGGTTCTTCGCCAAGAGCTCGTCGGCCTCCGCCCGGGAGTACCCGCCCGACAGCGCGACCACGCGGACCACCTTGGGGTCTGCGATGAGATCGGCATACAGATCGGTCCGGCTCGGGATGGTGAGCTTGAGCATGATCGCGGCGTCGTCGGGCAGGGCGTCGATGTGCTGGCGGAGCTGCGCGTGCAGGATGTCCTCGGCTCCCCTCTTGTCCGGGGCATGGATGTCGACCTCCGGCTCCAGGATCGGCACCAGACCCGCGGCCCGAACCTGGTCCCCGATCTCGAACTGCTGGTCGACGATCCGGGCGATGCCCTTCTCGTCGGCGTCCAGGATGACCGAGCGCTCCTTGGTGCCGAAGATGTGCTTCTCGTCCCGTGCCCGGACCAGCCTCTCGTCCAGTCCGGGGATCGGCTTCATCAGCCGGGCGTGGTCGGTCTCCTCCTCCAGCCCCTTGTCGATCTTGAGGATCGGCACGATCCCCTTGCGCTGCCACAGGAAGTCGGCGGTGGGAATCCCCTCCACCTCGCGGTCCATGGTCATCTCGAACAGGATGGCGGCCAGAATGTGCGCGCTGGTGAACGACTGGCTGGTGATGATCCGCGACCTCATCTGATGGACAAGATCGAACATCTTCTGCTGGTCGTCGCCGTAGGCGTCCTCGGTGATGCCATAGGCCCTCAGCGCCTTCGGCGTGGAGCCGCCGGACTGGTCGAGAGCGGCCACGAAGCCGGGCGCCCGGTGCATCCGGTGGAGCTGTTCGGCCCGCACCTCGGCGGGGTCGGCAGTGGTGATGGTGGGATTGACAGTGGTGTTGGTCATGATGATCTCCTTCGACCCGATGGCCTCGGCGAAGGGCGGCGTCCTCGTCGTCGAGGTACACCTTCCACGATACCCGGCGTCATCTGCGGACACAGCGACTTCACCGATCCCGGACCCGTCTCAGCGCGGCACCGAGTGCCAGCGCCGACCCATCCACACCATCCCCGCCGGACCCCGGCGTCCCGGCTCGATCCGGTCTGCCTCCAGCACCAGCAGGGTGGACGGGCCGAGGTCGATCATCCGCGTGATCGCGCAGTGCAGCCGGGGGGTGGTGACGTTGAGACAGGGCACTCCCTCCGCCGACGTCTGCCAGCAGGACGGCGGCACGGTGCCGCCGTGGCGGGCGAACTCGTTGCCCAGCCGCTCCTGGCCGGCGTCCAGCGGATGGAGGACGACGCGGGTCCCGAGGCTCAGCGCGGACAGGGTGGCCGAATCGTGCCCGATCGACAGCGACACCATCGCCGGATCCACCGAGACCGAGGCCAGCGACGACACGGTCAACCCCACCGGCCCGGACTCTCCGTTCGCGGTGAGGACGGCCGCCCCGGCCGGGTGCCAGCGGAACACGCCGGCCAGATCCCGCCGCAGCGACGACTCTGACGACTCTTCAGACGGTTGACTCACGACACCGAGCGTGTCACGCTGAGCCCAGCCTCACCAGCCCGGACATCCCCGGATTCGCTACCCGCTGACCGCAGCCCCACGCGCGCCGGAGTGCAGACGGCGGCATACCCGATGAACTGCGATCAGGAGACATGAATATGGCGAATCTCGCCGGAGCCGAGGATGCCGAGACCCCCGAGAATGCTCTCGGAATCTCGCCGGACCGCACCATGGCGGCCCAGTCGGCGTCTCGACGGTCCTCCTTCGGCCAGATTCTCCAGCCCGGAGTGGGACCCATCAGCGGGGACCACTACCTGAGCTCCGACGTCGACGAGGTGCTGTGGGGATACGTCCCCACCACCCGCGCCACCCCGGTGCTCTCCATGCGATCGGGCGAGACCCTCACCGTGGACGCCGTCTCCCACGAGGGCCTCCTCGAGGACCAGGGCCGCGACCCGGTGTCCTTCTTCGCAGGCAAGGGCGTGGCCCGCGACCAGATCCTGGACGACGCCGTCTCCATCGCCGCCGGCTACCGGCGCACCCCCCGCAACTTCGACGTCGACGGCCCGCACGTCGTCACCGGACCGGTGCGGATCGAGGGAGCCGAGCCCGGCGACGTCCTCAAGATCGAGACCCTGGAGGCCCTGCCCCGGGTGCCCTACGGCGTCGTCTCCAGCCGGCACGGCAGGGGGGCGCTGGCCCTGCGGCCCGACGGCACGGCCCCCGACGGAATCACCCTGGACGAGGTGATGCCGCCGATCTCCACCGACGGCCGCTCCACCGGACACCCCGCCGAGTACGGCAATGTCTCCACATTCACCGCCATCGAGAATGGCCGGGCGGTAATGCGCTCTGGGGACAGGAAGGTGTCATTCCCGCTCAACTGCTTCATGGGAATCATGGGCGTGGCGTATTCCGACGACGCCGGCCTCACATCCCCGAATGCGAATTCCATTCCGCCCACCCTCGGCGGCGGGAATATCGACATCAGCCTGCTGGGGGTCGGCTCGACCTTCTATCTGCCGGTCTTCGCCGAGGGGGCGCTGTTCTACGTGGGCGATCCCCACATGGCGATGGGCGACGGCGAGGTGTCGCTCACCGCGATGGAGGGCTCCCTGCGCGCCACCTTCCGGCTGACCGTGGTCAAGAAGGGGTCCGGGGAGGCTCCCGGAGTCGCCTTCCGCTACCCCTTCGCCGAGACCCCGGACTCCTGGATCCCGATCGGCCTGTCCGACCCGGACGGGGCGGCCCACGGCCAGGGCTCCGACCTCAATGTCGCGATGCGCCGCGCCGTCGTCAACTCGCCTGGACTTCCTGGAGCAGGACCGAGGGGCTCGACCGGGCGACCGCCTACGCCTATCTGTCGGCCGGCCTCCGGGTTCATCGTCTCGCAGGTGGTCGACCGCACCGTCGGCGTCCACGGGCAGATTGCCAAGTCGCACTTCGCCTGACCGCTCCGGACCTGTCTCGACCCGAAGCGTGCGGCGGCAACGGCGTCCTCCCACAGGAGGATGTCCGACGAGGGTGCCGGTCTCTAAGCTCGACGGGTGAGCATTCGCGGGATCCACGACTGGTTCGGCAGCCATCCGATGGTGTGGGACACCATTCTCGCACTCCTGCTCACCCCGATGGCGCTGGCCGGCACGATGGCCTCCCACACCAGCTGGCAGCGGGCCCTGTGGGGGCTGCTCTATGTCGTGCCGCTGGTCTGGCGCCGCACCCGTCCCGACATCGCCGCCGCCGGGGTGGCGGCGGCCTGCCTGATTCAGCTCGGGGTGGGCGGGGGCTCCGTCGCGGGCAATCTGTGTGTTCCGATCGTCGTCTACGCCGCCATCGCCTATGGCAGCGCCCGGCGCGCGCGGTGGTGGATGTGGGGGGCGCTGGCCGGCAGCCTCGTCGCCGGATGGAGATGGACCATCGGCAGCGACTACTTCCTCAGCCCCACCCGCGGGGAGCTCGTCATGAATGCCGCCGCCATCACCATCAGCTGCGCGGTGACGGTGCTGATGGCCTGGTACGCCGGCCGCTTCGCCCGGGAGCGGCGGATGAACGTCGAGCAGCTGCGCCAGCGGGCCGCCGACCTGGAGCGGGAGCGCGACCAGCGGGTGAGGCTGGCCACCCAGGAGGAGCGGACCCGGATCGCCCGGGAGATGCACGACATCGTCGCCCACTCGCTGTCGGTGATCGTGGTGCAGGCCGATGGCGGGGCCTACCTCGCCCACCACGAGGACGCCGGCGCTCCGCAGGCCCGGCTGGAGGCCTCCGGCAAGGCCCTGGACACCATCGCCGAGACCGCCCGCCAGGCCCTCACCGAGACCCGCCGGCTGGTCGGCGTGCTGCGCGACGACTCCGGGCGTCCCGCCGATCTGGCCCCCTCCCAGGGGCTGGCGGACCTTGCCCGCGCTCATCGAGGAGACCCGCCAGGCGCTGCCGGTGGCCCTCGAGGTCTCCGGGGATCCCGGCTTGCCACCCGCCTCTTCCCGACGGCGCCGACCTGGCCTGCTACCGGGTGGTCCAGGAGTCGCTCACCAACGTTCTCAAGCACGCCGGGCCCCGCGCCACCGCCCGGGTCGGCGTCAGTCATCTGCCGGACCGGGTGGAGATCCTGGTCACCGACGACGGTCTCGGCTCCTCGGGCGCCGCCGACGACGGCGCCGGGCACGGTCTGGTCGGGATGCGCGAGCGGGTCGCCGCCTGGGGTGGCACGCTGGAGGCCAGACAACGGCTGGACGGCGGCTTCCAGGTGCACGCCGTCGTCCCGGTGGTGTCATGAGCAGAGCCCCTGAACCGTCCCGCACCGACCGGGTCATATCGACCGCCAGCACATCATCGAGGAGAGACGCCGTGAACCCCGACCAGCCCATCCGACTCCTGCTCGCCGACGACCAGGAGATGGTGCGGGTGGGGTTCCGGATGGTGCTGGACGCCCAGCCCGACATGACCGTGGTCGGCGAGGCCGGAGACGGCTCCCGCGCCGTCGAGATGTCCGCCGGACTGCGCCCCGATGTCGTGCTGATGGACATCCGGATGCCGAGGATGGACGGGCTTGAGGCCACCCGGCAGATCCTCGCCGCCGACTCCGGCACCCGGGTGCTGGTACTCACCACCTTCGATCTGGACGAGTACGTGCACGCCGCGCTGCGCGCCGGCGCCTCCGGATTCCTGCTCAAGGACGCCGGGCCCGCCGAGCTGCTGGCCGGCATCCGCTCGGTGGCCTCCGGGGACGCCGTCGTCGCGCCGTCTGCGACGCGTCGGCTGCTGGAGCGGTTCCTGCCCCGCGACGACGGCGACGGCGCCCCGGCGCCGACCGACCCGGCTCTCATCGAGACCCTCTCGGATCGGGAGCGCGAGGTGCTCGGCTGCGTCGGGGAGGGGCTCACCAATGCCGAGATCGCGGCGAAGCTGTTCCTGGCCGAGACCACCGTCAAGACCCACATCGGCCACATCCTCGCCAAACTCGGGCTGCGCGACCGGGTTCAGATGGTCATCACGGCCTATGACGCCGGTCTGGTGAGGCCGGGCCGGTGAGGGGCGGGTCTTAGGGCGCCGTGGGGAGCGAGCCGACCGGGAATGGCCTTGTGAGCAGCGAGTCCGGGAGCGATGGGAGGAATGGGAGCAGCACCCTGCCACGGCTGCTCGGCGTAGCCCTGGGTTGTCGGCCGTTGAGGTTCGCCTGCACCATCGCCCTGGCCCTGGTGATCGGGTGCATCGTCTTCGATCCCAGCCCTCCCGACACCAGCGGCTCCATCTTCTCCATCCCGGCCGTGGAGTTCGCCGCCAACATCGTCATGTTCCTGCCGGTCGGGGCGGTGGCCCGGTGGTGGCGGCCGTCGATGTGGCGCAATGTGCTGGTGGGGCTGGTGTGCACCGTCATCATCGAGTCGGTTCAGGGGCTTTTCCTACCCCATCGGGTGGCCGACATCCGCGACATCGTCGCCAACACCTCCGGAGCCCTCATCGGCTCGGTGGCCTGCTGGGCGATCGCCGGCACACTCAGACGGCGAGATAGGCCCTGACGGCTCGCTCGATGAGCTCGGCGTCCGTGACACCCTCATCAACGGCTCGGGCATGCAGAGCCTGCTGGACATTGTCAGGCAGAAGCCGGGACATGCCCGCGCCCCACGAGGTGCCGGCCGCATCGAGGCGCTGCTCGGACCACCCGCTCTCGAAGTCGGACGCGATGGCGTCCAGCTGCTCCGGTGACAGATTCGTCATCAGTCCATCCACCTCAACCTTCGGGTGTATCGAGGCCGTGCTCGCATGGCGTGAATAATCAGTACCTCTCCAGTGTCTGTCACAACGCCTCCGATCTCCAGCATCCTCCCGGAACGGTCCATCCCGAGACGGATCGACTTCGGCGGATCCTCGCGCTCCAGGAACTCCACAACGAAGTTCTCCCAGGCGTACGCGATGTCCTCCTCGCGACAACCGTGCCGGAATGCGGAGAGCAAGATCCTCATGTGCGCCAATCATGAAGCACTGGGAGTCCATCTGGGGAGTGGTTGCGCAGGATCGTGGTCCCGATCACTCCCGGTACGCCGTGAATCTGCGCTCGCAGTGTCGAAACATGCCCTTTCGGGAGTGATCGGGACCATCGACCTCTGGCACATCCTCCCGGGGGATGAGGGATCGAACCGTCCCGGTGGATGATTCGCGACGATGCGGCGGATTCATAGCGTCATCGGTGTTCGATGACCTACCCAGGAGATGCACCATGTCGCACCCGCTGTCCCCCACCGGCCTCGCTCCGACCGGCCCCGATCCCATCGCGCCCACGCCTGCCAACGGCACGCCTGTCAGCGCCGCAGCCACCGGCCCCACCGGCCCCGAATCCTCGCTCCGCTCGGCAGTGCGCGCCGCCGGCCTCACCAAGACCTACGGCTCCGGACCGGCCACGGTTCGCGCCCTCGACGGGGTCGACCTGGACCTGCCCGCCAGCCACCTCACCGCCATCATGGGGGCCTCCGGATCGGGCAAGTCGACCCTGTTGCACTGCCTCACCGGGCTGGACTCCCCGACCAGCGGCACGGTGTGGATCGGCGGCACCGAGATCACCCGGCTGAGCGACGACGACCTCACCAGACTGCGCCGCGACCGGATCGGATTCGTGTTCCAGTCCTTCAACCTGATGCCCACCCTCACCGCCGAGAAGAACATCCTGCTGCCGCTGAAACTGTCGCGCAGGAAGGCCGACCGGCAGTGGTTCGACCGGATCGTCGGCATGCTCGGCCTCGACGAGCGCCTGGGGCACCGCCCCTCCGAGCTGTCCGGCGGCCAGCAGCAGCGGGTCGCGGTGGCCCGGGCGCTCATCACCCGCCCCGACGTCATCGTCGCCGACGAGCCCACCGGCGCCCTGGACTCCGCCGCCAGCGACGGCCTGCTCACCTTCCTGCGCAACTGCGTCGACGACCTGGGCCAGACGGTCGTCATGGTCACTCACGACCACCACGCCGCCGACTACGCCGACCGGGTCGTCACGATGCGCGACGGCCGGACCTGCGAGGACCAGGTGGCGATCGGTGCGAACCGGAACCATCGCCGGGCATCCGGCAGGCACCGGTCTTGGCGGGCCCTCACCCGTGACGCACGCCGAGCCGCTGATTCCGCCGCTGTCTCCGCTGCCGATCTCGCCAAGGGAGCCACCCGATGAATCCCGAACGCCGCAGACTCCTGCCCACCATCCTGGCGGTCCTGCTCGGGGTCGCCTTCCTGGCCGCCACCCTCGTGCTGTCGGCCACCATGAAGTCCTCCATCGTCGCCCAGACCGCGGCCTCGGTCGAGGGGGCCGACACCGTGGTGACCGCGAACTTCTCCAACACCATTTCACCCAGCACCGTCGCCGCCATCGGAGCACAACCCGGAATCACCGGCACCGAGGCGACCATCTCCACCTCGCTGACGGCGTCGCGCAGCAGCGGACAGTCCCAGGTCGAGGGGCACGTCGCCCCGGCCCCGGGACACGGCAGCACCCTGGTCCAGGGGCGTCTTCCGAAATCCCCCGGTGAGGCCGCCGTCAATCCCCTGATGGTCGACGCCGGGGTGAAACCCGGCAGCACCCTCACCGTCGCCGGATACGCGAAGGGCGCCAAGCCGCAGACCCTCCGGGTGGTCGGCGTGCTGCGCCCCGGCCCGCGGGTCTCGATGAACACCGGCACTCAGCAGCTGTACACCGACGCGCAGACCCTGATGGCCGCCCGCGGCGTCCCCGGCTATGACACCGTCTACGTCACCGGAACCGGCGGGCAGGACGCCGTCGCCGCGGCCGTGTCGCGGGCACCGGGGGCCAGGGCCGCCGGGATCACGGTGCGCACCGCCGACGCCCAGCGGACCTGGCTCACCGATCAGGCGCTGTCGGGGACCGGCTTCCTCACCGGGTTCATGGCCGCCTTCGCCGCCATCGCGATCGCCGTGGCCGCGATCGTCATCGTCAACACCTTCGCCATCCTGGTCGCCCAGCGCACCCGCACCCTGGCACTGGCCCGCTGCGTCGGCGCCACCCGCACCCAGGTCCGCCGCTCGGTGCTCGCCGAGGCCCTGGCGACCGGCGCGATCGGCTCGGTGCTCGGCCTGGCGGCCGGAATCGGACTGTCCCAGCTGCTGGTGACCATCGGCGGGTCGAGCACGAACCTCCCGCTCAACACCACCGTCTCCCTCACCTCGGTTTCGGTCCTGGTGCCGATCGGGGTCGGGATCCTGGTGACCGTCCTGGCCGCCCTGCCACCGGCCCGCCGGGCCACCCGGGTGCCGCCGGTCGCCGCGCTGTCCCCGGTCGCTCCAGAGCCCACCAGGCGGGTCGGGCGGATCCGGATCGCGATCGGCCTGGTGCTGCTGGTCGCCGGAGCCGGGCTGCTCGTCTTCGGCGCCGCCGGGGCCAAGGGCACCGCTGTGGCCCTGGCCTGCGGGATCGCCGGGGGTCTGGTGAGTTTCGTCGGCGTCCTGGTGCTGGCCGTCGCCGTCATCCCGAAGCTGTCGCTGGCACTGGGGCGCATCGCCGCCCGTGTCGGCGGCGTGCCGGCCGAGCTGGCCACCGAGAACACCCAGCGCAATCCGGGACGGGCGGCGTCCACCGTCTCCGCCCTGCTGGTCGGAGTCACCCTCATCGTCATGATGGCGGTCGGGGCCGCCAGCACCCAGGCCAGCGCCAACAAGGCCCTGGACAAGCACTTCCCCACCGACGCCATCGTGGAGACCGGCTCCGGACCTGTCACCGACCGCCTGCTGACGGCCGTCAAGAACACCCGTGGGGTGGCCGGGGCCGGAACGATCAGCACCACCGGGCCAGTCACCATGACCACCGGCGGGAAGTCCCAGAAGATGACCGCGATCGGCTACTCCGCCGACGCCATCGCCTCGCTGCGCGATCCCGGCAAGCTGGCGCAGCTGGACGACCGCCACGCACTGGTGTCGAAGCCCGGGGTGAGCACCGGGCAGACGGTAACGGTGAGTTCGGAGGGCCGCTCGGTCTCGTTGACCGCGATCGCGGTCGAGTCGGGGGACGAGTCCGCCGGCTCCAGCATCACGCTGAGCGGAAGCGTCCTGAAGCGGCTGGTTCCCGGGGTCGGCGGTTCCCAGATCCTGGTGCGCTATGCCGAGGGCGCGACGTCATCGGAGGTCACAGCGGCGATCACCAAGGCGATCAGCGCGATCCCCGGGGCCTCGGTGACCAGTGCCGCCGACAGCCGGGCGCAGATCGAACAGGTGGTGACGATCATGCTGGCCCTGGTGGTCGGCCTGCTGGCGATCTCGGTGGTGATCGCCCTGGTCGGGGTCGGCAACACCCTCGGCCTGTCGGTGCTGGAGCGCACCCGCGAGATCGGCCTGCTGCGAGCCCTGGGGCTGACTCGCAGCCAGGTGCGGGCGATGTTCGGACACGAGGCGGTGCTGGAATCGGTGGCCGCGGTGGTGGTCGGGCTGGTGCTGGGCACCGGCTACGGCATCGCCGGCTGCTACGCCCTGCTGAGGAGCGTGGGCATGGACGTTGTGGTGTCCCTGCCGTGGTTGAGGCTGATCGCGGTGGCCGCGATCGCGCTGGCGGCCGGCTGGTTCGCCTCGATCATCCCCGGACGCCACGCGGCCAGGGTCCTGCCGTCGGTGGCGCTGGCGGGAGAGTAGGGGTCTGCTGGACGGCGCAAAACGGGTCTCGCAGCGGCTTTCCCCGCCTGCGAGACCCGTTGCTCGTCACTCCTCAGATCAGGCCCCGGTTCCGCAGGGCCGGGATCACCGAGTCCACCAGGAGCGGGGCCTGTCTGGGGTCGCCGGCGCAGCGGTCGAGCGGCGTCCACTCGTACTCCACGATCTCGTGATCGGGAGTGGGATGGGGCCACGACTCGTCCCATCCGCGGACGAAGACGGCGCACCGGATCCCGTCGGCGTCATCGTTGGCCGCAGCCGCATCGAAGGTGCCGAGATAGTCCAGGGCGTCCGGATCGAGGTCGAGGCGCACCTCTTCGGAGGCCTCCCGGATGGCCGCCCGCACCGGCGTCTCCCCGGCCTCGATCTTGCCGCCGGGCAGGATGACGTGGTCGGTGCCGGCCTTGCGGACATTGAGGCAGCTGCGGTCGCGCAGCAGGCAGACCGCGGCGAGATCAAGAATCACGGTGCGAGGATAGGCCCGCAGAGCACATCCCGGAGACGCCGTCGGGCCGGGGACTCCGACGCTCGCCCGCCGGCGTCTCTAGGATGCTGGGAGTGAGTCAATCCCAGTCCCCCACCGGCACAGCCGCCGGATCTGAGGGCCAAGAGCATCCACCGCACGCCGACGCCGCACTGCACCGCAGCCTGCGCAACCGTCACATCCAGCTCATCGCCCTGGGCGGGGCGATCGGCACCGGACTGTTCTACGGGGCCGCAGACTCCATCGGGACGGCCGGACCGGCCGTCATCGTCAGCTATCTGGTGGGCGGCGTCATCATCTATCTGGTGATGCGGGCGCTGGGCGAGATGAGCGTCGACAATCCCATCTCCGGGGCCTTCTCCCAGTACGCCCACGACTACTGGGGCGATCTGGCGGGCTTCGTCTCGGGCTGGAACTACTGGTTCAACTACATCGCCGTGTCGATGGCCGAGCTGTCAGTCGTCGGCATCTACATCAACTACTGGTTCCCCGCGATGCGGCCGTGGGCCTCGGCCGCCGCGATGCTGCTGCTCATCACCGCGGTCAACCTGCTCCAGGTGAAGGCCTACGGGGAGTTCGAGTTCTGGTTCGCCATCATCAAGGTGGTCGCGATCTGCGCGATGATCGCCTTCGGTCTGTGGATCATGGCCTTCGGCGCCGGCGGCACCCCCGCCACCGGGATCTCCAACCTGTGGTCCCACGGCGGCTTCGCCCCGCACGGGCTGCACGGCGTCATGACCGGTCTGGTCGTGGTGATGTTCTCCTTCGGCGGCGTCGAACTCATCGGGATCACCGCCGGAGAGGCCGAGGACCCGCAGCGGTCCATCCCGAAGGCCATCAACCAGGTGGTCTACCGGATCCTCATCTTCTACATCGGCGCGGTCTTCGTCATCGTCTCGCTGACGCCGTGGAACCGGATCGACGGCAAGGCGAGCCCCTTCGTCCAGATCTTCGACCAGATCGGCATTCCGGGGGCCGCCGCGATCCTCAACGCCGTCGTCCTCACCGCCGCGATATCGGCCTACAACTCCGGGCTCTACTCCAACGGCCGGATGCTCTTCTCGCTCGCCCACCAGGGCAACGCGCCTCGAGTCCTCGGGACGGTGAACCGGCAGGGCTCCCCCTGGGTCGGCGTCGTCGCCTCCAGCGTCGTCACCGCCGCGGCCGTGGTGCTCACCGCGGTGCTCCCGTCGCAGGCCTTCGAGTACGTGATGTCGATCGCCCTCATCGCCGCCTTCATCAACTGGGGGATGGTCGTCGTCACCCAGCTGCTCTTCCGGCGCAGGCTGGACGCCGGGGCGGTCGCCGCGCTGCGGTTCAGGATGCCGGGGGCGCCGTACACGAACTGGCTCGTGCTGGCGTTCATGGCCGTTATCGTCGTCCTGATGGTCGCGTCGGGAAACCCCGCCTATCAGATCGCGGTGGGGATCGGGCCGGTCTGGCTCACTATCCTCGTCATCGGATGGGCGCTGTCCCGGCTCGCCCGGCGACGCCGTTCGGAGTCGGCGCAGAATCCACAGAATCAAGGAGAGGCGGATCCGCGATGAGTATCGTGCTGGACTTCCTGGCCGCCCACCAGCTGGTCACCATTCTCGTGGTGCTGGCGCTGGGCGCCCTGCTGGGCCAGATTCCGTTCGGGCCGCTGAAGTTCGGCGCCGCGGGGGCGCTGTTCATGGGCCTGGTGGTCGGCACCCTGGATCCCCGCCTCGGGGACGGGCTGAACAGCGTCAAGGCCCTCGGCGTCGTGCTGTTCTGCTACACCGTCGGGCTGTCCGCCGGATCGACCTTCCTGTCGGACCTCAAACGCCAGTGGTCCCTGATGGTCGCCGGGGTGGTGGGGCTGGCGGCGATGGCCGCGGCCGCCATCGGCCTGGGCCGGCTGTTCGGGCTGACCTCGGCCCACATCGCCGGGCTCTACGCCGGCGTCCTCACCTCACCGGCCATCGACGCCGCCACCTCGGCCACCCAGGGAGCCGGCGACACCCTGGTGGGATACGCCATCGCCTACCCGGTCGGGGTGGTCGTCGCGATGGTGATGGTCTCCATGGTCGCCACCAAGAAATGGCCCGCCACCAGGGACAACACCTCGATGGCCGAGGCCGGGACTGACAGCGGTCTCCACCGTCGTCGACCGGGAGACCTCGATCCGCGCCACGCCGGGATTCACCGACGACCAGATCCGGATGTCCTACCTGCTGCGCCAGGGCGAGATGCTGCTCGCCCGGCCCGGCGACGACCTGCACGTCGGCGATCAGGTGCTCGTGGTCGGCAATCCCGACGACGTCAACCGGGCGGTGGAGCACCTGGGCCACCGGTCCAAGAGACGCCTCACCGACGACCGCAACACCGTCGACTTCCGGCGCTACCTGGTGTCCAACCCCAACCTGGTCGGACGCCGTCTCGGCGACATCGACGTCCGAAGCCGCACCAACGGCCAGGTGACCCGGGTGCGCCGCGGCGACCTCGACATGCTCGCCACCGACGACATCATCCTGCAGCCGGGCGACCGGGTACTCGTCGTGGTACCGGCCAACCGTCTCTCCGACGCCGCCGACTTCTTCGGCGACTCGGAGGCCAGGGTCGCCCAGGTGGACGCCCTGTCGCTGGGCCTGGGGGCTGCGATGGGCCTGGTGCTCGGGGCGATGCTGGTGGCCCTGCCCGGCGGGCTGAAATTCGAGCTGGGAGCGGCCGCCGGCCCGCTGGTGATGGGCATGATCCTCGGCGCGGTGCACCGGACCGGCCCGCTGCGCTGGGACCTGCCGCACGCCACCAACAATGTGCTGCGCCAACTGGGCCTGATGATCTTCCTGGCCTGCGTCGGGCTGGCCTCCGGTCAGGCCTTCCTCTCCCAGGCGCTGACCCGGAACGGGCTGGCGATCCTCATCGTCTCCGGCGTCGCCCTGGTCCTCGGCGGTGTCATTCTGCTGGCCGGTGCCCGGTGGATGGGACTGTCGGCCCAGCGGGCCACCGGAGGATTCGCGGGTTTCGTCGGGCAGCCGGCGATCCTGGGATACGCCAACAGTCTGGTCAACGACGAGCGGATCGAGTCCGCCTACGGGGCGCTGTTCGCGCTGGGGACGATCGTCAAGATCGTTCTGGTGCAGGTGATCGCGCTCAGCTGACAGTGGGGGGAGACGACTCCCCCTCAACCCCCTCGTTGCGCCGGTCCGCAGATGCAGACTCTGCGCGCGCAGGCCCCCCGCGTCGCTCCGCTCCTGCCTCTCCGATGCGCCAGTCTGCAAGTGCGGACCCAGCGCGCGCTGGCCACTCCCTCAACCCCCTCGTTGCGCCGGTCTGCAGATGCAGACTCTGCGGTGCGCAAACTTTCCAGGTGAACATTTCACTCGCGTAAGAGGCGTCTAGGCGACTGCGCATCCACTGACCAGGGCTTGGGCGAGTGAAATGTTCACCTCGCCTCATCGCCTCGCCCTGCCAGCAACTCGGAGTGGACCGCTTCCAGCAGCTCGCACAGCCTCGCGTACTCGCCGGGGGCCAGAGCACCGAAGAAGGCATCCCGCTCCGGACGAAGCTCCACCTCGAGTTCCCGCAGAAGCTCTGCACCGGCATCCGAGAGCGCAAGGAGCTTCGCACGGCCATCGTCGGGATCCGGGCGCACGGCAATCAATCGACGCCGGGTGAGCACGGCGACGACCGGCACCAGGTTGCGCGGATCCATACCCGCGGCAGCGGCCAGCTCGCGCTGCCGCATCGCACCGGCATCCGTGAGGGCGACGAGGACGACGAACTCGGTCTGTGTCAGCCCGACCCGATGCAGGGCGGCACCCCAGGAACGCTCAGCCAGGGTGCCGAGACGGGAGAGGAGAAATCCGGCGCCATGGCGGAACTCCCGAAACCGGGCATTCTCACCCGACATGATAGACATAGATCATGTCTATCATGATTCGCGATCAGCAGATCGTCACACCTCACGCCAGCTTCCATCTGAGATCGGCCGGATCACCGGAAGGCCGTCCGATCGTGTTCCTGCACGGCTGGCCACAGGACGCCACGAGCTGGGACGCCGTCCTTGAGCTGGCCGCGACCGACGGGTACGCCGCGTACGCTCCGGATCTGCCCGGGATCGGCGGTTCGACCATCGACCGACCCACCGGCGACAAGCGCGGGCTGGGCCGGATGATCCATGACCTGCTGGACGCACTCGGGTTGAGCGACGTCACGATCGTCGGCCACGACGTGGGCGGGATGATCACCTTCGCCGCCCTGCGCAGCGTGCCCCGATCTCCGGGCCGGCGTCATCCTGGACACGGTCATCCCGGGGGTGGCGCCGTGGGACGAGGTGATCCGCAATCCGTGGCTGTGGCACTTCGCCTTCCACACGATCCCCGAGCTGCCCGAGCGCCTCGTCTCGGCAGCTCCCGGCCCCTACTTCGACTACTTCTTCGACACGATCTCGGCGCATCCCGAGGCCATCGGCCCGGCAGGCCCGCGCCCGGTACACGGCCGCATACGCCGATCCCGCGGCGCTGCGTCAGGGTTTCGAGTTCTACCGCGCCCTGTGGAGCGACGCCGAGCAGAACCGGAGCGTCACACCGGTCGCGGTTCCTGTTCTATATCTGCGCGGCGCCGACGAACGCGGTGCTCTCGCCACCTACGCCGGACGGGCTCCGGGAGGCCGGAGTGCGAGACCTCACGACCGGCTCCATACCGGACGCCGGGCACTTCGCCCCGGAGGAGAATCCGGAGGGCACCTGGCAGGCCATCAGCGCATTCCTCGCCAAACGATGAGCCGCGTCAAAGGCGCGCCGACGGTACGATCCGCTGGCCCCGCAACCTCCGCTGGAAGCACGGTCGGCGCCGAGGAGCTGATGCGGTTGCTTCGCGGTGAGTGAGACGACGCTGATCGATACGAATGTGCTGCTCGACGTTCTCACCGACGATCCGGTATGGGGAGAATGGTCATCCGCACCGTTGCCGGACTTCTTCATCGGCGCCCACGCCGCCGTCGCCGGGTACCGGCTGCTGACCCGGGACAGCGCCCGGTTCGGCATCTACTTCCCAACCGTGAACCTCATCGCGCCATCCTGAGAGGAAGCTCGTCCCGGCATCGCCCACCGGCACAACTGCGGACAGGCCTACCCGAACGGGTTGCAGACGGTGACGCCGGCGATCCGCTGACCGGCATTGAGATCTTCGCTCCAGAGCGTCGAACAGCCGAGCACGGCGGCGCTGCGCACGATCATCGCATCCCAGAACGAAAGCGTATTCTGCTCGCTGATCTCCGACGCGGCGACGACGTCTCCCGGCGTGGGCGCATGCACGCTCCACAGACTCAGGGCACGAAGCCGCTCGCGAGCGCTCGCCGGAGTCAACGGGCGCGCGACCTTCCTCACCGCATTGACATAGAACTCCTGCAGGACCTGCACGCTGATGGCGCCATCACCACTGCGCCCCAGCCCCGAGACGAGTTCGAGAGCGAGTCGATGACGCTCCCCCGCGGAACCGTCATAGGCGTACAGGAGGACGTTCGTGTCCACGAACTGCCGGCTCATCGCGCGTGCAGTTCGTCGCGAGACCAGTCGGCCGGGCCCACCCGCAGGGCGTCGCCCCGGCGCATGAGTTCCTCTTCGGCTCCCCAGCGATCGCCGTCACGGCCCCGCTCCACGGCATCGGCCAGCAGGTCGCGCACAAGCGCCGAGACCGACGTGTCGTGTTCGGCTGCGAAGACCTTCGCACGGTGAACGAGGTCGTCGGGCAGCGAGATCGTGAGATTGCGGTTGCCCATGTGATCCAGGGTATCACTGGATCACATGACCGTTGTCTCTCCATCTGAACCGAGGACTCTGTTTCAGTTCTGTTTCTTCGACGAGGAAGTGTTTCGACCACGTAAAATCTTGTCGCTCACACTGTAAAAAATGCCCTCCCGAGTAGCGGTGACACGCCCTGGTCCACCTATGATCTCTGGTGTTGGTCAACCGTCCAGCACGTCGTCGTTCATGATCCCCGAACTGACACACACAGGTGGTATTCCATGGTAGAAGTTCTTGCCGAAACAGATCCGGATATCTTTCCGGTTGGATCGGATCCGATATCGTCCGGTTCATCCACAGCACACTCGGCAACCATCGCCCATGAGAGCACCTTCAACAGTCTTCCCATCTCCCGTCAGCACGAGCATTTCCGGGATGTCGCGCAACGCGCCCTCCCCCTGTGGGGATATCCCCAGACGGCTACCCTGACCCTGCTCAATATCACCGAGAACGCGAGTTTCCGGGTGGACTCCCCCGGAATGCCCACCATCGTCATGCGGGTGCACCGCCTCGACTACGCCGAATTGGAATCCATCGAGACCGAGATGAGCTGGATCGCGCACCTCAGCGGGGAGCCGAGGCTCCACCTGGTGACGCCGATCCGCTCGGCCGCCGGCCGTCTGGTGGAGACCATCGAGACCCCCTGGCTGAGCGAGCGGCGTCACGTCGCCTGTTTCGAGTTCATCGAGGGCGCCGCACCGCACGACTCCCAGGACGACGTCGCCGCGATCGGGCGCCTCATCAACACCTTGAGCCCGGTCCCCGACGCGATCACCACCCGGTTGTTCCGCGGCGCCTGCCGTCGGCTTCGAGACCGTCGCCCGGCTCGAGGACAGGCTCGGACGCCGGCGCGAGCTGCCCGCCCCGGACGCCCGGCTCTACCAGCGGCTCGGGGAGATCGCCGCTCTCATCCACACTCGCACCCAAAGCTGGACGCCGCCCGCCGGGTACCACCGCATCGAGTGGGGCTGGGAGGCCACATTCGGCACCGGATGGAACAACTACTACGGGAAACACTATTGGGAGTGCGATCTGCTCAGCGCCTCCGACATCCACGACATCGACGCCTGCCAGACCCTCATCGGCCGTCGCCTGGCAGCATTCGGCACCGGCCCGAAACGCTACGGAATGATCCACAGCGACCTCCGCCCGGCCAACATCATCGCCCACCACGACGTCCTCACCGTGCTCGACTTCGACGACTGCGGACGGGGCTGGTACCTCACCGACATCGCCGGGATCGTCGGCCTGGACGAGCACCGCGCGGACCTGGCGCAGGTTCTCGAGGCCGTCGTCACCGGCTACCGCAGGTACCGCGAGCTGGACGAGGACGACGTCCGCGAGATCGCCACATTCGTGATGATCCGCCGGATCGGCCTCCTCGAGGCCCTGCAGTATCACCTGGACAATGTCGTTCCCGGGGAAGGCGAGTCCTTCGAGCTCTGCCCCGAGATCGCCGCCTTCTACGCCAAGGGGACCGCCGTCCTGGCCCGCCGCTACCTCAAGCAGTACGCGCACGCGCCGCTGGCCCGCCCCGAATCCGGCGAGCCCACCGAGCAGGACGCGGCATGACCGCCTATACCCCATATTCTTCCCACCCGACATCCCCCGATCAGGAGAATCCCATGGCCGATGAGCCGCAGATCAAGAAGGACGTGTACGACGAGGCCGCCCGGGTCTGGAATCCGGGAAAGGTCGAACTCCTGGAGAACCTGGGAATCGATGTCCTCCTCGGGGACCGCTCCGGATACACCTTCCAGGACGTAGGCGGACAGCGTCTCATCAATGTGCATATCAATGGCGGAGTGTTCAACCTGGGCCACCGCAATCCCGAGGTGAGAAAAGCCCTCGTCGATGGCTCAGAAGTATACGACGCCGGAAATCACTACTTCCCCTCTCCGGTGAAGAACAAGCTCTGCGAGGCGCTGCTCGCCGCCTCCCCGGAGTCGATGAAATACGTCGCCTTCAACAACGGTGGCGGCGAGTCCATCGACGCCGCCGTGAAGTTCGCCCGCCATGCCACGAAGCGCTCCCGGGTCATCACCGTGAACGGGGCCTTCCACGGCGCCACAGGCATCGCCACCCAGGCCGGCGACCCCGACATGGCCGCCTTCTTCCACATGACCCCCTCCCCCGAAGAGTTCTCCAAGGTCGACTACGACGATCTCGACCAGCTGGAGGAGGTGCTGCGCCTCGGCGACACCGCCGCCGTGCTCATCGAGAGCCTGCCGGCCACCGCCGGATTCCCGATCCCGCACGAGGACTACCTGGCCGGAGTCGCGCAGCTGGCCCACCGGTACGGCGCCCTCTACATCGCCGACGAGGTGCAGACCGGCCTGATGCGCAGCGGGCAGATGTGGTGCTGCGTCTCCTACGGGGCCGTCCCCGACATGATCGTCACCGGCAAGGGACTGTCCGGCGGCTACTACCCGATGTCCGCGGTGATCATGAACGAACGGGCCGGCCAGTGGCTCCACGAGGACGGCTTCGCGCACCTGTCCTCCTTCAACGCGGCCGAGCTGGGCTGCGTGGTGGCCACCAAGGTGGTCGAGATCACCACCCGGCAGTCCACCAGGGACAACGTGGCGATGCTCACCGACCTGTTCGCCACCAGGCTGGCCGAGTTGCAGACCCGCCACCCGGACTTCTTCACCGGGGTGCGCCAGCGCGGCGTCATCATGGGCCTGCAGACCGCGCATCCCGAGGGCGGCACGGCGCTGATGGCGGCGCTGTACCGGCACGGAGTGTGGTCCATGCGGGCCAACTTCGACACCTCGGTGCTCCAGTTCAAGCCCGGCCTGCTGATGAGCGCCGAGATGGCCGAGGATGTCGTCGACCGTCTCGACGCCGCCCTCGGCGACGCCGCGACCGCGGTCGGCCTGGGCAAGCACCCCGCGGGCTCCGTCCCGGCGGCCGCGCCCTCTGCGCCCTACAGTTCAGTACCGGCATGAGCCGCGGCACGGCCGCCGATCGGCGCCAGGATCTCATCGACGCCGCGCTGCGGGTGATCGCCCGCGAGGGGGTCGGCGGCGCCACCACCCGCGCGATCACCCGCGAGGCCGGCGTCTCGCTGGGCTATTTCCACTACGTCTTCACCAGCCGCGACGAGCTCATCACCGCCGTCATCGACGAGGTCACCGACACCGACCGATTCCAGGGCGAGGAGGGCGGGCTGGCCGGGCGCAGCGCCGAGACCGATCCGGCCGGCGTCATCGAGGCCGGGCTCAACGCCTACCTGGACCTGCTGATGGCCTCCCCGCACCGCGAGCAGGCCATGCTGGAGCTCACCCTCTCCGCCCTGCGGATGCCCGACGGACAGCAGCAGGCCAAGCGGCAGTACGAGGTCTACCACCGGTCGGCCGCCGAGGTGCTGGACGCCATCGCGCGGGCCTGCGGCCGGAGCTGGGCGACGCCGGTGGAGGACCTCGCCGAGCTGCTGGTCGTCATGACGGACGGCCTCACCACCACCTGGCTGGCCACCCGCGACTCCGCGGCGGCCCGCCGGGGCGCCCGCATCTGCGCCGAGGCCGTCACGGCGCATCTGGAACCGGACCCTGTGAGTACAGGCCCGGCCTCGCTCTCGCACAGAAGGTGATCGGGACATGGACACGAAGTTCTCAATCACGAGCCGGTCGACGAGTCGGCTCACCAGGATCGTCGTCAGCGCCGCCTACGGCGCGCAGGGATTCGGATACGCGTCGGTGATGACGACTCTGCCGACCTTCAAGGACAAGTTCGGCATGAGTGCGACCGTGGTGTCGATGGCGGTGCTGCTGTCCTGCGCGACGGCCGCCATCGGCTCACTGGGCGCCGGTGCGATCGGCAGGCGCTTCGGCAGCCGGGTGTCCCTGTCCCTCGGCCTGGCGCTCGAGGCGGTCAGCCTGGTGGCGGTCACCTCCAGCGGCGGCCTGGGCATGTTCATGGTGACGATGGCCGTCTACGGGATGGGGCTCGGCGCCGTCGACGCCGCAACCGCGATGCAGGGAGTGGTGGTGGAGAGGCGGCTGGGCCGGGGCGTCATGTCGGGGTTCTTCGCCGTCTACACCGCCGGCGCGATCCTGGCGGCACTGGCCGTCTCGGCAGCCGTGAGCCAGCATATCGCCCTGGCCGGAGTGATCGGGGCCGCGATCCTCACCGCGGTGGTGGCGATGGCCGGGTGGTGGTTCTTCGCGGTCGACCTGCCGGAATCCGGGCAGCACCCCGCCGGGCAGCCGGTCGTGGGAGCAGCTGCGACCCCCGGACGCCCGGCCGGCCATGGACTGTCGGTCCGGGGCGGAATCTGGCTCTTCGGTACCGCGATCCTGGTCGTCTTCACCGCCGACTCGGCAGTCAGCACCTGGAGCACCGAGTACCTCCAGAACTCCCTGATGGCGCTGCCCGCGGTCGCTCCGCTGGGCTATGCCGCCTACCAGGCGGTGGTGCTGATCTCCAGACTGACCGGCGACCGTCTGGCCGGAAGGCTGGGGCGTCGCATCCTGGTCGCCACCGCCTCGTTCACCGGAATCGCCGGATTCGCGCTGGTGGCGCTGGTCCACACCCTGCCCGCCGCCATCGTGGGCTTCGCCATCGTCGGGATCGGCGTCGGGCTCATCGTGCCGATGACCTTCTCGGCGGCCGGCGAGGTGGATCCGGGCCAGAGCGATCGGATCATCTCCAGCATGAACACCTTCAACTATGTCGGCGCGGTGATCGGCGGGGGCGTCATCGGGCCCCTGGCCGATACCGGTATCGGCATGGCGGCGGCCTTCCTGCTGCCGGCCCTGTTCCTGGCGGTGATGCCGGTGCTGTCGAGGTTCTACGGGGCCCGCCGCCACGCCGCGCCGGAACCCGTCCTGCTTCCGCACTGACCGCCTCGATCCGGCTGGATGGTCATGAAAACGGCCACCAGATGGCCGGGAACTGGATTATCCAGAGGCCGTCGAATATATGGCCGATTTCAGGACCGCGGCCGACAGGCCCGGAATGAAAACGGCCACCACAGCGCCAGCATGTGGATTATCCAGAGGTCGGCGGCTGTGTGGCCGATTTCAGCGGTATCGGTCAGATAGTGACAAGCTCAGCGCACTGGCATGTTGTCGATGAGCCGGGTGGAACCCACGGTGGCCGCGACCAGCAGCAGGGCGGGCTCGGCGCTGCGATCCAGGGCACCTCCAGCCGGGGGGATGCGTGTCACAGGCTCGAAGGTGGCCGGGTCCACCAGGGCGACATAGTCGACCTCCACCCTCTCCTCGGCCTCCAGCACGGCCCGTGTCGCCGCCACCACGTCGTTGGCGGCCCCCTCGTGAGCCGCCGCGATTCCGGCCCGAAGGGCCCTCGACAGGGCCAGGGCGTGAATCCGGTCCTCCCCCAGCAGATAGGCATTGCGCGAGGACCGGGCCAGCCCGTCGGCCTCCCGGGAGATCGGCGCCCCGACGATCTCCACGCCCATGTCCAGGTCGGCCACCAGGCGCCGGATGATCGCCAGCTGCTGGGCATCCTTCTGCCCGAAGACCGCCACCTCGGGCCGGATGAGATTGAGCATCTTGGTCACCACCAGCGCCACCCCGGCGAAGTGGATCGGGCGGGTGGCGCCCTCGAGCACGCGGGAGATCGGCCCCGGATCCAGACTCACCTGAGTCGGAGCCGGGTAGACCTCGGCCGGGCTGGGAGCGTAGACGATGTCCGCACCCACCGTCGACAGGGCCGCCACGTCGGCCGCCAGGTCCCGCGGGTAGCGCTCGTAGTCCTCCCCCGGGGCGAACTGGGCCGGGTTGACGAAGATGGTGACGACGACGTGGTCGGCATGGCGACGAGCCTCCCGGACCAGACTGAGGTGCCCCTCGTGCAGGGCGCCCATGGTCATCACCAGCCCGCGCCGCCCGTGCTGGGCGGCCAGCGCCTCGCGCAGCGACCGGCGATCCGTGACGACCGTCACATCACTGACTGATGCAGCGCCCGCCGATGCAGTGCCCGCCGATCCAGGGCCTCCCGTGCCCGCCGATTCAGTAACCACTGACCCAGTGCCCACCAGTCCAGTACCCACTGTCGGGGCGATGCTCACACCTGTGCCCATGATTCCTTCATCTCGTTGGAGTGTTGATCGTTGGAATGTTCCCGATCGCGGGGCCGGCGCCCCGCGTAGATCCCGGCCAGCACGGCCCCGGACAGGTTGTGCCACACGGAGAAGATCGCGGGCGCCAGGGCAGCCGCGGGTGTGAAGTAGGCGCCCGCCAGAGTGGCGGCCAGCCCCGAGTTCTGCATCGCCACCTCGAAGGACAGCGCCCGTTGCTGAGCCGTGGGCAGTCGCATCGCCTTCCCGGCGAGATGCCCCAGGGCCAGCCCGGCGCCGTTGTGCAGGATGACCGCCAGCACCACCGAGAGCCCGGCGGTGAGCAGCACGTCGTGGGCCCCGGCCATCACCACGGCGACCAGGAAGGCGATCAGCGCGGCTGCCAGCCACGGCAGCACCGGCCGCAGCTTCGCGACCACCGGCCTGGCCACGGCGTGCACCAGCACCCCGGCGCACACCGGCACCAGGACGGTCCGCACGATGTCGAGGAGCATCGAGACGAAGGGCACCGACAGGTACCGGCCGGCCAGCAACCAGGTGAGCAGCGGCGTCAGCACCGGGGACGCCAGGGTGGACGCCGTGGTCACCGAGACTCCGAAGGCCACGTCCCCCTTCGCCAGGAAGGTCACCACATTGGACGCCGTGCCGCTGGGAGCGCAGCCCACCAGGATGACCCCGATCGCGATCTGCGGAGGCAGCCGCAGCAGATGGCAGACCGCCAGGGCCGTCGCCGGCATGATCGTGTAGTGCGCCGCCACCCCGGCCAGCACCGGCAGCGGCCGGTGGGCGATCCGCGCGAAGTCGGCGCTGCTCAGGGTGATCCCCATCAGGAACATCACCCCGCCCAGCAGGTACGGCACCGCTGCCGACACCGCGTGGAGCGGTCCCGACCATGCGATTCCGCAGGCTCCCCCGGCCAGAATGATGAGCGGAAAGACGATCACGGTGATTCGCGCGCTCGCCGCGGCTCGCGAATTGGCGTTGCTCACCTGGGCACCTCTTCCGCAGTCGACCTTGACCGGCGTTGACCGACCTGTCCGGTCGATCTGTCTGACCGGCCGCTCCGGCGCACCAACGTATGACGATCCCCGGGAATGCACCAGCTCTTGCACTGGTCCGACCAGTACATCGGAAAAGGAGAAAATCCCAGAGAAACAATGTCCGATATCCCACGATAACTCAACCGGAATATCGCGACATCACACGCGACAACCGGGAGGCAAAAACCCCGAGGATAGAGGTCGTGAAAGTCGAGAACAGGCCCCGTGGAGGCCGTGGCGAATCAGCCCTGCCCACGAGCACCTCCGCGCCTCTCAGGCCCCGGGATCCTCCACCATTCCCTCGAGGAGTTCGCGCTCCGCCGGTTCCAGGGAGTCGCGGTAGTAGCGGTAGATGTTCGCGGTGGCACAGCGCTGGGAGGCCGCGCCGTCCCCGCTGCGGATCAGGCCCACCAGCCTGGCCGCGTCGTCGGCGCTGCGCCCCACCCGGGCCCGGCGCTCCGGATCGGAGAGCCCCTGGAGCCGCTGCCCCATGATGACGCCCAGGGCGTCGGTGACCGCCTCGCCGCAGACCTGAATCAGGCGGTTGTGGGCGGCGTCGCGCACCCTCTGGTGAAAGGTGCGGATGATCGCAGCGAACCCCGCCGGCGAGATCTCGGCCGACTGCGACTGCTCGCGGATCGCCCTGGCGGCGTCCTCGATCCCGTCGATGGCGGCGGAGTCCGCCCTCACGGCGGCCATCAGCGCCGCCTGCCCGTCGATGACCAGCCGGAACTGCAGCAGCTCCACCCGGCTGGCGCCCTGGTGCACCATCCGCTCCAGCGGGGCGCGCAGCGCCTGCGGGGAGAAGTCCAGGACGACCGGCCCGCGCGGGTCGCCGGGGCGGGACTCCACCAGACCTGTGGCGGTCATCACCCGCATCGCCTCGCGCACGGTCGAGCGGCTCACCTCGAAGCTCGACATCAGACGCCGTTCGCTGGGCAGCCGGTCGCCGGGGCTCAGCTCGCCGGTGCGCACCTGCTCCTCGACCTGGGCGACGATCTGCTCGTAAGCGTTGACCCGGCGCACCGGCCGAAACCCGTCGGGACTGAGCCCCCCGGACCGAAACCCGTCGGGACTGAGCCCCCCGGACCGAAACCCGTCGGGCCGGAGCCCATCAGAGCGAACCTCGTCAGGCCCCCGCCCGCCAGGGCGAACCCCGTCAGGCCTGCGCATGCTCGGTCTTCGCGACCTGGTCGGCGAGGTCCTCGGGGGCCAGATCGGCGTGCTCGAACTCGGTGCTCACCGGAAGCCGCAGCCTCAGATCGGTGCCGACGCAGACCTCGACCGCGCCATCGCTGATCTCGAAGTCGACGACGTGTCCGCCGAGCGTCCTGGTGTCGTCGATGAAGTGCACGTGACAGCCCGGCACCGAGATCCCCCGCTGGTAGACCGGCGTCCGGAATCCGACGAAGACGCCGTCCAGATCCTCTTCGCGCACCACCTGCTCGCCGTCGGTGGCCTCCACCATCGGCCGGTAGGGCTTGGACTGCTGGACGACGGTCCGCGTCTCCACCCAGTCGACGTGGCCGGTGATCCGCAGCGCGTACATGTAGTTCGCGCTGGGCAGCAGCTCGTCGATGAGCTTCGACAGGTCGGGGCGGTGCAGCGGCTGGGTGATCTCCAGCCGGTTCGAGGGGACGAAGTTCGTCACCGTGGCATAGGGGGTGTGCTGGTCCATCGCCGCCGGGCGGGTGGTGCCGTCGCCTTTGAGCTGGAAGCACTGGCCGTCGAGGATGACCATCTCGCCGTCCAGGGCGTTGAAGGTGCCGAGCCCGAAGGAGCCGTGCGAGAGCAGCTCGCCGATCGACATCTCGTCCTCGTAGACGCCGTCCAGGAGCGAGGAGATGAGACTGGTCTGGAAGAACTCATGTCGGTTCACTGTGCCAAGTGTAGGCAACCCGTGCGCCGCAGAACTCTCAGGACCCTCGGGATCTCAGCGACTCGGCAGCGCCAGCTGCGCGTGGACGATGGTCCGGCCCATGTGCACCAGCCCGGTGGACTCGGCGGTGAACACCCTCGGGTAGTTCACGTCGGTGCGCCCGGCACCGTCCTGCATCCGGCGCATCGCGTCGGACAGCTGGTCGACCTGCTCGGTGAGCTGGTCGATCCTCGATTCCAGCTCGAGGATCCGGCGGATGCCGTTGAGGTTGATCCCCTCCTCCTGGGAGAGGTGCTGCACCAGCCTCAGCCGGGTGATGTCGCGGGCGGTGTACCGGCGTCCCCGACCCTTCGCCCGGCTGGGCACCACCAGACCGAGGCGATCGTAGCCGCGCAGCGTCTGGGGATGCATCCCGGCCAGCTCGGCGGCCACCGAGATCGGGAAGATCGGGGCCTCCTCGTCGATCAGGGCCAGATCGGTCCCCTCGGCGAGAACCCGCGCGGATCGGCGTGCCATCTCAGCTCACCGACCCGAACTTGGCGGCGTCCCACGGCCGGGGATCGGGCTGCTTGGCCCGGGCGGCGAACTCCTTGAGCGCGGCCTGAGCACCGGCGTCAAGGGAGGTCGGCACGGTCACCGCGACGGTGGCGAGCAGGTCGCCACGGGTCCCGTCGGTCCGCGGCGCCCCCTTGCCGCGCACCCGGAAGGTGCGCCCGTCGGGGGTTCCGGCGGGAATCCTGAGAGTGACGGTGCCCCCCTGCAGCAGCGGGACGCCGATCTTGGCGCCCAGCGCGGCCTCCGCGAAGGTGACCGGCACCGTGACGGTGAGGTTGTGGCCCTCCCGCCCGAAGAGCTTGTGCGGCTTCACATGGACCGCGACGTAGAGATCGCCGGCCGGCCCGCCGTTCTCCCCGGGGGAGCCCTTGCCCTTGATCCGGATCCGCTGGCCGTCCTCGACCCCGGCGGGAATCCTCACCTGCATGGTGTGGCTGGACTTCGCCCGCCCGGAGCCGTCGCAGACCGGGCAGGGGTCGTCGACGATCATGCCGCGTCCCCGGCAGTCGGGGCACGGCTCGCTCATCTGGAAGACGCCGCCGCGGTCGGTGGTGTGCATGCCCGAACCCTCGCAGCTGGGGCAGACCCGCGGCATCGTGCCGGCCTTCGCCCCGGTGCCGCGGCAGGCCTGGCAGGCCGCCTCCGAGACGGTGCGCATCGGCACGGTGACGCCGGCGATCGAGTCGGTGAAGTCGACGGTCACCTCTCCCTCGACGTCGGCCCCGCGCCGCGCGCTGCGGGTGCTGGAGCGGCGCCCCCCGGTCGCGCCGAAGAGGTTGCCGAACAGGTCGCCCAGGCCGTCGGCGTTCGTGGCGTTGTGAAACAGATCGTCGACCCGCACATTCTGACCGCCGCCCGGGAATTTGAAGCCCCCGCCGCCGAACAGACTGCGCTGCTGGTCGTACTCCTTGCGCTTCTTGGGGTCCGCGAGCACATCGTGAGCCTCGGAGGCCTCCTTGAACCGCGCCTCGGCCGCCGTGTCGCCGGGATGGGAATCGGGATGGTTCTCCCGAGCCAGCTTCCGGAAGGCCTTCTTGATCTCGTCGGGCTTGGCGTCCTTGGAGACGCCCAACACCTTGTAGTAGTCCTTGTGCGGGTCACCCGTGCTCATTCAGCGCCTCCTTCCTGTCGAGTCCATCGGGATCTGGTTCCATTGTGACCGACGACCGCGTCTCACTTGTTCTCGGACGCCCCGCCGGCGGGGTCGGCGCTGCCGGCGTCTCCCTGAGCGGAGCCGGAGCCGGCGTCACCGCTGCCGGAAACAGCGCTCGGGTCCGGGTCGGAGACCGCGACCCGGGCCGGGCGCAGCACCTGATCGCCCAGCTTGTAGCCGAGCTGCATCACCTGGGAGACCGAGGTGACCGTGGCGCCGGGCAGCGGCACCTGCATCAGGGCCTCGTGGACGTGCGGGTCGAACTCCTCCCCCACCTGGCCGAAGGTGGTGAGGTCGTGATCGGCGGCCACCTTCGCCAGCGCATCGGCGACCGCCTTGAATCCGGATCCGTCGGCCAGCTCGCCGTGCTGGCGGGCCATCTCGACCGAGTCCAGCACCGGCATCAGGTCCTGGACCACCCGGCGCACCCCGACCTGGCGGGCCAGGTCGCGATCGCGGTCCACCCGGCGCTTGTAGTTGACGTACTCGGCCTGAAGCCGCTGGAGGTCCTCGGTCCGCTCGGCCAGCAGGGTGGCCAGCTGGCTCTCCCGGCTGGGCGGATCCTGGGCGGCGTCACCCTGCTCGGCGCCGTCAGGCTGCCCGGCGCCCGCATCGGCCGTCTGGGCGTCGTCGGTGTTCAGCTCGACCCCCTCGACGATCTCGTCGAAGGCCTGCTTGTCGTCGGTGGAGGCGTCGTCGGCCCGCTTGTCCGGCTGGGCGGCGTCGCCATTGTCGAAGTTCTCGTTGTCGCTCATATCGTCCTGCTCACCCCTGGAGTTGGCGTATGCGAATGCGCTCAGTGGAATGTAGCGCTGCGCTCAATTGACACTGCGCTGCGATCAACCACCGCGCGCCGCGCTCGATGACGCTGCAAGAGCGCTCCCGCGCGGTGCGCCCCGGGGACGCCGGTATCGCCCGGCGCCCCCGGAACAGCGGTCGCGATCAGTTGCTCTTCTCGTCCTTCTCGTCGTCGACGATCTCGGCGTCGACCACGCCGTCATCCCCCGCGGCGGAGGACTCGCCGGCGGCCTGGCCGTCGGCCGGGGCCTCCTGCTGGCTGGCCTGGGCGGCGGCGTAGATGGCCTGGCCCATCGCCGAGGCCTTCTGGTTCAGGTCGTCCATGGCGGCCTTCACCTCGTCGTCGTTGTCGGTGCCCTTGAGGGCCTCCTTCAGCGTCGCGATGGCCTCGGTCACCGGGGTCTTGACCTCCTCGGGGATCTTGTCGCCATTCTCCTCGACCAGCTTCTCGGTGCGGAAGGCCAGCGAATCGGCCTCGTTGCGCATCTCGACGGCCTCGCGGTGCTTCTTGTCGGCCTCGGCGTTGGCCTCGGCCTCCTTGACCATCTTGTCGATCTCGTCCTTGCCGAGGGCCGAGCCGCCGGTGACGGTCATCGACTGCTCCTTGCCGGTGGCCATGTCCTTGGCGTGGACGTGCACGATGCCGTTGGCGTCGATGTCGAAGGTGACCTCCACCTGCGGGATGCCGCGCGGGGCGGGCATCAGGCCGGTGAGCTCGAAGTTGCCCAGCGACTTGTTGTCGCGGACGAAGTCGCGCTCGCCCTGGTACACCTGGATCATCACCGAGGGCTGGTTGTCCTCGGCGGTGGTGAACACCTCGGACCGCTTGGTCGGGATGGTGGTGTTGCGCTCGATGATCTTGGTCATCACGCCGCCCTTGGTCTCGATGCCGAGGCTCAGCGGGGTGACGTCGAGCAGCAGCACGTCCTTGACCTCGCCCTTGAGGACGCCGGCCTGCAGGGAGGCGCCCAGGGCCACCACCTCATCGGGATTGACGCCCTTGTGGGGCTCCTTGCCGGCGAGCTCGGTGACCAGGTCGGTGACGGCGGGCATCCGGGTGGAGCCGCCGACCAGGATCACCTCGTCGATCTTGGAGACGTCGAGGCCGGCGTCCTTCATCACGGCGTTGAAGGGGGCGCGGCAGCGGTCCAGCAGGTCGGAGGTGAGGCGCTGGAACTCTGCCCGGGTGAGCTTCTCGTCCAGGTGCAGGGCGCCGGTCTCCGGGGTGGCGGTGATGTAGGGCAGGTTGATCTGGGTCTCAGAGGCCTGCGAGAGTTCGATCTTGGCGCGCTCGGCGGCCTCCTGCAGACGCTGCTTGGCCATCTTGTCCTTGGACAGGTCGACCCCGTGGGCGTTCTTGAAGTTGGTCACCAGCCAGTCGACGACGCGCTGATCCCAGTCGTCGCCGCCGAGGTGGTTGTCGCCATTGGTGGCCTTGACCTCGAAGACGCCGTCGGAGATGTCCAGCAGGGAGACGTCGAAGGTGCCGCCGCCGAGGTCGAAGACCAGGACGGTCTGCTCCTTGTCGCCCTTGTCCAGGCCGTAGGCCAGGGCCGCGGCGGTGGGCTCGTTGACGATCCGGTCGACGGTCAGGCCGGCGATCTCGCCGGCCTCCTTGGTGGCCTGACGCTGGGCGTCGGAGAAGTACGCCGGGACGGTGATGACGGCGTTGGTGACGGACTCGCCCAGGTAGGCCTCGGCGTCCCGCTTCAGCTTCTGCAGCACGAAGGCGCTGATCTGCTGGGGCTTGTAGGTCTTGTCGTCGATCTTGATGGACCAGTCGGCGCCCATGTGGCGCTTGACGGAGCGGACCGTGCGATCGACGTTGGTGACGGCCTGGCGCTTGGCGACCTCGCCGACCAGGACCTCACCGCTGTTGGTGAAGGCCACCACCGACGGGGTGGTGCGCGCACCCTCGGCGTTGGGGATGACAGTGGGCTCGCCGCCCTCGAGGACGGCGACGCACGAGTTGGTGGTTCCGAGGTCGATGCCTACTGCACGGGCCATGTTCAGGTTCCTCCTGAGTGAAGTGAAGTCTCATCATGAGGCTCTCGGAGCACTGCTGGAGTGGTCCAGGAGGTGCTCCGTTGAGCGGCTACGGCTCAAGGCTACCGGTTGAGTCCACCCGTATCAACCTCATGGGGGTTCTCTCGGGGTCAACCTTGAGTACACCAGACTCAACCCTGGGGCGTCCAGTTCTATTCCAGGCCTCTTCCCTCCCCCCTCCCCACCTCCCGATCCACGAGGCGCCCCTTCCTCCACGAGGCGCCTCATGTAGCTGGCGTCTGGTGGAGGAAGGGGGCGCCTCGTCGTCGGCAGGAACCACAGAACCGACCAGGAACACAGAACCGACCGGCGTCGGGAGCTCCCGGCGCCGGTCGGCGTCACACAGATGGGTCGAACAGACCGAATGGGTCGAACAGACCGAATCAGTGGAAGTAGGGAATGAGCAGGTAGAGCCCGTAGAGGACGGCCAGCCCGGCCAGGCCGATGGCCGACCAGCCGATCATCACCATGGAGGCGGCGCCGTCACCGGCCGCCTGACGGGCGTGAGCCTTGTCCAGGGCGTGCGCTCCGCCGGAGACGATGGCGACGATCGCCACCGCCACGATCACGGTCACAATGGCGACCTTGGCAAGCGAGATCCAGTCGATGGTCATGCTGCGGCTCCCTCGGTCACGGCGGTGCGGGTACGCACGTTCACTTCACCGGAATCGTTGACGTTCTTCGAGTCGACGGCGGACTTGCGCGACTGCCGCACGATGAGGAGCGCGCCGACGAGCAGCAGGGCCATGTCGATCAGCATCCCGCCGATGCCGATGCCGGCGATCAGCGAGGCCAGCCCGCCGACGATCGCGGCGCTGGGCAGGGTGATCACCCACGCGACCGCCATCTTGCCGGCGGTCGACCAGCGCACCTCGGTACGGCGTCCCAGACCGGAGCCCAGGATCGAGCCGGAGCACACCTGGGTGGTCGACAGGGCGAAGCCCAGATGGGAGCTGGCCAGGATGGCGACGGTCGAGGAGGTCTCGGCCGCGAATCCCTGGGGGGACTCGATGTCGCACAGGCCCTTGCCCATGGTCCGCATGATCCGCCAGCCGCCCGAGTAGGTGCCCAGGCCGATGGCGCATCCGGCGATCAGGATGACCCACCACTGCGGGCCGGTGCCCGCGGTCTGGAAGCCGGCAGCGATGAGCACCAGGGTGATGACGCCCATCGTCTTCTGGCCGTCGGAGGTGCCGTGGGCCAGAGCCACCAGAGACGCCGAGACCGACTGCGCGTGGCGGAAGATCCCCTGGCTGGACTTGGTGTCATTGCTGATCTTGTAGGCCACTGCGGTGGCCAGCGCGGCGGCGCCGCCGGCCACCACGGGGGCGACCAGGGCGGGCAGGATGATCTTGCTGACGATCGTGCCCATGTGGACGCCGTTGAGGCCGGCCTTGACGATCACGGCGCCGATCAGGCCGCCGAACAGGGCGTGGGAGGAGCTGGACGGCAGCCCGAACAGCCAGGTCGCGAGATTCCACAGAATGGCGCCGGCGAGTCCGGCGAAGACCATCTCAGGACTCACCAATGAGTCTTCGACGATTCCACTCGAGATGGTCTTGGCCACCTCGGTGGACAGTGAGGCTCCGACGACGTTGAGGACGGCGGCGATGAGCACCGCGGTCTTCGGGGACAGCGCGCGAGTGGCCACCGAGGTGGCCATCGCATTCGCCGAGTCGTGAAACCCGTTGGTGAAGTCAAACGCCAGCGCCGTCACGATGACGAGGCAGACGATGAGCAGGGTCGTTGACAAGACCTCTCCTTCGGTGTGATCGGCGTCCAGGCTCATGTGGGCCGGCCCGCCGTGCAATCGCAAGTCCCGACTGATCCGCCGAGAACTACAGGAGCACCGTAGTGTTTCCGCAGTGTGTCGATTTCGGTGGAATGACGCCCGCCGCCGCGGCCCGGTCCGGGTTGCGCGGGCCCCGATATCCCTCGACGCCGGTGGGGGGTCGCACATCGCCGGGATTTCGCGTCCTGATGCGGATTCCCTGTACTCCTCCAGCCCCGGGTCCGTAGCGATTCGGGGGTTGATATCCCCCAATAGACGACGAGTGTTCACCTGTTGTTCATCTGAGCAATTTCTGGGCAGTTCCCGGGAACAGCACCGGACCGACTCCGAACTCACAGGAGTTCCACAGTCGGGATGACTCCCGGGAGCACCTCCCGCGTGCCATCCTTGACCTTGTGAAAGACAGTTCTCCCGCCATCCTGACGCATGCCGACGGCTCCCCCATCCGCGTCCTCGCGGTCGACGACGAGTCCAGTCTGACCGAACTGCTCTCCATGGCGATGCGCTACGAGGGATGGAAGGTCGCCACCGCCGACTGCGGGGTCAAGGCCGTCCGCGTCGCCAAGAACCTCCAGCCCGACGTCATCGTCCTGGACATGATGCTGCCCGACTTCGACGGGCTCGAGGTGATGCGCCGGATCCGGATGGACCAGCCCGAGGTGCCAGTGATCTTCCTCACCGCCAAGGACTCGGTCGGCGACCGGATCGCCGGCCTCACCGCCGGGCGGGGACGACTACGTCACCAAGCCGTTCTCCCTTGAGGAACTGATCGCCCGGCTGCGGGCCCTGCTGCGCAGAACCGGGGCCACCGAGCCGCACTCGGATTCCACCCTGGTGGTCGGCGACCTGGTCCTCAACGAGGACTCCCATGAGGTGACCCGCGGCGGCCAGGACGTCACCCTCACCGCCACCGAGTTCGAGCTGCTGCGCTACCTGATGCGCAACCCCAAGCGGGTGCTGTCGAAGGCGCAGATCCTCGACCGGGTGTGGAACTACGACTTCGGCGGGCAGGCCAATGTCGTCGAGCTCTACATCTCCTATCTGCGCAAGAAGATCGACCACGGGCACGAGCCGATGATCCACACCATGCGCGGGGCCGGCTATATTCTGCGTCCGGCCCGCTGAGCCCGCCGCGATGAGAGGGCGATGACCGGGCGATGAGAAGATCCCGGAAGCGGTCCGCCGGCCAGGCCGGCTCCTGGGTCGACCATCCGACCGACCGTGGCGCCCTCGGACGACGGTTGGTTGTGCAGGTCACCGCGATCGTCGCCGTCGTGGCTCTGGCGCTGACCGCCATGACGACCTTCGCCACCTGGCACATCCTGATGGACCAGCTCGACCAGCAGCTCGACACCGCGAGCCAGCGCCAGTCCAGGAAGCCCGGGGCGAACCCGTGCGCGACCGAGATCGCCGGTCCGGCGCCCGGCGCGGATGTGTTGGGAAACGCCCTCGGATCGATCTTCGTGTCTCGCTGCGCCGGCGGCCTCACCCTGGGCTCAGTGGTCGCCGAGGGCAGGGCGGACCCGTTCGCGCTGTCGGGCAGCAACTGGATCAGTCTGAGTGGGAACGGATCGACAGTTGCTCCTGCGGATCTGCAGTCCGGACTCAGCACCTTGCTGGCGATGCCCAGCGACGGTCTCAAGCACAGCGTCAGTCTGTCCGCCCTCGGCAGCTATCGCGCACTGTCCCAGAGCCGAGGGAACGTCACCTATGTCGTGGCGCTGCCGCTCAGCGACATCAATCGGGCGATCAAGACCCTCCTGACGCTGGAGATCGCCGGCACCCTGATCGCCGTGGGGGCCGCGATGCTCATCTCCCGGGCGGTGGTGGTGCGCAATCTGCGACCGCTGAACCGGCTGGCCTCGGTGGCCAATCAGGTCTCCCGGCTCGACCTGGACTCCGGAGAGGTTCACCTTCCGGTCCGCGTCGATCCCGCGCTGGCCAACCCCCGCACCGAGGTGGGACAGGTGGGGTCGGCCTTCAACCACATGCTCAACAACGTCGAGGGAGCGCTGGCCGCGCGCCAGAAGTCCGAGACGAAGGTTCGCCAGTTCGTCGCCGACGCCTCCCACGAACTGCGCAACCCGCTGGCCTCGATCCGCGGTTACGCCGAACTCACCAGGCGCACCGAGCAGGACCTGCCACCCGATGCCGCCCATTCCCTGCGCAGGATCGAGGCCCAGGCGAGGAGGATGAGCGGGCTGGTGGAGGACATGCTGCTGCTGGCCCGCCTCGACAACGACCAGAAACTGGACCTGCGGCCCACCGATGTCGTGGAGGTCGTCCTCAACGCGGTATCCGACTCCCAGGCGGTCAGTGGCGATCACACCTGGTCCCTCGATCTGCCCGACGAGCCGGTGACGGTGGCCGCCGATCCCGACCGGCTCACCCAGGTGGTGGTCAACGTGCTGTCGAACGCCCGCAAGCACACCCCGGCCGGCACCCATGTGCACACCGCGGTCTCCGCGGTCGATGGAGACGCCGTCGTGACGGTCTGCGACAACGGCCCCGGCATCCCCGAGGCACTGCGCGAGACGGTCTTCGAGAGATTCGCCCGGGCCGATACCTCTCGCACCGACTCGACCGAGGGGTCCACCGGGCTCGGGCTGTCCATCGTCGCGGCGGTGATGGAGGCCCACCACGGCTCGGCGACGCTGGACTCCGATGAGAGTGGGACGACGGTGACGCTGCGCCTTCCGCTGACCGCCGGGGGAGACGAGGATCTCCCCGGCTGATCCTGGCGGTTGCGGGCGCCG
>JALCLH010000010.1 GCA_022647765.1 Acidipropionibacterium sp.
CCCGAGGTGCAGGGCAACGCCCTGAACTGGGCCGCCGAAGCGAAGAAAAAGGGCCAAGTCCAGACCGGACCGAGGATGGTTCCTTTGGTCGAAGGTTTGAACTTGGCACAAGTGGGGTGGCTGACGGGGCTTGAACCCGCGACCCCCTGGACCACAACCAGGTGCTCTACCGACTGAGCTACAGCCACCATCTGCCCGGTCGAATCCGGGCAACTCGGAGAGAATATCGAACCCCCGAGAAGGTTGGCAAATCTGCTCAGTGAGCGCCTCGCCCGGCCCCGGTGAGGGCGCCCTGGCAGGTCTTGGCGATCGCGGTTGCGGTGGCGGCGTCCGGCCCCGGAGCGGGAACCATCAGCGCCTTGCGCCAGTACATCAGCTCCTCGATGGACTCCTCGATGTCGGCCAGCGCCCGGTGATTGCCCTGCTTGGCGGGGGAGTGCTTGAAGGCGACCGGGTACCAGCGCCGCGCCAGCTCCTTGATCGAGGAGACGTCGACATTGCGGTAGTGCGTCCACCCCTCGAGCTCCGGCATGTCCTTGGCCAGGAAGGACCGGTCGGTGCCGATGGTGTTGCCCGCCAGCGGAGCCTTGCCCGCCTCGGGCACCCACTCCTTGATGTAGTCGAGCACCTGCGTCTGGGCCTCGGCCATGGACAGTCCGGAGTCCAGCTCATTCAGCAGCCCAGAATGGGTGTGCATACCGCGCACGAAGTCGTTCATGTGCTCCAGCCACTCCGGCTCCGGCTTGATGATGACGTCGACCCCCTCACCCTTGATATTGAGGTCCCCGTCGGTCACCAGGGCCGCCACCTCGATGAGCCCGTCATGGGCCAGGTCGAGCCCCGTCATCTCACAGTCGATCCACACCAGCATGTTGTTCACGGGCGACAAGCCTACGTCCCGATCGCCCGGCGACGGCCACCTGACGGCCCCAGGCGGCGTCATCCTCTAGACTTGCCGCGCTGGCCCGGTAGCTCAGCGGATAGAGCAGCAGCCTTCTAATCTGTCGCGCGTGGGTTCGATTCCCACCCGGGCCGCCATGACGTCCTCCCCGCGACTCGGGCGCGGGGCCGAGCCGGCCGGGGGAGTGATCCCGGCCGGTACAGTGGCTGCCATGCGTGAGCCCACGATCATCCGACGCCCATGGTGGGCGCGCCTGGTGCGCAATCCCTGGACCTGGATCGTGCTGGCGATGCTCATCGCCTCCGCCCTGCTGCTCTACGGGCAGTATCTCCAGCTGCACGCCGATGTCGAGGTCGAGCAGAACGGCAAGAAGGGCGTCATCCCCGGGATCACGATGCGCTCGTTCAAGCTGGCAGCCCACTACGCCTGGCCGACCGCTGCAGTCTGGTCGCTGCTGTTCATCTGGCTGGACCGATTCCGCACCCAGCACCTGGCGATGTGGTTCACCGCCTTCGCCTGGGGAGCGGCGGTCGCCACCTCCGCATCCCTGGTGGTCAACTCCTGGATGGCGAAGCTGCTGTCGGTGCAGGGCGGCTACGACCCCAGCCAGGGGGCCGGCCCGGCGATCTACTCGGCCCCCTTCGTCGAGGAGACCTGCAAGGCCACCATCCTTTTCCTGTTCGCGGTGTTCATGCGACGGCGTCTCACCTCGATCGTGCAGACGGTGAGCCTGGCCGGGCTGTCGGCGATCGGCTTCGCCTTCGTGGAGAACATCATCTACTACGCCCGCGCCGACAACTACGCCCGCGTCACCATCCAGGCCGGGGACCCCACCCGGGCGGTCAGGCAGCTCGTACTGCTGCGCGGCGTCTTCACCTCCTTCGGGCATCCGCTGTTCACCTCGATGACCGCGATCGGCCTGGCCATCGGCCTGCGCTCGCGCAGCCGGCTGGTGCGCATCCTGGCGCCGGTCACCGGGTTCATGGGCGCGGCGATCGGCCATATGGCGTTCAACGGGATCTCCTCGGTGGTGCCCGAGAAGAACCTCAAGATGTACTGGTTCATGGCGCTGGGCGTGGTCGCGATGCTCGTCGGATTCCTGGTGATCCGGCTGCTGCGCGAGGGCACGATGGTGCGCAATCGGCTTGCCGACTACGCGGTGATGGGTTGGCTGGAACCCCGCGATCCGTTCGTCGTGGGGAGCCTGCTCAAGCGCTTCTGGATCGCTGCGGTCGCGCTGTCCTACGGTCCACGGACCTGGTGGAGGACGCTGCTGTTCCTGCGCACCGCCACCGAGCTCGCCTACCTGCGCGACGCCGTCGTCCGCGGTATCGCGGACGGTACCGAGGCCGAGGAGGTGCTCCTGCTCGACCGGCTGCGGCAGGTGCGCCCGCTGGCGATCACCGAGTCCAAGGGTGCCCGGCTGATCGCCCCGCGGCTTCCGCGGTGGTGGCCCGGACGCCGCGGCGGTGACCAGGTGCGGGTCTTCGCGCCGCCGTCACCGGGGGCCCGTCCTGCGGTCTCCTGGGCGCCTCCGAGGCCCTGATCTGCGCGTCGGGCGCGTTTTCCCGGAAGTTGTCCACAGGCAAGCCAGATTCTGGACGCCGCCAAGAAGTTTTCCACAGATTTGCCGCTGAGCGGCAGATCGGCCCTCTCGCCACAAGAACTAGTGGTGAGAGGAAGGAACTCACATGGACGCGAACGTGTCAATCACCGGGAACCTCGGCACCGAGGTGGATTTCATCAGCAAGGACGGATGGTCCGGAGGCCGCTTCCGGATCGCCCAGAC
Source organism: Acidipropionibacterium sp. (assembly GCA_022647765.1). Taxonomy (GTDB): domain Bacteria; phylum Actinomycetota; class Actinomycetes; order Propionibacteriales; family Propionibacteriaceae; genus Acidipropionibacterium. The sequence goes on from JALCLH010000010.1 coordinate 2,691, forward strand.
GCCGCGGTACTTCCGCGACGGCCAATGGGTGGACGGCGAGACCACCTGGATGTCGGTCCGGGTCAGCGGGCGGCTCGCCCAGAACTGCAAACAGAGCTTGACCAAGGGCGACCCGGTGGTGGTCGTCGGTCGGTTGCGCACCCAGGCATGGGTCACCGAGGACGGCGTGCGCCGCGAACAGCTGGTGATTCAGGCGTCCTCGGTCGGCCACGACCTGCAGCGCGGCACCAGCGTCTTCATCCGCCCGACCCCCAGGCCGGAGGAGGCGCCGATCATGGAGCCCGGATCGGTGGTGGACGCCGTGACGGCGCTGGTCACCGACGGTCCGCACGGCCTGCCCGAGGGGGAGGTCTACCGCCTCGGCTCGGAGGAGTCCGAGGAGGAGGACGACGAGATCGCCCTGGCCGATCCCGAGACCGGGGAGGTCCCGGTGGGCTGAGGTTGGCCGTACGACGGTGGTCGGGACGGTGGACGGCTGGCATACTGGCCTGCGGCCGTCCCGTCCCGGCCCACGAGCAGCGCGCAACGCCGCAGACCCGTCCCACATTCGAGGAGCGCCGATGGCTGAGTTCATCTACACCATGCACAACGTCCGGAAGGCGATCGGCGACAACGTCATCCTCGACGACGTCACCCTGTCCTTCTACCCCGGCGCCAAGATCGGGGTGGTGGGCCCCAACGGCGCGGGCAAGTCGACCATGCTCAAGCTGATGGCCGGCATCGAGAAGCCGAACAACGGCGACGCCACCCTGGCCAAGGGCGCCACGGTCGGCATCCTCCTCCAGGAGCCCCCGTTGAGCGAGGACAAGACCGTTCTGGAGAACGTCGAGGAGGGGGTCAGCGAGATCAAGGCGAAGCTCAAGCGCTTCGACGAGGTCTCGGCGGCGATGGCCGATCCGGACGCCGACTTCGACGCCCTGATGGCCGAGATGGGCGAGCTCCAGACCGACCTGGACGCCTCGAACGCCTGGGACATCGACGCCCAGCTCTCCCAGGCGATGGACGCCCTGCAGTGCCCCCCGCCCGACACGCCGGTGTCGGTGCTGTCCGGCGGTGAGCGACGCCGGGTGGCCATGTGCAAGCTGCTGCTGCAGGCCCCCGACCTGCTGCTGCTCGACGAGCCCACCAACCATCTGGACGCCGAGTCGGTGAACTGGCTGGAGGGGCACCTGCACAGCTACCCCGGCGCAGTTCTGGCGGTCACCCACGACCGCTACTTCCTGGACAACGTCGCCCAGTGGATCTGCGAGGTCGACCGCGGCAAGCTGCACCCCTACGAGGGCAACTACTCCACCTACCTGGACACCAAGCGCCAGCGGCTCCAGATCGAGGGCAAGAAGGACGCCAAGCGGGCCAAGATCCTCGAGCGCGAGCTGGAGTGGGCGCGCTCCTCGCCGAAGGCCCGTCATGCCAAGAACCGCGCTCGCCTGGCCCGCTACGAGGAGCTGGCCGCCGAGGCCGAGCGGAACCGGAAGATCGACACCGCCGAGATCAACATCCCGTCCGGTCCCCGGCTGGGCAACACCGTGCTCCAGGTCAACAAGCTCACCAAGGCCTTCGACGATCACGTGCTCTACAAGGACCTCACCTTCGACCTGCCCCGGGCCGGCATCGTCGGCGTGATCGGGCCCAACGGCGTCGGCAAGACCACCCTGTTCAAGATGATCGTCGGCCAGGAGCAGCCCGACTCCGGTTCGCTGAAGGTGGGGGAGACGGTGAGCTTCTCCTACGTGGACCAGAACCGCGCCGGCATCGATCCCCAGAAGAACCTGTGGCAGGTGGTCTCCGACGGCCTGGACTACATCAAGGTCGGCAGCTTCGAGGTGCCCTCGCGCGCCTACGTGGCCAGCTTCGGGTTCAAGGGCCCCGACCAGCAGAAGCTCGCCGGGGTGCTGTCGGGCGGCGAGCGCAACCGGCTGAACCTGGCGCTCACCCTCAAGCAGGGCGGCAACGTCCTGCTGCTCGACGAGCCGACCAACGACCTCGACGTCGAGACCCTGTCCAGCCTGGAGGACGCCCTGCTGGAGTTCCCCGGCTGTGCGGTCATCACCTCCCACGACCGGTGGTTCCTCGACCGGGTGGCCACCCACATCCTGGCCTGGGAGGGCGAGGACGAGGACGGCGTGCCCAGCTGGTTCTGGTTCGAGGGCAACTACGCCGACTACGAGGCGAACAAGATCGATCGGCTCGGGCTCGAGGCGGCCCGCCCGCACGCCTCCAAGCACCGCAGGCTCACCCGAGGGGAGTGACCGGGAAGTCTCATCGGCGGCGAATGATCTTGCGGAGAGGATGCCCCGCGCCCATTCCGGGCGCGGGGCACTTCTTGTCTGTAACGGCGTTTGTAACAGAGGCGTCCTAGCCTGCGGGTGATCGACTCAGGGAGGGCCCATGATCATCCTGCTCCCGGTTCTGGCCGTGGCCTGCGGCCTCGCCGTGGTGTGGTCTGCGATGAGCGGCCGGATTCCGGCGGCCACCGGTTGGGTGCTGGTGGCGGCCACCGTCGCCACCACCGTCGTCTCGGTGCTGGCCGGCGACATCCCGTCCCGGTTCGCCGCCTCGGTGCTTGCCTGGGGCTGCATGGCCGAATCCGCCTGGACGATGGCCGCCTCGTCGTGGCGGCGTCGCCGCACATCCCGGGCCCTGGCCTCTCAGTAGCGACGGCTGATGGTCCCGATCACTCCCGATAGGGCAGGTTTCGCCATCGCGCGTGCAGATTTACGGCGTGTTGGGAGTGATCGGGACCACCACGCAGACCGGCGACACGAGGGTCGCGAGGGAGTCGTCCCCCGAAGGCGCGCTGAGTGGCCTGCGGAGCGGACCGCAACCTCTTGCAGAGTCCCCGCTACGAGGGGGTTGAGGGGGAGTCGTCGCCCCCCACTCAGGAAATGTGCGACGCGAACAGCTCTGCGAGGGTGAGCGCCCGTCGTCCCGCCAGATCGGAGGTCTGACGCCGGCAGGAGAACCCGTCGGCCAGGATGATCGCGGACGGCCCGGCCTCCCGGATAGCGGGAAGCAGGTCGTGCTCGGCAACCGGCTACCTGAGGTCTCGTAGTGGCCGATCTCCACCCCGAAGTTCCCGGCGTACCCGCAGCATCCGCCGACCGTCTTCACCGTCGCCCCGGAGGCCTCGAGCAGCCGCTGATCGGGTCCGAAGCCCAGGATCGAGGCGTGGTGGCAGTGCGGCTGGGCGACGATGGTGTGACCGGCCAGGCTCGGCGGCCGCCACCCGGCGGCCTCCAGCATCTCGGCCATGGTGTGGACGTTCTTGGCGACCGTCTCGGTCCGGGGATCGTCACCGACGAGCTCCAGGGCGTCGGTGCGCCACACCGTGGTGCAGGAGGGCTCCAGACCGACGATCGGGATGCCCGCCTCGGCCAGCGGGCCCAGCACGTCCAGGGCCTTGCGCAGCTTCTTGATCGCGCCGTCCAGCTGGCCGGTGGTGATCCAGGTGAGTCCGCAGCACACGTCATCGGTGAGCACCTCGGGCTGATATCCGGCATCGGCCAGCACCGCCACCACGGCCCCCAGGTCGCAGTCGCCGAGCATGTCGGAGAAGGAGTCCACCCAGATCACCACCCGGCCGTGCCGGGCGGCCGGCGCCCGCCCGGCGGGTGCGAGCGCATCGGCGGACCCTGGCAGCTCGCGGGGGAGCGAGGCACACCGATCGAGGCGTCCCCGGCTCTCCCTGGCGCTCGGCCGCAATGGCCTCGGCGGCGGTCGTGGAATGTCCAGAATCCAGACTCTTGCGGGCAGGCCCGCCGGGCCGGAAGGTCGGCAGCGGGCGGCGCTGGTCCACCCCGGCCACCCAGCGTCCCAGATGCTTGATCCCCGGCACCCGGAGCGCGGCGTTGGTGATCGTCGCCATCCAGGGAATCGCCGAGATGAGCCGCTCCCAGCGCGGCAGCCAGCCCATCACGTAGTGGGAGCGCGGTCGCAGGCCATGGTGGTACTTCTCGTAGAACACCCGGGAGCGGTAGGAGGCCATGTCGATGCCGGTCGGGCAGTCGCGGGCGCAGCCCTTGCAGGCCAGGCACAGGTCCAGCGCCTGCGCCACCTCGGGGGAGTCCCAGCCGTGCACCAAGGGTGCCGTTGACCATCTCCTGGAGCACCTTCGCACGGCCCCGTGTGGAGTCCTTCTCGTTGTGGCTGGCCTGGTAGGAGGGGCACATCACCCCGCCGTGCGGGGAGTTCTCGGCGATGCACTTGCCCACCCCGGTGCACTGATGGACGTCGTGGGCGAACTGCGGATGGCTCAGCGTCAGCGGCGAGTTGCGGGCCTGGAACATCCGGATGTCGGCCTCCACCGGCCGCGGGTCCACAAGCACCCCCGGATTGAGCAGGTTGTCGGGATCCAGAATCCCCTTGACCTGGCCGAACAGGGAGATCGCCTCGGGGGAGTACATCGCCGGCAGCAGCGCGGAACGGGCGCGGCCGTCGCCGTGCTCGCCGGATGCCGATCCGCCGTGACGGGCCACCAGGGCGGCGGCGTCGGCCACGAAGGAGCGGTACTGCTCCGGGCCGTCGGCGGCGTCCAGCGGATAGTCGATCCGGCAGTGCACGCAGCCCTCGCCGAAGTGGCCGTAGGGAAGGCCGTGCAGGCCGTGGGACTCCAGCAGCTCCTCGAAGTCGCGCAGATAGGCGCCCAGATCGGCCGGCGGCACCGCGGCGTCCTCCCAGCCGGCCCAGGCGAGCTGCTCCAGGCTCACCCCGGCCAGCCCGGCGCCGTCGGAGCGGATCCGCCACAGCGCGGCCGCCTCCGCCGGATCGGAGACCACCCGGGCGTCCAGCGCCCCGGAGGCGGCGGTCATCTGCTGTGCCCGCGACGCCACCTCGGCCGCGTCGTCGCCGCGCACATCCAGGAACATCCAGCCGTCCCCGCGCGGCAGGTCCGGCACCGCCGAGGACCCCTTGGCCCGGGCGACGACATCGACGATGCGCCGGTCCATCCCCTCGCAGGCCACCGGATGGAAGGGCAGCAGGGCGGTGACGGCGTCCGCGGCCTCGGCCATCGAGGGATATCCCAGGGCGACCGTGACGCCGTGCGGAGGGTCGGCCACCAGCCGGACGGTGGCGCGGGTGACGACTCCCAGCGTCCCCTCGGTGCCGCAGACGAAGGCCGGCAGATTGAAGCCGTGCTCCGGCGTCAGATGCTCCAACTGGTAGCCGGACACCTGACGGGAGAAGGTGCCGAACTCGGTGCGGATGACCCCCAGATTCGCCGTGGCAAGGTCCTTTCAACCGGGACAGACGCGAATCCTCGGCACTGCCGGCGCGCAGATCGAGGGATGTCACCGGCGGCGGTCAGCAGATCGGCCTGGACGACGTTGTCGCAGGTCCGCCCGTAGCCCAGCGCCCTGGGCCCGCAGGCGTTGTTGCCGATCATCCCGCCGATGGTGCAGCGGGTGGAGGTCGAGGGGTCCGGCCCGAAGCGCAGCCCGTGGGGACGCCCGGCGTCCTGCAGCCGATCCTGGATGACGCCGGGGTCGACGACCGCGGTGCGCGACTCGGGATCCAGGCTGTGGATGGTGTGGAGGTGGCGGGCCAGGTCGATGACCAGGCCCTCGCCGATGGCATTGCCCGCGCAGCTGGTGCCCGCCCCGCGGGTCGTCACCGGCAGCCCGACCTCGGCGGCGGCCCGCATCAGGGCGGCCACCTCGTCGACCGATCTCGGCCGGGCGACCGCGCGGGGCACCACTCGGTAGATCGAGGCATCGCTGGAGTAGAGGGCGCGCGCCAGGGTGGAGGAGTCCAGACAGTCCGGCGCCCCGGCGTCGATCCTCGCGAGCGAGGAGACGAAGTCCCCGAGAAGATCCTTGGAGACTCCGTCTCCGGACTCGGGAGAACTGTCGACAATCATGCTGGGAGCGGACATGGGGCTCAGTCTGACACGGCCTCCCCAGCCCTGTGATCGGGGCCGGGGGCTGAGACCGCCGACGGTCGGCCGGGGCGGGGCGCTAGTGGGCTCCGGCTGAGGCGGTATGAGGCCGTCAACCGCTATCGTGGCCCGTGGGAGTCCTTGTACCCGGGCCGATGTGGTCCCCGAGGGCTGAGGCCGCCCGGGCCTTCGCAGACCGACCCCGCAGGAGGAGTTCCAGTAATGACGACCGACACGCTGGTGGTTCGCGACGAACTGCTGGCCAGCAGTGCCAAGAACCTGGGGGACATGCTGCGCCGCAGGGTGGATCTCACCCCCGACGCGACGGCCTACCTGTACCCGGAGAACAAGTCCGGCGGTCCCGAGAAGTGGACGCCGGTGACCTGGTCGCAGGCACAGGACAAGGCCCACGACATCGCCGGCCGGACTGATGGCCCTGGGCCTGAAACCCGAGCAGCGGGTCGCGATCTGCGCCGACACCACCGTCTGGTGGATTCTCACCGACCTCGGGCATCGGCTGCGCCGGCGGGGCCACCACCACCGTCTACGGCAACTCCCAGCCCGAGGACGTCGAGTACATCCTCACCAGCTCCGAGTCGCGGATCTACGTCGCCCAGAACTGCGCCCAGGCCGCCAAGGTCGAGCACAGCGCCGCCCTCGACGAGCTGCTCGACCACATCATCCTGGTCGACGACGACCGGCTCATCCAGGGCTCTCCCGGCTCCGACCGGCGAGTGGTCGCCGAGGACACCCGGGTGATCTCCCTGGCCGAGGTGTCGGCCAAGGGCCATGCCGCCCGGCAGGCCGATCCCGGCGCGGTACAGCGGGTCATCGACGCCACCGGGCCCGACTCCCTGGCGACCCTGATCTACACCTCGGGCACCACCGGCAAGCCCAAGGGAGTCGAGCTGACCCACCGCTCCTGGACCTACATGGGCGTGGCGATGGAGTCCTGGGACCCGCTGGAACCCGACGACGTGCAGTACCTGTGGCTGCCGCTGGCGCACGTCTTCGGCAAATGCCTCATCGCGGTCCAGATGACCATCGGCTTCCCCTCGGCGGTCGACGGCCGGGTGGACCGGATCGTGACCGGCCTGTCGGAGGTGCATCCCACCTTCATGTGCGGGGTGCCCCGGATCTTCGAGAAGGTGCGCGCGAAGGTCATCACCTCCGGCGGGCTGGCCGGCCGGATCTCGGCGTGGGCCTTCGACGTCGGCTCGCGGAGCGCCCCGTACCGTCTGGACGGCAGCCCGATGCCGAAGGGCCTGGCGATCAAGCAGGCCATCGCCGAGAGGCTCGTCTTCTCCAAGCTCAAGCAGACCATGGGCGGGCGGATCCGGATGATGGTCTGCGGGGGAGCCAAGCTGTCACCGCAGGTCCAGCGCTGGTTCTTCGCCGCCGGAATCCCGGTGGTGGAGGGATACGGAGCCACCGAGACCAGCGCCATCGCCTTCTTCAACGTGCCGAAGAAGGGCCGCTTCGGGCCCCGATTCGGCACCGTCGGGCCGGTCTGCCCCGGATGCGAGGCGAAGCTGGCCGAGGACGGCGAGGTGCTGGTCAGCGGTCCGATCGTCGCCCGCGGCTACCACGAGATGCCCGAGAAGACCGCCGAGACCTTCGCCGACGGCTGGTACCACACCGGCGACATCGGCCACTTCGACGAGGACGGCTACCTGGTCGTCACCGAGCGCAAGCGCGACCTCATCAAGACCTCCGGCGGCAAGTACATCGCTCCGCAGAAGGTGGAGACCACCCTGATGGCCAACTGCCCCTATCTCTCTCAGGCGGTGGTGCTGGGGGAGGGGCACAAGTACGCGGTGGCGCTGCTCACCCTGGACCGCGACGCCCTGTTCCAGTGGGCCGAGAACCACGGCCACGCGGGCGAGTCCTATGAGACGCTGAGCCAGCTGCCCGAGATCCGCAACTCCATTCAGCGCTTCGTGGACCGTGCGAACACGCACCTGGACCGGTGGGAGACGGTCAAGCGGTTCGCCATCCTCGACCACCAGCTGGACGAGGTGATCGGCATGGTGACCGAGAGCCAGAAGGTGCGCCGCGACCAGGTGCGCGCCGAGTACCGGGAGACCATCGCGGCCCTCTACGCCGACGAGCAGACGGCGTCCCGCGAGGGCCCGGCGCAGTGACGCCGGGCGGGACGGTGAGCGGGGTTGCGCGCGGCGCCGCGAGGAGGAGCGGCCCGGTCACCTGTCGCCATCGGGCTGCGATGGTCGGACATGGACTTCCAGGGCCATGTCAACAACGTCTCCATCTCCGAGCTGGTGCAGGAGGCGCGGTCCCTGGCCCTGGTCGGCACCCCGGTCGAGAGGCTCTTCGGCACCGGCATCGTCGTGGTGACCCAGGACGTCGAGTTCCTGGCCCCGTTCACCGTCGACGAGGAGCCGCTGGAGGTCGACGTGTGGTGCTCGAATCTGGGCATCGCCCGGGTCTTCCTGGAGTACCGGGCCCGGCATCGCGGGGTCGACGTCGCCCGGGCCCGCGGCTGGGTGTGCCCCTTCGACTTCCAGACCGGCCGGCCCAGACGCCTGGAGCCCGCCGAGCACGCCACCTTCGAGGAGATGAGCGCCCCCGCCACCGCCTGGGGCGAGCTGGCGCTGCGAGACGTCACCGATCTGGGGGACGCCGTCGCGATGCCGGTCCGCTGGTCGGACGTCGACCGGTACGGGCATGTCAACAATGTCGCCCTGGCCGGATACCTGCAGGAGGCCCGGATCCGGGCGACCACCCGATGGTCGGCGGGGATGCGCCGGGCCGGGGACCGCAACTGGGTGGTGGCCCGTCAGGACATCGCCTACCGCCACCAGGTGCATCCCTCGATCGGATGCTGCGAGGTGCACACCGCTCTCACCCGGCTCGGACGCACCTCGGTGACCCTGGCGGCGTCCATCCCCACCGACGAGGGCACCGCCCTGGAGGCCGCCACCGTGCTGGTCTGCGTGGACCCGGCCACCGGGGCCGCGGCCCCCATCGATCCGGCGACCCGGGCCGAACTCGAGGGCCACCTGGTCGCCTGAGACTCAGGGTCGCCTGAATCTCACAGCTTGGCGACGGGGTCTTCCTTGTCGATCGGGATGCCCCAGCGGATCCGCCAGGGATCCCGCTCGTTGTAGCCGTCCAGGGCCACCCAGGCGGCCGACTGGGCGACCTGGCGCTCCAGCTCCTCGCGCTCCACCCGGGGAACGCGCTCGTCGCCGTCGAGGTAGTCGCAGACCGCCTCGGAGGCGCGCTCGTACTCGGCGGCGTCGCGCATCAGCCGGCGTCGCGCATCGCTGTACGCCGTGCGCAGCGCGGTCCATACCAGCGCCTGCTCGAAATCGTCCGGATTGGTCATCAGCGCGTCGACCGATGTGTTGAAGGCCCCGGCGATGGCCGCGGTCTCGGTGATGCCCGGTTCGCGCTCGCCGCTCTCGATGAGATCCAGATCCTCGGGGGTGGTCGTCACGCCCCTCTCGGCGAGCTTGTCGCAGAGCTGCTGCTGGCTCCAACGACGGGCCTGACGGGCCGCCGAGATGTTGGCGGCGAGGCGCTCCACAAGTGCGTTCATGGCCTCCACTCTTCCACTCACGGTGAACGGGCGGTTTCGCAGGGGTATCGGCCGGGATGCGGCGAAAGGCCTTGCAGCCGGTTCAGAACCGGATCTGACAAGGCCTTTCGTGCCGCATCATGGCACATCCCGGCGCACTGGAAGGGGCCGGGAGGACGCCGGGGAAGATCCGCGCTCAGTCGGCGCTGATCTCCGAACCGTCGCCGCTCCACAGCACATGCCAGGCGCCCTCGTCGTCGATCCGCCGGTAGGTGTGGGCGCCGAACAGATCGCGCAGTCCCTGGGTGAGGGCCGCATTCAACCGCGGTGCGCGCACCTGGTCGTAGTAGCTCAGCGCCGATGAGAATCCGGGAACCGGCACTCCCGCCTCGGCGGCCCGGGCGATCACCCGCCGCCAGGCCTGCTGGGACTCGGCCAGCTCGGCCTTGACCGAGGGAGCCTCCAGCAGTGTGGTGAGGTCGTGGGCGGCGTACTCGTCGTGGATGCGCTGGAGCAGCCGGGCGCGGATGATGCAGCCGTCTCGCCAGATGGAGGCGACCTTCGCCATGTCGACCTGCCAGCCGTACTCCTGGGCCGCGGTGCGGATCTCGTCGAGCCCCTGGGCGTAGGCGACCACCTTGGAGCTCCACAGCGCGGCGCGGACGTCGTCCAGGAAGGCCTTCCGGTCGTCGACCGGGATGGTGCCGTCGGGCCCCTCGAGGGCCTTCTGACCGGCCGCGCGCAGCGCCGGGGCGCTGGAGACGGCCCGGGAGAACACCGCCTCGCCGATGGTGGAGACGTCGACGCCGAGATCCAGCGCCGACTGCACCGTCCAGGTGCCGGTGCCCTTCATCCCCGCGGCGTCGGCGATGACATCGACCAGATCGCGGGAGGCGTCCCGGGGATCCTTGGTGGCCAGCACCCGGGAGGTGATCTCGATGAGGTAGGAGTCCAGGTCGCCGGTGTTCCAGCTCGCGAACACCTCGGAGGCCTCCGCGTTCGACAGGCCGGCGGCGCGCAGCAGGGCGTGGGCCTCACCGATGAACTGCATGTCGGCGTACTCGATGCCGTTGTGCACCATCTTCACGAAGTGGCCCGCGCCGTCGGTGCCCATCCACGCACAGCAGGGCTCGCCGTCGACATGCGCGGAGATCTTCTCCAGCACCGGCCCGATCGCCTGGTAGGACTCCTTCGAGCCCCCCGGCATGATGGAGGGACCCTCCAGGGCGCCGACCTCACCGCCGGAGATGCCGGTGCCCACATAGTGGATGCCGGTCTCGCGCAGCGCGGCCTCGCGGCGCCGAGTGTCCTTGAAGAAGGAGTTGCCGCCGTCGACCAGGATGTCGCCGGGCTGCAGCAGCGGGACGATCTCGTCGATCACCGCATCGGTGGGCCCACCGGCCTTGACCATCATCACGACGCGACGCGGGCGGCTCAGCGAGGTCACGAACTCGGACAGCTCGTGGAAGGGAAGAAAGGTGCCCTCGGAGCCGTGCTCGGCGATCACCCGGTCCGTGCGCGCATTCGTGCGGTTGTACAGAGCGACGCGGAACCCCTTGTGCGCCATGTTCCGGGCGAGGTTCGAGCCCATCACTGCCATCCCGATGACCCCCACGTCCGCCTGCGCGGTCTGTGTGCTGGTCTGTGACATCTAATCCTCCTGAAGATCGGTCATCCTCATTCTGTCAGCCTGTTCCACACCGGGCATCGCCTGGCTGGTCTAGCCTGAGCACCATGAGCGCAGTCCCGCTGTTCGTCAGCCCGGTCATGAACGTCCTGGTGCCCCTGAAGGTGATGCCGGGATGGCCGGCCGCGACCTTCAGCCCGATCCACTTCATCATCTGTGCTTCCTCGCCCCGATCCTGGTCGCGGCCGTGATCGTCGTCATCGGCAAGACGCCGGAATGGCTGCGGGAGCGCCATGCCGGCGAGGTCGAGGCCGGCCTCGCCGAGCCGACCGACAGTGCTGAGCACAAGGAGATCGACCGGGTCGGCTGAGCACTGCTCACCGCGCCGGAACTCACTCCTTACTCACTCCTTCTCGCCGCTGCGGGCCTGGCAGCGCAGGGCCCGTTCCGCGCTGTCGGCCTGCTCCAGAAGAACCCGGCGCACCGTGCTGGTGAGCTCGCGCGATGCCATCCACTCGGCCAGCTCGTCCAGCCAGGCCCGATCGGCCACCTCGTCGGGGAACAGCCACTGCAGCGCATTCTGGATCTGGGCATGCCCGGCAGCCGACCACTGACCCTCGCCGGCGTCGATCGCCGCGCAGAGTTCGAGATACTTCCCGGCGTAGGGCCGCAGCACCTCCTGCTGATCGGGATTGCCGAAGTGGCTGACGATCGACCGGTAGGTCTCATTCGGCACCGCGGGCTCGTCGGTGGCCCGCTTCCAGGCGGCCTCCTTCGCCTCCGCGGTCGGCACCGCGGCCCGAGCCCCTGCGGCCTGCTCTGCCCCGGAGCTCGTGTCATCGCGGGCCTTCTCGGCTGCGATGAACTCCTCGTCGGCGGCACCCAGGCGGGCCAGCGCCGAGACGATCCGCCAGCGCATGTCCTGATCGACGTCCAGTCCCTCGGGCACCTCCTCGCCCTTCAGCCAGCCCTTCAACAGCGCGACGCCGCTGGCATCGATGGCGCTCACCAGACCGTTGGCCAGCGCGAGCTGGTGATCCGAACCCGGCTCGGCGTCCTTGAGCAGGCTCGCCAGGGTGCTGATGAGGCCGGCGCGGACGCCGTCTCGAAGCTGCGGCGCCGTGTAGTTCAGGGTCGCGCCGATCGCCTGCCGGATGAGGGACTGCACCGCGGTGAGATCCTGCTCGGAGGGCAGCCCGTTGGCCACCAGGGTGACGTAGTCCTGGGCCGGCAGCTCGGCGTCGCGGCACATGTCCCAGGCCGCCCCCCAGCACAGCGCGCGGGCCAGCGGGTCCACCAGCCGGTCGATGTGGGCGGTCAGGGTGGCCAGGGAGCCCGCGTCCAGCCGGACCTTGGCATAGGTGAGATCGGCGTCGTTGAGCAGGATCAGGTCGCCGCGGGAGTGGCCGACCAGGGCGGCGATCGGGTGCGCTCCCCGTAGATGTCGACCTCCAGGCCGTCGGTGCGCACCAGTCCGTCCTCGGTCAGCGAGTAGACGCCGATGCCCAGCCGATGGGTGCGCAGCGTCGGGAACTGCTGGGATGCGCTCTGCACGATGTCGAAACGGGTGAACTGACCGTTCTCGTCGAGGTCGAAGTCGGGACGCACGGTGTTGACCCCGGGGGAGCGCAGCCAGGTGTCGGTGAAGTCCGACAGGTCGCGCCCGCTGGCCAGCTGGAGCTGGTTGAGCAGGTCGGCCAGCTGGCTGTTGCCGAAGGCGTTGGCGGCCAGATAGGCGCGCACCCCGGCCAGGAACCGGTCCTCGCCGACGAAGGCCACCAGCTGCTTGAGGGTGGAGGCCCCCTTGGCGTAGGTGATCCCGTCGAAGTTCTGCTCGACGGTCGCCAGATCGACCATGTCGGCGGCGATCGGGTGGGTGGTCGGCAGCTGATCCTGCAGATACCCCCAGGTCTTGCGCTGGTTGGCGAAGGAGACCCACGGATTGACGCCGCCGTAGCGGGCCACGATCTTCTCCTGGCAGTGGTGCGAGGCCCACTCGGCGAAGGACTCGTTGAGCCACAGGTCGTCCCACCAGGTCATCGTCACCAGATCCCCGAACCACATATGGGCCAGCTCGTGGAGGATCGTGTTGTCGCGCGAGTCGTAGGCGGCCGCGGTCACCTTGGAGCGGAACAGGTAGTCGTCGCGGTGGGTGACGCAGCCGACATTCTCCATCGCCCCGGCGTTGAACTCGGGCACGAAGGACTGGTCGTACTTGTTGAACGGGTAGGGGTGGCCGAACTCGGCCTCGTAGACCTCGAATCCGCGCTGGGTGGTGGTGCGGATCCGATCGGCGTCCAGGAACTGCTTCATCGACTGCCGGCACAGGATATTGGCCTGGATGTCCTCGCCGGCCCGGGTGCGGATGGTGCCCTCGTCGACGTGGTAATCGCCGGCGACCAGGGCGGTGAGATAGGTGGAGATGCGCGGAGTGGCGCCGAACTGCCAGGTGGAGACGTCGTCATAGGGGCCCTCGGAGAGGGTCACCTCCGCGGAGTTGGAGATCACGGTCCATCCGGACGGGGCGATCACCTGGAGCTGGAAGGTGCCCTTCTGATCGGGCTGCTCGAAGTTCGCGTACATCCGGCGGGCGTCGGCGATCTCGAACTGGGTGTACAGGTACACCTTGTCGTCGGCCGGGTCGACGAAGCGATGCAGACCCTCTCCGGAGTGCGAGTACCGGCACAGCGCGACGATGGTGAGCCGATGCTCGCCTTCCGGCGCCTCGATCGGGTAGCGATGGTCGCTGAATGCCGCCGGGTCCAGCGGGACGCCGTCGAGATCGACCGCGTAGACGCCGTCGGCGATGAGATCGGCGTGGGTCGGCTCGCCATTGCTGGTGAAATGAATGGTGGACGAGGACACGAAAGTCCCGGTCGGATCCGTCAGTGGATTTCCCTGGGGGTCGCGTCCGGACAGATCGACGACAACTCGGTAACCGAGTGTGTGGACGACGGTCGAGCGGGTCCGTGCTTCGTCCCTGGTGATGTTCACCGGATTCATCGTGTCTCCCTGTGATGCCTGTGCAGCCGCCCCTGTGCTAGCCGGAGCGCTGTCACAGCTGACTCTATCCATGTGAGGAGGGGCCGACGCACATTCTCCGAATGCGCGTGGGGCGAAAAGTGTTCGGAACCGGTGACCGAGTTCTCGTCGGGCCGGGTTGGCGAGAGTTGACTGGAACCATGACGACAACTGTTGATTTCTGGTTCGACCCGGCATGCCCCTGGGCGTGGATGACCTCGCGGTGGATGCTCGAGGTGGAGAAGGTCCGCGACGTCCACACCGTCTTCCACGTGATGAGCCTCGCGGTGCTCAACGAGGGGCGCGACCTGCCCGAGGACTACCGCCGCGAGATGGACCGGGCCTGGATCGGCGCCCGGGCCGCCACCGGTGTCATCGGGATCTACGGGCAGGAGGCGGTCCGGCCCTTCTACACGGCGCTCGGCACCCGCTACCACCTGCAGAAGGAGTCGCGCGAGGAGGTCACCGTGGCGGCGGCCCTGGCGGAGTGCGGCTATGACGCCGGGATCGCGGCGCGCGCCGCCACCGACGAGTTCGACGAGGCGATGAGGGCCTCCCACCACGAGGGGATGGATCCGGTCGGCCAGGATGTGGGCACTCCGGTGCTGCATGTCAACGGGATGGCCCTGTTCGGCCCGGTGATCTCACCGGCACCCAAGGGGGAGCAGGCGGGGGATCTGTTCGACGGCTTCCTCAAGATGGTCTCCTACCCGGGCTTCTTCGAGCTCAAGAGGAGCCGCACAGTGGGGCCGATATTTGATTGAGCGGGGCTCCCCCATCGGATTCAGGTGCACCGAATGACTGTATATTTTTGGGTCATCACCTCATCCTTGTTCTCGCGACATCGGGGAGGTGATATACTCAAACGAAAGCAGCGTGCATTGTTATCGATGCGGAAAGCCCAGACATCCGAAATTGCCGAAGAATCGTATTGGGGTGGCCCCGCATATGCGCAAGGAATTGTTCACAGGAGATTCACCGTGACGAGGCCACAGCAACCGAGCCGGTTCCCGCCACGGGCGAGCCAGTACCGGGAACGCCCCACCCAGTACCAGCAGCATCCTGGACGGTATCAGCGACAGCCGGGCCCCGTGCGACAGCCGTGGCAGAAACACCCGAAGACGAACGTGCTCAGTATCGTCTCTCTTGTCGTGTCGATCGTGGCTGTCGTCTCATTCTTTGCCGCATCCATCGTCGAATTTTTCTCATCGGAAGGATCCGTCTCATCCTTTGTCTACTTCCATCCGATTCCTCTTGTTGTGGCGATCGCCGGTACCGGTTGTGGACATATCGCTCTGGACCAGATCAAGCGGACGGGGGAGCAAGGCCACCAGATGGCATTCGGTGGACTGGTCATCGGTTATATCGCATTGGGTGTGAACCTTTTGATCCCCGCGTTGATGATTGTCGGCATACTGATCGCCATGGCGGCCGGCTGATCTGCGGCGACACCGAGGATCTCGCAGGTCGGCGAGGTGCACCCCGCCATGCGCGTCGAGGTGCACCTCGCCATGCGTAAGGATGGGAGGCATGGTGAACGAGGAGAATCCCGTCGAGGCGAGCACGTCCGAGTCGAGCCGACGGCACGCATGGAAGGAGCTGGCCGACCAGATCCTGGCGGCCCAGGAGGCCTACTACGGCGCCGATGCGCCGACCATCTCGGACGCCGAGTACGACCACCTGATGCGCGACCTCCAGCAGCTGGAGGAGGACCACCCCGAGCTGCGCACCCCGGATTCGCCCACCCAACGGGTCGGGGCGCCGCAGAAGGTCACCGATTTCGCCCCGGTCGAGCACATCGAACGCCTGCTCAGCCTGGACAACGTCTTCACCCTCGAGGAGCTCACCGACTGGATGGCCCGCTCCCTCGGGGCGGCCGAGGAGTCGGTCCCCGGCCGGCTCTCCCAGCTTCCTCTGCGAGCTGAAGATCGACGGTCTGGCCCTCGACCTCGTCTACCGCGACGGCCGCCTGGTGAGCGGGGCCACCCGCGGCGACGGCCGGGTGGGGGAGGACGTCACGGGCAATGTCCGCACCATCGGCGCCATCCCGCAGCGACTCACCGGCGACGACGTCCCCTCTCTGCTGGAGGTGCGCGGGGAGGTGTTCTTCCCGGTCGAGGACTTCGCCGACCTCAACGCCCACCTGGTCGAGATCGGCAAGCCGCCCTTCGCGAACCCGCGCAACGCCGCCGCCGGGTCCTTGCGGCAGAAGGATCCGCGGGTGACCGCCAACCGCCCGCTGTCGATGATCTGTCACGGGCTCGGCCGGGTGGAGGGCTACGAGTTCCCCAGTCAGGGCCACGCCTATGCCAAGCTTGCCGAGTGGGGGCTGCCGGTCTCCCCCTACTACAAACTGGTCGACGAGCCCGGCCAGGTGCTCGACTTCGTGCGCTACTGGGGCGAGCATCGCGATGAGGCCAGCCACCAGATCGACGGGATCGTCGTCAAGCTCGACGACGCCGTCGTGCAGCGGGCGCTGGGCGCCACCTCGCGGGCGCCGCGCTGGGCGATCGCCTTCAAGTACCCGCCCGAGGAGGTCAACACCAAGCTTCTCGACATCCGGGTCAACGTCGGCCGCACCGGCCGGGTGACCCCCTACGGGGTGATGAAGCCGGTGACGGTGGCCGGTTCGACGGTGGAGATGGCCACCCTGCACAACGCCTTCGAGGTGAAGCGCAAGGGCGTGCTCATCGGCGACACCGTGGTGCTGCGCAAGGCCGGCGACGTCATTCCCGAGATTCTCGGCCCGGTCGTGGAGCTGCGCGACGGCACCGAGCGCGAGTTCGTGATGCCCACCGTCTGCCCCTCCTGCGGGGCCGGCCTGGGCTATGAGAAGGAGGGGGACAAGGACCTGCGCTGCCCCAACTCCCGCGGCTGCCCCTCCCAGCTGCGCGAACGGGTCTTCGCACTGGCCTCCCGATCCGGTCTGGACATCGAGGCGCTGGGCTGGGAGGCGGCGATCGCCCTCACAGATCCCGAGAACGCCCGGCCCGATCCCGAGCTGGTCTCCGGCGAGATGCCCGAACCGCAGACCCCGGTGCTGTCCAGCGAGGCCGGCCTGTTCGACCTGGTGATCGAGGACCTCGAAGGCGTTCAGGTGTGGCGCCAGCGCAAGGTGAAGGGGGAGCCCGGCCCGTGGGTCCGCGAGCCCTACTTCTGGACCAAGCCCACCGCCAAGAAGCCCTCGGTGCCGACCGCCACCACCGTGAAGATGTTCGACCAGCTGGTCAAGGCGCGCAGCCAGCCGCTGTGGCGGGTGCTGGTGGCGCTGTCGATCCGCCACGTCGGCCCCACCGCGGCCCGGGCGCTGGCCACCCGGTTCGGATCGGTGGATGCGATCCGCAAGGCCTCGGTGGAGGAGCTGGCCGAGACCGACGGGGTCGGGGCGGTGATCGCAGAGTCGGTGATCGACTGGTTCACCGTCGACTGGCATCAGGAGGTCGTCGAGCGATGGGCGGCCGCCGGGGTGCGGATGGCCGACGACGCCTCCGATGCGCCTGCGCCCACCCTGGAGGGGCTCACCGTGGTGGTGACCGGCAGCCTGGAGGGGTTCACCCGCGACGAGGCGAAGGAGGCCATCGTCTCCCGGGGCGGCAAGGCGGCCGGGTCGGTGTCGAAGAAGACCGACTACGTGGTGGTCGGCGCCAACGCCGGGTCGAAGGAGACCAAGGCCCGCGATCTCGGCCGCCCGATTCTCGACGAGGCGGGATTCCGCTATCTGCTGAACAACGGTCCGCAAGGGATTTCCACAGTCGGGTGACGCCGGGGGTTGCGAGGGGGTTGTCCTGTCGCGCACGGCGCTTTCGCGCAGACGCAACCACCAGACCCGGCCATTGGCGAGTTTCGGGATTTCGCGCAGACCGGCGCCGTTCGGGGGTCGCGAGGGGGTTGCCCCCCGCCTCAAAAAGCACTGATGCAGTGGGGGAGGTCGTCGGTGGCGAAGAGGCGTCCGATCTCCTGCACCTGTTCGGCGGTGCCGCGCAGCTGGCCGGCTCCGGCCAGTGCGCGGGCGCCCACCCCGCCGAAGTACAGCGAGCCCAGGGCCGCGATCCCGATGGTCGCCGCTGCGGCGTCCTCGACCCGGGCGACCTCGGCCGTCTCCCCGGGTGCGGCGACGTCGATCCGGTAGGTGCCGGTGCACCACTCGAGCGGGTCGATGACATGCAGCGCCACCGATCCGGCATGGTCCCAGCCGCGCGCCCGCAGTGCGGCGGCGACGTCGAGGATCCGCACCCAGGTGAGGTCGGACCGGCGGGTGAAGCGCACCACTCGCGGATCGCGCAGCGCCCACGGCAACGGCGTCTCCGGATTCACCTTGGATGCCTTGACCGTCGTCACCAGGTCCACAGAGGCCAGGAACTCCCAGAGCCCCAGCTCGGCGTCGGCATTCTCTGCGATGAAGTCGTCGACCGTCATCGTCATCGTGGACCCGTGGTCCTCAGCGATCCGGTAGGAGACGACGCCGTCGGGGCGGCCCTGGCGGTCGCGATGGATGGCTGAGCGGACCCTCCGATCGGGCTGCTGCGTCTCGTAGTTCCAGCGTCCCGAGGCGAAATCGACCCACCAGTCGAGGCGGCCGTGGGACCCCCGGTGGCTGTGGTGGAATCCCCGGAAGACGTCCAGGCGCAGCTCGTCGATCTGGTCGGGGGCCACCATCTCCACCGATCCCTCGGGCTGGTGGGAGAGTACGAATCGCCCGTCGCTGGTCACCTCGACGCTCTGGTTCTGGGTGGAGACGCCGAATCCGAAGCGTCCGTAGATGGCTCCTTCGGTGGCGGTCAGAGCGGCCATCGACAGGCCGGAGCGGCGGGCCACCGCCAGGTCGTGGCCGATGAGGCCGCGCAGGATGCCCCGTCGGCGGTGGGTGGGGCGCACGGTGACGTCGGTGATGAAGTCGGCGGGCTCGAGATGGCCGTGACCGGTGTTGATGGTCTGGTCGTAGCTGGACAGGGTGGCCACCGGCAGGCCGGGCAGCTCCCGGCTGTCGGGGGAGCCCTGCACCGCCCAGAGCCGCTGGCCGGCGACATATCGGGCGAAGTGGGAGAGGAAGTCGGCGTCCGGCTCGCTCATGTGGAAACCGAGGTTGATCGCTCGGGACTGGGCGGCGATCCCCTCGGAGACCGTGCCGTCGGTGACGACGCACGCCAGCCGGTAGGGCTCGGGCAGATCGGGTTCGTGACGATCATCGGGCATGGGATCCACGGTATCGGAGCCGTCCGGGCGGCGAGCCCGGACCGGGCCGGTCGTCGTCCCCGACGATCTTCACCGAGCCACCGAGCTGCTGATTCAACTACTGATCGGAAGAGCGATCGCCGCCGGAGCCCCCGGCGTCCGCGGCGGTGCGATCGCCCGGTCGCAGGTCCTCGCCCCGGGCGCGGCGTCTGAGGTCCTCGAGGATGAAGGCCCACTCGCGACCCGGCTCCGGCATCGGTGTGGACGCCGACGCCGGGGTACGGTGTCTGCGGCCCGGCAGCTCGCGGGCGCGCAGTGCCCGGACCCGGTCGACGACCGGGCCGCTGCGTCTGCCCTTCGGAGCCGCCTGGCCGGACTTGTTCATTGCGCCATTTCATCACGTCGGGGAGAAGCAGTTGCCAGAGGGCCACGTCATTCACAGACTGGCAGGCGCCATCGGCGGCGCATTCTCCGGGCGAGAGCTGGCCGTGACCTCTCCCCAGGGCCGGTTCGCCGTCGAGGCCGCCCATCTCAACGGCACCAGGCTCCGTGGCGCCGATGCCTGGGGAAAGCACCTGCTGCTGGACTTCGACGCCGACGGCGACCATCTGGTGCACATCCACCTCGGATTGATCGGCAAGTTTCCGATCGGCCCGATCGCCCCGGTGCACGGGCAGGTGCGGCTGCGTCTGGATGACGGCGTCACCGCGGCGGATCTGCACGGCCCGCAGTGGTGCCGGCTGCTCGGCGACCAGGAGTGGCAGAGCGTGCGGGCGACGGTCGGTGCCGACCCGATCAGACCGGACGCCGATCCGGATCGCGCCTGGCAGGCGGTGCACCGCAGCTCGCGTCCGATCGCCGTGCTGCTGATGGATCAGGCGATCACCGCCGGGGTGGGCAATATCTACCGGGCGGAGGTGCTGTTCCGCTCCCGGATCGATCCGATGACGCCGGGCAACCGGCTCAACCACGCGACCTGGCAGAGGATCTGGGAGGATCTCGTGGTCCTGATGCGCGACGGCGTGGCCACGGGCCGGATCGACACCGTCCGGCCCGAGCACACCCCCGAGGCGATGGGCCGCCCGCCCCGGATCGACCGGCACGGCGGTGAGGTGTACGTCTACCGCCGGGCCGGCCGGCCCTGTCTGGTCTGCGGTAGCCTGGTCCGCCAGACCAATCTGGGCGGGCGTCACCTGTTCTGGTGCCCGCGCTGCCAGCGGAGGCACCGATGACATCTCATCCGGCACCGTCCGATCGCAGCGGATCGGGCCGCGGCGGACCGGATCGCAGCGGGGAGGGACAGGACTGGAACGGCTGGTGGCTGAGCCCGCGGGCTCCCGCCAGATCGTGGTCCGTGATGCGCAGCGACTCCCCGGCCGGAGACCTCCTCATCGACGCCCCCAATCCCTGGCGGGTGGCCGCCTCGGGCGCCCTGGGGGCCGAGATCGAGACCACCGCCGTGCACCCCTGCGGCGCGGTGATGCGGATCCGGCAGAGCATCGACGAGAGCTGGGATGTCCGGATCACCCTCGGCCTGCCCGCCGACGCCGACGGGCCGTACACCGTGGAGGGACCGCGCTGGAGGTTCGGCACGGACACCCCTGTACAGGTGTGGGCCGCCGGGGCCGACGGGCTGATCCTCACCGACCGGGCCGACTGCGGTCAAGGCGATCGGGTCCAGGACGGTGATGTGTCGGCCGGCGGCAGCAGGATCGTCTGGCGCCAGATCCTGGGCGATTCCAGCCTGGACGACGACGCCGTCAGGCCACTCGGCCGCACCCTCATCCTGGAGCCCGGCGCAGCGGTCACCGCCCTGTGGCGCGGCGTCCCGGTCGATTCCGTCGCCCGGGCGGTGGCCATGCTGCCCAGCTGGCTGCCCGAGGAGCTGCTGGTGGATCCAGCGGTCGACCAGGAGGTCTGGCTGGACACCCCGGACGCCGGGCTGCTGATGGACGGCCGGCCCAGCGATCAGGGCGTGGGGCCGAGCGATGACGGTCGGCTCCACGATCTTCAGGTCCGCCAGGCGCGCGGCACCACCCGCCTGATGGTGGGCTGGGCGGGCTCGGCCCGGGAGCACGGCTGGCAGCGCGCCGAGGAGATCCTGGCCGCCGCGGATCCCCGCCGGATCACCGGCGCGCAGTCGTGGATCCTGCTCCAGGGAACCCCGGTGGGAGCCGCTCGCAGCGACCATGTCGTCGACCTGGTGGCCGAGTCTCTGGAGAATCGGCTGGCCCGTCCCGGCGCCGATTTCTTCACCATCGTGGCGGGGGCCACGCTGGCCTCCCAGACCGGTGACGCCGACATCTGGGAGTCGGTGATGGAGGCGCTGGACCGGCTGTCGGTGGACGCCGTCGGCACCCTGGTCGCCCATGCGCTGGCACGGTCGCGGGCCTACCTGCACGACTGGCGGGTTCCCGAGCCGCAGCTTCGCCCCGAGAACCCCGACAGCCGCGCCATCGCAGACCGCAGCCCTGACGGCGTCGACCCCCTGGTTCGTGCCGAGCGAGCCGTCCTGCTGCACCCGGGGCGCTCCCGAGAACCCGACCCCGACGCGCTGGCGGTGCTGTGGTGGCTCGGATCGGCGCTGCCGACTCCGGGGCTGCGCCCGTTGCTGTCCCGCGACGGCCTCGCGAGCCCATCGCGGTCGGCCTGGGCGGTGGCGATCAGCTCCTTCTGGCCGCAGTGGTGGCAGGTCCAGGCGGACTGGGGAGCCGACATCACCCGGTTGCGCCAGCGGACCACCCGCAGACTGCTGCTGGATCCCGGGCTGACCGACGAGACGCTTGCCCTGCTGCTGTGGTGACGTGTCCGCGCGGCCAGTGCGCGAGATCTGTGGTGGGAGGCGCTCCCAGGGCGATTTCATGGTGCTGATTGATACCCGCATGGCAGAGTGAGGACGTGACCATCGCAGAATCGGAGTCCAGACGCGGCGCTGCCACGATCATTCCGAGGTTGATGCTGACGGGAGCGGTGCTGACCGCGCTGAGGCTGCTCTTCTCACAGACCTGGTGGGTTCAGGTGCTCAGCTCGGCGTTCTCGGTGCTGGTCTTCCCGACCGATATCGGCGGCTGGGGACTGGTCGTCCTGCTCGTCATCATGGGCTACGCGCTCGGCCGCCGCAAGCGGGCCGCCTGGCTGTTCTGCCTGGTGATGTTCGGCCTGATGTGGCTGTTCGCGGTGTTCCTCTTCGGTGTGCTGATCTACGAGGTGGTGGACGGCAGCCCGACCGACCCCTTCGAGGACCTGTCGATCGCCTCCTACCTGTTCAACGTGGTGAGCGTCGGGTGGATTCTGCTGGCGCTGATCGGCAACCGTGATCGCTTCACCGCACGGACCAGACCGGCCAACCGGCGGTGGGCGATCCTGGTTCTGGTCGTCGGTCTCGCCGCCAGCGGGCTGATCGGCTGGCTGCTGGTCTGGGCGACCGGCGGATCCGGGCGGCCGCGCAGCCGGCTGTGGCACCTGCTGGCGCGCCTGCTGCAAGGAAATCGGGCCGACACCGCGACGCCGACACCCGAGTGGGTCAGCGACATCGTCGGCCTGCTCATGGGCCTCACCCTGCTGGCGGCCATCGCGGTGCTGCTCCATTCCCAGCGCGTCGTCGCGGCGATGACCCTGGGGGAGGAGCTGGAGCTGCGCCGGCTGCTGGACGCCAACCCGTCGGACTCCCTGGGATACTTCGCTCTGCGGCGCGACAAGTCGGTGGTCTTCTCGGCCAACCGTCGCGCGGCCGTCGCCTATCGGACCGTGTCGGGAGTGATGCTGGCCGCCGGCGATCCGGTCGGGCCCGCCTCCCAGTGGCCGGCGGCGATGGAGGCCTTCCTGGCCACCGCCCACACCTACGGCTGGGCGCCGGCCGTGGTCGGCGCCTCGGAGGCCGGTGCCACCGCCTGGCAGCGGGAGGGCCTGAGAGTGATGCGGATCGGTGACGAGGCCGTCATCTCGCCATCGACCTTCGATCTGGACTCCCATGCCATGAAGCCGGTCCGGGTCACCGTCGGACGGCTTCGCAAGGCCGGGTACACGGTGCGGGTCCGTCGTCACGAGGACATCGAGCCGGCTGAGCTGGCCGAGCTCATCGGACTGGCCGAGAGGTGGCTCACCGATGGCGACGAGCGCGGATTCTCGATGGCCCTGTCGCGGCTGGGGGACGCGCTGGACGGACAGTGCGTGATGGTCGAGGCGCTCTATCCCGGCGACGCCGGCACCGCCGGACTGCTGTCCTTCGTGCCATGGGGGCCGAACGGCCTGTCCCTGGACGTGATGAGACGCGATCCGGACGCCGACAACGGCGTCACCGAGTTGATGGTGGCCGGGTTGATGGCGGCCGGGCGCGAGATGGGCCTGCACCGGGTCTCCCTGAACTTCGCCGTCTTCCGCGAGGCGATCGAGGAGGGGTCACGGGTCGGCGCCACCGCCATTCAGCGGCTCAACCGCCGGCTCATCGGGGCCGCATCCCGCTGGTTCCAGATCGAGCAGCTGTACCGCTCCAACGTCAAGTACTCCCCGCAGTGGCAGTCGCGCTATCTGGGCTACGCCGACGCCGCGGACCTGGCCCAGGTGGGGCTGGCGATGGGCCAGGCCGAGGGCCAGCTCGACCTTCCGCGCTGGCTGCGGCCGATGCCGCCGCCGGTTCAGCCGATCTACCGGGCCGACTCGCGCCCCGAGATCGCGGCCTTCCTGGCCGAACGAGCCCAGCCCGCCGCACTGCCCTCGCGACCGGTTCCCGAGCAGATGCGGGCCCGGATGGCGACCCGCGAGCAGATCCTCGCGGCCGGCGGGCAGGCCTATCCGCCCGACATTCATCCCGATCACCGCCCCGGGGATGTCGAGACCGTGGAGATCGGCACGACGATCTCGATCGTCGGCCGGGTGGCCGCGGTGCGCGACCATGGGGGAGTGATCTTCGCCGAGGTCACAGACTGGTCCGGAACCACCCAGGTTCTGCTGGAGCGCGAGGCCCTCGGCGCCGATTCGATGGCTGAGTTCCGCCGTGAGATCTCCCTGGGGGATCATCTGCTGGTCGGCGGCGCGGTCGGGGAGAGCCGTAATGGCACCCGATCGGTGCTCGCGCGGAGCTGGCGGTTGGCGGCCAAGGCGCTGCGGCCGCTGCCGAACCGGCGTTCGGGGATGAGCGACCCGGAGTCCAGGGTGAGGCGGCGCTATCTGGACCTCATCGTCAACACGTCGGCGCGCGATCAGCTGCAGGCCCGCTCGGAGACCATCCGGGCGGTTCGCGAGACGCTGCTCGGCCACGACTATCTGGAGGTCGAGACGCCGATCCTCCAGACCATTCACGGCGGGGCCAATGCGCGGCCCTTCCGCACCCACATCAACGCCTACGACCTGGACCTGTATCTGCGTATCGCCCCCGAGCTCTATCTCAAGCGGCTGATGGTGGGCGGGGCCGGCCGGGTCTTCGAGATCGGCCGGAACTTCCGCAATGAGGGGGCCGACGCCACCCACAACCCGGAGTTCACCATGCTGGAGGCCTACCAGGCCTACGGCGACTACGTGCAGATGCGCCATCTCACCCGTGAGATGATCCTCGCCGCGGCGCGCCGGGCCACCGGGGGAACGGTCATTCACGGCCGGGACCCCTCCGGCGTCATGCACGAGATCGACCTTGCCGAGGAGTGGCGGGTGATCACCGTCAACGAGGGGATCTCGGCCGGCCTGGGCGAGGAGATCACCGCCGACACTCCGAAGGAGGAGCTGGTGGACCACGCCACCAGGCTCGGCATCCCGGTCTCCCCGAAGTGGGAGCGCGGCGACGTCGTCCTGGAGCTGCACGAGCACCTGTCGGAGCATGTCACGGTGGCGCCGACCTTCTACTGCGACTTCCCGACCGACGTCTCGCCGCTCACCCGGCAGCACCGCGACGACCCCCGGCTGGCCGAGAAGTGGGATCTCATCGTGCTAGGCGACGAGGTGGCCACCGCCTACACCGAGCTCGTCGACCCGGTGATCCAGCGGGAGCGGTTCACCGCCCAGTCGCTGCGTGCGGCCGGCGGCGATCCGGAGGCGATGGAGCTCGATGAGGACTTCCTGCAGGCTCTTGAGTTCGCCATGCCGCCGTCGGGCGGAATGGGGATGGGCCTGGACAGGTTGGTGATGATGCTGACCGGCGCATCGATCAGGGAGACCATCGCCTTCCCGCTGGTGCGGCCGGCACGGCGGGAGGGAACGGGGTCGCGGTGACCGATGAAATTGTGACGACCACCACCAGGGGCGGTGAGCGCTCGGTTCACCTCAGGACTCGCCACGGGGAGCCCCCGGCGGTGCTGCTGATGTCTGGTGCGGCCCAGTCCAGCGGGTTCTGGTATCCGGTGGTCGTCCGGATGGAGGGCAGGCTGGTGGCCTCCTACGATCGTCCCGGGATGGGCGGGACGCCGTGGCCCGGTCATCTGCCGACGCTGGAGGAGGAGGTTGACACCGCTGCGGACCTGGTCCGCCGGCTCGGTGCGCCGGTGGTGCTGGCGGCCCACTCGATGGCGGCCTTTCACGCCGAGGCGCTGATCCGCGAGCATCCCGACCTGGTGAGTGGTCTGGTCCTGGTCGATCCCTCGGTCGAGTGGCAGGCCGGGCCTCCGGCAGGTCGCAGCATCGGCCTGGCGCGGATCGTCCGGTGGGCGGCCCAGAACGGACTGGCCGGGTTGGGCCGGTTGAGCATGGCGATGGCGACGGAGTCGAACTCGGTCCGATCGCCGGAAAGACTGCGAAACTACACGCGGGAGCATGGAATTCGCGAGGTGTACAGCGCCCCGGATGCGCTGGCAATGGCCACCGCGGAGGTGATCGGCTACGACCGTCAGGCCTGGGAGCTGATGACGGTGAGGTCCGAGCACGAGTGGCCGGGCACCCCGACCATTCTGCTGTCCGCCGAGCTGTCCTACGGCGAGCAGGCGGAGGCCACGCAGGAGCGTCTGGCCAAGTTGCTCGGGGCCCAGATGCGTCTGGTGGCGGGATCGCGCCACCTGGTGATGCTGGACGATCCCGGGGCCATCGTCACCGCGGTGTCAGATCTGAGCTGAGGGTCCGGCCTGCGGCCGGGAGTGCGGCGGCGTGAGCGGTCGTCGGCCCGGGATGCCGCCGGGCGCCCGGTCCACTACACTGGCCGAGGTTCCGCCGACGGCGGGATCGGGGCGTAGCGTAGTGGCTAGCGCGCCTGCTTTGGGAGCAGGAGATCGCGGGTTCGAGTCCCGTCGCCCCGACGAGCTTGTGAGGGCCGGTTTGCTGGGCGTATCGCCTGGTCAGCCGGCCTTTTCTTTCGGGCGTCGGTGTGGATTTCACTCCCGCCTCGCCGTCCCGTAGCTCTGACAGAGCTGGATTACGGCAAGGCGGGAGTGATCTTCATCCCTCGCTGGGAGCCCTCGGTCTCCGTGAGGCGGTCGAAGACCGGGGAATCACCGGGGAGTCACTTTCCGTGGGATTTCGTGTCGACATGGGACAGGATGGTGGCCGCGACTGTCGCTGTGACGGTTCCGATGAGCCCGATGCCGACGAGCATCAGCAGGACCGCGATGAATCGGCCCTGGAAGGTGACCGGATAGCGGTCGCCGTACCCGACCGTGGTGACGGTCTCGCAGGCCCACCAGACGGCGTCCCCGAAGCTGGTGATGTTGGCGCCGCGCGCGCCGCGTTCGGCATCGAGGACCGCAAGCGATCCCAACCCGACAGCGGACGAGGCCGCTGCGGCCAGGTAGACGGCGGTTCTGCCGGCCAGTGAGGACGTGGCCGATCTGTCGAGGATGCGGATGAGTGCGACCAGACGCAGCAGCCGCAGGGGCCTCAGCATGGGCAGCAGAACCAGTGCGACGTCGTACCAGTGGTGCAGCGCATAGTTCCGACGCCGATCGGACAGCCACATCCGCACGGTCAGATCGATGACGAACGCAGCCCAGACGGTCCAGGTGGCCACGTTCATCGACGTTCTGAGATCGCGGTCCATCCGGGGGTCGAGAATCGGCCAGGCGTAGGCCACGAGGAAGGCCACGGCGAGCAGTGTCAGCGGTACCTCGGACTTCTTCTCCCACGCCTCGACCGTCACGGCATGGAAGTATTGCACCGGTGAATGACATCGAGGTGACGCTGTGAGGCGACACTGTTTCGGCACCTGCTCTGAATCGACTCTGAACCCAAGATTGAAGGGTGCCGACCAGCTTTCGGCGAAAAGTGAAAAGTTCGGTACGGTGCGCCCATGGTGTGGAAGATTGTGGCGTTCGTGACCTTGGCCGTGGTGGCCGTCGGTTCGTGGGTGTTCATCTTCATCGATCGTGGCGGCGGAGTGCCCGCCGATCAGGCCGGCTACTCGGCGGTGCCGGCGTCGTCGCCCTCGGCCAGCGCCACCACACCGTCCCCGAGCGCCACCCCGACCCCGACACCCACGGCGGCGCCCAAGATCACCCTTCCGAAGGGCGCGAGCGCCGTGATCGTCGGAGACTCGTGGGCCGCCGGCTATGCGGCACAGCCCACCAGCGAGGGCTTCGCCCCACTCACCGCCGATGCGATGGGGTGGGATCTGACGAACCTCGGCGTCGGCGGTACCGGATACGTCAGTGCCGGGCCCGACAATGAGGGCACCTATGCCGAGCGGATCGCTGATCGAGCTGTGAACCGCACGGTTGACCTGGTCATCCTCCAGGGAGGGTTGAGCGACGCCACGACCGCCGATGCCAGCGGCGTCACCGCGGGCGCCACCAAGGCGATCTCCGCGGCCAAGACCACCTGGCCGTCGGCGCAGGTGGTCGTCCTCGGCCCCTGTCCGGACCTGCTGCCGGCGTCGAAGACGCTGAAGAGCGTCGACTCGCAGTTGGCCGCCGTCACCAGCACCCAGCGACTCCACTACCTCTCATGTCTGAAGGAGGGGTGGATCAACTCGAGCAACTTCGACGAGGTCATCGACACCAACAGTCAGGACCATCCCTCGACCGACGGGCACGCCTACCTGGCCACCAAGGTGGAGGCGGGTCTCCGGGAGTTCATCGTCACCAAGTGAGTCCCGCCCGCTCGAAGAGCGTCACCACGACGGCACGACTCGAGGAGCGGAAACAGGCGGGAACATGACGGGGCAGGCGGTTCCATGTAACATGGTCGCCGTTCCGTCAGGGGCATGCGGATGTAGCTCAATGGTAGAGCCCCAGTCTTCCAAACTGGCCACGCGGGTTCGATTCCCGTCATCCGCTCCATCCGAGGGACGCCGATTTCGCGGAGGGCCGCCCGTCGGCTTGGTGGTGCCGATCCCGGCTGGCTAGACTCGTACGGCGTGTGTCTCCGCCGTGACGGGCGGCGACTGTGTCAACCCGGACCATCAGGAGAACTTCGTGCCCAGCACCCTTGAGCAGCTCACCAGCAATCGCGTGAAGCTCACTGTCGAGATTCCATTCGATGAGCTGAAGCCCAGCCTCGACAAGGCTTACAAGGACATTGCCGCACAGGTCAATGTCCCCGGCTTCCGTAAGGGGAAGGTGCCGGCACCGGTCATCGACCAGCGCTTCGGCCGCGGGGCGGTGCTCCAGGAGGCCATCAACGACGCGCTTCCGGAGGCCTACAGCAGCGCCGTCAACGAGAACAAGATCGTCCCGTTGGGCCAGCCCGACATCGAGGTCACCAAGCTCGAGGACAACCACAAGGACGTCGTCGTCGAGTTCACCGCCGAGGTGGACGTCCGCCCGGACTTCGAGATCCCCGAGCTGTCGGCCGTCGAGGTTGAGGTGCCCGTCATCGAGGTTCCCGACGAGGACGTCGAGGAGCGCATCGAGACCCTGCGTCAGCGCTTCGCCACCAACACCGAGGTGGACCGCGCCGCAGCCGAGGGCGATGTCGTCGTCATCGACCTCAAGGGCTCCCAGGACGGTGAGCTGCTCGAGGACGCCACCAGCGAGGGAATCACCTACAAGCTCGGCTCCGGCGGCATGCTCGATGGCCTCGATGAGGCCGTCACCGGCTTGAAGGCCGGCGAGGCCAAGACCTTCAGCTCCGAGCTGCTGGGTGGCCCTCACGCCGGCGAGAAGGCCGACATCGAGGTCACCGTCACCAAGGTCTCCGAGCAGCAGCTGCCCGAGGTCGACGACGAGTTCGCCCAGCTGATCAGCCAGTTCGACACCGTCGACGAGATGCGGGATGACCTCCGCAAGAGCCTGGAGGCGCAGGCCCGCCTCGACCAGGCCGCCGACGCCCGGGACAAGGTGCTCGAGGCCGTCATCGGAAAGATCGACATCGAGCTGCCGCAGGCTCTGGTGGACTCCGAGCTGGAGGCCCGGCGCAACCAGGTCAGCCAGCAACTGGCCCAGGCCGGCCTCACCGTCGAGCAGTACCTCAAGGAGTCTGAGGAGGAGGCCGAGGACGAGGACGCCTTCTGGACCGAGATCGAGAAGCGCTCCCTGGACGCCCTCAAGGCCCAGATCGTGCTCGACAAGCTGGCCGACGACCAGGAGATCGGCGTCGAGCAGAACGATCTCAGTGAGCTCATCGTGCGCAAGGCCCAGCAGAGTGGCAACACTCCGGAGCAGGAGGCCCAGCACATGATGGAGCACAACCACATCGCGGAGTGGATGGAGGAGATCCGCCGGGGCAAGGCGCTGGCCGCCATGGTCAACGAGGCGACCGTCAAGGACGCCACCGGCGAGGTCCTCGAGCTCGATCGCATCCAGGCCGACGGGTCGATCACCGACGCCGTTGCCGAGGAGGACGCCGAGGACATCCCGGCCGACGCCGAGGATGCCGATGAGGCTCCTGCTGACGAGACGCCGGCCGACGCCGCCGAGGCCGAGGCTGACGCCGACGAGGCGGCCGCCGAGAAGTAAGCGGCGACCACACTCTGGTCGTCGTGGGGTACCGCGGGCCGGTCTGGCAGGATCATCGCAGCGCGAACCTTCACGGACCGGTTCGGCGGGACACCTAAGAGGCGGTTCATGAGTACAGAGCAAGGGCCATCCGAGAGCCGGAGGGACGACGCTCCGGAGCCCTCCGGTGCGCCGGGCGGC
Organism: Acidipropionibacterium sp.; assembly: GCA_022647765.1. Taxonomy (GTDB): domain Bacteria; phylum Actinomycetota; class Actinomycetes; order Propionibacteriales; family Propionibacteriaceae; genus Acidipropionibacterium. Next base: position 32,912 of record JALCLH010000010.1, read on the forward strand.
GGCAGCGCGGCGGTGGCGACGGCGTCCCGGGGATCGTCCGGCAGCCACGCCGCGGGAGTGCGCGGCGGGCTGCCGAAGTTCACCGTCGCAGTGGTGACGATCGGCGCCGCCTGGCTGGCATTCAGCCTGCTGCACGAGCTGTCCGGCATCATCGCCCCGATGTTCCTGGCGCTGAACCTGATGATCACGGCATATCCGCTGCACCGGATCATGGTGCGCCATCACATCCCCAAGGGAATCTCCGCGACCGTCACCGGGCTGGTCGTGCTGGTCGTGCTCTTCGGGTTCCTGGCCGGCATCGCATGGTCGGTGGCGGCTACCGTCACCCAGATGCAGACCTATGGCGGCCGTCTGACGGAGATGTACCACTCCGTGCTCGAGCTGATGACCAGGTACGGCTGGGACGAGGCCTTCATCCTCGACAAGGTCAAGGGCATCGATCCGCAGCGGGTCGTGTCGGTGGCGGGCTCGGTGGTCTCCGACACCACGAGCGCGGTCGGGCTGGTCACGGTGATCGTCATCGCCCTGATCTTCATGGTGATGGACACCGCCGAGTTCGGCGGCCGGATGGGCGCCATCGGCAGCCAGAAGCCCGGCGTCGCAGCAGCGCTGTCCGACTTCGCCGGCGGCATCCGCCGGTACTGGCTCGTCACCACCGTCTTCGGTCTTATCGTGGCGGCCCTGGACTGGGGAGTGCTGGTGGCGATCGGCGTGCCGCTGGCCGCCGTCTGGGCGCTGTTCAGCTTCCTCACCAATTACATTCCGAACATCGGCTTCATCGTCGGCCTCGTCCCGCCGGCCATGCTGGCCCTGTTCGACAAGGGCTGGGTGTCGTCGGTGATCGTCGTCGTCGCCTACTGCGTGCTGAACTTCGTCGTCCAGTCGATCATTCAGCCGAAGGTCGCCGGTAACGCGGTCGGGCTCACCCCGACCATGTCGTTCGTCTCCCTGCTGCTGTGGGGATGGGTCTTCGGCGGGCTGGGCACGCTCATCGCGCTGCCCTGCTCCCTGCTGGTCAAGGCGATGCTCATCGACCCGGATCCGGATGCCCGGTGGATCAATGCGCTGATCTCCTCGCGCAGCTTCGAGCACGAGGACTCGAAGAACGAGGAGGACGCCGGCAAGGCTGGGGACGCCGACGACGCGAGGGACGCCGACTCCACACCCCAGCACGAGCCCACAGACGAGTCCGAGTCCGAGGGCTCAGAGGACGAACGGCGTCCCGCCCGCGAGTGAACCCTGCCCGCCGACGCCGCCTCAGCGGGTGTATGCCGGCGTGGTATGGGGGCCTTGCCGTGCGCGAAACCTCGACGCCGTGCCGGAACGCACCGTAGGCACACGGTAGGTTCGTAGACGTGAACGACACCAATGCACCCATCATGGCGGGCGCACCTCGGATGGCCGGCGAGTCCCTCGGCGGCGGAATGACTGACAACGTCTACCAGTCCCTGCTGCGCAACCGCATCATCTTCCTGGGGTCGGAGGTCAAGGACGAGAACGCGAACGCGCTGTGTGCGCAGATGCTGCTTCTGAACGCCGAGGACCCCGACGCGGATATCTTCCTGTACATCAACTCCCCCGGTGGATCGATCACCGCCGGCATGGCGATCTACGACACCATGCAGTGGATCTCCAATGACGTGGCGACGGTGGCGATGGGAATGGCGGCCTCGATGGGCCAGTTCCTGCTGACCGCCGGCGCCAAGGGCAAGCGATACGCCCTGCCGCACTCGAAGATCCTGATGCACCAGCCGCTCGGCGGCATCGGCGGCACCGCGACCGAGGTCGCCATCCACGCGAAGTTCCTGGTGGACATCAAGAAGGAGATGGCGCGCATCATCTCCGAGCACACCGGTCAACCGGTGGAGAAGATCGAGGCCGACTCCGACCGGGACCACTGGTTCACCGCCCAGGAGTCCCTCGAGTACGGCTTCATCGACCACGTCTACGAGAACGCCTCGCAGATCCCGCACGACGCTCCCACCAAGTGAGGTTTCCGATGGATCTTTCCACGATGGCCAGGTTCAACGCGGACCAGGCCCGGGTCGCGATGACGGCCCCTGCGATGCAGTACTCGGATGCGACCCCGCTCGGGCCCTCCGGCCTGCCGTCCCAGCCCCTTCCGGCGATGGACTACTACATCCCCCAGTGGGAGGAGCGCACCTCCTACGGGGTGCGCCGGGTCGATCCCTACACCAAGCTCTTCGAGGACCGGATCATCTTCCTCGGCACCCCGGTGACCGACGACATCGCCAATGCGGTGATGGCCCAGCTGCTCTGCCTGCAGTCGATGGATCCGGATCGTCAGATCAGCATGTACATCAACTCCCCGGGCGGCTCCTTCTCGGCGATGAGCGCGATCTACGACACGATGCACTTCGTGCGTCCCGAGATCCAGACGATCTGCCTGGGCATGGCGGCTTCGGCGGCCGCTGTGCTGCTGGCCGCCGGCACCAAGGGCAAGCGCCTGGCCCTGCCGAACTCCACGATCCTCATCCACCAGCCGGCGATGGGGCAGCAGAGCTACGGCCAGTCCTCCGACATCGAGATCCAGGCCAACGAGATCCAGCGGATCCGCAAGCTGATGGAGAAGATGCTGGCCGACGCCACCGGGCAGACCGAGGAGCAGGTCTCCAAGGACGTCGACCGGGACAAGTACCTGACCGCCGCCGAGGCCAAGGAGTACGGCCTCATCGACGACCTCCTCTGAGGCGTCCCCGGCAGTGGAGGTTCCGGTCCGGCCGGAACCTCCACTGCACTAGGGTGGTCACACAGTCCATATCGGCGCTGGTCGCCTCGAGGCGGCATGGGGCGCGACATACAGCGAAGTGCAAGAAGCGCAAGAGGATCAACCCAGGACGTCAGCCCGACAGAGTAGCTAGACAGCGGACGGCAGACAGGCGTGGGGGAGGAGGAGAAGCTCATGGCACGGATCGGCGAGAGCAGCGATCTGTTCAAGTGCTCGTTCTGCGGGAAGAGCCAGAAACAGGTCAAGAAGCTCATAGCGGGCCCGGGGGTGTACATCTGCGACGAGTGCATCGACCTGTGCAACGAGATCATCGAGGAGGAGTTCACCGAGTCCAACGACCTCGGTCCGCTCGACGAGCTTCCCCATCCCCGCGAGATCTGCGAGTTCCTGGACTCCTACGTGATCGGCCAGGGGGAGGCCAAGAAGACCCTCGCGGTGGCGGTCTACAACCACTACAAGCGGATCCAGTCCGCCCAGGAGACGCCGCGCGCGCGACGCGCCGAGGATGACGACATCGAGCTCGGCAAGTCCAACATCCTGGTGCTGGGCCCCACCGGATGCGGCAAGACCTATCTCGCCCAGACGCTGGCCCGGCGTCTCAACGTGCCCTTCGCGATGGCCGACGCCACCGCCCTCACCGAGGCCGGATATGTCGGCGAGGATGTCGAGAACATCCTGCTGAAACTCATCCAGGCCGCGGATTTCGACGTCAAGAAGGCCGAGACCGGGATCATCTACATCGACGAGATCGACAAGGTCGCCCGCAAGTCGGAGAACCCGTCGATCACCCGCGATGTCTCCGGCGAGGGCGTTCAGCAGGCCCTGCTGAAGATCCTCGAGGGCACCGTGGCCGCCGTCCCGCCGCAGGGCGGCCGGAAGCACCCGCATCAGGACTTCCTGCAGATCGACACCACCAACATCCTGTTCATCGTCGGCGGAGCCTTCGCGGGCCTCGAGGACATCATCACGCGTCGGGTCGGCAGCCGCCCGGTCGGGTTCCACACCGACCTCACCGCCCGGCGCGTCGACCCCGCCACCGTGCTCACCCAGGTGACGCCGGAGGATCTGCACAAGTTCGGGCTGATTCCCGAGTTCATCGGCCGGCTGCCGATGATCACCACGGTCCACTCGTTGGACGCCGAGTCCCTGGTGCGGATCCTCACCGAGCCGCGCAACGCCCTCACCCGCCAGTTCGAGAAGCTCTTCGAGCTGGACGGCGTCCAGCTCGAGTTCACCGACGACTCCCTGGAGGCGATCGCCGGCAAGGCCCTGGAGCGCAAGACGGGCGCTCGCGGGCTGCGCTCGATCATTGAGGAGACGCTGATGGAGGCGATGTTCGAGGTGCCCTCGCGCGAGGACATCGCCCGGGTCGTGGTTACCGCCGAGGCCGTGCGGGGCGAGGAGCCCTGTCGGTTGGAGGCGCGGGCCAAGATCAGCCGGAGTCGCGGGAAGCTCAGCGCCTGAGGATCGTCCAAGGCTCCGAAAGCTGTCGGCGCTGGAACTGTCGGTCGGCGGCGATAGCCTGTGACCCATGTCTTCCGGATACCTGCGCTACCCCGACGTCCACCAGGATCGCGTCGTCTTCGTCGCCGACGATGACCTGTGGATGATCCCGCTCACCGGCGGTCGGGCCACCAGACTCACCACCGACCACGCTCCGGCGCGCAACCCGCGGTTCTCCCCGGACGGCCGACGGATCGCCTGGAACTCGACCGCCGCCCAGCGGCCCGAGGTGTACCTGCTCGACCTGGCCGACGGCAGCCAGCGCCGACTCACCTGGCTGGGCTCGGTCAAGACCACGGTGGTGGGCTGGGCCGATGACGACCATGTGGTGATCTCCTCGCCCTACCAGCGCAACGACGCCGGGCTGGGCTGGCTCTACACCGTCGGCATGGACGGCGACGTCCAGCCGTGCGGCTACGGGCCCGGGATGGATCTGGCCGTCAGCCCGCAGGGGGCGGTGGCCCTGGTCACCCCCAACTCCGGGGACGCCTCGCGCTGGAAGCGCTACCGCGGCGGCACCGCCGGCCAGATCTGGCTGCGCCCGGCCGGGTCCGACGCCTTCCTGCGGGTGCTGCGCGACGGCAACGACGACCATGACGGCGTCTACGCCGCAGCCGGGCGCTACTCGGTCGGCTGGATCGACGGGCGTCTCATCTTCAGCTCCGACATGGGCGCCGAGCTCACTTCCAGCGCAGAGCTGTCCAATCCGGGCCGCCAGGCACAGCTGTGGTCGGTGAATCCCGAGGGCGGCGATCTGCGCCTGCACACCCACCAGGACCTCGCGACCGGCTACGTCCGCGACCCCCGCACCGACGGCGTCACCGTCGTCTACCACTCCCGCGGCACGCTCTACGCGATGGCGGGACTGGACGCCGAACCCGCCGAGATCCCCGTCGAGCTGGGCATCGGGGCCCCGCAGCCGGTCTGGCTCGAACCCACCGACCGGCTGGGAGCGCCGGTCAGCGATCACGGCGGGGACGGATCGCTGCTGGAGTGGCGCGGCGCGGCCTACTACCTCACCCACCGGTCCGGGCCCGCCCGGGCCCTGTCGGCCGAGCCGGGCGTGCGGATTCGCGAGCCGCGGCGTCTCGGCCCCACCGGAAGGGGAATCTGGGCCAGCGACGCCGAGGGCCAGGACTGCCTGGAGATCGCCCGGCTGGACGGCGCCGAGGAGCCGGTGCGGATCGCCCAGGGGGAGCTCGGCCGGGTGCTGGCCCTGGAGCCCGACCCGAAGGGGGAGCGGGCCGCGGTGGTCAGCCATGACGGCCGGGTGCTGCTGGTCGACGCCGCCACCGGCGCGGTGCGCGAGCTCGGACGCTCCCGCCACGGAGAGGCGACGGGGCTGTCCTGGTCGCCGGACGGTCGCTACCTGGCGTGGCGCTCCCCGGTGGCCGCCGACCCGGACATGAAGGCCCAGCTGCTCGCCGTGGACACCAGTCTGCCGAGCGCCGAGCCGATCGCGCTGACCCGGGGCTCCTACGACGATTCCGAGCCGGTGTTCACCGCCGACGGCAAGTATCTGGTCTTCCTGTCGGCGCGCACCTTCGACCCCGACTACGACGGCCAGACCTTCGACCTCACCTTCCGGCGCACCATCCGCCCCTGGCTGGTGCCGCTGAGGGCCGATGAGCCGTCCCCCTTCGGCCCGAGCCCGGAGGGGTGGCGGATCAGCGAGGTGCAGGACGCCGCCAAGGACAAGGCGGCCAAGGACGGCAGCGGTGTCGACAGTGGGGACGGGACCGACAAGGACGCCGAGGAGATCAGCTGCCAGATCGATGTCGACGGCTTCGAGGAGCGGATGATCGCCTTCCCGGTGGCCTCGGGGGCCTATCACGGCCTCTCGGCGGTCAAGGGCGGCGTGGTGTGGGTCGAGGACGCCGACCGCGGCGGTCAGATCGGCACGGCGCGGGCCGGTGCGGCCGGGGAGCAGCCCTCCGACACGCTGTGGCTGTACAACCTCACCACCCGGCGTCTCGAGCAGATCTGCGACGCCGTCGACTCCTATTCGCCCTCCGGCGACGGCGAGCGGCTGGTGGTCCGTCACAAGGACGAGATCATCGTGATCCCGGCCGATCGCAAGGTCGACAATGACGATCCGGCGCGGGTGGCGGTCGATCTGTCCCGGCTGCGCCGCCGGATCGATCCGCGCGCCGAGTGGCGCCAGATGTTCGAGGAGAACGGTCGGCTGATGGCCAGTCACTACTGGCGTCCCGACATGAACGGCACCGACTGGTCGGCCGCGCTGGCGGCCTACCGGCCGACCCTGGACCGGCTGGCCAGCGCCGACGACCTCTACGACGTCCTGTGGGAGTGCGTGGCCGAGCTCAACACCTCGCACTCCTATGTCATGGCCTCGGGGACCGATGGCGATCCCGCTCTGCGGGCCGGGCGGCTGGGAGCCGATCTGGCTGTCTCGACCGACGAGGGCGCGGTGATCCGCCGGGTGATTCCCGGGGAGTCCTCGGATCCGCGCGCCTGGTCGCCGCTGCGGGCCGCCGGGGTCGCGGTGCGCGACGGTGACGTCATCACCGCGGTGGACGGCCGGCGCGTCAGCACCGGGACGCCGATCGGGGAGCTCCTGGAGGGTTCGGCGAAGCGAACCGTGGAACTCACCGTGCGTCCGGCCGGGGGAGCCGAGGAGCGCCGGGTCGCGGTGGTGCCGATGGGCGACGAGTCGGTGCTGCGCTACCACGACTGGGTGGCCTCGCGGCGTCGCTATGTCGAGGAGCACTCTCACGGGCGGTTGGGCTACCTCCATGTGCCCGACATGGTTGCCGACGGCTGGGCCGAGCTCTATCGCCAGATAGCCGAGGCCACCCACCATGAGGGGGTGATCGCCGATGTGCGGTTCAACCGCGGCGGACACACCTCGCAGCTAGTGGTCGAGAAGCTGGCCCGCCGGGTGGTCGGCTGGGATTTCGCCCGCTACTACGAGGAGCCGGCCACCTACCCGCAGAACGCGGTGCGCGGACCGATCGTGCTGGTCACCAATCAGTGGGCCGGTTCCGACGGCGACATCGTCTCGGCGGCGACCCAGGCGATGGGGTACGCGAAGGTGATCGGTGAGCGGTCCTGGGGCGGGGTGATCGGGATCGACGGGCGGTTCGACCTGGTCGACGGGACCGGTGTCACCCAGCCCCGGTACGCCGGATGGTACGGCTCCTACGGCTGGGGGGTGGAGAACCATGGCGTCGATCCGGACATCGTGATGACCCAGAGCCCGGAGGACTGGGAGTCCGACCGCGACATCCAGCTGGACGCCGCGATCGCCGAGTGCCTGCGCCAGCTGGCGGAGAGCCCGGCGGCGGTGCCCCCGGAGTTTCCGCCGCCAGCCTTTGGCTGATGAGCTGCAGAGTCTTTGGCTGATGGGCTGAGAGCCGCATGGCAACTCTTCCCAACCGACGCCAGGGAGGAGATTGCCGCCCCGATCTTGTCAGGACCCGGCCCGGGAAGTCTGACGGCTTGTCGTTTGAACTCACACGAGAATCCGTCAGACTTCAGTCATCGATCCTGCGGCCGGTGGGCGGTGAGGACGTACTCCAGCGGGACCCGCTCGGGATGGTCGGCCAGCCGGTAGCCGTCAGCATCGGCGACCATGGCGTCCCCCCAGGCGTTCCAGCGCATGTGGTCGAACTCCTCCAGGGAGTCGATCACCAGGCCGGCGTCGATGAGGGCGGTGACCACCTCGCCTATGCCGTGGGTCCATTCGTGGCAGGTCGGGTGGCTGATCGCCGGCGCTCCGCCGACGGGACCGACGTAGCTCTCGGTCTGGGTCCAGGTCAGCGGCTCGACCTGCTCGAAATAGGGATACTCGATCCGCAGTCCGTCGGAGATGTCGTCGACGATGGTGGCCTGGATCGGGTGGCCCTCCCGGATCAGGAACCTGCCGCCGGGCCTCAGCAGGGAGGCGACGGTGCGGGCCCAGGGGCGGACCTGCGGCAGCCAGCACAGCGCGCCGACGCCGGTGTAGACCAGATCGAAGTCGCCGGAGACCGCCTGACGGGCGTCGTAGACGTCGGCCTGGGCGAACTCCACCTCGGCATCGCATCGTCCGGCGATCCGGCGTGCGTTCGCCAACGATTCCCCGGAGAAGTCCAGGCCGACCACCCGGCGCGCGCCGAGCCGGGCCAGGCTGACCGTGTCGGTGCCCAGGTGGCACTGGAGGTGGATGACGTCGGCCCCGCTCAGATCCCCGAGCCGGTCCCGATCCTGGGAGACGACGTCGCTGATCGCCGTCGGATCGGCCACCAGCTCCTCGATGCCATACCCGGAGGCGACGTGAATGGCTGCCCGGTCGTCCCAGTTGGCGCGATTGTCCTCGAGCAGGGAGTCGATGTCCATGCCTGCCAGGCTATCGGGCCTTCGGAGTCAGGGCAGCGGTCGGTGGGATCATGGCGGACGTGTCTCGCGCTATCTCCACCGATCTCAAGAACGCCAGAAGAGTCCTCATCCATGGCGTCACCGGCTCTGGAAAATCCGCCGCCGCATTCCGGATCGGTGAGGCGCTGGGCCTGCCGGTTCACCTGGCGGACGAGGAGATCGGCTGGGTGCCGGCGGCCGAGGCACCCTGGACCAACCGCGAACCCGAGGAGATGCGCCGCACCGCCGCGCGGATCGCCGCCGAGCCCGGCTGGGTGCTGGATTCCTCCTACGGCGCCTTCCGCGACATCGTGCTGGAGCGCACCGACGTCGTCATCGGTCTGGACTACCCCCGCCGGCTGTCGCTGTCCCGGCTGCTCCGTCGCACGGTGCGACGACTGTGGAACCGGACGCCGATCTGCAACGGGAACTGGGAGACCCTCCGCCAGGTCTTCAGCCGCGACTCCATCATCGCCTGGCACTTCCGGTCCTTCGCCGGCAAGCGCGCCACCATGCGCGCCTGGGCGCGAGACCCCGCGGGGCCGGCCCACCATCGTGGTGAGCGGCCCCGCGGAACTCGACGCGCTGATTCAGGCGATCAGCTGATCACTTCTTCTTCGCCGGCGGCTCGCCCAGAACGGCCTCGACGGTCAGCTCCGCTGAGCCCTCGGACGCAGGGGCCTCGACGAAGGCGAGCTCCCCGGTGGTCTTCGAGACGTTCCGAGATCCTGCTCAGCCTGCTTGAGGTGGGTGATCACCGAGGGCTCGGCGGTGATGGTGGCCGACAGGATCGGGGTGCGCATCGGCACCTTGTGGGTCGACTTCACCCCGCGCAGCTCGATCAGGGCGGCCGACACGTCGGCCATCAGCTCGGTGTCCCCGGCGCTCGGCAGCTCCTCGGGCAGCGGCCACATCGTGGTGTGCACCGAACCGGTCTGCCACCAGCTCCACACCTCCTCGGTGACGAAGGGCAGGAACGGGGCGAAGAGCCGCAGCAGGACGTCCAGGGCCAGTCGCAGCGCCGTCCGGGCACTCGTCGCACCGGCGGCATCGGAGCCGTCGGAGTCGTAGGCGCGCTCCTTGACCAGCTCCAGGTAGTCGTCGCAGAAGGTCCAGAAGAACTGCTCGGCGGCCTCCAGGGCGGCGGTGTAGTTGTACTCCTCGAAGGCCTTGGTGGCCTCGGCGATCACCTCGTGCAGCTGCGACAGCATCGCCAGGTCGACCGGCTCGGTGACGTCGGTGATCGCACCGCCCTCGCCGAATCCCAGCACGAACTTGGAGGCGTTGAGCACCTTCATCGCGAGTCGGCGTCCCACCTTCATCTGCGCCTTGTCGAAGGGGGAGTCCATCCCGGGCCGGGCCATCGCCGCCCGCCAGCGCACCGCGTCGGCGCCGAACTGGTCGATGATCTCGGTCGGGACCACCGTGTTGCCCTTGGACTTGCTCATCTTCTTGCGGTCCGGATCGGTGACGAATCCGGAGATCGCCGCGCGCTTCCAGGGCAGCACGTGATTCTCCAGGTGGGCGCGCACGATCCGCGAGAACACCCAGGTGCGGATGATGTCGTGGGCCTCGGGGGCGAAGTCCATCGGGAAGGTCTTGGCGAACAGGTCGGCATCGCGCTCCCAGCCGGTGACGATCTGCGGGCTGAGCGACGACGTCGCCCAGGTGTCCATGATGTCGGGATCGGCGACGAATCCGCCGCCGACGCCGCGCTGGGACTCCTGGTAGCCCTCGGGGGTCTGGGAGGCCGGGTCGACCGGCAGCTGATCCTCGGCCGGGGTGATCGGGTGGTCGTAGTCCGGCTCGCCGTCGGCGTCCAGCGGATACCAGACCGGGAAGGGGACGCCGAAGAACCGCTGGCGGGAGACCAGCCAGTCGCCGTTGAGCCCCTCCACCCAGTTCTCGTAGCGGTGGCGCATGTGCTCGGGCACCCAGGCCAGCTCGCGGCCGCGCTCCAGCAGCTGCTCGCGCAGCTCCTGGTCGCGCCCGCCGTTGGTGATGTACCACTGGCGGGTGCCGATGATCTCCAGCGGCTTGTCGCCCTTCTCGTAGAAGTTCGCCTTGCGCTGGGTGGGGGTGGGGTCGCCCTCCATCTCGCCGGAGGCCTGCAGGGCCTCGACGACGAGCTTGCGCGCGGAGAACACCGTCTTGCCGGCGATCTGCGCGTAGGCGTCCTTGTTGACGATCCAGTCGGGGGTCTCGGCCAGCAGCCGGCCGTCGCGGCCGATGATGGTGCGGGTCGGCAGCTGGAGCTCGCGCCACCAGGCCACGTCGGTGAGGTCGCCGAAGGTGCAGCACATCGCGATGCCGGCGCCCTTGTCCATCTCGGCAGCCGGATGGGCCAGCACCGGGATCTCGACGCCGTAGAGCGGCGTCGTCACCGTGGTGCCGAAGAGGTGCTGATAGCGCTCGTCGTCGGGGTGGGCGATGAGGGCGCAACAGGCCGCGAGCAGCTCGGGACGGGTAGTCTCGATGGCGACGTCGCCGGACCCGTCGGTGCGGTGGAAGTCCAGCCGGTGGTAGGAGCCGGGGTAGTCGCGGGCCTCCAGCTCGGCCTGGGCGACGGCGGTCTGGAAGGTGACATCCCACAGCGTGGGGGCGTCCTGCATGTAGGCCTCGCCGCGGGCCAGGTTGCGCAGGAAGGCGAGCTGGGCGATCCGCTGGGACTCCGGGGAGATGGTGCTGTACAGCTGGTTCCAGTCGACCGACAGGCCCACCGAGCGCCACAGATCCTGGAAGGTCTTCTCGTCGATCCGGGTGAGCTTGACGCACAGCTCGACAAAGTTGCGCCGGCTGATCGAGATCTGATGCTTGGGATCCGGCTTGGCCGGCGGCTGGAAGTCGGGATCGTAGGGCAGCGTCGGGTCGCAGCGCACCCCGTAGAAGTTCTGCACGCGGCGCTCGGTGGGCAGGCCGTTGTCGTCCCAGCCCATCGGGTAGAAGACCTTCTTGCCGCGCATCCGCTGATAGCGGGCCACCAGATCGGTGTGGGTGTAGGAGAACACATGGCCGGGGTGCAGGTGCCCCGAGACGGTCGGAGGCGGGGTGTCGATCGAGAACACGGCCTCCCTGGAGTCCACCTGCGAGGCGCTGAAGGCGTAGAGCTGCTCGTCCTCCCAGACCTTCCCCCACTTGGCCTCCAAGCCCTCCAGGGCTGGCTTGTCGGGGACGACGCCGCGGGTCACGGTGGACTCGTCGGGGATGGGTTGCTGGTCTTCAGACGTCATGACTCCCCATTCTATGAGGGGGCGAGATATGACGCGAAACGATCTCAGGGGGCTCGGGGCCGGGGCCGGGGTGGCTCAGGAGCCCGATCAAGGGCGAGTCATGGGCGATGCAGACGGAGCGTGATGATCTGGAACGGCCGAAGAGAAAGTGAGACGGATTGTCCGTGCTGCTCCACGCTCAACGCGTGGGGCATCGTGTCGCTCAGCGGGTGCTCCGTGAGTCCCACTTCGGTGACTTCACTGATGATGAATCCAGGTGTGATAACCGTGCTGGCGTGTCCTCCGAGGGATTCGTATACGCGGACAATGACATCTCCGGATCGGTCATCGGCCAGCTTCACCGCTTCAATCCGCACGGCATCGTTGCTGCTGGTGAGCAGGCTCATGGGCTTCGAGCCGGAATGCTGGGAGTCGGCTCGGTGCCTTCGCAGCGGGAGGTTCTGATCATACCCGCCGGCGATCGCCTCCCCGATCCCGGCTCCGGGAATGATCGAGTACTCGAACACATGCTGGCCGATGTCCTGAATCGGGTCGGGGCAGCGGGCCGCTCGTACCAGGCTGATACGTATCTCTGTCTCTACTTCACCGTTGTCGCCGATGCTCCGCGTTACCTCGTGCCCGTAGCTGCCGGCGTTGGTGACTGCGACGCCGTAGCCAGGCTCTTCGACCTGGATCCATCGGTGGGCGACAACCTCGAAGCGCGCATCGTCCCAGGAGGTGTTTGTGTGGCTGGCGCGGCGCAGGTGGCCGAAGGCGATCTCGGCGCTGTGCTCCAGAGCGTGCACGCGGAAGGGCATGGAGACCTTGAGCAGTTTCTCGTCTTCGTGCCAATCCAGGTCCACGCGCAGATGCACTGACGGATCGTCGGCGTTCAGACAGATCGTTTGAACAAGCGAGGAGTTTCCGAAGGCTCGGTTGACCGTGACGGCAGTGTGCAGCGGTCCGGCATCGGCGAGTTCGATCGACTCGATCTCGGTGAGGTCGCGACGGGTGTGACGGTAGTGGGCGTCGATGTCCCAGGCATCCCATGCGTTGGGCAGGTCCTGGTGAAGCTGAAGGAGATTTGCGACTCTTCCGGCAGGTATCACCTCACGATCCGCGCGCAGATCGAGGATCGAGGTGATGAGCCCCCGTCGATCGATGGTGACGCGGATGAGACCGTTGTCCAGTACGACACTGGAATCGCTCCTCTGCTCGGCGTGTGCCGGGTGCTCGGGCCGAAGGGGTTGAAGCGGGGCGTAGCCGAGGCCCGGGACGCTGACCAGCATCGTATCGCCGGAGGCGTCGGTGATCAGGCCGGTACGTGGCTGGTCGGCTGCGTTGAGGACCGTGTTGCCGATTCCGGCAGCATTCAGGCCGGCGTCGATGAGATTCTCGAGTTCACCGAGGCTCCGCTGGTAATCGGTCTCATTCTGCTGGTGGACCCAGGAGATGGACGATCCGGGCAGGATGTCGTGGAACTGCTGGAGCAGCGTCTGACGCCACAACGCGTCGAGATGGTCGTAGGGGTAGTCCGCGCCTCGGACGGCGGCCAGGGTCCACCACAGCTCGGCCTCCCGCAGCAGGTGCTCTGCGCGCCGGTTGGCGCGCTTCTCGCGGGCATGCGATGTGAAGGTGCCACGGTGCAGTTCGAGATACAGCTCGCCCACCCACACGGGTGCATCGGGGTACTCGGCGCGAGCTGTGGCGAAGAACTCGTCCGGGGACTCCATCGTCACCCGGGGTGAACCCTCGAGGTCGTGGACCCGGCGCTGACGTTCCATCATGTCGCGGATCGGCCCGCCGCCCCCCGTCACCGTATCCGAATGGGACGAGCGAATGAGTGGCAAGGCCCTTCTCGCGGAACTGGCTCACCGCATGGTGGAGTTCCTCGGCCTCCAAGGTCGAGTCATAGCAGTCAACGGGTGGGAAATGAGTGAAGATCCGTGATCCGTCGAGTCCCTCCCACCAGAACGTGTGGTGCGGGAAGGTGTTGGTCTGATTCCATGAGATCTTCTGGGTCAGGAACCACTCGAGACCGGCCAGCCGGGCGATCTGGGGGAACGCGGCGCTGTAGCCGAATGAATCGGGGAGCCAGATGCCGTGGGTGTCCACACCCAGTTCGTCGTGGAAGAACCCGCAGGCCTTGGGTGATCTGACGCACCATCGCCTCGCCTCCGGGAAGGTTGCCGTCGGCCTCGACCCATTGAGACCCCACTACGAACCACTGTCCGCGGGCGATGGCCCGCTTGACGCCTTCCCAGACCTTGGGGTGCTGCTCCTTGACCCAGGCGTATTGCTGGGCGGATGAGGCGGCGAACTTGAAATCGGGATACTGCTCGGCCAGTGCGAGCACGTTCGACCAGGTCCGTCCCACTTTGCGGCGAGTCTCACGAATCGGCCACAGCCAGGCTGAGTCGATGTGTGCATGACCAATGGCGCTGAGCCGGTGGGCCGAGGCATTCGCAGGCCTGTTCAGAACGTCGGTGAGTTCCGCGCGAGCCTTCGCCGCCGTGCCGATGATGTCGTCGAGCGCCAGCACATCGAGGCAGTGTTCGAGAGCCCGGAGTATCTCGTGACGGCGAGGTTCAGACGCTGGAAGCTGGAGCAGCAGCTGGAACAGCACTTCGACGTCGAAGCGGAGTCCCCATATCTCGGGTTCGAAGACGGCCAGGTCGGCGCGACTGAACCGGTAGATGGGATCGCGAGGAGCGGTGGCCTTGTCACCGTAGGGAGTCGGTATGAAGTCGTTCTTGAGGATGTCGGGGTTCGCGGCGGCTTCGAGGAACAGGTGAACTCGCTCCCCGCCGGCTACCGCGTCGCCGATCCGGTAGTAGTCGTTGCGGGGATGTATCCCCTTGAGGGGAGTCCCATCGGGTGTGTACAGCAGTCCTTCGGCCTGATTTCCGGGCCAGTCGCCCTGGAACCCGGGATCCACGATCAGCTCCACCGTCCGTCCGGCCCACTCGGAAGGAATCTGACCTGTGATCTCGAACCACCAGGTGGACCAGGCTCTGCCCCACATCTGGCCGACGTTGAACGGACGGTATATGGCGTCTAGCGCCTCCTTGGGGGGAACCGGCTCGTCAGGGACCTGCCAGGCCTGGAGCGTCACCGGCACCTTGGCTGAGTAGACGGCCGGTACGAGTCTCTCATCGAGGATTCTCCTGATGCGGTCCTCGACGAGTTTCTGGTTCTGATGCACGGTTTCTTGCCTCCGGAGAAGTCGTTTGGTCGTGAGCTGACAGGGCCGCGAGATGATGGATCGGAGCCGAGGACCGATGTCTGTGAGCCGGGTCTGCTGCAATCAACATAGATAAGCCAGTTCGGGGAACGAGGCCCGGGCGTCATCGAGCAGGGCCCGGGCCACCCGAACAGAATCGATGAGAGGGTGGTTCGCCAAGGCACGGAGAGCAGCGGTCGATGAGCCGGTGGTAGCGGCGAGAATGGTCTGCCGCTCGACGTACTTCATCGTGGTCACCAGGCCGACGCCGAAGTCGGGCAGCTTCGCGCCGGCGATCGGGTGGGCTCCCGCTCGGTCGACGGTGCAGGGAACTTCGACGATCGCGGGGTCATCGAGCTCCGACAGGGTACCGGAATTTGGCACGTTGAGGATGAGATGTGCACGCTCGTCGTACGAGATGCCGCGCATGAGGGCCAGCGCCACATTCTCGTAGCCGCCGGAGGTCATGTCGGTCTCGTCGCGCTCGCCCATACCGACCGACTCCCGGTTGGTGGCCATGTAGCTCGCTTCACGCTCATGTCGGCATATCCCCCAATCCTGATACGGGTGGGAGGAGTCGCCAGCAGTCTCCCAGAACTGGCCTTGCTGCCGAAGCAGATAGTGTCCCCGAGGCAGGCCGGCCTCCTGATCGGCGCGCAGGACATCTCGGCGAAAATTGTAATAGTGGAGGTACTCGTTCGGCAGTGCTCCCAGAGCGCGAATCCATTCAGCGCCGAAAAGCTTGCCCTCTTCGAAGCTTTCGATGGCCTCGGAGTTCTCTAGTAGATCCGGCAGACGATCGGTGCCGTCGACGCGCAGTGCCGTGATCCAGCCGAGGTGATTGAGACCGGCGTAAGAGATCTCGGCACGAGTGGAGTCCACTCCGATCGCGGACAGGGCGCGGCGGGCCAGCCCGATGGGGGAATCGCAGATGCCGATGACGCGGTTTCCGAGGACGGTCTGCATCGCTTCGGTGACGATTCCGGCCGGGTTGGTGAAGTTGATCGTCCAGGCGTCCGGCGCGACCTTCCTGATCGTCCGGGCAAGATTCAGGGCCACCGGAATAGTTCGCAGGGCATAGGAAATTCCGCCGAATCCCACCGTCTCCTGCCCGATGACGCCGTGCGACATGCCGATGCGCTCGTCGAGCACTCGGCCCTCGGTTCCCGAGACGCGCATGGCCGAGAAGATGAAGTCTGCGCCACGCAACCCTTCGGCCCAATCAGTATGAGTACTCACCGCTGGAGCGGAGGTCGCCCCGCGAGCCTGATCGGCCAGGATGGCAGCCATCGTGGCGAGCCGTCCGGCATCGGGATCGACGAGAGCCACCTGACTCACTCGCCCCGGAGCGTGGTCCCGGAGCAGGGCGGAGTAGACGAGTGGTGTCCGGAAACCGGCACCTCCGACCATGGCCAATTTCATGCGAAAATTACCTCCAGAGGAGTTCTTAACGAGTATAGAACGGGTGTATGTCAGCCGCGATCACATGGTATGAACCGATGGCGAGAAGGCACCTTGGATGACGGTATGAAAGCACGACTCTTCAATATCCTCATCGTACCGCGCCCTCCGTGAGCCCCGCGATAAATTGTCTCGCGCCGGCGATGAAGATGAGTATCAGCGGGAGAACGGCTATCAATGCACCCATCATGAGCATTCCATAGTCTGTTCCATGGGCAGTCTGTAGCTGAGAAAGAACTACCTGCAGGGTGAGTCGATTGGGATCATTGAGAACAATCAAGGGCCACATGAAGTCATTCCATGATCCAATAAACGTAAAGATTGCCAAGAATGAGACGGCACCCCGGGCTGAGGGAAGTGCAACATTCCAGTACTGCCGAAAGAAACCGCAGCCATCCATAATCGAAGCTTCAAGAACCTCAGTCTGAACAGAATTCATGAAGTACTGGCGTAGCCAGAAGATTCCGAAAGCTCCGGCTAGTGAAGGGAAGATGACCGCCTTGAGTTGGCCCACCCATCCAAGTTTTGTCATCATAAGGAACTGGGGAATTGTAGCAAGTTGAGAAGGCAGGAGAAACGTCGCCATGACGATTCCGAACAAGAGATTTCTTCCGCGGAAGGAGTATTTCGCGAATGAAAAAGCTGCCATGGAATCAATAAGAACGACGAGTACGGTAACCGAGACAGCGACGAAGGTGGTATTTCCCATGGCGGCCCATACGTTAACCGTGCTGAGAACCCTATTGAAGTTGGCGGCGGCTCCGCCCCCAGGCACGAGAGGCGGGGGGAATTTATAGATTGCGGATGAGTCGTGGGTTGAAAGGACGAACATCCAATAGAGAGGGAAGATCGAGATCAATGCGCCCAGCAGCAGGAGGAGGTGCTTGACGATCTGCGGAACCAATTTGCGAACAGGGCGACGACGCATCGACATCCAGGCCTCGGTATGTGAGGCTCCTGGTCGAGATCCCGAGAGTGCTGCTCCCATCAGCTTCGCTCCTTGGTAACGTACCAATTGATGATCGTTCCGATGACCACGACGATCATGACCCCCCAGGCGATTGTCGCTCCATACCCGTATCTGTTCTCTTGAAAGGCCACGGAGTAGAAGTACAACACCATCGTCAGTCCGGAGTTTCCGACTCCTCCGGCATTTGCGGAGCCGGAGGTTTGCGATGACGTCATGACTTGGGCTTCCGTGAAACTCTGGAGCGAGCCGATCGTGGACATGATGGTGACAAATATCACAATCGGACGTAGAAGGGGAAGCGTGATAGAGAAGAAAGTTCTCACGGGCCCTGCGCCGTCCAGGTGAGCTGCTTCGTACACCTGCTTATCGATGGATTGAAGACCGGCTAGGATCAGCAACGAGTTGTATCCGACGAAACTCCAGCAGCTGAGTGTTGAAATAGCAACCTTGATGCCCCATTCGGTTTGCATCCATCTGATAGGGCTAAGACCGATCCAGTTCAGCAGAGCATTCGCTATGCCGAAGTTGGAGGAGAATATGGAACTGAACAGGATCCCCATTGCTACCAGTGAGGTGATGTTCGGGATGAGGTACGCAACGCGATAGGTGTTCGAGAAACGGACGGTGGAGTTAAGGCCTAGCGCGACGAGTGTTGCCAGCACTAAGCATGGGACGGTCGCCATAATTCCAATAACGACCGTGTTTAGCAGTGACTTCCAGAAGAGCGGATCTCCAAGAAGATACTGAAAATTCTGGGTGCCGACAAAGTGGAACTTCCCAATGCCCTTCCAATCGGTGAACGCTATTCCAAGAGTAAAGAGTATCGGAAGCATCATGAAGATCGCGAAAGCGGCGAAGAACGGCATCAAGGACAGGTATGCGGGAACGGATCGCTTCCCCCTCACCCGGATGAGTCCGCTATCTGGGGGAGTGTGTTTCTTCCGAGGCAGGTGTCGTACGGGCCGGCTGAGGGGCCTTTCGGCTAGGGTAGACATAATCAGTCCACCGAAATGCCATTCTGCTTTGCGAGGCGCTTGGCCTGGCTGACGGCGTCATCCCAGGCCTTTTTAGGATCCTTGCCACTAGATTCGACGAGTTGCAGCTGTGAGTAGAATGGGGCGTTTACCGTGTTCTCGTTAGGGTCTTCGAAGAGCGGCCGAACCGTCTCTGCAAGCTTGGCGAAGAGAATTCCGGCCTTCTGATTCCCAAGGAATGGAACCGCACCCGTAACTTGAGAAGAATGCGTAGCCTCACGATTGGCCGGAAAGTTTCCGGAGTGTACATACTCACTGGCTTCATTTGAAGCGTTCAGGATGTATAGGAGTATCTTGAAGGAAGTGTCCTTGTCGCTTGCTTTAGCTGGAATTCCAAGAAATGACCCGCCAAGATTTGTAGAACGCTCGGGATGCCCGCACACCCGCCATTTTCCAGAGGTCTTTGGTGCATCGACCATGAGGTCCGCGAGATGCCAAGAAGCTCCGAAATCAGCTGGGAGTGTGCCGTTGGCGACAGCGGCCGTGGAGTCGGTGGTGTTACTATCGAAACCGGCGTTAATCCCATCCTTTTGTGCTTGGATACAGAGATCCCATGCTTTCTTGATATGCTCCTGGTCCCCGATGAACACCGCGTGATCGTTGATGAATCCTTTTCCGGACTGGCGCCATGAGATCTCGAAAATGCTTGCAAGGTTGCGAACGAGATACAGTTTCGGGTTGGCTTTTTTCATTTTGATGCCGAGTGAAAAGTACTCATCCCAAGTCCTGACAGCGGCCGCTACCTCTTCCGGATCGCTCGGAAGTCCGCATTGCTCGAAGATGTCGGAACGATAGTACAGGGCGGTTGGCCCGATATCAATGGGAACTCCAATTTGCTTTCCGTCAGTGGTAGTGCCTTGCTGCCACTTCCAGTCGAAGTAGTCGGACTTGTGACTGGATGCCCCCAACGTGTTCAGGTCGACAAAATACTCCGGAACCGACTTGAAGTATGCGATGTCCTCGCCTTTGATCCCGGTGATGTCTGGAAGGCCGGTTCCTGCTTGAAGTGTGGTCTGGAGTTTCTGCTTGAAATCTCCGCCCTGAATCGTCTGCGTGAGTGTGACATTGGGGAACTCTGACTTGACTGCGGACAGAACAGGCTTGCCGAACCCGTCAGGCCAGGTCCATAGGCGAAGGTTCTTGGTTGCTGATGATTGTGTAGGTGCGGTAGTGCTTGTAGAGCATGCTGCCAGCATGGCGGCTGATGCTGCTGCTGAGAGTCCGAAAAAAGAACGTCGTGAGATAAGCTTCCGTGACATCATTCTGGTCCTTAGTTGCTATTGCTCAATTGACGGTAAAGGCGGGTGTGGATGTGCTAGAGGAACGGGATGCTTGAATCTGGTCGAGAATCGTCCGGTGATGTGCAGATTGTGCTGCCAGGCGATAGTAGCTAGTTGAGTTTCTGTTGGAGGAGTGAGAGGGCCGTTCACGCCGGCCGCGCGAGCGGTGGCGGTGAGTGTGCCGAATTCGACAGCATCCCGGAGTCCCCACCCTGCGGTGAGGGCGAGAATGAAGGCTGCCCCAAATGTGTCGCCGGCTCCTGTCGGGTCAACTGGGCCCAAGTGGAGAGCGGGTACCGAAACTTCGGTACTTGTACGCGAGTCGATTGCGATTGCGCCGGCCTCGCCGCATGTCACAACAACTATGGGTACGAGCTCACTGAGCGCCCTTGCCGCTGCAAGCGGAGTGTCTGTGCGCGTATAGGCCTGCGCCTCATCCAGGTTGGGCAGGAAACCTTCGCAGTGTTCCAGGTGGCGAAGCACCGCCCGGTCCCATCGCCCGCTGTCGTCCCAGCCGACGTCGCCGAACACCCGGGCGGTTGTCTCGGGGAGCCAGGGAATGTCTGCCAGTTGAAGGTGCAGAGCGACTGCTCCCACCGCTTCCACCTGAAGACTCGTATGCACGTCGAGCGGTGTGGGCATGCCCCCGGTGACGAGTGCGCGGTCGCCGTTGTAAGTGAAGGCTGAGGTGACGGGCACGTCCCAACCCGAGACGTGCACCATCCGGGAAGTGTCGATCCTGTCCTTTTCGAGCATGTCTAGGGTG
Source organism: Acidipropionibacterium sp. (assembly GCA_022647765.1). Taxonomy (GTDB): domain Bacteria; phylum Actinomycetota; class Actinomycetes; order Propionibacteriales; family Propionibacteriaceae; genus Acidipropionibacterium. Next base: position 53,466 of record JALCLH010000010.1, read on the forward strand.
AGCCGACTCGCAGCACCGTCGCCGATGACGGCTGCCAAGCCGGTGCGGGCACCGAGAGCGACCGCCGTGGACGTGAAGTTGGCGATGCCGCCGGGCTGTAGATGCGCCTCTGGACTGAAGATCTCGTGTCCCGAACTCGGGTGGCGTCCCGACAGGACCATAGACGACGTCGAGGAACAAGCTGCCCACAGCCAGCAGATCGAGACGGTTGTGAGAGGGAAACTGCAATAGGCCGGCGTGGTCTGCGCCCGCTGCGTGCATCATGGCTCCATCCTGATCAGACCTGACGTCGGTCAGGCTTGATCCTGTGAGGCTGTCCATCACCCGTAATCATTAGTGTTCACCAGAGAGCGAACATGAGCAAGTTGGGCGTGTCGTCTCGCGGGTCGGTGACTCACGATGAGCGAAACTGATCGTTTCTCTTGTGTAGTTGTCGCAGTACGGATATGGTCTGCCCATGATTCAAGCCGCACGTCTGACTGCCATCGAGGAACTGCTTCGAGAGCGCTCGGTGCTGTCGACCGGCGAGATCGCGGGCACGCTGGGCATCTCGGCGGCGACAGCGCGGCGGGACTTGCGTTCGTTGGACGATGCAGGTCTGATCGAGCGAGTGTTCGGCGGCGCACGTCTGCGCGATGCCGGGGCGTCCGAGAAGGATCCGGGTATGGGGCAATCGCCTGGAGGCGATGTCAGGGGGCGGGTGCTTGACGAGCCTTTCGACGAGGTGCTGGCCAGGAACAGCGAGGCCAAGCAGGCAATCGCCCGGACGGCGGCTGGCCTCATCGAGGATGGAGAAACCGTCTTTCTCGATGCCGGCACCACGACCTACGAACTGGCCCGGTTGCTTCGGCAGCGGAGCCTGACTGTGGCTACCAACTCCCTCGGGATCGTGAACCTGCTCGGCGAGGCCGAGCGCATCGACCTCATCGTGCTCGGGGGCGTGTACAACCGGGAGTACCGAAGTATGCAGGGCGGCAGCGTGCGCGATGGACTGAGGTCGCTGCTGATCGACTGCGCTGTCATCGGCTGCTCGGGTGTCACGGATGACGGGGAGGTCCGCGACACCGATGAGCGTGCCGCGCAGGTCAAGGCTGCGGCGGTGCACCGGGCGACTCAGTCGGTACTGGTCGCCGACGCTTCGAAGTTTCCCGGCACTGGCGCTTTCACGGCATTGAGTCTCGGCAGCATCACTCACATCGTCACCGATACCGGGCTTTCGCCAGAGTTGGCGAAGCTCACACAGTTGGAATCTACGGAAGTGCACACAGTATGAAACTGCTCCTGATCGGCCTGGACGGGCTGAGGATCGACCTTGCTGTCCCCCATGCGCTCACTGCTCATGATGGATTTGCTGAACCGGATCATCCGGCCGACCCTCGATTTGCTGCGGTTCCCCGGGCCGAGGACGCACCCACGGTGGTTCCCACAGGAGAGGTGGTCGCACCGACTCTTGCGCGCATGCTCGCGGGCGGGACGATCCTCCCCGTGTGGATGACGCCCCCCACTGATTCAGGACCCGGTTGGTCGTCGCTTCTCACGGGCACCACGCATGAGCAGAACAACGTGTGGTGGAACGAGTTCGTTGGACATCATCTGGCGCAGACGCCAGACATTCTTTCGCAGGTGTACTTCGCCAACCCGTCCGCACGGACCTATGCGGCCGCCACCTGGGACGCTCTCGTCAGTCCGAGCGGCCCTGGGCCCGTCATTCACAGTCGCACCGATCAGTGGGCCGGCGGACAGCATCAAGTCTATTGCGCGACCGATTTCTCCCGAGGATGCATCAGTGCGGATCAACAGGTACGCACCCATGCGTCGTGGACCCTCAATCATGAAGGCCCCGACGCCGCGTTCGTGTACTTCGAAGGCGTCGATGAGTCCGGTCACAGCTATGGCGCCGCAGCGCCCGAATACCTCGACGCTATCCGACGCGTGGACGAGAATGTCCGTTATCTGGTCAAAGCGGTGGCCGAACGTTACGAACAGCTGGGGGAGGAGTGGCTCATCGCTGTGGTCACGGATCATGGTCACAAGCCGGAGGGCGGTCACGGCGAGGATGAGGTCGACGTGCGACGCTCTTTCCTTCTCCTCCACAGGATCGGTTCCACCGGCGTGGGCGAGGAACTTCGGCAGCGAACCGTTGGACATGGCCCGCTCCATTCAGAGCAGGTCACGCCTTTCCTGCTCGACCTCCTCGGCGTCCGGCCGGGTTCCTGGACACCTGGCCATGACGTCGGCGTCCTTCGTGATGTGAAGTCAGTCGGCCCCACCAGGAACCTCGACTTTGAGTGGTAAGACCGCCAGCGCGGCCTCAGTCAGGCTGCAGCCTTGATGGAGGCCAGCATGTTCGCGGCGGTCGGATCGTTGATGGACTGCCAGCCGGTGTACACCTTCCCGTTGACGGTGAACGTGGGCGTGCCGAAGTAGCCGCTTGGCGGGAAGGCGGATGGGTCGTCCGCGGCGAGTTTTGCGCCTGCAGTCAGGCCCTTGGCAGCGGCATTCTTCACGAAAGCGGATGTTGCTTTCGTGTCGTAGTATTTCTGGAAATTTGTGAGATCGGATCCGGTGATTCCGGCATCTTTCGCAAAGACGTTGCGCAGCTGATCATCGGTGTAGCCATCGCCCTCGCGGGCTGGCTGATTCTTGTAGATCATGTTGTGATACGCCTCGAGCTTACCGACCATATCGGCCGAAGCGGCGGCCATCGCCGCCCGGTAGGAAGAATCATTCCTTCCGTTATCCAAGAAGGTCAGTGTCCGGTACTGAAGCTTGATATCTCCGGACGCCGCAAGCTGTTTGAGCACGGGGCCGTAGATGTCTTCCGTCTCTTTGCAGTTGGGGCACTGATAATCTTCGTACAACGTCAGGGTTGGCGCATCTTGCTTCGCGGTCTTCGGATTGACCGTGTAGGTACCCGTCGCTGCGTCGGCACTCGGCGGGGTCACCTGCGCGCTGGTGACCGGCGCGTTCGCTGCTTCTGAACGCTTGTGGTTGTTGATGGTGACCGTTGCGATCACAACGATCACCGCGATCGCGACCACCCCGGCGATGACGCCGATCACCTTCTTGCGCTTGGCGGCACGCTCCGCCGCCTCCTGCTGGGCCCGCAGCGCCGCCCGGCGCGACCGCTTCGACTCGCTCATCCTGGACGCCTCTCGCCCGCATGTCCTACTGATCCGAGGTCAGGCTATCAACGCGGTTCCGGAGCGGCCCGGCGGGTGAGGCGCCAGTCAGGCTGCGGCCTTGATGGAGGCCAGCATGTTGCGCGGCGGTCGGGCTGTTGATGGACTGCCAGCCGGTGTACGGCTTGCCGTTGACGGTGTAGAACGGGGTGCCGAACTGGCTGTCCAGTTTCGAGCCCTCCGTCACTCCCTTCTCGGCTGCATTCTTCACGAAATCGGACGTCGCCTTGGTGTCGTAGTACTTCTGGAATTTCGTGAGATCGTCCCCGGTGATACCGGCGTCTTTGGCGAAGGTATTGCGCAGCTGATCGTCGGTGTATCCCGCGCCCTCCTGGGCCGGCTGATTCTTGTAGATCGCGTCGTGATACGCCTCGTACTTGCCGACCATGGCGGCAGAGGCGGCGCCCATCGCGGCCCGGTAGGAGGCGTCATTGTTCATATTCTTGTCCAGGAAGGTCAGCGTCCAGTACTGGAGCTTGATGTCACCGGATTTGGCCAGTGCGTTGATCGACGGGCCGTAGGTGTCCTCGGCGGCCTTGCAGTTGGGGCACTGGTAGTCCTGGTAGATCGTCAGGGTCGGCACGCCGCTCTTGGCCGTGTCGCCGTTCACCGTGATGATGCCGGTCTTGGGATCGGCGTTCGGCGGAACGACCTGGGCCGAGGAGACCGACGAGGCCGCCTGGCTTGAGCGCTGACGGTGATTCACACCGACGATCACCGCGACGGCGGCGACCACGATGACGACCACCCCGGCGATGACGCCGAGAAACTTCTTGCGCTTGGCGGCGCGCTCCTCGGCCTCCTGCTGGGCGCGCAGCGCCTCGCGACGTGATGACTTCGGCTGACTCATGGTCTCCCTCGGGTTCAGAACAGACGGGCGCGTGGCCATGCTACCCAGCGCCCACGACCGCAGCGCTGCAAGCGCCGGCAGGCGCTACAGGGCGCAGTTGTACCGGGGAAGTCCGCCGGCTGCCTCGGGATCGGTCATCCAGCAGGTCTCCTCGGTGCCGTGCACCAGGGCGGCGGGCAGCGACTCGTCCCCCGCGAAGACCCGGGAGACGGCCCCGGCCTTCTCCGCGCCGCTCACCAGGAACCAGACCCTGCGCGACCGGTTGATCACCGGCAGGGTCAGCGAGATCCGCTCCGGCGGCGGCTTCGGCGAATCGATGACGCCGACCGCGATCTGAGTGGTGTCGGCCACGAAGGCCGGATGGCCGGGGAACAGGGAGGCGACGTGGCCGTCCGGCCCCATCCCCAGCAGGCAGATGTCGAAGGCGGTGTCCCCGACCTCCTCGGCGTAGGAGTAGGCCGCCTCATCCGGGTCGGCCTTCCCATCGGCGGCCGGCATCACATGGGTGTTGGCCGGATCGAGGTGGAAGGCCTTCGACAGCTGCAGCAGGCTCTGCAGGGAGTTGCGGTCCGGATCCCCGGCCGGCACGAAGCGGTCGTCTCCCCACCACACGTGCAGCTTCTCGGGATTGACCTGGCCGCACTCGGCGGCATTGGCCAGCCGGCCGTAGATCTGGTTGGCGATCCGGCCGCCGGTCAGGCAGAGGTCCACCCGGGGCTGCTCGGACTGCATCAGCACGATGTTGTGCGCCAACCGGTGGGCGACCCCCTCGGAGAGGTCGTCGGCCGACTGGTAGCGCATCACGCGGGGGGTATTCACTTCGCCGGTTTCCCGTCCGCCTCGGCCGGGCTGTTCGTCTTGGCCGAGCCGCCCGATTCCGCCGTTCCGCCCGTTTCCGCCGTGCCGCCCGATTTCGCCGTGCCGGCAGCGGCGGTCTTCCGCCCCTTCTTGGGCGCATCGGACTTTCCGGAGACGGTCGGCGCCTGCCCGACCCCCTTGCGCAGCGCCTCCATCACCTGGGCCTGCACCGGGTCCGGGTCCAGGCGCCGCAGCTCCTCGGCCATCACCTCGGCGATGCTGCGCCGATCCAGGGCGACGCCGCGGGCCGGCTCCCCGGGGATCCGGTAGACCGCCGAGCGGCCGTTGGTGCGGCGGATCTCGATATCGCCGGCGGCCGTGGTCAGCGCCAGCGAGATGATCCCGCCGGGACCTGTGGCGTCGATCCGCTCCACCGGGACGTCCAGCTTGAGCGCCAGCCAGGCGGTGAGCAGGGAGGTGGGGCCGTTGCTGGGGTCGGCCTCCACCCGGACCGAGTGCACCAGGCTCGGGTGCTGGTCCATCGCCGCTGCGGCCAGCGCCCGCCATGAGGTGATGCGGGCCCAGCACAGATCCGAGTCGCCCGGGGACAGGTGCGCGGCGCGCACCCGGAGGGCCTCGCGGGCGTCCTCGGCGGTGTTCGAGTCGGAGATCCGGCGGGTGGCCAGTCGGCCGATCGGATCCGCCGCCAGATCCTTGGGGGCGTCATAGGGCCACCAGGCGATCACCGGGGAGTCCGTCAGCAGCAGGGGCAGCACGACGGACTCGGAGTGCTTGGCGATCTCACCGCTGACCCGCAGCACGATGACGTCTCCCGGCGTCGTCTCGGAGGTCTGGATCTCGGCGTCGAGGGTGGACTTGCTCGCCTTGGTGTGGACCACCATCAGCACCCGGGCGGGGTGCTCGCGGGCCGCGTCGATGGCGTCGGCCAGCACCGTCTCGTAGCGGGAGGCGTCGCAGATGGTGATGAGGGTGTGCACCAGGGCGGTGCCACCGGTCTCGCGATGGTTCTCGATCAGCGCGGCGTTGATCTCGGCCGCGGTGGTGTCGTTGAGAGTGACGATCATGTCAGAAGTCCTTATCTGGCGGGCTCAGGGCCGGCGCCACTCGAAACCGTCGCGGGCCAGCATTTCCTTGGCGGCGGCGGGCCCCCAGGTGCCGGAGGCATATCCGTACGGCGGGGTGGGGGAGTCCGCCCAGTGGTCCAGGATCGGGTCCAGGATCTTCCAGGCGAGCTCCACCTCCTCGTGCTGCGGGAACAGCGGCGGATCGCCCAGCAGGACGTCGAGGATGAGCCGCTCATAGGCCTCCGGGCTGGACTCGGTGAAGGAGCTGCCGTAGCCGAAGTCCATTGTGACGTCGCGCACCGAGTTCTGGGTGCTCGGCACCTTGGCGCCGAATCGCAGGGTGACTCCCTCATTCGGCTGGATCCTCAGCACCAGGGCGTTGGATCCCAGCGACTGGGTGTCGTGGAAGGGCAGGTGGGGGGCGCGCCGGAAGTTCAGCGCCACCTCGGTCACCCGGCGCGGCATCCGCTTGGCCGTGCGCAGGTAGAACGGCACCCCGGCCCACCGGCGGTTGTCGACGCCGACCGTGATGGCGGCGTAGGTCTCGGTGGTGGAGTGCGGGTCGACGCCGTCCTCCTCGAGATAGCCGCGCACCCGCTGGCCGCCCTGCCAGCCGGCCAGGTACTGGCCGCGCACGGTGTGGGCGTCCAGGTCGTCGGGCAGGCTGACCGCGGCCAGCACCTTCTTCTTCTCGGTGCGCAGCTGCTCGGCCTCGAAGTTGGTGGGCTCCTCCATCGCGGTGAGCGCGAGCAGCTGGAGAAGGTGGTTCTGGATGACATCGCGGGCCGCGCCGATCCCGTCGTAGTAGCCCGCCCGGCCTGCGATGCCGATGTCCTCGGCCATCGTGATCTGCACGTGGGAGACGTAGTTCCGGTTCCAGATCGGCTCGTAGATCTGGTTCGCGAAGCGCAGCGCCATGACGTTCTGGACCGTCTCCTTGCCCAGGTAGTGGTCGATCCGGAAGACGGCGTCGGGGGAGAAGGTCCCCGACAGCAGGGCGTCCAGATGGCGGGCGCTGACCAGGTCGTGGCCGAAGGGCTTCTCGATGACCACCCGGTTCCAGTGCTTGGAGTCCTGGTCGGCCATTCCGTGGCTCTTCAGCTGGCCGATGACCTTCTCGAAGGACTTCGGCGGGATGGACAGGTAGAAGGCGTGGTTGCCGCCGGTGCCGCGCTCCTCGTCCAGATCGCGGATGGTCGCGGCCAGCCGGGCGAAGGCGTCGTCGTCGTCGAATTCGCCGCGGACGAATCGGATGCCCTCCAGGAGCTGCTGCCAGACCTCCTCGCGGAAGGGGGTGCGGGAGTGCTCGGCGACGGCGTCGTGGACCACCTGGGCGAAGTCCTCGTCCTCCCAGTCCCGGCGGGCGAAGCCGACCAGCCCGAATCCGGGCGGGAGCAGCCCCCGGTTGGCCAGGTCGTAGACCGCCGGCATCAGCTTCTTGCGCGACAGGTCTCCGGTCACCCCGAACAGCACCAGCACGCACGGTCCGGCGATCCTCGGCAGACGCCGGTCCAACGGATCCCGAAGGGGATTGCGGGTGCGTTGCCGGAGCCCGCCTAGATCAGTCCCGAGGTTGCTCACGCGTCGTCCTTCCGGTCAGTGGAGATGATCGCCGTGATCGCGCCCACAGGACGCCGACGGTCACTCCAGTAGGCTAGTCGCAGCCCGGTGACCGCTGCTTCGCCGTCCGCGATAGACCCGGCAAGGGCTCGCCGGGCTTCGCAGAGTTGCCTACACTCGGCCTCAGCGCTGAGAGCGGGTTCCGGTGAGGGGACCGGTCTTGAGGCGGGCCCCCAGCCATCCGAAGGACACCGTGACCCACAACACGTCGAGACCGTTGAGAGCATCCGAGGCCCTGACCGCCGACCGTGGCGTCGCGGGGGCCTCCGGCGCTGCGGGGTCCGCGGGTTCCGAGCGTGGCGAGGGCGCCGGGCGGTCGCGTCATCGGGGAAGCCGCAAGGTGAAGACGCCGGCTCGCGCCAAGTTCGAGGCCTACGTGGCGCTCACCAAGCCCCGGGTCATCGAACTGCTGCTGGTCGCGACTCTCCCGGTGATGTTCCTGGCCTCCGGTGGAGTGCCCGACTGGCGGCTCGCCCTGGTGACCCTGGTCGGCGGCTTCCTGGAGGCCGCCAGCGCCAACGCCTTCAACTGCGTGATCGACGCCGACATCGACGAGAGGATGCGCCGTACCCGACGCCGCCCGATGCCCCGGCATGTGGTGGCGACCCGCAACGCCCTGGTGTTCGCCGTGGCGCTCGGGGTCGTGGGCGCCCTGCTGCTCGGCCTCGGCGCCAACTGGCTGTCGGCCGGGCTGGCCGTGGCGGCGAACCTGTTCTACGTGTTCATCTACTCCCTGGTGCTCAAGCGGCGCACCTGGCAGAACACCATCTGGGGCGGGATCGCCGGCTGCTTCCCGCCGCTGATCGGCTGGACGGCGGTGACCGGCCGGGTGGGCTGGGAGCCGCTGGTGCTGTTCCTGCTGGTGTTCTTCTGGACCCCTCCGCACACCTGGGCGCTCGGCCTGCGCTACCGGGAGGACTACGCGGCCGGCGGCGTCCCGATGCTGCCGGTGGTCCGCGAGGCGCCCGCGGTGTGCGTCCAGATCCTCGTCTACAGCGTGCTGACGGTGGCCACCTCTCTGGTGCTGTGGCCGGTGGCGCAGATGAACTGGCTCTACCCCGCGGTGTGCGCGGTGGCCGGGGCGATCTTCCTGTGGGAGGCGGTGCAGCTGCTGCGCCGGGCCCGGGCCGGGCTGAGGGACGCCCAGCTCAAGCCGATGAGGCTGTTCCACTGGTCGAACACCTATCTCTCGCTGGTCTTCCTGGCGATCGCGGTGGATCCCCTGCTGCCCTGATCTGCCGACCTGGTCATCTGTCTGGTCCCGATCACTCCCGACACGCCGTGAATCTGCACGCGCGATGGCGAAACGTGCCCTATCGGGAGTGATCGGGACCATCAGGCCGCCGCGGGCCGGCACTCTCCTCGCTCGACAGTCCGATCGGCGCCCCGCGGTCACGACGAGGCGCCTCTTCCTCCACGAGACGCCAGCTACATGAGGCGTCTCGTGGAAGAAGGGGCGCCTCGCGGGTGGGTTCTTGCCCTGCTTAAGCTGCTGAGCATGCCCTCAGCAGCAGATCGCGACGCCGACCATCCCCGTGCTCCTGCTCCTGGCCGCGCTTCCCGCACGCGCAATCGGCGGGGCGAGGGCTGGAGGTTGCGGGAGGACCTGCTGGTCGCGGCGGACGGGCTGCTGGACGAGGGGGTCTCGCCGGATGTGATCTCCCTGCGTCAGGTGGCCCGGCGAGCCGGCGTCTCTCCGATGGCTCCCTACCGGCACTTCGAGAGCAGCCAGGCTCTGCTCGGGGAGGTCCTCACTCGCAGATTCCAACGCTTCTCCGCCGCGCTGTGCGACGGGATCGTGGTGGAGGATCTCACCCCTGCGGCGGCCCGCAGCCGGCTCGCTGAGCTCGGCGCCCGCTATGTGCAGCAGGGGCGGGCGAATCTGGTCGCCTACCACGCTCTGTTCGACAGCTCCCTGATCGCCCCCGAGCCTGCTGACCTGCCCGGAGTAGGGCTGTTCGCGACGGCCGTGGCACTGATCTCCACCTGCCCCGGGCCGCTGGAGCCGCGATCGGCAGCGCGGATGTTCTGGTGCGGTCTGCACGGGATCGTCTGTCTGCCCGGGCGAGCCGCCCTGGTTGGATGGGACGCCGACCACACCCTGGTCGCAGATCTGGTGAGGCTCGTCGCCGGTCCGGCCAACTGATCACCGACGAGTTGACTACAGACGAGTTGACTACAGGGGCTTCTTGCGACCGAACCCCTCGCCTCGGGCGCCGAAGGCCTCCAGTCGGTCGAGCCGAGCGACATCCTGCTCGGTGATCTCGACATCAAGGGCCGCAAGATTGGCGCGCAGGTGCCGCGGACTCGAGGTTCCCGGGATCGGTACCACGTCGCGACCCTGGCCGAAGAGCCAGGCCAGCGCGACCTGAGCCGGCGTGCAGCCGTGGGCGTCCGCGATCTCCCGGACCACCTCGACCATCTCGAGATTGCGTTGCAGGTTCTTCCCCCGCCACCTGGGCAGGAATCTGCGCACGTCCAGCACCGACAGTCGCGTCGTGGACGCCGGGTCGCCGGTGAGCATGCCTCGCCCCAGAGGGCTGTAGGCCACGACGGTCAGTCCGAGACGGCGGGCGGCGTCCAGCGGCCCGGCTTCGACATCCCGGCTGAACAGGGACCACTCCGACTGCAATGCGGCGAGCCGGTGCGTGGCGTCCGCCCGCTCCAACAGCTCGGCGGAGACCTCGCACACACCGAGTTCGCGCACACTGCCCTTGTCGACCAGCTCGGCCATCGCGCCGATCGTCTCCTCGACCGGCACCGACGGGTCCACCCGGTGCAGGTACAGCAGGTCGATGTGGTCGGTCCTCAGCCGGTGCAGCGAACCCTCCACGCACCGTCGCACCCGCTCCGGGCGCGCATTCAGGCCCACCGGAATCCCCACACCGGGCAGCGCGACGATCCCGAGCTTCGTGGCGATCGTCACCTCGTCACGATGCCCGACCAGGGCTCGTCCCAGCAGCCGCTCATTCGCGCCCACGCCGTACATGTCCGCAGTGTCGAACAGCGTGACGCCCGCATCGAGTGCCGCGTGCACGGTCGCCACCGCGGATTCCGGACTGGGCCTGCCGTAGGTCATCGTCAGCGGCATGCACCCCAGCCCGACTCGAGACACGCGCAATGATCCCATTTCGACAGTCTCAAACATCCCGACCGACCTCCCATGACTCGTCGTGTTCCCATGTCCGCGTCGCGGAGGGGAGTCGTCCAACATATGTAGACATGTGTCTAGTTTACGTCGAAGTCAGGTTCTCTGAAACGAGACCGCCCCGCATCGACCGGCCCCTCACCCACCGGCTTCTTTCCACCGTCTCTCCGCCCTTCCCCACCAGGCGCCCCTTCCTCCACGAGGCGCCTCATCTAGCTGGCGTTCGGTGGAAGAAGGGGCGCCTCGTCGTCCCAGACAGGGCCGACTGAGACAGGGCTGCGTGACGTCGTCGCCACTCGTCGGGGGCCCGCCCAGATCCCCGGCGCTACAGTCATCCCACTCCGAGCCCGGCTGCTCAAGAGACGGTTGAGTCGCGTCGCGGCGGCTCTGGGACTGCGCAGATCGGCCCGGGAGAAGCGGATGATCTCCAGGCCTTGATCGCGGATGTTGGCCTCGCGCTCCTTCTCCGCATCGACCACATCGGAGACCGTCTGCCCCGGTTTCAGAAGGCGCCCGTACTTCTCCATCCCGTCGTACTCCCCGACCACCCCCTGCTCGCGCCAGCCGTAGTCGCAGCGCGCCACAAGGAACCCGTGCAGATCAAGGATCTCAACCTGGAGCTCCGGCGCAGGGCATCCTTGGAGCTCCAGCTGAGCCCTCATCAGCGACTCGCCCGGGCTCTCGGGCAGCTCGTCGGCAAATGCCGCCACCGCCCTGGCCGTGGCATTGCCCCGACGCCGGGCACCACGTCGCACAAGTTCTTGCAACCTGCTCCGGCGACCCGGACCGGCGCAGTACGGCGTCCGCCATCATCACTCCTGTGACGAAACCGAACTCCCGGGCCATGTCGACCGCGGTTCGCTCGAGACCGGTGACCAGCAGGCCATTCACCTCTGCGATCTCGTCCGGCTCCATCGGTCCGTCCCTCACGACAAGTTGCCGACGCCGGTGAGAACTGCTTCCAGCGGGCCGGTTGAGCCACACCCGATCGGAACCCATGAAGGTCATCGGCAGACCAAGCAGAGCTGCGGCCGAGGTATGAGTGAGCACCTCCTCGCCGCCGGACAGCATCGGCATGGTCGCGGCGATGAGTTCCAGCTGATGGCGTCTGGCGTCTCGTTCGGGTGGACCCTCCACCACGGCACCGCGACGCACGGAGGTGAAGGTGCCGTCTCTCCTGCGTCGTGCGATCTCATTGGGTCCGACACCTTGGCGCGCAAGCTCAGACACTCGCAGGACCCGCCTGTAGTTCTGCTCAGTCATGAGACAAGCCAGCCATGAAAAGTCCGTCGGCACCAGAGTCAATCTCAAACCTGTGGACAACAGCGCGGCCCGGCTCCGGCTCCCTGTGGACAACTTTGGGAGGCTGACGGCGCACCGGTGGCGCTGACCCGGTTCCGTCTTCCGCCTCGCTGCCTCCTACTTCGTCCCTCATCCTCGACGAGGCGCCCCTTCCTCCACGAGACGCCTCATGTAGCTGGCGTCTCGTGGAGGAAGAGGCGCCTCGTGCGGAGGGGGGAAGAGAAAGTCAGGTGGCGTGCGGAGGGAAGAAGAAAGCAACGCAGGCGTGCGGGAGGTTGGGAGACGCCGTGCGGGAGTCGGGGGACGCGGTGCGGGAGGCTGGAGGCCGTAGCTCGGGCGGCGCCGCCCCTCACGGCGCGCACGCCGCCGGGTCCACAAGGGCACCCAGACGCCCGAGTCAGCTCTCCCGGGGAGTCAGATCGGGGGCCTGGAAGGGTTTGACGCTGGACCACAGCGCCCCCACCGCCATCGCACACAGCGAGATCCCGACCATGTGCCAGAAGACCAGGAACGGATTGAGATGGGCGAAGTACTGGGCGTAGCCGATGATCGCCTGGAAGATCTCCACGGCCAGCAGCACGAGGGCCCACCGGCGCATCGGCGCCGCCTTGCGGGCGATCGCCAGCGCCAGGCAGGCCAGGGTGAGGATGACCAGGATCCACACCGAGACGCCGTGAAGACGGGCCACCGTCTCCAGCTGGAAGCCGGTCCGGCGAGCCCCGGCGTCACCGGCATTGGGTCCGGAACCGGTGACGATGGTGCCCAGCCACATCACCACCAGGGTGACGGCCACCACGGCCCGCACCAGACCCATCGCCAGGCCGTCGACCTCGGCCCGAGGACGGCGTCCCACCACCCAGACCAGCTTCACGGCGACCAGGATGATGGCCACCGACAGCAGCAGGTGCAGGGCCACCACGAACGGATTGAGTCCGGTGAGCACGCTCAACCCGCCGACCACCGCCTGCAGCGGGATGCCGACCAGCGCCACCCAGGCCAGCGACCGCACATTGCCGGCCGCCCGAGTCCGGGTGGCCGCCACCACGGTCATCGCGGAGGTGATGAGCAGCACGAAGGTGAGCATCCGGTTGGCGAACTCGATCGCTCCGTGGATGCCCATCGACTGGTGCGGCACGAAGGAGTTCTCGGTGCAGTGCGGCCAGGTCGGGCAGCCCAGTCCCGAGCCGGTGAGCCGCACCACGGCGCCCGTGACGATCAGCGCCATGTTGACGATCAGGGTCGCCAGCGCCCAGCCGTGCAGTGCCTTGCGGGTGCCGCTGACGGAGTTCAGGAGACCCACCGGAACACCTTGCGCGCGACAAGACCCAGCACGACGGTCCACAGCGCCAGGCTGAGCACCGGCCACCACACGGCGACGCCGTCCCCCCAGGCGCGCAGAGACTCCCCCAGTGCGGTGGTGGGCAGCAGGGCGACGACCGTCCGCACCCCGGACGGGTAGTCCTTGAGCGGCCACATGACGCCGCCGGCCAGGCCGAGGAGATAGATCAGGTTGGCCGAGGCGAGGGTGACCTCGGCCTTCAACGATCCGGACAGAGCCAGGGCGAACAGCGAGAAGCTCGACATCCCCAGGATCACCGAGAGCAGCATCGGCAGCCACGCCAGCGCCGATCCCACCGGACGCCAGCCCAGAATGACGGCGACCACGACCAGAATCACCACCTGCAGGGCGGAGATCAGGGAGTAGGCCAGAGCCTTGCCGGCCAGCAGTCCGTTGCGCCCCAGCGGCGTCGCGGCGAGCCTCTCCAGGACGCCGTAGCGCCGCTCGAAGCCGGTCTGGATCGCCTGGGAGGTGAAGCAGGTCGACCAGATCGCCAGCGCCAGCACCGAGGGGCCGAGCATGGACAGCGGCAGCCCGACCCGGTCGCCGACGTACTTCCCGGCGACCAGGATGGCGATCGGCACCACCAGGGCCAGCACCAGCTGCTCCCCGTTGCGCATCACCAGCCTGGCCTCGGTGAGGCCGTGATTGCGGATCCTGGCGGCCGGCGAGGCGGCGCGCGGGGCCGGATGAAGATCGAGTGCGCTCATCTCAGCTCCTCCCGGTCGAGGTCTGGCGCGACGGGGTCTGGTCCGAGGAGGGCTGGAAGGAGGCATCGGCCCGGTCGCTGGTGTGCGCCAGGAAGACGTCCTCCAGGCTCGCCTCGGCGGTGAGCTCGGCGACGCCGCCGTGAATGGCGACCCGGCCCTGGTCGACGATCCAGATGTGGTCGGCCAGCCGGGCGGCCTCGTCCATCGCGTGGCTGGTGAGCACCACGGAGACGCCGTCGCGGCGCAACTCCTCGATGACGTCCCAGGTGTGATGACGGGCGTGCGGGTCCATCCCGGCGGTGGGCTCGTCGAGGAAGACCAGCCGGGGCCGCCCGATGATCGCCGCCGCCAGGTTGACCGACTGCTGCTGGCCGCCGGACAGCCGGCGGTAGGTGGTGCGGGCGAAGGACCTGATCCCCAGCGCATCGATGAGCAGTTCGGGATCGATCGGGTCGGCGTACATCCCGGCCATGTAGTGCAGCAGCTCACCGGCCTTGATGTTGACCCAGGCGCCGGCGCTCTGCGGCATCAGCCCGGTGGCCTCGGCGGCCTGCGGGGAGCCGGGCTCGTGCCCCAGCACGCTGAGACTCCCGGAGTCCGGCCGGATCAGAGAGGTGCAGCAGCGCATCATGGTCGTCTTGCCGGCGCCGTTGGGTCCCAGGATCGCGGTGATCTCGGCCCGCCGGGCGGTGAGAGTCAGGCCGTCGAGGGCGTTGACGGGGCCGAAGGCGACATGGAGGTCGTCGATGACGAGCGGTTCGGGTTCCGGCACGAGCGCCAGTGTACGGCGTGCCGGCGGCCCCGGCCCGCCCCAGCTGGGGCGGACCGGGGACCGTCGGGCGATTCCGGCCGGGACGCGGACGGGGCTGCTCCGAAGCTCAGGCAGAAGCTCAGGCCGAAGCTGCGTCCGGGACCCGCGTTCAGCCGGTGTGGTGACCCTGCCGGACGGCGCGTCGCACCGCATCCGGCGTGCCGGGCGAACTCGGGGACGCCGGGGACGCCGGTGACTGCGGGGACGCCGGGGACCCCGGCGAGACGGGCGTCGCCCCGAGAGCCGGGAAGTCGTCGGTGCTGGGCGAGGTGAACAGATCCTTGTCGCTGCCGGGGCCCTCGCCGCTGCGGATCCGCATCCGGTAGAAGGACCGGTAGACGAAGACCGCCGCCGTCACGAAGAACACCGCGGCCAGGATGTGGGTCAGCAGACCGGTCCCGATCGAGACCGCCAGCTCCACCGCCAGCAGCCCGAACAGGGTGGTGAACTTGATCACCGGGTTGAGGGCCACCGAGGAGGTGTCCTTGAACGGGTCACCGACCGTGTCACCGACCACCGAGGCGTCGTGCAGCGGGGTGCCCCCGGCGTCCAGGTCGACCTCGACGATCTTCTTCGCGTTGTCCCAGGCGCCGCCGGCATTGGCCATGAAGATCGCCTGATACAGCCCGAAGATCGCGATCGAGATGAGATAGCCGACGAAGAAGTACGGATCGAGGAAGGCGAAGGCCAGGGCGAAGAAGAACACCCCGAGGAAGATGTTGAGCATCCCCTTCTGGGCGTACTCGGTGCAGATCTGAACGACCCTCTTGGAGTCCTCGATGGAGGCCTTGGTGGCCTGCGAGTCCAGCTTGATGTTGTCCTTGATGAACTCGACCGCGCGGTAGGCGCCGGTGGTGACGGCCTGCATCGAGGCCCCGGAGAACCAGTAGATGATCGCCCCGCCGGTGATCAGGCCGAGCAGGAAGGGGGCGTGGGTGAGGCCGAGCTTCGTCACCAGATCGGTCGCCGCCAGCCCGTCGGTGAGCGCCATGATGATCGAGAAGATCATCGTGGTGGCGCCCACCACCGCGGTGCCGATGAGCACCGGCTTGGCGGTCGCCTTGAAGGTGTTGCCGGCGCCGTCCTGCTCCTCGAGGAAGTGCTTGGCGACGTCCCACTGCGGGGTGAAGCCGTAGTCCCGCTCGATCTCCTCGTCGATCCCCTCGATCGACTCGATGGTGGACAGCTCGTAGACGCTCTGGGCGTTGTCGGTGACCGGCCCGTAGGAGTCCACGGCGATGGTCACCGCGCCCATCCCGAGGAAGCCGAAGGCCACCAGGCCGAAGGCGAAGACCGCCCACTTCACCTCGGACATCGCCCCCATGTCGCCCAGCCCGGTGCTGGCCACCAGGAAGGAGACGCCCATCAGGCCCACGATGACAGTGCCCAGCCAGAAGGCCGAGAAGTTCCCGGCCACCAGGCCGGACAGGATGTCCAGGGAGGCCCCGCCCTCCTTGGCGCTGGTGACCACCTCGCGGACGTGGCGGGACTTGGTGGAGGTGAAGGACTTCACCAGCTCCGGGATGAGGGCCCCGGCCAGGGTGCCGCAGGAGACGATGATCGACAGCTTCCACCACATTCCGTCGGGCATCTGGCCGAGCATCCACCAGGTGGTGAGCACGGTGAACAGGATCGACATCACCGAGGTGATCCACACCAGCGAGCTGAGCGGCTTCTCGAAGTCGAAGGCCTTGGCATCGGCGTAGCGCGACCGGGTGATGGAGTTGTTGATGAGGTAGGAGACGAAGGATGCGATGAGCATCACCACCCGCACCACGAAGATCCACACCAGCAGGGTCACCTGCTCCGACGGGGTTCGGCACCGCCAGGATGAGGAAGGTGATGAGGGCGACGCCGGTCACCCCGTAGGTCTCGAAGCCGTCGGCCGAGGGCCCCACCGAGTCCCCGGCGTTGTCGCCGGTGCAGTCGGCGATGACGCCGGGGTTGCGGGCGTCGTCCTCCTTGATGTGGAAGGCGATCTTCATCAGGTCGGCGCCGACGTCAGCGATCTTGGTGAAGATCCCGCCGGCGATCCGCAGGCAGGCCGCTCCCAGGGACTCTCCGATCGCGAACCCGATGAAGCAGGCGCCGGCGATGTCGCCGGGCAGCACCAGCATGATGAACAGCATCATGAACAGCTCGACCGAGATGAGCACCATGCCGACGCTCATCCCCGAGCGCATCGGGATGTCGAAGCACTCGTAGGGCCTGCCGCGCAGCGAGGCGTGGGCGGTCCGCGAGTTGGCGAAGGTGTTGACCCGGATGCCGTACCAGGCGACGCCGAAGGAGCCGGCCATCCCGATCAGGCTGAACAGCAGGATGACGAGCACCTTCGCGCCCATGTGCTGGAGGAACAGGAAGTAGACCAGGATCACCGCGGCGATGAACGCCCACAGCACCATGAGGAACCGGGCCTGCTGCTTGAGGTAGGTCTTGCAGGTCTCGTAGATGGTCTCCGAGACCTCCTTCATGGAGCGGTGCACGGGCAGCCGGTGCAGTGTCGAGTAGCTCAGCAGGCCGAACAGCAGGCCCAGGACGCATACTCCCAGGCCGATCCACAGCAGGCTGGTGCCGGCGATCCCGCCGATCCGCTCGTCAGTGGCGGCAGCACGATATTGGCCTCGCCGCCGGCCTTGGCATGACCGGAGCCGGCCGTCCCGCCCGAGCAGCCGGCCAGGCCGAACAGCGCCAGACCGCCGACCGCCAGACCCAGTACCGGCAGACCGATGCGATGCGCCCGCGGCGGGGCGCCTGTGGTGTGATGGCTGGCATTCACGATCGTTCTCTTCCTCGAGCCCGAGATGATTGGTGAAACAGGATGATTGACTCATCGGGGCCGTGCTGGCACGACGCCGTGCCGCGAACCCTCAGAGTCAACGCTAGGTCACCGATCCCCCGTTGTCATCGAAAAATCAGTCGATGTGCGCAATCTCACACAAGTTGTCTGCCGGATCCCATTGTCTGCCGGATCCCAGAGCGTCCCCGTGATCGTCGGGGGCGCTGAGAGGGCGTCGAGGGAGCGCTGAGGGGGGCGCCGGCCCGGAGCCCCTCGGGCCGCGCGGAAGAGGAAGGGTAACCTTACTTGCGTAACGCCCTGATTTGGAAACAATGGACTTGTGAAAACTTCGAATGATCCCTCGCGTGAGCACGGCGAGGGCCGTCCCGCGGGCGGTGATCGGTTCGAAGAGCCCGCGGACGGCACCACTCGCGACCGTGTGATGTCCTCGATCCTGCACCACGGCCCCTCCACCGCCGCCCAGCTGGCCGAGCGGCTGGGGCTGACCGCCGCCGCCGTGCGGCGTCACCTGTCCGCTCTGGGCGAAAGCGGGCAGATCGCCAGCCGCGAGCAGCGGGTCTTCGGCGCCCGCGGCCGGGGGCGTCCCTCCCGCGTCTTCTACCTCACCGACTCCGGCCGGGCCGACTATTACACCGCCTACGACGAGCTGGCGATCACCGCCCTCAAGCAGCTGGCGGCCGCCGCCGGACCGGACGCCCTCACCGCCGTGGCGCAGTCGCGGGTCGACGACATCGAGGCGAAGTACCGCCAGCTGCGGGCCGCCAAGCCCGACCAGGATCCGGCCCAGACGCTGGCCGAGAGCCTCTCGGCGGACGGCTACGTCGCCAGCCTGGAGCCGGCCGTCGCGGGCCGCCAGATCTGCCAGCACAACTGCCCGGTGGCCGAGGTCGCCAAGGTCTTCCCCGAGCTGTGCGATGTCGAGACCCGGCTGTTCTCCGAGCTGCTCGGCTCCAACGTCCAGCGGCTGGCCACCATCGCCCACGGCGACGGGGTCTGCACCACCCACGTCCCGGTCGATGTGGAGATCACCCGAAAACGGATCGCCGGCGCGCCGGTGGGGGACTGAAACCCCGTCGACAGCACTGGCACCACCGAACCGGCCGCATCCGGCGTCCCGAACCCTTGCACTCCGAACACCTCCCTCTGGCTTCCGACTGATTGAAAGGCCTCGATATGACTACTCAGGTCGACACTTCCCCCGCCCTGCCGGGCACCGGCGTCTCCCAGGACGAGCACCTGGCCGCTCTGTCGGGCTACAAGTACGGCTGGCACGACTCGGACGCCTACGCCGCCGCTTCCCAGCGCGGCCTGTCCGAGGAGGTCGTGCGCGGTATCTCGGCGATGAAGCACGAGCCCGAGTGGATGCTCAAGCTCCGCCTCAAGGCCCTGCGCCAGTTCCAGAAGAAGCCGATGCCGACCTGGGGGGTCAAGCTCGACTCCATCGACTTCGACCAGATCAAGTACTTCGTGCGCGCCCAGGAGAAGCAGGCCCAGTCCTGGGAGGATCTGCCCGCCGACATCAAGAACACCTACGACCGGCTCGGCATCCCCGAGGCCGAGAAGGACCGCCTGGTGGCCGGCGTCGCCGCCCAGTACGAGTCCGAGGTGGTCTACCACAAGATCAACGAGGAGCTCGGCAAGCAGGGAGTGATCTTCCTCGACACCGACACCGCCCTGCGCGAGCAGCCCGAGCTGTTCAAGGAGTACTTCGCCTCGGCGGTGCCGGTCGGCGACAACAAGTTCGCCGCCCTCAACACCGCGGTGTGGTCCGGCGGCTCCTTCATCTACGTGCCGAAGGGGGTCCACTGCACCATCCCGCTGCAGGCCTACTTCCGGATGAACACCGAGAATCTGGGCCAGTTCGAGCGGACCCTGATCGTCGTCGACGAGGGCGCCTATGTGCACTACGTCGAGGGCTGCACCGCCCCGATCTACAAGTCGGACTCGCTGCACGCCGCGGTCGTCGAGATCATCGTCAAGAAGAACGCCCGATGCCGCTACACGACCATCCAGAACTGGTCGAACAATGTGTACAACCTCGTCACCCAGCGCGCCTACGTCGAGGAGGGCGGCACGATGGAGTGGATCGACGGCAATATCGGCTCGAAGTCGAATATGAAGTACCCGGCCTGCTACCTGATGGGCGAGCACGCCAAGGGCGAGGCGCTGTCGGTGGCCTTCGCCGCCGAGGGGCAGCATCAGGACACCGGCGCCAAGATGGTCCACTACGCGCCCTACACCTCCTCGACGATCGTCTCGAAGTCGATCTCCCAGGGAGGCGGGCGCTCGGCCTACCGCGGCCTGGTCGCGGTCGGGCAAGAACGCCCACCACTCGGCCAGCTCGGTGCGCTGCGATGCGCTGCTGGTCGACGACATCTCCCGCTCGGACACCTACCCCTACAACGACGTGCGCACCGACGAGGTGTCGATGGCCCACGAGGCCACCGTCTCCAAGGTGAGCGAGGAGCAGCTGTTCTACCTGATGCAGCGCGGCCTCACCGAGGAGGAGGCGATGGGCATGATCGTGCGCGGATTCATCGAGCCGATCGCCAAGGAGCTCCCGATGGAGTACGCCCTGGAGCTCAACCGGCTCATCGAGATCCAGATGGAGGGTGCGGTCGGCTGATCCGCCGGCGCCTCTTGTATCGACCGCATCACCGACAATCCTCAAGAAAGAGAGCACAGCGTTGAGCGCACCCGTCCAGGCCCCTGAGAAGGGTCACAATGTGACGATCGAGGGGGACGTCGAGTCCCACCTGCACCCCAGGCCCTCCTGGAGCCTCGCCGATCATCCGATGCCCACCGGCCGCGAGGAGATCTGGCGGTTCACCCCGATCCGCGAGTTCACCCCGATCCTCACCGAGGGCCCCACGAAGGCCCGCCTCGAGTGGTCGGTCACCGCGCCCGAGCAGGTGCGGGTCACCGAGCTGGCCGACGGCGTCCCGCACGATCTGGCCGAGACCCCGCAGGACCGGATGTCGGCGATCGCGGCGGCCAATGCCACCACCGGCTCCCGGAAGATCGAGATCCCGGCCGAGGCCGAGATCGAGACGCCGATCGACATCGACCTGGTCGGAACCGGCTCCAGCGAGTCGGTGTACCAGAACGTCGTGGTCGAGATCGGCCATCAGGCCAAGGCCACCCTGGTGGTGCGCTACAAGGGCTCGGCCCGGCTCGGGGAGAACTGGACCTTCCGGATCGGCGACGGCGCCGAGGTCACCATCGTCTTCGTCCAGGAGTGGGCCGACGACGCCGTCCACGGCGCCCAGATCGCCTTCGAGCTGGGTCGCGACACCACGGTGCGCACCGCCCAGGCCACCTTCGGGGGCAAGGCTGTGCGGATCTCCCAGGCGGCCTCCTACCAGGGCCCGGGAGCCGACCTGATGCAGCTCGGCGTCTACTTCGCCGATTCCGAGCAGCACATCGAGCACCGGCTCTTCGTCGATCACAACGCCCCCCGCACCAAGTCGCGGGTGGACTTCCGCGGCTGTCTGCAGGGCGCCGAGGCGCACACGGTGTGGATCGGTGATGTGCTGATCCGCCCGGTGGCCGAGGGGATCGACACCTACGAGTCGAACAAGAACCTGGTGCTCACCGAGGGCTGCCGGGCCGACGCGGTGCCGAACCTGGAGATCCAGACCGGCAACATCCTCGGCGCCGGGCACTCCGCCTCCACCGGCCGGTTCGACGCCGAGCAGCTGTTCTACCTGCAGTCCCGCGGGATCGAGGAGGAGGAGGCGCGGCGTCTGGTCGTGCACGGCTTCTTCACCGACATCGTCCGCCGGATCGGCGTCGAGGAGATCAGCACCGAGCTGATGGACCGCATCGAGGCCGAGCTGCTGGAGACCCTCGGCGCCGCCACCCGGCTCCCGGAGGAGTGAGATGGCAGCGGTGAAGGTGACGACGGTCTCCGGGCTGGCGGAGGATGCCCCCGCCGAGTTCGACGACGTCGACGGCACCGACATCGTCCTGGTGCACACCGAGGGCGAGATCTTCGCCATCGGGGCTCTGTGCAGCCACGCCGAGGTGCCGATGGTCGACGGAGAGGTCGAGGACTGCTCCCTCGAGTGCTACATGCACGGCTCCATGTTCGACCTGCGCACCGGCGCACCGCTCAGCCTCCCGGCCACCGAGCCGATTCCCGTCTATCCCGTGACCATCGACGACGACGACGTCCTCGTCGACGTCGCCAACCCCATTCCCTACAAGGAGTCCTGACACAGATGGCAACTCTTCAGATCACCGACCTGCACGTCGACGTTCAGACCGAGAACGGTCCCAAGAACATCCTCAAGGGCGTCAACCTCACCATCAACTCCGGCGAGGTGCACGCCATCATGGGCCCGAACGGGTCCGGCAAGTCCACCCTGGCCTACACCCTGGCCGGGCCATCCCAAGTACACCGTCACCGGCGGATCCGTCACCCTCGACGGCGAGGACCTGCTGGCGATGACCGTCGACCAGCGCGCCCGCGCCGGCCTCTTCCTGGCCATGCAGTACCCGGTGGAGATCCCCGGCGTCTCGGTGGCCAACTTCCTGCGCGCCGCCCGCACCGCCATCGACGGCCAGGCCCCCAAGCTGCGCACCTGGATCAAGGAGGTCGACGCCGCCCTGGAGCGCCAGGACCTCGACGACGACTTCGCAGACCGCTCGGTCAACGAGGGCTTCTCCGGCGGCGAGAAGAAGCGCCACGAGATGGCCCAGCTCGAGCTGCTCCACCCGAAGTTCGCGGTCCTCGACGAGACCGACTCCGGCCTGGACATCGACGCCCTCAAGGTGGTCTCCACCGGCGTCAACCATTATCTGGAGGACAAGTCCCGCGGGGTGATGCTGATCACCCACTACACGCGGATCCTGCGCTACATCAAGGCCACCCAGGTGCACGTCTTCGTCGACGGCCGGGTCGCAGAGACCGGCGGCCCCGAGCTCGGCGAGCAGCTGGAGGCCGAGGGGTACGAGAAGTACGTCGAGGCTGCGAAGGCGAACGCCTGATGAGTGCGGCCACCGGTTACGACGTCGAGGCCATCCGGGCCGACTTCCCCATCCTGAGCACCAGGGTGGGGGAGTACCCGCTGGCCTATCTCGACTCGGCCAACACCTCCCAGAAGCCGCAGGTCGTGATTGACGCGGTGGCCGACCACTACGCCCATCACAACGCCAATGTGGCGCGCGCGATGCACAAGCTGGGGCTGGAGGCCACCCAGGCCTACGAGGGCGGGCGGGCCCGGATCGCCAGGTTCATCGGCGCCGAGAAGCCCGAGGAGGTCATCGCGCTCACCAACGCCTCGGAGGGTCTCAACCTGTGCGCCCACACCCTGGGTTCGCGGTTGAAGCCCGGCGACGAGGTGGTGATCTCGGTGATGGAGCACCACTCCAATCTGGTGCCCTGGCAGCTGGCCTGCCAGCGCACCGGCGCCGACCCTGCGCTGGTTCGACGTCACCGATGAGGGACGCCTGGATCTGGACGCCGCTGCGCGCGACGGTCTCATCAACGAGCACACCAAGGTGGTCTCGGTGGCCCTGGCCTCCAATGTGCTGGGCACCGTCAACCCGGTGGCGGAGATCGCCGCGCAGGCCCATGCGGTCGGTGCGGTGATGGTGGTCGACGCCTCCCAGGCCGTTCCGCAGATGCCCGTCGACGTCTCGACGCTGGGCGCCGATCTGGTGGCCTTCACCGGCCACAAGATGGTCGGGCCGACCGGGATCGGGATCCTGTGGGGCCGCTACGACCTGCTCGCCGAACTGCCCCCCTTCCTGGGTGGCGGCGAGATGATCGAGATCGTCAAGATGGACCACTCGACCTACGCCGAGCCGCCGCACCGCTTCGAGGCCGGCACCCCGCCGATCGCCCAGATGGTGGGCCTGGCGACCGCCGCCGACTACCTGGACGGGATCGGGATGGAGGCGATCGCCGCCCACGAGCGCGAGATCGCCGACTACGCCCTGGAGGGTCTGTCCGGGTTGAAGGGGCTGCGCATCCTGGGCCCGACCGAGGCGGTGGACCGCACCGGCACCATCTCCTTCACCATCGAAGGGGTCCACCCGCACGACGCGATGAGCCTGATGGACTCCCGCGGCGTGGCGGTGCGCGGCGGCCACCACTGCGCTCGGCCGCTGCACGAGAGGTTCGGGGTGCAGGCCTCGCTGCGCGCCTCGGCCTACCTGTACACCACCCGCGGTGAGATCGACGCCCTGGTCGACGCGGTGGAGTACGCCCGGGATTTCTTCACCGGGCGCATCATGGCGGGCGCCGCCGGCGGGAGGAGTCGCTGATGAACGTCGAGGACATGTACCAGCAGATCATCCTCGATCACTACCGGGAGAAGCACCACTCGGGTCTGCGCGACGATTTCGACGCCGAGGTGACTCAGGTGAACCCGTCCTGCGGGGACGAGTTGATGCTGCGCCTGCACCTGGACGGCGACGTCATCACCGACGTCTCCTATGACGCGGTGGGCTGCTCGATCTCACAGGCTTCGACCTCGGTGATGACCGATCTGGTGATCGGCAAGACGGTGGACGAGGCCCAGCAGTTGTATCGCGGGTTTCAGGAGATGATGCGCTCCCATGGCGAGCAGAAGCTCGACGAGGAGCGCTACGAGGATGCGGTCGCCTTCGAGGGGGTCGCCAAGCTGATGGCGCGGGTCAAGTGCGCGATGCTCGGCTGGTCGGCTCTGGAGGAGTCGATGATGGAGGCTGAACAGAATCGCGATACGCCGGTATCGACGCAGAATCGCGATACCGCGGTATCGACACAGAACCGCGATACGCCTGCCGACGCACAGGATTCTGACACGGTGGTGGTGGCGCGCAACTGCGGCATTGCTCCGGCGACTGCCGGTGCGCCGGCGAAGGGAGAGAGGTCATGAGCGAGGACACGACTCAGGGCGTGAGGCCCTCGGACCTGGTGCAAGGACACCTTCCCGGATCAGGAGCCTGCCGAGTCGGCTGGCGTCCGCCTGAGGGCACCGAGACCTGTCGCGCCGGACCGCGGCGACGAGTTCGCTGCCGACGGTCGACGACGTCATCGAGGCGATGAAGGACGTCATCGACCCCGAGCTGATGGTCAACGTCGGTGGATCTGGGCCTGGTCTACGGCGTCCAGATCGATGATGACGCCAATGTCACCATCGACATGACGCTGACCAGCCCGACCTGTCCGCTCACCGACCGGCTGGAGTACGACACCCAGACGGTGCTGGAGGGGATCGTCAACAGCGTGGCGATCAACTGGGTGTGGCTGCCGCCGTGGGGTCTGGAGAGGATCACCGAGGATGGCCGGGCGCAGCTCCAGGCGATCGGCTTCAACGTCTGAGGATCAAGATCTGAATGCGCTTCGGGCCGGGAACTGACGCAGTTCCCGGCCCGATCTGCGTCTTCGGTCG
Source organism: Acidipropionibacterium sp. (assembly GCA_022647765.1). GTDB lineage: Bacteria > Actinomycetota > Actinomycetes > Propionibacteriales > Propionibacteriaceae > Acidipropionibacterium. Next base: position 78,493 of record JALCLH010000010.1, read on the forward strand.
GTTCTCGTCTGTACGATTTCTGTGTGACCGACCCTCGCCCTCGCCGCGCTGCCGAACCGGGGACTTGGGAGGACGTCGACCAGGAGGAGAGCGAACTGGATGCCGTCTTTCATCGGGTGGTCGCCTGGGCTCTGCTCATCGGCGGGCAGCTTCTCACCGTCGCCACGATCGTGGTCGTCGCCTGGAGCCGGTACACCAGGGACATATGGGGCAGGACCCCGCTGGACGACGAGGGATTCACTACGGCCGAGTTGCCCAATATCGCCATGGTTCTGCTGTTCTGCTTCGGCATGGCGCTGCCGTTCATCGTCCTTCCGGTCGGCTCGACCGCCCTCGCGTTCCGCGACGGGGACAGACTGACCGTCCGGACTGTGCTCGGGCGTCGCACCGTCGACCTCACCACCGCCCGGTTGTGGCGGGCGACGTTTCCCGGTCGGGGTCCCAACACTGAGTTGGTCGTTGTCCGCTCGCGGTGGCGCTGGGTGATCCTCACTGCCTCGGAATCGTGGGATGACACCGACTTCCAGATCCTTGGCGAACTCAACAACGATCCCGAGCGATCGGGGTGGCACGGCGAGCTGCGCCTCTACATCCGGGGATGGATACTCCTGGCGCTCGTGGTGATGCTGATCTTCGCTGTCCTCGGCGTCGGCTGGGCGATCATGGGAATCTCCTGAGCTGCTACGGTTCGGACGCGTTTGGCAGTCGTCTGGTCGCTGGGAGAATCCACTGGCTGAGCCACGGCGCAGATCAGCCGCCGAGGTCGTCGGTGGCGAAGGTGTCGCAGGATTTCAGGCTGGTGGCGTTGAACCCCCTCTGGGTCCAGTAGACGCGCATCTTCGAGGAGCCGTGGGTCCAGGCGTCCTGGTCGACGCGTCCCGAGGACTGCTCCTGGATGTGGTCGTCGCCGACTGCCTTGGCGGCGTCGACAATCTTCGCGATGTCGGCGGAGGTGACGTTCTCGATGAGGTCGTCGGGATCGTCGGCTGCCCACTTGAGGTAGGCGCCGGCGTAGCAGTCGGCCTGCAACTCCAGGCGGACCGAGGGGGAGTGGGAGCCGGTCTGGTTGCCCGAGGCGTGGGCCTTCGCCAGGGTGCCGAGCAGGTCCTGGGCGTGGTGACCGTACTCGTGGGCGATGACGTAGGCCTCGGCGGCGGTGCTGGTCTGTGTGCCGAGCTGATTCAGCAGCTGGGAGAGGAAGTTGGTGTCGAGGTAGACGAGCTTGTCCCCGGAGCAGTAGAAGGGGCCGGTCTCCGAACTGGCCATGCCGCAGGCCGTGGAGATCTGCCCGCTGAACGGCTTGATGCGAGCCTTCGTGTAGCCGTTCATCTGGGTTGCCCAGAACTGGTTGATGCTGGTGGCGTAGGCGGCCCAGCGGCAGTTCGGGTCGCGATTGGCGTCGGCCCCGGTGCGACAGGTCGACGAGGCCGTCGAGGTGGCCGCAGGACGGGTAGTGGTCCCGGTGTCGTCGGTGCCGAGAATGTCGCCGGGATTGATGCCCAGCAGCAGGGCGATGATGAGCACGACGACGCCGGCGCCGCCTCCCAGTACGATTCGTCCCCCTCCACCGCCGCCGCGTCCAGGCCCGCCGGCGCTGCTGTCGATCGAGTCGGAGTCGATCCGCGCATCGTCCTTGAAATCCATCGTTCCTCCGGATCAGTCGATGGGGGAGAAGAGGTCTCGCAGGCGGGTCGCGATCTCGGGCACCTCGAGATGAGTGGACGCAACGGTCATGATGAGGTCGTACCACTCATCGTCGCTGACCGTGGAGTCGTCGATGGAGTTTCCGCGGAGAACGAGGGCAACAAGAAGGTACCCGACGCGCTTGTTGCCGTCGATGAACGGATGGGATCGTTCGATCGAGTCGAGCATGGCAGCCGTCTTGAACCAGATGTCCGGATACGCGTCAACGCCCGCAATCGTGGTCAAGGGTCGCTCGAGGGCGGCATTGAGCAGTCCCCAGTCGCGAATCGGATAACCCTGATCCACCAGCCAGTCGTGAACGTCCTCGAAGTCCGGCCACCAGAGCGTCATTCGGCCAGCCTGTCCAGGAGGTCCGACCGCTTCGCAGTCAGATCGTCGAGCACCGAATGGGTGAAGTGCCGGGACTGGCGCCGGTTCCACTCGGCGCGCACCAGCAGGGCGAGGGTCGTTGTCTTCGACTGGTCGTCGTCCTGAGCGATCGCGGTGAGCATTTTGTCCTCTTCAGGGGAGAGGCGGAGCTGCATAGCCATGACCATATGGTACCTCAGTGGTACCTGGAATTCGATAGACAGTCCCATAGACTTCGGCCATGGTTGGCGAATTCACTCGGCCCTGGCTCCTCTTCGACCTCGGCGGAGTGCTCGAGGTCGTCGACGACGATGCCTGGCCCCAACAGTTGTGGAAGTCCTGGGCGGTGCGCATGGGGACCAGGGCCGAGGACCTGCGAGAGCGCTGCCGGGCGGCCGATCTACCGCGGACCGACATTCAGGCCGGGACGCAGCAGGACTACTGGCGCCGTCTCGGCGGCTCGCTCGGTGTCGGTGGCGTGGCTCTCCGGCAGATGCGGGAGGAGTTCTGGGACTCCTACTGCGGAGCGCCGAACGACGAGCTCATCGCCTACGTGCGCGGGCTGCAAGATCGCGCCGGGCTAGCGATCCTCTCCAACTCCGCCGACGGGGCCCGCGAGCAGGAGGAGCGGAGATTCGGTCTGTCCACGGTGTTCCACCCGATCTGCTACAGCCATGAGCAGGGCGTCAACAAACCCGATCCGCGGGCCTATCGACGCGCCCTGGCGCGGATGGGCGCCGGTCCCGAGGCCGTGTTCTTCATCGATGACCACATCGAGAACGTCGATGCAGCGGCGGCCTGTGGCATCGACGGCGTGCTGCACCGGAGCAACGGGGACACCATTGCCGCAATCGAGCGCTTCCTGGCCAGCAGCGAACGTGAGCTGTGACGAGGCGCCAGTTCCTCCACGAGACGCCAGCTACATGAGGCGTCTCGTGGAGGAGGAGGCGCCTCGTCGCGTGTGGGGGTGAAGGGACGGTCTGTGGAGGGCGGAGGTGGGAGACCTTGTCCCTATCATGCTCGGTATGCGAGAGACCTATGACCTGGCAGCGCTGCCTCGCGGGGAGTATGCGTTTCCCGGCCCCCTGCGCGATCGCCTGGTGGCCGCGATCCTGAACGGATCGAAGACCTCCACCGCCTCACTGGAGGACGAGTACCTCCGGGAGGGCGAGCCGCTGCCGGCCGTCGGGGACATGGAGGCGGTAGTCGGCTCGGACGGTCGGCCGGTCTGCGTCACCCGCAACACCGAGGTCACGGTGCGCCGCATTGCCGACGTCTCCGACGACCACGCCCGTCGCGAGGGGGAGGGCTATCTCGACGCTGTGCAGTGGCGAGATGGGCACGAGCAGTTCTGGACCTCGCCCGATTACCTCGCCTATGCCGGACAACACCCCGACAGCATCAACGACGGCACTCGCGTCGTCTGCGTCACCTTCGAGGTCGTCCAGCGAGTCTGAGCCTCGCAGGGCAGCAGATCAGACGACGAACCAGGCGACGACCGCCACCACCGCCACCAGTGCCGGAATCCCGATCGTCAGTGCGATCCGCCATGCCCTGCGCACCCAGATCTGGCTGAGGATCCCGATGATCGCCCCCAGAGCGGCGGCGGCCACCGCCGAGCCCCAGTAGGTGGCCGGCTCTCCCGGACGGCAGCCCTCCAAGGAGGAGTCGCACAGGCTCCACCAGCCGAGGTAGGCGAAGATCCCGATACCGATCACCGCGACGACCACTCCGACGACGACCCAGATGAAGTATCGCCGCCACGCCTTCGCGTCGGCGGCGAGCTCCTCCTCGTTCTCAGGTGCTGCTCGACGTGGTGCTGCCATGACCCCCATTCTTGCCCATCCGGGACCAGCTGGCGCGCCGGGGCGCGCCGGGAGATACTCCCTGCATGTCTCAGACCCCGTCCGCTTCGGCTCCCCGGATCCATTCCCAGACGCTCGAGGAGATGGATCCGGTGGTGCTCTACCGCCTGTTGTGGCTGCGCAGCATCGTCTTCAATGAGGAACAGCACTGCACCGACGACGACCTGGATGGCCGTGAGCTTGAACCGGAATCCAGGATGGTGTGGGCGGAGGCCGACGGCGAGCCGGTCGCCACCCTCCGCATCCTCGACGAGGCCGGCACCGCCGTACTCGGGCGCCTCGTCACGGCCCGCGAGTACCGCGGTAGGGGCCTGGCAGCAGCAGTGATCCGCCTGGCTCTTGAGGAGGCCGGTGATCGTCCGGTCGTCATTCATGCCCAGGCCCACCTCAAGGACTGGTACGCCGGGTTCGGCTTCGTCGTCGACGGGGAGCCCTTCATGGAGGCCGGGATCGCGCACCTGCCGATGAGGCTGACCCGCTGATAGGCCACTGAGAGGGCGCCGAGAGCATGCGCTGAAAGGCTCCTGCGCCGCTCAGACGGGCAGCCAGGATGTGCGCGCATTTGGCCGCAGCGACGGCTGAGGGCAGGATGGTCCGGTGCTGCAGGTGAAGGATGTGGAGGTCCGTATCGGGGCCAGGCTCTTGCTGAACCCGGTGAGTTTCCAGGTCGCCCCGGGCGACAAGATCGGACTGGTGGGCCGGAACGGGGCGGGGAAGACCACCCTGACGCGGATCCTGGCCGGCGAACACCTGCCCACGGCGGGCACCGTCACCCGTACCGGTCAGCTCGGCTATCTCCCCCAGGACCCGCGCGACCCGGACCTCACCCAGTTGGCCAAGGACCGGATTCTGTCGGCCCGCGGCCTGGCGCACATCCTGGAGAAGATGCAGAATCTCGAGGATCAGATGTCCTCGAGCGACGACGCCGTCCGCGAACGCGCGATGGACAAGTACGCCAAGGCCGAGGAGCGCCTGATGGCCGCCGGCGGCTATGGCGCCGAGGCCGAGGCGGCCCGGATCTCCGCCAACCTGGCCCTGCCCGACCGCGTCCTGAGCCAGCCTCTCGGCAATCTTTCCGGCGGTCAGCGGCGGCGTGTGGAGCTCGCCCGGATCCTGTTCTCCGGCGCCGACACCCTGCTGCTCGACGAGCCGACCAACCACCTCGACGCCGACTCCATCAACTGGCTGCGAGCCTTCCTGCAGAGCTATCAGGGCGGCGTCCTGATGATCTCCCACGACACTGAACTTGTTGGGGAGACGGTGAACAAGGTCTTCCACCTGGACGCCAACCGCGCCACCATGGACGTCTACTCGATGGACTGGAAGCGCTACCTCATCCAGCGCGCCGCCGACGAGAAGCGCCGCCACAAGGAGCGCGTCAACGCCGAGCGGAAGGCGTCGGCGCTGATGACCCAGGCCGACAAGCTGCACGCCAAGGCCAGCAAGGCCGTCGCCGCCCAGAACATGGCCAAGCGGGCCCAGCGGCTGCTGGCCGGGGTCGAGGGGGAGCGGGCAGAGGACCGGGTGGCGGCGATCCGCTTCCCCAGCCCGGCGCCGTGCGGGAAGACGCCGCTCACCGCCCACAATCTCACCAAGACCTACGGCTCCCTGGAGGTGTTCACCGGAGTGGATCTGGCGGTCGACCGCGGCTCGCAGCTGGTGATTCTGGGCCTCAACGGCGCCGGGAAGACCACTCTGCTGCGCATCCTGGCCGGGGTGGAAACCCCCGACACCGGCGAGGTGGTCCCGGGCCACGGCCTCAAGATCGGCTATTTCGCCCAGGAGCACGACCTCATCGAGATGGATCGCACGGTGCTCGACAACATGGCGCGCAGCGCCGGGGACATGACCGACACCGACATCCGCAAGATCCTCGGGTCCTTCCTGTTCAGCGGGGACGACGTCGACAAGCCCGCCGGGGTGCTCTCCGGCGGCGAGAAGACGCGGTTGGCGCTGGCCATGCTGGTGGTCTCCTCGGCGAACGTGCTACTGCTCGACGAGCCGACCAACAACCTGGACCCGGCCAGCCGAGAACAGGTGCTGGACGCCATCGCCCACTTCGGCGGAGCGATCGTCCTGGTGACCCACGACAAGGGCGCGGTCCAGGCTCTGGACCCCGACCGGGTTCTGATCCTGCCCGACGGCACCGAGGACCTGTGGGGCCCCGACTATCAGGAGCTCATCGAGCTGGCCTGAGCGGCGTCGCCGGGGCGCGATTGTGCCGTAGCATGAGCGGGACAATTCACACTGTGATCGGGCAGGATTTGGGCGGGATTGCCATTGGGACCGGGAAGGACAGCGATGCCGGAGCGTCAATCCAGACTCGTCGGGGACGAGCGGCAGGCGTTGGCGCGAGTGCTCGCCGACCGGTACAACGACGGGGCCGCGATCCGGTCCTTGGCGCAGGAGTGCGGCAGGTCCTACGGCCTGGTGCGGCGACTGCTGGCCGAGGCGGGGGTCGAGTTCAGGGCCCGCGGCGGTATCGATCCCGCGTCTCCCGAGACTTCCGGCGAGCAGGACGCCGCTGAGAGCACACCGGCCGAGGAGGACGCCGTCGAGGCCGGCTCTGTCGACGACGCTCCGGCCGAGGACAGCGCGGCTGAGGACGAGGCCATTGCGAACGTCGAGAGCGGAGCTCCGGCCGGCGACGAGACCGTCGCCGGCCAGCACCCCGCCAAGCCGGCGGCCGAAGCGGACCCGGAGGCCGATGAAGACCTGACCGCGGCAGATCTGGCCAAGGCCGAGGCAAAAGCCTCCGTGAAGGCTCGCAAGGCCGAGCAGCGCCTGGCGAAGGCGCTGCGCACCCGGGCGAAACTCACCAAGGACAACAGCTCCAAGAAGGAGCGCAAGGCGGCCAAGAAGAAGGTCTCCCAGCGCCGCCGCAAGGCCGACAAGGCAGCGGAGCGGCTGCAGAGGATCCGCGAGGAGATGGACGCCCGCACCGCCCGCTGATTCCCTCTCGACGGGTGACGGGTGGGCAGCCGAGCAGCCTCATCCAGCCCGGGCCCACGATGAACGTGAACATTTCACTCGCCTAACAGCGGTTCTGAAGTCGGCCGCCCCGGGAGGCCGCTTACGCGAGTGAAATGTTCACGACGCCTCGGGCAGACACCCGAGGCCCGGCGGCGGGGCATCTGTCAGCCGGGCAGCACCGAGGTGCCGTCGACCCTGGTCGGGCCGGCGACCGGTCCGTCCCTCAGCTCGGGAGGCAGCAGAGTCTGGGGAAGGTTCTGGTAGGCGACCGGCCGGATGAACCGGGTGATCGCCGCCATTCCCACCGAGGTCGTCGACGGGGCCGTGGTGGCGGGGTAGGGGCCCGCCGTGCTGCTGGGCCCAGGTGACCGACAGGCCGGTCGGCCACTGGTTCCACAGCAGGCGCCCCACTCGCGCCGAGAGCAGCCGGACCAGCTCCGGGGCGATGGCGTCGTCCACCTCACCGATGATGGTGGCGGTGAGCTGGCCCTCGATCGCCTCTGCGACCTGCGCCATCTGCGACTCGTCGGTGTAGGTCACCACGAGGGAGCTCGGGCCGAAGACCTCTCCGGTCAGCGCGCTCGGGTCGGCAAGGAGATCCTCGACGGTCGCGGTGAGCAGAGTGGGGCTGGGAGGAGTGCCCGGGTCCTGCGGATCTCCGTGGATCACCGAGACCGAGGGCACGGCCGCCAGCTCGGAGAGCTTCGCCGTGAACCCCGACTCGATGCGGTCGTTGAGCATCGGCGCCGCCGGCGGGTACTCGGCGCCGGCCAGCAGGCCGGGCAGCGCGGAGTCGGCGGGGATGAGGATGACGCCCGGGTTGGTGCAGAACTGCCCGGCCCCCTGGGTGAAGGACGCGACGAACTCACCAGCGATCTGCTCGGGACGCAGGCGGGCCGCCGAGGCGGTGACGAAGACCGGGTTGACGGCGCCCATCTCAGCGAAGAACGGGATCGGAACCGGACGTCGGCAGGCGATGTCGAACAGAGCCCGTCCGGCGCCCAGCGAGCCGGTGAAGGCCCCGGCGCTGATCCGCGGATCGGCCAGGGCGTCGGCCCCGGCGTCGACCCCACAGATCAGCGCGAAGGTGCCCTCCGGAGCTCCGGCGGCGCTGAGCGCGTCATGGACGAGCTCTGCGGTGAGCGCCGACAGCCGGGGATGTCCCGGGTGCGCCTTGAGCACGACGGTGCATCCGGCGGCCAGTGCCGAGGCGGTGTCGCCGCCGGCCACCGAGAAGGCGAAGGGGAAGTTCGACGCCGCGAAGACCAGAACCGGGCCCAGCGGCAGGCCGATCCTCCGGGTGTCGGGTCGCGCGCCCATCGGCCAGTCGGCGTCCGCATGGTCGATGCGGGCATCCAGGTAGCCCCGGTCGGTCGCCGTGCCGGCGAACAGGCGCAGCTGGAAGGTCGTGCGAGCCAGTTCGCCGGTGAGTCTGGCGGAGCCCAGATGAGTCTCGGCGTCCGCCAGGGCGATGAGCTCGGTGTCCGCCTGGTCGAGGGCATCCGCGATGGTGGCCAGCGCCTTCGCGCGGTCCTCGGGGGAGGTGGCCGACCACTGCGTGAAGGCCTCCTGCGATGCGGCGAGGATCTCGTCGAGCTCGGACGGCGTGGTGTCGGGCAGTGTCGTGTCAGACAGGGGATTCTCGATGGACGTCATTGCGCTCCTGTTCCGGAAATCTGAAGTTGAGACGGGGTCTGGGCGATCTCGGCCAATGGCACCGGTGCCGCCACCGGGCGGCGTCCCAGCGAGGTGAGCTCGGCGACCCGGTCTCCGCCCTCGCGGTGACCCAGGCAGGACACCGCGAAGCCGCACACCCGGCCCTGGCACATGCCCATACCGGCGCGGCCGGCGACCCGCAGCGTCCTGGGCTCCTGGGCATCCAGGTCGGTCGGCATCTGCTTGAGGACGCCGTGGGTCACCTCCTCGCAGCGGCAGACGATGGTCTCGTCGGTGAGCCAGGAGGACCAGTTCTGCGGGACCGGGGCAGCCTTGTTCATCGCCCTGGCGAACCGCGCGCCCCTTCGGCTGCGAGAGTGCAGCTTGCGTCGACGGGAGGCGGACACGCTCGCGCCGGAGTCCGACAGTGCGGCGAGGGCGGCCAGCTCGCCCTGGGTCAGGGCCTGGACGGCGCCGGCGACTCCGACGATCTCGCCGGCGGCCAGCAGTCCCGGCACACTCGTCCGGCCGTCGGGATCGGCGTCGACGATGAGGGATCCGTCGGTGTCGACGCGGGTCGCGGTGCCCAGCGCCAGGGGCAGTTCGAGGGAGGGCGTGAAGCCCCACCCGGTGGCGACGAGATCGGCCGGGATCTCCCACTCGGATCCCTGAATGACGCTGCCATCGCGGGTCAGGCGGGCCAGCCTGACGGCCTCGACCCTGCCGTCCCCCATCGCGGCGACGACGGCGGTGCGCATCCGCATCCGGACCCGATGCCGCAGGAAGGAGCCGGCGTACTCCACTCCCTCGAGGCCCTTGGACGGAGCCTGCACGGCTCCCCAGGGGTCGCGCGCCCAGCCGGTGAGGCTGTTGGCGTCGCACACCTGGATGTGTTCGGCTCCGGCCCGCGCCAGGCCGGCGGCCACCGGCATCAGGAAGGGGCCGGTTCCGGCCACCACCGGGCGAAGGCCGGCCGGGACTCGCGAGCTCTTGAGCAGGGCCTGGACGCCGCCCGCGGCCATCACGCCCGGAAGCGTCCAGCCCGGGAACGGCAGCTGCCGGTCGTAGGCGCCGGTCGCCAGAATCAGGGTGGAGACGGCCACCGGGGCCGGTCTCGGCGCGCCCTGGGACCTCACCGATTCGGTGAGATAGAGCAGGAAGTGCTTGTCGGCGTCCTGCTCGATGGCCCAGACCTGCTGTCCCGGCCGGTAGTCGAGCAGCCCGGAGCGGGCGGCGTCCTCCAGCTGCGAGCGCATCTGGGTGAACGCCGACCAGTGATGATGGCCCTGATTCTCCTTGGTCTTCGAGGCGAGGACCAGATCGGTGCCGGGATGGCGCCAGAACTGGCCGCCGGGACGCACGCTCATGTCGATCAGGACGCAGGGCCGGCCGGCTGCGGTGAGGGTGGAGGCGGCGGCCAGGCCCGCCGGGCCGGCTCCGACGATGACGATCGAGCTGGAAGAAATGGACTCAAGATCGGTGGACATCGGCGCCCTCCTCGGCGAGTGTGAGGCAGGCCCTCTGATCGGGGACCCCGTTGACGGTGATCAGGCAGTCGAAGCAGATCCCGATCCCGCAGAACATCCCGCGCGGCATCTCCTCGACCCTGGTGGTGCGCCACGATGTGACGCCGGCCGACATCAGCGCGGCCCCGATCGTCTGTCCGGGCAGGAAGGGGATCGGCTTTCCGTCCAGGATGAACTCCGTCATGCTGCGTCCTCGAATCTCTCGGGCCGGAACGGCGCCGGATCGATGCCGGGAGGGGCGCCGGTGAGCAGCTGCGACAGCAGTTTCCCGGTGCCCGGCGCCAGGCCGATGCCGGCTCCCTCGTGACCGCAGGCGTGCCACAGGCCGGGCGCTCTCGGGTCCGGACCGATGATCGGCAGGTGATCGGAGCAGTAGGGGCGGAATCCCCAGTAGCTGCGGATGACCGAGACTCCGGCCAGCGACGGGAACAGGGCGAGGGCGGAGCCGGCCATCAGCCGCAGGGCCTCCACCGACATCCGAGGGTCGAACCCGACGCGCTCCCGGGTGGAGCCGATGAGGATGGTTCCCGAGGCGGTGGACTCCACCACCGGGGAGGACTGCATCGCCGCGTCGCCCGAGCCGACGTCACCGACGTACTCGGCGGCGTAGACCTTGTGGAAGACGGTCGGAGGGACGGGCTCGGTGACCATGACGAATCCGCGCCGGGGCTCGACCGGAATGCCGACATGGGCCATCGCCGCCAGTTCGGCGCCCCAGGGGCCAGCGGCGTTGACCACCACGGGGGCGTGGAACTCCCCCTGACTGGTGGAGACGCCGACCACCCGGTCTCCCTCGCGCAGCAGGTCGACGGACCTCGCAGAACTGGAGCAGGGTCGCGCCGTGGGCCCGGGCGAGCCTCAGCAGGTGCCAGGCGGCAAGGATGGGCTGGACCTGGGCGTCCTCGGGATACCAGGCGCCCCCGGCGATCTCGGAGGTGATGTGGGGTTCGAGTTCACGCACCGCGTCGGCGTCCACCATCTCGGCGGTGATGCCGGCGTCGCGCTGCTGGCCGGCGAGCACGGACAGCGCGTCCATGCTCGACGCGGAGCGGCTGACGACGACCCCGCCCTTGTCCTGGAACTCCCACAGCGGTCCGAACTCGGCGAGCTCGTTGTGCCACAGGTCATCGGAGTAGTGGGCCAGATCCAGTTCGGGGCCGGCCTCCTTGTCGGAGACCAGGACGTTGCCCTCGCCGTGCGAGGAGGTGCCCGAGGCCACCGATCCGCGGTCCAGGACCAGCACGGACAGGCCGGCGTCGGCGGCGAAGTAGGCCGAGGCCGCGCCGATCGCGCCCGCCCCGACGATGATCACGTCATATTCCGTCATCAGTGCCTTCCGGTTCCTCGTGTCCGGCCCACACGCCCATCGCGTGACGGATGTGGCGGGTGAGCAGTGAGCGGACCGCCTCGGGGTCCCGGTCCGCGATGTGGTCGACGATGGTCATGTGTTCCCGGGCGTTGTCGGGCAGGGTTCCCGCGGCGATGAGTTCCCGCAGGCCGAACTGGCGGGTCTGGGCGCGCAGGTCGGAGATGATGTCGACCAGGGTGTCATTTCCGGTGCGGCGCAGCAGGCCCAGGTGGAACGCCATGTCGCCCTCGAGGTACTTCGGAATATCGGCGGCCTGCGCGGCGTCGATGATCGTCTCGGCCTGGGATCGCAGCAGGGGAGATCGGTGACCGGTATCTCCTGGCAGATCGAGGCCACCGCGGGCGGCTCGAGCAGCATCCGCACATTGGTGATGTCGACCAGCGTGGCCTCGGACATCTCGGTCACCCGGAATCCGCGATTGCGCAGCACCTCCACCAGGCCCTGCCGGGAGAGTTCGAGCATCGCCTCCCGCACCGGGGTCGCCGAGACCCCGAATTCGCGCGCCAGCGAGGGTGCGGAGAACTCCTCGCCCGGGGCGAGGTCGCCGGAGATGATTGCGGAGCGGATCTGGGCTAACACGGTTTCTCGCAAATTGGCGCGTTTCAATGGTGGGATGGATGTCCGTCGGGTGCTCATAGGAGGAATCCTGCCGGGAATGGGTCGGTCGGGTCGAGCATGTACTGCGCGGTTCCGGTAACCCATGCCCGGCCGGTGACGGTCGGGACGACGGCCGGCCGGTCGCCGACCGTGGTCTCGGAGATGAGTCGGCCGATGAATTTCGAGCCGATGAAGGACTCGTTGAGGAAGTCGGTGTCGAGTGGCAGCTCCCCGCGGGCGTGGAGCTGGGCCATTCGCGCGCTGGTTCCGGTGCCGCAGGGGGAGCGGTCGAACCAGCCGGGGTAGATGGCCATCGCATGCCGGGAGTGCCGGGCGTCCGAGCCGGGGGCCGCCAGATAGACGTGGTGGCAGGCGTGGATTCCCGAGTCCAGTGGATGCACCGGCTCATCGGCCAGGTTGATGGCGTCCATGATGCTCAGCCCGGCCGAGAGCAGCTCGTCCTTGTGGGACCGGTCGAAGGGGAGGCCGATCTGCTCCAGGGAGACGATGGCGTAGAAGTTCCCGCCGAAGGCCAGGTCGTAGTCGACTGGCCCCAGGCCGGGAACCTCCACCCGGGCGTCGAGCCGGTCGACGAAGGCGGGGACGTTGCGCAGGGTCACCGATTCCGCGTGGCCGTCGCGCACCGTCACCGAGGCCTCGACCTGACCGGCCGGGACGTCCAGGCGGATCGTCGTCACCGGCTCGACGACCTCGACCATCCCGGTCTCCACCAGCACCGTCGCGACGCCGATGGTGCCGTGCCCGCACATCGGCAGGCAGCCGGAGACCTCGATGAACAGCACTCCGTAGTCGGAGTTCGGCCTGGTGGCGGGCTGGAGGATGGCGCCGCTCATCGAGGAGTGTCCCCTGGGCTCGGTCATCAGCAGCGTCCGCAGGTCGTCCCGGTTGGCCATGAACCACTGACGCCGATCCTCCATCGTGGTTCCCGGAAGTGTGCCGACGCCGCCGACGATCACCCGGGTGGGCATCCCCTCGGTGTGGGAGTCCACGGCGTGGTACACATGTGCGGAGCGCATGGTCGATCTCCTCTCCGGTCGTTCCTCAGCGGTAGCCGAGGGACAGGACCTTCTCCACCTGGCTGATGACGGTCTTGCGCACCTCGGGCGGCAGCGGCTGGCGCGGCGGGCGGCAGACGCCGCCCTTGTGCCCGGCGACCTCCTGGCCGAGCTTGATGGCCTGGACGAACCAGGTGTTGGAGTCCCACCTCAGCACCGGGTGCAGGTCGTGGTAGATCTGGCGCGCCTTCTTCCAGGACTCGGGGTCGTCGGAGGTCGACAGCGTGTAGAGCTCAATGGTCGACTCCGGCAGCGCGTTGGTCCAGCCGGCGACCCAGCCGCGGGCGCCGTCGATACCGAGCTCGAAGACGACGTCGTCGGCCCCGATGGAGACGTCGAGTCCGGGGGCCAGTTCCTTCGTCTGCCAGATGCGGCGGACATTTCCGGAGAAGTCCTTGACGGCGACGATAAGGCCCTCATCCCAGAGACGCTTGAGAAGCCCGGGATGCAGATCGACCTTGGTGTCGATGGGATTGTTGTAGGCCAGAATAGGCAGGCCGACCTTGGCCACGGCGCGGAAATGGGCGACGACGTCGTCATCGTCGGCGGCATAGGCGTTGGGCGGCAGCAGCATGATGGCCGTGGCCCCGGCCTCGGCCGCGTGCTCGGCGTGACGGATGCTCTCGAGGGTGGAGTAGGCGCCGCAGCCGGGGATCACGATCGTGCCATCGGGGACGGCCTGGATGGCGGTCTCGACGACGCGGTGGCGCTCCTCCTCGGTGAGGGTCTGGTACTCGCCCAGGGAGCCGCTCGGGATGATTCCGGTGGCCCCCTTGGATGCCAGGTAGCTCACATGCTCGGCGTATCCGTCATAGTCGACGGAGAAATCTTCATTGAGGGGAAGAGTGGTGGCGACGTTGACGCCCAACCATGGTTTGTTCTCGGTCATCATGAAATCCATTCTAGGGGAGTTGTGTAACGGAACAATGACGAACTCTAGGTTGTGATATGTGACATATTACACTTTCTCGCGAGGGTTTGTCTCACCACGTCGGCAGGCGAGCGGACTACTCTCTGACCGCCGTCATACAAGGTGCTGGCTGGTCCATATCTCAAGTCCGGCGGCGTCGATGGGCAGGTCGCGCGAGAGCACCTCTGAGCCTCCCGGCGTGACGAGAACGTCGTCCTCAATGCGCACTCCGATCCCGCGCAGCTCCGGTGGAACCTTCGCGTCGAAGGAATGGAAGTACAGGCCGGGCTCCACCGTCATCACCATGCCGGGCTGCAACGGAGTGCCCTGATAGGCCTCGTAGCTCGAGTGAGAGCAGTCGTGGACATCCAGCCCCAGGTAATGCCCGATCCCGCAGACCAGCCAACGGCGGTGCTGCTGGCCTCCGGGCGACAGAGCCTCGTCCACGGAGACCGGGAGGAGCCCCCAGTCGTGCAGACCCTGGGCGATCACCTCCATCGCGGCAAAGTGGAAGTCAAGGTACTCGGTGCCGGGCCTCACCTGCTCGAGGCCGGCCCGGTGGGCCTTTTCGACGAGGTCGTGCACGGCTCGCTGGGCAGGGGTGAAGCTGCCCGATGGTGGCAGCGTGCGCGTCACATCGGCGGTGTAGAGAGAGTTGGCCTCCACGCCCATGTCGAGCAATAGGGTCTCCGAAGGCAGTATCGGGCCGTCGCAGCGGACCCAGTGCAGTGTCGGGGCATGAGGGCCTGAGCCCACGATGCTCGCATATCCCGGTCCATTGCCGAAGGTGCGGGCATGGCGATCGAAGGTGCCTTGGAGCCAGCGTTCACCCAGGCCTTCGGAGATGGCGCGTGGGATCTCGGAGGCGACGGCGGCGAATCCTCCAACTGTGGCATCAATAGCCTGGCGCAGCTGGGCGATCTCCCAAGCGTCCTTCACGCTGCGCAATTCGGAGAGCACCCGGTCGAGTTCGGCGGAGCGTTGTAGGCCCAGTCCGGTGACATACTGATCGGTCACTGAACCAGCCGCCAGCCCGCCGCGCAGAGTGGATTCCTGGACACTGAGGAGGTCCACGTCGTCGACCTCGATGTCCAGCGCCTCGGCCCACTGTTCGGGCCCGGATGCAGGGCCGACCCAGAGTTCGCCATGCGTCGCGCTCGAGAAGAAACCGGAGTCTCCGGGTCGGAAGGGCGCCGTGATGTGGAGGCGGGCATGGTATCCCTCGGCCGAGGGGATCATGGTGAGGACGGCGCCTTCCGCCTGGCATCCGGTGAGCCAGACGAAGTCCGAGTTCGGGCGGAAGGCGTAGTTGCAGTCGTCGTTGCGGACCGGAGCCGTGCCAGAGGCCACCACAATGACCTGACCGGGCAGTGCCGCGCTAAGAAGGTCACGGTGCCGGCCGGCAGTCTGGGCGGTTCCCGGTGCCAGGGACGGCGCGGCGGGCTCGTGGTCCCAGCCGGCGGACATCCAGTTCCTGAACTCGAGAGACTCGGCCAGCCTGGGTGATCGTGTCCCGGCGTAGGGCGGTCGTCCTGTCCGTGCTCTGGTCCCAGTGACCATCTGATCTGTCGTCATGCGATCTCTCCTCCCCGGTCCCGGACGATCTCACGCAGCCGCGTGAAGACCGTTCCCGAACCGATTCCGTCGTGTTCGTACTCGTTGGTGATCCAGGCCTGGGAGTTTCCGAGCCTGCTGAGGGTGTCGAGCTGGAGTCCAGAGTCCACATACATGTCGTCGAAGTAGACCGCTGCGGCGACTGGGACCGCACTGTTCGCCAGTCGATCCAGGTCGTAGATCCTGCTCCAGCGCTGGCGGTGCTCCAGGAGGGTGACGGCCGGTCTGAACCCTTTCAGCAGCCGTATCTGATCGAACATCCATGGGAAGGCCATCTCGCCGGTGAACAGCATGGGCCTGCGTTCCGGGTCGAACTCGGGTCTGGTGTCCCTGGCTCGCTGGGCGGCCCAGTTCAGCGGGCCGTTGTCCACATTGCCGTAGATGGTCTCTTGAAGTGGCCAGTACAAGGGATTTCCGGCGCAAGCGGAACGGGACATCGCCTCGGCCAGGAAGGACTCGGAGAAGCGGCCGCCTCGGATGAACGCCTTCTCAACCAGCCAGTGCATGCGCTCGAAACCGGGCTTCATGCCGAAATCGCATCCCAGCGACTGGAACCTCTCCACGGTGAGGCGGTCGCCATCGGGCAACCGGACGTCTTCGCCGGCCAGGTGGTCTGCGATGGCGGCGACCTTGGCGACGTCGTCGGGATATCGGCGGTAGTACTCCGCTGTCTTGGCGGCGACTCGCGGGAACGTGCGAGCGTAGACGGCGTCGGCGTTCGGGGGAGTGCCCGGGATTCCGCCGCACACGTAGCAGGCGGCGAGGGCCTCCGGGGACAGGGACAGATAGCTGAGTGTGAGCCAACCTCCGTAGCTCTGGGCGAGCGTCGCCCACTTCGTTCCGCCGTATATTCGCTTCCGAACCTGTTCGAGGTCGGCGACGATGGAGTCCGCCCGGAAGTGAGTCAGATAGTCGGCTCCCTGTTGAGCGTCCATCTCCGCGATGAGGGCGGCGTCAACCGGTGCGCTGCCGCCGGTGCCGCGCTGGTCGACCAGGATGAGGCGGTAGTGGGTCAGCGCTTCGGCTATCCAGGAGTCGGCCTTCAGCGGTCTCGGGTTGGAGCCGCCGGGTCCTCCCTGCAGATAGCAGAGAAGAGGCAGGTCGTCGTGGCGACGATCGGGATCCGAGAGCTCCCGGACGAAGACCCGAATCGAGCCCGGAACTCGAGTCGGCGTAATCCAAGGGCACGTCGAGGGTGCGCTCGCGCACCCAGATGCCGGGCAGCGCGTACTCGATCATGACGCCGCCTCCGCCTTGGCGCGCTCGAGGTGGCGCCTGCGGGCCTCCCACCGCGGATTGATGCGGGGGATGGCAGCCAGAAGGGTTCGCGTGTACTCGTGCTGGGGATGGTCGAAGACTTCGTCGCGGCTGCCGATCTCTACGACCTGTCCCTGGGTCATCACCGCCACCCGGGTGGCGATCTGGCGTACCACGGCCAGGTCGTGAGCTATGAATACGTAGCTGAATCCCTCCTCGCGCTGGAGGCTGCGGAGGAGGTTGATGATCTGAGCCTGGACGGAGACGTCGAGGGCGGAGACGGCCTCGTCGCAGATCACGAGCTTGGGCTGCACAGCGAGGGCGCGGGCGATCCCGACGCGCTGGGCCTGGCCGCCTGAGAACTGGGCGGGGTGGCGTCCGGACCAGGTCGGGTCGAGGCCGACCCGCTCCATGAGCTCCCGTGTGAACGCGCGCGCTCCGCCGGGAATCTGGCGGCCCTGATACCTCAGCGGTGCGGTGACGAGTTCTTCGACGCTGTGCCGGGGGTTCAGGGAGGAGAACGGGTCCTGGAAGACGACCTGAACTGAGCTCCGGAAGTCGTGAAGCTTGGCGCCAGACAGGGAGGTGACATCGGTTCCGTCAAGAATCACGGTGCCGGAGGTGGGGTTGATGAGTCTGGCTAGCATCCGTGCCACGGTCGACTTGCCGGAGCCGGACTCGCCTACCAGGGCGAGGGTCTCGCGATAGCCGACTTCCAAAGACACGTCGTCTACTGCGCGGAATGTCTTGTCGCGCCGGAACAGACCGCCGGTTCCCGAGACCGGGAATTCCTTGACCAGGTTCCGTGCCACCAGGAGTGGTTCGGTGTCGGTCACAGCCGTGCTCCTTCTGTCGGGGTCTCGTGCGCCGCTGATGAGGGGAGGGTGCGCATGTCGTCGATGGCGTCGTCGATCCTGGGCACCGCGTCCAGCAGCATTCGGGTGTAGTCCGCCCGGGGCTCGGAGAAGATCTGCTCCACCGGCCCGGACTCGACGAGGTCCCCGTGCCGCATCACGATGATCTGGTCGGTCGTCTCGCTGACCACTGCCAGGTCGTGGGTGATGAGAATGAGGCCGGCGCCCGTGTTCTCCCGGATCTCGGTGAGCAGGCCGAGGATCTGAGCCTGAACTGTGACATCCAGAGCGGTGGTGGGCTCGTCGGCGATGATCAGTTCCGGCTCCATGCTGAGTGCCATGGCGATCATCACTCGTTGTCGCATGCCGCCGGAGAACTGGTGCGGATAGTAGTTGACCCGCCGCGCGGCGTCGCGAATGTGGACTCGTTCCATCGACTCGATCGCGACCCGGTGCGCCTGCCGCCGGGAGACGCCGTGCCGATGGGCGCGGTACGCCTCGGCGATCTGATCGCCCACCGTGTAGTACGGGTTCAGGCAGGACAGCGGATCCTGGAAGATCATCGCGATACGAGAGCCGCGGACGGTGCGCATCGCCGGTTCGCGCAGCGCGGTGAGCTCGGTGTCCCGAAACACGATGGATCCGGATCGGGTGGCTCCCGGCGGCAGAAGGTTCATGATTGCCAGGCTCGTCATGGACTTGCCCGACCCGGACTCCCCGACGATGCCCAGGGCACCGCCCGGTGGCAGATCGAAGCTGAGATGGTGAACGACCTCGTTTGTCGCCTTGGCGGTGGGGAAGGCGACGGTGAGGTCGCGCACGCTGAGCATCGGCCTGTCGGCAGGCTGGTCCAGTGTCTGATCGCGCTGCGAGTTCGTCATGCGGACGCTCCGATCCTGACGCGAGGGTCGATTGCGGTGTAGACCAGATCGACCACCATGTTGCCGACCACAACGAGGAATGCCGCGAGCAGCGTCACACCCATGATCACCGGCTGGTCGTTCTTGGTGATGGCGTCTGACGCCATCTTCCCTATGCCATTGAGCCCGAACACGGTTTCGGTGATGACCGCGCCGCCGAGCAGGCCGGCGAAGTCCATCCCGAAGATGGTCACAATCGGGGTCAGCGCCGGTCGAAGGGCGTGTCGACGCCAGACCACGGAGGGTCGCAGCCCTTTCGAGCGGGCGGTGCGCACATAGTTCTCCTGCAGGGCCTCGATGACGTTGGCCCTGGTGAGGCGCGTGTAACTCGCGGCGTAGCCGACCGCGAGCACGATCCAGGGCATGAGGAAGTTAAGGAACCACTGGACCGGATCGTCGCCGAAGGCGACGGCCTGGGGAAATGGCAACCATCGGAGAGTGACGACCAGCACGAACTGCAGTACGAGGGCGAGCACATAGTTGGGAATCGACATTCCGGCGAAGGTGAGGCCGGATATGAACCGGTCGATGAATTTCCCCTCGTTGATGGCGCCGATGAGTCCTGAGACGAGCCCGGCAAGGAGCCAGAGCACGGCGGCGCCAACAGCGACGGTCAGAGACACGGGGAACCGCTGGACCATCATCGAGGTGACCGACTGGCTGCTCTGGAAGGAGTATCCGAGGCATGGTGCCGAGCACTGGATGCCCTCGCCGTAGGTCCGGCCCACGAAGAGCCCGGACAGAAAAGTCCAGAACTGCGCCCAGAAAGGCCTGTTGAGACCCAGATTGTCGCGGATCTGGTCGATCTTGGCTGGAGTGCAGTTCTTGCCGCAGATCTGGACTGCCGGGTCCGGCGAGAGGACGAAGAAGATGACGTATGTGAACAGACAGACCAGTAGCAGGACGACGACCATTCCGGCCAGCCGTTTGAGAACCTGACGTGTCATGAGCTGATCTCACCTACTTCCACCACGCGGCGCACCCGCTCGCCCAGCACCATGAATGAGAGCACCAGCATGAACAGGAACAGCCCGGGGAAGATGAAGAACATCGGGTCGACCGAGTACCAGTTGGTCGACGCCGCGATCATCTGGCCCCAGGACGGGGTGGGTGGCACCACGCCGACTCCCAGGAAGGACAGGCCCGCCTCGGTGCCGATGTAGCCGGGGATCGCCAGAGTGGTCATCACGATGATGGTCGGCAACAGGTTGGGCAGGATCTCTCGGAAGATCACCTGGGAACTCGCCGCGCCCGAGGCGCGAGCGGATTCCACGAACTCTCGCTGCTTGAGGGAGAGAGTTTGTCCTCTCACGACCCTGGCCAGATAGGGCCAGCCGAATACCGAGATCACCAGGACGAGCAGGTACTGCCGGTTGTCGGCGGGAAGTGCCGAGAGGATGGCGATCATGAAGATCAGTGCCGGAAAGGCCATCAGGAACTCCATGAGCCGCGAGATGATCGTGTCGGCGATGCCGCCGAAGTAGCCGGCGACCAGACCGAAGATCACTCCCATCAGAGTGGTGAGTGCGGTGGACGCCAGTGCGATGACCATCGAGGCTCTGGCTCCGTAGACGATACGGGCGAAGATGTCGCGTCCATTGACCGGTTCCACGCCGAACCAATGGTCGGAGCTGATGCCCCCGAGGGAGCCCACCGGCACCCCGCCCATGTTCGGGTCGATCGCCGCCTCGTCGAAGGCATACGGTCCCCAACCGGACAGCTTGACGATGAGCGGTGCGAACACCGCCATGCAGAGCACAAGGACGATGTAGGCCGCTGAAAGGGCCGAGCCGGGGCTGGACAGGATGTCTCTGATTATCTTCGAGCCACGCCGAGGCGCGTCTGTCAGCGTCGGTTCAGTGTCGCCGCCGACCTCGGAGATCGTTGTTGCGATGGACATCGACTCATCCCTTCGAGGGATCCTTGAGACCGACATTTGTGAGATCGGTCAGGTTTGTCGACGGGTAGTAGCCAGCGATATTGGAGCCCGGAATCATCAGTCCCTTCTGGAGCACCAGTGGCACGATGGGCGCCTGCTGGAGGATTTGCTTGTCGAGTTGGCCCCACTGCTCTGACGCGGCGTTGAGGTCGGTCATCGCGCTGATCTCGTCGATTCGCTTATTGACCGCGGGATCATTGAACTGGGCGAGGTTGCTGTTGCCCTTGGGTGTGATGTTCCGGCCGTCGAACAGAGGCGGAATGAATGTCCGTGCGCTGGAGGCCCAGTCCGGGCACCAACCGGTGATGGCGGCATCGTGCTGCTGGGATATCGTACCGATTGTCTCGTAATAGGTCGAGGTGTCGATGACGTTGAGCTTTACGGTGATTCCGGCTTTCTTGAGACTGTTCTGAATGGCTTCGGCCTGTGCTTGCATCATCGGCTGGGAACGAATGTCCATGGTCATGGTGAAACCGTTGGGCAGTCCGGCCTCCTTGAGCAGGGCCTTCGCCTTCGGAATGTCGCCGGCATTGTCCTTGGACGGGTAGAGGTCGAAGTCCTTGTGGCCGGTGACGGTCGTGGGTAAGATGGTGTTGGTGATGTCGGCCAGCTGAGTGCCTCCGCTCGCATTGCGGACCGAGGCCTTGTCGACGGCGTAGCTCACGGCCTGCCGGACTTGCACCTTGTTGAGCGGCGTCTTCGTGGTGTTGAGGCCCATGTACGTCGTGCAGTAGGCGGGCGCAGTGACGACACGATCGCGGACCTGCGGAGTATTGAGCCGGGCGACGGTCGACGGCTGAACGGTTTGGGCGATCGCATTGATGTCGCTGCCCTGTCCGGCGAGCATCCGTTCGTCGATGGTGGCGCCATCCAGCCCGATGTCGAACTCCCAGGCGTTCGGGTAGGCCTTGCGCACTGAATCGGTGGACTGACTCCAGTTCGGGTTCCTCTTGAGCTTGATGACGCTGCCCGGGGTGTACTTGTCGATGGTGTAGGGCCCCGAGGCGATCGTGGTCTTGATGAATGCGTTGCCCTTACCGGAACCGACCGGGAATGGCACGGCATTGGGCTGCGCCAGCACCGCATCGAACTCGGGGAAGGCCTGCTTGAGGTGGAAGACGATGGTCTGGGCATCGGGAGTCTCGATGGTGGAGAGATCGCCAGACTTGTAGGGGCCCTGGTAGTTCGCCGGAGCGGCGATCACGGTCTTGAGGTATGGCGAGCCGATGCCGATGTCAGGGTCCCATGCGCG
The DNA here is from genome assembly GCA_022647765.1 of Acidipropionibacterium sp. Lineage (GTDB taxonomy): Bacteria > Actinomycetota > Actinomycetes > Propionibacteriales > Propionibacteriaceae > Acidipropionibacterium. The sequence continues at coordinate 100,353 of JALCLH010000010.1, forward strand.
CTCGATGCCGAACTTCATCTCCTTGGACGTGATCGGCTTTCCATTGTCGAACTTGAGCCCTGTTTTCAGCGTGTATGTCCAGGTCTTCGCGCCGTCGGAGCTCTTCCCGAGGGAGGTAGCCATGTCGGGGACGATGGCGTTGGGGTCTTTGGCGTTGCCTGCGGCCTGCATGGTGAGTCCGCGATAGAGGAGTCGATAGAAGGAGTTGACTCCGCCGTCGAATCCCCGAGCCGGGTCGATGTAGGAGAAATCGGCGTTCTGCAGCATGTGAACGGTGCCGCCGCGTCCGGGGGTGGACGTGGATGAGGATGCGCCCTTGCTCTGGTTGGACTTCTGCGCGGTCCCGGAGGACCCGCAGCCCGACAGGATGGTGGCACCAGCGGCCAGAGCCGCGATGGCGGTGATGAGCGGTTTTCTCATGATTGATCTCCTTGGTCTTGTGTCAGTTGGTCTCGGGCGGTGGGGAGCCAGACGCGCATCGCGCCCGGGCCCCGGTTCGCCCACAGGTGATAGGGAATGAGGCGCACTGTGATCTCGCCCTGACCGGGCTGCAGCCACGGCGGTGGCGAAATGACCGGATAGAGGCTGGTGATCCTCGGAACCCGGTTGCGCGCTGGTATGTCCAGAACAGCGGTGAAGCCGTCCTGGCCGTTGACGGGTTCGTCGAAGCCGACCTCAGCTTTGTGTCCGGCGTCGGGGCCGACGACGATCTCGTCCACCGGCTGGCCCTGGTCGATCTGCTCGGCGCAGAAGACGATTGGGCCACGAGTGAAGCAGGTCTGTGCGCGGAGGGCATCGACACGCGGATCGGCCGCATGCTGTTGCACTGGCATCGGCAGGGTGATTTCGATGACGTCGCCCGAGACGAGATCATCGACCTCGAACCAGCCCGAACTGGCTTCGCGGCGCAGCGCTCTGCCCACCACGGAGACCGTGGCTTCCCTCGCACCAGCCAGGGACTCGCAGCCTCAACCCCAGGGCGTCGGGATCGGCGCGGTGCACCCGGATCGTGGCCCTGGGCTGCCATGGGTATTCGGTATCGATCTCGAGATCCAGTCCACCGGCCTGTATCCGACAACCAGTGAGGACCGCGATGGTGAGGTGGTCTCCGAGGACTGCGATGTGATCCTGCAGCTCGGCGGTCCAGCGGGCGACGTTCGGGGGGCAGCAGGGACAGCTGAACCAGGCCCTCCTGAGCTCCTCGCCGTCAGTCTCCGCTCCGGAGCGCTGCCGGTGATCCGGTCGGCGCTGCAGGGGATTGTCGTAGAAGAACGCTGTGCCATCGGCAGAGATCCCGGCCGCGTAGGCGTTGTAAAGGATCTGCTCGTAGGCGTCGAGATAGTGAGCCTCGCCGGTTGCCAGAAACATCCGCCACGCCCATTGCATGGTGGCGATCGCAGCGCAGGTCTCCGCGTACGAACGATCGCTGGGAAGCTCGAACCGGTCGCCGATCGCTTCATCGCTGTGCCGCGATCCGAGCCCGCCGGTGATGTACATCTTGTGGCGCACCATGTCCCGCCAGAGCCGTTCGAGAGAGTCGAAAAGGTCCTGGTCCGCGGTCTCGATGGCGACATCGGTCGCGCCGGCCGCCAGGTACATCATCCGGACGGCGTGACCGGTGATCGAGTCGAGATCCCGCAGTGGAACTGCGTCCTGGAAATACTCGGCGGGCATGCGGTCGTCGGCGATGGTTCGATGGCCGCGCCGCTCGATGAAGAGTCTCGCCAGCTCGAGATAGTCTGCCCGGCCGGTGTGACGGTAGAGCTCCACGAGCGCCATCTCGACCTCCGGATGGCCGCACACCGTCTCGGTGCCATCGGGCCCGAACTTGCTCACGGCGAGGTCGGCGAATGCGATCGCCACTGTGAGCAGCCTGTCATCGGCTAGCTGGCGGTCAGCTGCCAAGCCGGCCTGGATGAGGTGTCCGAGGCTGTACAACTCGTGGCCCCAGGCGAGGTCCGACCACGGTTCACGGCCGATCTGGGGGGACTGGAAGTAGGAGTTCAGGTAGCCGTCGGGGCGTTGCGCCGACTGGATGAGTGAGACCGCTTCTTCCCAGAATGAGGTGAAGTCGGGAGAGGGATGATCGGTCCGGGCGAGTTCATACGCCAAACCTTCGAGGACCTTGTACACATCCGTGTCGAGAAATGGATAGTGGCCCTTGAATGGTATGACGGCATCATTGCCACCAATGCTCACCGAGCGGAGATTGCTGAGGTTCCCAGCCTCGCGGATCTCGGTGACCACATGAGGAATGGTCCGCAAGAGATTGCGCTGTTGCCATCGACTCAGCTGTCCATCTAGAAGCTGGACATGATTCGCACCGACCCCGGAGAATCGGCTATGTCGTGGAGAGACTGCAGGGGAATAGCAGATGTCGCGGGGGGAGGGGGTGGCTGAATGCTCTGAGGTGGGGAGAGCGGGTGCGTCATGGAGTCCATCAGATTTCCACCAAGGAGAGTGCGGATGTGGGAAGACCCCTCAAGATGGGGTGATGTGTGACATATTACTGGTCTCTTCAGGCTGATAGCTCGAATTAACAATGACGAAACATAACTGTTGCGTTACAGTACGAAAGGGCTTGGGGAGAGTATGTGGACCACTCGTCAGGGACGGCCTGCCAGGGCGAACGGTGGTGACCTCGACCGCCACCGTCACATCGATCGGCTCTGCCAGATCGGGATGGACGCCATGGTGGGCGCTGGGGCCCATGAGGGCGGCATCGGCCTGCCAGCTCCGGGGCGAGGGTGCGCTGCTGGCGCACGATGTCGTGGGCGACGGGGGAGAAGGCACCCGACATGGCGCTCACGATCTCGTGATGCTTGTCGGCCTGGATGCCGATCATCCCCGGTGGCGGCCCGCAGCTCGGCCAGGTGGTCGGGCATCGGACTGGCGACCACCAGCAGTCCCACCGGGGGCGAGCACCCGGGCGAACTCGTCGCGGTTGCGCGGCGCGAAGACGCACAGCACGGCGTCCACCGCCCCGCTGCGCACCGGCAGACCTTGCCAGGTGTCGGCGACGATCGCCGCCATTCGCGGATGCGCCCTGGCGGCCCGCCGGATCGCGGCCACCGAGATGTCGGAGGCCAGCCCGTGAGCCCCGTCAACGGCGTCCAGCACCCGCGCCAGATGATGCCCGGTGCCTGCTCCGGCCTCCAGAATCCGGCAGGAGTCCTCCAGCCGCCGCGACAGCACGGCGTCCACCGGATCGAAGACGCCGGCGTCCAGCACCCGGCTGCGGGAGGCGACCATCTGCGGGCTGTCGGCGTTGACGCCGGGAGGAGCCGGGATCATCGTGACGTGGCCCTGGCCGGGCGATGTCCAGGCTGTGCCCGGCGTCGCAGCGCAGCGTCCCCGCCGACCAGACCCGAGAGGCTCCTCAACGCCGGTCTTCCGTCGGCAGGTGGGGCAGACCAGCCAGTCGACGACCTGGGCCAGACCGTCGGGTCGCCCGCTCATGGCACTCTGAGGGCGCCGCCGTCGACGGCGATCAGGCTGCCGGTGAGGTAGGAGGCGGCGTCGGAGAGTGCGAAGGTGGCGACCGTGCCGAACTCCTCGGGACGTCCCAGCCTGCCCAGCGGGATCGGTCGCTCGGTGGCGGCCCGGGAACCGTGATGGCCGGTGCCGTGGAGCTCGGTGATCCTCGGCGTGGAGATGGTTCCGGGCATCAGTCCGACGGCGCGCCCGCCGTCCGGTCCGATCTCGTCGGCCAGCTGGGAGATGAGCATTGCCAGGCCGCCGCGCATGGCATTCGAGGGTGCCATGTCGGGAAGCGGGGAGCGGGCCGAGCTGGACAGCACGAAGGCCAGTCGGGGATCGGGGCGGGCGGCGACCAGCACCCGGGCGATGCGCACCGCCGGCAGCAGGACCGACTCCAGGGCGTCCCGGTAGATCTGGTCGCTGGTCCCCACGACGCTGCCCGGCGGCGGTCCGCCGACGCTCACCAGCGCCCCGTCGATCCCGCCGAAAGTCTCCAGCGCCAGGTCGACGGCGCGCTGCGGGGTGCTCGGATCGGTGAGATCCGCCGTCAGGGCCCGGGCACGATCTCCGATGAGAGCAACCTGCTCGTCGAGGACGTCTGCACGCCGGGCCACCATGACGACGTTCGCCCCCTCCGCGGCGAGGGCGCGGGCCCCTGCCAGGCCGAGGCCGGAGCTGGCCCCGGTGACGACGAAGGTGCGGTCGGTCAGTCCCAGATCCATCAGTGCCGTCCTTGCTGGTCGTCGGGTGCGATCGGCACCCCGTTGCGAGTGGCCGGCTTCCCGACCGGGGCGGCTTTGCGGGCGCGTGCCCTGGCGGTGCGGTCGTTCATCTTCTTGCGGTCCTTGATGTCGCCGCGGATGAGGATGAACAGCCCGCCGACGGCGATCACGGTGAAGCAGAACCACTGCACGGCATAGGACAGATGCGGGCCCTCGTCCAGCTCCGGCAGCGGCACCGGGGCGATGCGTCCGCTCTGGGCAGGGGTCGAGGTGGCCAGCTGGATGTAGCCGTTGACATAGGAGACGCCCTGCGTCTGGCCGATCGCATCGGAGTTGATGAGTCGGGCCCGGCCGTCGACGGGCACCACGGCGGTGTCCTTGCCGTTCTCATTGCCGTGCACGTAACCGACGACGGTGACGGGACCGCCAGGGAGGGGCAGGGATGTCGCTGATATCGGGGTCGGTGCCGTCGTCCTTGCGAGGGATGAAACCGCGGTTGATCAGGACGGTGCGGCCGTCCTCGGCCCGCAGCGGCGTGACGATCTCGCTGCCCTGCTGGTCCCCGGCCTTGCGGTAGCGGATCTGCAGCTGCTTGGAGGCCTGATAGTGCCCGGTGACCGTCACTCGGGCCCACTGGTCGTCGCCGGCGACGACTTTGCCTTTGGTGAAGACCTGGGTCCAGGGAACCACGGGCTCGCTCTCGTGGCTGCGGATGATCGCGTTCGCCTCGCGTCTTCCCGAGAGGCGGTGCAGCTGCCACTCACCGAGGCGCACCATCACCCCGGCCAGGATCGCGACGAACAGCGCCATCCCGATCCATCGCAGCCAGAGCCTCTTCACGAGGCCGAGCCTAGATGATGGCGTTCAATCGGGCAGGAGCCGGAAGCGATCGGTGAGGTGGGGATGGACGAGCCGACCCGGGCGTCCCTGGCTGTTCTCACAGATAACATACGGTTGAAACACATATTAGACATGGTTTTCTCACAGGAAAAACTCTGTCTCCCAGAACTGTCGGTGCCTTCTGCTAGGGTTGGCAGGTTGTCTGAAATGTCGAGATATTTTGTCATGTTTACTGGCATGGATTCGCTGGAAAATAGTGGTGTTCGTCCCTTGCATCCAGTGCCCACATCACGTAGTCTTTTCCCATGGACGCCGTATCGGGATTCCGGACACGACTCCAGGCCATCAGAGAACAGCTCGACGGCCTGGACTACACAGTCCTGCCCCGCATGTCGGATGCGGAAATGATCGCCACCATGACCGAGATACGCGCGATCTCTGACCGCATGGTTGCCGGGGCCGCCGTGATCACCGATGCGGTGGACAGGGCGAACGCGACCGACCACACCACCGGGACGCCGCTGTCGGATTTCCTGGCCATGAAAGAAGGCCGCACCTCCAGCCGGGGGCTCGGGGAAGTGAAGCGCGCGTCGAAGATCGCTCACCATCCGGGTGTGCGCGATGCCGCCCTCGCCGGTGACGTGTCCCCGGATCATGCGGCAGTCATCGGCGAGGAGATCCGCAGACTCCCCCGGGGCCAGATGAGCGGCGATCAGGTCGACCGGGCCGCCGGACTCTTCCTCGACCGGGCCGCCACCACGCCGCCCGAGCGCCTCCGCAAAGCCACACCGCAGATCCTCGAGGAGGTCGCACCGGAGGCGGTGCCCTCACCCGGTGATGAGACGGCCAGGATCGCCGCGCAACGCCGCCGGGCCATCAAGAACCGGCGGCTGGCCTGGGGCTCTGATGGCGAGGGGTCGACCTGGTTCTCCGGGCAACTGCCCGACCTGGAAGCCCACCAACTCATCGGCACTCTGCAGGCCTTCGGCGAGAAGGGCCGGCGTGCCGAACGCGACGAGGCCCAAGCGTTGAGAACCCAGCGCGCCGAAGGGGCGATCAATGCCTCCGAGTACCTGGCCGCGCGTGTCGAGTTGGAGCATCGGGAGGCCCGGACCACCGGGCAGAGGATGGCCGACGCCCTGGTCGACATGGTGACCGAGATGGCCAGCCTCGACAAGATCCCTAGCGCGGGAGGTCAGACGCCCCGGCTCGTCGTCACCCTCAACTACGACCAGCTTCACGATGCCCTCGAGGGGGAGATCGCCGCCGGCATGGTCCACGGTGCCACCGGTGAGATCCCGGTGGATGCGGGGTCCCTGCGCAGGATGTGCTGCGAGGCCGGAATTCTCCCGGTGGTGCTGGGTGGTGAATCCCAGGTGCTCGATGAGGGCCAGGAACACCGCCTGGTGACCGGAGTGATCCGTCGGGCCCTGGAATTGCGGGACGGTGGTTGCATCTTCCCTGGCTGCACGGTTCCGGCGGATTTGTGCCAGGCGCATCACATCATTCCCTGGTGGGATGAAGGCCCGACCTCCCTGGAAAATCTTGTCTTGGTCTGCAGGCACCATCACGCTTTGGTGGAACCCGACAGGTATCATTCGAGAGATCAGTGGAGGATCGTTGTCGACCCCGACACGAGAATACCCCGGATGCTGCCACCGGAACGGTTGAAGAACCACCTTCCACAATCTGTGGCCGACTCGGTCGCCGGCGGAACGGGGTCCGCGACCGTGGGGGAGGAACCTGCCCCAACCGGGGCCCCGAGTTCTGGGGAGAACTCCGCCCCGACCGTGGACTCAAATCCGGGGGAGGATTCTGCCCAGACTGCCCTGGTGGCGTGAGCCGTTGCTGCGAAAGGACGAGGAAGGGCTCCGCCCAGACCGCAGACCCAACCACCGAGGAGGGGGACACCTGCGCAGGCAGCGGGGAATCACAGGGGATGCACACTATCCAGGCTGTCCTGGTGGCGTGAGCGGTGGCGGGGGAGGGCTCTGCCCAGTTCCGTCCAGGCTGTCACGGACAACGGAGTGAATTCCGACTGAGCAGCCCGGGAAGGTGCTAGAGAGGGCTGAGTCCAGACCCTTCGGACTGTGACTAGATCCCTCCGACTGAATCGTCTAGTCGGTGCGGTCCCCAGGAGACCGGCTGCCGGGATCCCGGGGACCGGAATCCTCATCGTCCTCGGCCACCTGTCCCGGAATGGTGAGGGCCGAACCGATCTCGCGCGTCGGGCCGGGACCCTGCGAGTCGACGGTTGTGGTGCGCCGGTCGTCCAGGTTGCCCAGCACAACCGCGACGGCCGGCAGGAAGGCCGCTCCTGGAATGAAGAGCCATCGCCACGGGCTCGGCGTCACCACCAGCCCGATGAAGCAGGCGGTCCGGATCGCCATCGAGATGAGGTAGCGACGCTGGCGCGCCTCCAGATCCTCGGAGCTCGAGGGCCTGGCCCCTGGTGATGAGATGCCCACCACGCCGGCGAGCACTGCCATGCCGGTGGACACTGCCATGCCTGCGAGCACTGCCATGCCGGTGGACGCTGCTTTGTCGAGGGGCACTGTGTCGGCGCGACCGCGTCCGTCCGCCGGTGCGACCGGGGTCACCGCGATCCGGCGTGTTCGACGGCACTGAGGAAGACACCCTGCCAGGGTAGATCGGTGAACAGCTCTGTGGGGACCTCACAGACACCTGCTCGCCCCGTTGTGCTGCCAGCGCATTGACCTCGGCGCGCTCCCGGCCCTGTGGCTGCGCGGGACCGTCCGGCGATAGGTTCATAGCCATGACTGATGAGGCTGGGAGCCAGGGGCGCGTCGCGCTCGTCACCGGAGGATCGCGCGGAATCGGAGCGGCGATCGCCAAGGCCTTGGCGGCCGACGGCTACCGGGTGGCGGCCACCAGCCGCAGCGGAAAGGCCCCCGAGGGAGTGCTCCCGGTCGTCTGCGACGTCACCGACGCCGACTCGGTCGACGCCGCCTTCACCACGGTGGAGCAGGAACTCGGTCCGGTCGAGGTGCTCGTCGCCAACGCCGGGATCACCAAAGACACCCTGCTGGCGCGGATGAAGGAGGAGGACTTCACCTCCGTCCTCGACACCAACCTCACCGGCGCCTACCGCGTCATCCGCCGCGCCGCGCGCGCGATGACCCGGGCCCGGTTCGGCCGGATCGTCGTGATGTCCTCGGTGGTCGGCCTGCTCGGCTCCCCGGGCCAGGTGAACTACGCGGCCTCCAAGGCCGGACTCATCGGCATCGCGCGCAGCGTCTCCCGCGAGCTCGGCGCGCGCGGCGTCACCTGCAACGTCGTCGCCCCCGGATTCATCGCCACCGACATGACCGCGGTGCTCCCCGAGAAGACCATCGCCGAATACCAGGCGCGGATCCCGGCCCGCCGGCTCGGGGAGGTGGACGACGTCGTCAACGCCGTTCGCTTCCTCGCCTCCGACGCCACCTCCTACATCACCGGCGCCGTCATCCCGGTCGATGGTGGCCTCGGAATGGGTCACTAGTCCATCGGCGGGGGAGACGACTCCCCCTGCACCCCCTCGTTTCGCCGGTCTCAGCGTGCGCGCCTAGTCTGCGATGGCCACTTGCTTGCAGGACGACCCCTCCGCGGGCGCGGGCCATTCGACTCTCCACTTCTTCCTCTAGCTTCTACTGAAAGGACCCTCATGGGACTTCTCGACGGAAAGACCATCCTGGTCACCGGTGTCACGATGCACACCTCGATCGCCTTCAAGGTGGCGCAGATCGCCCAGGACGAAGGCGCCCGCGTCATCGTCTCCAACATCCCCCGGGCCATCCGCGTCACCAACCGCGCGGTCCGCAAGCTCGATCCGGTGCCCGAGGTGATCGAGCTCGACGCCACCGACGACGAGCAGCTGGCGGCCCTGCCCGAGACCCTGCGCGGGCTCGGCGTCGAACAGCTGGACGGCGTCGTGCACGCCATCGCCTTCGCCAACCCGAAGACGGCCCTCGGCGGGGAGTTCCTCAACACCGAATGGTCCGACGTCGACGTCGCCCTGCACACCTCGACCTACTCCTACGTGTCCCTGGCCAAGGCCGTCAAGCCGCTCTTCGGGGCCACCGCCTCGGTGGTCGGGCTCACTTTCGACGCCACCGTCTCCTGGCCCTTCTACGACTGGATGGGAGTGGCCAAGTCCGGGCTGGAGTCGGCCAACCGCTACCTGGCCCGCTACCTCGGCAAGGACGGGATCCGCTGCAATCTGATCTCGGCCGGACCCCTGGACACCATGGCCAAGACCGCCATCCCCGGCGCCGACGCCTTCAACGACCTGTGGGGCGACCGGGCCCCGCTGGGATGGGACACCAAGGACGCCACCGCGGCCGCCAAGGGCATCGTCGCGCTGCTGTCCGACTGGTTCCCGGCGACCACCGGCGAGATGATCCACGTCGACGGAGGGCTGCACTCCACCGGCGCCTGATCCGGTCGCCCGGTCTCATCGCCTGCCCCAGCAGTGCCCCGAACGGCGTCCCCGGATGATCCCCCCGGGGTATCGTTATGCCATGTCCGAGGAACTGCTGGGGACCTACCAGGGCGCTCCCCGAAGGCTCGGGAGAACGGTGCATCGAGGCCCGCTCCCGGACTTCTCCGCGCGCCTGCTCAAGGAACTGCGGCGGCAGGGCTGGCGCCATGCGCCGGCGGTGATCGCCCGCAACGACGACGGCGCGATCCTCAGCTACATCGACGGGATGGCCGCGACCACCAGGATGCTGCGCAACTCGGCTGCCGAGGACGACTGCCTGTCCGGCGTCGCCAGGCTGGTGCGGGAGTTCCACGACCTCACCGCCGGCAGCGAGCTGGCCGGGGACCGGGAAGTGGTCTGCCACAACGCCCTGGAACCGGTCAACACCATCTACCGCAGGATCGGCGTCACCCTGGCGCCGGTGGCCCTGGTCGACTGGGGACTGGCCGCGCCAGGGGATCGGATCGACGACGTCGCCCTGATCTGCTGGCGGTTCACCGGGCTGGGGCGCTCGGCCGGCGCCGAGATGGTGAGACGCCGGATCGGGGTCGTGCTGGAGGCCTACGGCCGGCATGGCACCCGGCAGGAGGTGGTCCAGGCGATTCTGAGCAGCCAGGACCGGGCCCTTTCGGTGATCGGGGCCAGAGCCGGCGCCGGGGAGGACAAGTTCAAGGGGCTGCGCGACGCTGGCGCGCTGGAGTCCATCCGGCGGGACCGCAGCTGGACCGAGCAGAACCTCGTGGAATGAGTCGGCAGGCCAGACTGAGTCAGCAGGCCAGACTGGGTCGCAGCGAGGCGGGGCCCGGGCTCAATCCAGCCCCGACGTCGCCATCCCCTGCACCAGGTACCGCTGCAGGAACAGGAAGACGATGACCACCGGAGCGATCGCGATGAGCGCCCCGGCGAACAGCTGGGCGTAGTCGATGCCCTGACTGGTCATGAACCGGCTGAGCGTCAGCTGGATGGTCATGGTGTTATCCCTGGCCACCAGCAAAGGCCACAGGAAGGCGTTCCAGGCCCCGATGAAGGTGATCGTCGACACCGCCGCGACGATCCCCATCGAGTTGGGCAGCACCACCCGCCACATCACCGTCCACGGATTCGCCCCGTCCAGCTCGGCGGCCTCCTCGAGTTCCTTGGGGAAGCCGAGCAGCGATTGCCGGAACAGATAGGTGGCGAAGGCCGAGAACATCACCGGGATGATGAGTCCGCGGTAGGAATCGATCCAGCCGAACTCACTGGTCATGATGAAGCTCGGCACGAAGGTCACCGCGGCGGGCACCATCAGAGTCAGCACGGTGAGTTTGAGAATCACACCGGTGGCCTTGTTCGGGAACCGGGCCAGCCCGTAACCGGCCATGAAACTCACCGCCACGGTGAGCACCGTCTGGCCGATCGACTGCACTGCGGAGTGCATCATCGCGGTGGCCAGATCGAGATCGGAGTCCGAGAAGAGATCTGTGATGACCGAGAAATGCAGATTGTCCGGAATCCATCTCCAGTCCGGTGAGACGAAGGTTTCCTCGGAGGTGAAGGCATTGCGGAAGATCACATAGAAGGGCAGCAGGAACAGCACCGCCAGAAGGGACAGAACGACGATCTTCACGACGTGTCCCACACGACCCGAGCGGCCGCGCACCATCCGGCCCGCCGAGGTCGACGAGGTTGCGGAACTCATTGCTGCCTCCTGTCGGGGCGGGTGACCCACCAGTTCTGGGCCAGCCCGAAGACCACGATGATGGCGGTGAGAATCATGGTGCCCGCGCCGCCCAGCCCCAGGTCCTGCTGGGAGCCGCCGAGGCTGATGAGGTACAGATGCACCAGCGGCGGCCGCGCGTAGGGCGGATAGGCACCGGCTGTCGACAGCATGTTGTAGAACTCGTCGAAGGCCTGGAAGGCCCCGATGAGCAGCAGCATCAGCACCGCCGCGGAGGTGGCGCGCAGCTGCGGCAGGGTGATGTAGCGCAGCCGCCGCCAACCGGAGGCGCCGTCGATCGCCGCCGCCTCGTAGGTGTCGGTGGGGATCTGGTTGAGCCCGGCAATGAGCAGGATCATGTAATAGCCCACCTGCAGCCACAAGCGAAGGCTCACCAGCGCCACCCAGTACCAGGAGTTCGACCCGCCGAGCCAGTCGACCGGCTCGAATCCGAGACTGCTCAGCACCGAGTTCATCAGGCCGAATCTGGCCCCGTTGAAGAAGGACAGCCGCCAGATCATCGCGGCCACCACATAGGAGCAGGCGGTGGGAATGAAGAACACCGATCGGAAGAATGCCCTCAACCGCCCGACATTGTCCAAGGCCAGAGCAAGGGCCAGCGAGCAGACATAGGTCAACGGCACGATGAAGACCGCGAAGACGATGAAGGTCAGCATCGAGTTGAGGAACAGAGAATCGGTCAGCAGGTATTTGTAATTGGCCAGTCCGACGAATTGCGTCGGCCGGATGGTCGCCCGGGCGTCGAAGAAGGAGAGGTAGGCACTCCAGACGATCGGGACGTAGACGAACACCAGCAGCCCCACCAGGAAGGGCGTGACGAACAGCGCGAACCACAGGTTGCGCCCCTGGCGGCCGCGGAATCCGGTCCCACAGCGAGCGCTGCCGGCCCGGATCCGCGACCGCCTGCCCCGCAGCCGGTTCTGTAGCCGGTTCTGCGGCCGGGACTGCTGGTGGCGTCGTCACTTCTTGATGCGCTTCAGTTCGCTCTGAGCGGTCTTCTGGACCCCCGCGAACTCGCTCTTCGCGTCGGCCTTCTTCTTGACGACATTGGTGAGCGCCGCGTTGAAGGAGTCAGAGATGGTGCTGGTCCACAGCAGCCCGGAGGCATGACCCAGCTTGTCCACGAAATCGGCCGGCCTCCTTGCCGGCGCCCGACGAGATCTGCGAGGCCTGGCTCACCAGTGCGGGCTGGGCGGGGATGTGGGTGCCGAAGGAGTTGGCGAAGTCGACCTGCTTGTCGGTCTGGTCGATCCACAGCCACTTGATGTAGTCCTTGGCCACCGCGACGTTGTTGTTGGTCCCCTTGGCCGCGGCGCAGGAGCCGTAGGCGCCGAAGGGCACGGCCTGGCGGCCCGACGAGCCGATGGAGGGGAAGGGCAGCACGCCGAAGTCGTCGCCCCACTTCTTCTTGATGTCGTTGAGGGCCCACAGGCCGGTCCACTGCATGGCGGTCTCGCCGTTGACGAAGGGGGAGCCGTCGAACCAGTCCTTGGAGGCGCTGGTGAGCAGTGCCCCGGAGTTGTAGAAGTCCCGATAGGCGTTGACGGCGTCGAAGAAGTTCGACTCGATGAAGCCCAGACCGCTGTCGTCGCTGTTGAGCTGCTCGAAGCCGGAGCTCCAGATGAGCATATTCGCCAGGACGCCCAGTCCGCCGTCATTGCCGGCGAAGAAGCCGCCCATCTTGTCGGTCTTGACGGCCTTGGCCGCGGCGACCAGGTCGGCGAAGGTCTTCGGCGGCTCGACCTTGGCCTTCTCCAGCACCGACTTGCGGTAGTAGAGCATCTGCATGTCGACCACCTGGGGAACGGCCCAGATCTTGCCCTGGTAGGTCATTCGGTCGAGCACCGGCTTGGAGAACTTGCTGGTATCGGCTCCGACGGTGTCGGTGAGGTCGACGACCTGGCCCTTCTGGATCATGTCCAGGGTGGCCCCGTTCTCGGACTCGAAGACGTCGGGGACGCCGTTGCCCGACAGCAGGGTGGTGGCCAGCAGGGTCATGTAGTCGGTGCCAAGATTCCACTTGACGGTGACGTCGGCTCCCTTGAAGGCCTTCGCGTAGCGCTCGACGGCCTCCTTGGTACCCTTCTCGCCGTACTCGTGGTACCACTGGAGCAGTTTGCCGGTCCCCGAGGCGCCGGCCGAGGGGGCGGAGCTCGATCCGGTGGCCACCCCACCGGAGTTCGAGCCGCAGGCGGACAGCACGGCGGCTGTGGCGAGGCCGGTCGCGGCTCCGAAGAAATGACGTCGAGAGAAGTTCATGAACGGCAGTTTAGGGCCGCGAACGTGACCTTTCACCCACTGGACACGGTCGCATCGGGCGCGGTCGCCGGCAGCGGCCCGGCGCGGCCGTTCGGCGTCTATCTTCATGTGCCGTTCTGCGCGGCGCGCTGCGGATACTGCGATTTCAACACCTATCTGCTGTCGAGCCAGGGGCCGGACGCCGTCCAGCGCTATCTCGCTGCCGCTCACGGCGAGATCGAGGCCGCCGCCTCCGCGATGGCCTCGCGCGGCATGGCACCGCCGCCGGCGTCCACCGTCTTCTTCGGGGGAGGGACGCCGACCATGCTCGCCCCCGATCAGCTCGGCGGGCTGGTCGCGCACGTCCGGCAGGTCTGGGGGCTGGACGCCGGGGCCGAGGTGACCACCGAGGCCAATCCGGAGACTCTATCGGCCGAGGTGCTCGACGGGCTGCTGGAGGCCGGGATCAACCGGCTGTCGATCGGCATGCAGTCCGCCGACCGGGGCGTCCTGACCCTGCTGGACCGCGTCCATACCCCGGGAAGGGCGGTGGAGATGGCCCGGCTGGCCCGCCGCCGCGGGTTCGACGACATCTCCCTGGATCTCATCTTCGGCACGCCGGGGGAGGGTGTCGGCTCCTGGCGCACCAGCCTCGAGACGGCTCTCGGCGCCGATCCCGACCACATCTCGGCCTACTCGCTGATCGTCGAGGAGGGCACCCGGCTGGCGGCCCGGATCCGTCGCGGCGAGGTGCCGATGACCGATGAGGACGATCTGGCCGACAAGTACCTGGTCACCGAGGAGATCCTCACCGGCGCCGGTTTCGTCAACTACGAGGTGTCCAACTGGGCCCGGCCCTCCACCGGTGCCGACGGCGTCGTCGATCTGCATCGCGCAGAGCACAACATGGGCTACTGGCTGGGACACGACTGGTGGGGGATCGGGCCGGGCGCCCACTCCCACCTGGCCGACGTCCGCTGGTGGAATGTCAAGGCCCCGCGGCACTACGACGAGATGGTCGAGGCCGGGGAGCTGCCGGTCGACGACGGGGAGGTGCTTGGAGAGGTGGAGCGCCACGAGGAGACGGTATTGCTGAGACTGCGGCTGGCCGACGGGCTGCCGCTGGCGGAGCTGTCCGGGGACGAGCTCGGGCGGGCGCGCCGGGTGGCCGATGAGGGGCTGGGAGAGGAGTCCGGCGGGATGCTGCGGCTCAATCTGAGGGGGCGTCTGCTGGCCGACCGGGTGATCACCGATCTGCTGGTGTGAGAATCCTGTGATCACGGCATGACTTCGGGTGTCCTCGGCGCTGCCCTCCGGAATTGTCGGTGGCAGCTCATATGGTGGAGATCATGGTTGACCGTTACAGCACTGACGTTCTGTCCCTGGGCTGGCAGCAGCAGGGGCGCAGGAAGAGCGTCGACGTCCCCTTGAGGATGGACCTCGTCGTCGAGGACCCGTCGACCGGATATGTCGGTGCCGTCACCGGCTGGGAGAACGGCCTGGTGATCCTTGAGGACCGGCGCGGCGCGCAGCGGGCCTTCCCGGTGGGAGCCGGGTTCTGGATCGACGGTCAGCCGGTCAATCTGTGCATTCCGCCGCGCCAGGGCAGCGCCCGGCGTCAGCACACCGCCTCGGGATCGCTGGTCGGCCCCGAGCACGAGGCGGCCAAGGTGGCCCTGCCCAGCCGGATCTACGTCGAGGGGCGTCACGACGCCGAACTGGTCGAGAAGATCTGGGGGAGCGACCTTCGCCATGTCGGGGTGGTCGTGGAGTACATGGGCGGGATGGACGATCTGGTCGGGATCGTCGCGGAGTTCCAGCCCGGCCCGGGGCATCGGCTCGGGGTGCTGATCGATCACCTGGTGGCCGGCACCAAGGAGTCGAGGGTCGCCGCGCAGGTGGCCAAGGGCGGCTACGGCGACCATGTGATGATCACCGGGCACCGGTTCATCGACATCTGGCAGGCGATCAAGCCCGAGCGGATCGGCCGGAAGGCCTGGCCCGCCGTGCCGATGGATGAGGACTTCAAGCTCGGCACCCTCAAGCGGCTGGGGCTGCCGCACGAGTCGCAGTCCGACGTCGGCAAGGCCTGGCAGGCGATGCTGGCCCGGGTGCGCGACTGGCACGATCTGGATCCGCGGTTCAACACCGAGATGGAGCGGCTCATCGACTTCGTCACCGCCGACCACCTGGAGCAGGTGGGATGACTGAGGGTGCTCGGGTGAGTGGGATGCGCGGGGCCGTCGAGCTGTCCACCGAGGAGGTTGCCGATCTCATCCGGGAGGTGACTCGGACGATCGTCGAGCCCCGTTTCGGTGAGTTGCGGCCCGACCAGATCCACGAGAAGTCGCACCCCGGGGATCTGGTGACCGACGCCGACCGGCAGGCCGAGCGCGCCCTGTCGGCGGCGCTGGGTCGGCGCACCGGAGCCGTGGTGGTGGGCGAGGAGGCGGCATTCGCCGATCCCGGCATTCTGGACGCCCTTCCGGGAGCCGAGCAGGCCTGGGTGATCGACCCCATCGACGGCACCGCGAATTTCGTCAAGGGCTCCGAGGACCACGCCGTGATGCTGGCGGAGGTGAGGTCCGGGCAGACGGTTCGCGGCTGGATCTGGCAGCCCCGCTACAACCGGATGTTCATTGCGGAGCACGGTGCTGGTGTGCGGTGCGACGGCGCTCGGATCACCCGCATGCCGTCCGGGGATCCGGTGGTGGCCGCCACCACGCACAAGCGTCTTCGGACGGCAGTGGCGCCCGGGGGCGGTCCCGGTCTGGAGTGGACCTGGTCGCGCTGGTGCTGCGGGGTCGACTATCCGCGGGTGTGCACCGGCGAGGTCGACGCCACGGTGTACGTCCACTCCCATCCTTGGGATCATCTGCCCGGGGCCCTCATGCTGCGAGAGTTGGGTGGGGTGGTGCGCAGCGTCGACGGCACCGACTATGGAATGTCCGAGATCCCGCACCAGCTCCTGGTGGCCGCGGGGGACGAGCAGGCCTACCAGACCGTTGCCGAGGCCCTTCGGGGGATGTGAGGGCTGTCTTCGCTGGATCACCATGGCGGCTCTTGCGCGGGATGAGCGGGAAAATCCTGCAGGAAATCACTCCAGCCTCGCCGTCCCGCTGCCCTGGCCGGGCCGGATCATGGCGAGGCGGGAGTGAAATCCATCCGGGTATCAGACGAGGCGCCCCTTCCTCCACGAGACGCCCGTTGCATGAGGCGCCTCGTGGAGGAAGGGGCGCCTCGTGGGGAAATGGTGTGGTGGACCAGGAGCTGCGGTCTGACAGATGCTGTGGCAGCATCTGGCGTCCCCAGCGACTTGCGGACTACCGCTTCGACAGGGGGAGCAGGTTCTTTCGGGTGATTCCCCGGGCGGCCAGTTGATCGGCTATCCGGGGGATCCAGTCCGCCATCGTCTCCGGTGAGAACGGCCACTCGCGGGAGGACTGGATCTTCTCGACCGGGGTGCCGGCCTCCATCTCCTCGCGGACCTGGTCGACGCACTGGCTGATCCGGGCGTTCTGGTCCATCAGGGCGTGGCCGTCGACCGGGTCACCGTGACCCAGGATATACCGTCCCTTCCCGTCGGTCGCGCTGATCACCGAGGAGATGGCCGACGGCCAGTTCCAGAAGTCGGTGGACTCGTCGGCCTGCGGGTCTCCCGACGTCTCCACCAGATCACCGACGAAGGTGACCTCCTCCTCGGGGATCCGGATCACCAGGTCCCCGTCGGTGTGCCCAGCACCCGGATACACCACCTCGGCGGCCAGCCCGCCCAGGTCGATGTACGCCAGCAGCGAGGTCGGATGGGCAATAGCGGGGGCGTCCGCCAGCCGGGCCAGCGCCGCCCGGTGCATCCACACTTGGACGCCATCAGCGTCACCCTCGCCGGCTCCAGGCTTCTTCGCCCCGACCAGCCCCGCCAGCCCGCCGCAGTGGTCGTCGTGATGATGGGTCACCACCACCCGATCCACCGGACGCCCCAGCGCCCGGGCGGCCGCCATCGACAGCGCAGCCCCCTGCTGGGGCGTCGAACCGGTGTCGATCAGCAGCAGATGATCCTCACCGATCACCAGACCGCAGGTCACCGCGCACGGCTCGAGCCGCGTCGTCCATACCCTGGCGGTCAGCGGCGACCAGACGATCGCGGCGTCGTCGCCCGAGGAAATCCCGGTTCCCGCAAATTGATCCGTGGCAGCAAGCCTCTCCATGGTGGCAAGCATGGCACGCGGAGTTGGTGGGGACGGGGCAGGGCTGAGCCGAGACGGGCAGGCCGGCTGACCAGGACAGGGCAGGTAGAGAGGGCAGGCAGAGACAGCGCAGATAGGGACAGCCCGGCGTCCCGCGATAGACTGGCACTCAACGTCCCGGAGTGCCAGAATCGTCGCATCCCGGGGGTGAGGAGGGAATTGTGCTCGACGACCGGAAGCTCGACGTGCTCAAGGCCATCGTCACCGACTACGTGTCGAGCAAGGAGCCGGTGGGCTCCAAGGCACTGGTGGAGCGCCACGGACTGCGCGTCTCGCCGGCCACGGTGCGCAACGACATGGCGGTGCTGGAGGAGGAGGGGTACATCACCCATCCGCACACCAGCGCCGGGCGAATCCCCACCGACAAGGGCTATCGCCTGTTCGTCGACCGGATCGCCACCGTCAAGCCGCTGTCGGCCCCGGAGCGCCGGGCCATCATGAGCTTCATGAACGGCGCCGTCGACATCGACGACATCGTCACTCGCACCGTCCGGCTGCTCGCCCAGATCACCCACCAGGTGGCGATCATGCAGTACCCGGTGGTCTCCTCGGCGAGCATCCGCCACCTGGAGCTGGTCGGGCTGTCCACCGACCGCGTCCTCATCGTCCTCATCACCTCCAGCGGCTCGGTCGAGCAGCGCACCCTGGAACTGCCGGGATACACCGAGGAGCTGTTGATGCGGCTTCGCGGCCGGCTCAATCAGCTTCTCATCGGGCGTACCCCGGCCGAGGCCGCCGACCTCCTCTCGGGCCTCCTTGAGGAGTTCGAGTCGATGGACAGGTCCACCGCCGCCAGCGTCATCGCCGGCGTCCTGGAGATCCTGGCGACCGACCCGTCGGCCCGGGTGATGGTGGCCGGCGTGCCCAATCTCACCCGGTACGGCCCGAACCTCCAGACCTCGATCCAGCCCGTGCTGGAGGCCCTCGAGGAGCAGGTGGTGCTGCTGCGCCTGCTCGGCGACGCCACCGCCGAGAGCCCCGGCGACCTCACGGTGAGGATCGGCTCGGAGAACGCCGACGAGAACTTCCAGTCGACCTCACTGGTCGTCAGCACCTATGGTGACGACGGCGGCCGGTCCGGACTGGGAGTCGTCGGCCCCACCCTGATGGACTACCCCTCGACGATGGCCGCGGTCCGGGCGATCGCCCGGTACGTCGGCAGATTCCTGGCAGAAGGATGACCGCTTTCAATGAGCACTGATTACTACGAGGTCCTCGGCGTCTCCCGCGACGCCAGCGCCGACGAGATCAAGAAGGCCTATCGCAAGAAGGCCATGAGGCTGCATCCCGATGTCGCCGGTCCCGGTTCCGAGGAGGCCTTCAAGGAGGTCCAGGAGGCCTACGAGGTGCTGCAGGACCCGCAGAAGCGGGCCATCTTCGACCGCGGCGGCGACCCGGCCCATCCCGGTGCGGGCGCGGGCGGATTCGGGGACGCCGGCTTCTCAGGCGGCGGGTTCGACTTCACCAACCTGGTCGACGCCATGTTCGGCGGCGGCTCGCCATTCGGCGGCGGCGGATCCCAGCGCGGGCCCAGGTCGCGGGTGCGCCGCGGTCAGGACGCCCTGGTGCGGCTGCGGCTCACCCTCGCCGAGGCGGCTTTCGGCGTCACCAAGCCGCTGGACATCGACACCGCGGTGGTCTGTCCGAAGTGCCACGGCAAGGGCGCTCAGGGCGACTCCGAACCGGTCACCTGCAGCACCTGCGACGGTGCCGGCGAGGTCATCACCGTGCAGCGGTCCTTCCTCGGCGACATCCGCACCACCCAGCCCTGCCCGACCTGCCGGGGATACGGAACCGTCATCCCCAACCCCTGCCCGGAGTGCTCCGGGGAGGGCCGGGTGCGCACCTCGCGCACCATCAACGTCAAGATCCCGGCCGGGGTGGACGACGGCAACCGCATCCACCTGGACTCCCAGGGCGAGGTCGGCCCCGGCGGCGGCCCCGCCGGCGACCTCTACGTCGAGCTGTCGGTGGCCCCCCACGAGGTCTTCCGCCGCGACGGCACCAACCTGGAGATGGCCATCGAGGTGCCGATGACCGCGGCCGCCCTGGGCACCACCGTGTCGGTGCGCACCCTGGAGGCCGACCGCGAGGACTTCGACGAGGACCAGGCCACCGTCAGCGTCGAGATCCCGGCCGGCACCCAGTCCGGAGCCCGGATCGTCGTCGAGGGACGCGGCATCCCCCGGCTGCGCGGCGGCGGCCGCGGCGACCTCGGCGTCGCCCTGCTGGTCAAGACGCCGACCAAGCTGGACAGCCACCAGAAGGAGCTGCTGCGCGAGTTCGCGGCCGCCCGAGGCGAGACCGGCGCGGACGCCTCGGTGCGCACCTCTGGTTCCAAGGGGGTCTTCTCCCGGCTCAAGGAGGCCTTCGGCGGATGAGCGATCCCTGCTTCATCGCCGAGATCGGTGACGCCGGTCCCGGCGATCTGGTGGAGATCACCGGCGCCGAGGGTCATCACGCCGCCGCGGTGCGGCGGATCCGAGTCGAGGAATCGGTCCTGGTGACCGACGGCGCCGGCTCCGCGGTTCGCGGGCCGGCGGTGAGCGTCGGCAAGAATCTGGTCCAGGTCCGGGTCGTCGAGCGGCTCGCCGCACCGGCCCGGCGGCACCGCTGGGTGGCGGTCCAGGCGCTCATCAAGGGCCCGCGCGCCGACTCGGTGGTCGAGACCCTCACCGAGCTCGGCGTCGACGAGATCATCGGCTGGCAGGCGTCCCGCTCGATCGTGCGGTGGGCCCCGGACAAGCGGGAGAAGGCGCTGGAGAAATGGCGCGCCACCGCACGGGAGGCCACCAAGCAGTCCCGCCGGTTCACCGTCCCGCAGGTGTCATTCGCCACCACCGCCCAGGTATGCGCCCGGATCGCCGGAGCGCAGGGCGCCTTCGTGCTGCATGAGAGCGCCACCGGCGTCATCCACCCCGCCGACCTGCCCGGGGCCGGCGAGGTGGTCATGATCGTCGGCCCCGAGGGCGGTATCAGTCCCGAGGAGCTGGACGCCTTCACCGGCTCCGGCGCGGTGCCGGTGCTGGTGGCCGACGCCGTGCTGCGCGCCTCCACCGCCCCGGTGGTCGGTCTGGCTCAGCTCCAGGCCCTCGCGGGCCTGGTTCGCGGCTGAGTCACGGCTCTCCACCCACTGCGAGTCACGGCTCTCTACCAACTGCGAGTCACGGCTCGACGGTGACCTTGATTGCCTCCCCCTTCGCCACGATGTCGAAGGCGTCCAGCGCATTCTCCAACGGGATGTGCCGGGTGATGAGATCCTTGACCGGCAGCTGACCCGAGGCGATGTACTCCAGCGCCCTCTTGTGCTGCTCGGGGGCCGAGCCGTTGGCGCCATGGACGTGCAGCTGGCGGTAGTGGATCAGGTTGGAGTCGCAGGTGATGGTCGAGTTGGTCTTCGGCAGGCCGCCGAAGAAGGAGATCCGGCCGTTGCGGGCGGCCATCGCCAGGGCCTGCTCCTGGGTGATATTGGCCGGAGTCGCGGTAATGACGACGTCCGCGCCGCGCCCATCGGTGAGCTCCATCACCTTCGCCACCACGTCCACGCTCGAGCCGTCGATGGTGAGGTCCGGCTTGACGGCGGCCGCCGACATCGCCAGCCGCTCGGCGTTGATGTCGACCATCGCCACCGTGCCGGCCTTGTAGACGCCGCGCGCGATCCGGGTGTGCATGCAGCCGATCGGCCCGGCGCCGAAGACGACGACGAAATCGCCCTCTTCGATACCCAGTATCTCCTGGGCGTTGAGGGCGCAGGCGAAGGGCTCCACGGCGCTGGCCTCGTCGAATCCGACGCCGGCCGGGATCTTGTTGAGGCCGTCCACCGCGAGCACCTGGCGGGGCACGATCATGTATTCCGCGAAACCGCCGTCGTACTGGTAGCCGACGCTGGTCTGGTTCTCGCAGACCTGCATCCACCCCTTGCGGCACTCGTGGCACGTCCCGCACGGCACCGCCGCGATGGACTGGACGCCGTCGCCCACTGTCCAGTCGCCGGTCACATCCCTTCCGATCTCCACGATCTCACCGGCCACCTCGTGACCCATCGTGGTGGTGCCGGTGATGTTCTGGTGACCGTTCTTGAAGATCTTGACATCGGTGCCGCAGGTCGAACAGTTCTTGACCTTGATCTTGATCTCGTCGTCCCCGCAGACCGGTTCGGGAATGTCCTCGAGCCGGACATCGCCGGGGGCGTAGAAGCGAAGTGCCTTCATGTTCTCAGTCCTGTTCCGGTGCCAGAAGATCCAGCACCTGTTGGGCAGTGGTGGCGGAGCGCAGTTGCGCAGCCGTGGTCGGATCGGCGAGCACCCGGGCCAGGGAGGCCATGATCTGGAGGTGCTCATCGGATGTGGAGGCGATCGGGATCGCCAGGTAGCAGGTGTTGCCGTCCCAGTCGACGCCGTCGGGGAACTGGAGGAATCCGAGTGCGGCCCGCTTGATGTGCACCCGGGCCTCGTTGAGCCCGTGGGGGATGGCGACCCCCTCGCCCATGTAGGTGGAGATCTGGTTCTCCCGTGCCAGCATGCCCTCGATGTAGGCCGGATCGGCGGCGCCGATGTCGACCAGCACCTGACCGGCCTGGCGGATGGCGTCCTCCTTGGAGTCGGCGTGCAGGCCCAGATGCACCCCCTCGGCAGTCAGCACACTGGTGCCGAAGGTCGCCTGATGTGCGTGCTCAACAGCGACGGCGGACGGGGAGCCCTGAGCCTGGCGGGAGGCGCGGACGGCGTCCTCCACCCGGTCGAAGGCCGGATCGCCCATGTAGTTGGTGAACCCGACGACCTGGGCGTGGGGCACCATCTTGCGCACCCGTTCCACCAGGCCGTCCTGGGTGAGGACCAGTGTGGTGTCCTGCGGAATGTCGTTGACCGGGGTGTGAGCGACCTCGACGCCGTAGGGCGCGAGCCTCTTCTTCATCGTCGAGGCCACCATCACCGAGGATCCCATGCCGGCGTCGCAGGCGACGGTGACCTTGGAGATGAGGGAGCCGTCCAGAGCACCGATCGGGGAGACGGTGCCGGAGGCGACCTGCTGGGCGGTCCTGATGCCGGTCCTGCTCCGCGGCGGCGGCCTCGTCCTTCTTCCGGTCGGGCCGGATCAGCAGCGAGGCGACGACGAAGGAGACGACGGTGGCGGTGGCGAAGTCGAGGATCATCGGCAGATAGCCGGTCCTGGGGCACATCGCGAACCAGGCGATGATCGAGCCGGGAGCGGGCGGGGCGACCAGACCGGCGCCGGTCGCGGTGGCCACGAACAGGCCGCTCATGGCGCCGAGGATGGTGGCCAGGATGGTCTTCGGCTTCATCAGCACGTAGGGGAAGTAGATCTCGTGGATGCCGCCGAACAGGTGGATGATGATCGCGCCGGGCACCGACTCGCGGATGTTCCGGGCGCCGAAGATCAGGTAGGCGAGCAGGAGGCCGAATCCGGGGCCGGGGTTCGACTCGACCATGAACAGGATGGACTTGCCGGCGACCTTCGCCTGTTCGATGCCGAGGGGGGTGAGGATGCCGTGGTTGATGGCGTTGTTGAGGAAGAGCACCTTGGCTGGCTCGATGAAGATCGAGGCGAGCGGTAGCAGGTGGTGGCCGATGAGGAAGTTGACGCCGGAGGCCAGCCAACCCATCAGCGTGGTGACGATCGGTTCGATGCCGATGTGGCCCAGGAGAGCCAGCAGCATGCCGAGGATGCCGATCGAGAAGGTGTCGACGAGCATCTCGAAGCCGGCCTTGATGTGGCCTTCGATGAGTCTGTCGAACTGCTTGAGCAGCCATGCGGCCAGCGGGCCCATGATCATGGCGCCGAGCAGCATCGGGATGTCGGCTCCGACGATGACGCCCATCACGGCGATGGCGCCGATCACGCCTCCGCGACGTCCGTGGACGTTCGATCCGCCGGTGTAGGCGATGAGGGCGGGAAGCAGGTAGGTCAGCATCGGGTCGCCGAGCTTGGCCAGGGTGGAGTTCGGCATCCATCCCGCTGGGATGAACAGGGCGGTGATGAGGCCCCATGCGATGAACGCGCCGATATTCGGCATGATCATCCCGGCGAGAAATCCGCCGAAGCGTTGCACGGAGGCTCTGACACCTCTGCCCTCAAGGTTTTTGTTGACTGCTGCGTCAGGTAAGGACATGTGATCTCCAGAATGTTGGTGCCGGTCCAGGGCGGCTGTGCCAGGCGCGTCCTCGACGGCAGTGATCAGCTTTGATCTGTGATCCAGTGTGATCATGTCCGTTTGAGTTGTCAAGCTGTGAGCTTATGTGAGTTTCGGGGTGTGCTGTCGCTCAGTCTTCGATGCCTTCCACGGATTCGGGCGAGAAACGCTCCAGACACAACGGGCGTCCCGCAGGATCTCCTGCGGGACGCCCGTCGCACTTCGGCGCAGCCTCTTGCTCCGTCTGTTACTTCTGCTTGCGGGTCAGCGCGACCAGCAGCAGACCGCCGGCCAGGCTGGTGTTCTTGAGGAAGTGGATCCAGTGACCCTGCCGCTCCTCGCCCTCCTTCTCCCAGAAGCGGTGGCCGGCCACGGTCACCGGAACCATCTGGGCGGCGAGCACGGCGGAGGCCAGGCGCGGCGCGATGCCCAGCGCCAGGCCGGCCCCGGCCCCCGCCATCACGGCCCCGTCGACCTTGACCAGCAGGGTGGAGTCCACGGAGGCGAGCGGGCCGGCCACCGGGCTGGGCAGGATCTCCTCGGTGGCGTCCAGCGCCCCGGCCAGCTTGTCGGCGTTGCGGAACTGGTTGACCCCGCCGACGATGAACATGCTCGACAGGAGCGACCGTCCGACGAACTTGCTGAATGACATGCTTTCTCCTCAGAATCGATTTCTTGGAATCGATGGTGCCTAGACGTTGTGGTGCCTCACACCGAACGCTACCCATTGGCGCCCAATTCCGCCTGTGCCTACCGATTCGGCGGGCGCCTGGCGATTCGGCGGGCGCCGGCGATTCGCGGGGCCCGGCCGGTGCGGCGCTCAGCTGCCGAGGGCCAGGGCCAGCGGGAGGACGCCGCTCGCCCCCGCCTGCCGCAGCAGCCGGGCGGCCACCGTCATCGTCCAACGACTGATGATGACATCGTCGACCAGCAGCACCGGGGCACCGCCCAACTGACCCAGTCCGGCGGCCAGGCCGGCCCCGACCCGGAAACGGGCCGACAGGTCGCGGATCCGGAAGGCGGAGTTGACGTGGGGGTCCAGCGGCTCGGCATCGGGAGCCAGGTCCAGCGGGCCCAGATCGACGAGCCGACCCGCTCGGGCGATGCCATCGGCCAGCGAGGCGATCATCCTCGGCCGGCTCAGCGAGGGCACCGAGACCACGGCCGCCGGACGCTGAGGCCAGTCCCAGCCGGCCAGCACCCGCAGGCAGGCCCCCGCCAGGCCGGCCGGCACCTCGGCGTCGACCGGGCGCCCCTGCTCATCGGCGGTCAGCAGCTCCCGCAGCGGCCCTCCCCAGCCCAGGTCGGACAGCCGGGCGATCACCCGGCCCTCCAGGGGCTGCTCACCGGCCGGAATGCGCCCGCGCAGGTCGACGCCGAGCCGGTCCAGGCCGGTCGGCCAGCTGCGCCTGGGGGCGACCGGCACGCCGACCCGGTCCAGGGCCTGGCGGGCCCGGTCCCGCTGGCCGGGGTCGACGTCGGTGGGATACCAGGGCCCGGCGCAGACGTCGCAGCGGCCGCACGGCGCCGAATCCGGATCGTCCAGCTGCCCGGTGAGGAAGGCCATCCGGCAGGAGTCCAGGTGCTCGTAGCGCTCCATGGCGTCCTGCTCGGCCGCCCGGGCGGCCGCGATCCGGGCGTACCGCTCGGCGTCGTAGGCCCAGCCCCGCCCGGTGGAGCGCCAGCCTCCGGAGACCCGCTCCACCGCGCCGTCGACCGCGAGCACCTTGAGCAGCAGCTCCAGCGGGCTCCGGCGGATGTCCACCCGGGCCTCCAGGGCCGCGGTGGACAGCGCGGAATCGACCGGCAGCGCGGCCAGCACGGCGTCGGCCCGCTCCTCGGTGGGCATCCCGCTGGTGGCGAAGTAGTGCCAGATGTCGCGATCCTCCGGGCCGGGCAGCAGCAGCACGTCCGCCGACTCGGTGGCGCGCCCGGCGCGGCCCACCTGCTGGTAGTAGGCCACCGGCGAGCTCGGCGCTCCCAGGTGGATGACGAAGCCGAGATCCGGCTTGTCGAAGCCCATTCCCAGGGCACTGGTGGCGACCAGCGCCTTGACCCGGTTCTCCTTGAGCTCGGTCTCCAGCTCGGCGCGCTCCTCGGCATCGGTGCGCCCGGTGTAGGCCTTCACCCGATGGCCCGCCTCGGCCAGCGCCCGGGCGGTGTCCTCGGCCGCCGAGACGGTGAGGCAGTAGACGATCCCGGACCCGGTGAACTCGCCCAGGTGGGAGCACAGCCAGGCCAGCCGCATCTCGGGGCGCGGCAGGTCGAGCACACCCAGCCGCAGCGAGTCGCGGGCCAGCGGGCCGCGCAGCACGAAGACGCCGTCCTCGTCCCCGGAACTATCGGCAGGCTCGATCTGCTCGGCGACGTCGGTGACCACCCTGGAGTTCGCGGTGGCGGTGGTGGCCAGCACCGGCACCCCGGCCGGCAGGGACGCCACCAGATCGCGGATCCTCCGGTAGTCGGGGCGGAAGTCGTGGCCCCAGTCGGAGATGCAGTGGGCCTCGTCGATGACGAGCATCCCCATGCTCGCCACCAACTCCGGCAGCTGCTCGGCGGCGAATCGCGGGTTGACCAGGCGCTCGGGGGAGACCAGCAGCACATCGACGGTGCCCTCGGCCAACCGGGAGCGGATCTCGCCCCATTCGGTGACATTGGCGCTGGAGATGGCCGCGGCTCGCACCCCGGCCCGCTCTGCCGCCGCCACCTGATCGCGCATCAGGGCCAGCAGTGGGGAGACGATGAGAGCCGGTCCGCGGCCGGCCCGCCGCTGCAGCAGGGCCGCCACGAAGTACACCGCGGACTTTCCCCAACCGGTGCGCTCCACCACCAGGGCGCGCCGGTGGCCGGCGACCAGCGCCTCGATGGCCTCCCACTGGCCGGGGTGGAAGTCGGCCCGCGGGTTGCCGGTGAGCCGGCGCAGGACGCCGAGCCCCTCGCTCCTCAGATCGGTCATGGACGACACTGTGCCAGCCGTCACCGACAGTTTCAGAACCGCAGTTCCAGGGCCGGCAGCATCTCTGCGACATTCTGCTGCTGGGTCTCCACGATCCCGCTCAGCCACTCGGTGGCCGCGATCCGCTGCTCGGCGTCCAGCTCCCCGATGATGTCCAGGTACCGCCGGCCGTTGCCGGCGGCGGCCCCGCAGAGCCGCACCAGGTCAGCGGGGGCCGGGCCGTCCACCACTGCCAGCGCCTCCGCGACATCCTCGATCCTCTCGATCAGCTGGGCGCGTCCCTCGTCGCTGGGCTGCAGATGCCCGGCCAGGACGCGCAGTCGCTTGATGCGCTCGGCGCGGATGTCGGTGAGGTTCACCAGGGCCCCGGCCAGCACCAGCGGGCCGAACTCCAGATGGGTGAAGAACAGCCGCCGGATCTGCCGGTACCAGGACTCCAGGGCCGACAGGTTGGCCAGATAGGTCACATTCTTCGCGATGATCCGCGACAGTTGGCGGTAGGACGCCGGGGCGACCGGCCGGTAGACCTCCTCGGGCGAGGGGGGCAGGACCAGCCGGCCGTCCTCGGAGACGTCGTCGCGCAGCACCGATCCGGCGCCGACCACCGTCCCGAAACCGGTGACCACCGGGCCGACCGCCCCGCCCTGGCCGCCCAGGAAGATCGGCGGCTGGTCGAGCAGGACGCCGCGGGGCACGTCTCCGAACAGCGAGGCCGTCGTCTTGTCCCCGTCGGGGGTGAAGTTGAAGTGGATGTAGGAGGAGCCGACCTCGGAGTGGTCGTGGCGGGAGGTGCCGCCGGCCATCAGCAGGTCGCAGAAGTTGATCAGGCTGCCCAGGGTCACGAAGGGGAACAGGATCGTCTGCTTGAGCCCGACCGTGTGGGCCCCGTTGGCCTGCTCCTCCAGGATGGTGCCCGGCCGGATATGGGCCCCCGAGGCCATCGAGGCGCCGTCCAGGAAGACCGCACCTTCGGCGAAGCCGCCGGCCAGCTGCACCCCGGCGCCGAGCTGGCAGTTCTGGATGGTCATCGGGGTCCTCGGCGCCGAGCGCGCAGCCGGCGGAGATGACGGTGCGCCCGCCCCGGATCCGGCAGCCGGGGTGGATGACGACATTCGTGCCGCTGATCCGGTCGACATTGACATCGTCGTCGATGTCGACGGTCCACGGATTGGGGATTCGCACTCCCTTGGCGATGAGTGCTTCCACCTTGTCGAGGCCGCGCGGTTTCAGTTCCATCGCGAGTCCTTTCTCGGGATCTGCCCGCCAGCCTAGCTGGCCCCGGTGGTGCGCGCAGGACGTCGGAGATCTCGTCGCGCCCCGGCCGGCGTCCCGCCGCCGGGCCCGTCGGGCCTGGCGGTCTTCCGGTGCTGGTGGGAGGGGAAGAGGACGAGGGCCACCACCGCCGACAGCAGCGCCGCGCCGATCCCGGTCCAGGTGGCCAGATGCATGGCGTCCACATAGGCGAGGTTCGCCGCCCGGATCAACGGCCCGCGGATCGGCTCGGGGCAGCGCCCGGCGACCGCCTGGGCGGCTCCCAGGGAGCCTCGCGCGATCGCCATCGCCGCGTCCGGGAGCCGCCACGGCGTCCAGCCCGTCGTCACCCGCGAGGCGAACTGGGAACTCAGCACAGACCCCATCACAGCGGTGCCGAGGGCGCCTCCCAGCTGCCGTGCGGTGTCGTTGATGGCCGAGCCGGCGCCGGCCTGGTCGGACGGTACCGCCGCCATCACGGCGCTGGTGGCCTGGGCTGGTGGCCAGCGCCATGCCCCCGGCCATCAGGACCATGGACGGCACCACCAGCCCGAGATAGGAGGTCTGCGGCTCAGCGAGGGTCGCCACCCACAGACCGGCGGCCATCAGGGCCATCCCGCCGCCGATCACCCAGCGCGTCCCCCAGCGCCGGGCCAGCGCCGGGGAGAGCGGTGAGACGACCCCCATGACGACCGCGTAGGGCAGCGTCGCCACACCGGCCGTCAGCGGGTCGTAGCCCTTCACGAGCTGGAGGTACATGGTGATGAGGAAGGTGAAGCCGAACAGCGCGAAGGAGGCGATGGCCAGCGCGCAGGCCGCCACGGTGAACCGCCGGTCGCTGAACAGACGGGGATCGACGAGAGGGTGCGCGGCGCGGCGCAGATGCAGCGCCAGGGCTATCAGCAGCACCACCGCGACACCGCCCCAGGCCAGGGTGGACGCCGAGCGCCAGCCGCGGTCCCGGGGCCTCGATGATGGTGGCGACCAGCAGCGCGATGCTCACCAGCGACAGTGCCGCGCCGACGACGTCCAGAGGAGACCGGACGCAGCCCCGGGACTCCGGGAGCACGATCCGCCCGGCGACCAGGGCGATCACCGCGATCGGGATGTTCACGGTGAACACCGAGTCCCAGGCGAAGCGGCGCATGAGCAGCCCGCCGAGGACCGGGCCGAGGGCCAGGCCCATGCCGGAGACCCCGGACCACACGCCGATCGCGGCGGCCCGGCGATGGGGATCGGTGAACTCCGCGGTGAGGATGGCGAGGGTGCTGGGATAGACCAGCGCGGCCCCGGCCCCCATCAGGGCGCGGGCGGCGATGAGCGTCCGGGCGGTGCTGCCGGTCGATGCCAGCACCGAGGCGAGGGCGAAGACGACCAGCCCGATCTGCATCACCCGCCTGCGGCCGAAGTGGTCTCCGAGGTGTCCGGCGGTCAGCAGCAGGCCCGCGAAACTGACGACATAGCCGTCGACGACCCACTGCAGGGTCGAGGTGGGGGCGTCCATGCTCCGGCCGATGTCTGGCAGGGCGACATTGACGATCATATTGTCCATCGAGACCAGCAGGACGGACAGGCACAGCGTCGCCAGGATCCATCGTCGCTTGCCGGAACCTGTCGTGGAGATCTCAGGAGTGCCATCTGAGTTATTCATAACGCCATTATATAACGATGTTTTCAAAGCGTGGGTGCTAGCGTCGTCGCCATGGGCCGTCCTCGCGTCTACGACGACGCACTCCGGACGCGGTTGATCGACCGCGCTGCGGCCGTGGTGGCCGCCAGAGGCGCCGATGCCCTCTCGCTGCGCGCTCTGGCCGAGGAGTCGGGGACGTCGACGAACGCCGTCTACGCCATCTTCGGCGGCAAGGAGGCGCTGCTGTCGGAGGTCTTCCGGTCCTGCGGTCTCGGGCCTGGCCGAGGCCCAGCGCGCCCTTCCCCGCACCGACGATCCGATGCAGGACCTTCTGGTTTCCGGCCTCGGCTACCGGGACTGGGCCCTGGACAACGAGTCCCTCTACCTGGTGATGCTGCGCCGCGGCGAGAACCCGGACTCCGACTCCTCGATCATCGACGCGCTAGCCGATGAGGGGCTGGCTCCGCTGCGAGACGCCGTCCGGCGTCTGGTGGCCAACGGCGTCTTCCTGCCAAGGGATCCGCAGCGCATCGCGCTGTCGATCTGGATGTCGGTCCACGGCTTCGTGTCCCTGGAGATATCGCGGCAGATGCCGCGCAGCGAGGGCGATGCCCTCTACCGCGAGCACCTGGACGCCATCATGAGGGGCTGGGCTGCGGGCTCGGCGCCTTCTCATGCGGCGTCCGGTCGTGACCGAGCACCAGGATCGACCCGGTGATGACGCAGGCGATCCCGAGGATCTGAATCGGGGAGAGCCGCTGCCCGAGCACCAGGAGCCCGGCCAGCGCGGCGACCACGGGATCGCCGCCGGCCAGGATGCCGTAGACCTTCGTGGAGAGCTTGCGCAGGGCGTACATCTCCAGGCCGTAGGGCAGCGCCGAGGACATCAGCGCCACCGCCGCGGCGACCATCAGGTGGTGCGGACGCAGCAGCTCGCCGCCGGCGGTCGCGATGCC
Source organism: Acidipropionibacterium sp. (assembly GCA_022647765.1). GTDB lineage: Bacteria > Actinomycetota > Actinomycetes > Propionibacteriales > Propionibacteriaceae > Acidipropionibacterium. The sequence goes on from JALCLH010000010.1 coordinate 131,021, forward strand.
GAAGGGCAGCATCACCGCCGAACTCAGGATCATCGCCCAGGTGAGCCCGTGCAGCGTCTCCCAGCGGGCGCCGACCGCCTGGGAGCTCTTCGCGTAGAGCGCCCACATGGCCCCGGCGATCAGCGCGAAGCACACCCCGGGAAGGCTCACCCGGGACCAGTCGGAGTTGAGCGCGCCGGTCACCCCGACCACGCCTGCGGCGGCCAGCAGGACGGCCAGCCAGTCGCGCCGGGTGCGCGAGCCGAGCGCCGCCATCGCCATCGGCCCGATGAACTCGATGGTGGTCGCGACGCCGAGCGGCAGGTAGGACAGGCTGATGTAGTACGAGGTGTTCATCGCGGCCAGAGCGGCGGCCAGCCACGCTACCCGCGCCCAGTCGCCGCGGGTGTGACGCCGTCCGGTGCGAGGGTTGCGCAGGCTCGGTCGGGAGAACGGGATGAGGATGAGGCTGGCGATCACCAGTCTCATCGTCACCGTGCCGATCGGGCCGATCTCGTGGATCAGGGTGGCGGCGAAGGCGGCGCCGAACTGGACCGACACGATCGCAGCGAGCATGTAGACGGCACCGGGCACGGTGCGACAATATGCCCCATGCCCTTCGGTTTCGACGTCACCTCACGCCTTGACAACGGACTCGGGAGGACCGGAACCATCCGCACCCCGCACGGCGACATCCAGACGCCGGCCTTCGTGGTGGTGGGCACCAAGGCCAGCGTCAAGGCGATGCTGCCCGAGACGGTGGCCGAGCTGGGCGCCCAGGCGGTGCTGGCCAACGGCTATCACCTCTTCCTCCAGCCCGGCCCCGATCTGGTCGACGAGGCCGGCGGCCTGGGGCGGTTCATGAACTGGTCCGGGCCGACCTTCACCGACTCCGGCGGCTTCCAGGTGCTCAGCCTGGGGGCCGGGTTCAAGAAGACCCTCGCGATGGACGTCTCCGAGCTCTCGGAGGCCGACGTCATCGCCGCCGACGCCGACCGCAAGGCGATGGTCGACGACGACGGGGTCACCTTCCGCAGCCCGCTCAACGGCGACCTGCACCGGTTCACCCCCGAGGTGTCGATGAGCATCCAGCACCGGCTGGGCGCCGACATCATGTTCGCCTTCGACGAGCTCACCACCCTGATGAACACCCGCGCCTACCAGGAGGAGGCCCTGGAGCGCACCCGGCGCTGGGCTGAGCGCTGCCTGGCCGCCCACCGGCGTCTCACCGATGAGCGCGCCGGCAAGCCCTATCAGGCCCTCTTCGGGGTGATCCAGGGCGCCCAGTACGAGGACCTGCGCCGCACCGCATGCCGGGATCTGGCCGCGATGGAGGTCGACGGCCAGCGGTTCGATGGGTTCGGCATCGGCGGGGCGATCGAGAAGAGGAACCTGGGCCGGATCGTCGGCTGGTGCGCCTCCGAACTGCCCGAGGACCGGCCCCGGCACCTGCTGGGAATCTCCGAGCCCGACGACCTGTTCGCCGCCTGCCGGGCCGGCGCCGACACCTTCGACTGCGTCAACCCCTCCCGGGTGGCCCGCAACGCCGCCATCTACACCGCCGACGGGCGCTACAACGTCAACACCGCGCGGTTCCGCCACGATTTCGGACCGCTGGAGCACGGCTGCGACTGCTATACCTGCACGCACTACTCGCGGGCCTATCTGCATCACCTGTTCAAGGCGAAGGAGCTGCTGGCCAACACCCTGGCCACCATCCACAACGAGCGCTGGACAGTCCGCCTGGTCGACGACATCCGGGCCGCGATGCGCGCCGGTGAGCTCGACGCCCTGGAGACCGAGTTCATGGGACGCTGGAACGCCCACGGCGGGCGCCTGGCACCGGCGGCTCCCCGGCAGGGATGAGGCGCGGATCCGTCTGGCGGCGGAGGTGGTGGGTGGTCCGGGGCCGATAGCCTCGGGGGCATGCGCGCCGCCCTCGCTGACTTCTTCGGTCTCGACGACCTGTGGGAGAGGCCCGCGCCCTCCTCCCGGCTGCTGCGGGTGCCCGTGGTGGGATGGCTGTCGGCGGTCGACCTGGTGGTCGCCGGGGCGGCCGTGCTGGGGGCCGCGCTGGCCGTCTGGCTCCAGGGGGCGATCGTGGGGATCGACGGCGCGTGGTGGCGCCAGGGCGTCTCCATCGTGGTGCTGGGGCTCATCCTGTGCTTCCGGCGCCGGTTCCCGATGACCCAGGGGGCGCTGTCGGCGGCCCACCTGCTGATCGGCGCCTACCTGGCGCCGGGGGTGAGCAACAACTTCTTCGTCCAGGTCTTCTACTTCGTCTCGATGCACGCCACCGTCGCCTGGGGGCGCAGCAGGCGGGCGGCCTGGGGAGTGATCGCCGCCATCGAACTCGTGCTGATGGGCTGGGTCGCGGTGATCTTCGCCCGCACCAACTCGCTGGCCCAGATCATGAAGGCCCTGGCGCCCCAGGCCCAGGGGCCCCAGGCGGTGGTGCGGATCGTGGTGTTCTACGCCCTGATCAACAGCGCATTCGTGCTGGGCGCCGGGGCCCTGGGGCAGGTGTCCTGGCGGGAGGCCCGGGCGCTGGCGAGGGCCCGGGACCAGGCGGAGACGATCGCCGCCCAGGAGTCCCGGCTGGCCGAGCAGGCGGTGGTCGCCGAGAGGCTGCGGATCGCTCGCGAGATCCACGACTCGGTGGCCCACCACGTCTCGGTCATCGGAATCCAGGCGGCCGGCGCCAGGAGGGCGATGGACGCCGCTCCGGATCTGGCCCGCGAGGCCCTGTCGGCGGTCGAGGAGGAGTCGCGGCTGGCGGTCTCGGAGATGCGCTCCCTGCTCGGCTCGCTGAGGCAGGACGCCGGTGTCGGCCCGGGACTGGCCGATCCGGGACTGGGCGACCTGCCGGAGCTGTGTGCTCAACTTCACGGCGCCCACTCTCATGCTGCCCGGATAAGCCTGGACGTCGTCGGCCCGGCCGATGAGGTGGGCGGGGCGCTGGGACTGACGGTCTACCGGATCGTCCAGGAGGCCCTCAACAATGTTGAGAAGCACTCGGGGGCGTCCCACGCCCATGTGGCCGTTCGGATCGACAGCGGGAGAATCGGGAGCGGGAGAATCGAGGGCGGACGGCTGGAGGTCGAGGTGACTGACGACGGTCGCGGCGCCCGCGCCCTGCCCGATCCGGGCGGCACCCGGGTCGGGCTGATCGGGATGCGGGAGCGGGTCGGCGCCCACGGCGGCACCCTGGAGACCGGCCCGCGGGTCACCGGCGGATGGCGGGTACTGGCCCGGATGCCGCTGCATCCGGGCGCGCAGAATGGTCTGCGGGACGCCGTGGAGGAGACGCGATGAAAGTGCTGCTGGCCGACGACCAGAGACTGGTCCGCACCGGATTCCGGCTCATCCTCTCGGTGGAGCCGGACATCGAGGTGGTCGGCGAGGCCGCCGACGGCCGCCAGGCGGTGGACGCCGTCTCCCGGCTGCACCCCGACCTGGTCCTGATGGACGTCCAGATGCCGGTGATGGACGGCATCGCCGCGACCCGGGAGATCACCGCGGCCAGCGATGCGAAAGTCGTCGTGCTCACCACCTTCGACCGCGACGACTACCTCTTCGACGCCCTGGACGCCGGGGCCAGCGGATTCATGCTCAAGAACGCCGACGCCGAGGCCCTGGTGGCCGGGCTGCGCCAGGTCCACGAGGGATACGCCCTGCTCGCCCCGGAGGTGACCCGCAGAGTCATCGAGTCCCGGCTGGGCGGCGTCTCCCCGTCCGATGACTCTGAGACTGACGGAATCAGGACCGGTGGTATTGGGACCGGCGACCCGCGGCTGGAGGCGCTCACCGCCCGGGAGCGCGACGTCGCCCTCCAGGTGGCCCACGGCCTGTCCAACGCCGAGATCGCCGCCGAACTGTACGTCTCGGAGGCCACCGTCAAGACCCACGTCTCCAACTGCCTGTCCAAGCTCGGTCTGCGCGACCGCGTCCAGCTGGTCGGATTCGCCTACGAGTCCGGGCTCATCCGCCCGGGCGAGGCCTGATCTCCCCCTCGCGGGCGAGGCCCGATATCGGCCGCACGGCCGATGTGCCCGACGCCGGTTCCCGGTGGAATGGAGTCATGACCGAGCAGCAGAGACGTCTCCCCGGAACGGGGATCGAGGTGAACGGCCTCACCCGCCGATACGGCGAGGTGCTGGCCGCGGACCGGGTGAGCTTCACCGTGCCGCCCGGCACCATGACCGGCTTCGTCGGGGCCAACGGCGCCGGCAAGACCACCACCATGCGGATGATCGTCGGGGTGCTGGCCATCAGCGCCGGCACCGTGAGCTTCGACGGCCGACCGATCACCGCCGCCGACCGGCGCCGGATCGGCTACATGCCCGAGGAGCGCGGCCTGTACCCCAAGCAGCCGATCATCGACCAGCTCGTCTACCTGGCGCGGATCCGCGGGGTCTCCGCCCAGGCCGCCCAGCAGCAGGCGATGGGCTACCTGGAGCGGTTCGGGCTCGCGGATCGGGCCAAGGACAAGGTCGAGAAGCTGTCCCTGGGCAACCAGCAGCGGGTCCAGGTGACTGCGGCGCTGCTCGGAGACCCGGTCGCGCTCATCCTCGACGAGCCCTTCTCCGGGCTCGACCCGGTGGCCGTCGACGCGATGGCCGAGGTGCTGCGGCGCAGCAGCGCCGCCGGCGTCCCGGTGCTGTTCAGCTCCCACCAGCTCGATCTCGTCGAGAAGCTGTGCGACCGGCTGGTCATCCTCGACCACGGCCGGGTGGTGGCCCACGGCAGCACCGAGGAGCTGCGCGGCTCGGGACCGCGCCGCCACCGACTGTCTGCCAGCGTCGACCTCGGCTGGCTGCGCGGCGTCCGAGGGGTCGACGTCGTCGATCTGGACGGCACCTCCGCCGTCCTCCAGTTCACCGAACCGGGAGCGGATCAGACCGTCCTGGCCGAGACCATGAGACGCGGTGAGGTCCTCGAGTTCGCCCGGATCGTCCCCAGTCTGTCCGAGATCTACCGAGAGGCGGCCGCATCATGAGCAGCACCACACCCGACGAGCGCACCGGCTCCCTGTGGCAGATCGTCACCGGGCGCGAGATCTCCGCGAAGCTCCACGACAAGGCCTTCATCACCTCCACGATCACCACCCTGCTGCTGGTGATCGTGGGCTTCGCGGTGTCCATTCTGATCACCGGGCGCTCCCAGACCACCACCGTCGCCGTCCTGGACGACCAGGGGGCGGCCGTGGTCTCCGCCGCCCAGCAGATCGGGAAGGCCTCCGGATCGAACGACACCCTGGAGGCCGTGCGCGCCGGCTCCCTCGAGCAGGCGACCCGGCAGATGGACGACGGCGGGGCCGATCTGCTGCTCCAGCGCAGCGGCGACCAGTGGCGGCTGTCCGGGCTGAAGTCGGCCCCCTCCCAGACCTCGACGTCCACCCAGGCACTCACCCAGGCCGTCGCGGCGACCTCGATCGCCGGCAACGCCAAGGCGCTGGGGGTCTCCCCGGAGCGTCTCACCGCCGGCACCACACTGCAGCTGGGGACTCTCGGCAGCGCCCAGGACTCCGAGAAGCAGGGGGCCGCCACCGTACTGGGGGTCGTCTTCGCGATCCTGTTCTACCTGTCGATGATCATCTTCGGATACGCCATCGCGAACTCGGTGGTGGAGGAGAAGCAGTCGCGGATCGCAGAGATCCTGCTCACCGCGATCCCGTCCCGCCAGCTGCTGCTCGGCAAGATCCTGGGCAATACCGTGCTGGCGCTGGGTCAGATGGTGCTCATCGTCGGGGTGGCGCTCGCCGGGCTGTCCTTCTCGCCGTGGAAGGAGTACCTGTCCATGGTGACCGCGCCCGCGCTGTGGTTCCTAGTCTACTTCGTGGTCGGGTTCATGGCCCTGGCCTGCCTGTGGGCGGCCGCCGGGGCGCTGGCCGGTCGCTCGGAGGACGTCAGCTCCACCTCGATGCCGCTGCTCATGGTGGTGATGGCCGTCTACTTCTACGGAATGCTGGCCAACGGCTCCTCCCAGGTGATCGCCTCCTACATCCCGGTGGCCTCGGCCATCGCGATGCCGACCCGGCTGGTGACCGGGGCGGCGTCCTGGTGGGAGCCGATTGTCTCAATCCTGGTCTCCCTGGTGTTCTCGGCATTCACCATCTGGGCGGGGGAGAGGATCTACCGGCGGGCCATCCTGCAGACCGGCGGCAAGATCTCACTCAAGAGCGCCTGGCGAAACGCCGACGTGGTGCGGTGAAGGCCTATGCGCCCAGTGCTGTTCGGCTGGTCCCGGTGCTGTTTGGCTAGTACTGGGCCGTTTTCCGACCTTCTGTGGTCCCGATCACTCCCAACAGAGCAGGTTCCGACATCCTGAGTGCAGATTCACGGCGTATCGGGAGTGATCGGGACCATCGACCGTGCGTGCGGCGGAGCAAGACATTGGTGTCACGACTGGGCACGGAAATCCCCGGCCCGGGCGGTCCAGCCGTCAGGAGATCTGGGAGGCGGCGAGTCGCTCCTGGTAGGTGGGTTCGCGCTTCTTGATCCAGGCGATCACCCGGGTGGTGACCGGGATGAGGGCGTACTCGACCAGGGTCTTCCACAGGAAGCCGAAGAAGGCGTAGTTGACCCACTGGCCGAAGCTGGTGATGCCGACCACCGGGGCGGCGATGGTGCAGAAGATGACGGTGTCGACCAACTCCCCGACACCGGTCGAGCCCATCAGGCGGCCCACCAGCCCGCGCTCAAGGTAGTGACTCTTGAGCCGGGTCATGATGAGCGAGTTGGTCAACTGTCCGGCGACGAACCCGCACAGGCTGGCGGCCACGATCTGCCACACCGGGCCCAGCGCGGCGGCGATCGCGGCATCGTGCTCGGTGGAGTAGGAGTCCCCGAAGCCCGGCAGAGCGATGATCACCCAGAAGCACAGCACCGCGAGGATGGCCGTCAGGAAGCCCATGAGGATGCCGCGCCGCGCGGCCTTCATGCCGTAGATCTCGGTGGTGATATCACCGAGCACATAGGCCAGTGGGAAGAGGAAGAACCCGCCATCGGTGGTGATGGGGCCCAGCTGAACCCCTTTCGAGCCGCCGATATTGGAGATGATCACCACCACGCACATCAGAGTGAGGATGATGTCGTAATGGCTGGACCCGCGGTCCGCGTAGACCGGGCTGGAGACTCCTGTGGATGCATCTGTCACGGGGTGACATGCTAACTGCCCCACGTCATCGGGGCAGAACCATGGATTTCTTACGAGATGACCGCCGGTCCGGCCGTCAAGGGGTCACGGGAGCCGGGATCTTGTAAGAAGTCCGCGAGTCCGGCCGAGGCACAGAGGTACTGATGGTGCCCGGGCCCTTAAGATCTGCCTATGACTGTGGCGACAACGGAGTTCCAGATCGCACCGGAGCGACGCCTCTACCCCGAGATTGAGCCCTACGACATCAGGATGGTCGACGTCGGGGACGGCCAGAGCATCTACGTCGAGCAGTGCGGCAATCCGTTGGGCCGCCCGACCGTGTTCCTGCACGGCGGTCCGGGAGGCGGTGGCGGCACCGATCGCCGGCGGTTCTTCAACCCTGAGCGGTACCGCATCGTCGTGCTGGATCAGCGCGGATGCGGCCTGTCGACCCCGCACGTCTCGAAGGCGCGCACGCCGCAGGAAATGGCCACCAACACCACCTGGACCCTGGTCGACGACCTCGAGAAGGTCCGGGTCGCGCTGGGCATCGACCGCTGGCAGGTCTTCGGCGGATCGTGGGGCTCCTGCCTGGCGCTGGCCTACGCCGAGGCCCATCCCGAGGCGGTCACCGAGCTGGTGCTGCGCGGCATCTTCACCCTGCGCCAGTCCGAGCTCGACTGGTTCTACAACGGCGGCGCCGCATTCGTCTACCCGGACCTGTGGGACGGGTACTGCGAGCCGCTGCGCCGGGCCGGCCACGACTTCTCCCGCGACAACATCTCCGCCTACTTCGACCTGCTGTGGGATCCGGACCCGCAGGTCCACCTGCCGGCCGCCACCGCCTGGACGAACTGGGAGGCGGCCACCACGACGCTGGCCGTCGGCCCCGAGCCCGAGGAGGAGGATCCGGAGTACGACCTGGCCTTCGCCCGGATCGAGAATCACTACTTCGTCCACCATGGCTTCATGGCCGAGGGCCAGCTCATCCGCGACGCCGGGAGGCTCGCCGGAATCCCGACCGCGATCGTCCAGGGCCGCTACGACATGTGCTGCCCGGCGACGACTGCCTATGACTTGGCGGGTGCGCTGCCCGGCGCCGACCTGCGGATCGTGCTGAGCGGTCACTCGGCCTTCGAGCCGTTGGTCACCTCGGAGCTGGTGAAGGTCTGCGACGAGTTCGCCGGACTGTGACGCCGATCAGACCAATTCGGAATGCTCGTCGCGAGCCTCCGACTGAGTGGAATGGTTGGGACGCGATCCGGAGTCGAGATCCACTACCGGAGCGTCGGGGTAATGAGAGTGACAGTGCGTACCTTTTCAGACTGATGGGTAGCCTAAAGTCTGACATGGCTGACGCTATGACCGATTCAAAACCGCTGGACACTGACGAGATCAAATTTGTTCATCGTCTTGAAGCAGCCGGACATCGTGTTCGCTGGATTCCTCGCGACATCATCGGCGGCAAACCAACTAATGATTTCGTGTGGCTTACTGGTGGCAATATTGAGTGTGAGCTCAAGAGCACTAAGGCGAGATATGGAACGATCAAGGGAGCCGTACAGCGTGCAGTGGTGGGCTCTGGCGGGGTGAAGGACACGTTCGTTGTTGATATCGGAGTCAGGCATTTGACGTCCAAACTCAGATTTCAACTTGCACAATACAATACGAAAGTTGAAACGGGAGCGATACGACGTTTATTCGTCATGTCAGACGATGGGGCTTCGTTTGAGGAAATAAGACTCCACGAAAAATAACGGAAGCGAGGCCCGCTTCCGCACGTTCATTCGGTCGATTATTTCACGACTTGCGCGGATGGAACCTCGCTCCCGTCTTCAGTATAGCAAGAGCGGTCCGGCGCCGACCTGCGGATCGTGCTGAGCGGCCACTCGGCCTTCGAGCCGTTGGTCACCTCGGAGCTGGTGAAGGTCTGCGACGAGTTCGCCGGACTGTGACGCCGATCAGTCCGGTCAGTCCGATCAGTCCGGTTGGTGCGTGGCCGCCGCATCGGAGGAGGCCGGGTCCAGAGCAGGCATGACAACGACTCGGTAGTCGTACCTCCCGACCCCTTTGTCGCCATCCTTCCGGTGACGGTACGAGACGGAGAAGGCCTTCTGAAGGAGGTCATCCACCGCGTCCACCAGGTCCCGGGCCTCCTGAGTCGTGAGGAGCATGATTCCGTCGGCGTGCAGGGCCGGTGTGCCGGCGGTCTCGGCCGCTTCTGCCCGGGCTATCGAGAAGAGGCTGGCGCTGTCGGTGAGTTCGACCTGGTCAAGGGCGGCCAGCACGGCGTCTCCGCCGGGCAGCGCCCGGATCTGCGAAGGTGTGATGCTCAATCCGGTCCAGTTGTCGATGACCCACCAGGTCTCGCGGTTGTCGTGGGCGTCGGGAGGTTCGGTGGTGTGGGCGATACCAACCCTGTCGAGCTGCCGCAGATGGTAGGAGACCGAGTTGGCGGGCTCTTCGATGGCGGCGGCGACGTCGGAGACCCGCATGGGCTTGCCGAGGACGAGGGTGCGCAGGATCTTCATCCGGACCGGTTGGGCAATCACTTTGAGCAGCTCGAGGGCGCGCTCGGCGCTGGGATGCTCGGGCTCGTACTGGTGGTCGTCGCTCACGACTCAACGGTAGCGACCTGCCACCGGTCGGGTGTGGGCAGCGCGCGCAGTTCCCGGTGGGTGGCGATGAGCACGGCGGCCACGGGGAACAGCACGACGGTGGCCGCCATGGTGGGTCCGGCTCCCAGATGTTGCAGGCCCAGGCCGGTGGCGGCCGGCATGAGGCCGGGAACCACCATGACCACCAGGCTGAAAGCGGCCCCCGCCCGACCCTGCATGTGGTCGGGGATCACTGCCTGGAAGTAGCCTCCCATCGCCCCGTTGATCGCGGGCATGAGCAGCCCCAGCAGGCCGGAGCAGGTCAGGACCAGGGGTACCGACTGGTCGAGGGCCACAGGCACCAGGACGGCGGTGCAGGCGATGAAGATCCCCACCACCAGCCTGCCGGTGGGGACGCGGGCGATGAGTCGTTGGGCGAGAACCGCGCCGATGAGCATGCCCACCGCCAGGACGGAGTCGATCAGACCGATCCGCCAGGCGGGCACCCCGCGCCCCTTGAGGATGAGGGTGATGCCGGTGTACAGCGCGGTGATGCCGGCGTTGACGCAGATGAGCGCCGGCAGGATGCGGCGCAGCAGGGAGTTGGCGAGAAGCATCCGGAAACCCTCGCGAAGCTCCCGGAACCAGTCGGGCTCCGGCTCCGGGGCGCCATTGCGGTGGGGGCGCAGGTCGGCGCGGATGAGACGGGTGCCCAGGATCTGGAACAGGGACCCGATAGCGGCGGCCAGGAAGGGCAGGGCATAAGAGACGCCCATCAGCAGTCCCGACAGGGGAGGGGCCGACAGGCTCACCGCCCCGTCGCGCCCCTCGTTGGAGGCGACGGCCCGGGGCAGCTCCTCGGCGCTCACCACCGATTTCAGGGCGGCGTCCGCGGCTCCGCTGAACAGGCCGCTCACCGCGCCCGAGGCGATGCCGACGAGATAGAGCACCGGGAGGGTCAGCGCACCGGCCCACCAGGCCACCGCCGCTCCGGTGTAGACGAGCAGCCGGAGCCATCCGGAGACCACCAGGGAGCGACGCCGGTCCCAGCGGTCGACGAGCACCCCGCCGGGCAGCATCGCCACCATCGACGCGACAGTGGACGCCGTCGCGACGGCTCCGGCCTGGGCGTAGGAGCCGGTCACGGCGTAGGAGATCAGCGTCATCGCGAAGCCGCGGATGGCGCTGCCGAACTGCCAGCTGGTGTCGGCCGCCAGCCAGGCGAGGTAGTCGCGGTTGTGTCTCAAAGAAGTGTGCGGAGGAGCCGCAGTGTCGAGCGCCATGGTGAGAGAGTAGATCTGCAAGATAGATTGCGCAAGAACTATTGCGTAATGGATCGGGGTGGGTGCAGGTAGTCTGCGGAGCCATGGACGACGCGGTGCTGCGAGGCGAGAGATCCGGGAGCGGTTCGACGCCCGGGCGGACTCCTACGACTCCTCACCGGTGCACGTGGCATTGGCCGGGGAAGTTGCGGAAGCGCTGAGCCCGGCCGGATTCGGGCAGGGCCGGCAATGTACCTTCCGGTGTGGCGGGGATGCCCTCCTCATCGCCGAGTGGAGGTTGCGCAGAGAACTCGGTAGGAGTGCGACGTCTGATCCGCGGTGAACCATGCAGGTCCGGTCCGGGCTGTGAGGAAGCTTCGCCCACAGTAAGGGTGTCGTTGGCTGCCTTGGGGTCGTACCTGGGGCTGGTAACAGCGCCCGAGCTCAGGGAGTGACTGAAAGCGCGAGCAAGTACCATCCGGCATGCGGAATCCACTGCTCTGCCCATCGCCAGCTGTCGGGTCCACCGGAATACTCAGCGGGGAGGAATGCTACGGCATCCGGGTCATCAGGGTCCGCCGTAACGCCGTTCACGATCCCGCCGGGGAGGTTCGGATACTCGGTCAGATATTCAGGACTACCTTGCCCTCTGCCTTGCAGCATGCAAATGCCGAATGGATTCCTTCCGATGATCCACTCGAGCTGGTCCATCGAGAATTCGCCCAGTCTTGCGGCATCTTTCTCTGAGATGATATCAAGCGAGGCGACGCGGGCTGCCGCGACGGACAAGGATGCAAGATTCGCATTCTCGCCTTGCCACCAGAATCCCGTTTCATTGACATGCGGAATGAAGAATTCGTCGCGGGCTTGTGCTGTTGGCGCGGCGGAGGAGCCCGTCTCTACCACGCGCTGCCGTGCCAAGCCAAATGGATTGGCAATTCTCGCGGTCCGTCTCAAGGTATCCTTCATGACTCGGGCGGCGAGTCGCTGTGCATCCAGATCCAGGCCGTCGACATCGACATTGTGAAACACTTCGGCGAATCTGAGCAGTGCAACGATAGGAAGTCCAGACTCTACGTTTGAGAACCAGGGGCGGCCATCATTCCATGCCGTAAACCACCCCGGTGAACCGTCGGAAGGATTATGGTAGCGAACCAGAAGATTGTGGAAACGGCGAATCGCCGCTTCGGCATACTTTTGGCGATGCTGAGCCGCGAACAGTTCTGTGGCCGCGAGCAGTGCGCAATAGTCATCGACTATTGACTCGGAGCTGCCAATGATGTCACCAGTTTCGATATTTATACCAAACAGATAGCTCCGATTGTTCTTTTCAAGATCCAGAAAGGCCGATGTTGCGGCTTCAAGATACTCGGTGGAGGTGAAGGTCCCGTGCCTCTCCTGTTGGCTGGCTCTGGCGAGCGCGGCGATGGCCATGCCACCTCCACCACGATAAGAGGCAAGACACCTGTCAGTCTTCTTCCCATTCGGCAGTGGTGCACAAACCTCACGTTCGTTCAGCTCGTGCCTGAAGGAGTCAAACACACTCGTATAGAAGGACCCTTGAGGGGAACACATCCTGACCAGGAAATCTGCCCCATGCAATCCCTCATCCCGGAGGGTTGATCCAAGGATCTTGGAGAATCTCGGATGATGTTGTTGAAGTTGCGACCGAGCCTCGAAGAGTGCCCACGAGCACATTGGGGTCTGTTGGGGGCTCATGGTGGGCGTGTATGTGAGGTGACTCAGATACTTTCCTTGGTCGCCAGAAGCGTCGAGCCAGCCTCCGCGTGCATCGAGAGGGCCCCACTCCGGATGCTGAAAGAACGAGGCGGCAGCGTCTTTGCGTTCATAGTCCCCCCAGGGTCTTGAAGCCCTGAAATAGGCCAGAACGTCACTCGCGCCACTTTTCAGCAGCACCTCCGTATCGATCGTGAATGCCGGGCTCTTCACAGTCCGGTCGTTCCAACGGATCTCGAGTGAATACTCACCCGGACGATCTATCGTCGAAAAGTCGGCGCGGGCGAAACAGTTTCCCTGCCAATGGCCCACCCTCTCCGCGGGGGTCACATCAACCGGAAGGCGTATCTCCCCTTCCTGCGAGCATAATGTCACACTTGGGCGGGCGCCTTCCGGGAGATCGGCCAGGATCGCAGATTTACGACTGCCAGCTGTAAAACCCAACTGGGGAGCCAAGACTCGCATGTTCTTAGGCTTTGTCGGCGATCCCAAGGACAGTGGGCGTGGAGCGGAAGCCGACCCCCATGCGGTCGATCCCCATGTCGATGAGTTCGAGGAAGTGCTCGCGGGTACGGATCGCGCCCGCGCCCTTGACCTTGATGCGGCCGGCGGCGGTCTTGAGGAGAAGGGCGATGACTTGGCTCGTGGCGCCGTCGGACTTGCCACCGGTAAAGAAGCCGGTCGAGGTCTTGATGAAATCGGCTTTCGCCTTGATCGCGCACTCGGTGCCGTCCACGATCTGGTCGGGGGTCAGGGAGTCGGTCTCGATGATGACCTTGACGTTGGTGCCCTTGCCGTGACAAACGTCGACGACCGCCGCAATGTCCTTCGTGACGAAGTCAAGATCACCGGAGCGTAGGCGTCCGTAGTTGGCGACGATGTCCAAGTCGAGGATGTCGTAGTGATCGAGGTACTCCTCGGCCTGGTGAACCTTCGAGGCGGTTGTTGACAGACCGAAGGGGAAGTCGCACACGACGCAGATATCGGTGTCGGTGCCGGCGACCATGGGAGCGACAATCTCGAGGGAGGCCGGGTTGATGCAGATCGTCCTGCACCCGAAATCGATCCCCTCCTGGGTGTACCTCTTGATGTCTTCCTTCGTGAACTCTGGCTTGAGAACCGACTGATCGATGTAGGAGGCGAGTTCCTTCACGGACATCTCACTGGCAGGCTTGGTGGGCTTCATGACTCTGGTCCCTTTCGGTGGTGTTCGGGCTGTAGACAGAACCGGGGAGGGCAAGCCTCTCCGGTGCTGTCTAGCTGTATAGATAGCTTAGCACTTGGAGTGAAGCTCCAACCTCGGACGTGCAAGGGCGAACGGTGACCCGCCATCGCAGCTGTCGGCAGACGGACACGGCTTGCGGCGAGAGCTCTTGCGTTTCGGGAGGTGAACTGTCTAATGTATAGACAGCTAGATGACTGAAAGGGCAGTCATCTGTGGTGCTGCGGTCCCCGAGCGGGCGACCGATGTTCCCAAGCGACGAAGTGAGGGCGATAGCGATGGTGCAAACACAATCGGGCAGAGCGGTGAGAGCAGCACTGTTCGACTGCGATGGCCTGTTGGTCTCGACGGAGAACTACTACACACTGGCGCAAGAGGAGATCTTTGCGCGGCGAGGCCAGGAGTTCACGACGGAGCACAAGAAGCGGGTGCTGGGGCACTCGATCCCGGAGAGCGGCGAGCTGATGGCGGAAATGCTCTCTCGTCCGGGGGATGGACGAGCCATCGCCGACGAGTTGCTGGCGCGGATGGAGGAGCTTGTCTCCGAGCCGGCAGATCCGCTTCCCGGTGTGAGCGCCTTGATCGACTTCTGCGAGGGGCGTGTTGCGAAGGCTGTTGTCAGCAACGCTCCTCGTTCTCTGGTTGACGCAACCCTGCGGTCCGCCGGGCTCACCGGGCGGATGGACGAAGTGATCGCGGTCGAGGACGCCCCCAGGCCGAAGCCATTTCCGGACCTGTATCTGCGCGGAGCGGCCGCGCTCGGGGTGGAGCCCAACGAGTGCATTGCGTTCGAGGACTCGCCCACTGGGGTTCGCGCGGCCCATGCGGCGGGGATCCGCGTCGTGGGCGTACCTTCGCATGGCGGAACCGACATTGGCGCTGACTGGCATGTGCGCTCGCTCAACTCCCTGGCCGCGCGGGCCCTTCTGATCGGATTGTTCACGTCTGATCCGGACGGACCTGCGATGTAGGTGTTCGCCAAGGGTCCGATGTGACACGTCGGGTCTTGCGGATCCAGTGGCTCCAGTGCGGATGGCTAGACTGATCTGGCTGGAGTCTTCGTCCGGCGCAGACGCCTCGGAGGTGGGAAGTGACATCGACCGACAGGTTCACGCCGCGCTACTTCGCCATCGAGCAGGCATTGCGGTCGCGCATCGCCGCCCTTCAACCTCATGACGCGCTGCCCAGCGATGCGGACCTGTGCGCGGAGTTCGGCGTAAGCCGGATGACGGCGCGGGCGGCGGTGCAGAAGTTGGTGCAGGACGGCCTGGTGTACCGGGAGTCCGGTCGGGGGACCTTCGTCGCGCCTCCCATCATCGATCGCCAGCTCTCGAACCTTCGTGGCTTTTCCGCGGAGATGTCGGCCAGGGGGCTGCTTCCCTCGTCAACCGCCCTGGAGACGCGGATCGTTGCCGGCAGCGATGCCCAGACTCAGGCTCTCGAGGTGCCTGAGGGCAGCAACGTTGTGGTGATACGTCGCATACGTCGAGCCGATGGAGCGCCTCTGGTGCTGGATCGCACGGTCCTGTCCGAGCGTTGTGCCGGCGTCCTCGAAGCGGATCTGGAAGGCGGATCGCTCCATGAGGCGTTGATCGCCCAGGGCATCACCCCGGCGAGTGGAACAAGCACCATCACCGCGGAACTCGCCACCGATGACGATGCAGAGCACCTGTCCGTGAAACGCCGGTCTCCGCTGCTGGTGGAGCGACGTCTCATCCGAGACTCCGATGGCGTGGCGATGGAGTGGACCGAGAGCCGCTACGTACCGGAGCGATACAGCATCACGGCGCAGTTCACAGTGGAGTTGCCGCAGAAGTCTCGATAGGGGATCGCCCTCCGAGGGTGACGGATCCGGAAGACTCCATTCGTTGACAGTACAGATGTATAGACAGCTAGGCATCCACGCACTAGTGTGATCCATGTACCGCCGCGGCAGCCACCTTGGAGAGGCACAACGTGACATGGATGTCAGCTCTGACGTGGGCGCTCGCGGTCCGATACGGACTATCACACCGTCACGTCAGCGTTGACCGGTCGCGAGGGATCAGTCAACGCGTCACGCATCGACTACTGATCAGGGGAAGAACATGCTTGCAGCTGTTATCAGGGCACCGAAAAAACTGGATATCACCGAGGTGCCGACACCGTCGGCAGGCCCTGGTGAGGTTCTCCTCAAGGTCGGCTCGAACACCGTGTGTGGAACAGATCTGAGGATTCTCCGTGGCGAGAAGACCGCTGGGGTCCGACCTGGAGTGGTTCTGGGCCACGAGATCGCCGGCACTATCGCCGAGGTCGGCGCCGGCGTCAACGGATACCACGTCGGCGACTCTGCAGTCGTCTCGCCCACGGTCACCTGTGGGAACTGTTACTACTGCCTCCGGGATCTGGAGCAGTTCTGCATGTTCCCCGACATCTTCGGATACAACCTCGATGGCGGGCTGGCCGAGTACTGCCTGATTCCGGCCCACGTCGTCGCGCGGCACCATCTGGTGGTCGCCAAGCCCGATGTCCCTGCGACGGCGCTCTCCTTGTCGGAGCCGCTGAGCTGTGTGCTGAACGGCGCCGAGAACTACAAGGTGAAACTCGGAGACACCGCCGTCATCATCGGTGCCGGGCCCATCGGCATTCTCCACATGATCGTGTGCCGTCTCGCCGGAGCGACCCAGATCATCGTCTCCGATCCCTCCGAGGGACGCCGCGCGACAGCGGCGTCGCTGGGCGCCGACATCACCGTGGATCCGCTCAACGAGGACCTTGAGGCCGTGGTCAGGGGAGCAACCGACGGCCTCGGCGCCGATGTCGCGGTCATCTGCATCGGGCGGTCCGAACTCCTGCCCCAGGCCATCGGCCTCACCAGGAAAGGAGGCCATGTCTGCGCCTTCGCCGGTTTCCCGAAAGGCACCACGGCGTCAATCGATCCCAATGCGATCCACTACAACCAGATCTCGATCGTGGGCTCGTCCAACGCGAAGCGGCGTCACGCCGAGGAGGCCCTGCGGCTGATCGAGAAGGGCCTCGTGCCGGCAGACATCATCGTGAGCCACACATTCCCGCTGGAGAAGGCCGTCGACGCGATCGAGTTCTCGGCCTCCGGCGAGGGCATCAAGGTCGCAGTCACCCCCTGAGTCCCTCCAGGTCTACGCGCCGTCCCTGGATGGCCTCGCCATCACCACCTAGAAGAACCCTGTAAGGAGTCATCAATGCTTATTTCCCTCAAGGACGCCCTCGAATTCGGTGAGAAGAACGGCTGCGGAATCGCGTCGGTCAACACCCCCACTCTGGAGATGCTGGTCGCGGCCATCGACGTGGCGGAGCGGTACGGCGTCCCGCTGATCGTCCAGCATGCCGAGGTGCATGAACCGGTCAACTCGATCGAGAACATCGGATCGGCGATGGTCGAACTCGCCAAGCGGTCGAGCGCCCCGATCGTGGTCCATGTCGACCACGCGGAGTCGTTCGACTATGTCAAGCGAGGCTTCGAGGTCGGTTTCAACTCCGCAATGTTCGACGGCTCTCGCTTGCCGTACGAGGAGAATCTGCGCATCACCAAGGAGGTCGTGGAGCTGGCCGAGCAGTACGGCGGCCGCGGTGTGGAAGCCGAGCTGGGCGTCATGCCCGGCCGTGAGGACGGCGAGCACGGCAACAACGCCGGAGACGCGTCGCTGTACACCGACCCCGAGCTGGCACACGATTTCGTGGCCGAGACGGGGATCACTGCCCTTGCTGCCTCCTTCGGGACAGTCCACGGCCTGTACAAGGCCGAGCCGAAGATCGACTACGAGCTCATCACGGCCCTGCGCGAGCGCGCGGGCGTCCCGATCGTCATGCACGGAGGTTCGGGCCTCAGCCCGGAGGAGTACCGCAAGTGCATCAAGCGCGGTGTCCAGAAGATCAACTACTACACCTACGCCGACAAAGCCGCGCTGGAGGCCGCCAAGAAGCTACTGGTGGAGGAACCAGAGACGTTCGTGTTCTCGCCCTTGGCGGTCGCCGCGAGAAATGCGGTGGACAAGAACTTTGACGCTCTTGTCCAGTGCCTCTACGCGGACTACCTCAAGCGGTGACAAGAAGACCTTGGCTAAGGTAAGCCAACTAGGGTTGACCAACCTGATATCATATCTTCATGAGTGAGGTGAAAGTCCAGTACGCCAAGACACACCTGTCCGCCCTTCTTGCGTCCGTCGAGAAGGGGGAGGAGGTCGTCATTTCCCGCGGGGACAAGCCGGTTGCACGCCTCGTCCCGGTGGATCCGTCTCCCGTGCGGGAGCTCGGATTCGTTCCCTACGAGGTTCCTGACGCGTTCTTCGAGCCGCTTGGCGAGAAGGATCTGCACCTGTGGGAAGGGCAACTCACGACCGACTAGATGAGTAATTCCACGAGATCAGTGGTCGGTGAGTGCAGGCCCGGGCCACCAAGCGCCTCCTCGTCGACGAGACGCCCGTTATATGAGGCGTCTCGTGGAGGAAGAGGCGTTTCGTCGTTGTGTTGGGTCGAGATTCCGGTGCTCGGGTTTCTCGACCCAGGTCCCATGGTGATGAAATCGGCCACATACCGGCCGCCCTCTGGATAATCCACAGGCCGGGCCGTAGATGGCCGATTCCAGTGAAGGTCTGTCTGGGGCCTTCCTGAAAACGGCCACATGTCGGTCGCGGACCGGATATTCCAGGGCTCGGCCCGTCTGTGGCCATGTCCGGTGTCCAGCATGTCCTGGCCATGTCCGACAGGCATGGTGTCTGAGGTCTGGTCGAGTTCGGGGTTCCCGCCGCCGGTGCCGCACCTCCAGATCCGGCAACTGGCCCTTCGTCGCATTGGTGGCGAACGCGGTCAACCGGTAGCCGTCCACATCATCGAACCGCAGCTCAGCCCCCGCATCGGGATACTCCCGGCGCACGATGACCCGCATCCCCGCAGGCCACCCCGAAAGGTCCAGCAGCCCCGTGAACTCGGCCACATCGGCCCCCTCACGCACCCCACCGTCGCTGGTGTAGGCCGGAGTCCACACCTCTTCGGGGATCTTCTCGTACAACTCCGGTGTGTCCATCGGCAGCGTGAACCCCACCGAATACGACACCCGCCGGCGCACCAACTCGTTCAGCGTCTCGTGGGTCGACCCGGCCCCATCAATCCTGACCAGGACCTTGCGGCCGGGCCGCGAGCCGACTCCGGCCTGGTCCAGGGCCGCCCGGATCACCGTGGTGTGGTCGGCGGCGGTGTTGGATCCGGCGTTGCCCGGACGCAGCATCACCGCAGCCATCTCACCGGAGCCGTGGGTGCCGTGGTCGATGAACGCGCACAACGGGTGGTGCCCGTAGCCCTTCTTGAACGTGGGGGCGGCCTGCTCCTTGTCGGAGTGGGCGGTGACCAGGGTCGCGTCCACGTCGATGATCAACGGATCTGCCGCTGAGATCCCGGAGTTCGGGGCATGATCACCGGCCAGGGCCCACACGCGGGCTCGGGCGGCCTTCCGGGCGCGGCCGATGGCTTTCTCGGCGCGCTCGGCGTCGTCGCCGAGCAGGGCGATGAGTCGGGAGACGGTGGGGTCGGAGGCCACCGGCCCGTAGAGGCCGGGTTCGGCGCGGACCTCCGACAGGTCGGACAGGCAGTCCCCGCCCAGAGCCAAAGACAGGGCCAGGTCGCAGACGATCTTTCCCGGATCGTGGGTGGCCAAGGGCTTGGCCCACCGGGACAGGGCCGCCGAGAGCTCCGTGTCGAGGCCGGAGGCGCGGATGGTCTCGGTCAGCAGGATGCCGCCGGCCGTTAGACAGCCCCGAACTCGACCAGACCTGTGGGTGAATGCTGCACTGACTGGACGCCGACGACCACTGGTCTCCTGGAATCAGGCATCTGGTCAGCGAGCCCACCGGAACTACACCATTCGGAGTACGCGGATACCTCAGACGGTAGACGGATCGGCCTCGTTCGGCGGCAAGGCTGGACGACATGAACATGAACCCCTCGCTCACCCCCGCCCATGCGGAACCTGCGGAACCCTCGGCTCCCGCATCCCCACCGGTCCTGGAGACGCGCCAACTGGTGCGCCGCTATGGACGCGGGAACAAGCACCTTCACCGCCCTCGACGGCGTCGACATCAAGGTCTTCCGCGCCGAGTCGCTGGCGATCGTGGGCAAGAGCGGGTCGGGCAAATCCACCCTCATGCACCTTCTGGCGCTGCTGGACCGCCCGACATCCGGCTCGGTGCTGCTGGACGGCGAGGACGCCTCGTCGCTGCGCGGCAAGAGGCTGAATCAGCTGCGCAACCGGGAGTTCGGGTTCGTCTTCCAGCAGTTCTTCCTGATGCCCCAGTCGACAGTCCTGGAGAATGTCGCCCTGCCGCTGGCCATCCGGGGAGTCGGGGCCGCCGAGCGCAGACGCCGCTCCGAGGAGGCGCTGGAACGAGTCGAGCTCACCCAGTTCGCGAAGCATCGCGCCGTGGACCTCTCCGGCGGCCAGAAGCAGCGCACCGTCATCGCCCGGGCGCTGGTTGCCGAGCCGGCGGTGGTCTTCGCAGACGAGCCCACCGGAAATCTCGACTCCGCCACCGGCACCCTGGTCGAGGAGATGCTCTTCTCGCTGAACCGGGACGGCATCACGCTGGTGCTGGTCACCCACGACCCCGACCTGGCCGCCAAGTGCCAGCGCCGGGTGCACGTCCGCGACGGCCTCATCGTCGACGAGGAGGCCGCGGCATGAGGTGGGGCGACGTCATTCTCCAGGCTATCCGCAACACTCTGCGCAGCCGGTTGCGCACCGGCCTGACGGCGGCGGCGATCTTCATCGGGGCGTTCACGCTGACGATCACCTCGGCTCTCGGCGCCGGGATCTCCGAGTACATCTCGGTCCAGGTCTCCTCCCTCGGCTCCTCCGACGCGCTGTCGGTCACCAAGGCGGACACCTCGAGTTCGGCGGTGGGGTCCGGCCCCCAGAAGTACGACTCGAACAGCGCCGCCTCATCGTCGGCGGGCGGCCAGGGAATGGGCGGGCGGCCCGGGGAATCGGCGCAGGCCCTCACGACCGGCGATATCAACACCCTGAAGACGGTCAAAGGAGTGACGACCGTGACCCCGTCCGTCCAGCTGTCCCCGGACTACATCCAGTACGGCTCGCACGACCGCTATCAGCTCTCGCTGCGCGAGGACGCCTTCCTCGGAAAGCTCGATCTGGCCGCCGGCGGTCAACTCAACGACAGCGGCACAGAATCGCAGATCATTCTGCCCACCACCTATGTGACCCCTCTCGGCTTCACCTCGAACGACGCCGCGATCGGACAGAAGGTGACCATCGCCGCCACCGACTACCTGGGCAAGCAGTCCACTCTCACCGCGACCGTCGTCGGCGTCCAGAACCTCTCCCTGATCTCCAGCTCGCCCACCGCAAACTCGGCCCTGCGCGACGCCGTGGTCGGCATTCAGAACAGGGGAAAGCCGTCGACTGTGGCGACGCATTACTCGAGCGCGGTCGTGGGATATGACGCCGCGGCCATAAGCGTCTCAAGTCTGAAACAGCAGCTGACCGACAAGGGATTCACCGGACAGACGATCTCCGACCGGCTCGGCAGCCTCCAGACCGTGATCAACGGCATCGTCGGCGTCCTGGACGCCTTCGCCATCATCACCCTGGCGGCGTCGGCATTCGGGATCGTCAACACGCTCCTGATGAGTGTGCAGGAGCGCACCCGCGAGATCGGCCTGATGAAAGCCATGGGAATGGGGTCGGCACGGGTCTTCGGGCTGTTCAGCATCGAGGCGGTGTTCATCGGCCTGATCGGCAGCGGAATCGGTGCCCTGGCAGCCGCCCTGATCGGCGGCCCGCTCAGCGCGAAACTGGCCTCCGGGCCGCTCTCCTCGCTGCCCGGCCTGCAATTGTTGATATTCAAACCCCTGAACATCACGGTCATTATTCTCGTCGTCATGGCCGTCGCCTTCCTGGCCGGTTCGCTCCCGGCCCGCCGCGCGGCCCGTCTCGATCCGATCATCGCCCTGCGCTATGAGTAGCCTCCGGGGCGGGACGCCGGTGCGCGTCTGCCGGGTAGCCTCGGCATCGTGACTGGTCACCGGGTTCTCGGTCGGGGAATCCTCACCCGAGACCGTCTCATCGATCTCATCCTGGCTGTGATGACCGCGGCCCCCGGCGTCCTCGCCCTGGGCCATGCGAGCAGGTTCGCGGGCAGCTTCAGACCGCTGACGATTTCGGTGCTGATCGTCGAGGCCCTCGTCGTCCTGGTCGGCCGGCGCAAGTATCCCTGGGTGCTCTTCGGCGTCGGCCTCACCGGATTCGCGATCGCTGTGGCGCAGGACTCGGTGGTCCCGGCCTTCGTCGTCCCCATCGCGCTCTCCCTCTACGTGCTCGCGAGCCGCGGTGAGCGCAGGGTGAGCATTCCGCTCACCGCGGCCACCGCGCTGGCTCTGCCGTTGATCACCCTGGTGCTGGCTCCCGACTCGACGCGCGACTCGCGCCTCCTGCTGCTTCCCGCGGTGATGGCCGCTGCGGCCGCCATGGGCGACGCGCAGCGCTCGCGCCGGGCTTATCTGGAGGAGCTCACCGACAGGGCGGTGCGCGCCGAGCGCGAGCGCGAGACGGAGGCCCAGCGCCGGCTGGTCGAGGAGCGGCTGCGCATCGCACGCGATCTGCACGACGTCGTCGCCCACCAGATCACGGTCATCAACCTCTACTCCGGTGTGGCCTCGGCCACTCTCCGCAAAGATCCCGATGAGGCGGAGCGGGCCCTGAGCACCGTGCGCCAGGCGGGCCGGACCGTCCTGGGGGAGATCGGCGACCTGATGACCATGCTGCGCAGCAACGGAGTCAAGGACAGCAATGGAGTCCAAGGCGGCAACGGAGTCAAGGCCAGCACAGCGGCCGAGGACCCGCCGATCTCCCCTCAGAATCTCGGGGACATCGCCACTGTCCTGGACGAGTTCGGCGCCGAAGGGCCGCGCCGTCTGGACGCCGACATCGGCGAGGTGCCCGAGGCCGTCGGCGTGGTCGCCTACCGGGTGATCCAGGAGGGCCTGGTGAACGCGCAGAAGCACGGCGACGGCACACCGGCCCGGGTGTCGGTGGCACGGGTCCCCGGCGACCGGCTGAGCATCCGGATCGAGAACGCCATCGGTGAGCCCGGAGCGGGCAACGGGTACGGGCTGGTGGGGGTCCGCGAACGGGTCGAGAGTATCCGCGGGGCCGTCAGTTCCGGGCCCACAGACCTCGGCACCTTCCTGTTGAGCGCCCTCCTGCCGCTCTCCCCGGCCACAGGCGCGGGGGCCGCATGAGCATCACCGTCGTGATCGTCGACGACCAGCCGCTGGTCCGCACAGCCCTGCGCAACATCCTCAACACCGCCGGGACCATCGAGGTGGTCGCCGAGGCCGCCGATGGGATGCAGGCCGTCGAGGCGGCCCGCGCGCAGACCCCCGACGTCGTCCTCATGGACATCCGGATGCCGAATCTCGACGGAATCAGGCGACCAGGGTGATCAGCCAGGATCCCGCGCTCGCCAGGGTCCGCGTTCTCATTCTCACGACCTTCGAGGAGGACGCCTATGTGGTGAGCGCCCTGCGGGCCGGGGCCAGCGGCTTCATCGGCAAGGGAAGCGAACCCGAGGAGATCGTGTCGGCCGTCGGAGCCATCGCCCGGGGCGAGCAACTCCTCTCCCCGTCCGCCACCCGCAGCCTCATCCGGCGCGTGGTGGGCGACGACGCGCCCGCCGACGATCGCTATACCGAGGCGCTCTCCCAGCTCACCGCCCGTGAGCGCGAGATCCTTCACCTGGTCGCGCGGGGCCTGTCCAATCAGCAGATCGCTGAGCGCTTCGTCCTCTCCCCGCTGACCGTCAAGACCCATGTCCACCGCATCATGGCCAAGCTCGGAGCCCATGACCGGGCCCAGCTCGTCGTCATCGCCTATGAGGGGCGGCTGCCTCGCGGCGACCGATGACGCCGGGGCCGCACCAGACGCAGGCAGCAGGCAGGCCTCAACTCCGGCCGAAGCAGGGGTACATGGGCAGCGAACCCGGCCACTCCCAGGCTCCAACAGCCGTCTCGGCGGCCTGATTGCACAGCCGAGACAGGGTCGGCGTCACCGCTGCGGTGTGGTCGGCGGCGGCGCGCCACAGTGTCACCAGTCGCGATCGGCCCCCGGAGAACCGTCCGACGTCCTCGCGCCGGATCAGCGGCTCCAGGGTGAGCTCGGTCATCTGGAGGGCCACGCTCATCGCCGCCAGCCCGGTCATCCGATCCAGATCGGGATCGTCGAGCAGATCCGCCAGACCCTCGTGGGCGCTGCCGAATCCCGAGATCACCGCCTCCTGGAACTCGCCCGGGGTCGCCGCGAGCAGACCGCTGGCGGGCCAGGGCACCATCAGGCCCAGCAGATCCACCGCGATGTGGTGGTAGGACGCCGCCTCGTAGTCGATCGCGATGATCGCCTGCGCCGAGTCATCGCCGCCGGCGGCCGCGCCGCCGCCGACGATGCTGTTCCGGACAGGATCAGACGCCACCAGCAGGTTGTCCGGGGCCGGATCGGCCTGGCTGCACACCCGGGATCCGTCACGGCCGGCCAGCTCACCGAGCAGGGCGACCTCCGCCGTCGCCTGCTCGGCCACCCCATCGGAGACGCCGAGCCGCGCGCACAGCGTCGCCAGGCCGCGCGCGGGCAGCCGGGGCGAGGCCGGACCGCCGGCGCTCCGCGAGCCGGGATCGGCCTGGCGCACCAGCTCGCAGAACCGCGGCACGGCGTCCCGCGAGGCGGTGAGCAGCCGCGCCGAGTCCCGCCCCCACATCGAGGCGGCCTCCAGCGCGGCGTCGCCATCGGAACCGGCCAGCAGATCGGCCAGGGACGGCCCGGAGCCCAGATCGGCCATCACCACCACGCCCAGGTCCAGATCCGCGGCGAGCAGCCCCGGGCGTCCCCGGAATGGCCGCCAGACCGGCCCACTCCCTGACCACCCCGAAACCGCCCGAGTTGTGCGACATCGCGCGCGACCGGAAGCACTTGGCCACCACGGTGCGAGCCCCACCGGTGGCGGTGGTCGGCCCGTCCACCCAGCAGCGGGCGACCGTCGTCCTGATCCCCTCGCGCAGCACATCCCTGACCGACAGTTCGGTGCCCAGGGCGAACGCGGCGTCGTCGACCCAACCAAGACCCATGGTGACATTCCATCACGGCTAGAATCGGCGGGGTACATCCACACCCTCACGGGAGAAGACCCTGACTACCTCGATCCACCAGCACACCGCCCCCCATCCCGACCAGTCCGGCCCGAGTCTGTCGGCCAGTCGCGGGACCCGCACCTTCACGGTGCCCGCCTCGGTGCCGATGGTCTCCCTGGTCGGACCGGGTGACGAATACCTTCGCCGCCTCGAGGAGGCTCTCGACGCCGAGATCCTGGTGCGCGGCAACCAGATCAGCCTCTCGGGCACCGCGGCCCAGATCAGCGACGCCTCCGAGGTGCTCACCGAGCTGGTCACCATCATCCGCACCGGCCACGGCCTGTCGCCCGACGACGTCGACCGGGTGGTCACGATGAGCCGTGCGGGCCAGGAGCCCGCCGAGATCATGACCGCGGACATCCTCACCAACCGTGGCCGCACCGTCCGTCCCAAGACCGTCAACCAGAAGCGCTATGTCGACGCCATCGACGCCCACACCATCGTCTTCGGGATCGGCCCGGCCGGCACCGGCAAGACCTATCTGGCGATGGCCAAGGCCGTCCAGGCCCTCCAGAACAAGGTGGTGAGCCGGATCATCCTCACCCGGCCCGCGGTGGAGGCCGGCGAGCGGATCGGATTCCTGCCGGGAACCCTCTCGGAGAAGATCGATCCCTACCTGCGCCCGCTCTACGACGCCCTGCGCGACATGGTCGATCCCGACTCGGTCCCGCGCCTGCTGGCCGCCGGCACCGTCGAGGTCGCCCCGCTGGCCTATATGCGCGGGCGCACCCTCAACGACGCCTTCATCATCCTCGACGAGGCCCAGAACACCTCGCCGGAGCAGATGAAGATGTTCCTCACCCGGCTGGGCTTCGGCTCCAAGGTCGTGGTGACCGGCGACGTCACCCAGGTGGACCTGCCCGGCGGGGTGACCAGCGGGCTGAGACTGGTCCAGGGCATCCTCGACGGCATCGACGACATCGCCTTCTGCAACCTCACCAGCCACGACGTCGTCCGGCACCGGCTGGTAGGGAGGATCGTGGCGGCCTACGACCAGTACGACGCCGTCCAGGAGCGCAGGGCCGAGAAGGAGGACGCCGCCAGGCGTCGGGGTCGGGGAGACACGCGGCGGCAGGCGGGGAGACGGCGATGATCGACATCAACAACGAGTCCGGGCAGGACGCCGACGAGAAGGGCCTGGTGGCCCTGGCCGCCTTCGCGATGGAGAGGCTGCGGATCCACCCCGAGGCCGAGCTGTCGATCCTGCTGGTCGACGAGGCCACCATGGAGACCTATCACGAGAAGTTCATGGGGCTGTCCGGTCCGACCGACGTGCTGAGCTTCCCGATGGACGAGCTGCGCGCCCCGGCCGACGGCGAGGCCCCGCCGAACGGCGTCCTCGGCGACATCGTGCTGTGCCCGGAGGTGACCGCCCGGCAGGCCGCCGAGAACGGCCGCACCCCCGACGGCGAGGCGGAGTACCTGCTGATCCACGGTCTGCTGCACCTGCTGGGGCACGATCATGCCGAGCCCGAGGAGAAGCGGGTGATGTTCGGGCTCAATGACGAGATCATCGGCGCTTGGGAGATGGCCCGCAATCCGAACAGGGCCCGATGACCCGGACCCAGTGGCTGGAACTGGCGCTGGCCCTGGCGCTGGCGATCGTCGCCTCCCTGGTGGCGGCCTGCGAGGCCGCGCTGCAGCACCTGTCGCGTAGTCGCGCCGAGGAGCTGGCCGCCGACGGCGGGCGCAGCTCGTCCCGGGTGCTGGCGATGACCCAGGAGCCGGCGCGCTTCGTCAACTCCGCGATGGTGGTGCGGATCGGCTGCGAGGTCACCACCATCGTGCTGGTCTGCTACGCCCTGTTCCCGCAGTTCGGGGCGGCCTGGCAGCGGATCGTGGTGGTCTCGGCGATCATGCTGGTGCTGAGCTACATCATGTGGGGGGTCGCCCCGCGCACCCTCGGCAAGCAGCACGACGCCGCCGTGTGCCGGCTGTTCGGGCGGATCTGGATGGTGACCGCGACCCTGCTGCGACCGGTGGTGGCGGTGCTCATCGCGGTCGGCAATGCGCTGACGCCGGGGCGCGGCTTCGCCGACGGCCCGTTCACCACCGAGGCCGAGCTGCGCGACATGGTCGACTACGCCGAGGCCTCCGATCTCATCGAGGCCGACGAGCGCGAGATGATCCACTCGGTCTTCGAGCTCGGTGACACCTACCTGCGCGAGGTGATGGTCCCGCGCACCGACGTCGTCTACATCGAGCAGGACAAGACGCTGCGCCAGGCGGTGTCGCTGGCGCTGCGCTCCGGGTTCTCCCGGCTGCCGGTGGTCGGCAAGGGGCTGGACGACATCATCGGCATCGTCTATCTCAAGGATCTGGCCCGCCGGATTCAGGACAACCCGGACGGTCAGCGCCGCGAGCTGGTGTCCCAGGTGATGCGGGAGGCGGTCTACGTTCCCGACTCGAAGCCGGTCGACGACGTGCTGCGCGAGATGCAGCGCGACCGCAACCACGTCGTCATCGTGGTCGACGAGTTCGGCGGGACCGCCGGGCTGGCCACCATCGAGGACATCGTGGAGGAGATCGTCGGTGAGATCGTCGACGAGTACGATCCGGAGCCGGCCGAGACTGAGGAGATCGATCCCGGCGTCTTCCGGGTCTCCTCGCGGATGTCGGTCGACGACCTGGCGGAGCTGTTCGGCATCAAGGCCGAGGATGAGGACGTCGACACCGTCGGCGGGCTGATGGCCAAGGAGCTCTCGGTGGTGCCGGTGCCCGGCTCCCAGGTGGTCTGGGAGGGCATCGAGATCACCGCCGAGAAGGCCACCGGGCGGCGTCATCAGGTCGACACCTATGTGGCTCACCGAGTGGCCGAAGAACCTGCAGACGAGAAGGATGAGGACGAGGATGACGACGACTGACACCCCCGGGGACGAGGGCGCGGAGCTGGTCGACGAGGACCTGACTGGCGCGGATCTGACTGCGAGGATCTGGCCGATGAGCAGCAGACGCCGTCATTGGCCGATCTGATGGACGGCGACGAGGACGAGGTCTCCGACACCGACTACGTCGCCTCCCGGGTGGCCGAGGCCACCCGTCCCGGCTTCCACTCGGGATTCGTCTGCTTCGTCGGGCGGCCCAACGCCGGCAAGTCCACCCTCACCAACGCCCTGGTCGGCGCGCGGATCGCGATCGCCACCGACAAGCCGCAGACCACCCGTCACGTCATCCGCGGCGTCGTCACCACCGAGGACGCCCAGCTGGTTGTCATCGACACCCCCGGGCTGCACAAGCCACGGACTCTGCTGGGGGAGCGGCTCAACGATCTGGTGCGCGACACCTGGTCCCAGGTCGATGTGGTCGGCGTCTGCCTGCCCTGCGATCAGCGGATCGGGCCCGGCGACACCTATCTGGTGAAGCAGATCTCAGAGCTGGCGCACCGGCCCACCCTGGTGGCGGTTGCCACCAAGTCCGACCTGGTCGGGGACTCCCGGCTGGCCGCCCACCTGTCCTCCATCGCCTCCCTGGAGTCCGAGCTCGGGGTGCGGTTCGAGCACATCGTGCCCTGTTCGGCGGTGGCCGGACAGCAGGTGGAGGAGTTGCGCGAGACCCTGGTCTCGCTGCTTCCCGAGGGGCCGGCGTACTACCCGGAGGGGGAGATCACCGAGGAGCCGACCGAGACCCTGGTGGCCGAGCTCATCCGCGAGGCCGCCCTGGACGGGGTGCGCGAGGAGCTGCCGCACTCCATCGCGGTGGAGATCGTCGAGATGGGCCAGCGCCCGGACCGGCCCGCAGACCGGCCGCTGCTGGACGTCGTCGCCTCCCTCATCGTGGAGCGCGACTCCCAGAAGGGCATCATGATCGGCCACAAGGGCGCCCACATCAAGGATGTCGGCTCCCGTGCCCGCGCTCAGATCTCGGCCCTGCTGGGGACGCCGGTGCATCTGGACCTCCAGGTGAAGGTGCTCAAGGACTGGCAGTCCGACCCGAAGTACCTCAACAGGCTGGGATTCT
>JALCLH010000011.1 GCA_022647765.1 Acidipropionibacterium sp.
ATCTGTGCGGGGTCCCAGACCGGTTCAGCACGCTCCGACCGCGGTCCCGGCGCTGTGCGCGGGGCCCGGTGAGGTGTGATCGTATCGATGATCTGGCCATCATCGAAAGCGGTCCCACTCCAGTGGAAATGATGCGCCAGATCGCCCGGCGCTTTGACCTGACGCGACCCGACGATGAACCGCAGACCGGCGGCGTCGAGAGCCTCCAGATTGGTCACCGACAACATTCCCGCATCAGCCACCACGACCATGTCCGCCAGATCGTGAGCATCCTGGTAGGCGCTCACCACCGGGATCAACGTGGTCGTCTCGGCCTTGTTGCCGGGGAAACAACCGATCTGCAACGGGAAACCAGACCGATCGACCAGAAGCCCGATCACCAGCTGAGGATCCACGCGGCGCTCCTTGGAATAGCCGACGCGACGCAGCCGGTCCTCCTTCTCAGCCTCGAAGTACAACGTCGTGACGTCGTAGAGAACCAGGGTGACGTCTCCGTCACCAGCGGCATGACGGTGACAGCAGTCCTGGATCTGCTCGCGGTAGCCGAGCTCCTGGGCCGCGGCCAGATGCCGGTAGATCGTCGTGTGATGGGGCGGGTTCTGACCCAGCCCGGTCAGGACCCGCCCGGCAGCCATCTTCGACGTGGGTTCGACGATCCGGGCCAGCACGACCTGCTCGAAGACCTGGTCGGCGACCACGTCGAACCCCAGATGGCAGTAGGCGGTGTGCAGGACGTGCCACAACAGGTCCGAGGCCGTTGAGATGACCTGCGGGGCCCTGGTCAGTGGCGCGGGCTCGGGTCGGTCGGCCGGTGAGCTGGAGAGCAACGCAGGCTGTGCATCAGTGGTGCCGGTGCTGCTGAACATGGTCTCTGCCGGCGTGGTGGGCTCCACGTCCTCCAGGTCCAGCGGCGGCTGGTTGGTGTCACGGGCGATCTGAGCCCTGGCACTGGCCTTGAGCACCGCCAGTTCCTGGTCGGTGTGGGCTGATCCGATGTGAGCGATGATGACACGCCGGCCGTGGTGCTTGGCAACGATCTGCACCGCGAGCGCACCCGAGGCGGTGCGAACCGTCCGAATGTAGGCCATGGGCCTACGATACGGTGTCCACAGGCGGGCGTTAGTGCCCCACCACAGCCAGAATCCGAGACTGAACCCCTAGTCAGACGCACCTTGATAGCTGACTCACAGAAACATGCATCAAGTCAGGCGACCCGGGAGATGCTGGGCCTGGCAATGGACGCGCTAGCCACAGTGAAGGGAACCGTGCTCGGAGTCATCCTCAACCGCGTTCCGACCAAGGGCGCGGGCAAGGTCTACTACGGGTACCGGTACACCGGCGAGTACTACCGCGACGAGAACGGTGCGAAACACAAGAAGCACCGGCAGCACTCTTCGGGCGGTAAGACCTCTGTGCGCTCCTTGGCTGGAGTCGCGGCATCTGTGGCCGCCAGCGGTGCCCACAATGCGGATCAGGTAACGGGGAGCACCGAAGCACCGGATGCCTTTGCTGAGGACGACGCACGCGAGGAGAGCGTCAGGACCTCGGTTCTGCCCGTCGTCCCCGATCGGAAGGCTGAGCCCACAGGAAGCGCTCGAGTTCCACGCCGACTGCAGCGATGATTCGCTTGCCCGGTGCGGGCATGACGAGCGTTGTTCTGAAACTCAAATTTTACAACGTCCTTGCGTGTACTACCCGGGCCAGCAGTCGGTCCGCTTGATGCAGTTTTCGTTCAGCGAGCATGGAACCTGCCCCGGTAATCGGAGTATTGCAGTATCGGCCACATGGACGAATTCTCGGCACACCAAAACAGCTTGGGATAGCACAGCGCATAAGCGTACGACTCGGCAAAATTGGAATCAACGGACGATCGACTTGAACGTCTCCGCCACAGCCGTCGCACTCGGCGTCCAATCCACATGGCCTGACATGACTGGACTGCCGGAAATGTTTCTTATTGCCTCACGCCATGCAATTGGGTCAAGTGGATGGTCAACATAAGCCGCAACAGCTTCCCGGCCGATGTCACGAAACACTGCCAGGTCGGAGACAATGCACGGTGTTCCTGCAGCCACCGCCTCGACGAGTGGCAGCCCAAATCCCTCGAAGATGCTTGGGAATAGTAGCACCCGCGCCTTGCGGTACAGTTCGTTGAGTTCATCGTCGGATACGAATCCGAGATGCCGAACCCGTGGGCCGGAGCCATTCATCACTTCGTCGACTTCGCCTGCGTAGTTGGGTCCCACGAGCAGAAGTTCGCTCGGAGTGCCATCATCTTTCGAGCTTCTCTCCTGAAATGCGCGGACGATCGTTGACACATTCTTGTGGGGCAGCATGGACCCGACATAAAGGGCAAAGTCTTCGCGGTCGCCCGCATTGGGTACGTCATCACATACGCCGTCTAGCACCAACTTTGGACCGGCGACCTGGCAACCCCGTGCCAAGTCGCCGTACCACCGGATCAGGTCCAGCATCGTGCTATCACTGACCGCAAAGACGGCATCAGTCATATACAACGACCGTCTGAGAGTAGCAAGATATCTTAGGTGTCGTTGTGTCCCGTAGACTCCAGGCGCGACTAGCGGGCCGATGTCGTGCACGATCATGCCCGATGGCACACCAGTTACGGACACCGGTTCAGGTGCAGGGAACAGAACGGCGTCGGCTGCCTGATCTCGGACGAGACTCGGAACCTTCAGCTGACGCCATGTGATCCGGCGAACAGGGTCGTTGAAGCGCTGGTTCGTCCGAATAACGTCCGCACCCCCCCAATCGTCTTCATTGTCGACAGCAACCAGTACTGATACGTCCAAGTCGGACCGAGCGCTAGCGGCCATTACGAAGTGGGTTGTGTAGCTCCTGATTCCGGCCTGACCTGACTTCACCATTGTGGCATCCACGAGCCAGTTTCATATCTCCTCAATTCGTCGTAAGACTGCTGGCCGAGTCTCGGCGGTCACGGCGATGCTGGCGCAATGCCCTTGCTCCCCTGATCGTCGAATCCACTACGATTTTGCAGCCGAGCCTGCCTACAACTCCTGTGAAGACCGCACCTTTTAGGAGCGGAGGATCGCCGGGGAAGTGCTTTTTGTAGTACAGCCACATCGACCGATGAAAATGCCAATTGAGCTTCGGTGAACGATGTTCACCGGAAACAGCACTCTTCAGATGCATAGCCTCGAATGACCCGTCGTAAAAGGTCTTCCATCCAGCTTCAGCTATGCGCTTACACAGGTCGAGATCCTCCCCGTACATCCAGAAGTCTTCGTCGAATCCACCAACCGCCTCGAGGGCTGTGCGACGTATGAGCATGAACGCCCCGTTAACCGCGTCGACCACACCTTCATCGAAATCATCAACACCGGTCGAGTGATATCCGGCACTCTTTTTCTTCCCCATGAAGAGGTACTCAAATGCTAGTCTTGGATTCGGAAAGCTGCGTTTCGCCGCTTCGTCGAGGCTACCGTCGGACCTCACGAGCCTGCATCCGATGATGCCCACGTCCGAGCGATCAGTGTACCGTTCGATCAGGCTTAGGATCGTTTCAGGAGTTACTGCAGCATCGGGATTCAGCAGCAGGACCCACGGTGCATCGCTTTGCCCAAGGGCGACGTTGTTGGCATGACCGAACCCGGAGTTCCAACCGATCTCGATGGGGTGAACCTGCTGGTCGAGCCCGGTGAGGCGTTCAATTACGTCGTCAGACGAGTCATTGTCGGCCACATATACATTGAAGTTGGCATCAGGCATATGTAGGTCGACAAATGGTGCAACGCAGTTTGAAACCATTTCTGCACAGTTGTACGCGACTACGATCACATCGACCTGGAGCGAAGGCGTCAACCCGGCGTCGTCGCTCATGTTTTCCTGATCACCTTGCATCGCATCCTCGACTTCCGAAGTTCTCATGATCACTCTTCACTGCGTGCCGCGGAGACCTACTCAGGTCATGCGGACTATCCTCTAGCACCTTGAGAGTCGAAATCCCGGGGTACCATTCTCAATCTGCTAGATTGCCCTTGTTGCGTCGTCAAGTCTGATTCTCACATAGCCTGGTTCACTGGAGCGTTGCTTGTAGAGCATGTAGCCATCTCGCACGCCCAAAACTTCCCAGCGGCGTCGGAGAATAATGCCACGGACCATCATATAAAGAGATTTGAGTGGAATTGACAGTTTCCACAACCCACGCGCTCGATCACGGAAGAGAAGGGAACTCCAGACATAGTAGGAGAGAATCTTCGACGAGCCAGCAGACTTGCCAGAGGCGCCGCCGACGTGGAAGACGTGCGAGTACGGGCACATGGCCAGCTTCCAGCCCGACGATTGAAGCCTGAGACACACGTCAGCATCTTCCCAGTACATGAAGAACTGCTCATCGAATAGGCCGATCTCGAACATCGCGTCGATCCGCAACGCCACTGCTGCGAACGTCACGTAGTCGATCCGACCGTCTTCGACACTCTTGGAATATTGGTGCGTGGTACCCAACCATGGGCTGAAGCGTCCACCGGCGGATTGGACCCGAGTGTGGTCCGTTGCAGCATCCTGATCGCCGTCCCAGTCCAGCAGGATGCTCCCGACAGCGCCGAACTTGGATTTCGTCCTGAGAGTCTGGACTGCCGACTGAATCGCTCCCTGCGAGGCCACTGCGTCGGAGTTCAGGAGGTAGACGAAGCGCACTTGGGGAAGTTTGTCCTTGATCCAATGTAGCGCGACATTGTGGCCGGCACCGAATCCGCGATTCTCATCAACCGGAAGTACATGCACCGATGCGTCCTCGGTGAAAGGTGTAGTGAGTTCGTTGAAGGACTTCTCCGTTGACTCATTGTCGACGATGAGGACCTGGCACTCGGGACATGTTCGTCGACAACTCTGGGCGGCGACAATTGTCTCCGCTTGACCACGCCAATTCAGGATAACTGCCACAGTGTCCGCAGCTGGCTGAGTGTGGTGGTCCGACGAGTTCTCTGCTGCGTCTTCGCTTTCTGTAGATGTGACCACTCTGGCGATGGCCTCGGTTTTCGGACGGAACGGCGCTGAGCTGACGTCAAGCCCCGTGCCCTGACGCTGCATGTCTGATGGCTTCAAGTCGACTCTCCTCAGGCCGTAGCGACAGCGGCAAAGTTATCTCTGTCGATGGCTGTGTGCTCGTTCGCCAGCTTCTCCCGATCCGCGGGCCGGACACCGAAATGAAGACTTGGAACTTCACCACGGTGAGGTCAACGAGGCGTAGCGCCTTGAAGAGCCCAGAACGGATAGCAGAAGCTGGGCAGCAATCTATCAGTATCGTCGCTCGATCTCACACTTCCGTCCTAGCGTGCGGCCAGCCAACGTGTGAAGACCTACTCGAGCACGATCCGTCCCAACCTTGGTGTTTCGTCGTTGAGTGTGCGGGATAGGGGCTCCTGTGTTGCTGATAGTGCTCCTGACTTGGCAGGATAGGGCTTGTCTAGGGGTCGGTATCGGTCACCAGCGGGGAGTGCCCTCAAGATGGAGACCACCGCAATGCGGTTCGGTTAAGGCAGGGGTAGGACTGTCAAGAAGGTGGGCATCTCGGCGTGGCGCAGCCCCCAACAAGCAGCAGCCCTTGTCACAGTGGGACACGTCCTGCAAGACACGTCCTCCCAGACAAGAGCTGCCATGCCGAATCATGCCACCCCGCCAGCCACCCACGAACCCGACGGCGTGTTCGCCCCGGC
This sequence comes from Acidipropionibacterium sp., assembly GCA_022647765.1. Classification (GTDB taxonomy): domain Bacteria; phylum Actinomycetota; class Actinomycetes; order Propionibacteriales; family Propionibacteriaceae; genus Acidipropionibacterium. Next base: position 5,700 of record JALCLH010000011.1, read on the forward strand.
CCACCTCGGCGAACTCACCACCACCATCCCACCCGAGATGATCGACGCCATCCTGGACCAGACCGCGACCACCCAACACCGCGTGCGACGCCTGCCCTCCCGCCTGGTGGTCTACCTCATCCTCGCCGGCGCCCTGTACCCAGGCCAGGCCTGGACCGCTGTGTGGAACCGACTGACCGCAGGCCTTCCCCACCCGATCCCTCACCCCGCGAAATCATCGATCAGCCAAGCCATGCGCCGCCTGGGACCGGCACCCCTGAAAGCCCTGTTCCGCCTCCTGGCCGGCCCCGGAGCCTGCCTGCCCACCCAGCAGATTCGCTGCGCCGGACGCCTTGTCGCAGCGATCGACGGCACCCAGATCGCGATACCCGACACACCCGCCAACCGGGCCTGCTATCCCAAGCAGCCCGTCAGGGCGACCAGTGAGCTGGGATACCCGATGATCCGGATGCTCGCCCTGGTCGCGGTGGGCACCCGCCACCTCATCGACGTCGTGTGGGGCTCCGACCGGGTCTCGGAGAAGGCCTACACCACCCGCCTGACCACCGCGATGAGCCCGGGCATGCCGATCCTCGGCGACCGGAACTTCGCCGCGATCGGCCTGTACACCGCGATCACCGCTGCCGGCGCGGACTTCCTGATCCGCGGGCTGACCGGACCCCGGGCGTTGACACTACTGGTGCTGGAGCGCCTGGGCGACGGTTCGTGGATCTCGCGGGCCGGGACTGTGAGGGTGAGGGTCATCGACGCCGAGATCCAGGTGACGCCCACCGACCGGGCGGGTCACCCGATACCCGGTGAGGCCACCATCCACCGGTACCGCCTGATCACCATCCTGCTGGACCCGGCCCAGGCCGGGGCCGACGAGTTGATCCGGTTGTATCACCGGCGTTGGCAGATCGAGACGGTCTACTGCGAGGTGAAGTCCACGATCCTGGGCGGGCGGGTCCTGCGCGGGCGCTATCCCGCCGCGGTGTCCCAGGAGGTGTGGGGACTGGTGGCGGTCTATCAGGTCCTGCGGATCGCGATGTCGGATGCGATCGGGGACCGGCCCGAGGTGAGCGCTGATCGGCTCTCATTTACGATCGCGGTGCGGACCGCTCAGGACCAGATCATCCTGGCCACTGGTGCGATAGCGGGCGCGAGGGTGGATCTGGTGGGCCGGATCGGGGCGGCGGTGCTCGATGATCTGTTACCGCGGCGGGGGCCCAGGACTCGGCCCAGGGTCCTGAAGCGTGGTACGTCGAAGTACCACGCTGCTGGGGGTGCTGATTTGCGCACTGTTGCCGGCCGAACGCTGGTGTCGCAGCAGTAGTGCCCAACCGCCTGAGCCCAGCACACCCCTAGACATGAGCTGCCTTGTTTCCCCCCAAGAGGGACGGCTTGTGTCCTCCGGAGGCGCGGGCCCGGTGGCCGAGCCGTTCAGTGGTGGTAAACACGGTCCACGAGGTGAAATGGTCAATCGGGTCCCGCCCAGTGAGTGGTTCTAGATGCCATAGCACTGCTGCCCCTGCGGGGACGCGCAGCGTCGGGATGGAGGTTTAAGGCTAGGATCTGACTGCTAGTTCAGGTGGCGTGCTTGGCCACGGGTCACAGATGGGAAGTTATGTAGTGGAGTTTGCGTTTTGGATTGTGACCGTAGCAGTGCTTGCTGCTTCTCTGTGGAAGATCGTTATAGCGCATGACTATTTTTCGATATACACATACATTGTTTTGGGGGTCTATGTTCCATTATTCCTATATCTGAAGGGTTGGTCAACATACATCACTGAGGCACCATCCGATCGCTTTTATCTGATTTTCGTAGAATTTGGCGTTGTTCTCCTGTTCTCGCTAGTTATGGGGAGTAGGGTTCCGCTACGGGTACCTGGGAAAATTATACCCCGCCGTTCCACTGTATGGGCACTTTGGGTGGCGGTCGTCTATGCCATATTTTGTCTGCTTGAGAATTATCTAGGATCAGGGTTGCTTCTTCCGGCCCTCTCGGGGGTAGATATCCATACGTATCGCGCGCCGCTCGTGTGGTATGTAACTGAGAGCATCTATGCAGTCATTATTGTAAACGTTATAGCTGCAATGTGCACAAGGGGGGCTCTGCGCTTGGGTCACATAGCTGCTGTTTTTGCAATTATGTTCCTTTATGTTTTCGGAAAGGCGGCGCGCATGAGCGTCGCTATCGTAGTTGCTCAAGCATTGTCTATGATGCTATTTGTCTATTTGCAGAGAATCCGAAAAAGACACCACGGGGGACGTTGGCGTTCTATTTTAATCGGATTGTCCATTGTTGTACTGAGTGTGTACTTTTTTACGACAGTGGGGAATACCAGATCAAATCAATTCGGGTCGTATCAGATGGATTATTCGACAGAAATTGGGTACACGGGCCCGAAGCTGTGGGGAGATTGGCTTCCGTGGTACTACGGGTACTTTCCCATGTCATTCAACAATCTGAACCTAAGCATTCTATCTTCTCCGGGGCCACTCGACTTTTTTGGCATTCATACATTCAAACTACTCTACTTCGGTGTCTTGCAGTTCGATAACGTATTCGGATTGGATGCGTATGAAGCACTTAACTCTTCGGTTCACCTTACCGGGGCGGCCGCTGTCCCGACGGGATTTTGGGATCTTTACTTCGACTATCATGAATTCGTGATTATCCCGTTGGCTCTTGGGATTCTAGCTTATAGTATATTGCGTACACGTTCCATATCAACGAAGGCGCGGCCAGAGAACCTGGTTGTATATTTCTTTTGGGTGCCAATGTGGATGTTCATGTCGTTTCAATCGTTCCCGTATGAAGGTTCCGTTCTTACTTCGGGTTTTGCGGCATGGGTAGCAACACGATGGGGATTCTCTTTCAGGAGCGAGCCTGAGAGCGATACTGATTCTCTTTCGGTAGGTGACCATAAGCCGAGTCTTACTGCTGAGTCCTAACGCTTGATAAGATTTGCTTCTTATCCCTAGGGCACGTGGACAGGGTCTCGGAAAAGTCGTTTCTCCTTCCTGTGATGGCGCTGTGATCAGAGCGCGAGGACCAGGTCGCAGGTGGCCAACGGGTCCCAGGCCGCACGCCGGACCGCGGCGGCGATGTTCACCTCACCCCTCATCCGATGAATGCCGATCGCCACGCTCCGCAGTGCGGCCATCACCTGAGGCGCTGAACCAGTCCGCACCTGGTGCCTGTCCTCGTCGAAGGTGACATCGCGGACCCAGTGCAGCCGGTTCTCCACACCCCAATGCCCGCGCACCCACGCCGCGAGCCGAGCCGGCGGCGCATCGGGCAGGCCCGCCGAGGTGATGAGATACACCACCTCCGTGGTCTTCCTCTGGTTGCGGGTGGCGACCCGGCGCAGCTGGGCGACCTGCACCGCCCCCGCAAACCCCAAACTCTCTGGTGCCTGGACGACCTTCAGACTCCGCCGGACCCTGCGCCCATGAGACGTCTCATCCTCCACATGGCCTGCAGGAACCCGTGACCACGGCAGGGACTTCAATTTCTTCACCAGTCCGGGCTGGTTGGCCTTGACGGTGAACACGTAGTCGGCGCCGGCGGCCAGGATCGCGGTCGCGGTGGCGGTCTGGGTATGCAGCGCGTCAGCGGTGATCACCGCACCCTTCACCCGCTCGCCCAGCGCTGCGATGAGGTCGGGCAGGGCCGGGATCTCGTTGGACTTCGCCTCGACGGCCTGCTGGGCGACCACCGTGCCCGACCCGTGGTCGAGGGCTGCGACCAGATGCCGGGCCCGCTGGGTCGCCGATCGGGAACCTCGCAGAGTTTTCCCGTCCACAGCGATGATCCGGCGCCCGTCGATGGTGGTGGTGCGGGTCCAGGCGTACAGGCACAGTTGTGCGTCCAGGGCGGCGGCGTCGAGGCGTGAGAAGAGTTTGCGCAGGTTCGACTCGCCGGGGGCCGCGCGCAGCCCGAACCCGGCCAGGGAGTGGCTGGTGAGGGCGTGGGCCCAGTCGCCGATCGCGGTGAAGCTCCGGCATCCGGCCAGGGTCGCTGAGATCGCCAGGAGGAGCAGGCCCGTCAGGGGGTAGCGGGTGCCTCTGGGTTTGCGGGGGTCGGGGACCCGGGCCAGGTGATCGGCCAGGCGAGCATTCGGTGTGGGCGTGTCAGGGGTGCGGGTTGCGGGCGCGGTGGGGGAGGATGGCATCGCGGGCGGGGTTCCTTGCGGCGGTGGTTTGTAGGAGTACTTCCATCCAAACCGTGTGGGTCCTCGCCCGCCTGTATGACACGCCGAGAGGGGCTTAACCCCTAGTCACAGACGACCCCCCGACTTTTCCGTCGCCCTGCGGCAACCCCTCAGTGGTGGCGAGCCGCATGGGAATGATCGATCTGGTCCCTCACCAGCCGGGCCAGGGCCCGATGCCTCGCCCCGGCCTTCCCCACCACACTGGATTGCGCCCCCAGCACCGCCGCATCGGGTGTTTGATCAACTGCTTGTAGGCCGGTTGAGCAGGAGATTTCCGCCAATACAAGTGGCCGGTTACCTGCCAAAGGAGCGCGAGAACCCAGCCAATCGCGTGACGGTCCCCGTTACAGGATTCGTGGAAGACGGCCTCGACGGCACTAACGGTACAGCGATATCCGATTCGGTGACAGCGCTCCAGGCAGCGGTCCTGGCAGCTGTCTACGGGCCAGTCGCCTCTAAGATAGGTTCCTCTCGACGTACCTCGTGTTAGCAAGCACACACGTCGGAAAGGAGCCAAGGTGACAAGGAGATGACGGTCCACCACCATCATCGGAAGACCTCAACACTTATCCTGAGACTGCCACGCCGACAAGGTCCAACCCACACTTACACCGTGGATTGGGAAGGCCTATAAAGGGTGGAGACTAGCCACGCCGACGATCGCTCGTAGGTTCGCGTCACCGTCGATAGAGTCCCGCCACGCACTGCGCGGCTGGGAGCTAAGCCAATGGTCCGGCCGTATTGCGAACACGACGCGCATGACAACACCGTGCTTCATGAGCTTCGATCCTGCCGTGGCAGGTGTCTGAAAGGCCGGACTCCTTCGCGAACATGATACGCTCACTCAAGTGAAGTCACTTCAGTATCAAGATGGGCCAAGTGAAAGAACATCAAGAAGAGTCGCCGTCTGGGCCCCAGTACTGCTGCCTGGGTCAGAAACGTTCATCCGGAATCAGACCGATGCACTGAACTCCTGGCAAGTGTCGCTGTACGGGTTTACTAAAGAAGCGTCGCCACTCGTTCGCGAGTCGGACGCCGTGCTCTATGGCTCAAGCGTACCTGAGAAAATGCTTCTCAGAATTGCGATGAGAACCGGCATTTCATGGCGAGTGAAGAACACGCTTTCCGCATCAGCACCGGACCTAGTGCATGTCCATTTTGTTGCGGGCCATGCGCTGCCGGTAACATTTGCTGCAGTGCAATGCGGGATACCGGGGATAATCACTGCACATGGGTTTGACGTGACAACTCCCAGATATCAGACTGGTTTAAGGGGTGCACGATCACGCGCGCGGATCCGAACGATTCTGAAACGCGCCTCGCTAATTATTGCGGTCTCGGGTTTCATTCGTTCACAAGTGATCGAACTTGGTGGGGATCCCGCTAAAGTCATCGTCCATCATATTGGTATTCCTATAGCGCCCTTGGAGCAGCAAGACTCGGAGAAGAAGTGGGACGTCGCGTTCGTCGGAAGATTCGTCGAGAAGAAGGGCGTGCTAGATCTGATTGGCGCCCTTGGTCGGCTTCAGTCGGAATTCGATCCTCGGTGTGTGTTTATTGGGGACGGGCCTTTGTTGATGTTGGCGCGAGAAGTTGCACAGCACGCGGGAATCAACGCGGCTTTTCTCGGTGCGCAGCCACCAAGCGTCGTTCAAGAGGTACTGCGGACGTCGCGAGTGTTCGCGGCTCCCTCGCGGACTGCTTCGAATGGAGATACGGAAGGGCTGCCAATCGCGATCCTTGAAGCTGCTGCGGCCGGTCTTCCAGTGGTATCGACCTATCACTCTGGAATCCCCGAAGCGGTGCTTGATGGTGTGACGGGTCTTCTGTCACAAGAAGGCGACAAGGTTGCTCTTGCGAGCAACCTACGTCGTTTACTCATGTCTCCTGAGCTGTGCTCACGGATTGGCAGAGCAGGACGCCTCTGGGTCGAACGCGAGTTCGACATCGTTAAGCAAACCGCGCAACTGGAGAAGATTTATGACGCAGTCGCTCGTGGGGATCAGATAACACTGTGACTGCAGCCGGTCGGGCGCTTCGGCGACGAACTGGCGCCCGGACCAGATCCACGGGACGGTTCGCCTCCTCGCCGGGAATCGTGGTGCGCGGATGGGACCGGCCCCGCACCACCGGGTGCACCCCGAGCTCGGCGCACAGCCGCTCCACGGTGCAGCGGGCGACCCGGATGGGCTCGCGGTTCAACTGGGCATGGATTGTGCGGATCCCGTAGACCCTCATGTGCTCATCAGTGTGGATGCGCATGATCTCCTCTTTCAGCCAGGTGTCGCGGCGTGCCCTCGCGGAGGGTTCGCGGTTCGTGTGGGCGCAGTCAGGATCTGGATGTCGGCCTGCTGCGACTGAGGGTGCAGATCGGTCCGGGCTGGCCGCCGGTCGCGGTTGGCGTCGATGAACGCGACGATCACCGGGACGGGCGGTCGAACTCCGCCGCGACGAAAGCCGCTGCCGACTTCAGGATCTCGTGGGAGCGCCGTAGTTCGCGGTTCTCCTTCTCGAGGGTGCGCAGCCGGTCCGCCGCGTCGACTGGGGCGACGGGGACTTGGTCGGCCTCGGCTTTGGGGACCCAGTTGCGCAGGGCTTGGCTGTGGACGTCGAGGTGGTTGGCGATCCGGGCGATGGGGCCGTTGCGGGTGTCGGGGTCGCGACGGGCCTCGACGGCGAGTCGGGTGGCGCGTTCCCGCAACTCGGGCGGGTACTTGGAGTTGGTCATGATCGGGGATCCATCCAGATGGTGTCTGGCTTCCCCTCAATCAAACACAGGACGGTTCACTACTCCAATACCCGCTACGTGCAGGCCTACCGCGGCGAGACCGCCGAGTGCGTGTGCCACGGGCTGCGAGCCGTCTTTGAGCACTTGGGGTTCGCCCCGCGCCTGCTGGTCTTCGACAACGCGACCGGCGTGGGACGGCGCACCGGCGCCCAGATCGTCGAGTCGGCCCTGTTCGCCTCGTTCAAGACCCATTACCGGCGCACTTCGACTTGATCACACAGGGCGCAGTGACGGCAAATGAACTCGTCGAGCCAGCGCAGCGATTCCAGGCAGTCGGCATTGGTGGTAAACCATGACTGGAACTCGCCCAGCGAGGCGGGGTAGTCCGGGCCTGTGCGCCGACACGTCGCATCAGGCTCGTACATGGGACACCACATTGTAGGTCAGCTCAGATGGATAGCTCTGACATCGATTGATTCTGAGGACGTCATTCATCGGTGATTGCCCGCCAATCCGGTAGAGTTCCCGTCTCGCCACGATTCTGATGATTGTCGGAAGTTCCGCCAAACGACCCCGATGCCCCTTCGCGAGAATCTTCCAATCCTTCAAATGGCTGATGATGTGCTCGATTCTGAAACGGAGACTCGGCACGTCGTAATTGAACTGCTTTTCCTAGCCTCGATCTTTCATCGATCGGGGGACGGCGGTCGATGAAAGATCGAGGCTAAACGGTCAGATTTCCCGACCGTTTATAACGTCCTGAGTAGAGCTGAATCGTCGTCTCATCTATCAATACGAACTCACCTTGGGGTGAGAGGCTCTGTATCTGAGATCCGATACTCGTAATTAATCGCGCCGCATACCCGCTTTGCCTGGAAAGAATCTCGCACGTATTCTGGACATGAAACGAGCACGTTCATTCTCCTTTAAGACAAATCGCCATACTCCGACAGACGCCACGATCAACCATCCCAGTATCACGCCGATAGTATGCCCTAGGTGATAATCATCGCTCATGAGTAGCTTAATTGGCACGAATACCACAATTCCTATTGTAAAAAGGACGGAAAAAGGTCGCAGGATGCTGGTTAACACGAACTCTTGCCAACGCATCTTTAGGACTGTTACCGTCCAATTGATGTAGAACGACTCAAGGACCACCACGGGAAACGTAATGCCCGCCGCTATGCCAGGAGTGCCCCATCGAAGTCCGAAGACCACGGCGAGTCCAGTGCCAGAAAGTGCCCATATAGCGTGCAATATCACGAAGCGCCTGATTTTTGCCTTCGCAGTAAGAATGGGGATCGCCAGAAGATGATTGTTGTTGACCCATACAGATACGACAAGCACCTGTGCTGTCACCGCGACCGCTCGGATATCCAGCGATCCTCCAAGCCAGATATCGACAACTTGCGGCATAAGTACGACCAATGGAATGGTTACTATCAGCATGAGAGAATTGGCGTAGCGTGTGCCGTCGGTGTAGATCGACCGTAGCTTCTCATCTGCGCCTCGTGCTTCGCTACGTGCAGCGGATGGCAGGACAGATGAGGACAGTGAAGCGGTGATTTCTTTGGTCCCCTGGAGTATTCGCTGCGAGGCACCGTAGACTGCGACTGCTCCCAGGGGCAGTAAGGCAGACGCAATGACTGATCCCATCTGCATGATCATGACTGCTGAGATGTTCATGATCATGAGTTCTGCACTCAGGCGAAAAACCTCGACGAATGTCTCCCATCGCCCCTCCTGCAAGTGCACCCAGCGCATCTGAAGGCTGTGCTGCACTAAGGCCACCAAGGCCAGTCCAGCGGCAAAGGCGCAGGCGGCGTCGATGATCCCCACTGCCATGACCCCAACGTGCGTTAAGGAAAGCAACGCTACCGATAGAATGATCCTCAGAATGTTCTGTATGCTTTGAATTCCGTTTACAAGATCAAGTTTTCCCAACCCAACTAATATTTGGCGATATGCAGAGAAGGAAAGCGTGAATGCTACTGTTAGTATAGACGTGCAGGCAAGTACTACTGAATCTTGATGTAGGGCTGCGGGGATATGATAGGTAGGCCAAAGTAACAGGAATCCGACACCTATGACAATCGAGAATAATGTTGAGGAGGCCAGATAGAAGAGTCGCGTAGAGGCCACTATCTGTCGAAGTCGAGTGTGATCGGAACGTTCAACGGCGATTGCTATCGAGCGTACCGCCGAAGGCCCCATGCCAAGATCTTGCTGGAATAACAACGCCAAAGAGGTTGTGAGGGCGTATAAGCCGTACCCGTCAGCGCCTCGAAGGTGTGTGACTAGCGGCACAATGATGAGAGCCGTGAGCATTGAGACAATGCGGGCACCGTACGTGGTGAAGATATTCCGAAGCACGTGTGACTCTCACCCTCTGCCGTAGGTACGTCGCGCATTGAGTAGATCTTCCGCTCGGGCGGTCCGGGGGCTGGATCCTCTGGCGGCGCGTAACTGTCGAATGGTCAATGCTGGTATGAGCGCTTCGGATCGGAGCGCTTTGAGTGTTTCCGCTGAAAGCTGAGGCCCTCGTCGAGATCGGGCAGCACGTATACGCTCAATGAGCCATTGCTCCGTGAGGTTCTCGATAGCAATAACATCGTCGGCCAAGCCTAATGAGTTGAATAATTCAAGCGTTTTGAACTCGTAGGCAATTGCAATTACCGGGACCTGCGAGATGAGTGACAGGATTGCCATGTGCATACGTGTCGCGACAACGAGATCAGCAGCTGATAGCTCGCATAGAAGATCGTCCGGGGAATGGAAACATCTGTCCACAGTTGTGCGTGTACCGTCAAAGATTCGCATTGCAAGCGTGGAGTCATCCCTATAGTTAGGGACACCTTGGCAGGTAGACATAGCAACCAGGGCACCAGCACCATCACGTTCGAGCGCGTGAGCGGCACCACGCAATGCATCTTGATACTGTCTGAAGCTGAAGCCCTTGCCTGTAGGACCAGTTTGGTTCCATTCGCGTACTGAGAACAGGGCACGTATGGGGCCGTTCCGCGGGGAGTCTCTTCGAGGTCTTTGTTGCCCCTCAGCGGTCAGCGTGAAGACCACATCGGGAACTACATGCGCATGACGGGAGTCTCCACCGATTTCTATCCAAGATTGCAGGGATCGTTCATCTCGAAAGAAAGCTTCGTCAACGACGGCCGCTAATCGCTGTGCGTTTGATCGTGCCCCAGCGTCTTTGAACGGACCTACGGACTGCGTCCATAATATTACGGGCTTTCCAAGCTTTCGCGCTATCTCTAATTCTATAACTCTAGGGAGAAAGTCATAGTGGTCCACGAGGTAAGTCCCCCCCGTACTGACGACTAGCTCTGCTTCGTCCAGCGCCGCGACTTCACGGCCAACGACTGAATTGCGTAATAGCGAACTCCTGGCGAGGCGTGCCATGCCTGGGGTTCCGCGGGTGAGAAGGCGCGTGAAGAATATGCGTACCTTACTCTTTGTATACTGTATTGGGTGCGACCGAGATAACTGTCCCATGGTCATTTGCTGGATGATTTTCCACTGTGGATAAAGACGACGTGTCGCCGGAGCGTTGGAGTCGCATATTGTTACGTCGTTGACACTGGCGCAGAGTCCCGCTTGAAGGAGAGACGTCAATACGCCCTGGAGGATGGCTGCGTCGCCGGTATTGCCAAGAACAGTATTGGTAACTAGAACCTTCACTGCTGTCCCTTTCTTGATTGGGCCGAATAGTCCAGTCATAAGCGCCGGAGGCTCGCAGTTGGACCGAACCGTGCGGGTCGCGACACAACTGCGCGCTTTGGCCTACGTATGTTGTAAGTCGATATGTACAGGAGGCGACTAGAAGGGGACGCTCCTCGGCACCCCGTCATGCTATCTCGCACCGAGCGGCGATCGTACCGTGGAGATGTGACCGATGGGTGATCGGGGGTGTCGTGCGTGTCTTCAGGTTGGAGGTGGGCGGCTGTGCAGGATGCTCGGAAGGGGCTGGAATGTCGACTGTGAGTCGAGGGTTGGACGCAGTCAGGAATTTCGTGGATGGGACTGCGGACCGCATGGACACCACCGGTTTCCGCAAGCGTGCCAGGTTGGGCGGGGTGGGCCGTCAGGGCTTCGACCCCGACATGCTGGTCACCCTCTTCGTCTACGCGATGGCCCACGGGACCTCGTCGTCACGGCGTATCGAACGATTGTGCCGGGTCGATGTGGCCTTCCGGATCATCTGCGCGGGCCAGATCCCCGACCACACCGTCCTGGCCCGGTTCCGGCAGCGTCACACCGGCGCGCTGGCGGACCTGTTGACCGAGTCCCTGGTCCTGGCCGCGCGCCTGGGCATGGTGTCGTTGGGGGTCGTGGCCCTGGACGGCACGAAGATCTCGGCGAATGCGAGCCTGGGCGCCAACCGGACCGAGGACACGCTGAGGCGGATGGCCACCGAGTGGGTCGCCCGGACCCGGGCCACTGATGCGGCCGAGGACGCCTCCGGCGACGGGTCGCAGCCGGCCGGGCTGCCGGCCCATCTGAGGGACCGCACCGATCGCGGGCGGCGGTTGGACGAGGCGATCGCGGTGATCGAGGACCGCAAGGCGGCGGTGGCCGGCGATCAGCGGGCCCGCTGTGAGATGGTGGAGCGGTATCAGGCCGATGTGGCCGCGGGTATCCCCCGGGTGGGTGCGATCCCGGTCGGGGTGGATCGGGTGCAGGTCGCACACGACCGGTGGCAGCAGGCCCATGATGCCGCCCAGCAGCGGTGGGACCGGTACCAGGCCCGGGTCGCGGCGGGCGAGCATCCCCAGGGCCGGCCCAAGCCCCCGGGCGAGCATGCGAAGGTGACAGCGACGTGGCAGGCCTATCAGAAGGCCCTGGCCGCTCAGAAGGCCGCCGGCCAGCAGGCGGATTGGACTGCACCGCTGGGACGGCAACGACCTGCCCATCGGCACGGGATGTTTGCACGAGTACGCTCTCGAAAAGGTGTGGGCGTTCGCTGGCAACTGTGACAGCCAAGTCCCGTGAAGGCACCGGTGTAGTCGGGAGCACCTCCCTGCTTGGTCCGCTGTGGGGGGCTGTCCGGATGTGAGAGCGGAGAAGACGGTGTGTCACGGCCTGATCTGCGATCTCGGCGACGATCGCTGTAGCAGGCAGCGGGCAGTCCCGCACGGTTTCAGGTCGGCATCACCGGGCCGTGTAAGGTTGTGGTCGCGACCATCGGTCTCCGCGGGGCTCGTCGACTCCATCAGCTAGGCTTCTGGTCCCTGCCTCGCCTGTTCTCCGGCCGGATGATCGCCTCCAGTTTGGACAGCCGTCCATGCAATGGAGCGCCACATTCATCTGGCAGCAGCGGGTTCCTCACCGGCGGCATGGCTGCGGAACAACGACCGGGCCAACCGATGAAACATCGAGGTCAACGGACGCTATAGTACTGTCCATGACATCTGCGGTCTCGTGCGCGCACCAAGCCTCCACCATGCGGCAAGAGATTGACGTCGTCATCCCAACCTACAATAGAGCTCGCACTCTGGGCCGGGCGATAGACAGTGTCCTCGGCCAAAGCTTGCCTGTTCACGAAGTTATCGTCGTTGACGATGGGTCTACCGACGAGACGGCGACGCTCATCGCGAAGTATGTTGCTCAAGATCCGCGCGTTGTCTATATGAGAGGTAGCCATGCTGGCGCACCCGCGGCACGAAATTGCGGAATAGCGAGGGCCACTGCGGAGTTTATTGCATTCCAAGACAGCGATGACGAATGGGACCCGCATCTGCTCGAGACATTGCTTCCGCTGATTGAGGGACCAGATCAAGTTGCCTTCTGTTCGATCCGACTCAATCGGGACGAGGCGACAAGCAGTATCCTCCCGGCCGGCTTCGTTGCAAACCCAGCGCGTATGCTCCGGCGACAGAACATAGTTTCTACTCAGGCAGCGGTTCTGCCTCGTTCTTTACTTGATGAAACAAAGTTTGATACAAGGCTTCCAAGACTTCAGGACTGGGACCTATGGCTTTCTCTCACCGCGAGGAATGTGAGGTTCCAGCATGTCCCTGTACCACTGGTGCAGGTAAATGTTCAAGCTGACAGTATCACGCGGAACAGTGAAGCCTACTATCTGGCTTTACGAATGATTCTATGGAAACACCGAAGGCAGTTTGTCAGATCCCCGTACGAGTATCTCAGGAATATTGCGCGAGTTGTCGTTGGCCCGATTCTTCGCAAGACCGTGTAGGCGCAGAATTTGTCAGTGCGGAATGGATCACGGAAACCGGATGATCGGAATTGGAACGCGGGTCTCAAGCCGGAGCTTATTGGTGTGTTTGAGATGATGCAATAAGCAGGCTAGGGTCTCGACGATCGCATCAGCGGTCTTGGTTCAGGTGGAGCGGCCTCGAGCCGTCGTTTCACGCTGAGGGTCTCAGTCGCCCCTGTTTAGCGACCGTAAGATTCGGCATCCTGGAACTTCGTGGTACGTCAAGCTTGGCGAATCCGCTATACCCGCTTGATCCATAACGAATACGCCGGTGTGGAGTATATGGAACCACGCGGAAGAAAGAAGGGCAAGCATGTGTGAACCACTCCATCCTGGGAGTGGGTTAGGCGTGAATTTAGGCCGTCCTTCTCTGGAGAGGCGTTTCGCTCTGGCGTATCTGTCCGCATACTTTCCCGTTCCTCAGCCTTGACGAGGCGGGTCTGGGAAAATCATCGGCTTATGAAATTGTTTTAACAAACACAGGATTGATGCTCAGTATGCTCCGTTGTCGGGTTTAAGAATGGTGGTAATTGTCTTGGAGACGATGATGACGTCCTGAATCGGGGACCAGTTCTCGACGTAGCGCAGATCCAAGGCGCATCCCATCCTCGGGAGAAAGATCAGAGCGTCCGCAAATCTGCCACAGACCGGTGATACCTGGCTTGGTAAGTAGCCGTCGCTTGTACGCGGGGGTGTACTCGGCCACCTCACGAGCCATCTGGGGGCGGGGCCCCACCACGCTCATATGGCCCTTGAGAACGGTCCAGAACTGGGGCAGCTCGTCGATTGAGTACTTACGCAAGGTGGCGCCGATCTTCGTCATTCGAGGATCGTTGTCCAGTTTGAAGAACAGGGCATGGCCACCGGCCTCATCAATGAGCTTCTGGATCTTCGACTCGGCGTTGACGCTCATGCTGCGAAACTTGTGAATGGTGAACGGTTCCCCGTTCTGGCCCACGCGCTGCTGCCGGAAGATCACCGGGCCGCCGTCCTCGCGCTTGATGAGGATCGCGGTGATCAGAAAGACGGGAGAGAGCAGGATGAGAGCGATCACTGAGACGACAATGTCGAAGACTCGCTTGACAGCGTACTTCCAACCGGAGAATGTCGGGATGTCCACATGGATCAGCGACATCCCCGGAGCGTCGCTGTAATGCGCACGGGGACCGACAATGTCAAGCACTCGCGGGGTGACGACGAGAGCCGTGGAGGAACCCTCGAGGTTCCACGCCAGCTTACGAAGGTAGGTGTCGGACAGGCCTTCAGTCGCGATCACAGCGTCGAAGGTCGTGGAGCTAGCGGTGCCCAGCAGCTGGTCCGCATCGTAGGCGGGGATACCATCAACGTCATCGGCCGTGGCCTGATCCTCGCTGTCGAGCAGGCAGACGCCTCGTGGCTGGAATCCGGCGTCGGTGTGACGCTTCAGATCCGCGACGACACGCTCGACCTCGGTGGTAGGCCCGACTACGGCGCAGGAGGTGAGGTTCCTGCCGTGGCTACGACTGCTATTGATCCAGCCCCGGGCCAGCCACCGGCCGAAGAGCAGCAGCAGCACGCCGATTGGCAGCAGTGCGATGAATAGGGAGCGGGCGAACTGGGCCTTGAGGATGTAGGAGGCGATGGCGATGCCGCCAAAGACATACAGGCTGGCTTTGACCACTCGCAGATACTCCTCGACACCGGCGCCGGTGATCCACGGGTTGCGGGACCCCCCCGCCCCCAGCGCGAAGAACCAGATCACTCCGAGCGTGACAGCCACACCGGCGTAGGGAAGATTGAGAACTCCGACGAGATCGAGGTCAGCTGGCGTCATCAAACCGATCGAGATGAGCACGGCAAGAGCGATAGCGATGAGATCGCTGCAGATCAGGACCCTCCTGAATGCGCGGCCCCATGCTGGCTCGCGGGTCTCGCGTTGTGAGTGAGACGCAGTGTTGCGCGTGCCAGCTCTATCGCCCAGTGATCCGACGGTGAGTTCGTCAGTGGTCATGTACGTCCGCCTCGTGTACCAGTCGAGGGAGAGTCGGCTTGGCCGCCGGCTCACTGCAGTGGGTGCTCAAGCCCAGTGTCGGCACTGGGAATCAGCGATTCTGATCATATGATGAGAATTCACAGGTCGGCAACCGGGTCTCATGTGGGGGTTCATGGTGTCAGGAACCGTCGGAAGTGCTGCGCCACAAGGGGCGATTCATGGTTTGCGGCTCGTTGTGGAGCTGTTGATGGTCTGGGCTGGTGCTTGCCATTGTGTTGTCCCTGGTGTAGGCGACAACGGGCATTCGGCGTGTCTCGGAGGCCTCTTCCCGGCCACTGGGGTGAGCAGCAAGGTCAACCTGGGATTTCCTGAGGCGATTGGGGGTGTGAACGGCCTTTGAGTGGCCCTGGGCGGTGCGGCGCTTGTCGGCGGCGGTGTACTCGGAATCGGTGTACTCGTACCCGTACTCGGCGTCCCCGTAGCGCAACCTAGCAAGCTTGGAGGATGCGGCTCGGTTGAGCACGATACCGGCGATCTTGCCCTCGCCGCGCTCGATGGAAGAGATGGCGTGCTCGAGCTGCTCGGTTCTGGTGCGCCCGGCTGATGCGACCACGACAACGGCGTCTGTCAGATGCGACAGCACCACGGCGTCAGTGACCGGAAGCACTGGCGGCGCGTCGAGGATGACGATGTGGTCGCGGGAGAGGCCCTTGACGAGTCTTGCCATCCGGTCGGAGCCAAGCAGCTCGGAGGGATTCGGTGGGGTGTCGAAGGCCGGTAACACGGACAGTCCGGTGATCTTGGTGGGACGCAGGGTGTTTTCGACCTTCGCCGAACCGATCAGGATCTGGAGCAAGCCGAGCGGCCCGTGCAGATCGAAGGTCTCGGCCACGCTTGGGCGGCGAAGATCGGTGTCGACCAGCACGACGTCGTCGCCGGCCACCGCCATCACCTTGGCCAGACTCGCTGCTACCGACGACTTGCCGTCGCCCTGCAACGGGGAGGTGACCAGAATGACCTTGGCCTGATGGTCGACGTTGGCATAGCGCAGGTTGGTGCGCAGCTTGCGCAGTGACTCGGCGGACTGGAAATCCTCGTCGGACCCCCCTTCGGTACGCGCAATGTCCTTCGATTGGGGCAGCACGGCCAGTACAGGAGCGTCGAACTGCTCGGCGACGTCGTCTGCGGTCCGAAGCCTCGTGTCGAAGTGCTGGCGAGCGAAAGCCGCGATATAACCGATCACCAGTCCGGCGAGAATGCCGACCGTGAGGTACTTCACCGGCGACGGTGCCTTGGAGATCTGGGAGAGACTGGCGGGGGTCATCATGACGACCTCGACCGGGGAGTTCGCTCCCTCGAGAACCTTGACCTGAGCCGAGGACTGGGTAACAACCGCATCCGCGACGTTTCGCGCATGCTCCGGGCTGTCTCCTGCTGCTGTGACAACGATGGTCAGCGAGTTCGTCGCATTCGATGCTTTGATGCTCCCAGCGAGGTCTGCTGGAGTCGTGTCGAGCTTGAGTTCCTTGATGACACCCTCAGCGACGGACTGCGAGGTGAACACCGAGACGAACGCCTTCACCTTCTGGTTCGCGAGCTGAGAAGCGGCGAAGTAGGAGTTCGACTGCGCGGCGCCGTCGGCCCCCTTCGGCACGGACACGCGTACGTAAGCCGTAGCCTGCGCGGAGTACGTGGTGGGCGTCGTGAGCAGCAGCGCTGCTGCCTGCGACGGCACCGAGCAGGGTACAGGCGATGATGGTCCCAGCCGACGTCTCGTCAGCTTGAGGAAGTCTCGAAGTGTCATTTGCGGGTGTCTCCGTCTACTCGGAACGCACAAACGCGGTGGCGGCGCGGCGATAAACAGCGGCAATGATACTGGAATGGACTGTCTGTTGCATTCCGAGGGGTCGAGTAATCGTTGACGGTGATGCGGTGCTGGTGCCGAGGCCGTAGTCGCGCCGCTATTGTGGTGCGATCAACTGGTTCGGCTGGGAGGCGATGAGGTGGACGAGAGGACAGCGAGGTCCCGGGATCGCTTCGGGCAAGCGGCGAGCGGCCGCGGGCCGGTGAGGGTCGTCTTCGTGTGCACCGGCAACATCTGTCGTTCCGCCTTTGCCCAGGTGAGCCTGGCTGCGAGGTTGTCTGGGAATCCGGGTGTCGTGGTGGGCTCGGCTGGCGTGATGGCGCTGGTCGACAGCCCGATGGATCCGCCGATGGCGGCGGAGGCCGTCCATCGGGGTTTGGATCCCACGGCCCATCGGGCCCGTCAGCTCACCGGCCGGATCCTCAAGGAGGCCGACATCGTCATGGTCTTCGGGCCCGAGCATGTGGACTGGATCGCTAACGGCTATCCGGAGCATGTGGAGCGGGTAGTCAGTTTGGGGCAGGCGGCCGCAGTGTTGGCAGCGCAACCACGGCGTGCCCTGATCCGGGTTCAGGACCTGGTGACCGACGTCCGGCAGCAACGTCCCGAGGTTGCCGAGGAAGACTGGATCGCCGACCCGTACCACCAGGGCATCGAGGCCGCGGAGCGTGCCGCAGAGAGGATCTGGGCCGACACTGAGGTGTTGGCGCGGAAGATCGAGTGGTCGGTGTGATGCGGTAATTGCGCGGCATTGCCCCGATACTGGATCCATGGCCTTCGAGATTCTGGTCGTCTGCACCGGGAACATCTGCCGTTCCCCGGTGGCGGCGCAGTTGCTGGCTGCCGGGCTCGACGATGTGTCGGTGACGAGTGCCGGGGTCGCGGCGGTAGTCGGTTCGGACATCGCGCCTGGAATGGTGGGGGCGACTGGCCGGGCCGGCGTCTCGATTGCGCCTCATTCCGCCCGCCAGATCACCGAGGCGCTCGTTCGGCGGGCGGATCTGGTGCTCACGATGGATATCGATCAGCGCAGCAGGGTTCTTGGACTGGTGCCGTCGGCCCTCAAGCGCGTCTACACGTTCCGGGAGTGCGCTCTGATCTGCGGGTACCTGCGGGACTCAGGCGAGCTTCACTGGCCTGTGCGCTCGGACGACGAGTCGCGGCTGTTGGATCTGATGGACCGTGCCGGGCAGCAGAGGGGGCGGTTCCCGCCCGGCCCTGACCTCGTCATCGAGGATCCGTACCGCGGCGAGGCGGAGGCCTATGACCGCGCCCTGGCGGAGATCCGGGCGGCGGCAGATCAGATCGTGCGCACGGTCAGAGAAGGACGGTATTGTTCGCCGTGACTTGGCATATCTACCAGAAGAACATGGGACTGATCTTCAGCAGTTAGGCTGAGCGAACCATGCAGGAAAGCCGTGCTGGCGCAGTAGGCGAAGTCGAACAACACGCTCCCGACTTGATGAGAGCCGGTCAAGGAGGCTGATAGAAGATGGCTGAGCTCCATCCGAACGAGCGTCGAGCATATGTCCGGAGCGCGGCTCCTTTCACCGATGTGAGGCTGTGCTTCGTGGGGGACTCCTTCACGCTCGGGGTTGGTGATGAGGGGCAGGCTGGCTGGGTAGGTCGCTTGGTGAGGGATCACGGTCATAGGGGCATGAGAATCACCTACTACAACCTGGGTATCCGAAGCGAGACCTCATCTCAGGTGGCCGAACGATGGGAGAGCGAGGTCCGTCCTCGATTGCGTCCTGATCTGCCAGGAGGTGTCGTTCTGTCAGTCGGAGTGAATGACACCATGCCGGCCAATGCTGCCATGCATCCGGTGGAGCGATCGGTCAGCAACCTTCAGAAAATCGTAGACGGGGTTCGAGCCTGCGGCTGGCCCATGCTGATCGTCGGGCTTCTTCCGGTGGCCGATCCTGATCACAACAGGCGTATTGGACGTCAGAACTTGGCATATTCGCACTGGTGCAGTTGTCATGGCGTCCAATACGTGGACGTATTCAAGAATATGCTCGAGTCAGCGACGTGGATGAGTCAAGTTGCTTTGGTTGACGGTCATCATCCTGGCCCTGCTGGTTATGCTGAACTTACTGAAGACTTGATGGAATCATGGGATGCGTGGATTCTCACATTGGTAGGCCATCGAGAACCGCTAAATGAAACTAACTCGTACGGCAAGGCGGAGGTCTAGCATGCCCACCATATTCGTATCACACTCGAGCAAGGATGACGCGAAAGTACGGACAGTGGTCGAACATCTTCGGTCGCACGATATGACCGTGTGGGTCGATCAGAAAGATCTGGGAATCGGTTCCGACATACCAAGTACCATTAATAAGGGTCTTGAGAATGCGGACATATTTCTCCTGCTCTACTCTTCTAGTGCCGCCGCTTCGAAATGGGTGGCCAAGGAGTGGAGCTCAGCCATCATGCGTTCGTTGGATGCGGATGAGTCATCATTCAAGATTGTTATCGGGTGCCTAGACTCGACTCGGATTCCTCCGGTACTTGCGGGTATGAAGTCAGTCGATCTCTATCCGGACATCGACAAGGGGTTGCGTCAGATAACTGCCGCCCTCGGCGCGAAGGACGTCGACCGGCCATCCGTGTGGTACTACGACGATGAGCAAATCTGCTTGGATGCCTTTGAACAGCGGCATGGGAACACATTCAACGTGACGTCATTCCATGGGGCAACGCAGTTACTGGCAAGCCTTATGAGCTCGCTGCGCGATAATAGTTTGCCAGATGTGCTGCTGCTCGACTTTCATATGCCTCGGTCGAACGTCTCTCCTGAGAAGTTGGAGACTGCACGCAATGCGGTGACGAACCTTGTCGACACAGAGCATGAACTGCGAAAAGAGGTAGATCGCGCGTGGCATCCCGCCGGGGTTGACATCGTCGAGATGGTGAGGTCGTTCTATTCTCCGGAGGAAGTGCCAATCGCAATGCATACGCAGCAGGGCTTGATCCTCTTGCGGGACGATCTTCTGCAGCAGCTCGAGTATCTCAATGTCGGATGGCTGATCAAGAACAGATTCTCTGCAGAGACAGATAGAATGGTGCTCGATGGAATTGCCCGGCGTAGCGGTCATCAGATTACGAGGAAGCGTCCTAGGGCTCTCATTGTTGATGACAACCCGAACTATATCGCTTCATTCGTCGAACGCCAGAGGGACTATTACGACATCGAGTCTATCTATAGTGAAGATGCGGTGATGGGGCAGCTTGCCAAGATGGAGAAAGAAGGAGGGCTTCCGGACATATTCTTGGTTGACATGTATTATCCGACGGGAAATGAGACGCCGGAGCTGATTGAGCATGCCAATCAGAAGTTGCACGAGTTTGCCATCATGGAAAACGAAACCCAGCAGCTTGTGCGCGAAGCGTTCACTCCGATGGGGATCAGTCTCTTGAGGCAGGTGAGGAAGATTATTCCCGCGTCCCGGCTTCCGATGGTGATGTATACAACCAGCGGTTTGGTGACGGTTGGTGATCAAGAGTTCCGGGAGGTGCAGAATCGCGGCTGTGGCTGGCTCCTGAAGAATCGGTACGATGAACGTACCGAAGAAGTGCTGATCCTCGGCCAGATGATGCACGAGAGCTGAGGGATTCAATGTATGGGTGGAAGGGCACCTTGGAGGGTGCCCCCATGAGCTGTGAGCGTGGACTCGATCCGAGTGTGCGAATCGATCAAGGCTTCTCGGCAACGAGAGCCTCATAGTTGGCAACCAAGTAGCTATGGTCGACCGCCCATGAATCGCCATTTGGATCTGTCAGGAACCACATTCCCGCAGCCGCGTGAAGTGTTCCCTCTGGGGAGGCCACTTCTTCCGCGGCGGAGAGACGCCTTCCCCGCACCGTTCCGATCCGACGATAGTTCGAGCCGTCGGGGACATAACTCTGGGGGAAAGCTGTTGCGCTCACCGGACGCGCTTGACCGTCTGCACCGATGACCTTCCAATCGCCGGCCGCAGCGGTGAGCACATCCCCGTGCGATGTTGTGGTCTGCCAAGATGTTGTGAGTTTCTCGGCTCGCACGATTCCGGTCCTCTGAAACGTGGTGACATCAGTCAGCCGGAACGAAGGGTCCGCCGGCTGGAGTCCGAGCCCCCAGTGGTACAGATCGTCAATGAGGCCGCGAACGATGTGCTTGTTCCACTCTGCAATTTGAGTAGCGGCTGAGCTGTCATTGGCGCCGGTCTGCAGAGTTGATCTTCCGTTTCCAGATCGGACGTATGGGGCGCCCGTGCCCCAGTCCCTCATGTTCGGGTTGAGCTTGTGCTCCTCGAAAAAGATCGCGCGCTCTTTCGGCTCTTGCGGCAGCGGGGTATTGCCAGTGGGGCATGCCCAGCCCGCTGCGAGGCGGTAGTTCAGCCAACGTACATGTTCGGCTTCAGCCAGTTCAGTCAGTAGATCGTCTGGAACTGCGCACTTGATATCATTTGCTGTGACGGTCTCCCATTTCCAGTCCGCACGGTCAGAGACATTGGCCATCAGCAGGCGAAGCTGGCGGAGATTATCTTGCCTGTAGAACTCGTCCAGGCGTGTCTTGCCATCGTCGGGCCATGCCATTCGAGCGCTTCGGCCATTCGCTGGAGCCGACGCGAGATATAAGTTGTGCTCGAATCGCGCCAGACTGGTCCAGGAATCCTCTGGCACGTCGGATCCCTCGACGCGGGTGCCCAGCAATGTTGGGGGAAACGCTGTGAACTGGCCGGGTTTTGCGTCTGGAGATCCAAGCTGAAGATCGGCGTGACGGCCGAGGCCGATGACTCGGGTGCCGGTGAGGCGGGCCACGCGGGAGGCTTGAGCGTCGGTTCTGATCTGAGGCGGATCGGTGAGCAAGATGGCGCCGGGGGCGGGGTTCAGCTTCACGTATTGAAGGCAGGCGTCTTCCCACTCGACCGTCTGTGCGGTCACGCGCACCTCACTCGAGCATGGCGCTCTGTGATTCTCCCAGTCCCTGAGAGTCCGATCAGCGGTGGTCCCAATGAGAACTACGGTGGGTGGTTCTGAGCGCTCGCCGCTGAGGCGCGTGGCCGTCCAGCAGTTCCAGGCGAGTTCATCGAGAACGGCCAGCGTCAGGGCACTGTCCCCCGCAATGAGCACCGAGGAACCGGCGGGAAGCTCGCCCATGGCGGCGACCAGGTGTCTCGCAGTGGCGTCATCGACCGTTATTGCATCCTTGAACCAATGAGTTGTGCCGATCTCCGCCACACGCCACTCGTCTGCAGCTTGTGGATTTGCGAATCGGGCGGTGAGTCGAGGAACGAAGGGCCATGACAATGGGTCTTCGGAGGATTGACGCGTTCCTCCCAGTACCGACTCGACTGCTTCGCAGGCGGCGATGTTTGCTGACTGTTGTGGTCCGACGGCGTAAAATCTATGAAGGGCGACGTTGTGATTTCGATAGAGCATGACGCGACGTATTGCGGCTATGTTGAGGGGGTCTGAGGGGTATATAAGTGCACCCCTGCTCTTGGCTTCAAGGGCTAATGGGTCATCTGCATTCGCGGTTATTACCACCACTCGTCGCCGATGATGACGGATTCGGTGAAGAAGCTGGCGATGACGGCCCGCTGGAAGAAATCGTGCCGCCTGGTTCTCATGGACCAGGCTTCTGATGAGAGGTATTGAGTCTTCGGTGAGCCCGACAATGACATCGACGTCGTTGGCGAAGTGAGACGAGAGCCTGTCGATCTGGGCCCGGAATAGAAGTCCGGCGGCTTGAACGGCAGCCCAGAATGTTGCAGCAATCGAGAGAAATCGCGCAAGTTGTATGGCGAGAGGGATGTTGCCCCTGCATAGACCGTTCACGTCTGGCCCGAAAATACCTGGTTCGAGCACACCTAGATATAGGGTGAGCGTGTAAGTGATTGAGTTAAGAAATGGATTGTCGTTCCCGACGCAGGGAAGATACGCGGACATGCCGAGCACGAACGATGAGAACACGAGAGTAACGAGACTCGCGAAACCGATTCGTACGTGGCTGCGTCCTCGCCGGACAAGCATGAGGCCCAATAATGTCAGCCCAAGTATCACCGTCGGCCACAGCCATGAATCGGGTCTCGGTCCCCACCACGTCTGCATAAGGGTGTCGCTTGCGGCCATGGCGGGGAACAGAAGAGTGAAGATGGAGAGGATGAGTGTCAGCGACCCGGCGAGGATGAAGCATCCGAATGCTGTGACGGTGGATCCGTGCCGGCTCATGCTGGCTTCCTTTCAACGCGAGAAGGCTCGAAGTGGTGGGGCGCACACGGGGGCTTGCGGCTCAACGTGGGCGTGTGGTCGCCGTTCTCAACGGACTTCTTGGTGGGGACGTCCGAAGAGCTGGAAGATCACAGCTGCGATCGCGACTCCGATCCACGCCCCGATGGAGTTCTGCACGACGTTCCAGATGTCTGGTCGCCGATGAACTTCGGGAAAGAGGTACTGCATCATTTCTCCCGCGGCGCTGAGCACCATGCCCACGATCCCGCAGACCCATAGCGGAACTCGCCGCCAGCCGAGCGCCAGCAACAGTGTTACCGGGATGAAGGCAGCGATATTGCTGGCGATATCGCCTACGGTGATGGCAGGCATGTGGGCGATACGACTTGCCACCTTTTGCACGACGTGAGCTACGTCGAGCTTCATTGCATGGATCGCTCTAGGATCCGGCAGCAGCACGGCGATGCCGATCATCAGCAAGTAGATCAGTGCGCACAACCGGCCGAAGACTGCCCAGCCGCCGGTATGCCGTCTGCCGGTCCTCGGGGATCTCTGGTCCGGGTACGCGTAACTGGACGGATACTCCGGAGTGACCGGGCTCCGGGGAATCGAAGCGGCGTCCTCCCACGACTGCATCCCGGGTTCGGGAGGCAGCCCACGGCGGGGAGTGTCACTGCGCGGAGAGGTCACAGGGTCAGACTAGGAGCCCAGTGCAACAGTCGTGTGGCGGCATCGTCGCGTGAGTGCTCTGGGTCACTGGTGGCCTGGGACCGTGTCGGCTTCTGTTTCAGCGTGCCGCGGGGCTCTGTCCGGCGCAGTTCTGCGACGCTGGATACTGGCGGCGATCCCCGCTCCGATGAATGCTCCCAGCCCATTCTCGAGAATGTTGAACAGGTCTGGACGCCGACCCAGCGGCAGCACGAACTGCGCGATCTCGGCCGTGGCACTGACGAAAATGCAGATCAAGGCCCATGTTCGCGGCCGGAGTCGAGGCCAGCCGAGACTCAGCAGCAGCGCCAGCGGGATGAACGCCAGGATGTTGAGCGTGATGTCGCCGAGAACCACAGGTTCGATGAGAAAATGCCTCGGGTTTCCACCGGCCTGCATCTTGGCTCCGACGTTGTACTTGATGAGCGCGATGAACTTGCCGTCCGGCACCAGCACGGCGATCCCGATGCCGATCAGATAGATCGGCGTCAGAATGCGGCAGGCCCAGAGGGGGTGGGGCCGTGGAGCTGTCGGATGGCACACCGAGACCCTACTGTGATGAGCCGAAGCCGGTGTGCGGCCCTCTCGTTCGGAGCGCGAGCCTCGTCGGCTCCTCGCAGGAGGGCCTCCTCCCGTCACCTAGACTTCTTCTGGGAAGGTGGTGATCCCGATGGCGAGGACGATCAGTGTGGGTGAGCTGCGGCAGAACCCGACTCGCATGCTGCGCGAGGTCAAAGAGGGCGCGACCTATACCGTTACCGATCATGGTGAGCCGGTAGCTGAGATCGCTTGCCATCGGCGCCAGCGGTGGATCCCAGTTGAAGAGGTCGATGGTCTGCTGCGTGAACTCGGCGCCGATGAGGCCTGGCAGCAGGAGATTGCGGCCAGAAATGAAGAACTATGAGCAGCACGGCTGAGACATTCAGTCCCTATGACGGAGCTGACTACCTCGACAACCTGAGTGATGTGGCCGCCTATCTTGAGGCCGCACTTGAAGATGGTGACGACCCTGCGCTCGTTGCGCGGGCACTTGGCACGATCGCCCGTTCGGGGAACCTGAGTGAACTTGCGCGTCGCGTCGGCATGAGCCGCGAGGGCCTCTACAAGGCGCTCTCCGGCGATGGCAACCCGAGCTTTGCCACCATCGTCAAGGTTGCGGGCGCTCTCGGGCTCAAGCTCCACTTCGAACCCGTCGGCTGAGCCCGGGGCTGCGCTTGACCACTACCGCTCCCGGACCTTGGAAGGCTACGGCCGCTTTGTCGACTTTTGTGGGGGTCCAAGAGGCCAGTATCTCGAGGCGCCTTGGACCTTCACCGTCGGCGTCTGTCAGATCCACCTCTACTGGTCCATCGGCTTTGCTGGCGAGTACCGCGACGCTGCCCCGGTGCAGGATGACGGTGTCGTCGTCGACCACGGTGACCTCGACCTTCGACAGGTCGGCGTCGGCCAGCTCTGGGATCTCGTGGCGCAGCCGGATGAGGGTCGCGTACCAGTCGAGCATCCGGGCGTGGTCCGGGTCTTCTCGCTCGGCCCAGTCGAGCTTCGCCGAGTCGAAGGTCTTTGGGTCCTCCGGGTCGGGGACGTCGTCCGCCCAGCCGGTGTCGGCGAACTCGTCCTTGCGACCCTGGGTGACCAGCGGGGCCAGCTCGGGGCCCATGTCGCAGAAGTACGGGAACGGGGCGGTGGCGTCCCACTCCTCGCCCATGAAGATCATCGGGGTGAATGCGCTCAGCAGGTACAGCGCCGCCCCCGCCGCCTGGACGCCGGCCGCCACGGTGCGCCCGATCCGGTCGCCTGCCGCCCGGTTGCCGACCTGGTCGTGGTCCTGCAGGAAGACGACGAAGGAGTGCCCGTCGTAGTGCTCGCCCGAAGCGTCGACCGGGGCGCCCCAGGGCTTGCCGCGGAAGGCCGACCAGCCGCCATCGTGGACGAAGACCCTGGTGAGAGCCGTTTTGACGGTCTCGGCGGTCCCGAAGTCGACGTAATAGCCCTGCCTCTCCCCGGTGAGGAAGGCGTGCAGACTGTGGTGGACGTCGTCGTCCCACTGCATCGTCATGCCGACGGCGTCCGGAGTCGAACCGACCGGGCTGACCATGGCGGGCTGGTTGAGGTCCGACTCGGCGATCAGGCTGAGTGGCTTGCCGATTTCTGCTGCCCAGGCGGCGGTGGCGTCGGAAAGTTCCGCCAGGAAATGGCGGTCCGAGTCGTCGACGAGGGCGTGGACGGCGTCCAGTCGCAGCCCATCGAGGCCGAAGTCGACCAGCCACTGGCGGGCATTGCCGAGCAGGAAGTCGCGGACCGGCCGGGAATGCTCGCCGTCGAGATTGACCGCCGGGCCCCACGGCGTCTCGTGGGCGGGGTTGAAATACGGGCCGAACTGCGCGAGGTAGTTCCCCTCCGGGCCCGAGGTGGTTGTAGACGACGTCCAGCAGCACGCCGATGCCGCGCTGGTGGGCGGCGTCGATGAACCGGAGGAAGGACGCCGGGCCGCCGTAGTCGGCGCTGGTGGCGTAGAGGTCGACGCCGTCGTATCCCCAGTTGCGGTGGCCCGGGGTCTCGGCGACCGGCATGACCTCGACGGCGTCGACGCCAAGTGCTTGCAGGTCGTCCAGGTGGGTGATGGCGGCGTCGAAGGTGCCCTCGGGGGTGAATGCGCCGACGTGGAGTTCGTAGAGGACCTTGCCGTGAAGGTCCATTCCCGGCCAGGGGTTTCTCTTGGCGTTGGTGGGCTTGGTTGTCGGGTCTGCTGGTCTGGTCTGTGTGTCGGGTCGAAGACCTCGGAGGGGCCGTGGACGCCGTCGGGCTGGAGCAGCGAGCGCGGATCGGGCCTTGGGTCGCCACCGTCGAGGCTGAACGCGTAGCGCTGGCCGGGGTGGACTGGGGTGGGGAGGGTCCACCAGCCTGGGGTGTCCTTGGCTGGATCGGGGGAGCGGAAGCCATCGGGATGCGCTCCCCGTCCAGGATCACCTCGACGCGGGAGGCGTTCGGGGCCCAGACGGAGATGTGCTCGTAGTCGCGAGGGATCACGGTGTCCACCGTAGTTGGAGGTGGGTGGTGATGGGCGTCGTGTCCAGGTGAGTGAGTCGTGAAGTCTGACGGATTGTCGTTTGAGTTCAAACGAGAAGCCGTCAGGCTTCGAGCTGACAGCGGCAAGAGCGCGAGCGGGCCCTGTTCAGGGTGCTCATCATCTCCGATAATGGTACCGATAGTGATATCGAACTTGAGGAGGATGACGATGCCTGAGGTGGAGCATTACAGCTATCGAGTGTCGTGGTCGACCGAGGACCGGGAATACGTCGGCACTGTTGCCGAGTTTCCGTCGCTGTCCTGGCTGTCCGGGACCTCTGATGGGGCCTTCAGCGGGATTCGCGCCCTGGTGAGGGATGTTCTGGAGGACATGGCCGAGGCGGGAGAGGAAGTGCCTGAGCCCATCGCTGATCGCAGGTACTCCGGCAAGTTCATGGTCAGGATTCCACCCGAGGTGCACCGTCAGCTGGCTCGCGATGCGGCCGAGCAGCATGTCTCGTTGAACCGGTTGGTGGCGTCCCGGCTGGCGGGAATCTAGCGGGCTGTGGGCCGGGACATGTTGCTGAAGTCTGACGGCTTGTCGTTTGAGTTCAAACGACAAGCCGTCAGACTTTCGTCAACCGGCGTAACGGCGTCCCCGTGTCTGTGGTCTGTGCGGGACCGTCAGCGCGGCGACGATCCCTGGCCACGGTCGAGTCGCGCCTTCGCGCGCCGGTGTCAGCCGGCCGTGGGGAGGTCGGTCTGTGTGAAGTCGTTGCCCTTGAACAGCAGCGGTTCGCCTTGATTCGACGCTGCGGCGTAGGAGAAGAGATCTCCGAGATTGAGTGCCGCGGGGTGACGGCCTTTTCCGAAGCGTCTCCATGCCTGCGCCGCTGTGAGGGCCTGCTGCTCGTGCACCGGGAGTACTTCGGCGATCAGGCGGAGGTGTCGACGATCATTGTGGCAGGCCGTTCTCGTCGTATCCCAGGATGTCGTCGGCGCTGAGGTTGTTGATCGGGGTCCTGGCGCGGGCTCGTTCGATGTACTGGTGCAGGTCTTGTCGGCCGGCTGCTTTTTTCTGGTGTCGGACTCTGGCCAGGCGCTCGACGATTGCGGCGTGGAGGGCTGTTGTGAGGGTCTCGCCGGTCTCTGTGGCGAGTTCGCGGGCGAGGCGGTCGGTCTCGGGGTCCTTGATGTTGAGCGCCATGGATCAAGGGTAGGTGGCTCATCTACCTGGAGTGGCCCCGCCAGGCGTGACTCACCGGAAGTCTGACGGCTTGTCGTTTGAGTTCGAACGACAAGCCGTCAGACTTCCGCCAACCGGCGGAACGGCGTCCTCATGTCTGTGCGGGACCGTCAGCGCGGCGACGATCCCTGGCCACGGTCGAGTCGCGCCTTCGCGCGCCGGTGTCAGCCTGGGATCTTGTCCAGCGTCGTGGTGCCGCGGTGCAGAAATCTCTGCCCTTCGAGGTAGGTCCGTGCCAGACCGGGATGCCGGGCGCAGTGGGCCGCCAGCCTGGGCCACGAGGCGAGCCACTGCGCGGCCAGCCGCGCGCCATGGGTCTCGGTGTCGTAGTCCAGCTCCATGTCCACCGTGTCGCGGACGAGCTCCGGTGAGACCCGGGGGCCCAGGACCAAGTTCGCCAGATTCCCGCCGTGAATGACCTGCACCCACGCCGGATCCGTCACGACATTGCGCACCGGAGCCAGCTTCCGGCTGGAGGGATGGTGGAAGCTCTGGAACACGGTCCGCGGCTGCCCGTCGAGCCGCTCGATGAGTGAGATGAACGCGTTCTGCCAATAGTCGCAGCGGAACGCCTGGCCGCTGCGGTCGACCTGGAGGCCCCGCAGCAGGTTGACGTACATCTGACCCTGGCCGGCGAACTGGGACTGGACGAGAGAGACGAATCTCTTGCCGAGGGCGTCGTCGGAGTCGAAGCGGGTGGTGATGAGATAGGGCCGGTCGGCGACCTCGGCCACCGCTCTTCGCAGCGGGGCGTGCCCCCACGGCTCCTCGAGCCAGACGACCTTGAACAGACCCTCGCCGAGGGCGGGGAGCTGCTCCCGCAGCCAGTCGGGGGAGTCGGCGTCGCAGAAGACCAGCCAGTGGTCCGGACGTGTGGTCTGGGTTCGCACCGAGGCGGCGGCGGCCTGCTCGAAGAATCCGAACCGGTAGCGCAACCAGTCATCCTCGGGCGGCGGCTGCTCGGCGGTGAAGCGGACGCTGAATCGGGTCAGGATGACGTGGCGGAACAGTTTCCGGTCGACGGATGCGGAGTCGGAGGTCATGGTCGCCCCATCGGTTCGGTGTCGAGGACAGCGGGTCGACCCTATCGCCCCGGGGCGGTGCTCGCTTCTTCGGCCGCTCGAGGGTGGGTGTGACGGGTGTGCCCGGGTGGCGGAACGGCGTCCCCATGTGTGTGCGGGATCGTCAGCGCGGGGCCGTCATGCGCATGGCCTTTGAGGCCACAACTTCGCATCTCGTTGATGCCGGCGTGTCAACGCATATTCTGCTTCAGCTTTTCCACATGAGCGTCATAGTTCGCGATGGACGGCGGATTGCCGAGCACACGGTCAAAGTTCCGAAGCCTCGCGAGGCATTGACGCGCTTCGGCGTGGAGGAGACGATCCTTCGCCTCGGCCAGGGCTAGGATCTTGGTCGTGCTTGCCACAGGAATCGATTCTGCAATCGCGGTTCGTGCGGCGTCGTGATCATCGGTGAGGAAGACGGCGTCTATCTGGCGGCGTGTGATCACGGCGATGGTCTCTGCCTCTCCCATGTGTTTGGCTGGCGCAGTCTCGCCGGGCTTACGCATCCGCTCGGCGATAGTTTTCGAATCCACAAGTTCAACCGGGGTCGGAACCAGAGGCGTGGAGAGGAGTGAACTCCAGTAGTCCATACCGCCTAGATCCTGGACCATGGCGCTCTTCTCGCATTCACGGGCAATGGCGATGGTCCAGGCTCCGGCTCCGCGCAGGAACCATGTGAGGAGGTCCTGACGATCGATGAGGGTGAAGTTGATCAGGACGGTGTTGTCGGGGAAGAAGCGGCGCGGCACCGTCACTCCAGACCATCGAGCAACTGGAGATCGGATGACAGATCCTCCAGGTCGGGACCGTCGACGTCCAGCTGGTCAGGACTCACCCCGAGCGCGAAGGCCAGCGACTCGACAGGCGCGCGACCGGAGACGACGGCGTCCTCAAGTCGTGTCACGAGCTCGGTGGGGAACCGGCGCTCTGTCGCACGGGCCATGCGAACGGTGATGAGATCCCTGCCCGGCATTCCCTTCAAGTAACGGCGAAGCACCCGTTGGGTCGACCAGGAGAGGGCGTCGCGCACGTCGTCGCGGGGTGAGATATGCAGCGAACTCAGACGGGTCGCCAGGGCGTTGGTCGAGGTGCCCCACTCCCACAGCCGTCCAGCAAGAGTGGAAAGGTCGATGGTGGACCAGTCGAGCGATCGGACCTCGACCTCGGGCATCAGAAGATCGGCGGCGAACCGGTTCGCGCGGGCTTCGCTCTCGCTGTCGGTGGCGAGGTGCTCATCGCACAAGGTGCCGCAGGCGAGGTGCCCCAGCTCGTGGGCGATTGTGAAGTTCTGTCTGAACCAGCTACCGGTCTTCGCGGCCACGATGACTGCATGGTTGCCAACGGTCATGAGATAGCCGGCACCGCTCAGGTCGGTCGTGATGACGTCTACCTGAAGGATCTGGGGCACGCGCTCGGCCAGATCGAAGGGCAGGTCATCTGAGGATCGACCGAGAAGCTCATGGACCTGTGATGCGTTGAGCCCCTGCACCGGCTGTCGCGCGGCCTGCGTCATCTGCGTCATCGGTAGGCCTGTCTGTAGAGCAGCGCGATGTTGTGTAGCGTTTCCTGATCAGTCTCGGCCCCATCGGCACTGTAGGTACGGTTCGAGTCGTCGTAGCTGTGACGTGCCGCGATCCGGACCTCCATCGGATCCGGTGCCCCCGTCACCAGCCAGTGAAGAGACACGTTGAGTGAGTTGGCGATCTTCGCCAGCTCGGGTGCCGAGAACTGACGCCTACCCGACAGCGACTTGGACAGCTGCGGCGCCGTCAGACCGGCGGACTTGGCGATCTCGGCCTGCGTCACGTCAGAGCTGTTGATGCGCTCCCGGACGCGCTCACCAATGGTCTCCATGACGACAACAGTACGTTGGAGTTGCCAAAATGGAAAGATGTGGATGTGGGTGGTGTCAGGCGGGGTCTTGTCCAGCGCCGTGGTGATGGGCGTCGTGTCCAGGTGAGTGAGTCGTGGAGTCTGACGGCTTGTCGTTTGAGTTCAAACGACAAGCCGTCAGACTTCAAGCCGAGTTGTGGCGATAACGCCCCTTGTCCGGGCTATGACGGCCGGGGCTGTGACGGGTGTGGACAAGAAATAGTTATCCACAGGTGCCGTGACAGAGACTGGCCAGCCGGGGGATCGTCCCTCAAGCTCATGGCCCATGAGACCACGAACCCGCGTCCCCGACTCCGTCGCCTGGCTCCTCAACCAGCAGGACGGCGTCATCACGCGGTCCCAGGCTCTTGAGCGGGGGCTCACCGATGGCGGCGTCCGATCCCTCGTCGAGTCGCGGCTGTGGCGTCCGCTCAGCCGTGGCGTCTATGCCGACGACGCTCCAGGGCTGGACGCAGTTCGCTCGGGCCGGCGTCCTCATCGGAGGGCCGGACGCCGCCCTGGGCGGGCTCGCGGCGGCCCACCTGCTCAAGATCGCCGATCCGCCCGGCGTCATCGACGTCTGGAGTCCGCTGGCCCTGGCGGGGCGGACGCGCGGCGAGTCCGTGTGGCGATTCCGGCGCGGCACCCGATCGGCGATCGGATATCTGCCGCACGCCTCCGTGGAGGAGACGGTTCTCGACCTGTGCTGCGAGGGCACCGCCGACGACATCGCGAGCTGGCTGGCACGGGCCCTCCACGATCGCATCACCACGGCGGATCGCATCGCTCGCGCGATGGAGGCGTTTCCGACGCTGCCGCGGCGGTCGCTCATCCGGGAGACCCTCGTGGTGGTCTCCGGCGGGTCGCAGAGTCCGATGGAGGTGCGATTCCAGCGTGACGTGGAGGCGGCGCACGGGCTGCCCGCCGCGGACCGTCAGGTGTCCTACTCGAAGGGCTCGAGGTCGGACATGGGGCACGACCGCTACCGCCTCATCGTCGAGCTGGACGGGATGCTGGGGCATCGGGGGCTCGGCGAGATCCGCGACGCCCGACGGGACGCCGAGCACCTCGCCGCTGGATTCTCGACTCTGCGGTTCGGATGGGGAGACGTGGTCGATCGCCCGTGTGAGACCGCCCTTTCCGTCGCCCGGGTGCTGCGCTCCCGAGGGTGGGCGGGGGAGTTGAGGCCGTGTGCCGGGTGCGCCATGGCGGCGTGACCTGGCTGGTGGCCGGTTCGACTGTCCCGCCCGCTGCCCTGGGGTGGTTTGCCAGGTGTCACCCACCGGAAGTCTGACGGCTTGTCGTTTGAACTCAAACGACAAACCGTCAGACTTTCGCCAAGGGGAACAGGTCAGGAGCTGGGGGCCAACCACGCGTGACCGGCCAGCGACCCGGCCAACAGAGCAGAACCCCGGAACGGCGTCACCCCACTGGAATGAGCAGCGCCACCGGGAGGGTGTCCATCAGCTCCGCCAGCGACACCTGGCCGCCGTCCAGCTCCCGGCCGGTGAGCACGTCGCGGAAACGGCCCGCAGGCAGCACCACCTGGTGATCGGCCCAGCCGTGCCGGTCCTCCAGCACCCCGGCCAACCGGGTGGCCACCGTGATCGAGGTCACCGCGTCGGCGCCGGCCACCAGCCGGGCGAAGGCCACCGCGTGTCCGGTGGTCGACGCCACCGGGCGATAGTCGGACTCCTCCCCGCGAAACGCCGAGGGATGCTCCCTGCGCAGCCGCAGCGCCGACGACGTCACCAGCAGCTTCTCGGCGTCCAGCTTCTCCGACTCGTGCACCCCGGCCAGCGGGTGCTCCGACCCCGGGGCCAGACGCCCCAGAAGGTCCGCCCGCAGGTCCAGATCCACCGGCTGCCGGTTGTCGGGATCCACCAGGGACAGGTCGACGATCTCGCAGCCCTGGTAGCAGTCGGGAACCCCGGGCATCGTCATCTGGATGAGCTTGCGCCCCAGGATCGCGGCCCGCTGGGCGCGGAAGGCGTGCCAGGTGAACTCGTCCAGCAGCGCCATGACGGTGCCGTCCTCCAGACACGCCGCCGCCAGCTCCAGGACGGCCTTCTCGTAGTCGGCCACCGGATCGGTCCAGCTGGTGTGCGTCTTCGCCTCGCGCATCGCCTTGGTGAGATAGCCCGACAGCCGCTCGGCCGAGATCGGCTCGGCCCCGGCCGCGGTACCGGGCAGACGCCAGCAGCCCATCAGGGTCTGCCACAGCAGATTCGCCGTCGCCCCGTCCACATCGTCCTTGCGCCAGGGGCGTGCGAAGGTCTCCAGCCCGCTCACCGTCATCGCCCACAGCCTCGGGTACTCCAGCAGGGTCGAGAGCCGCGCCCGCACATCGGAGGACCGCTTCGTGTCGTGGGTCGACAGGGTGGTCATCGTGGTCGGCCAGGAGTGCGCGATCTGGTCGGCGAAATTGTGGAAGTCGTCCAGGGAGACGCCGACGATGCCCGGGTCCGAGCCCACCTCGTTGACCGAGGTGTATCGCGTGTAGCGGTAGAAGGCAGTGTCCTCCTTCGACTTCGCCATCACCGGCCCGCAGGTCTGCGCGAACCGGGTGATGAACTCGTCGCGCTCCTGCTGGGCGAAGGGCTCGTGGGCCGGCCCGACGGTGCCGCAGACCAGCGAGACGATGAGATCCAGCGAGTCCGACTCATCGTCGTCCAGCCCCCGGCGGGCCCGCTCGGCGGCCTGCATGATCACCGCCTTCTCCGTCTGGGGCGCCGGCGTACCCGGCTCGATGTAGGCCCGGTAGCGGTCCATCGACACCAGCAGGGCGGTGATCGCGCGGCGGAGCTGGCGGCGGGTGTGGTCGCGCAACATGATGTCGCCGGCGCAGATCGACACCGCCAGGCTGGTGAGACGGTTCACCTCGGTGAACAGCATGTCGCCGATCACCTCGAGCTTCGCTCGCTGCACGGTGGCCGAGAAGGACGGCGCCGGGCTCTCCGGAGTCCCGGCCAGCCCCTCCCAGATGTGGTCGAGCTCCGGCAGCCCGGTCGCCTCGCTGAACAGCCCGTCCACCCGCAGCAGCGAGTCGTAGCCCGTCGTGCCGGCGCAGGCGAAATTGTCGGGCAGGGTCTCGGAGGGCTCCAGGATCTTCTCCACCACCACCCAGGCGCCCCCGGTCGCCTCCTTCAGATCGTCCAGGTATTTGCGCGGATTCGCCAGGCCGTCGGGGTGGTCGATCCGGAACCCGTCGATCATTGTGTCGCGGTACAGCTCCAGCAACTTCGCGTGGCTGATCTGGAAGACCTCCTCGTCCTCCACCCGGATCGCGGCCAGCGTGTCGACGTCGAAGAAGCGTCGGTAGTTCAGCTCCTCGCTGGCCACCTTCCAGTACGCCAGCCGGTACCACTGCTGGTCGAGAAGGGCCGGGAGCGGGAGATCGCCGGTGCCCGGGCGCACCGGGAAGACGTGGTCGTAGTAGACGACGACGCTCTGCCGCTCGGTGCCCGACCCGTCGGCGGTCGGGATCTCCCGGGTCTCCAGGCGGATATTGCCATTGGACAGCTCGGTGCCGATCCGATCGCCCAGCACCGGCATCAGGACCGACAGCGAGTTCGAGAAATCGACGTCGAACCAGCGCGAGAACGGCGAGGAGGGGCCGCGACGCAGGGCGTCCCACAGCGGCCGGTTGTGCCACAGGGGGGTCGGCACGGCCATGTGATTGGGGACGACGTCCACCACGATCCCGATGCCGCGCTCGTGAGCGGCCGCGCACAACCGGCGGAAGGCGTCCTCCCCGCCGCATTCCGCGGAGATCCTGGTGTGATCGACGACGTCGTAGCCGTGGGTCGAGCCCGGGGCCGCCTGCAGGATCGGGGAGCAGAACAGATGCGAGACGCCGAGCTCCTGGAAGTAGCCGAGGTGGGCTCGGGCGTCGTCGAAGCCGAAATCCGCGTTGAACTGGAGGCGGTAGGTGCTGGTGGGTGTGGTGAAGTCGCTGCCGGAAAGCGTCACGTTTCCACCCTACGGGCTGGTCGAAGGGGCTGTTTGTGGTGCGATGTGTCCAAGTCGTGAGATGGTTTTGATCACGATGAGAGACGAGCGCATGATCGTGAGTCATGAGTAACGCAATCGACACATCACCCCAGGCAGTGACGAGACCGGCCGGCAACTCCAAGCTCCGGATTATCGTGTCCTCCCTGGTGGGGACGACGATTGAGTTCTACGACTTCTACGTCTACGCGACCGCCGCGATCTCCGTCTTCCCGCTGCTGTTCTTCCACTCGGCCTCCGCCACCGGAGCCCTGCTGGCCTCGCTGGCCACCTTCGGCGTCGCCTTCGTCGCCCGGCCGGTCGGCTCGGTGGTCTTCGGGCACTACGGGGACCGGGTCGGGCGCAAGGCGACCCTGGTCGCATCCCTGCTCACCATGGGCGTCGCCACCGTGATCATCGGCCTGCTGCCCACCTATGCGCAGATCGGCGTCTGGGCCCCCGCGATGCTCGCCATCATGCGGTTCTGCCAGGGCATGGGACTGGGCGGCGAATGGTCCGGCGCCTCCCTGCTGGCCGGCGAGAACGCCCGCAAGGGCAAGCGCGGATTCGACTCGATGTGGCCCCAGCTGGGCGCTCCGATCGGCTTCGCGCTGGCCAACGGCTTCTTCCTGCTGCTCACCGTGGTGATGCACTACGACTCCACCAGCGCCACCACCAACCACACCTTCCTGGTCTGGGGATGGCGGCTGCCCTTCCTGTTCTCCTCGGTGATCGTGGCGCTCGGGCTGTACGTCCGCTTCAAGCTGGAGGAGACGCCGGCCTTCCAGATCACCAGGTCCCGCGGCCAGGTGGTGAAGGCCCCGGTCGCCGAGGCATTCCGGACCTCCTGGCGCCAGATCATCCAGGGCACCTTCCTGATGCTGGCGACCTACACGCTGTTCTACCTGATGACGACCTGGATCCTGTCCTATGCCATCGGCAAGACCTCGGCCGGATTCCTGGGGATCGGCTACCAGCGCTTCCTGCTGGTCCAGATCATCACCATCTGCGCCTTCGCCGTCACGATTCCGCTGTCGGGCCTGCTCGGTGACAGGTTCGGGCGCAAGCGCTTCCTGGCCACCACGACCGCGGCGATCATGGTCTTCGGGCTCACCTTCTGGTTCTTCCTGGACCCGTCCCGGGTGGGCACCGGGGAGTCCGCCGATATCGTCCGGATCACGGTGTTCATGCTCATCGGGATGGGTTTGATGGGGTTGACCTTCGGGATTCAGTCGGCCCTGCTGCCCGAGCTCTTCCCGACCAATGTGCGCTACACCGGGTCTGCGATCTCCTACAACGTCTCCTCTATCCTCGGCGCGGCGGTGGCCCCGTTCATCGCCACCTGGCTGGCCAGCAGCTATGGGCCCGGATGGGTCGGGATCTACCTGCTCGCGATGGGTGCGCTGACCCTGATCGCCTGCCTGACGATTCCCGAGACGAGGGATCGGGATCTGGTGACCATCGGCGAGAGTGTTGATGGGGCTGGAGCTGGCGGGGCTCGGGAGGATCGGGAGCCGGAGCTGGCCGGGATGATCGGGAGCCGGAGCTGGCCGGGAGGTAGGTGAACATGTCGCCTAAGAGCTCGTGCGGAAGGCGAGACTTCGGATCCGGGCTTTAGGCGAGTGAAATGTTCACCCGCCGGGCGAGCCGGGGTCAGTGGTACGCGCAAGTGCATGGAGCGGGGCATTCGTCGGAAGACGGGTGCCCCGCTCCGGCGTCTTGAACCCTCCTGGTTCTTCTTGCTCAACGATGTATCGTTGATATATCGCTTGACCGTGGCGCCGGAGGGTGCCGCGGTCCCGGAGAAGGAGAGGAATCATGTGCCCACAGCATTCTGACAACGGAGCGGGCGGCCGTGGATCGCGCCGCGGATGGGATCTCCCGCCCACCCCCTGGGAGCTCGTCGACGCCTTCCGGGACCTCGCCTACGGGCGCGTCCCGCAGCGCCGCAACCACCCCGGACCGAGAATGGCCCGCGGCGACGTCCGCGAGGCCATCCTGACCCTGCTCGGTGAGGAGCCGATGCACGGCTACCAGATCATCCGCGAGATCGAGAGCCGCAGTCACGGCGTCTGGAAGCCGTCCGCCGGATCGGTCTACCCGACCCTGCAGATGCTCGCCGACGAGGGCCTGGTCGAGGTCGAGGAGTCCGAGGGCCGCAAGACCTACCGGCTCACCGATGCCGGGCGCGAGGAGCTCGGGGACGCCGAGGACGGATCGGCGCCCTGGGACACCGCCGCCGCGCAGAACGCGGGCCGCGCGGTCGAACTGCCGAAGGCCGCCACCAAGCTCGCCCAGGCCGTCGGACAGGTGGTCCGAGGCGGCAGCACAGAGCAGGTCGACGACGCCGTCAAGGTGCTCGACGAGGCTCGCCGTAGGCTCTACACGATTCTCTCCGAGGAGTGAGGACGGGATCGGATCGGGGGATATCGAGTAGTGGGGGAGCGAGGGCGGAGCCGGTGAGCGACGATCAGGCGCACCTTGACCGCGCCGGCGGGAAGGGCGACGTAGCCTTCTCGCCCGCGCGGTCTGTTG
This sequence comes from Acidipropionibacterium sp., assembly GCA_022647765.1. Classification (GTDB taxonomy): domain Bacteria; phylum Actinomycetota; class Actinomycetes; order Propionibacteriales; family Propionibacteriaceae; genus Acidipropionibacterium. Next base: position 43,341 of record JALCLH010000011.1, read on the forward strand.
AGCCGGCGCGGTCCGTCGGGTCGGCGCGGTCCGCCGAGCGGAGCCGCGGCCGGGCGCTGCGGGTTCGCTACAACCGGATCCTCCGGTTCGCCGCCGCGGAGATGCTCCGCATGTGGTGGTTCGACATCGTGCTGCCGAGGATCGGCCTGCGGAAGATGTCGATGCGCGGCCAGGACCGGCGGATGATGAAGCTGGCGCGCAGCTTCCACGACCTGGCCGCGGAGCTGGGCGGCCTGATGATCAAGCTCGGCCAGTTCATGTCCACCCGGATGGACGTCCTGCCGGCCCAGATCACAGAGGAGCTCGCCGGCCTCCAGGACGAGGCCCCGGCGGTGCCCTTCGAGGACATCCGGAGGGTCACCGAGGAGAGCTTCGGCGCTCCGCTCTCCAGCGTCTTCGAGGAGTTCGACCCTGACCCGATCGCGGCGGCCTCGCTCGGGCAGGTGCATCGCGCCAGACTGTCGGCGGATAACGCCCGGGTGTGCGGCTTCGCCGAGGCCGTCGTCAAGGTGCAGCGTCCCGGGATCGGCGACGTCGTCGAGACCGATCTGTCGGCGCTGCGCAAGGTGGCCGGCTGGCTGATGCGGTTCTCCTTCGTGGCCGACCGGGTCGACGCGCCGGGGCTGGTCGAGGAGTTCGGCCGGATCAGCCTGCTGGAGATCGACTACCTCAACGAGGCGGCCAACCTCGACCGATTCGCCGCGGAGCATCGCGACGAGCCCCCGGGTCGGATACCCGGAGGTGGCCTGGGAGCAGTCCACCCGCCGGGTGCTCACCATGTCCGACGTCGCCTCCATCAAGATCAAGGACATCGACGGCATGCGGGCCGCCGGGATCGATCCCGCGCTGGTGGCCCAGGAGCTTGCCGAACAACTCTTCGACCAGCTCTTCGGGGACGGTTTCTTCCACGCCGATCCGCACCCCGGCAACCTCTTCGTGGCCCCGATCGAGGGCGATGCGGCCCGTTCTGCGGGGCAGGACTGGAAGCTGGTCTTCATCGACTTCGGGATGATGGGCCAGGTTCCGCCCACCCTGCGGGGAGGGCTTCGGGAGGCGATGATCGCCGTCGGCTCGCGGGACGGGCAACGGCTGGTCAAGGCGATGCACGACCTCGACGTGCTGCTCCCCACGGCCGACATCGGGCAACTGGAGCGGCTCGTCGTCCAACTTTTTGAGCAATTCGGGGGAATGGGCCTCAACGAGCTGCGGAATGTGGACCCGCAGCAGTTCATCCGGTTGGGGAGGCAGTTCCGCGGGCTGATGGAGGCGATGCCCTTCCAGATGCCCCAGGACTTCCTGCTCATCATCCGGACGGTCTCCCTGCTGTCCGGTCTGTGCCAGTCCCTGGACCCGGATTTCAACATCTGGGACGCCGTGCAGCCCTATGCCTCGCGGCTCATCGAGGAGGAGGGCGGCGGCCCGGCCGAGCAGGCGGTGCGCGAGGCGATCGGCACCCTGCGGGTGGTGGCGGAGCTGCCCCGGCGGGCCGACCACATCATCTCCCTGGTCGAGCGCGGCCAGCTCTCGGTGGAGACCCCGGAGATCGACCGGCAGCTCAAGCGGATCGAGCGGGCGCTGGGCCGGGTGATCTCGGCGATCGTCTTCGTCGGCCTGCTGATCGGCGGCATTCTGCTGCACCCGGTCAATGTGCCACTGGGGATCGTGCTGATGGCGGCCTCGGCGATTCCGTTGATTCACGCCCTGTTCTTCGGCAATGGGCGGTGAGCGGGTCTCGGTGGTGCCCGGGCCGGAGGGGCCGGGGGCGGCGCCGGGCGGGTGTGGCGCGCGGCGTCGAGGTGAGACTGTCGGGCGGTGGGTGAACATTTCACTCGCATAAGGCCTCGATCCCACATTTCACCTGCCGCGCGCGCCCTTGGGCGAGTGAAATGTTCACCCGATGAGAAGATCCACGGCGGCTGGGGATCCGCAGGCCTCGTAGATCAGCGAGGTTTGTGCCCGATAAGGGGGTATCGGAGGCGTGCGGGCTCCATCCTACGAACCGCTTCGCCTGCGCCGCGAACGCCCGGGCAGCGGAGGCGCGTGGGATGGAGCCCAGTTATCCACAGGTTCTGCGGGAGTCCGGCTGGCCCCAAAAGTTATCCACAGATTCTGGATTGACCGGCAGATCCGGGTTTCGACCACGAGAACTTCAGTATGGAGATACTTCGACAGCTTCAGATCACACCAATCATGCAAGTCCCGGGCAGCGGGCGCCTCGGACGCCAGGCTCGGCGGGCCATCGAGAGTGGTGACGCCATCCGCCCACTGCCCGGAGTCCTCATGGCAGCCCGGCTCGAGTCCGACCCCGACGCCTGGGTCTTCGCGAACGGCCTGTGGCGTCAGCCATCGGTGGTCACCGGCCGGGCCGCTCTGCGCCTCCAAGGGTTGCGGGACCTCAAGACTCCGGTCGTTGATGCCTTGCTTCCCTACACCTTTCCCGACCACGGCCTGTTGCGTTTCCACTACTCCACCTCGCCGGCTCCGCTCACCGAGGTCAGGGAGATCAGCACCTGGGGGAGGGCACTGGTTGCGGCGCCGGCGGAGGCGGCGCTGTTCCTCGGCGCCCGCGAGGACTGGGAGCCGGTGTGCGCTGCCCTGAACAGGGGTATCACCACGGCCGAGGCGATCCGGCAGGTCCGGGAGCTTCCGGGTCGCCGCCCGGATGCCCAGGCCATGGACCGGGTGGTGCGTTATCTCAGCGAGTCCCCATGGTCGGTGCCCGAACTCGAGTTTCACGAGCTGCTGCGTCTGGTCGGCATCACCGGGTGGAAGGGAAATCTGCCGGTCCTGCTCCATCCGACCGTGGACGGGCGTACCTGCGTCAAGAAGCGTCATCCCGATGCCGCCTTCGTGGCCGAGAAGCTCGCGGTGGAGATCGCCAGTCTGCAGTACCACAACAGTGCGGAGGCGTTCGCCGAGGACGCCCTTCGGGCCCGGTGGTTCGCTGCCGAGGGTTGGCGCCAGATGCCGGTCACCCCGTATCAGCTCAGGAACAATCCGAACGACCTCCTCGCCGACCTGTGCTCCCAGCTGTACCGGAACCACCGGCCGCCCGGTCTGCCGAGGGTCCGCTATCAGCCCACCGCGCCTTTCTGGCGCATCGATGGCGCGGTCGGGAGGTGAGTGCCGGGTGAGTGGTGAACATTTCACTCGCCTAAGGGGCCTGGATCAGGCGAGACTTCGGATCCGGGCCTTGGGCGAGTGAAAAGTTCACCCGCCGGGCGAGCCGGGGTCACGAGGGGTTCCCGGGGCGCAAGGATCCTGGCCGATATCGCCGGGGTCAGGAGCCTGAGTCGGCCTCGGTGGAAATGCGATTGCGGCCTTGGATGAGGAGGATCGCCGCCCCGACGATCAGCCATGCCGCGCCGACGATGAGAGCCGGGTGCGCGGCCTGGCTCAGCACGATGAGGATGATCAGGCCTCCCACGGCCGGGATCGCGATGTGACGGGCGCGATGCTCGGTGCGTCGGCCGACCACGAAGTAGCCGATCACGGCCGCGTGCAGGAACAGGAATCCGACCAGGGCCCCCACGGTGATCATCGAGGAGAGCAGCTCCAGACCATCAGCCCGAATAGGCCGCGGCCACCGCGATGATCACCGTGAGCAGCCCCGAGACGAGCACCGCATTGCGCGGCGTCCCGGTGCGCTGATCGACTCCGGCGAGGGCCTTCGGGAGGGTTCCGCCCCTGGCCATCCCGAACATTAACCGGCTCACCGCGGCCTGGGCCACCATCGCCGAGAAGACCGGCCCGATCGTCTTGACCAGGGTCACCGCGGTCCCCATCCAGGTCCCGATCTGGGAGTCCAACATCTGGTAGAAGGCGGTGCCCTGGTCCTCGGGATGGGCGATGAGATAGTCCGGGGTGAGCGGCGACAGCAGCGCCCCGAGGTAGGTCTGGATGACGAAGAGCGCACCGGCCAGGGTGAGGCAGAACATCAGCGCCCGGGCGACCTGCCGGGTGGATCCGGTGATCTCCTCGGCGAAGCCCGCGATGGCGTCGAAACCGAGGAAGGACAGCACGCCGATCGAGACGGCCCCGATCACCCCGCCCAGCTGGAAGCCTCCCGATCCGGTCAGCGGCGAGAGCCAGCCGCGCTGGGGCCCGTGGGTGGCCAGCGCCACGATCGCCGCCACCACGAAGACGGCCAGCAGGGCGATCTCGACGGCCAGGATGATGAAGCTCACCGCGGCAGTCGTCTTCACCCCGGCCAGGTTCAACAGGGTCATGACGAGGATCCCGCAGGCCGTGAACACCCAGACCGGCACCCCGCCGAAGAGCTTGTGGGCGGCGATTCCCAGGATCAGGGTCATCAGAGCCGGCATGAACAGGTAGTCCAGGCCGAGCATCCATCCGGCGATGAATCCCGGTCGGCGTCCGAGCCCCGCGGTCGCATAGGCGAAGACCGATCCGGCCCGGGGAACCGCCTGCGACATCCGGGCATAGGACCACGCGGTGAAGGCCACGGCGACCGTCGCGGCCAGATAGGCCAGGGCGATCGCGCCGTGGCTGCGGGCGTCCAGGACGCCGAAGGTGCCCATCGTGGAGGTGGGTCCGATGAACAGCAGGCCGTAGACGACGAGGTCGCGCAGGCTCAGGCTGCGTCTGAGGTCGGAGGGCGCTTCCGGCGTTTCGTCGGCCTGCGACGCGGTGAGGTCTGAATTCGCCATGGGTTGGGACACCGGTTACCTCCGGGGACGTGACTGCGCTTCACGCCCGGGGGTGTGACCGTACCGCCTCGCCCCGTCTATTCGGTGCGAGGCGGCCCTGAAACCGCAGTGGCGGAGGATACGAGATTCGAACTCGTGAGGGCGTGAACCCAACCCGCTTTCCAAGCGAGCGCCATAGGCCTCTAGGCGAATCCTCCGTCGCAGAGGGTACCGGCTGCGAGACGCCGCGCCAAATCACCGGTTCGCTCACCAGTCCGTTCACCGGTTCTCGCGGCCGAGCAGGTTCTCGATCTCGCGGCGGTCCTTCTTGGTCGGACGCCCGGCCCCACGATCCCGTCGGGCCACCGGTGCCGACAGGTACTCCGGGCGGGGGAGCGACAGGTCCCGGTAGGCCTCCACGGCGAGCTTCGCGCCGACCCGCTTGCTGACCGGGTCGACCACCTCCAGGACGCGGTCCCAGCCGGGGGTGTGGATGGTCACCCGATCTCCCGGCTTGACGGTCTTGGCCGGTTTCACCGGCTCGTCGTTGAGTCTGACGTGACCGCCCTTGACCGCTGCGGTGGCCATCGACCGGGTCTTGAAGGCCCGCACCGACCACAGCCACACGTCAACTCTGGTCATGGCGACTCCTCCCATGGGATGCCGCCGATTCTGCCATGAGGGCGCGACGCCGCGCGGTCACAGGCTCTCCACAGATGCAGGCAAACTTGGCGAATGCAGTGGGATTCCACTGCATTCGCCAGTGGAGGTGGGGCAGCTGGGGTGGGGCCACTGGGGCGGGGCCACTGGGGCGGGACTGTTGGGGTGGGACTGTTGAGGCAGGGCCGCTGTCGCCCCCGACGCCACCGCGAGTTGGCTGGTGAGTTGGCTGACGGCATGGCGTCCTCTAGACTCCTAGAAGGTTCCCCGTGCGGCGGCACCTGACCGAACTCCCCCAGGACCGAGAGGTAGCAAGGGTAGGTTGGCTCTACCGGGTGCGCGGGGAGCCCCTTTTTATGCCCGGGTCCGCGGCGTCGTCGATCCGCCGGGACTGATCGCCGTCGTCCCCGGGCGGGTCGGATGACAGGAAGGCTGGTGCCAGTGGATCGCATCATCACCAAGGACCGTGCCGGCATCATCTGGAGCTGCATCACCTGGTGCAGTCTGCTTCTGATGATTCCCGCCGGTCTGGCCGGGATGATGCTGCAGACCCTGCTGCCGGCCAATCTGGGCTATCCGCAACTCATTCGCCCGGCGTGCCCTTCTGGCTCTCCCTGACCGTTCTGGTGTGCGAACTGCTGGCCTTCGCGATTCCGGCGATCGTCTGCACGGTGTGCAACTCCAAGGCCACGCGACTGGGGCACCCGGTGCGGGGCGCAGTGGCGATCGGCTGGGGAGTTCTCGGGCTCGTGGTCGCGATCAGCCTGATGCTCTGGTTCTTCGGCTGAGTTATTGGGCGACGCCGTTCCGGGCTCGGGTGAGCAGTTCCCCGACTCCTCCGCCGTAGTGTCGGTGGCGTCAACTAGGGTTCGGTTCGTGGATGAGGACTACGACCCGCTGCTGGCCGGCGACCCTGATCAGGACGAGGACGAAGACGACTTCGTCCAGGACGGTCCTGACCTCTTCGGTGCCGAGCCGGCCCCGGTCCCCGCGGCGGAGGACGCCGGGGGCGAGGGGGAGACGGCTGCGCAGGCCGGTGACGCCGAGGGTCCCGCCGGTCTGGACGAGCCCACTCCGCCCGACGACGTCGACGATCAGTCCGGCGAACAGGACGCGGACGACACTCTGCTGACCGGCCCGGAGACCCCCGAGGAGCCTGACGGCCTGGAGTCCGAGGAGGACGGGAAGGACGAGGGCGAGGGAGATGAGCTCCCCGCGGCGGTTCAACTGGAGGCCGCAGCTGAACTCACCGATGCAGACGTCGCAGAACCCGCCGACACCGCAGGACCCACCGGGCCGGCCCCGGTCGCCGGACAGCCAGACGGCGGACAGCCAGCCGCGGAGCCGTTGGACGGCGTCGCAGAACCCACTGAGCCGGCCCCGGCCGCCGAGCAGTCGGACGGCGTCGCGCCCCCCGCCGCGGCGACCGCACCGCGTCCGGTCGCCCAGAACCGTCCCGCCGACCAGGACCCGGATGAACCGCCGTTGGCCCTCTACCGGCGCTACCGCCCCGACACCTTCGACGAGGTGATCGGCCAGGAGCACGTCACCGAGCCGCTCAAGCGGGCGATCATCAACAACCGCGTCAACCACGCGTACCTGTTCTCCGGGCCGCGCGGTTGCGGCAAGACCACCAGTGCGCGAATCCTCGCCCGGGCGCTGAACTGCGAGAAGGGCCCGACCCCGAACCCGTGCGGTCAGTGCCAGTCCTGCCGCGATCTGGCCCGTGGCGGCCCCGGCTCGATCGACGTCATCGAGATCGACGCGGCCTCCCACGGCCGCGTCGAGGACGCCCGGGATCTGCGCGAGCGGGCGTTCTTCTCGCCGGTCTCCTCGCGGTACAAGATCTACATCATCGACGAGGCCCACATGGTCACCACGCAGGGTTTCAACGCCCTGCTCAAGCTCGTCGAGGAGCCGCCGCCGCACGTCAAGTTCATCTTCGCGACCACCGAGCCCGAGAAGGTCATCGGCACCATCCGGTCGCGGACCCACCACTACCCGTTCCGGCTGGTTCCGCCGAAGACGCTGATCGCCTACCTGCGCACCATCTGCGACAAGGAGGGGATTCGCGTCGACCCGGCCGTGCTGCCGCTGGTGGTGCGCGCCGGCGGGGGGTCGGTGCGCGACTCGCTGTCGGTGCTCGACCAGCTGCTCGGCGGCGCCGAGGAGGACGGCGTCTCCTATCGGCGGGCGGCCGCCCTGCTGGGCTACACCCCCGATGCCCTGCTCGACGAGATCGTGGACGCCTTCGCCGCCGGGGACGCCCACGAGGTCTTCGCGACCATCGACAAGGTGATCGAGATCGGCCAGGACCCGAGGCGGTTCACCGAGGATCTGCTGCGCCGGGTCCGCGACCTGGTGATCCTCTCGGCGGTGCCCGACGCCTGCAGCACCGGCCTCATCGACGCCTCACCCGAGCAGGCCACCCGACTCGGTCATCAGGCCGCCGGGATGGGTTCCGGGGAGCTCACCCGGGCCGCCGAGGTGCTGGCCACCGGTCTCACCCAGATGAGGGGGACGACCGCTCCCAGGCTGCATCTGGAGCTGATGTGCTCGCGGGTGCTGCTGCCCGGTTCGGACTCCGGGGAGCGCGGCTACAACGCCCGGCTCGAGCGCTTGGAGCGGCGAGTCGGGGATCGCTGGTGGCGTCGGCGGCGGTGAGCTGCCGGCGGGTGCCGGGACGCAACCGGAGGCTGGGGACGCCGTCGGGGGTGCCGTCGCAATCTGCGGCGCCGCAGTCTTCGGGATCGTTCACCGCTCAGGCGGTGCCGCCCTCGTCCCCGGCGCAGTCGGTGCCGGGGACGCAGCCTGGCGGAGGTGCCACCGGTTGGCCGGACCAGCAGCCGGGGGCCGTCGCAGTCCTCGGCCTCTCAGCCCCCGGTCTCCCGGCAGCCGTCGTCGTCCCAGCCCGCTCGCGACATGTCTGCTCAGCCGGGGCAGCAGCCCTCGTCGGGGCGCCCGTCTTCGGGGGGGAGACGTCGTCCCCGGCCCAGCGAGCGCAACTACGGGTCGAACCCGGCGCAGCAGGCCCCGCAGCGACCGGTCGGCGGTCCGTCGGAGCCGGGCGCGTCCCAGCAGTCCGTTCCGGGGTCGGTATCTCAGCAGCCCCCGGCCGATTCAAGGTCCCCGCAGGCCCCCGCCGGATCGGCGTCCCCACAGCCTCCGGCTGGTCCGGCGTCCCGGTCCGGGGACGACCGGCGTCCCGCAGGGGGATCGGGGTCGTCGCCCGCCCCGGCATCCGGCGTTCCGGCGGTCGATATCGCGATGCTGCGCCGCGAGTGGCCGCGGGTGCTCGATGTCGTCAAGGACCACGGCAAGATGCTCTGGATGGTGCTGACGCAGTACGCCCAGGTGCTGGAGGTCCACGGCCGGCAGGTCACGATCGGGTTCGGCAACTCGGGCGCGCTCGGCGTGGCCGCCTCGGACGCGCACTCCCAGGTGCTTCGCGACGCCGTCGTCGAGGTGCTGGGGGTCGAACTCGAGTTCAATCCTGTGCTGAGCGGTCCTGGTGGCGGCCAGGCGCCGGGACGGTCGCAGGGACCTGGCCCCTCGCAAGGTCCTGGACCGTCGCAGGGGCCTGCTTCCTCGCAGGGGCCCGGTTCCTCGTGGGGAACCGGTCAGCCGCAGAACTCCGGCTACCCCCAGGGTCCCGGCCCCTACTCCCAGGTCCCGGCCCCTCTCGCGAGGACCCACCGGGCCCTACTGAGCCCGGTCGGGGCGGGACGGTCCGGCCGGGCGCAGGCGAGTCCGATGGTGCGGGCCGGGTCGCCGGCCTCCCCGAGACCGGCGGTATTGAGACCGGCGGCGTCGGGACAGGCCCCGCTGAACCGGGCCACGTTGGGACGAGCCCTGCTCAGGTCGACCGCCCTGCGACAGCTCCCACCGAACCTGGCCCAACTGCGAGTGGCACCACCGCGACCGACCTCGGCGCGACCGCGACCCACCGATGGTCGGCGCGCGCCAAGGAGGGCATCCGCCCGATGTCCCACCGCGTCGAGGAGCCGCCTCCCGAGGACGAGGAGATCCCGCCCGCGGAATGGGAGTCGGAGGTGGTGGAGACTCCGCAGATCTCAGCCGCCGAGCTGATTCGCACCGAACTCGGCGGGGTCGTCATCAACGATCCGCTGGCGCACTGAGGCGCACTTGCTGTCGCACCGACCCTACGGGCGTGATCCTGCCCGGCCCCGGCGGGCTGGTGCGCCGCTCAAGGTGAACTTTTCACTCGCGTAAGGGGCTTTGGTGGGGTCCGGCGTCGTGGAACCGGCCTTGGGCGAGTGAAATGTTGACTCGCCGGTGCGGAGGCGACCGGTGAGGTGATCTTCGCGGCGGACTGGTGCGCCGCTCAAGGTGAACTTTTCACTCGCGTAACGGGCCTCGGTGGGTTCCGGTGTCATGGAACCGGCCTTGGGCGAGTGAAATGTTGACTCGTCGGCGCGGAGGCGACCGGTGGGATGACCTTCGCGGCGCCGCTACGGCCCGTCGGAGGCGCTCCTTGGGTCGGTGGGGCTGGTGCGGGTAAGTTCGAGGGGCATCAATGACTATCTCCCGGGCACTGCCTGGGCGTGACAGGGGATTCAGATGACCAGTCCCGCAGGCGGCTTCGACCTCAGCGGCATCGACATGAACGGTCTGCTCGCCCAGGCGCAGGCGATGCAGGCTCAGCTCGTCCAGGCGCAGAAGGATCTCGCGGAGACGACCTTCTCGGGCAGCGCCGGCGGCGGCCTGGTGAACGCCGTGGTGAGCGGTTCCGGGGAGTTGCAGTCGCTGGAGATCAAGCCCGAGGCGGTCGATCCCGACGACACCGAGACCCTGGCCGACCTGGTGGTGGCCGCCGTGCGGGACGCCGCCGCGAAGGCCTCGGCCAAGCAGGCGTCCGTGATACCGAAGATTCCCGGCCTGGGGATGTGACGGCGTCCAGAACTGTCGGCGCCCAGAACTGACGGGGGACCGCCGTAGCATGTGAGGGCGGCTGACTGCGTCGGCCGCGGAAGGAGACCCATGTACGACGGTCCGCTGCAAGACCTCATCGACGCCCTGTCCCGGCTGCCCGGAATCGGACCGAAGGGGGCACAGCGCATCGCCTTCTATCTTCTCGACGCCCCCGCCGAGGAGGTCGACGCCCTCGCCGACACCCTGAAGGAGGTCAAGGAGAAGGCGAAGTTCTGCCAGGTGTGCTTCAACATCTCCTCGGAGGACACCTGTCGCTACTGTCGCGATCCGCGCCGCGATCAGACGGTGATCTGCGTGGTGGAGGAGTCCAAGGACGTCATCGCGGTGGAGCGAACCCGCGAGTTCCGCGGTCTCTACCATGTGCTGGGCGGGGCGATCTCGCCGCTGGACGGCAAGGGCCCGGCCGACCTCCACATCCGCGAGCTGTGCACCAGGCTGGCCGACGGCGTCGTCACCGAGGTGATCCTGGCCACCAACCCCAATCTGGAGGGGGAGGCGACGGCGTCCTACCTGTCCCGGCTGATCGCCCCGATGGGGGTCAGGGTGTCCCGGCTGGCGTCCGGTCTTCCGGTCGGCGGGGATCTCGAGTACGCCGACGAGGTGACTCTGGGGCGGGCCTTCGAGGGGCGCCGCTATGTCGCCGGGGATCCGGCGTCGGCTCAGACCGCATGAGGCCGGCGTCTGAGCCTGGGCAGTCGTTCCGACCGACACAGACCCTGGCCAATAGAATCGGCTGCATGATTGCAGCATTCAGTCTGGTTCCCAGTGGCGGCCGATCCTCCCGGGAGGACGGCGGAGTCGCAGACGCGGTGGCGGCGGCCGTCACGGTGGTGCGCGAGTCGGGTCTGCCGAACCACACCAGTTCCATGTTCACCGAGGTCGAGGGGTCCTGGGACGAGTGCATGGACGTCGTCAAGAAGGCCACCGAGGCGGTCGCCCAGTTCGGGACGCGGGTCTCCCTGGTGCTCAAGGCCGATATCCGGCCCGGCCGCACCGGTGAGATGACCGCCAAGCTCGAGCGCCTGGAGAAGCACATCGCTGAGGCGGCCGAGGAGGGCTGAGCAACGGTTCTCGCTCTCGACGATCAGCTGGTCGGTCGTTTTGCGGACGCCCTCGCCTCCACTCTTCCCGGAGCTCGAGAAGCACTTTCCGGGCACCTGTCAGGAGGCCGAACAGCGCCTGCGTACAGTGCCCAGGGAGCGCTCGGACGTGCGGATCAGCTCCTGTCGGGGCTTGGTCTGAGGCGGTCGGAACAGGGGCACCAGGGCCAGCATCATCGCCGCCCCGACGGGCAGGCAGATCATCGCCCAGCGCAGCGAGACGGCGTCTCCCAGGGCTCCGATGCCGACCGGGAAGGCCATGAATCCGAGCCGCATCACCCAGGCGGTCACCGTGAGCCCGACCCCGCCGGGGACCCCCGGAAGACGATTCGTGACGTCCATCGCCAGCGGAATGATGGTGGCGACGCCCCAGCCCGCGGCCTGTGAAGCCGAGGATCGCGGTGACCGGGGTGGGCCAGGCGATCGAGATCGCCGTTCCGATCAGACAGACCACGGCTCCCTGGGCGACGGCGACGGCCTGACCGGAGCGATTGACGATGAGGTCTCCGGTCAGGCGTCCGACGGTCTCGGCCGCCATCAGCCCGACGAATCCGAGACCGGCGACGAATGGCGTCACCGAGAAGGCCGAATCCATGTACAACGGGGCCCAGCTCGATCCGCCGATCTCGATGCCGCCCGCGATCGCGCCGACCACGCCGAGGGCGATGATTCTCGCCCAGGTGCGCATCGGGATCGGGGGTCGGACGCCGTTCGTCGCGGCGGCTTTCGGGGTGGACTGTCTGCGGGGTGGCGTCGCGTCGATCGGCGTTGAGCTGGTCGGTGTCCTGCAAGCCGGTGCTTCGCTGGTCGGCGTCCCGGGTTCCGGCGTCCCGGCCCGGCAGCATGAGTGACCAGCTCAGCCAGCAGACCATGGCGAGGATGACGATGGTGACGATCGCCTGAAGGTTGATGCCGACCCGCCACTGGGCCATCGCCGAGCCGATCAGACCGCCCGCGACCGCGCCGACCGACCACCAGCCGTGGAAGGTGTTGATGATCGAGCGGCGGTAGAGCTGCTGGACTCTCAGCCCCTGATAGTTCATCGAGGTGTCGGTGACGGCGTCGAGGGCGCTCATCAGGATCATCGCGACGAATATCCAGGCGATGTGCGGGGCATTGGCCACCAGGATGAGGCATCCGGTCGACGCCAACTGCGGCCAGACCGCGATATTGCGGGAGCCGAATCGCGCCATCAGACGGGCGGCGGCCAGCCCCAGGGCCAGTCCTCCCAGGGGCCCGAGGCCTACGGCGAGGCCCCAGATGGTCTGCGAGGCGGCGAGTCTGGCCTTGATCTCCGGGTAGCGCGGGACCAGCGAGGCGAAGGTCATCCCGTTGACCAGGAAGATCAGCAGGGTCCCGACGCGGGCGCGGACGGCCTCGGCCGGGGGTGTGGGGGTCACGTCGATCAGCAGACATCAGCGCTGTTGGTCGTGTCAACCCTCGTTCAGGGGTGGTGGCTGGTGTTCGGCTCAGTCCTGGCCGGTTCGGGTGGAGTTGCCCCGACGGGTTGGGTGTGGGGGTGCTGAGCTTTGCTGGAGAGGAGCGCTGCCCATTGACGGTGGCGCCGTGTGGGGATGACATAGTCACAGGTTCTTCACAGACGCAGGGAAACGTGGTGAATGCAGTCGTGGCTGTGGCCCGGTGTTCTACGGAGAAGTATGACGGATTGTCGTTGGTACTCAAACCAGAATCCAACAAACTCTTGATGCCCGCCACCACCGGAACAGTTAGGGAGGCGGACGCCTCGGTTCCAAGAACTGTCAGTGGCCTCGGATAGAGGTGCGCAATCGCCTGGGAGTCTCTGGAAAATATCTGTGTTCAACCCTTGCGTTCACTGCTCTCGTCGGGTAGTCTTTTCCCATGGACGACGTATCGGGATTCCGGACACGACTCCAGGCCATCAGAGAACAGCTCGACGGCCTGGACTACACGGTCCTGCCCCGGATGTCGGATGCGGAAATGGTTGCCACGATGACCGAGATGCGCGCGATCTCTGACCGCATGGTTGCCGGGGCCGCGGTGGTCACCGATGCGGTGGACAAGGCGAATGCGACCGATCACACCACCGGGACGCCACTGTCGGATTTCCTGGCCATGAAAGAGGGGCGCACGTCCAGCCGGGGACTCGGGGAAGTGAAGCGCGCGTCGAAGATCGCCCACCATCGGGTGTGCGCGACGCCGCCCTGGCCGGTGACGTGTCGCCCGGATCATGCGGCGGTGATCGGGGAGGAGATCCGCAAGTTGCCCCGGGATCGGATGAGCGGCGAGCAGGTCGACCGTGCCGCCGGACTGTTCCTGGAGCGGGCCGCGACCACACCGCCCGAGCGCCTCCGCAAAGCCACGGCGCAGATTCTGGAGGAAGTGGCACCCCAGGCGGTGCCCTCATCCCACGATGAGGCGGCCCGGATCGCCGCGCAGCGAAGCCGGGCCATCAAGAACCGGCGGCTGACATGGGGCTCCGACGGTGACGGGTCCACCTGGTTCTCCGGGCAACTGCCCGACCTGGAAGCCCACCAACTCATCGGCACCCTGCAAGCCTTCGGGGAGAAGGGCCGGCGTGCCGAACGCGACGAGGCCCAAGCGCTGAGAACCCAGCGCGAGGCTGGGGCGATCAACGCCTCCGAGTACCTGGCCGCGCGAGTCGAGGTGGAGCATCGGGAGGCCCGGACCACTGGGCAGCGGATGGCCGACGCCCTGATCGACATGGTCGGGCTGCTGGGCAGCCTCGAGAAGATTCCCCTCCGCGGGAGGTCAGACACCGAGACTGGTCGTCACCCTCAACTACGACCAGCTTCACGATGCCCTCGAGGGGGAGATCGCCGCCGGAGTGGTCCACGGTGCCGTCGATGAGATCCCGGTGGATGCGGGATCGCTGCGGCGGATGTGCTGCGAGGCCGGGAATCCTCCCCGTGGTCCTGGGCAGGGGAATCCCAAGTGCTCGATGAGGGTCAGGAACACCGCCTGGTGACCGGTGCGATCCGGCGAGCCCTGGAATTGCGGGACGGCGGTTGCATCTTCCCGAGGTGCACGGTTCCGGCGAATTTGTGCCAGGCTCACCACATCATTCCCTGGTGGGATGAAGGCCCGACCTCCCTGTCGAATTTGACTCTTTTATGCAGGCATCACCATGCTCTGGTGGAACCCGACAGGATACCATTCTCGGGACCAGTGGCGGATCGTCGTCGACCCCGGCACGAGAATACCGCGGATGCTGCCACCGGAACGGTTGAAGAACCACCTTCCACAATCTGCGGCCGACTCGATCGCCGGCGGAACGGGTACCGAGAACCCGGGGGAGGACTCTGTCAGAATCGGAGCGGCGAATTCTGGGGAGAACTCCGCCCAGGCTGTCCTGGTGGCGTGATCAATGGTGGGTGGGAGATACCGAAAGGACTTCTTGTGGAGATGCCGTCGCGAAACGAGGCCGGGACGGGTGACGCCAAGTTGAGGGCTGCCGGGGCGGGGGGTGCTGAGTCGGGCGCGGAGAGGCGACGCACGGCTGGGTTGGGCGATGCCAAGTCGGGCGCCGACAGGCGACGCACGGCCGGTTTGGGCGATACTGGTTCAGGCACTGCCGAGTTGGAAGGTGCCGAGTCGGAAGGCCCCGGCTCGGACGCTACCGCGCCCACCGACCGACTCCCCGAGATGCTCGCCGTTCGCCCCAGCCCGTGTCAGCTCGCCTGGCAGCAACTCGACTTCTACGGATTCCTCCACTTCGGCATGAACACCATGACCGACCGCGAATGGGGTCACGGCTACGAGAACCCCGAGCTCTTCAACCCTGACGCGCTGGACGCCGACCAGTGGATGGAAGCCCTTGTCGCAGCCGGGATGCGCGGCGTCATCCTCACCGCCAAGCACCACGACGGATTCTGCCTGTGGCCCAGCCGCCTCACCTCCCACACCGTCGCCGCCTCCCCCTGGCGCGGCGGCCGCGGGGACCTGGTCGCCGAGACGGCCGCGGCAGGCCGACCGCGCCGGGCTGAAGTTCGGCGTCTACCTGTCGCCCTGGGACCGCACCGAATCGAGCTACGGATCGGGACGCCGCTACGACGACTTCTACGTCGGCCAGCTCACCGAACTCCTCACCGGCTACGGCGAGATCTTCGAGGTGTGGCTCGACGGCGCCTGCGGCGAGGGCCCGGACGGACGCACCCAGGTCTACGACTGGGACCGCTACTACGACACCGTGCGCACCCTCCAGCCCGGCGCGGTGATCGCGGTCTGCGGCCCCGACGTCCGATGGTGCGGCAATGAGGCGGGTCACGCCCGCGCCGAGGAGTGGAGCGTCGTGCCGGCGTCCCTGCGCGACGCCGAACGGGTCGCCGCCCGCTCCCAGCAGGCCGACGACGCCGACTTCTCCCGGCAGGTCCGCAGCGACGAGGAGGACCTGGGCTCCCGAGCCGCCCTGGCCGGGATGCGCGGCGACCTGTCCTGGTACCCCGCCGAGGTGAACACCTCCATCAGACCCGGCTGGTTCCACCACCGGCGAGAGGACCACCGAGTGCGGGACGCCGACACCCTCTTCGCCCTGCATCGCGCCGCCACCGGGGGAAACGCATCCTTCCTGCTCAACGTGCCGCCCGACCGCCACGGCCTCATCGGCGTCCCCGACAAGCTCGCACTGGCCGGTCTCGGCGAGAGGCTGGCCGACCAGCGGCGTCGCACCACCCGAGGGCTGCGCACCGTCTCCAGCGGATCCTTCCCGGCCGGCCCGGCATCCGATCCAGCCTCCGGTGCCCCCGGCGATCCGGGCGACGCCGAGCACACCGTCTGGCGGCCGGATTCGGACGACCGGCGTCCAACCATCACCATCTCGCTGGACGCCAGGGGCGGCAGGGCGGCGGCGCAGGCTACCCGAACGGCCCCCGCAGCAGTCGAGGCCGTGCTGTTGCGTGAGCACATCGCAGACGGCCAGCGGATCGAGCATGTCGTGGTCACCGGCATCCGCGGCGGCGAGCGAATCGCGCTGGGGGAGTGCGGGGCGGTCGGGAACCGCCGGATTCTGCCGGTGACGCCGACCCCGGTCGACGCCGTCGAGATCGCCGTGACGGCCTTTCGCGCCACACCGGTGATCGCGGAGGCGGCCGTCATCCTGGCAGACGGCAGGTGATCCAGCGGCGGCGAGGGTGACCGAGCGGCGCCAGAAGACACAGCGAAAACCCAGGTTCATCGCTTGACCGCTTATACCGAGTATGGAAGTATTCACCATACGAGGTATTCAACACAGCGGGCGGCAATGCGTCACCGGTGAACGGGACGCCGTCCAGGACGCCATACACGGAGGCTGAGATGTCCATCAAGTTCGCGATTCTGGCCATGCTGGACGAGCAACCACGGCACGGCTACGAACTCAAGACCGAGTTCGACCGGCGCACCAATGGGACCTGGCCGCTCAACGTCGGGCAGGTCTACACCACCCTCGACCGGCTCGAGCGCGACCGGCTGGTGCTGCGCGGCGAGGAGGACGCCGAGGGCCGGGTCGTCTACCGGATCACCGAGGGCGGCCGAAAGCAGGTCCGCGAGTGGTTCGTCACCCCGGTGAGCGCCGCCCCGCCCCGCGACGAGCTGGCCATCAAGATCGCCTTCGCGGCCACCACCCCCGGCATCGACGTCACCGAGATGATCCAGGTGCAGCGCCGCGAGACGATGCGCGCCCTGCAGAATCACCGCCAGGCCCGCCGCACCGTCGACGATGACGACCTGGCCGGGCAGCTGATGCTCGACGGCTTCGTGTTCGCCGCCGAGGCCCAGATCCGCTGGCTGGACAACTGCGAGACCGCCGTGCTGCGCGCCTCCCGGCGCACCGCCGCGCAGTCGACCGGAAAGCCCGGAAGGCCGGAAAGGTCCAGGTCGACGCCGGTCAGGCCCGTGACGACGGCAAGGGCGCGAGCGCGCCCCTCCAGACCGCCAAGGCCGCCACCACCGAGACGAGCCCGAGATGACCGCCCCGACCCGAGCGGCCGACGCTCCCGCGGTGCCGTCCTCCCGCACGGTGCTCGGGCTGGACCATGTGAGCCGGGTCTACGGCTCCGGGGAGCAGGCGGTCCATGCCCTGCGCGACGTCAGCATCGACGTCGAACCCGGAACCTTCCTGTCGGTGATGGGCCCCTCGGGATCGGGCAAGTCGACCCTGCTCGGCCTGGCCGGGGGCCTCGACCAGCCCAGCGAGGGGGTCGTCTCGGTGTGCGGGCAGTCCCTCAACGGGCTGTCGCGCGACGACCTGGCACGGATCAGACGCCGTCAGCTCGGCTTCATCTTCCAGGACTTCAATCTCGTCTCCACCCTCACCGCTCTCGAGAACATCGCCCTGCCGCTGGAGCTGGACGGGGTCGGCGCCCGCCAGGCGCGCGTCGTCGCCGCCGAGGCGCTGGAGCGGATCGGCCTGCCCGAACTGGGCGACCGGTTCATCGAGGAGATGTCGGGCGGCCAGCAGCAGCGGGTCGCCATCGGGCGGGCCATCGTCGGGGACCGGCGTCTGCTGCTGGCCGACGAGCCCACCGGCGCGCTGGACTCGGCCACCGGGGACGAGGTGATGGCCCTCATCCGCCAGCTCGCCGACGAGGGCGTGGCGGTGGTGCTGGTGACCCATGAGGCCCGGCACGCCGCCTGGGCCGACCGGGTGGTCTTTCTGAGGGACGGGCGTCTCGTCGACGAGTCCGCCGTCGTCTCGGATCCGATGAGCCTGCTGGCCGACGGGCCCCGCCGCGGAGACTGGTGATGCACCGCCACGCGCAGCCGACCGGGACTCTCCCGGCCGGCCGGAAGGGTCATGCCTCCGTACGCCTCATCACCCGGCTGGCCCGCCGCGACATCGCCCGCCACCGGGCCCGCGCGGTGCTGGTGATCCTGCTCATCGCGCTGCCGGTGGCGATGGTGAGCGGGCTGTGCACGATCTGGAGCTCCGATCAGGCGAGCATCGGGAGCGCAGCCGCAACCGAACAGACCTTCGGCGACGCCGACGTCGTCGTCGGTCCGATCGACTCCTGGGACGGCAAGTGCCACCAGGAGGAGCATCTGGCCAGCACCGCCTGCAAGGAGGCC
The DNA here is from genome assembly GCA_022647765.1 of Acidipropionibacterium sp. Taxonomy (GTDB): domain Bacteria; phylum Actinomycetota; class Actinomycetes; order Propionibacteriales; family Propionibacteriaceae; genus Acidipropionibacterium. Next base: position 61,747 of record JALCLH010000011.1, read on the forward strand.
GGCACCAAGGAGACGCCGGCCGCCGACCTGAAGCGCCAGCAGCAGGCCCTCGCCTCGGTCCGGCTGCCCGGCGTCACCCTGGAACCCGTGCGCACGGCCTCGACCACCGTGAACTGGCGCGGTCTCCAGGTCGACGCGGTGATCGTCGCCGCCGATCAGTTCAAGCTCCGCACCACCCAGATGACCCTGCCCAAGGGGGCCACCGCGATGCCCGGAGCCGATGAGATCTGGATCAGCGCGGAGGCCGCGCAGCGCTACGACTGGGGAGTCGGCAGGACCATCCGGATCAACGGCGCCGACTACAAGGTGGCCGGCATCTCGCGCGCCGGAAGTTCGCCGCCGGTGCAGATCTGGGTGGCCCCCGGCAGCCCGCTGGCAGCGGGCGGGGATCTCACCTGGTTCGGCACCGGGCGGGTGCCATCCTTCGCCCAGGCTGTTGCGCTCAACCGGCAGGGTCTCGCCGTGATGGTCCAGAGGAACTATGCCGAGTGGGGGGTTGGCGGAGGCGACAACGCGTCCACCGTCGCTGCCACCTTCGGGGTGGGCGCCCTCGCCGCCCTGGTCACCGCGACCATCGCCGGGGCGGCCTTCGCCATCGGTGCCCGTCAGCAGCGCCGGACCCTGGCTCTGCTCGGCGCGACCGGCGCCGACCGCAGGGTGCTGAGACGCCTGGTCACCGGCCAGGGGGTGCTGCTTGGTTGCATCGGCGCCGTGCTCGGAGCCGCACTCGGGGTGGCCTACGGCGTCGGCATCATGTTCTGGCGGAATGCCGAGACGACGACCTATCCCGATGCGATCGAGGTGTCATGGGCGATGTCGGCCGGCGCGATCGTCATCGGCGTGATCGCCGCCACCGTCGCCGCCTGGGTCCCGGCCCGCGCCGTCGCGAAGCAGGACGTGCTGGCCGGGGTGCGCAGCGCCGAGACGGCGTCCCGGCCCCGCGCGGTTCCCGTGGATCGGGCTGGCCCTGGTGGTGGCCGGGATCGGCATCGGGACGTGGGGAGCGGTGCGCTTCCGGCGTCTCCACATACACCCCGCGCTGGACGAACTCACCGGAGCCCCGGTGACCCCCGACGATACGTCCCTCTACATCCCGATCGTCGCATGCATCGTGCTGCTCTTCGCCGGGATCGTGATCAGCCTGCCCTGGATCCTCGGTGCGGTGGCCCGGCCCTCCGCCGGAGGACGCCTGTCGCCACGTTTCGCGCTGCGGGACCTGGCCCGCAACCGGGGCCGGGGAGTCGCCTGCGTCGCCGCCTCGATGGCCGTGATGGCGCTGTTCTCAGCGGTGCTGACGATGGTCGACGGCCAGTACCGGACGGATCTGAGGAACTACGCCCCTTCCCTTCCCGAACATGTGGCGACCGCCGGTGTGGACGACTCTTCCCAGCGCCTGGTGAGCCCCGAGATGGCGGCAAGCGAGGTGAAGGCGGTCGAGAATGAGCTCGGGACGGTCGGGGGCTCCGCTCCAGAACGCACGCTGATGTGGTGCACGGATGCCACTGGGAACCTGCTGGGGCCCGGGAACGCTGTCTATCATCAGACCTCCTGCAACAATGCGCTGGAAGTGGCTGTCCGGATGTCGGAGGCGGGTGCCCCCTCGGCGAGGAATGTCGAGGTTGGGGACACTTCCTCCTACGCCTTGGTACCGGTGGCGGTCGACGACGGTTCGCTGTACCGGGTGCTCACCGGAAAGGACCCGGACAAGAGGGTGCTGCAGGCCCTGGACAACGGCGTCGTCGTCTTCAACCAGCGGCTGGCTCCTGGCGGCAGGACGACGGTGCGCCTGTCGCGTTACACCCAGGCGAACGACCAGTTGACCGACAGCGACACCGGCGGTGCCCGCCATGGTCTCCTCGGAGGCATCGGGCAGCATGCTCCCGGCACTGATCGGCCGGTCGCAGGCCGCCCGGATCGCCGGCGCCGACTTCGACAAACTGGAGCTGCGCAGACACGCGGACCTGGCTCCGGCTGCCGCCACCCCCACCCAGGCCCAGGCCGACCGGATCAACGCCGAGATCGCACGGGCGACCTCATTCCAGAACGCCTTCGTCTACGAGTCGGGCCATGATCGGACCTGGCTGCTGGTCCTGCGCTGGGGAGCGCTGGTGGCCGCGGTGCTCACCCTGACCGTGGCGGTCGTCGTGCTGGCGCTGAGCCTGTCGGACTCCCGCCCGGCGCGGGCGGCGCTCGCTTCGGTGGGCTCCTCGACCGGCACCCTCAGGTGGATCGCGGCGGTTCAGGCCACGATCACCGTGGGCATCGGAAGCGTGATCGGCGCCCTGGTCGGAGCGGCCCCGATGGTGCTGGCGTCCTGGGGGTCCGGTCCCTCGACCGTGGTGGCCGTCCCGTGGGGATACCTCGCGGCCCTGGCGCTGGGGATTCCGCTGCTGGTCGGAGTGGGTGTGAGGATCTTCGTCCCGGCGGCGAAGCCGGTGCTGAGACGCAGGGACTGAGCCGACCCGCTCCCGGACACTCCCGGGAGGTTCGGGGCGTGCTGCCGATCTCGAAGGACGGCATGCCGGAGGAACGGCGTCCCCCCTCCGGCTGCGCTACCGCCCGGCCGTGTCGCGCCGTCCGCCCCGACGGCGTCGCGCCCGTCGCGGCACCCAGTCGCGGGGCACCGCCGCGCCGCGGAACCAGGATGCCAGCACGGCGTGGCGCACCCCGTGGTCCTCGGGGATGGTGAGCGGCCGGGCGGCCAGCGCGCCCAGGCTCGACCCGGCCGCCAGCGCCACCCCGATCAGCACGGACTGGGCCAGCACGCTGCCCCCCGACTCAGGCGCGGGGATGCCCAGCTGGCCCGCCATCAGCATGTACAGGCCGCGGTAGAGCATCATGCCGGGCATCAGCGGGACGACGGAGATGGTCACCAGCGCCACCTGCGGCACCTGCCAGTGCTTGGCAGCCATCGACGAGAGCAGGCCGACGAGGGCGGCGCCCAGACCCGAGGCGATGACCATCGAGCCGGTGAGCCACATGCCGGCCAGATATCCTCCCCAGCCGAGCGCTCCCAGCACCCCGCAGACCGCCAGGGTGCGCGGCCCCGGAGTGGGCGGTGGCGCCGAACCCGACCGCGGCGATCGCCGAGGCGAGGATCTGCACCCAGTCGGCGCTGGTCCAGGCCAGGGTCGGTGAGATATAGCCCGGCACGCCCAGTTTGAGGCCCGCCCACAGGGTCGCCATCACCCCGAAGATGATGCCGCCGGTCTGCATGATGACCTCGAGGAAGCGGCCCGAACTGGTGACGTAGTAGCCGTCCAGGGCGTCCTGGGCCGCCGAGACGGCGCCGGTGCCGGCCAGCAGGGAGATCATCCCGGCGGCCACCACCAGGGAGGGCGAGAGGTCCAGCTTCATCCCGGTCACCGAGGTGAGCAGCATCATCCCCAGCGCGACGGCGGTGGGGATCGCCCCGCCGACCGCCTGCGCGAAGAAATTCGCCACCCGGCGCCGGGCCAGCGCCTGCACTGCGACGTCGACCAGGCAGGTGGCCAGGAAGGCGATGATGACGTCCCACACCGAGGCGCCGTAGAGGGCCGCCATCGCGGCTCCCATCACGCCCATGTTCACCGTGACGAACCACTTCCGGTACAGCCGCGGGGCGGTGACCAGGCTGTCGAGCCGCCCGCGGGCGTCGTCCAGCCCGATCGTGCGGCGGCTGATGTCGTCGACGAGCCGCTCCAGCCGCTCGAGGCGCTGGTAGTCCGGGGTGCGGGTGCGCACCACCCGCAGCGAGGTGATGGGGTCGTCGTCCAGGCTGCGGTGCTGGGTGACGATGACCGAGGTGTTGGTGATGTCGACGTGGACGTGGATGTCGTACGCGTCGGCGATGCGCAGCGCCATCGCGATCGACTCGGCCGAGGAGGCCCCCACCGACAGCGCGATCACGGCGACCCGCATGATGAGGTCGAAGACCCGGCGGGCCTCGGCAGCGGCCATCTCGTCGTCCCGGGCCGCCACCAGGTCGCGGTCGGGGGGAAGCGGCTCGGCGGCGCGCACATAGCGGGTGAACGGCGCTCGCCACAGGCTCCGGGCCTGGGTAGGCCGGTCCCTGGGAGCCGGTCTGTTCTCCCGGGGCTGTTCATCCGACTGTTTCCGCTGTTCCTGCCGCTCTGGCTGTCTCTGATGCTCCGGCTGTTCCTGATGCTCCGGCTTCCCCTGCCATCCCTGCTGCCCCTGGGCGGGCCCGTCTCCTCGCTTCTCACCGGGCGTGGATTCGTGCGTGGAGTCGTTCGTGGATTCGCCGCCCCGCTGAGTCACCGCCGCCGCCTCCTCTGCTCCTCGTCGCGCACCTCCGGACGGCGCTGCCTCCCGGCCAGGGACACTTCAGCACAGCGCGGCCGCCCGGCCCAAACCGGGTCCGGGTGGCGGAGCAGGAGGATGGTCCCGATCACTCCCGAAACGCCGTGTTTTTGCACTGGCGGTGTCGAAACACCCTCCGGCGGGAGTGATCGGGACCATCGGCCTGGCCAAAGCGCGCGAAGCCGGGGCGCGGACCGGCTCGATATGGTGGGGCGGTGCTGATCGCCACTGATCTCGATGGAACGCTGGTCCGCCACGACAACACCATCTCGGACCGGGCGCGGGCCGCGATCCGGGCCGCCGAACAGGCCGGGATTCCGGTGGTGCCGACCACCGGGCGCCAGATCGGCGGGCTGCGGACGCTGCCGGACGCCTTCTCCCGCTACGCACTGGTCAACAACGGCTCGCTGGGCATCGATCTGGCCCACGACGAGGTGCTGTTCTGCGCCATGACTCCGGCCGCCACCGTCTCCGCCTTCGTCGACGCCGTGCTGGAGTACGCGCCGGGCGCCCAGTTCGCCTCGGTCCGCGACGGCGGGCGGGTCTTCGCCGTCACCGAGCACTACCTCGAGCAGGTCCGGCCCGACGAGCTGGTGAAGGACCCGGCCGAGTTCGTCCCCGCCGATCGCGACGACATCCGACGCCACGACTGCCTCAAGATCATGGTGCGCAGCACCGATCTGCCGACCGAGGAGTTCGTCTCCCGGACCCTGGCCCTGGACGTCCCCGGCGGTCACACCTCCAACTCCGGTTTCCCGATGGTGGAGATGTGCGCCGCCGGGCTCACCAAGGCGGCCGGCCTCGACCGGCTCTGCGGGCTGCTCGGAATGACCAGCGCCGACGTGGTGGCCCTGGGCGACGGCGGCAATGACGCCGAGATGCTGGCCTGGGCGGGCCGCTCCTTCGCGATGGCCGACGGTCAGCAGCTCGCCAAGGACGCCGCCACCGACATCGCCCCGCCGGCCGCCGAGGAGGGCTTCGCCCGGGTCGTCGAGTCGCTGCTGGAGGAGGTCGCCTGATGCTCATCGCCACCGACCTGGACGGCACCCTGCTCTCGCCCCGGGGCACCATCACCGATCGCACCCGGGAGGCCGTCGCCGCGGCCGAGCGGGCCGGCGTCCCCGTCGTGCCGGTCACCGCCCGCCAGCTCTACGGTCTCACCGACCTGCGCGAGGGGCTGGGCCGATGGGCGCTGTGCAGCAACGCCGCGATCTGCTGGGACCTGCACGCCGGCACGGTGCTGTTCCGCCGCACCCTGCCCGCCCCGGTCTGCCGCCGGTTCGCCCGGGCGCTGTCCGCGGCGGCCCCCGGCACCGTCTTCGCCGCCATCCAGGACGACGGGCGGACCTTCGCCTCCCAGGAGGGTTACGCCGCGCTGTGCGTCTTCTCCGACCACCACCGCGACCCGGCGGCGATGCCCGCGCTGAGCCTCGACGAGGTGACCGGCTTCGACTGCCTCAAGCTGGTGGCCCGGCACCCCCGTCTCTCGGTGGCCGAGCTCACCGCGATCGCCTCCGCGCTCCCGGAGGCCGATGCGGTGCATGTCACCAGCTCGGGGGCCGGAATGCTGGAGGTCAGCGCGGCCGGCGTCACCAAGGAGACCGGGGTCGCGATGCTGGCCGATCGCCTCGGGATGGGGCGCGCCGACGTGATGGCCTTCGGGGACGGGGAGAACGACGTCGAGCTGCTGGCCTGGGCCGGACGCTCCTGGGCGATGGCCAATGCGGTGCCGGCCGCCATCGCCGCCGCCGATGCTCTGGCCCCGTCGAACGCCGAGGACGGCGTCGCCCAGGTGATCGAGTCCCTGCTGGCCGAGAACCTCAGGCCGGCTCGACCGTGAGACGGAGCCGGTTGCCGGTGGCGTGAGCGATGCGATTCAGCGTTGCCACTGTCGGTGTACGTCCGCCACGTTCAATATCACTGATAAAAGGTTGGCGGGTGCCCATGCGGCGCGCCAGCTCGGCCTGACTGATGCCTGCTTCAGTGCGCATCTTGTAGACGAGTTCCGCCAACTCGATCTGGGTCTCCGCATCCGAGCCGGCATCTTCGTACTCCTTGCGCTGCTCGGGAGTGTACGACGCATCCACCTCGGCTCTCAGATCGTCGAAATCGATGTAACCATCAGGTATAGTGCTCATGCTTCATGCCCTTCCTCAAAATCAATCTTTGCCCGCCTGGCACGGTGTACTTCTCGCCGTTCGTTGTTTCTCGCCTTTCGGAATGTCGTGAGTGTGATGATTCTCCGTTCCGGCTCGAACAGGTAGGTGATGCGTTGGGAGACGGTTGCTCGTTGGATCGAGAAACGCAGCTCGAAAAGCCCATCGCCCAAGGATCTGCTGTGGGGCATCCGGAGCTGGCTGCCCTCTGATCTGAGCATGTCGATCATCTTGTCCGCCATCCGACGGTCGGCTGGACGAAGAGATCGATACCAGTCCGAGACCTCAGGGGAGATGACCACCCTCCAGAGTTCACCCATAGAGTCATGATACGCATCTGCGGATATACGCACAAGAGTATGTCAAGGGTATGTGTTGTGCGACGGCACACGACTGGGTCGAGGAAACCGGCGGTCAGCGTTCCTGCGCCTCGGAGCTCACTGCGGGGCCGCGACGGCCAGCCCGATCTCCCCGGCGGCTTCGGCCATCCGCTTGTCGTAGCTGATGAGTGCGTCCACGCCGAGCTGGAGGGCGACTGCCAGGTGAATGGCGTCCAAAGATCGCAGATCTGGCCCGGGCAGCAGCCCGGCCTGAGTGAAGACCGCCGCTGATGGAATGTACAGGTCGATCCGCTCCAACAGCTCGGTGGCCCGGCGCTGGGTGAGTGCCGGAATGCGGTGGGCGGCCCGGCGCATCTCGGTCTCCAGCAGGGAGCAGGACACCAACGAGGGACGGCTCGCGTTGACGGCGGCGATGAGGGCCCGGGACTCCGCCTCGTCGACGACGAGCTTGAGGGCCGCCGAGGTATCGAGATACCAGGCGGTCATCGGTCCTCTCTCAACTCGTCAAGGACCCGGCTCGTCGGGATCGGCGAGCTCACCAGCTCGTCGGCCGAGAACAGTGCGGGCCTGCGGGCCGGGCGGTGCAACAGGGTGCCGCCACCCTGGGGACCGCCGCTTTCGACCAAGGGCACGATCCTGGCGGTGGGGACGCCGCGCCGAGTGATGATGAACTCTCGGCCCTGCCTCCACCTCGCGCAACACCCGGCCGCTCTCATTGCGCAGCTCGCGCTGACTGATCTTTGACATGCTACAAGTGTAGCGAGAACGTAGCAGGTGGAGCGCTCCCTTGACGCAGGTCGTATGATCTCTGCGTCGCACGGCGTCGATGGGGCCATCACCCCGGAGCCGCCGGAAGAACGGGCGCTCCACCGAGACAGACCGAGACACCTCGGAACATCCCGGGCGGGGGCCTCACTAGAACCGGCAGCGGCGTCAAGGAAGCGGCGTCTCCTCTCCCCGGCACCCCCGGTGCCCCCAGGGACAGGAAGGCGCAATGAGGGTGGTACCGCGGGTACCCCGGGAACTCTCCGGGAGCTCGTCCCTCGTCGAGATCGACACGACGAAGGACGCGACCATCGCGATGAGCGACGCCACCAGCGCACAGCAGAGCCCCAGACCCGATCACCCGAACGGCTATCGCGCCGTCCCACCGCAGATCGACCTGCCCGCGATGGAGCACGAGATCATCGATCTGTGGGACCGCAACCACACCTTCCAGAAGTCCCTGGAGGCCACCAAGGACGGCGAGCCGTGGAACTTCTTCGAGGGGCCGCCGACCGCCAACGGCCAGCCCGGGACCCACCACATCGAGGCCCGCGTCTTCAAGGACGTCTTCCCCCGGTTCAAGTCCATGCAGGGCTACCACGTCGACCGCAAGGCCGGCTGGGACTGCCACGGGCTGCCCGTCGAGCTGGCCGTGGAGCGGGAGCTCGGCTTCTCCGGCAAGCCCGACATCGAGAAGTACGGCGTCGAACCCTTCAACGCCAAGTGCCGCGAGTCGGTCTCCCGGCATGTCGACGCCTTCACCGAGCTCACCCGCCGGATGGGCTACTGGGTGAACATGGACGAGGCCTACTGGACGATGAATCCCCAGTATGTCGAGTCGGTGTGGTGGGGTCTCAAGCAGATCTTCGACAAGGGCCTGCTCGGCGAGGACCACCGCGTCGCCCCCTACTGCCCGCGCTGCGGCACCACCCTGTCCGACCACGAGCTGGCCCAGGGCTACCAGGACGACCGCGACCCCTCGATCTACGTGCAGTTCCCGCTCACCTCCGGGCCGCTCGCCGGGCGGGCCAAGCTGCTGGTGTGGACCACCACCCCGTGGACCCTGGTCTCCAACACCGCGGTCGCCGTGCGCCCCGACGTCACCTATGTCGTCGCCCACCGCAACCCGGCCCCGCAGACCGATTCCGAGCACGAGACCACCGCCGAGGCCGGCCCCGGCGAGGACCTCGTCATCGCCGAGCCGCTCTTCGACGCCGTCCTGGGCGAGGAGTGGTCGCGCACCGGGGAGTCCTTCTCCGGCGCCGAGATGGAGTTCTGGACCTACCAGCGCCCCTACGAGTGGATCTCCTGGCCGGCCACCGACCACCGGACCGCCGACGGCCGCCGCACCCCCGCCGACGCCAACTTCGTCATCCTGGCCGACTACGTCACCACCGAGGACGGCACCGGCCTGGTGCACCAGGCGCCCGCCTTCGGCGCCGACGACCTGGCCACCTGCCGGGCCTACGGGCTGCCGATGGTCAATCCGATCCGCCCCGACGGCACCTTCGAGGCCGACATCCCGATGGTCGGCGGGATGTTCTTCAAGTCCGCCGACAAGCCGCTGAGCGAGGACCTCGAGCGCCGCGGAATCCTGTGGCGTCTGGAGATGCACTGGCACTCCTACCCGCACTGCTGGCGCTGCGACACCCCGCTCATCTACTACGCCCAGCCCTCCTGGTACATCCGCACCACCCGGATGAAGGAGCAGCTGCTGGCCCAGAACGAGGCCACCACCTGGTACCCGGAGACCATCAAGCACGGCCGCTACGGCGACTGGCTGGAGAACAACATCGACTGGGCGGTCTCCCGGACCCGCTACTGGGGGACGCCGTTGCCGCTGTGGCGCAACGACGACGACCGCGACGACGTCATCTGCGTCGGGTCGCTGGCGGAGTTGTCCGAATATGCCGGGCGCGACCTCACCGGGCTGGACCCGCACCGCCCGTTCATCGACGAGGTGACCTTCGAGCGCGACGGGCACACCTATCACCGGGTGCCCGAGGTGGCCGACGCCTGGCTGGACTCCGGCTCGATGCCCTTCGCCCAGTGGGGATACCCGCACGTGCCCGGGTCCAAGGAGAAGTTCCTGGCCCACTTCCCGGCCGACTTCATCTGCGAGGCCATCGACCAGACCCGCGGCTGGTTCTACACCCTGATGGCGGTCGGCACCCTGGTCTTCGACCAGTCGCCCTATCGCAATGTGCTGTGCCTGGGTCACATCCTGGCCGCCGACGGCCGCAAGATGAGCAAGCACCTCGGCAACATCCTGCTGCCCATCCCGCTGATGGACAAGCACGGAGCCGACGGGGTGCGCTGGTTCATGGCCGCCGACGGGTCTCCGTGGAGCGCCCGGCGGGTGGGGGACGACACCATCCAGGAGACGGTGCGCAAGGTGCTGCTCACCTACTGGAACACGGTCTCGTTCCATGCCCTCTACGCTCGGGCGAATGGGTGGACGCCGTGCCAGGTTGCGGGGGCTGTGGCCACGGCAGCCGAGGGTGACCAGGCAATCGACGACCCCCCGAGGGGGCTCGGGGGGGTCGTCCCCCCCGCCGTTTCAAACAGGCATGTGCTGGATCGGTGGCTGGTGTCGTCGACGAATGTGCTGGTGCGCGACGTCACCGCGGCGCTGGAGAGTTTCGACACCCAGCGCGCCGGGGGCCTGCTCCAGGAGTTCATCGACGAGTTGTCGAACTGGTACGTGCGTCGCTCCCGTCGCCGCTTCTGGGACGGCGACCCGAGTGCCCTGTGGACCCTCCATGAGACCCTCAATGTGCTCACCCGGCTGATGGCCCCGATCGCCCCGTTCATCACCGAGCGGGTCTGGCAGGACCTGTTCGCGGCGACCGACCCGCAGGGCCCTGCTTCGGTGCACCTGACCAGCTGGCCGGTGGCCGACGAGTCGGTCATCGACGAGGGCCTGGACGAGTCGATGGATCTGGCCCGGCGGGTCGTCGAGCTGGGCCGTGGCGCTCGCGCCGAGGCCCGGGTGAAGGTCCGTCAGCCGCTGAGCCGGGCTCTCATCTCCGGCACCGATCTGGCTCGTCTCGACGAGTCCCTGCAGGCCGAGATCCGGTCCGAGCTCAACATCGTCTCCTGGAGTCCTTCGGCTCCTCGGGCGATCTGGTCGACCACACGGCGAAGGGCAATTTCCGCTCCCTGGGCAAGCGGTTCGCCAAGGCCACCCCCAAGGTGGCGGCCGCGATCGCCTCCTGCGACGCCTCGAAGCTGGCCGCCGATCTGGCCGCCGGCCGTCAGGTGACTCTCGATGTCCCGGAGGTCGAGGGCGGCAAGGCCACCATCGGGCCGGACGACGTCATCATCTCCGAGCGGCCGCGCCAGGGCTGGAGCGTCGTCAACGAGCAGGGCGAGACGGTGGCGCTGGATCTGGAGATCACCCCGGAGCTGGCCCGCGCCGGGCTGTCCCGCGAGGCGGTCCGGTTCATCCAGGACACCCGCAAGCATGTGGGCCTGGAGGTCTCCGACCGGATCTCGCTGAGCTGGCACGCCGCCGGTCAGCTGGCCGAGGCGATCCGCGACCACGCCGGCGAGATCGCCGAGGAGGTGCTGGCCACCTCGATGGCCGAGGCCGAGCCCGGGGATGACTGGGCCACCGAGCCCGATCTGGGCCTGTCGATCCGGGTGGTCAAGGCCTGATCCGGGATGCAGGTGAACATTTCACTCGCGTAAGGGCCGACTCAGCGATTCCAGTGCGAGACCGGCGGCTTAGGCGAGTGAAATGTTCACCCGACGACCGGCAAGAGGCGGTGGAGGGCGCCGGAGATCCTCGCAGACCTGCAGGAGATCACTCCCGCCTCGCCGTAATCCAGCCCGATCAGGGCGTCGGGACGGCGAGGCGGGAGTGATCTCCACGGGGTGGGCCGGATCGGGGACGCAATGTCACGGGGTGAGCTGGATCGGGGAGCCGAAATCTCAGGGGGAGACCCGGGTCAGTCGTCCTCGTCGCGCTTCTTCCGGTGGTCTGATCTGTGGTGGCCCGAGTGACCGGTGAGCGCCGGCATCACGAAGATCGGGATGAGCATCACCCACCACCACTGCCACCCGGTGGCGAAGCAGAACACCAGGGCCGCGGGCCAGGTGAGCGCCGCCGCCACGTCCAGGGCCTTGCGCTGGGCGGGCGACAGCTGGCCGGACTGGCGCTTCTCGACGGCAGTGCTCGTGGTGGAGGACGCCGGGGCGGCCGGCGGGGGAGTCTCGGGCAGATCCTGGAAGAGCGCGTCGAGGTCGCCCTGGGTGTGTGCCGCCAGGGCGGTCTCCATCCGCTCGGAGAACTCCTCGGCGGTGAGTCGTCCGGCGACGTGGTGGTCGCGCAGCGCGCCGACGGCGGCGTCCCGTTCGGAGTCGCCGATGCGCATGTTCGGATCCATGGACTCGAGGGTAGCCTCAGCGGGGCGCCTCTCGCCGTGATTGCCGGTGGAGTGGCCTGCGGTGCTGAGCGGGGTTGCGCGGTGCTGTCGCTACGGGGTTCAAGGGGTCATGGAGTGGAGCGGAGTGGCCTGCGACGCCGAGCGGGGTTGCGCTGTGCTGCCGCACGGGGATTCGAAGGGGTCGGCCCGCCGTGGAGCGGAGTGGCCTGCGACGCCGAGCTTGGGTTGCGCGGTGCTGTCGCTACGGGGTTCAAGGGGTCGTCCCTTTGCCATGGATAGAATGCAGTGTCCGCAGCAACGGGAGGGTTGATGACGCGCGTCGTCCAGAAGTTCGGCGGCTCCTCGGTGGCCGATGCCGAGTCGATCAAGCGGGTGGCCCGCCGGATCGCCGCCACCAGGCAGGCCGGCAATGAGGTGGTCATCGTCATCTCGGCGATGGGCGACTCCACCGACGACCTGATGGACCTGGCCCTCAAGGTCTCCCCCCAGCCGGCCCCCCGTGAGCTCGACATGCTGCTCACCACGGGTGAGAGGCAGTCGGCCGCCCTGCTGGCGATGGCCCTGTCCGACCTCGGCGTCCCGGCCCGCAGCTACACCGGCTCCCAGGCCGGCGTCATCACCACCGCGGCGCACGGCAACGCGAGGATCATCGACATCACCCCCGGGCGGGTGGAGAAGTCGCTCAACGCCGGGAACGTCGTCATCGTCTGCGGCTTCCAGGGGGTCTCGCAGACCACCAAGGACGTCACCACCCTGGGCCGCGGCGCCTCCGACACGACCGCGGTGGCGCTGGCCAGCGCCCTGGGCGCCGAGTACTGCGAGATCTACTCCGACGTCGACGGGGTGTTCACCGCCGACCCGCGGATCGTTCCCGAGGCCCGGAGGATCCCGGAGATCAGCTACGAGGAGATGCTGGAGATGGCGGCCTGCGGCGCCAAGATCCTGCACCTGCGCTGCGTCGAGTACGCCCGCCGCGAGGACGTGCCGGTGCACGTCCGCTCGTCCTTCTCGGACAAGCCCGGCACCTGGGTCAAGGATCTCGCTGACATCACGAAGGGACCAGCCATGGAAGAGGCCATCATCTCCGGAGTCGCGCACGACCGCTCCGAGGCGAAGATCACCATTGCGGGGATTCCCGACTCCATCGGCCGGGCCGCGCAGATCTTCGGGATCATCGCGGACGCCGGGATCAACATCGACATGATCGTCCAGAACGCCTCCCGGGTGATGAACGGGCGCACCGACCTGTCCTTCACCCTGCCGATGTCCAACGGCCGCACCGCCGTCGAGGCGCTGCGCGCCGCGCAGGCGTCGATCGGCTTCGAGCAGCTGCTCTACGACGACCAGGTGGGCAAGGTCTCGGTGATCGGCGTGGGAATGCGCTCCCACCCCGGGGTCACCAGCACCTTCTTCCAGGCCCTGGCCGAGGCGGGGATCAACCTCCAGATGATCTCAACCTCCGAGATCCGGATCTCGGTGGTCGTCTCCGTTGACCAGGTCGACCAGGCGGTGCGGGTCGCCCACACCGCCTTCGGGCTGGACGCCGAGGGCGAGGCCGTCGTCTACGCGGGGACGGGACGCTGACCGGCCGTCGCGGCTCGAGCCAGCAACCCCCCGACCCGAGCTCACCGCCTCCCCGGCGTCCTCACCGGGGAGACGGCTCCGGCGCGCCGGCGGATGCCTCCGGTCCGGACGTCTACGATCTGCTGAAGCTCCCCGAGGACCGGCCGGCGCCGTCCCCGACCTTCGACGTCTACGACTCCATCGACCCCGATGCGACGATGCTCAGTTCCGGCATCGCGCAGCGGATCCAGGAGCTGGAGCGTCTGGAGCTCGAGCGCCGCGTCGACCAGCAGCGGCAGGCCCAGGAGCGTGCGGCCCGGGATCGTGCCGCTCGCGAGCGCGCGGCTCAGACTCAGGCTCAGGGCGAGGGGGCAGCGGGTCAGACAGGGTCGGACGCCGGGACGGGGGAGGCGCCCTCCCAGACTCCCCGTCGCAGCCAGCAGGAACCGCAGGCCCCCAGGCGGGCCGGGACGGCGTCGTCCCCCCAGCCGGCGTCGTCCCCGCAGTCTCCGGCAGTCGAGCCGAGCCCTGCCGAAGAACCCGCCGCCCGGGCCCGGGAGTCGGCGTCGCTGAGACGGGCCAGCGCGGTGATGGCCGCCGGCACCATGGTGTCGCGGATCCTGGGCCTGGTGCGCAGCTCCCTGCTCACCACCGCGATGCTGGGCACCTCGCTGGCGCTGGACACCTTCGAGGCCGCCAACACCCTGCCCAATGTCATCTTCAACCTGCTGTCGGCCGGCGTCCTCAACGCCATTCTCATTCCGCAGATCGTCAAGGCGATGAAGTGGAAGGACGGTGGACGGGAGTTCGTCGACCGGCTGCTGACCGTCTCCTTCGCCGCCGTGCTGATCGTGGCCGTGCTGGCCACCGCCACCTCGCCGTGGCTGCTGCACGCCTACTTCTCGGGGTCCGGGCCGGCCCGGGAACTCACCACCTTCTTCGGCTTCATCTGCATGCCGCAGATCCTCTTCTACGGCCTCTACGCGATTCTCGGCCAGGTGCTCAACGCCCGCGGGCCAGTTCGCCGCCTTCATGTGGAGCCCGGTGCTGGCCAATATCATCCAGATCAGCGGGCTGGTGTGGTTCCTGGTCCAGTTCGGCGCCCACGGCGACCCCGCGAAGTGGACCCCCCAGATGGTGTGGGTGGTCGCCGGCACCACCACCCTGGGCATCGCCGTCCAGGGGCTGTTCCTCATCATCCCGCTGTGGCGGGGCGGATTCAGATGGCGCCCCCGCTGGGGGGTGCGCGGCTACGGGCTGGGCTCCGCGGCCCGGCTCACCGCGTGGACCTTCACCGCCCTGCTGATCGCCCAGCTGGTCGGGATGGCCACCAAGAAGATGCTGTCGTACATCCGGGTGCATCATCCCGAGGTCTCCTCGATCAGCGCCTACGACAACGCCTTCCTCATCTTCATGCTGCCGCACGGCCTCATCACCGTCTCCATCCTCACCGCGCTCTTCCCGCGGATGAGTTCGGCCCACGCCGACGGCGACAACTCCGGCCTGAGAGCTCTGGTGCAGAAGGGTCTCACCGCCCCGGCGGTGGCCATCATCCCGTGCTCGATCGCGATGGTGGTGCTGTCGGTCCCCGGCGTCCAGACCATCTGGAGCCTGCAGCACGACCAGGTGCTGCCGCTGGCCGGAGCGGTGGCGATCATGGGGCTGGGGCTGTTGCCCTTCGGCATCTCGACCCTCCAGCAGCGCTACTGCTTCGCCCGCGAGGACGGACGCCAGAACCTCGTCATGCAGTCCATCCTGTCGGGCTCCCAGCTGATCCTGGTGTGCCTGGTCTTCGTGGTGCCCGCCTCCACGGCGCTGTGGACCGTGGCCGCCGCGCAGACCGTGAGCAACGGGATCGTCGCCGTGGTGTGGATGGTCGTGGCCTCCCGTCAGATGGGCGGGCTGGGCATGGGCGAGGTCTCCGGCCTGTGGACGAAACTTCTGGCGGCCTCGGTGGTCGCCGGCATTCCGTCCGCCGCGGCGGTGTGGGCCTTCCATCCGCTGGGGGCCCGACGCCTGCACAGCCTGCTGACCCTGGGGGCCGGCGGGGTGGTCTTCGTGGTGGTGTTCGTGGTGGTGGCGAAGCTCCTGCGGATCGACGAGGTCTCGGGGCTCATCAATCCGGTGCTGAAAAAGCTCCACATAGTTCACTAGACGTTAAAGCGGGAGGCCGCGGCGCGAAGCTCGAGACCTCCCGCGGTCCACCACTGCCGGGGGAGGGCGCGGTGGACCCATCATGGGATCTGGGGGAGTTCCCATGATGGAGTCCAGCCTAGGCTGCGTCCGCAGCCGGGTCAATACGCCCAATGACCCCATCGACAGACGGCGTCACACAGGGCTCGGCCCCGTCCGACCGCAGGCAGAGTCCTCAGCCCTTGCAGAGGTACCCGTCCTGGACCAGCGCGGTGGTGCGGCAGTAGCCGTGGGCGGTCTTCACACCACCGGTGTTGAGGGTCAGTTCGGAGACCGTCACCAGCGCGTAGCCCTGCTGGGCGAGGGTGTCGACGATCTCCGGGACGGCGGTCACCGTGGAGGGCTGGATGTCGTGCAGCAGGATGATCGGCCCGGTGTAGATGGCGACGTCTGCGAAGATCTTCTTCTTGGTGGCCGCGGCGTTCTTGGTCTGCCAGTCCTGGGAGTCGACGATCCAGTTGATGATCGCCAGGTTGTTCGCCCCCGCCACCTCGTCGACCGACGAGTTGTGGTCCCCGTAGGGCGGTCGCAGCAGCATCGGGTTGCGTCCGATCAGCTTCTTGATCTTGGCGTTGTTGCCGGCGATCTCCCGCTGGGCGGTGTCGGCGCTGACGGTCGACAGGTCCACATGGCTGAGGGTGTGATTGCCGACCTCGAACCCCGACGCCGCCGCCAGGACCGTGAACTGCGGGTGCTGGTCGATGGACTCGCCGAGCTGGAAGAAGGTGGCGGCCCCCTTCACCTTGGTGAAGGCGGCGATCACCTGGTCGGTCTGCGGGCCCGGGCCGTCGTCGAAGGTCAGCGCCACCGCCTTGGTGACGATGCAGTCGATGCCGACCGCGGTGCTCGGGTGCGGGATCGACTTCGGGCTGGGGGAGGAGGACGCCGATCCGGAGGCCGGCGTCGGGTTCTGGCTCTCATCGGGGGAGGCGGTCGAGTCGCCCGGCAGCGGATGCAGATTCGGCGAGGAGGACGGCTTGGGGCGGTCCTTCGGCGCCTTGTACCAGACGGCCGTCGTCGACGGCGTCCCGGTGAAGGCGCTCGGATGGAGGGACGCCCCCAGGGCCTTGGTGCCGTAGTCGGACAGCAGCGGGGTGACGACCTTGGCGTCGAGCACGACCTGAACCAGATCCGGGGCCAGCACCGCCGGCGGGAAGGAGAGGATGAAGGTGTTGCCGCCGCCGAATCCCATCGCCGGGCCGGTGCCGTAGGGGGCTGCGCCGTCCTGCAGCGCGGCCCTCGCCTTGGCGGCGTCCAGCCCCTGCGCGGTGGCCTCCTGGGCGACCGCGCGGGCGAAGGCGTCCCAGCCCGGCCAGGAGATCAGCACCGAGGGGGAGAAGGTCTGCGAGAGGGTCGCGTCGTACCACAGCGTGGTCGGCGTGGTGGTGGTCTTCCCGCCGGTCTTGACCGCCGCGCGCACCTCGACGCCGATGACGTCGCTGGAGACCGCCAGGAACTGGCTGGTGATGGTGACGTCGCTCGCATTGGTCCAGTCGGCCCCGCGCAGGGTCCGTTCGCGGACCACCTCGAGGGCCTGGCTGAGGTTGCGCGCCAGCGGGATCTGCGGCACCTGGGCGTTGATGGTGCGCGGGGTGGTCACTGTGAGAGCGGTGGGTGTGACGCCCTTGACCAGGGAGCTGTCGGCCGAGGTGAATTTCGCCTCGGCGGCCGCTCGGGCAGCCTTGCTGGCCTGGGGATTCGACCCTGCTCCGTTGCTCCCGGAGCAGGCTGCCATGGACAGGGTTGTCACGAGACCGAGAGCTGTTCCGCAGAAGGCGCGCCGAGAGAATGTCACGGCCCACAGGCTACATTCCCGGCCCCGAATGGCGGTCTGGAGACGCCGCCCCTACGGAACTTCTCAGGGTTCTCACTTCGCGCTCTCAGCTGCGTGTGCACGGCTCCTCGACCGCGTCGTCGGCCGGGTTGCCGGCCGGAACGGCGTCCTGCCCCTGCTCGGACGCCTGCTCCCGCCTGCGCTGTCGGCTGCTGGCGAACAGGGAGGTGACGACGGTGACCGTCAGCACGGACAGGATGACCAGCAGTGAGAGGTTCGTCGAGATCTCCGGGACGTGCACCGGATGGCCGCCGTTGATGAAGGGCACCGCATTCTCGTGCAGGGCGTGCAGCACCAGCTTGACGCCGATGAAGCCGAGGATCACCGCCAGTCCGTAGGACAGGTGCACCAGGCGGTCCAGCAGCCCGTCCAGCAGGAAGTACAGCTGACGCAGGCCCAGCAGGGAGAAGGCGGTCGCGGTGAAGACGATGTAGGCGTTCTGGGTGAGCCCGAAGATCGCCGGGATCGAGTCGACGGCGAACAGGACGTCGGTGCCGGCGATCGCGACCATCACGAGCAGCATCGGGGTCATCATCCGGCGTCCCTGCTCGACGGTGGTGAGCCGGTCGCCGTCGTAGCGGTCGGTGCTGGGCAGCACCTTGCCGAAGAGTCGCTGGGTGGCGCGCACCATGAAGTTGTCGACCTGGCCGTCATGCTCCTGCTGCTTGTCGTGGCCCCGCATCATGCTCGCCGCGGTGACCAGCAGAATGGCGCCGAAGACGTAGAAGATCCAGGCGAAGGAATTCACCAGGGCGGCGCCGGCCAGAATGAGTCCGGTGCGGGCGATGAGGGAGAAGACGACGCCGAACATCAGCACTTTCTGCTGATTCTCCCGGGGCACCGCGAAACTGGTCATGATCACCAGGAACAGGAAGAGATTGTCGACGCTGAGCGCCTTCTCGGTGACATATCCGGCGAAGTACTCCTTGCCGAGCTCGGGACCCGCCGCGATCCACACGCCGACTCCGAAGATCAGGGCCACGCCGACGAAGATCGCCGACCAGATCGACGCCTCTTTGAGGCTGGGGGCGTGGGGCTTGCGGATGTGAGTCATGAAGTCGACCGCGAGCAGTGCGATCAGACCGGCGATGGTGAGGGTCCAGACGAGAGGGCTCATGGGATTCCTTGATAGGCGTGGGCTCGGGGCTGGGGGTGCGCGCGGCACTCGGGGGTGGGACGCAGGGGGACGCCGATCGGTTCCCGCGGGTCCGGTGGTTCTTCGCTGCCGGTCTCTGCTGCTCAGGACCGGTCGTTGTGGCGTCTTCGCCTCCGGGCAGCGTCGCGGCAGCCCGCCCGGGCCGGCCGGACGGCGTCCCGCAGGTCAGGCCGCGACCCGGCGCGCCGACCGCGCGACCATCCCGGCCAGCAGGCAGCCGACCAGAACCAGCGCCAGCAGCCACATCATCAGCATCGCCCAGCCGGCGGCGTGGAAGACATGACCCGACAGGTAGCCCAGCACCGAGGAGCCCAGGTAGTAGCAGGTGAGGTACATGCCGGACGCCTCGCCGCGGCTCTTCGGCGCCAGCGCGCCGACCCAGCCGGAGGCCACCGCGTGCACCGTGAAGAACCCGTAGGTGAGCGCCGCGACCCCTGGCAGCATCACCCACAGATTGTTGACGGCCGCGATCGGCAGGCCCACCACGCAGGCAGCGGCGCCGACCAGGATCGCGGTGCCGCGACCGCGCTCGGCCGCCATCCGGCCGCCGCGTGCCGAGGCGACGGTGCCGAACAGGTAGAGCAGGAAGACCAGTCCGGCCAGCGAGGGGGGCAGTCCGAAGCGGTCGATGAGCCGGTATCCGAGGAAGTTGTAGAGGGAGACGAAGACCCCCATGAAGATGAAGCCGACGCCGAAGAGCCCGGCCAGCCGGGGGTCGCGCCACTGGCGTCCCATGGTTCTCAGCTCGGAGCGGAAGTGCAGGGCCTTGGGGACGAACCGGCGCTCCCTGGGCAGGATGACCACCATCACGACGCTGAAGGCCAGCGCCAGCCCCATGTCGACCGCCAGGGCGGTTCGCCAGCCGCTGAACTGCAGCAGACCGGAGGGCAGCAGTCGGCCGATCAGGCCGCCGACGGAGTTGCCCGCCACGTAGATCCCCATCGCCCGCGGGAGGTCCCGGGGATGGATCTCCTGAGCCAGCCAGGCCATCGCGGTGGCCGGGACGCCGGCCAGCAGCAGGCCCTGGAGTCCGCGTCCGACCACCAGCCAGCCGAGGCCGGGGGCCAGCGGCAGCAGCAGCCCGACGACCGTGGCGGCCAGCGCCGAGAAGACGATGAGCCGGCCGCGGCCGGTTCTTTCCGAGAGCACTGAGGCGGGCAGGATCGCCAGGGCCAGGATTCCTGTGGTGGCGCTGACGGTGAGTGCGGCCTGAGCCGGAGTGATGCGCATCGCCGCGGTGAGCGCGGGCATCAGGGCCTGGGTGCAGTACATCGCGTTGAAGGAGGCCAGCCCGGCGAAGAGCAGGGCCAGGGCCGCGCGATGGTAGGCGGGCTGGCCGTGCCGGAGGCCCTCGGGAAGTTCGGCGGTACTGACCGGATCTGCTGCTGGGGCACCGGTTTCGGAGGCGTTGGTCGGTGTCGCCTTGTCAGGTGTGGTCCGGGGGTTCTCGTCGGGGGTGGGCACCCGTCCACTGTGGAGCATCGTGTGGACGAATGGAAATGCATGGGATTGGTGCCCTTGATGCATGTACTGCATTAGGATTCGGGTCGTGCTGTCAGACGATCTGTCCTGGTTCCTCGCCCTCGCCGAGACCCAGCACGTCGGTGAGGCGGCCGCCGAGCTGCGCATTCCGCAGCCCACCCTGTCGCGGCGGCTGGCCCGTCTGGAGCGCCGGATGGGCACCACCCTGTTCGACCGGCACGGCCGGGCGCTGGCCCTCAATCCCCGGGGCGAGGCGCTCCGCCGCCGGATCCGGTCCGCCGTCACTCAGCTGGATCTCGGGGAGTCGGAGGTGCGGCGGCTGCTCGACCCGGAGACCGGTCTGGTCCGCTTCGACTTCATGCACTCGCTGGGCACCTGGCTCGCGCCCCGCCTCATCCACGGCTTCGTCCGCGCCCACCCGCGCGCCGAGATCCGGCTGCACCAGGGGATCGGCACCGAGCTGATCGAGCGGGTGGCCTCCGACGAGGCCGATCTCGCGCTCTGCTCCCCGCAGCCGAGAGACGAGGGATTGGCCTGGCTGGAGGTGCTGCGCCAGCCGCTGGCCCTGTGCGTGGCGGCCGACCACCCCCTGGCCAGGCGTGATGCCGTGAGCCTGGCGGATGCGGCGGGGGAGCGGTTCATCTCGACCCCGATCGGGCTGAACTCCCGCCAGCTGCTGGAGGAGGTCGCTCGGGATGAGGGGATCGATGTCGATGTCGCCTACGAGTCCGACGAGCTGTCCACCGTCGCCGGGCTGGTGGTGGCCGGCGTCGGGGTGGCCCTGCTGCCCGCCGACGACCCGTATCTGCATCTGGCCGGGACGGTCTTCCTGCCGCTGCGCACCCGGCGCACCCGCGAGGTCGGGCTGGTCTGGCGGGCCGACCAGGATCTGGACTCCACTCCCGGGCTGCTGCTGAGCGCGGCGCGCAGGGTGCTGGGCGGTTGAGTGTGGGGGTGAGCGGGTGGGGAGCGCGAGGGATCGGTGAACATTTCACTCGCCCAAGGGGGGTCCGGAGCGATCTGGATCGCGTTCCGGGGCCTTACGCGATGCTTCTATGTTTGTCAAGCCGCTGCCACCACCCGTGCCGGCTCATCAGCGCAGACCGGGTGCGCACGATTCAACAACCTCCAGATACTGCGGGCCACGTACCGCTTCAAGCACCTCCAGATCTCGGTGCGAGTCCGACCCTGCCTGGTCCGCCGCTCCACATACTCCCGGGTCGCCTGATCCCCCCTGGCCCGAGTCATCACGATCCGGTACAACGCCGCATTCAACCGCCGATCCCCACCCCGGTTCAACCGATACCGCACCGTCTTACCCGACGACGCCGCCACCGGAGACACCCCGGACAACGCGGCGAACCCCGCCTCACTGCGGATCCGTCCCGGACGCGACCACGCCGAGATGATCACCGCGGCACTGACCGGGCCCACCCCGAACAGGCCCAACAGTTCGGGGGCCACCGCACCCACCAGGTCCTCGATGGCGGCCAGGTTGGTCTGCAACTGCGCGTCGAGGTCGGTGACCCGCCTGGCCAGGCGCACGGCCTCGGCGCGCGCGGTCGCCTCCCCGATCCGGTCACCGGCACGCTCGCGCCACCGGGCCACCCCCGCGATCTGGGCGCGGGTCAACGTGTGGCGGGCATCGGCGCCCAGGTCGAAGCGGCGCAGCAGGCCGGTCAGGGTGCAGATCGCGGCACTGCGCTCGTGGTTCATCTGCTCGCGCGCGCAGGTGAGGACCTCCAGGCCCTGGCCGGTCTGGCCCGAGCGCCAGTCCCGCAACCGGGACATCCGGGTGGCCGCGGCACTGGCTGGCCGCCGCGACCGCGTCGATCGGGTCGGTCTTGGGGCCCCCGGCCCGACGCGGGGTGGGGGCCTCGGCGACCCGGTAGCCGGCCTCGGTGAGCCGGTCGGCGACGGTGGCCCCGTAGGAGCCGGTGCACTCGGCCGAGATCAGGACCTGGTCTGGTCCTGGGCGCTGGTGCGCCGCCCGATCCAGTCGAGGGCCCGGGCCAGTCCGGCCGGGTGTGTGGGCAAGGTCTGCTGGTCGGTGATGCGGCCGGTGGTGGTGTCCAGGATCGCGTAGGAGTGGGTGGCGGCGTGGGTGTCGATGCCCACGATCCACCGGTAGCGGTCTGCGGTGATGGGTTGCATACTGGGCATTGGCGATGCTCCTCGACGTGTTGGGAACGGTGTCGCTGTCGGCGCCGGCTCGTACGGTGTGATCGCGGGGCAACTCTGTCATCGGTCACGCTCCCACCGGGTGTGGGGGTGGACGGGCTTCTATCAGGTCACCGCGGTCGGGCGGGCCGGTGCCGTCATCGGGGGCCTGGATGGACACATCGCGTAATGGGCACCCCATTGTTGTGTGGGGGCCGGAGTGATATGGGGTCACGTCCAGGCATCCGGTGACAACACCCAGCCTGCCAGTCGGTCCCAGACCGACCACCACCAGACTTACAGAGTGAAATGTGCACCTGTGGTGGTCGTCGAGATTCCCAGACCGCGGAGAACCGGGTGGGGTGGCGCGATTCAGCGGCGGTCCGGTGGGCCTGGAGCTGGCGGGCCTTGGGGGCCAGGAGGATTCGGGGGACTCTGGAGATTCGGGGGAGACGGGGGGATGGTGTCCAGCTCCGGCGTCTCCTCGGGCCAGATGAGTTCGACGGTGCACGGCGCGTGATCGATGATGAACCGGGCGGCCCGGCCCAGGCTGCGCGGGCCGAGCCGGCTGCGGTCCCCATCGCGGGCCATCACGAACCAGTCTGCGCCGTCGGCCGCTTCGACGACGGCCCGCTCGGTGCGTCCGGTGAGGACGGCGGTGGCGGCTTCCCGCCCCAACCGAGCTGTCGCCCTCCCCAACAGACTCTCGGCCTGCTCGGTGGCCATCCGGGTGGTCTCGCCGGAGGGGCCGGCGGCGTCTTCCCCGGCCCATCAGCGAGCGGTCCATCCCAGGCGGTATCACCTCGGTGGGATCGGCCGCGGCGATCAGCGAGATCTCGTCGTCGCCATGATGGTCGCGCAGGGCGTCGACGACCGCGGGCCAGGTGCCCGGGGCGATCCAGGCTGTGACTCTCATCGGTTCGCTCCCATGAGTTCGGCTGCCGCCCACAATGCCACGGTGCAGGCCACCAGACAGGCCGGCACTGTGATGAGACCCAGCTTGGTGAACTCCGCGGTCTCGGCGTCATGATCGTGGGAGGCGACGATCCGGCGCCACAGCAGGGTGGCCAGGGAGCCCACGTACGGTGAGATTGGGTCCGACATTCACGCCGATGAGCACCGCGAGCACCGCCGTCGGCCCGGAGGCGGCGACCAGCGGCAGCATCACCAGCACGGCTGGCAGATTGTTGACCAGGTTGGCCAGCACGGCCGCCATCAGGGTGATGAGCAGCAGGCTGCCCAGGCCGTGGCCGTCCGGGATGACGGTGCGCATCGCCGCCGCCACGCCGTGATCGACGACCGTCGCGACGATGATGCTGAGGCTCAGCACGAATGCCAGGAACCATGGATTGGCCGCCCGACCCAGGCTCCGCGAGTTCGTCGATCCGCTCCCGGCGTCCCGACCCTGGAGTCGGTGAGGAGCCGCTTGGCGCAGATCACCGCGACCCCGACCAGGGCGGCCCAGAAGGGCTCGGCCCCCAGCACCGACAGCACCACGAAGCCGGCCAGGGTGAGGGCCAGCACCACCAGGGAGAAGACCGGAACCGCGATTTTCTGGTCCTCGGCGCTCCGGTAGTCGGCGTCCCCCGTGCCCTCGGCGTCCTCGGGGCCGGAGGAGACCGACAGATCGGTGGCGAAGTAGCGGCGATGGGCGACGTACTCGATGAGGATGGCCACCAGCCAGGGGCCCGCCATCAGCGCGGCGAACCGCGGGAAGGTGATCCCGGCGGCGGTCAGCGCGAGGAGATTGGTGAGGTTGGAGACCGGCAGCAGCAGGGAGGCCGAGTTGGCCAGGTGGGCGGCGCCGTAGACGTAGGGCTTCGGGCGTGCCCCGACCCGCGCGGCGGTGGTGAAGATCACCGGGGTGAGCAGCACGATGGTGGCGTCCAGGCTGAGCAGCGCGGTCGTCACCGATGCCGTCACGAAGACCAGGGCCAACAGGCGCACCGGGCTGCCGCGCGATCCCCGGGCCATCAACCGGCCCGCCAGGTCGAACATGCCCTCGGCCTGGCACAGGTGGGCCAGCATCAGCACGCCGGCCAGGAAGAGGACGGTGGGGAGCATCTGGTCGATCTTCGACCAGGCCTCGGACCAGCTGATCGCCCCGAGGACGCACAGCAGCAGAGCCCCCGGAACCGCCGGCACCGCCTCGGGCAGGTCCCGCGGCCGGATGACGGCGAACACCAGCACGATCGCGAGGATCGCGGCCGCGACCGCCTCGGCCGGCCAGGAGGTGAGCATCCCCACACCCTATGCATCCGCGGGGCGGCCGGAGCGGGCCGGTGACGGAGACGGGCGGTCCCAGCCCGTCGGCGGATCGTGGGGTGGCCGGAAAGGGTGAACATTTCACTCGCATAAGGGGGCTGATCCGCGCTTCGCTGCGCTCCGCGTCTCCTTAGGCGAGTGAAATGTTCAGGTCACCTGCGGATCGCGCCCCTGGGACAGCCGGAGTGGGGCGTACCAGGGGCGCGGAATGCGTTTTCCGACGGCTCAGCTCACTCGGGGAGGCCGTAGGGCAGCTCGGGATGCTCGGCGGAGATCTCCATCAGCCGGTTGTACTTGGCCACCCGCTCGCCGCGCGCCGGGGCGCCGGTCTTGATGTGGCCGCAGCCAGTCGCCACCGCCAGATCGGCGATGAAGGTGTCCGGGGTCTCGCCGGAGCGGTGGGACATGAACTGCCGGTAGCCCGCGGCCGCGCAGGTGCGCTGGGCGTCCAGGGTCTCCGAGACGCTGCCGATCTGATTGAGTTTGATGAGCGAGGCATTCGCCACGCCCTTCTCGATGCCCCGGGAGATGATCGCCGGGTTGGTGCAGAAGATGTCGTCGCCGACCAGCTCGACCTTTCCGCCCAGCCTCTCGGTGAGGCGCTGCCAGCCCTCCCAGTCGTTCTCGGCCAGGCCGTCCTCCAGCAGCCACACTGGGAACTCGTCGATGATCTTCTCGTAGCGCTCGATCATCTGGTCGGAGCTGAAGCGCTCCCCGGCCACGACATAGGAGCCGTCGTCGGCCCGGAACTCCGAGGATGCCGGATCCATCGCGATGGCGACGCCTTCGCGTCCGGGTGTGTAGTCGGCCGCCTCGATGGCCGAGACGATGGTGGCCAGCACCTCCTCCGGCTGGGCGATGTCGGGGGCGAAGCCGCCCTCGTCGCCCAGACCGACCGGATGACCGGCCGCCGCCAGCTTCTTCTTCAGCGCCGCATAGATCTCCGAGCCGGCGCGCACCGCCTCGGCGATGGTCGGCAGCCCCAGCGGGCAGATCATGAACTCCTGGAAGTCCAGCGGGTTGGCGGCATGGACGCCGCCGTTGAGGACGTTGAAACACGGCACCGGCAGCCGCGGGGTCTGGGACCCGATCGGCCGGCAGGAACTCGAAGAGCTCCTTGCCCTGGGAGGCGGCGACCGCCCGGGTGAAGGCCATCGAGACGCCGAGGATCGCATTGGCGCCCAGCGTCGCCTTGTTCGGGGTGCCGTCCAGGTCGATGAGGGTGCGGTCGAGCTCCTCGACGGTCTCGAAGGGCTTGCCGACGACGGCTTTCGCGATCGGGCCGGTGACATTGCCGACCGCCTTGAGCACCCCCATGCCGGAGTAGCGTGCCGGATCGCCGTCTCGCAGTTCGACGGCCTCGCGAGCGCCGGTGGAGGCGCCGGAGGGGACCTGGGCCTCGGCACGGGTTCCGTCGTCCAGGGTGAGCTTGACCTTGACGGTCGGGCGGCTGCGCGAATCGAGAATCTCGAGGGCGCTGAGTGTGGTGATGGTGGGCATTGCTACTCCTCAACCGAATGTGCACGCGGTTCCTACACGTGCAACGACGTGCAGGGACCATCAGCCATCTGGCGGTTCGGGAGAGCTCCCGGGCGGGTTCCATCGCCCCACTTGACAGTAGCAGGGGGACTACCCCCTTGCATCCCCCGAGCGGTACGAGCCTGCGTGAATCTTGGGGTTCGCCGATGGCTGGGTCTGGTGGTCGTGTCGGTGGGAAGGCGCCGTGCGCCAGGGGAGTACCCGTCGCGACCTCCTGCGGGGACTTTTGCGGGTGGAGGGGTCCGCCGCGCCGTCAATGGTCCCGATCACTCCCGACACGCCTGCAGAAACGGCGCTCCCGATGCAGAAACACGGCGTATCGGGAGTGATCGGGACCACCTGGGCCGACGCCTTGCCACCCGCAGCGTCGCGTCTCACCTGCCGATCCACTCCGGCGTCTCGTATAGGCTGTTGCCGAGGACGCACCGAGGTGCGACTTCATGGGCGATGGACCCCGCCCGTGCCCGCGCTATTGGGAGCCGGACACGAACCGCCAGATGGCTGATGGGCCCTGCCTCGTGGGAGGGCCGCGCCCGGCGCGGTCCCGCAGGAGGCGGGCGCCCGTGCTCGCCGGATGGTGAGGTTCCAGATGGCTGATGTACCCCAGCCGGGGCTCGACAGATTGGTCGATTTCAGATCGGGGCCGGTACTGGCCGCCAGTCGTTCCCGGTCAGAATCCACTCATCGCGGTGACGGCGGCGCGACTGTCCGAAGGCGCTCGGGCACCCCTTCCTCCACCTCGCCTTCGTCGACACCACCCGCTACACGGTCGAGGAGTTCCCCGACGGCGCGGTGCGCCACGCGGCCATCGATCCCGACGCCGACGCCGGGGACTGGCGACCGGTGCTCTCCGGCCTGGAGAATCAGGCCGCCAAGGCCCTTGAGGGAACCGGCGTCGACTGGAAGGTCTGGTATCTGGCCGGTCGGCCGGACCGGGCCCTGACCCACCTGGCGCGCGCCGTCGACGCCTCGGTGATCGTCGTCGGACCGCGTCCCCACAAGGGCGGACGCCGGTTGCGCGAGCTCGCTGAGGGGTCTGTCGCAAACCATCTGGCACACCATCAGCACCGCCCGGTGCTCACCGTGCCGGTCGAGGTCGTCGACTGGAAGGACGAACGCGCACCGTGGAGACCGTGACTACTGAGGACGCCGCCGACCGCAAGCCCGGCAGACCCGCGCCGATGTGGGCCCTGGCGCTGCTGGTGGCGGCCGGCGGCTGCATCGGGACCCTGGCGCGGGCGCTGCTGGAGAGCACCTTCGCGACGCCGCACGGCCACCTCCCGGTGACCACGCTGCTGATCAACCTGGTCGGGTCGCTGATCCTGGGCATGCTGCTCGAGGGCCTGGCGCGCACCGGGGACGACGTCGGCGTCCGCAAGGCGGTCCGGCTCGGCGTGGGCACCGGAGTGATGGGCGGATTCACCACCTACTCGACCTTCATGGTGGAGATCGACCGGCTGATCGGCGGCGGGTCGGCCGCCCTCGGACTGATCTACGCCGTCGGCTCGGTGGTGGCCGGCGTGCTGTGCGCGGTCGCCGGGATCACGGTGGCCCGCCGGGCGGTCTCGCGGCTCGAACGGCGTCCCGAATCCTCCGGATCTGCCGGATCTGCCGGATCCAAGGGTCAGGGGGCCCGCCGATGATCTGGCTGTTCGTCTCGCTGGTCGGCGGACTCGGCTCGGCGACCCGATTCGTGGTCGATTCGTGGATCGCCCGGCACAATCGCCTCAACACCCCGATGGGGACCATCGTCATCAATGTGACGGCCAGTTTCGTGCTCGGCCTGGCCACCGGGATGGGGATCGACCACACCATGACCAAGGCCTGGACATCGGTGATCGGCACCGGGTTCTGCGGCGGCTACTCGACTTTCAGCACGGCTTCGGTGGAGGGCGCCCGGCTCTTCCTGTCCGGGCGGACCCGGGCGGGCCTGCTGCACGGCGGCGGGATGCTGCTGCTCAGCACCCTCGCCGCCGGGCTGGGAATGGTCATCGGCTGATTCTCGGGTGGGCTCCGGGGTTGAGCTGGAACGGGGAGTGGGAGCCGGCCGGGAGAGCCGGCGTCACCGTCCGGCCTGGAGTCGGAGCCGACAGCCGACACTCAGCCCAGAAGAGCCAGCTCGTCGGCGGTGAGCTCGAGATCGGCGGCCTTGAGGGAGTCCAGGATCGTGGCGCTGCGGTGCGACCCGGGGATCGGGATGACGTGCGGGCCCTTGGCCAGCTCCCAGGCCAGGATCACCTGGGCGCGGCTGATGCCACGGGCGTCCGCGACCTTCTGGAAGGGCTCGAACAGCGGCGCGTCGAGGGGCCTGCGATAGCCGCCCAGCGGGCTCCAGGCCACGAAGGCCAGGCCGAGCTCCCCGGTGACCTCGATCTCCGGCTCCGAGCTGCGGAAACCGGGGGAGAACTGATTCTGGACGGCGATCAGCCTGTCGCCGAGAATCCGGTGGGCCAGCCGGATCTGCTCGGGGTCGGCGTTGGAGATCCCGACGGTGGCCGCGATCCCCTCCTCGAGCAGGTCCGCGAGGGCTCCGATGACCTTCTCATAGGGGACGTCGGGGGAGGGGCGGTGGGAGTAAAGAAGGTCGATGGTGTCGACGCCGAGCGCCCGGGCGGATTCGTGGGCGCGCTCCTTGAGATGGTCCGGCTCGTCGTCGATCCCCCAGGTCGGCTTGCCGTCGGTGAAGTTGCGGAAGTGCCCGACCTTGGTCGCGATGGTGATCTTCGACTGGTCCCCGGACCAGGTGCGCAGCGCCTCGGCGGCCAGCCCCTCGCCGTACTGCGGGGTGTCCCCGGAGGGGTAGTAGGCCCAGGCGGTGTCGATATGGGTGACGCCGGCGTCCAGGGCGTCGTGGATGACGCCGATCGCGGTGGACCGGTCGGGGCGTCCCTCGATCGCCAGCGGCATGTTGCCGTAGGAGATGGCGCTGGCCTGGTAGGGGCCGAGCTTGCGGTACTTCATCGGATCCTCCTGACAAATGGGAGACGCGGTCTGCGGCGTCCCCCCGACCCTACGCGGCCACCGGTCGTGGAGCTGATGGAAAAATGACGAAATCCCCTCCGGCTCAGTGTTTCACCTAGCCGGAGGGGATCTCCCTGCTGTGCGCGAGAGAGGAGTTGAACCAAACGTGAAACCCGCTCCCACAAGGAAACGAACAGTCTCCAAGGTCAGACGTGCCAGATACATGCCAGATGGAACCCCACAACAGAGGCACACCCCTTGGTACTCCGTGGGGTGGAGGGTGGGTGTCTGACGCCCACCGGGCCGGCCAGGCAGGTTGCTGCTACTCGAACAATGTTCCAGCACGTTCCAGTAGCCGGCCCGCGCGAGGTGGGGATCACCCATCGCAGCTGTGTCACATGACACACCTGCCAGGTCCGGCCCGCGCGAGGTGGGGATCACCACCTGCGTTGCAGGTTTTGAAGTGTCGGGCGCCGTCCGGCCCGCGCGAGGTGGGGTGCGCCAGGCGCAGGGCATCGGGGCCCTGGGGGGTTGACCCTGTCCGCCGGTGTCTCAGGTCGGCCCGGAGGCATTCGACGTCTCTCCGAAGCCCGATTTCCTCGTGAGGGTGAAAACCGGGCTGAAGCGAGCCTCCAGACGGAGGTTCGGGAAGGGTGCCAGCAGCCGCACCCAGGACCGTGCTGACCCGCTCCACGGGCCTATCGGCGGCGTATCCGACCGGTGACGTGCCAGGGTGGGGAGAATCCAACATTTCAGCACTCCGGACAGCGAGACACCTCGCGAGCGCTGTATCAGGCCTTGTCGGAGGCTCCTCCCCCACCCCGGCAGGTGGCGGCCCCGAGCTGCCCATCACCACTGGGGGTGGGTGCTCGGGGCCGTGTGACCGCTTCGGCGCTGGGGACTGTCGACGCCTAGGAAAGCCAGTCGCCCATCGGTCCCGGTCGGCCCATGCCTGATGCTGCCGGGTGGCGTTGACGCCGGAGCGGTGGTGTGAGGGGGTTAGGCGGGTGGTGCGCCTGTCGGGTTGATGGTGAAGGCTTGGGAGGCGTTGACCTCGGGGGTGAGGAGGTCGATGAGCTGGTCGGTGAGGATCAGGCCGGGGGCACTGTCGGTGTAGCGGCGTACCGAGGTGGCGTCGTCGATCGAGACCTGCACCGAGGTGGCGCCGTCGGCGGGGCGGGTCAGGCGGGTGGTGACCATCGCGGTGATGGCGTAGCCGAGGAGGTCGGGGTCGAGGCCGTCCAGGGTGCCGAAGTGCTTGGCGATGATGAGGGCGGATTGGGTGATCCATCGGGCCACCTG
This sequence comes from Acidipropionibacterium sp., assembly GCA_022647765.1. GTDB lineage: Bacteria > Actinomycetota > Actinomycetes > Propionibacteriales > Propionibacteriaceae > Acidipropionibacterium. The sequence continues at coordinate 92,157 of JALCLH010000011.1, forward strand.
CTGGGCCTCGACCTGGGTGAGGTCTCGGCCCAGCTCGGTGGTGATGTCATCCGGGGTGACGGGGTAGGTCATTGGATCAGGCGCTGAGGCTGATCTTCTGGATCGCGGCGGGGTGGGGGAACAGGGTGGTGATGCGCATGGTTGCGCGGACCATGACCTGATCGGAGGTGAACTTGACCGACTCGTCGCGGCGCACGTCGACGTCCTCGCGGATCACGCCGAGCACCAGGCCGTTGGCGGGGATCGCCCACACGGTCCCGGTCGTTACTGCGGCCGAGCTGTAGAGCGGGACTCCGGCGATCACTCGGCGGGTCGGCTGGGTGGGGTCGGCGCCGAGGAGGGGAAGGTTGGAGTCCTTGGCGGACTTGAGCTTGGCGAGAGCCAGGGCGTCGGCGGGGTTGGCGACGAACGCGGCCAGGGTGGCTCCGACTCCCTCGGCGGCGTAGACCGCTGAGACGAACGGGTCGGAGTCGGCCCACACGGCCCCGGCGTCGATGGCGCCCACGCCGGTGATGTCGCCTAGGCCACGGGGCTGGTCGGTGTTCTGGCCTCGGGCCCCGAAGAACGCGGCGTCGATCTTGCGGGAGATGTCGCGGGCCAGACCGTTGCCGACCTGCTGGGCGGCGTCGGGATCGGAGTCGTTGGCGAGTTCGCGACTGACGGTGACCAGGCCGGCGAGCTTGTAGAAGCCGTCGGTCTCCTCAGCCAGAGCGCCTTCGGATGCGGGGATCTCTCCGCCTTCGGGGACCCATGCGGCTGTGGGGTCGGAGTTCCAGACGGGGACCCGGTAGTCGTGGACGCGCTGGGCGGTGGAGGCCAGGCCGCCACACCCAGACAGGATCGTGAAGGCGACGGAGTCGGCGGTGACGGGCTTGATGATGAGGTCCCCAGTCTCGTCAGGGAACCAGGTTGCGGGCTGTCCGCTGGTGATCATTGCCATGAGATCTTCTCAATTCTGGCGACACAGAAATGGAGTCGCCAAGTAGGAATGTGTTTCCTGCTCGGCGGCTCCGTAACGGCCTGCCAGGGCTCCCCGGCACACGGGGTGACGTGCCGGCCGGTGGTGCTCCGTGACGGTCTCCGTGGCCGGCGGGTGGGGTCCGGGATCAGGGCTAGCCTCCTGTCCCGGACCTCCCCGGTTGCCGTCTCGGCATTGTCCGAAACGCGAGTGCGGGACGGCCTCAACAGCTAGTTGAATTGTATCAGATCGGACTGATAATCCTCAGTCATCAGAGCGCATGATGTCGGCCCAGCCGTCGATGGAGCCGGAGCTCGGAAAGTACTTGGCGTGATGGAACGTGTCCGACGTGATCATGTAGCCGTCCTTCCCGTACATCACATATCGGGTCTTTCCGTCGCCGACGAAGTAGTCCTCGGTCCGGTATCCGTCGCCCGCACCGCCGGACTTCGGGAGGATGGACCATCCGCAGATCTTCCCCGTGGTGGTGTCGACCAGGGGGACCCGATTCGTGATGACCCAGTAGTCGTTGTTCGGGATGGGCAGTCCGTACTTCGCTTTGAGCCGGTCGCACTCGACGCCGACGGCCTCGGTGTCCGGGGTGCCGTCCTCGCGGACCAGGCCGGTGATGTCGTCTCCGTGGAGCCTCCAGAACAGCTCTGGGTTGAACTCGGGGGTCAGCTGGAACTCGATGACCTCGCGGAGTCGGGCGTCCCGGTCGGCTGTCATCTGGGCGAGTTGCTCGGTGAGCTGGGTGACCTGGGCTTCGGCGTCCTGGGCCCGCTGGCGCAGCGCCCGCTTGCCGTCGCGATGGTCCTCCTGGGCGTCCTCGATCTCGGCGTCCTGCTCCTCGACCTGGGGATCGGTGGGCTCGGTGGGAGTGTCGGGGGTCTCCTCGGTCAGGGCCTCCTCGGCCTGGGTGTCGGTGGTGGTTACGGTGATCTGCGGATCCTCGGGCATGTTTCATTCCTCTGTTTGGTGGGTGGATTTCTTCACGTGGGACCGGGATGGTTTCACGCGGTTCTTGTGGGACGGTTTCCGTCTGGTGCGTCCTCGGTGGTGCCGGTGTCGGCTCATGATTGTTTCCTCGGATCTGGTGGTGGTGTTTTCCGTAGAATGTATTCGATGGTTCCGTGGCCGGGTTCGGTGATGGTGACGCGGATTTCCCCGCCGCATTCAGGGCACATATCTACACGGGGCGCGACTGTCCGGCCGCAGGTGTTGCAGCGACGACGGCTCATGATGCGGCCTCCTCGGGTGGGAAGCCGGGGCGGATGGCCACCAGGTCCGCAGCGATCTCGTAGGGCGCTTGAGCGTATTTCGCGCCGGGGACCATGAACTCTGGGGCGATACTCCCCTCCGAGTCGGTGCACCAACCGGCCAGCAGGGCGGGGGCGGTGTGGCCGTCGGCTCCCCGGAACACGCCGTGCATCGGGTAGGCGGCCGGGGTGAAGGCGAATGGGTTGGTCATGAGGATGTCCTGTCTGTCGTGGTGTCGTCGGTCCGGGTGGTGGTCATGGGACGGAGCCCGGGAAGTTGTTCCCGCGTTCCCGTCTTGCCCCAGATTCAGGCCATATCCCCTTGTCAGATGCATGTTTCAATGACGGGAGTAGTGGTTTTCCGCGTTCCCGCGCTTTCCCGCGTTCCCGCGTTGTTCCCGCATTGCGGGAACGTGGCGTTCCCGCGTTCCAGCGTTCCCGCGTTGTTCCCGCGTTGTTCCCGCGCTCGTTTCCCCTAGTCATGCAGCGTTTCCACCCTCGAACGGGAACACGGGAACAACTTCCCGACCTCCATCGGGTGACCCCTCTTCCGGTGGTCGGATGGTCCAGACGCTCGTATGGTCTCGTCCTCCCGGCTCGGTCTTGGTAATCTGCCAGCCGACCTTGCGCATGGACGGCGCGGCCTTCTTCAACCGGGCCGTCAAGCTCTTCGCGGTCGCCGGCCACTGCTTGCCGACGGTCAGGCTCATGTCATCCATGTAGTCGAGCAGCTCGGCTGACGTGCCCCTGAACTCGCCGTTGAGGCGCTTGCCCATCGCGGTGATGAACGGGTCGGCGGCGATCGTGTCGGCGGCCAGGTCGGCCAGCTGCGACAGGTACCGCTCCAGCGCCCTGCCCTTCGGCATCATCATGTCCAGGGCTGCCAGGATTACCGCGAAGTCCGCCATTCTCGGCTTCGACTCCAGCCGCACCCGGGGAAGCACGCTCATTATCTTCGACGTGATACTCAGCAGTGCGCCAAGAATCCTCGGTCGAGCGGCCTGCCAGGCCTCGGCCATCTCGGTATCAGTCTTCCGCTTATCACCGGGAATTGTCTCCAGTTCGACCCTTAATAGTCGCTCGGCAAAGTCACCGCGCAGACCGCCGAGGTCAATCCCCGTCATCAGGATTGCCTTCTTGAGTTTGAACACCTCGGTCTCAGAGTCGGTGTACAGCTTGCGGCGCACGTCCGCGTCCCTGGTGACTGCCCGGCAGTACGTGTTGGACCAGTCATCGGACAGGTGAGAAAGGTTGTCGAGAGCGACCACGCGGGAGGCGACTGCCGCCGTGATCCATGCGTCCTCACTGCTGGGGGGCTTGCGGACCTCCGCCGACGTCGGATCGACCAGCGACGCCAAGATCTTGCCCGCGCTGGTCTTCGCGGTGCCCTGTTCGCCGAACAGGCCAAGGATCGGGCACGGCCTGTTCACCAGCAGCCACGCCGATAACAGCCAGCCGAGCACTAACGGCTGATCTGGCTTGGAGATGTTCAGCAGCCGCCACAACTCAGTGATGCTCCCGGTCGGGTCGGGGTCGGGAAGCGGCAGGCCAACACCGGTCCGGTTGAACAGCACAGGCCCGTGATCGACCACCTTCCAGTCCTTGGCGTCGACGCGGATCACCCGCTCTGACTCGTCGCCCATATCGAGCCACAGGGCCCCGTCGACCTCGGCTACGCGAATATGCACGTCGACCGGGTCGGTGTGCATGGCCTTGGCCTCAATTACCAGGAGGGCGTCGGCTAGCGCCTGGGCGCTGGCAACCCGGTGGTTGTCATCCCAGTAGCGGCCGGCCAGGTCCTTGCGCAGCGAGCCCGATCCGCGCAGCATCCGGGCGACATGAGAGCCCATCGCGACACCGTAGGCATGGTCCTGGGCGGTCCGTCCGAACGTGTAGCTCTCCTCAGCCGTCTCGACCAGCTGGGAGGCGACCGACGGGCCCCGCTCCTTCTTCTCCTCGCCGGCCTCGGCGTCAGGTGGTTCCTGGGCCTCCCAGCCGGGTGCGGGAGCTTCCGGATCGGGGTTGGCCGGCAGGGTCTCGGGCTCAATTCCCTGGGCCTGCCGGTGCACCTGGGCGCACTCCTCGGTGCCCGGGGTGGTGAACACGTCGCCACCGCAGGCCACGCAGTTGCCCGCACCGTCGGAGAGGCCGGCCTTCGACAACTGTGTGCTGGTCTTCGCCTGCCGGACCAGCTCGGTCGGATCGATGCTCTCGGCGCTCATGCGGCCCTCCTTCCTTCGGTGAGCAGTTGGTCGGTGAGGACCATGGAGAGGACGCCGGTCAACTCGGGGTCGCCGTACATGCGGACGGCCTCAGCCTTGTTGCGGCAGGCCTGGGCGGTCTCGGTGAGAGCCCGGTCGCGGGCGGCCATCGACTCCGGGGTTTCCTCGGAGCCGATGTACTCACCTGACTTGCGGCGGGCGTCCTCGAACTGCTGGGCGCGACGCTGCCAGTAGTGATGGTCGCCGTCCAAGAGGATGTCTTGCATGAGGCGGAGCGCGGACCAGTGGAGCTGGTCGGTGAAGGTGGTGAGCCGTCGCTCAGCGGACGGACTATAATGATGGGCAGTCACTCTGTTTGTTCCCTTCTGGGGATGGGCCCCGGTCGTTGGTCTGCGACCGGGGCCCGACTGTGTGGTGGGGGTCAGCGAGGACCCACCTCGTGCTGCTGGACGATCTGCCAGTACTGCTCCTCGGTGACGGCCAGGCGGACCCCAGCGGCCCGCGAGTCCCACTCGAAGACCGCCGAGCAGATGGCAGTGATATCGAAGTCGCCGGCGAACTCACCGAGGGTGGTGGCGACCCACTGCTCGGCGCCGGAGCGCGTCTCGAAGACCACGGGGTCTCCGAAGTTGATGACGGCTTTCACGGCTGAGTCCTCGCGCATGCCTGGGCGGTGAGCAGGTGCAGTTCCGGGGTGAGGGTCCGGTAGGGCGTCCACACGGGATCGGCCCGCAGGATGGTCACGGTGCAGCCGTAGTAGCGCAGGAGCTTCGCCCGGTCAGTGGCTGCGGATCGGGACCGGTAGAGGCGGTCCGTCTTCGGCCAGTAGAACTTGGGGATCACGTCATCGGGTACGAACGTGTCGGGCACCCACTCGGGGTCGAGGACCGTCTCACCCCACTGATTGACGGCGAGTGCTGCGGGCGGGAAGGTGACGGCCAGCCGATACAGGACGTTGCTCATGCCCGGGCCTCCTCGCCGGTGAGCTGGGCATCACGCTGGTGGATGGCTTCGGCCAGGTCGAACATGGTCTGTTCGGTGATCGTGTCGGTGCCGGGGTGGTGGCCGTGATCGAGGGCGTCGGTGAGGACGCCGGCCAGGCGCAGGACACGGGCGGTCGCGTCGTAGAGGATCGGGTCGGTGGAAGTAGAATCGGGCATGACAGCTCCTTGTGTTTGCAGGGTGGTTGTGGCCCCGGTGGCGTCCCGGTCTTGGCGGAAAGAGACGTTGCCGGGGTGGATCTTCGGGGTGGTGCCAGCGTGGGCACCATGGGGGCCGGCCAGTGCAGGCGGCCAGGAACACGAGCACCAGGGCGACCGCCACATAGAGCAGCAGGCCGCCGTTGGTGGCGGTGGGATAGGTACTCATGCGACATCGTCGCCGTAGGCGGTGAACAGGTTGTCGACGTCGTGGGGATCGAGCCGGATGACCCGGCTGTTGCGGAACATGCGCAGGGACCCGTCCGCTATCCGCTTGCGGATCCAGTCCTGTGACACGTTCCAGCGCTCGGCTGCCTCTGCGATGGTTTCCTTGGTGGGAACGGCCACGCTCTTCGTTTTCGGCATCTCATGCCCTCCTTAGCATCGATTGCATTGGGCTATAGCTCAACCCAACTGAAGCCGATGCTAGCACAACTGAGCATGCTCTATAGACCAGCTCAATTGAGGATGCCTCCAGGACGGTCCAAGATCGATGCATGACTGAGGAGAGGCCATGCAAGCCGGAGCCACTGGATGGGGTCGGGTGGATTCGGTTCCCCGAGCTGCCAGGAGTCGAACCTGTGCAAGTCACAGCACATCTGCGAGGCCCTGCCCGCTTCCGGGCACAGGTCGTGTATCAAGACATGTACCTGGTGACGATGGATCTAGTCGCCGCGAACGGGGCCTACGAGTTGCACCATCTGAGTTTCCAGTCACATCCAGGTGGTTCACCTCTGACCGCGACATCGGTCAACACATTCCCAGTCGCAACGCTCCAGAGAGACCTGAGTTGGATGTATCTCAGCGACGAGGCCAAGTGGGGAAGTATGAACTGGAGCGATGTCGATCTGGCTATCAAGGGCAAGCTCACTCCGGGCAAGCGGCCGCGCCCGACCGAGGACATGCTTGAGCTCGTTGCGGTCCACTACGAGTACTGCCAGATAACCGGGATGCCCGCGGTGAAAAGACTCCAGGCACTCCTCGGTATCCCCCAGAGCACAGCTGCACACTGGATCCGTCTAGCGAAGAACAGCGGCCTCCTCGCGGAGGATGCCCAGAACCGGGGGGATTCCCGCATGACAATGGAGTTCAGGGCCCCCGACGATCCTGAGCGCGTATTTGAGCAATGGGGGCTTGACGATCCGACCGCCTAGCCCTCCTGGGCAGCTTGCAGCGTCTCGTTGAACCGGTCCGCACGGGCCCTGTCCCGGTCGGCTGTCGGCTTCTGGTAGTGCAGGGCCATCGTTGCCGTGGTGTGGCCCAGCAGGCGTTGCAGCTCCGCTATCGTCGCCCCATCCTCGGCGGCCAGCGTCGCCACGGTCCGCCGAAGATCATGCAACTGGAGGTCCGGTTTCCCGATGGCAGCGGCAGCGTGCTTGTGGGGCCGGCGCAACGTCGAGTCGTTCATGGGGGAGCGCCCATCACGGGCAGGGAAGACCAGCGCAGTCCCGGGCTGGGCGGGATGGCCCTCCAGCCACTCCTTGAGGATGGGAACGGCGATGTCGGGGATCGACACGTCACGGACCCCCGCGCCAGTCTTCGGGTCGCCGTACGTCCACACCGTCGGAGTGCCGGGCCCTCCAGGCTGCGAGCGGGTCACATTCTTTCGCACGTGCACCTCGCGGGCCTTCAGGTCGATGTCGCAGTGGCGCAGGGCGCGCACCTCCCCGGATCTCAGACCGCACATGCCTGAGATGAACAGCAGGGGCCTGTAATGGGCCGGGACGGCCTCCAGGTAGGCCAGCAGCTCGGCAGGGGACAGCGCCACACCCTCGCGGGCCGCCCTCGGCTTCCCAGCGCCCCGCAGGCGGCACGGGTTCCGGTCGATGAGTTCCTCGTCCACCGCGTCACGCAGAATCGACTTGAGCAGGTCGTAGGCCTTCCCGTTGCGGGTCCTCGGCCCCGGGTCCAGCGACGCGTGCCACTCGGAGATGTCGGCCCGGGTGATCTGGTCCAGGCGTATGTCCCCGAGTGCCGGCAGGATCACCGCCAGCAACTTGCGATAGTCCCCGAGTGTGGATGGCCGCAACGGCTTCTGGGTGCGCGTGGAACGGGCGGTCAGGACCCTCTCCGTGTACACGCGCAGAGTCGGCGTCTTCGTCTTCGCGGTGCGTTTCTCGGGTGCCGTCCACACGTCGTTGGAGATGAGCGACTCTTCCTTGTTCAGCCAGGCCTCGGCCGCGCTCTTCGTCAGGAAGGTGTGCGGTGCCTTGTGCTCGGCCTCGTCGGGGCCGATGTAGCGGGCCTGCCACTTGCCCGATGGAAGCTTGCGGATGCTGCCGAAACGTCGCTTGGGCATGGTGTCTCCCGTGCCAGATACATGCCGGATGGGACCCCATCTGAGCGGTATCCAGCCTAGCCAGGCATACCGACAGAACATGAGGAAACCCCGCCGACTAGGGGTTGCACACCTAGTCAGCGGGGTATTCCCTGCTGTGCGCGAGAGAGGAGTTGAACCTCCACGTCCCAAGGGACACTGGCACCTGAAGCCAGCGCGTCTGCCATTCCGCCACTCGCGCAACGGGTCCGCCGTGCGAACCCAACCCGGGAAATATAGCACGGGGAGACGGGCGGCCAAAACCAGCGTCGGCCGAGTATGCAACAGTGACCCTGTGCTTGGTCTCCTCGCCCCGGCCTTCGCCCTCGGTATCGCAGGCTTCGATCCACTCGGTTCTGCGGTCCTTCTGGCCGCGCTCGGCCTCGGCGCCAGGCGCCGCGGGGTGCTCACCCTGGCCGTCTGCTCGGTGGGCACATCCCTGGTGCTGGCGCTGGCGTCGATCTTAGGCCTGAACGCGCTCGCGACAACCATCGGCATCCATCCGCCGCACATCCCGCACGCGGTCTGGCTGGCGCTGGCCGCCGCGGTCGGTCTGGGATTGCTGATCTGGGCGCTGTTCCTGCTGTTCAGATCTCCGTCCGGTGATGAGGAACCGAAGGCGGGCGCGGCGAAACCGCGCTCGGCCAGCCCCGGGGCGCTGGCATTCAGCGGACTGCTGGTCGGGCTCTCCTCACTGGCCGATCCCGCATTCTGGGCGATGGTGGTCGACGCCTCCCGCTGGTCGAAGACCTCCTGGCGGATCATCGAGGCGCTCATCTGGGTGATCTGCAGCCATTCGCTGCTGATCGCGCTGACGGTGGCCTACTTCGCCGTCGGCGGGCAACGGGTCGAGCAGCTCGTCGAGAAGGTCGGTACTGGTCACAAAGTCGCCATTCGGCGCGGGATCGCCATCGTGGCCGGGGCGCTCGGCATCCTGTTCCTGGTCGACGCCGGCTACGCGCTCACCACCGGAAGGTGGCTGCTCAAGATCTGAGGACGCCCCTCGAACCCCGGGCTCACTCCTTCTGATGGCGCGGCGACCCTGCGCGCCGCGCATGGCCCAGCACCCCGGTGGCGATCCCGATCGCCAGACCGGCCAGCCCGGCGCCGACGGCCACCAGGATCTGCGGACGCCCCCAGGCCGGTCTCGGCGTCCTCGTCGAGTCGAGCTGCTGGCCGTGCGGAACCGGGCGCCCCTGAGAGGCGGCCGCCGCGACGGTGTTCGCGCGTTTGGCGACGGCGTCCAGGGTGGCGGCGAGCAGCTGGGTGGTGTACTTCCGATGGGTCGGGAGTCCCTGCGCCAGCTCGGAGTCGAAGGTGGACTGCATGGTGAGGATCCGCGTCATCGCCGGGGTCGCGTCGCACACCGGATCCCCCGACAGGCAGACCGAGTAGGTGTTCGGATATGCGGTGGCCGGGATGAGCGCGTGGTGCTTGGTCACGGCGGCGCGCGCCTGGACCAGGTTGTAGGAGCCGTTGTGGATGTCGATGGTGGTCTGGATGAGGGTCTTGACCTGGGTGTCCCGGTTCCCGCCGACCTGTTCGACCCGTCCCCGCAGGTAGTACAGCAGGGCCGACAGACCGATCGAGGTGAGCGGCGCCGTGCCGGAGAGCTCCTGGGCGTTCTGGCCGGGGTGATGGTCCGGGTTCCCGGCCAGTATCGCCCCGGCCAGGCGACTGCTGGTGTCGGTGCGGGCCAGCGCCTCGGTGATCGCCTGGGCTCCCTGGGAGAATCCGGCCAGCACCACCCACTCCTTCGGGCATCGCTTCGACTGGCCGGTGAGCAGGGCGGACAGTCTCTCGGCGCCGATCCTCGCGGAGTCGAAATAGGGGGTCGAGGGCATCGGGTCGTCGAGCAGCAAGGCGCTCATCGACGCCGACTTCAGGGTCAGCGGATCGGCCGCCGGATAGTCGAGCCAGACCTGACGGACGGTGCCCCTGCCGGCCCATCGGCTGGCCAGGCCGTCGCGGATCCCGGTGACGGTGGTCCCGTAGGGGGCCGTCTCGCCCGAGCCGCGCACCCCGACGAACATCAGGGAGGCGCAGGGCTGGCTGGAGGCATTCCCCGAGGCGACCGGCGCCGATCGCCAGCCGGAGCCTGGGTCCCCCGGGTCCGCCGCCGCGGCTGTCGGGGCGGCGAATGCCGGGACGCCGAGCAGAACCAGGGCCATCAGGAGACCGGCCAACCTGGCTCCCACCCTCCCGAGGCGATGTCGCGGGCAGACAGGAAGCCGGAAAACCATGTCCCCAGTCAACCAGCCAGACCCAGGGCTGCTCTCAGCACGGGGAAGGTGAACATTTCACTCGCATAAGGAAGCCGATCACAGGACGCAGCAGCGATCCGGTCCTTACGCGATGCTTCTATGTCTGTCAAGCCGCTGCCACCACCTGTGCCGGCTCATCAGCGCAGACCGGGTGTGCACGGTTCAACAACCTCCAGATACTGCGGGCCACATACCGCTTCAAGCACCTCCAGATCTCAGTACGAGTCCGACCCTGCCTGGTGCGCCGCTCCACATACTCCCGGGTCGCCTGATCCCCCCGGGCCCGAGTCATCACGATCCGGTACAACGCCGCATTCAACCGCCGATCCCCACCCCGGTTCAACCGGTAGCGCACCGTCTTGCCCGAGGACGCCGCCACCGGAGAGACCCCGGCCAGCGCGGCGAACCCCGCCTCACTGCGGATCCGTCCCGGACGCGACCACGCCGAGATGATCACCGCGGCACTGACCGGGCCCACCCCGAACAGGTCCAACAGTTCGGGGGCCACCGCACCCACCAGGCCGTCGATGGCGGCCAGGTTGGTCTTCAACTGCGCGTCAAGGTCGGTGACCCGCCTGGCCAGGCGCACGGCCTCGGCGCGCGCGGTCGCCTCCCCGATCCGGTCACCGGCACGCTCGCGCCAGCGGGCCACCTCCGCGATCTGGGTGCCGGTCAACGTGTGGCGGGCATCGGCGCCCAGGTCGAAGCGGCGCAGCAGGCCGGTCAGGGTGCAGATCGCGGCACTGCGCTCGTGGTTCATCTGCTCGCGGGCGCAGGTGAGGACCTCCAGGCCCTGGCCGGTCTGGCCCGAGCGCCAGTCCCGCAACCGGGACATCCGGGTGGCCGCGGCACTGGAGGCTGCGGCGACCGCGTCGATCGGGTCGGTCTTGGGGCCCCCGGCCCGATGCGGGGTGGGGGCCTCGGTGACCCGGTAGCCGGCCCCGGTGAGCCGGTCGGCGATGGTGGCCCCGTAGGAGCCGGTGCACTCGGCCGAGATCAGGACCTGGTCTGGTCCGGTGCTGGTGCGCCGCCCGATCCAGTCGAGGGCCCGGGCCAGTCCGGCCGGGTGTGTGGGGAAGGTCTGCTGGTCGGTGATGCGGCCGGTGGTGGTGTCCAGGATCGCGTAGGAGTGGGTGGCGGCGTGGGTGTCGATGCCCACGATCCACCGGTAGCGGTCTGCGGTGAGGGGTTGCATACTGGGCATTGGCGATGCTCCTCGACGTGTTGGGAACGGTGTCGCTGTCGGCGCCGGCTCGTACGGTGTGATCGCGGGGCAACTCTGTCATCGGTCACGCTCCCACCGGGTGTGGGGGTGGACGGGCTTCTATCAGGTCACCGCGGTCGGGCGGGCCGGTGCCGTCATCGGGGGCCTGGATGGACACATCGCGTAATGGGCACCCCATTGTTGTGTGGGGGCCGGAGTGATATGGGGTCACGTCCAGGCATCCGGTGACGACACCCAGCCTGCCAGTCGGTCCCAGACCGACCACCACCAGACTTACAGAGTGAAATGTTCACTCGCCACCGATCAGTCGACCTGGAAGGTTCCGGTGACCGAGGCCTGATCGAGCTCGGTGGTGTGGATGGCGAACCGCACCTGCACATTCGCGGCATCATCGGCGGCATCCAGGTGTGCCGACGGCATCGCGTGCACGGTGTGGATGTAGCGGTGCGCCGGACCCGCTGGCGGGAACGGCCCGGAGTAGCCCGGCTCCTGGGCGTCATTGACCCACTGACGCACCCCGGCCGGCAGCGGCCCGCCCTCGGGAATCTCGGTGACATCCGCCGGGATGTCGGCCAGGATCCAGTGCCAGAACCCCGAACCGGTCGGAGCATCGGGATCGTAGATGGTGATCGCATAGGACTTCGTGCTGGACGGGCCACGGGTCCAGGACAGCTGCGGGATGACATTGCGCCCGCCGACACTGGCGTGGGCGTAGCTGAGGTCGATCGGCTCGCCCTCGGTGATGGAGGTGCTGGTGAGTTCCATGGCTCGTCCTTCCTCGATGCTGCTGATGGATGGTGCGCGAATGGTGCTGCGCTGAGCACTCTGTGCTCAACGATCCGTGCTCAACAATCTGTGCCTATCATGCCGCGCCCGATCCGGGAGACCGCGCCTGCGTCGCGCGACCACGGAGTTCGCAAAGGTCAGTCCATCCGGGCGAAGGCCCGGGTCCGCAGCACCAGATCGTCGGCCTCGTCGCACTCGTCCAGGTCGACGGTGGCGGCGATCGACCAGTCGTGGTTCCCCTCCGGATCGTCGATGATCTGGCGCACCAGCCAGATCCGCGAGCCGTCCCGGGAGGGCTCCTTCTCGATCATCAGCAGCGCCGGCGACCGGGCGTCGGGCCCGTCGTTGAGCTCCTCGTGCTCGTCCCAGTAGGCGCCCAGGGCGTCCTCCCAGTCGCGGGCCCGCATCCGCGACCCCTCGGGCTCCAGTGCGGCCAGCCCCTCGAAGTCGTCGTCGGCGGCCAGGATCACCTTGCGGAACATCGCATTGCGCAGCGCCACCCTGAAGGCCCGTTGGTTGGAGCTGAAGGTCCGCACCGGGCGGACCTCCTCGGCCCCCTCCTCATCCACCGGATGGGTGAGCGCCTCCCACTCGTCGATGAGGGAGGAGTCGGTGGTGCGGACCACCTCGCCGAGCCAGGAGATGATGTCCTCCAGCTCCTCGGTCCGCTCGGCCTCCGGAACGGTCTGGCGCAGCGCACGGTAGGCGTCGGTGAGGTAGCGCAGCACCAGGCCCTCGGAGCGCTGCACCTTGTAGAAGGCGCAGAACTCGCCGAAGGTCATCGCCCGCTCGTACATGTCGCGGACGATCGACTTGGGCGACAGCGCGTCGGCCGGCACCCAGGGGTGGGCCGGGGAGAAGATCTCGAACAGGGCGTCGAGGGTCTCCTCCAGCGGCTTGGGCCATTCGACCTCGTCGAGGGCCTCCATCCGCTCCTCGTAGTCCAGCCCCTCGGCCTTCATCTCACCGATGGCCTCGCCGCGCGCCTCGTGCTGTTGGGCGAAGAGCACCGCCATCGGATTGTCGAGGGTGGCCTCGATCACCGAGACGACGTCCAGGGCGTGCTCGGGGGACTCGGGATCCAGCGTCTCGATGGCCTCTGCGGCGAAGGAACTCAGCGGCTGGTTGAGGGCGAAGTCCTCCTGCAGCTCCTCGCTCATCGCATAACGGCGCCCGCCCGCGGTCGGCCCGTCCAGCCGGTGCACCACCCCGGATCTCAGCAGCGCATGACCCAGCTGGAGGGCCCGCTTGTAGAGCCGGCGCCGCTCCCGCGGATTGGCCGTGGCGCCGTCGACCAGGTGCTTCACCGCGACGACGGTGTCCTCGTCGCGGGACAGCAGGTTGAGCAGCATCGCGTCGGTGATCCGCATCCGGGCGTGCAGGATCTCCGGCGTCGAGTCGATGAGTTTGCGGAAGGTCTCCTCGTCGTAGTTGACGAATCCCTCGGGGGCCTTGTGCTTCTGGATCCGGCGGGCCTTCTTGGCGTCCCCGCCGGCCTTGGCAAGGGCTTTCGCGTTGGCGACGGCGTGCTCGGGGGCCTGCCCGACGACATAGCCGACGGTGTCGAAGCCGGCCCGCCCGGCCCGCCCGGCGATCTGGTGGAACTCGCGGGATTTCAGCACCCTCATCCGGGAGCCGTCGAACTTGGTGAGGGAGGTGAACATCACCGAGCGGATCGGCACATTGATCCCCACCCCGAGGGTGTCGGTGCCGCAGATCACCTTGAGCCGCCCCCGCTGGGCCAGGGTCTCCACCAGACGCCGGTACTTCGGCAGCATCCCGGCGTGGTGCACCCCGATCCCGGCGGTGATGAATTTGCGCACCGTGGAGCCGAATCCCTTGGAGAATCGGAAGTCGGCGATCTCGGCGGCGATCTCGCGGCGCTCCCCGGTGCTCACCAGCTTCACCGAGGTGAGCGACTGGGCTCGCTCCAACGCCTGCTTCTGGGAGGGGTGGACGATGTAGACCGGCGCCTTGCCGTCGTCGACGAGGCTCGCGATGGTCTCGTGGTCGGGCTCCATCGACCACTCGTAGAGCAGCGGCACCGGGCGGGTGACGCCGGTGATCACCTCGGTGGGCCGGCCGGTGGCGTCGGTGAGGTTCTCGGCGAGCTGGGAGACGTCGCCCAGGGTGGCGCTCATGATGATCTGCTGGGCCTGGGGCAGCTCGGTGAGGGGGACCTGCCAGGCCCAGCCGCGGTCCGGGTCTCCGATGAAGTGGAACTCGTCCATCACCACCTGGTCGACCATCGCGTGCCGGCCCTCGCGCAGGGCGATATTGGCGAGGATCTCAGCGGTGCAGCAGATGATCGGGGCATCGGGATTGACCGAGGCGTCGCCGGTGACCATGCCCACCCGGGAGGCGCCGAAGATCTCGCACAGGGAGAAGAACTTCTCGCTCACCAGGGCCTTGATCGGGGCGGTGTAGTAGGAGCGGCCGCCGCCGGCGACGCAGGCGAAGTGCGCCGCGGTGGCGATCAGAGACTTCCCGGAGCCGGTCGGGGTGGTGACGATGACATGGGAGCCGGTGACGATGTCGAGCACCGCCTCCTCCTGGTGCTCGTACATCTCCAGGCCGTCGGCGGCGACCGCCCGCTCCAGATGGTCGATGGCCATGTCCGGATCGATCGGCCGGGCGCCGGGGGAGTCCCAGCCGCGCGGGCGCTCCCCGCGGTCGGTCCCGACCGGCGGCCGGCCGTCGACCATGTCGTCCAGTGCCTCGGCCAGTCGCACGATGTCTCCTCCAGGTTGCTCGTCGGGCCCACGCTATCCGACGTACTCCTAAACCCGGCCATATGTGGGCCGGGGGCTGGATAATCCACGCCGCGTCCGGAATATGGCCGGATTCAGGACGGCCGGCGCAATGGTCGTCCCGGAAACGGCCATATGTGGCCCGAGGTCTGGATTATCCACGCGGCGTCCGGTGGATGGCCGGATTCAGGAGTATGCCGGTTTGGGGCCCGGTTCGGCGGATGGGCATGATGGGGCCCATGAGTTCTGAGCCGGCGTCCACGGACGGGCGCCTTCCCCTCCCCGATCCGGTGCTGGCCTCGCGGATCATCGCGGTGCTGCCCGATGCCGCGGTCGGCGGCCTCTTCGCGCCCCTGGAGGTGATGGTCGAGGAGGGTGTCAAGGCCTTCAGCGTGCCGGCCGGGGATACGGCGCGGTTCACCACTCTCACCACGGTCTTCGGCGCCCGCGCCACCTTCGGGGTCCACGGCCTCGTCGAGATCGACTCGATCGATGCCCTGGTGACCGCCGGAATGTCCTTCTGCCTGCCGGTCGCCGCCTCGGCGGAGCTGCTGGCGGCGCTGCGCGAGGCCGGCATCCCGGCGGCGCCGGACGCCCTCACCCCGACCGAGGTGCGCGGCGTCTGGGCCCGCGGGGCGGACGCCGTCCAGGTGGTTCCCGCCGATCTGGGCGGGGCAAGCTACCCGGACCAGCTGGCCGAACTGGCCCCCGGGGCGGCCTGCGTGCCCCGCGGCGGGGTGGGCAGCTATGCGCTGCGCCAGTGGCTGAAGGCCGGCGCCCCGGCGGTCTGCCTGGACGAGACCCTGGTCGGCGATGCCTGCGACGGCGGCACGATGCCGGCTCTGCGCGAGCGGTGCCGTTCGACTCTCGCGGTGGTCGCCGATCTGAGGGCCTGAGACGAGACGGTCCTGATCGCCTGAATCTCAGTCGAAGAGGTCGTTGGCCCCGTCCCTGGGGCCGGTGTCGGAGAGGCCGCCGTCGCGGCGACGTCGGATCCAGCGCGCGATCCCCCGGATCACCCAGCCGATCAGGGCCAGTGCGAGCAGCGAGCCCAGCACGATGAGAAAGGCCATCACCGCGGTGCGACCCCCGAGGGCGGCGACCAGCCCGGGCGGTCCCGGGGAGTTCTGCTGCTGGCCCGCGGCCAGGGGAGACGCCGATCCCGGGAGCTGGGGAAGGCCGGATTGGTCCGCGGAATCCTGCTGCTGAGCGGTGCCGCTGGTCCCGGAACCGAGCGCCCCGGGACTGACCGGCCCGGAACCCGCCGGCGTTGAGCCGGACGGCCCGGGCGAGTCTCCTGAGTTCTGCGCGGACGGCACCGGCGACCCGGCCGGGCCCACCACGGTGTAGCGCCAGGTCTGGGAGACGGGCCGGAACCGGGTGTCGCCGACCAGGCTCGCCCGGATCGTGACGGCTCCCGGGAGGGTGCCGGGCGGAACCTGGATCGCCGCGGTGAAGGCGCCCAACCGGTCAGTGGCGGAGAACGCCCGGGGGACGTCGTCGAAGGAGCCCTGGATCGCGATCGAGGCCCCGTCGACCGGCCCGCCACGGGAATCGGTGAGTGTGCCGGTGATCCGGATGATGCTCGTGGGAGCGCCCTGAGCCGGGGCCATCGAGGCAGTCAGGCGTGCCGCCGGCAGGGCCGAGGCAGCGGCGCCGGAGGGGTCCGGTCGAGTCGAGGCGCCGGAACGGGCAGTGCTGGCATGGGCCGAGGGGGAGGGCGCGGCATCGGCCGCATTCTGAGTCACCGCGGCGAGGGCCGTCGTGGCACCGATGAGTGCGGCGGCCGCGGCGGCCACCAGCCGCCGCACCAGCTCCCGCCCGCTGCCGCTCACCGAGCCTCCCCACACCCGTCCGAGTATTCCGACCGCGCCGAGTACCGCGACGCCGACGACCGTTCTCCAGGTCACCCTAGTAGCGTGTCGCGGCTTTTGGTCGTGGAAAGTATGTGAGGCTCGTGTGTGACGGGCCTCCTTCCCCCCTCCGGCCCGTCGGAAGGCAGGCCTGTGATGGGTAGGACCAAGTCGCGGCATGTGACGTTGACGTCGGATGAGCGCGAGTATCTGACCAGACTCGTGCGTACCGGTTCGCACCCGGCGCAGCAGGTACGCCGGGCCCGGATTCTGTTGGAACTCGATGAGGACACCCCGGATCTGGCGGGCCCGGTACCGACCCAGACCGTGGTGGCCGAGCGTGCCGGGGTGAGCACGGATACTGTCGTGAAGGTCATGAAGGCGTACGCGGAGCGTGGCGGTGACGTGCGGGAGACCATCATGCGGAAGAAACGCCTGGCTCCGCCGGTCGAGCCGAAAGCCACCGGTGAGGTCGAGGCCCGGCTGATCGCGCTGTCGAAGACTGAACCGCCGGAAGGCTATGACCGGTGGAGTCTGCGCCTGCTGGAGCGCCATATCCTGCTCATGGACGACATGCCGGCGCTGGACCACTCCACGATCGGGCGGGTGTTTAAAAAAACAGGCTCAAGCCGCACCTGAGCGAGTACTGGACGATCCCGCCGAAAGCATCCGGGGAATTCGTTGCCCGGATGGAAGACATCCTCGACGTCTACACCACACCCTACGATCCGAAACGGCCCGTCATCTGCATGGATGAGAAACCGTTGCAGCTGCTTGATGACATCCGTGACCCGATCCCGATGGACGTCGGGCGAGTGCGGAAAATCGACTCGGAGTACAAGCGGTGCGGGACGTGTTCGATCTTCGTGTTCGTCGAGCCCTTGAGAGGTTTCCGCCGGGTCAGTGCCCTCCCGCGACGGACCCGGGTTGACTGGGCTCACGAGGTGGAGCGCCTCCTGACCGTCGACTATCCCGATGCCGGGAAGATCGTGTTGGTCATGGACAACTTGAACACGCACTCGCTGGGGTCCCTCTACGAGGCCTTCCAGCCGGCCAAGGCCCGCGCGCTGGCCGAGCGCCTCGAAATCCACTACACCCCGAAACATGGTTCGTGGCTCAACATCGCCGAGATCGAGCTATCCGCTCTGACTCGGCAATGCCTGAACCGGCGCATACCGGACCTGGACTTCCTCAACCGGGAACTGTCAGCCTGGGAGCAAGCGACGAACGCGAACCAGCGGCAGGTCCACTGGCAATTCACTACCAGCGACGCTCGCATCAAACTCCGCCACCTATACCCGGAATAATAGACGCGACACACTACTAGTGGCGCGGCCGTTCCAGACGGTCTCCCGGCCGCTCGGGCCGACGAAGCGATTGCCGAATGCGGCCATTCGTCGTCGCGGAGTAGCGGAGTCGCGTCGCACGGAGACCCTGGCGCGCCGCATATGCTCGGGCGCATGGGATCGAATGGGCGCCGGCGATGGCTCAGACGCGGCATTGTGACGGCTGCGGGCCTGGCCGGGGCGGCTCTCATCGGTTCCTGGGCACTGGCCGAGGGACGGTCGGTCGGCAGGATCCATGAGGTCGACGACACTCCCAAGGAGGATGTCGCCATCGTCTTCGGGGCCGCGGTCCGGCCCGACGGCACCCCCTCGGGCTACCTCCAGGGGCGGCTCGACGCCGCCGCCGATCTGTACCGGAACGGCACGGTGCGCGCCATCCTGGTCTCCGGCGACAACGGCACCGAGCACTACAACGAGCCCGACAATATGAAGCGCTATCTGGTGGACGACCGCGGGGTGCCGTCGGTCAAGGTGGTCACCGACTACGCCGGCTTCGACACCTACGACACCTGCGTGCGGGCCCGCAAGATCTTCGGCGTGACCTCCGCCGTCGTCGTCACGCAGGACTATCACCTCGCCCGGGCGGTGGCGACCTGCCGGATGACCGGTCTCGACGTCCAGGGGACGGCCGACCATCCGCCGCGCGGCCGGATCTGGTGGTACGGCTGGAGTCGCGAGTTCGGCGCCCGGCTCAAGATGATCGGGGATGTGGTCTCCCGGCGGGCGCCGGTCCTGGGAGCCCCCGAGGACGGCGTCGCCAAGGCCCTGTCGGCGCGCTGACGCGCTGATTCGCACGGTCATCACCACCAGATCACATGATCGGGTGTGAAATTCTCACGTCTCAATGATGCACAAGTGTGCATGACGCCGGATCATCGGTTCCCAGATGCTCTGACAGGCGTAACTTGTCGTCCGTCGCACAGGTCAATGGGGACGTCCCTGTGACTAGCCCCCCGTGTCGCCGATGTGTGCGCCAATGGCTGTGTTTCACCGTTTTCACCGCAGATACGACAGAAACAACAAGAAGGATTGAGATGAGTACACAACAAGGTGGTGCAAGCCCATCGTCGGGCTTCCTTGAACGACAGGGAATCGTGAAGTACCTGGCGTGGGGTTTCGTCGCCGTGATCCTGTTCCAGACCGGCAACGGCATGGAGCTCGGCTTCTACTCCAACTTCCTCCAGACCAGCAAGGGCCTGAGTTCGGGCCAGGTGGCCGCGATGACCGCGGCCTACGGAATCGTCATCGCCATCGCGTCCTGGTTCTCCGGGGCGCTGGCCGACGCCTGGGGGCCCCGGCGCGTCATGATCCTCGGCTTCATCGCCTGGCTGGTCTTCGAGCTGGTCTTCCTCGGCGGAGGCGTCAGCACCGGCACCTACTGGGTGATGGTGGTCGGCTACGCGCTGCGAGGCTTCGGCTACCCGCTGTTCTGCTACGGGTTCCTCGCCTGGGTGACGATGGACACCCCGGAGGAGACGCTGGGCCGCGGCGTCGGCTGGTTCTGGTTCGCCCAGTCCTTGGGCATGGGGGCCCTGGCGGCCTACATCCCGAGCTTCTTCCTCATCTCGGCCGTCGGCGAGATGGGCACCCTGTGGATGTCCTTCGTCTTCGTCATCATCGGCGGGCTGATCGCCATCCTCTTCGTGCGTCGGCCCAAGGAGATGCAGACCGCCGCCGAGACCGGTTCGGCGCCCTCCCTCAGCGAGACCGCCGGCGGTCTGGTGCGCGGCGTCACCATCCTCAAGACGCACCCGAAGACCGGCGTCGGCGGCATCGTCCGCATCATCAACCAGTGCGCCTACTTTGGCATCCCGGTGTTCTTCGCCCCCTGGATCGTCAGCACGGTGGGCATTCCCCAGGCGAAATGGCTCACCATCTGGGGCACCCTGAATCTGGCCAATGTGTTCGCCAACCTGGCCTTCGGCTACATCGGTGACGCCGTCGGCCGAGTGCGCACCGTCGCCTGGTTCGGCGGTCTCGGCTGCGGCATCTCGGTCTTCCTGATGTGGTGGTTCCCCCACCTGTGGGGCGCCAGCTTCGGCGCCGAGCTCTTCGCCGGCATCCTGTTCGGCATCTTCCTGGCCGCCTATGTGCCGCTGTCGGCGCTGATGCCGATGCTCGCTCCCGAGCAGAAGGGGTCGGCGGTGGCGATCCTCAACCTGGGCGCCGGGCTATCCAACTTCGTCGGGCCCGCCCTGGTGCCGCTGGCCGGACCGCTCGGCGTCGGCGGGCTGATGATCCTCTACGCCGCGCTGCATGTGGTCGGCGGTGGTCTGACCTACGGCCTCAAGCCCAGCAAGGACGGAGGCTCCAACGGGGCGGGCGCCGGCGGCGACCCGAAGACCGCTCCGGCAGATCCGAAGCCGGCCTCGGCATGACGATGTAGCCCGTAGTGGCCTGCGAATCGGGCCCACAAGCTGGACGCCGCGCCCCGCCGCCGGTCCCCATCTGGGGGCCGACGGCGGGGCGCTGTCGCATTTTCGTGGATTTCCTGGAGGTGTGCCCGGGCGTCTTCCCGGGATCAGACCTCCAGCGGATCCCCGCCCAGCCGCGCCCCGGCGTCCAGCCCGTTGATCTGGGCCATCTGCTCGGGAGACAGCTGGAAGTCGAAGACGTCGAAGTTCGAGGCGATCCGCTCCGGCGTCACCGACTTCGGGATCACCACGGTGCCGAGCTGGAGGTGCCAGCGGATGATCACCTGCGCCGGCGTCCTTCCGAGCTCGGTGGCGATGGCTGTGATCACCGGGTTGGCAAGGTCTTTCGACATCCCGAGCGGGCTCCACGCCTCCGGACGGATGCCCTGCTTCAACAGCGACTCCCGGTAGGCCGGCTGGGCGAAGGTCGGGTGCATCTCGATCTGGTTGATCGCCGGGGTGGCGCCGTTGAGGGCGTCCAGATGCTCCTGGTTGAAGTTGGAGACGCCGATCGAGCGGACCAGGCCCTCGTACTTGAAGGTCTGCATGGCATCCCAGGCCTCGACGAACTGGCCGGGGTGCTTCGTCGAGGGCCAGTGGATGAGGTAGAGGTCGACGTGGTCCAGGCCGAGCTTGGTGAGGCTGGTCTCCAGGGCCTGCCGGGCGTCGTCCTTGAGGTGCTTGTCGTTCCACAGCTTGGTGGTGACGAAGAGCTCATCGCGCGGGACCCCCGAGGCGGCGATGGCGCGGCCGACCCCCTTCTCGTTGCCGTAGATCGCGGCGGTGTCGATGTGCCGATAGCCGGTCTGCAGGGCGGTGGAGACGGATCTCTCCGCGACGTCGTCGGCGACCTGCCAGGTCCCGAAGCCGAGCTGGGGGATGGTGGCGCCGTCATTGAGAGTGATGGTCGGGACTGTCATCTGAAGCCTCCATGGGTTGATGTACTCAAGTCTTCTTGCTGCGTCTACCAGATGTCTTCTACAACCTCCTACAACGCCATCGCCGGGTGCCGGTGTTCCCTGTGACGGATCATCGACCAGGGCCCCGCAGCACTGTGGGAGAATGCCGGTCATGTCGTCTCTGCCCTCCCAACTGGCCGCCCGCATCGAGTCCGTCACCGGAGTCGACCCCGAGCTGCGCCCGGCCACCAAGCCCCAGTTCGGTCATTTCCAGTCCAATGTCGCGTTGCGCCTGGCGAAGTCGCAGGGCCGCCCGCCGCGCGAGGTCGCCGCCGACATCGTCGCGAAACTGGACGCCGCCGACCTGGTGGAGACCCCGGAGATCGCCGGCCCCGGATTCATCAACTTCCGGCTGCGCACCGATCTGCTGGCGAAGGTGGCCTCCGAGCTGGTCGCCGACCCGCACGCCGGGATCGTCCAGGCGGTGAACCCGCAGCGGGTCGTCATCGACTACTCGGCTCCCAATGTTGCCAAGCAGATGCACGTCGGCCACCTGCGCTCGACCATCATCGGCGACTGCTTCAACCGGGTGCTCACCGCCCAGGGCCACACCGTCATCCCGCAGAACCACATCGGGGACTGGGGCACCCAGTTCGGGATGCTGGTGCAGTACATCGTCGAGCACGAGGTCGACGTGTCGGCGCTGGACCTGGCCGAGACCGAGCAGCTCTACAAGGACTCCAAGAAGGCCTTCGACGCCGACGCCGAGTTCGCCGACCGGGCCCGCAGGCGGGTCGTCATGCTGCAGGGCGGCGACCCCCAGACCAGGTCCATCTGGACCTCCCTCATCACCGTCTCGCTGGCCGGGTTCAACGAGACCTACGACCGGCTCGGCGTCCTGCTCACCGACGACGACCTGGCCGGGGAGTCCACCTACAACGACGACCTGCCCCGGGTGGTCGACGAGCTCGAGGCCGACGGGCTGGCGCGCGAGGACGACGGCGCGCTGTGCGTCTTCGTCGACGGCGAGGACGCCCCAATGATCGTCCGCAAGAAGGACGGCGGCTACGGCTACGACGCCACCGACCTGGCCGCGATCCGCCGCCGGGTCGGCGCCCTGAAGGCCGACCGGATCATCTACGTGACCGATGTGCGCCAGCACCACCACTTCGTGATGGTCTTCACGGTGGCCCGGATGGCCGGCTTCCTGCCCGAGAACGTTTCGGCCGAGCACGTCGGATACGGCATGGTGCTGGGCCCCGACGGCCACCCCTTCAAGACCCGCGAGGGTGGCACGGTGTCGCTGGCCAGCCTGCTGGACGCCGCCGAGGAGCATGCCGCGCCGAATATCGCGCTGGCCGCGATCAAGTACGCCGACCTGTCGAACGGGCTGCAGAAGGACTACGTCTTCGACGCCGAGCGGATGGTCCAGACCACCGGCGACACCGGTCCGTATCTCCAGTATGCCCATGCCCGGGTCTCCCAGATCCTGCGCAGGGCGGCCGCCGAGGCCGATCCGGCGGTCGATCCGCAGGCCGACCTGGCGGGTCTGGACTGGGGCGCCGTGACGGTTCTCGAGGAGCCCGCCGAACAGCAGCTGGCCCTGCTGCTGTCCCGCTTCGGGGAGACCGTCGAGGTGGTCGCCGCCGACCTCACCCCGCACAAGCTCTGCACCTATCTCTACGAGCTGGCCGGGGCCTACTCCTCGTTCTACGAGAAGTGCCCGGTGCTCAAGTCCGAGGGCGAGGTCCGGGCCTCCCGGCTGGCGCTGTGCGCGGCGACCCGCCGGGTGCTGGGAGTCGGTCTGGGGCTGCTGGGGATCGACGCCCCCGACCGGATGTGAGCAGACGGCATCCGGGGGCGGCCCCGGATGCCGGATTCCGGCCTTCCAGCAGCGGCATTGCGGAGATCAATGGTCCCGATCACTCCCGACACGCCGTGAATCTGCGCTCGCGATGCAGAAACATGCCCTGTCGGGAGTGATCGGGACCAGATCCCTGGCTCAGTCCTCCCCGCCGGCGGCCCGGATGGCCTTCTCGGCGGTCTCGCGCGCGGTGTCTCGGTTGACCGAGTCCGGGTGCTCGATGCGCCAGTTGGCCTGCCAAGCCGCCCCGATGATGCCGGCCCGGTTGAACAGGGTGGCCGGGACGATCGGCGTCTCCAGGTTGAGGTACTTGAAGAACTTCGCGTGATCCTTGCTCACCCCGCCGCCGACCACGAAGAGGTCGGGAGAGAAGAGCATCTCGACCACCTCGTAGTAGCGCTGCAGCCGCTTGGTGGCCCAGTCCTTGTAGGACATGTGCTTCTTGTCCTTCACCGAGGAGGCGGCGCGCTTCTCCGCGTCGTATCCGTCGATCTCCAGGTGGCCGATCTCGGTGTTGGGCAGCAGGATGCCGTCGTTGAGGATGGCGGTGCCGATGCCGGTGCCCAGGGTGGTGAGGATGACGACGCCGGGCACGCCCTTGGCGGCGCCGTAGTGCACCTCTCCGAGGCCGGCGGCGTCGGCGTCATTGACCATGGTGACGGCGTGACCGAGCTTGTCGGAGAGGTAGTCCTCGGCGTTCAGGCCGGCCCAGCCCTGGTCCAGGTTGGCGATGAAGCGGATGACGCCGTGGCGCGAGGGGGCCGGGAAGGACACCCCCACCGGGGAGTCGCCGATCGAGTCGGAGAAGTGCTCGATGATCTCCTTGATGACCGCGGCGACGTTCTTTGGGGAGGACTTCTGCGGCGTCGGGATGCGAAGTCGCGGCTCCGCGAAATCGCCCACCTCCAGGTCCACGGGAGCCCCTTTGATCCCTGATCCGCCGACGTCGATGCCCAGCACATTGTTCATGGTCGGTCACATTACTGGAGGGGTCTCGGCGGCGTCCCGCCAATGTCGGGATTCGGCGCCGAGTTCGCACTCGGCGTCGGACGCAGTTCGGCGGAACGGGCGGCCCGGCACAGATCCATCTCTCCCAGCAGCAGACGCCGCGCGTCGTCGGCGTCCAGCTGCCGGCACTTCAGGTAGACCGGCCCGGCCGGGAGGTGGAGCACCACATCGGCCAGCCGGAGCCGGCGCTGCAGCGGGCCCTGACGCAGGCCGATGGACTGCACCCGGGAGTGCGGCACCATTTCCGTGCGGCGCTGCAGCAGGCCGTGGCGGGCCACCAAGATCCGCTCGTCCAGGCCCCACGAGATGGTCTGGCGGTCCAGCCAGCGCAGCCATCGCGCCCGGCGGGGGATCGGGTGCAGGGCCACGGCGTCCAGGGCGACGCCGGGCCAGATCGCATCGATCGCCTCGCTCACCTGCGTCGCGGTGCCGACCGGGAGCAGGACCTGCGCCTCCATCTCGCCGTCCAGTTTCACTCCGCCCAGGACGGTCAGGCGGACCCGGTACAGCCCGGCCGCCCGCCAGAACAGCGGCTGGGCGATCTCGAGCCCCTGGATCCGGTGCCGGGGCACCGTCCGGGTGGCGAGGGTGGTGAGGCCGTGGACCATCTTGAGCCCGCCGTCGGCGCGCAGCAGGGTGAACCGCCAGTACTTCACCAGAAGGCCGGTCACCGCGCGGATCGCCGTGAGCAGGGCCGCCAGCACCAGCGGAAGGGTGATCACCTCCAGGTGGAAGACGACCGGCAGGGCGATGCCGGCACCCGCCAGCAGCACCGACCAGATGAATCCGCCGGAGATCAGGGTGCCGAGGACGATCTGGCGCGGGGCGACGTGGGTGATCTCCGGTTCGTCGAAGCGGCGGTCCTGCCAGCTGGACCCGTGCCTCTCCGGGACGCCGGGGTGCGGGTCCGGCAGCCTGTGCACTCCGGCGCTGGCCGGTGTGGTGGCCTGGTGACTCTGGCGGGCCCGGCCGACGAGGAAGTCCCGGAACCGGTAGGCGTCGGCCCGCGACAGGTACTCGATGGTGCGGGCGCTGGATCCGCCGACGTCGATCCGCAGCCGGGCCAGACCCAGCAGCCGGGCGGCCAGTGGCTGGACGACGTCCACCGACTGGATCTTCGACAGCGAGATCCGGTCGGAGTTGTGCTGGATGAAGCGGCGGTCGATGCGCACCTCCTCCTCGTCGATCCGGAAGGTGGTGGTGCGCCACTGGAAATAGCCGATCGCGGCCTGGACCAGGGTGAGTGCCAGCACCGCGCCGACCACGAGGAGGATCGCTCGGACCGGGGGCAGCCGCTGCCCGGGCTGCCAGCTGTCGAGGAGCTGCTTGAGAGTCCAGGCGATGACGCCGATCAGGATCACCCAGCCGCGGACGATCGGAGTGGCCCAGTGGGGCCGCTGTTCGCGGATCTCGGAGCCGGAGTGACCGGAGTGAATACCCTCCTTGGAGATGGGAGGAGCGGCGTCGGGTCCGGCCATGGCGGGATCCGGATCGGGATCTGAATCGGGATCGGGGGTGTCGGGAGGCGTCCGCAGCGGGCCGGACGGCGTCCCGGTCATAGCCCGGCGTCCGCGGTCTCGGCGATGGCGGTGATCCGGCCGAGCCGAGGTAGCAGCCGACGATTGTGCGGGCCTCCCCGGTGAGGGCGGCCGGTGAGATCTCCGAGCGGGCGTCGGGATGCGGCAGGCCGACGGTGACCGTGATGCCCCCGGGGGCGGTGTAGAGCACGGCGTTCTCGAAGGCCTTGGGGTGGCCGGCGGCCTCGATGACGACGGGGGCCTTGAGGTGCTTGGCGAGGGCCTCGTCCGGAGTCAGGGTCTGGGTGGCTCCGAAGCTGCGGGCCTCGGTGAGCTTGGCCGGATTGGCGTCGACGGCGATCACCTCGCCGGTTTCCTGGGCCGCGGCCGTCAGTACGGCGGACATCCCGACTCCGCCCAGGCCGACCACGACGATGTCGTCGCCCGGCTGCGGGCGTCCGGCGTTGATGACCGCCCCGCCTCCGGTGAGCACGGCGCAGCCGAGAACTGCGGCGATCTCGCGCGGGAGCTCGTCGGGAACCGGCACGACGGACTTGCGGTTGACGACGGCGTGGTCGGCGAATCCGGAGACGCCGAGATGGTGCAGGACCGGCCGACCGTCGCGATGCAGTCTGATGCCGCCTCCCAGGAGGGTCCCCGCCGTGTTGGCCTCGGTGCCTGGAATACACGGAAGCTTGCCGTCGGTGAGGCATCCGGAGCAGGTGCCGCATCGGGGCAGGAAGGCGAGCGTGACGTGCTGCCCGATCTTCAGGTCGTCGACGCCGGGTCCGAGCTTCTCCACGACGCCGGTGGACTCGTGGCCCAGGAGCATGGGGACGGGACGGGGGCGGGCCCCGTTGAGCACCGAAAGGTCGGAATGGCAGATTCCGGACGCCGTGATGCGCACCAGGACCTCGTCCTGCTGGGGGCCGTCCAGTTCGAGCGGGCTGATGCTGATCGGGGTGCTGGACGCGTAGGGGGTCTTGCGCCCGATCTCTTCGAGAACCGCTCCTGTGATCTTCATGATTGAATCTCCTTCTCGGCGATGTGAGACGCCGAAGATTTTCTGGATGAGCGCCGCCGAAGAATGGCCCGGTGTGGCTGTCAGGTCATGACTTTCCGAACCACCGGCGCAACTTCTTGGCGAAGGATCTGTGCTGGGGGCCGAGGACGCGGAGGTCTCCGAGGGCCATGAAGCCGGTGAGGGTGACCGTGGGGGCGTCGGCGGGCGGCGTCACCAGGCCCTGGAACTTGCTGTCGCCCAGGATCCGGCCGACCTGGTCGATGACCCGGATCCCCTCGGGTACCAGGAGGACGACGTCGCCCAGCCCGGATCGGATGTCGATCACCACGTCGTGGGCCGCCAGCGAGATGGAGGTGAGGTCGAGGCGGACGTCGCCGAGGCCGGAGACGATCTCGGTGTGGGCGGCCAGGGTGTATCCGGCCCCGCGGGTGGTGTCGCCCAGGACTGTGACGATCCGGTCCTCCTGGTCGCCGACGACGACCGGCGGGGCCGGGAATCTTGGGAGGTGGATCGGCAGGTTTCCCTGCCACGGGGCGGCTGGCGTGGGTGCCGAGGGCCCGACGAGGTCGGGCACCACCGACTCGAGGGGTGCCAGGTCGCGCACCAGCGGGGAGACGTCGGAGACCGTTCGGGCGCCAAGCGCGGCGGTCATCCGCTCCTGGTGCTCGTCGCGGTTCAGGCGCCCGTCGGCGTAGGCGTCGTCGAGGAGGTCCGCCAGACGGGCTCGATCGGCGTCCCCGATGCGCAGGTTCCGGTGACTGGCGTCCGAGGTGTCGGTCATGACTCCAGCCTAGAAGGTCGGGCGCCCTGGCGCGGTTCGTGCGGGTAGTCTGAGGCTCATTCGGCGGCCGAAGGAGATCACGATGGACACAATGAGGGCGCGCACCCGGTGGGCCGATCTGCCGAGGTCGGCGCAGATCGGGTTGGCAGTGGCCGGAAGTGTGGAAGCGCTGCTGAGGGTCTGGAGTCTGGTCGATCTGGCCCGGCGGCCGGCAAGTCAGGTCCGTGGGTCCAAGGCGGCGTGGGCGCTGAGCCTGACGACGGTGAACTCGGTCGGGCTGCTGCCGCTGATCTACCTGACGCGGGGGCGGCGGGGCTGACTCGATCCGGTCTGGATGAAGTTCTCCCCCGGTCACTGCTCATCCCACAAGGAGCGCTTGGGCAGAGCTCTCCCCGGAACTCGGGGTCCCGGTTCAGGTGACCGTCACTCCGGTGATCTCCTCGGGCAGCTGGGAGCAGGGCCAGATCTGAAACTGAGTCCGGGGCGGGGATGGGGATGGTCCCGATCACTCCCGATAGGGCGTGTTTCGGCCCGGCGAGCGCAGGTCTGCGGCGTGTCGGGAGCAATCGGGACAGGCCATCTCGCGCACAGCTCTGCATCAGTACTGCTCACGCCACCAGGGCAGCTTGGGCGGAGTTCTCCCCGGGACCTGGGTTCGCCGTTCGAGCGGAGTCCTCCCCCAGATTCTCGGTTCCTGATCTCCTGATTCGGGCAGAGTTCACTCCCAAACTCACGGCGCCCGTTCTGCTGGCGACCAGCTCACCCGGGGATTTTGGCAGGTGTTTCTTGAGTCGTTCCGGCGGGAGCACCAGGGGTATTTTTGTGTCGGGGTCGACGACGATCCGCCATTGGTCTCTTGAGTGATATCTGTCGGGTTCCACCAGGGCGTGGTGATGGCGGCAGACGAGGCAAAGGTTGTCCAGGGAAGTCGGTCCTTCATTCCACCACGGACGGATGTGATGGGCCTGGCACAAATCCGCCGGAACCGTGCAGCCCGGGAATATGCATCCGCCGTCTCGGATTTCCAGGGCCCTGCGGATCGCACCGGTCACTAGGCGGCGCTCCTGACCCATATCCATCACCTGGGATTCCCCGCCCAGCACCACCGGCAGAATCCCGGCCTCGCAGCACATCCTGCGCAGGGATCCCGCGTCGACGGGAACCTCACCGGTGGCACCGTGGACGACACCGGCGGCGACCTTTCCCTCGAGGGCGTCGTGAAGCTGGTCGTAGTTGAGGGTGACGACCAGGCGGGGTGTTTGACCACCCGCACTGGGAACCTTGTCGAGGCTGCCCATCTGGGTGACCATGTCGATCAGGGCGTCGGCCATCCTCTGCGCGGTGGACCGGGCCTCGCGGTGCTCCAACTCGAGGCGGGCGGACAGGTACTGGGAGTCTGTGATGCGCCCCTCGGCGCGCTGGGTTCTCAACGCTTGGGCCTCGTCGCGTTCGGCGCGGCGTCCCTTCTCCCCGAAGGCCTGCAGGGTGCCGATCACCTGCTGGGCTTCCAGGTCGGGCAGTTGCCCGGAGAACCAGGTGGACCCCTCCCCATCCGATCCCCACACCAGCCGCCGATCCTTGACGGCCCTGCTCCGTTGCGCGGCAATCCGGGCGGCCTCGTCGCCGGGCAAAGGCGCCGCCTCCGGCGCGACCTCTTCCAGGATCTTCTTGGTGGCGCGCTTGAGTTGTCCGGGCGGTGTGGTCGCCGCCCGGTCCAGAAACAGTCCGGCAGCCCGGTCGACCTGTTCGGGGCTCAGCTGGTCTTGGGGGAGTTTGCCCAGCTCTTCGCCGATGGCCGTCGCATGATCGGGCGACACGTCACCGGCCAGGGCGGCATCGCGCACCCCGGGATGGTGAGCGAGCTTGGAGGCCCGTTTCACCACTCCGATCCCTTGACTGGGAGTCCGCCCTTCGGTCTTGGCCAGGAAATCAGGCAGCGGCGTCCCGGTGGTGTGATCGGTGGCATTCGCCCTGAAGGCCGCATCCGTGACCACAGCGGCACCGGCACTCATACGGTCGGCCAGTCTGCGAATGCGGGTCATGGCGGTGACCTTGTCGGCGTCGGACATGGCGGACAACGCGGTGTAGTCCAGGCGGTCGAGGTGTTCCTCGAGGGCCTGGACTCTCGTCCAGAAAGCCGATGTCGCGTCCATAGATAAAGGCTACCCTGATCGGGGGTCTGATGCAAGGATCGAGCACGATTATTTTCCGGCGAATCGTGGGTGATCGCGTGACTCTATCCGAGACTACTGACAGTCGTAACTGTTCGGATGTTAGAGGCATTGGAAGTCTGACGGATTCTTGTTTGAGTTCAAACGACAATCCGTCAGACTTCCCGAATCAGTGCGCTGGATTTCAACGCTACGGCGCGACCCTTATCGCCCGGCAACCCGCGCCAGCATGTCGACGACGGTTTCCACCTCGTCCGGGCTAAGCACGGCCGGAAGGTACAGCAGGTCCTCCGGCCAGACGACGCCGGGAAGGTTCTCGGGCCGGTCCCAGTGGGTCGGCCCGTCAAGGCTTCGGAACAGCGCGGAGCCGCCGCGTGGCCTCCTGCCGAGTTTTCACTCGTCCTGGTTGCGCTGAACCTCCAGAGTGAGCCCGGAGACCGCGCCGGCGATAGCGCCGATCGCGGTCAGAACTGGGGCGGTGAGCGCCGCCGCTCCGCCGACGACCACTCCGGCATTGACGGGTATCGAGAGCAGACGCCGACCGTTCCGGCGCCGGATGACGATCCGGCGGACGTTGCCCTCCCGGATCAGCGACTTCACCTTCGACAGCAGCTGATCGCCCGTCACGTTGATGGTCTCGGTGAAGGATCGGCCACCGCCCGGGTGCGGCCATCGGGAACTGCTCGGCATGGTCAGCCTCCTCGTCGTCGATGCCTCCAGTGTCCCGCAGCCTGCCCGAAAAAGAAGCGGGGCCGTCATCTGGCGGGCGCCGGACAGCTTCCAGACCCCGACTCGTTGACGGCCTGACGCCCTTCCCCGGCAGCCTGGTCCTGACAACCTGGTCCACCTGCCGACCCGGCGTCTCACACTCCGGCGCGGGGTTGTTGACTGGGAAGGTCTGTATCCGCCTCACAGGATCTGGTGAACCCCGTTGGTCGTCATCGCCGAGAACGTCGCCGCCCTGGCCCTTGTCATCGCCATCGGATGGCTGCTGCGCAAGACCGGCGCCATCGGTCCGGCGGCCGGCCCGGTGCTGTCGGGCGTCGTCTACTGGGCGGCCGCCCCGGCACTGCTGTTCTACTCGATCGCGGAGACGCCGGTGCGCGAGGTCATCGGCCGACCGCTGGCCGTGGCGGCCATCTCGGGACTCCTCACGGCGATCCTGTTCGCCCTTGTCGCGAGGCTGTTCATGAAGGCCGACGCCGGTCAGGTGGTGCTCGGATCGATGTCGGCGTCCCTCAACAACGCCGCCTATATCGGGATCCCGATCGGCATCTACGTGCTGGGCCACGCCTCCTACGGCGTGCCGGTGATGATCTTCCAGCTGGGCTTCCTCACCCCGCTGTTCTACGTGCTCTCCGATCTGGTCGGCCACCACGTCCGCCCGACCCTCGCCGGCGTCCTGAAGACGATCTTCACCAATCCGATGGTGATCGCCGCGATGCTCGGCTTCCTGGTCTCGGCGACCGGCGTCCATCCCCCCTCGCTGATCGACACCACCGCACACCTGGTGGGCGAGGCCGCTCCCGGCACGGTGCTGATCGCCCTCGGCGCCTCCCTGGTCGGCCAGACCTTCTCGCTGCACTCCCTGGACGGCCGGCTGGCCGAGATGGCCTGCGGGTTCAAACTCATCGTGCAGCCGCTGGTCGGGCTCGGCGCCGGGATCGCGCTCGGCCTGAGCGGGCACGCCCTGATGGCGGTCACCATCATGGCCGGCCTGCCCACCGCGCAGAACGCCTTCATCGCCGCCACCCGGGCGAAGATCGGGGAGCGGATCGCCGAGGCGACGGTCGTCATCACCACCGTCGCCTCGCTGCCGCTGACGGTGCTCATCGCGTCTCTGTTCCTCCATCTGGGGTACTGATTCGCTGACCGTGAGGCGCGCGGGGGCTCTATGGTCGATGCCATGCCAGACGCCGTCGCACCCGCAGCCGGGCACGACCCGCGCCTGGACCGGCCGTGGCCCGCGATGTGGTCGATCCTGGTCGGCTTCTTCATGATGATGATCGACGCCAGCATCGTCACCGTCGCGCTGCCCAGGATGCAGAAGGACCTGGACGCCGACCTCACTCTGCTGGCCTGGGTCACCAGCGCCTACCTGCTGCCCTACGCCGCTCTCATGCTCATCACCGGGCGGCTGGGCGACCGGATCGGCCTCAAGCGCGTCTACCTGACCGGGCTCGGCGTCTTCACCGTGGCCTCCCTGCTGTGCGGACTGTCGACGACGGCCGGGATGCTCATCGCCTCGCGGGCCCTCCAGGGGGTCGGTGCGGCGATCGTCTCCCCGCAGACCATGTCGATGGTGACCCGGATCTTCCCGCCCGACGGGAGGGGCCGGGCGATGGCCATCTGGGGCGCCACCGGCGGGGTGGCCAATATCATCGGCCCGCTGCTGGGCGGGCTGCTGGTCGACGGGCCGGGCTGGCAGTGGATCTTCTGGGTCAACCTGCCGGTCGGGGTGCTCGGTCTGTTCGCCGCCGCCCGGTTCATTCCGGCGCTGCCCGGCACCGCGAGCCGTCTCGACTGGTGGGGCTCGGTGCTCAGCGCCGTTGGGCTCCTGCTGCTCGTCCTGGGCATCCAGGAGGGGCAGCGCTACGACTGGGGAGCCATCGCCGGGCCGGTCACGGTGCCCGCGTTGATCGTGACCGGAGCCGTGCTGCTGGCTCTCTTCATCGTCTGGCAGGCCCGGATGGGGAGCGACGCGCTGGTCCCGCTGCGGCTCTTCGGCGACCGGAACTTCAGCGCGGCCGTGGTCGGCATCGCCGCGATGGGGGCCATCGTCTTCGCCCAGAACTATCCGCTCACCATGTTCCTGCAGAACGTCCGGATGCTGAGCCCGACCCAGGCGGCGCTGGTGACGACGCCGGCTGCTCTGATGTCGATCGCCCTGGCCCACCCGGTCGGGGTGTGGCTCGACGGCCACGACCCGAAGTGGCTTGCGGTGGGCGGGTTCGCCGCGATGATCATCGGGCTCGGCTGGCTGGCCCTGGCGATGTCCCCGCGCACCCCGATCGTCTCGATCCTGGCTGCGATGACGGTGATCGGGCTCGGCAACGCCGGCATCTGGTCGCCGCTGTCGGTGACCGCCACCAGCAACCTCAGCCCGAAGCTGGCTGGAGCCGGGGCCGGGGTCTACAGCGAGATCCAGCAGGTTGCGGCGGTGCTGGGGTCGGCCGGGATCGCGGCTCTGATGACCTGGCGCGCCGGCGTCCGCCCCGATCTCGCCTCGGCGATGGGCGACTCGATGCTGCTCTCGGTGGCGCTGGCGGTGGCCGGGCTGGTCGCCTGCCTCGCCTTCGCCCCGCCGACCAGGGCAGCGGACTGGAAGGGGGGCTGAGCGGGTCGGGCCTCGAGTGTTGGGGGTCAGCTCTGGCGTCGTCCTCGGGCCCTCGCCGCCATGGTGTTGAGCAGCGCGGCCCCCTGCGCGGCGTCGTCCACCTGTGACGACCAGGGAGCGTCCGCCGGTCTGCTCGACCAGCAGTCCCTCGCCGGAGCGCAGCACGATCCCGGTGCGCCCCCCGTCTGCTGACCCGCCAGCCCCAGCCGCCGAAGTCGAGGAAGGGGGAGACGCCGATCACGCCGGCCCGCTCGATCTCGCCGGCGGCGATGTGGGTGCGCGGCCATCCCAGCGCCGAGCGCACGGTGATCCCGTCATTGTCGACGCGCACCTGGAAGGAGAACATCGCCGCGAAGAGCAGGATCAGCACTGCTGCCAGGGCCAGCAGCGCAGGGGTTCGGAGGGTGATCGACAGCACCACCATCAACAGGATGGAGCCGATCGCGATCGCCACCCCGGGCCCGCCGGAGGTGCGGCGCAGCCAGACGGCGCGGGCCGACTCACCCAGAGGCACCTGCGGGGCGCCGAGCGGGATCTCGGCGGTGGCGGGTTGTGGCCGGTCCTTGGGGACCAGGAAGGCCGCGATGATCGACGGGACCACTGGGGCGACGAGGGCGACGGCGAGTGTCCAGCCCAGGTCGGGGGCCCGGTGGGCGTCGGCCAGGCCGCGCTGAGAGGCCAGCGAGCCGATGGCCATGATGGCCAGCATCCCGCCCATCCAGACATTCGCGCCGGCCACGATCCGCAGTGTTCCGGCGGCCTGCCCGGCGAGCAGGGCGATCGCCGAGAACATGACGACGCATCCCAGGCCGGTGAGGGCGATGGTCGTCAGGAATCCGCCCAGGTTGGAGAATCCGTCCGGGGTGTTCCCGGTTCCCCAGTGAGTGGCTACTGGAGCGGGGAGCTTGCCGCGCCACGACCAGGCGATGGTGCAGGCCGCCGCGATGAAGGCCAGGGCCGCCAGCCCCGACCAGACCGCTGTGGTGATGGCCCGGCGCCGCCAGGGTGCAGGGTTCTCGGTTGTTGTGGTCATGATCGCAACGCCTCCTTGAGAAGGGTGATGAGAGCTTCGGGCGGCAGTCCCGCCGCCGTCCCGGCGTCCACGTACTGCCTCAGTGCCTGCCGGACGCCGTCCGCCTCGCGCGTGGCGTTGGTGGTGCCGGTGGTGCTTCGGGCGGTGATGATTGCGCCGCGCCCCCGGCGCAGCTCGACGACTCCTTCGTCGCGCAGGATCTGGAAGGCGCGCAGGACGGTGTGGATGTTGAGGTCGAGGGACTGCGCCAGCTCCCGGGCCGAGGGCAGCCGGTCGCCGTCGGCCAGGTCCCCGTAGGACAGGGCGACGTGGACCTGGGCCACCAGTTGCGCGTACAACGGCTCAGGGGCCGTGGGGTCTACCGTCCAGATCATGAATTCAGTGTACTTGTTCTAGATCATATAGAACAATGTGGGCGGCGAAGCAGGTTCTCCCGCGGTCGTGGGGCCGGTGCGATGAGTTTCGGCGGCGGTTCTCCGGGGGCGCGTGAACATTTCACTCGCCTAAGCCGCTCTCGCCGCCGGCGGAGTGCGAGAACCCGTCTTAGGCGAGTGAAATGTTCACTTGGGTCTCGCCCAGCCCACACCGTTTCACCGTCACCTGGGCCTCAGGAATCCTCCGGCGTCTCCTGCTGGGGGATCGGCTGCACCTGGCCGGTGGACGCGAGGCTGTGCCCAGGGGAAAGCAGGGGAGGAGAAGCTGCTACAACCGCTCAATCGCACGGGAGCAGTGCGCGGCCAGCTCCTCAGCGGCCCGCATCACCGTGTCGTGATCAATGCCGTGGACAGCCTGCTCCTCCGCGGCTCGCTGAAAGGCTGGAGGCAGGAGTGCGGCGAGGAGGGCTGCCCGCCCGACGAGGATGTCTTCACTGACATCGGCGTCCCGCGCCAACCTCTTGACGTGAGTCCCGGTCACCCGGTCGAACCGCTTCTCCCCGCCGATTCCGATCGCCATCTGCGGGTAGCGCTGGTTCTGGCCGAACCCGGTCGAGACGTCGTACAGGGGAGCCAGATCCATGTCGTTCGGGGTGAGCAGCACTGACAGGTTCTTCGCATGCCCGTCCGGGGCGCCGAGCAGCCAGTTCACGAGGATGGCGTCGAGAGTTCTCAGAACGACGCCCTCCGACGCCCCACCTCCGCGAAGTACACGGATGGCCTGCGGGGCTGTCACGGAGTACTTGCTCCAGGGAAGGGTCGAGGTTGCCTGGCACAGATCCTCCTGATGCACCCGGTACACGGCCCCTGCTTCTCGTATCCGGTCATATCGCTCCACGACGATGGCCGGCTCGCCGGCGAATCGGGTGAAGGCAGTGGAGGCGACGGCCACACCGGCCAGATCGAGAGTGCGCAGCGACACATGCTCCATCAAAGCCTGCGAGTTGAGCTCTGTGATGCCCGGCTTGATGATGTGCGTCGTCGCGGCGTCCCCGTGTGCCTCATACCATTGCCCATTCTCCCGGCGCAGCGCGAACTTTCCCTGTGCTCCACCGAGCGACCAATGCTCGCCGTCGGCCAGCCATGATGCCCCACGGCCGGTTCGCAGAGCCCGGAGGCGAATGGCGATCTGCGCGTCGCTGATCGGTACGAGCTGATCCTCGCGCGGCTCGTCGATATGGGAGGCCGGGATGAACTGCACGGCGCCCGGGCAGTCCCGCCCGATGACCTCGAGCAGGGCGAAAGGACTGTTTGAAGAGACGCCGTGGCGTCTGGCGATGGCCTCCCGCACTTGATCGCTGTCCGGCAGCAACCCTTCGATCCACGCCCTGGCAACTCTGGGCCGGACGGGTCGCTCACTGGGGGAGAAGGCGAGTGAGAGTCGCGGCGCGTCGTCGGCGGGCGGGGTGAGGAGGCGCAGAGTGCCGCCGTCGTCCTGATCGAGATGGCCGATCTCCCTGTCGTTACTCACCAGATGAAGGCGCTTCATCGGGGATTCTCCTTCGCCTCCGGTGTGAGTGTCCCCGCATTCCTTGTTCGTTCGGTGGAGTCCAGAGCGTGGCGAAGTGCCGTGGTAACGCCCGCTGTGGCCGCGCGCATCGCGGCGATCTGGGGGCCGGCGAGCGCCTGCTTCAGCACATCCGGGTCGATGGTCTTGGAAACCGAGGAGCGGATGACGTCGATGGCCTTCTGAGTTGCCTCGTTGGTGGAGGGGGCGCGGAACTCCCCGGCTGGGCGCGGGCCACCGCGGTCGCTGGTCGGTGCCGGTGAACCCATGGCCAGCGGCTCGTCGAGTGCGCTGAGGACGGCCATCACGCGCGACAGCTCCGCGCGTGGCCGGCGTCCCCGCTCGACGCCGACGATCCACTCGCGCGAGACGCCCGACCGGCGTGCGAGCTCTGCCTGGGTGAGGCCGCGATCCAGCCGGGCGTCGCGGATCGCGGTCCCGAGCTCCTGGACCGACCGGATGCTCCGTTGTCTCATAGAAGTGATGGTACTGATACTTCGCTGGACATGACAGTATTGACACTTTTCAAAGAGTGGCAGAACTGTCATATGCCGGTGCGATGAGTTTCGGCGGCGGTTCTCCGGGGGCGCGTGAACATTTCACTCGCGTAAGCGGCTCTTGCGGCAGGCGGAGCGCGAGGGCCCGTCTTAGGCGATGCTTCTATGTCTGTCAAGCCGCTGCCACCACCTGTGCCGGCTCATCAGCGCAGACCGGGTGTGCACGGTTCAACAACCTCCAGATACTGCGGGCCACATACCGCTTCAAGCACCTCCAGATCTCAGTACGAGTCCGACCCTGCCTGGTGCGCCGCTCCACATACTCCCGGGTCGCCTGATCCCCCCGGGCCCGAGTCATCACGATCCGATACAGGGCGGCGTTCAGTCTGCGATCCCCGCCCCGGTTCAACCGGTAGCGCACCGTCTTGCCCGAGGACGCCGCCACCGGAGAGACCCCGGCCAGCGCGGCGAACCCCGCCTCACTGCGGATCCGTCCCGGACGCGACCACGCCGAGATGATCACCGCGGCACTGACCGGGCCCACCCCGAACAGGTCCAACAGTTCGGGGGCCACCGCACCCACCAGGCCGTCGATGGCGGCCAGGTTGGTCTTCAACTGCGCGTCAAGGTCGGTGACCCGCCTGGCCAGGCGCACGGCCTCGGCGCGCGCGGTCGCCTCCCCGATCCGGTCACCGGCACGCTCGCGCCAGCGGGCCACCTCCGCGATCTGGGTGCCGGTCAACGTGTGGCGGGCATCGGCGCCCAGGTCGAAGCGGCGCAGCAGGCCGGTCAGGGTGCAGATCGCGGCACTGCGCTCGTGGTTCATCTGCTCGCGGGCGCAGGTGAGGACCTCCAGGCCCTGGCCGGTCTGGCCCGAGCGCCAGTCCCGCAACCGGGACATCAGCGCGGCCGCGGCACTGGAGGCTGCGGCGACCGCGTCGATCGGGTCGGTCTTGGGGCCCCCGGCCCGGTGTGGTGTGGGGGCCTCGGTGACCCGGTAGCCGGCCCCGGTGAGCCGGTCGGCGATGGTGGCCCCGTAGGAGCCGGTGCACTCGGCCGAGATCAGGACCTGGTCTGGTCCGGTGCTGGTGCGCCGCCCGATCCAGTCGAGGGCCCGGGCCAGTCCGGCCGGGTGTGTGGGGAAGGTCTGCTGGTCGGTGATGCGGCCGGTGGTGGTGTCCAGGATCGCGTAGGAGTGGGTGGCGGCGTGGGTGTCGATGCCCACGATCCACCGGTAGCGGTCTGCGGTGAGGGGTTGCATACTGGGCATTGGCGATGCTCCTCGATTCGGTGAGAACGGTGTCGCTGTCGGCGCCGGCTCGTACGGTGTGATCGCGGGGCAACTCTGTAATCAGTCACGCTCCCACCAGGGGTGGGGGTGGACGGGCTTCTATCAGGTCACCGCGGTCGGGCGGGCCGGTGCCGTCATCGGGGGCCTGGATGGACACATCGCCTAATGGGCACCCCTATTGTGTGGGGGCCGGAGTGATATGGGGTCACGTCCAGGCATCCGGTGACGACACCCAGCCTGCCAGTCGGTCCCAGACCGACCACCACCAGACTTACAGAGTGAAATGTTCACCTGGGCCTCACCCGGCCCACACCGTGAACCGTCACCTGGGTCTCAACCCGGCCCACACCGTCTCACCGTCACCTGGGCCTCACGAATCCTCCGGCGTCTCCTGCTGGGGGATCGGCTGCACCTGGCCGGTCACCGCATGGTGCGGCCAGTCGAGGGTCTCCGGGGAACTCAGTGTCACGAAGTTCGGCGAATCGTGGAAGTGCACCTCATCGGCGGCGTTCACCGGCACCGGCCGGGGCGGATTGGCCATCCAGGCGCACACCAGCAGCAGAATCCGCACCACCAGGTTGATCCACAGGATCAGGGTCAGCACGGCGGTG
The DNA here is from genome assembly GCA_022647765.1 of Acidipropionibacterium sp. Taxonomy (GTDB): domain Bacteria; phylum Actinomycetota; class Actinomycetes; order Propionibacteriales; family Propionibacteriaceae; genus Acidipropionibacterium. The sequence continues at coordinate 130,724 of JALCLH010000011.1, forward strand.
GCCGAGGTGAGCAGGGGCCCGCTCACCGAGCCGACCGCCCTGGTGCCGAGCTGGCGCAGCACCGCCGAGGCGACCGCGAAGACCGCCAGCCCCCACAGCAGGTCCTTCCGCGGCACCCGGATCTTGGCCACGAACCGGATCAGCAGCAGCAACACGGCGGCGTCGACCGCCAGGCCGACCGCCTGGGAGCCCACGACCAGGGCCACCCGACCGAGACCGGGACTGATGCCCAGCACGCGGTTCAGCCAGGACCCGAAGACGTTGATCACGATCCCCAGACCGGCGGTGACCACGAGCCCGACGCCCAGCCCCACCACTCCCGCCGCGTAGCGCGCGTACTTCAGGACGGCATTGCCGGGCAGCGCCACCAACCCGAACATCGACTGGATGGACGAGGTGAGTGATCCGATCAGCGAGATGGCCGACCACGCCGCGATGAGCAGCGCCACGATCCCGGTCACCGAGGAGCTGTTCGACTGCACCAGAGAGTCCGGATTCACCAGGCCGCTCGGGTTCGAGCTGGTCTTCAGCACCCCGGGCAGCGCGGTGTTGAGGGCGTCCATGAAGGAGGCCCTCAGCCGGGCGTCGCCGCCGAGAACCGCCATGAACACCGTGATCGCCACGGTGAGCACGGCGGTCAGCGACAGCATCGTGGTGAGCGCCATCCCCGACGACAGCAGGCCGCCGTTGACATTGCCGTAGCGGGACAGGGCGCGCGCAAGACGGGTCTGCTGCCACCACGAGGCCAGAGCCTGCATCCGACCCGTGACGCCGGTGGTGTGCAGGGCCTCAGTCAGCGGCGGTGCCTCCGGCGGGGCGGGGTTGAGGTCGGCCTGCGAAGCGGCGGGGTCGTCCTTGTCGTTCGGGTCATCCTGTTCGTCTCGGTGTTCTTCGGCCATGCTCCAATCTATCGAGCCGGAGTCCGGCCAAGCCTCTTCTCGTGCGGAAAGCGCATACCCGGCCTCGGCCCGCCAAGCCCCGATGGGGCAGAATGCGCGCCATGACTCAGGTGACGCTCCGGGACGTCGCGCGGGCGGCCGGCGTCTCGATGGCCACCGCCTCGCGGGTCCTCAACGGCTCCGCCAGGACGCCGGGGGCCGAGATCGGACAACGGGTCCGGGCCGCGGCCCAGCAGCTCGGCTATGTGCCGAATGCCAGCGCCCAGGCGCTGGCCCGCTCCTCCTCGGGGTTGCTCGGGCTGCTGGTCCAGGACCTGGAGAATCCCTACTTCGCCGCGATCGCCTCCGGCTTCCAGCGCGCCGCCGCGGCCGACGGCCGCCTGGTGCTGATGGCCCAGACCGGCGGCGAGAGGGTCACCACCATCGCCGCGCTGCGCAGTCTCAAGGCTCAGCGGGCCGACGGCGTCCTGATGATCGGCTCCCTCAACCTCGGGCTCGCCCAGCGCGCGGAACTCCACGACCTGCTCGCCGAACTCCAGGACGGCGGCGCCCGGATCGTCTCCATCGCACAGGATTTCGGGGTCGGGAGGGTGCTCGCCCCCGACGACCGGGCCGGCGGGGCGGCTCTGGCGCAGGCCGCGGTGGCGTCCGGCTACCGGCGTCTGGCCGTCCTCGAGGACACCTCGCGGTCGCCGTCGGCGGTGGCGCGCGCCGAGGGGTTCACGGCCGGTGCGGCAGGCGCGGGGGTCGGCATCGAGCACCGGGTGCGCGGGTCGGTCGCGGTGACCAGCGGGCGCGACCTCGGCACCGCGGTGCTCGACCTTGTCAGGGGCGGGACGCCGGCCGACCGAGCCGCTGCCGGCCGGCTCTGCTTCTTCGCGATCACCGACGCCATCGCTCTGGCCGTCCTCGGCCGCGCTCTGCAGTCCGGCGTCCGGGTGCCCGAGGAGCTCGGCATCCTGGGCTTCGACGGCATCGCGGCCGGGCGCGAGAGCTGCCCCTCGCTGACCACCGTCGACCTGCCGTTGCGCGAGATGGGACGCCATGCCTACCGGATGCTGCGGACGCCGGTCGGCACAGAGCTGTTAGAGGGGCCTGTGCTGTCAGAGGGGCTGGGGCCGCTCGGGGGGACGGAACCGCTAGGGAGCACGGAGCCGCCGGGCTGGCGGGTCGAAGGGAGCACCGTGCTGGCTCCCGGGCGGTTCCGCAGGGGCGGGACCACGCTGCGACCATCCCGGTAGGGCCACCTCGCTGGGCAGGGGGAGCCCGGGCGGCTTCTCAACTCCTCGGGATCAGCCCCTCGGGATCAGCCCCAGCTCCTCGAAGCACTGCGCGATGCCGCCCTCTGTCGGCCCCGGGATCGTCATCTGAGCCTGGGCCAGCACCTCGGCGGGCGCTCCCAGGACGGCGACCCCGGTCCCGGCGTAGCCGATCATCTCCAGATCATTCATGCCGTCTCCGATCGCGATGGTATCGGCCCGGTCGACCCCGAGATGGCTCTCGACGGTGGCGATGCCCAGCGACTTGTCGACGCCGATCAGGTGCAGCTCGCCGCTGGCCCCGGCCTGCCCGGTGATCGAGTTGGGCAGCGCGCCGACCTGCGGCCCGAGCTGCTCGGCGATCGGTCCACCGGAACGGGCGATCCCACGATCGAGACCTTGCTGAAGGAGCAGTCGCGCAGATCCTCGCGCACCTCGACGGTCGGCTCAGGCTCGCCCGGATCGAGCAGGTGGCTGAAGAACCCTCCCAGCCGCTGCGCGGAGGCGGGGGAGGTGAAGACGCGATCGGGCGCCTCCAGGAAGAAGGTCGCGTCATGATCGGTCAGGAGGGACGCCGTTGCGGCCGCGACCTCGGCTGGGAACCGCCGGTCGTCCAGCAGTTGCCCGCCGACCTCGACATATCCGCCGGCGGCGCAGACCAGTCCGTCGAAGACCTCGTCGCGGAATCGCCGGGAGACGAAGACCCGGGGGCGACCGGTGCACAGCAGCACCCGGTGACCGGCGTCCCGGGCCAGCCGCACCGCCCGCAGGTGAGACGCCGGCACCCGGCCGTGATCGGCGAAGGTGCCGTCGAAGTCGATGAAGATGCTCTTGCTCGTCTGCCCCATTGCGCCATCAGCTCCCTCAAGAATTCCTGACCGGAGAGGGTTTCAGTGGAGCGGGCGACGGGAATCGAACCCGCGTGTCCAGCTTGGGAAGCTGGCGCTCTACCATTGAGCTACGCCCGCACATCGGCGACTGCCCGACCGACTCTAGCCTATCGGCGCCGGGCCGTCATGTCGGGTCGCGGTCGCCCGGTACAGGTCTGTGTCCGGATTGCGGGCCGGGGCCGTCGGCAACGACGCCGGGCCGCCCATCAGGAGGACTCGAATGGACCAGCCGCCCGACCGGCCAGGAACAGACCGGCTCACCGCGCTGCAGACCTCGTCGCGGATCATCTCCGGCGATCTCAGCGTCGCCGAGGTGGTCGACCAGGCCCTTGAGCGCGCGCACGCCGATGCCTGCAACGCCTGGACCTTCATCGACGACGAGGGGGCGAGACGCCGCGCCCGAGCCCTGGACGCACGGCTCACCGATCCCGACTTCCACCCCGGCCCGCTGTTCGGCGTCCCCTGCCCGATCAAGGACCTCAACGAGTGCGCGGGCCTGCCGATGGAGTCCGGTTCGGCGGCGCTGGCCGGCCATGTCTCGGAGCGCGACGACGGCGTCGTCACCCGGCTCAAGGAGGCCGGCACCGTCCCGATCGGCAAGACCACCACCCCCGAGTTCGGGCTGCCCTGCTACACCGAACCGGCCGGACGCCCGGCCACCGTCACCCCCTTCGACCACACCCGGATGTCCGGCGGATCCTCCGGCGGGGCGGCCGCAGTGGTCGGCGCCGGCGAGGTGCCGATCGCCCAGGGCTCCGACGGCGGTGGCTCGATCCGGATCCCGGCCAGCTGCTGCGGGGTGGTCGGTCTCAAGCCCAGCCGGGGCCGCGTCTCCTGGGGTCCCGACGGCGTCGACGGACCCGGCCTGGCCACTGCGGGAGTGCTCACCCGCACCGTCCGCGACACCGCGGCCGCCCTGGACGTGCTGTCGGTCGGTTGGCCCGGCGACCCCTTCCCCGCACCGCGACCGGCAGGGTCCTTCCTGGCTGCCTGCGAGCATGCTCCGGCCCGGCTGCGGATCGGCGTGCTGGCCGAACCGGTGATCAGCGACGCCGCCGAGATCCACCCCGCCGTCGCGGCGGCGCTGAGCCGGACTGTCGCCACCCTGGAGGGACTGGGTCATCACATCGAAGTGGCCCCGAGGCCCTTCGGCGCGCAGGAGTGGGCCGCCTTCCGATGCATCTGGGCGGTGGGCGCCGCCTCCATCCCGGTCCCCGCCGGGGCCGAGGAGCGGCTGCTGCCCTACACCCGCTGGCTGCGCGAGCTCGGCCTGAGCTATTCGGGGGTCCGGCTCGCCGAGGCCCTGGCCGGCGTCCAGCGCCTCACCCGCACCGTGTGCCGGCTCTGGGACCGGTTCGACGTCGTCGTCAGCCCGACCCTGGCCCAGCCCCCGCTGCCGGTCGGAGCGCTGCGCGACGACGCCGACCCGGCCGCCGACTTCGACGCCCAGTGCGACTTCACCCCGTGGACCAGCGTCTGGAATCTCACCGGGCGGCCCGTTATCAGCCTGCCCCTGCACACCGCCGCCATCGACGGCGTCGAGCTGCCGATCGGGATCATGCTGGGCGCCCGGATGGGGGAGGAGGCGCTCCTGCTGGCTCTCGGCTGTCAGTTGGAGGACGCCGGATAAGGTGATTTCCGTCCGCCGATCCCAGGAGTCCCCGATGGCCGTTGAGCCGCCCGCCCAGTCCACCCTCGCCGCTGTCGGCGTCCATGCCGGCTATGAGGACGGGCCGGTGCTCAACGGAGTCGACCTGGAGATCGTTTCGGGACGGCCGCCGACCGGGCTGATCGGACCGTCGGGGGTCGGCAAGACGACCCTCATCGACGTCCTGCACGGCAGCCTGCGACCCAGCGCGGGCACCGCGACCTTCAACGGCCAGCCGGTCGCCAGGCTGCGGTTCAGCGCGGCGAAGGTGTTCACCGCCGGGGCGCGGTTCATGTCCCAGGACTCCATGACCATCCTCGACCCCACCGAGACTGTTGCGGGGCGGCTCGCGGTGGCCGCCAAGGAGGCGCGGAAGGGCGGCCGCCCGCACGACGTCGGACCCGAGGAGATGCTGGCGGTGGTCGGGCTGGCCGGCAGTTACCTCTCCCGGGCGATGCGGACCCTGTCGGGAGGCGAGCAGCAGCGGGTGGCGCTGGCCACCGCGCTGGCGACGCGCCCGGCGATCCTGGTCCTGGATGAGCCGCTGTCGGCCGTCGATCCCGCCGGACGCGCCAGGATCGCCGGGGATCTCGGCCGGCTCATCGACGATCTGGGGATCGGGGTGCTGCTGGCCTCCCAGGATCTCCGCCTGATCGGCGCGCTGTGCCCGCGGGTGGCCTTCATGGCCGAGGGCCGGATCGTCGCGACGGGATCGCTGGGCGAGGTGCTGGCCTCCGACCATCCCGATGTCCGGGACATGGCCGAGAACGCCCGGGCCGCCAACGAGCTGCCTCGGTAGGTGGTCCCGATCACTCCCGACACGCCGTGATTCTGCATCGTCGATGCCGGAATGGGGCCCGGCGGGAGTGATCGGGACCAAACGTGCTCAGTAGTGCTCGGCGATCCTGCCGTAGCGCACCGGCCTGGACTCGAATCGCTCGACGGCCGGCCGGGCACGCACCGCCGTCCACAGCTGGAGCCAGCGCCGCAGCGGCGGCGTCCACAGCAGCACCCCGGCCGCCAGCGAGAAAGGCAGGGCCAGCCAGGAGACGCCGTTCATCGTGAGCGCCAGCGCCGCGGCGGCCAGCCCGCCGATCGCCCCCCAGCGCACCCATCGGCGCCCCAGCCAGGTGTTGACCGCCAGGATGGCCGGCATCGCCACCATCGCGGCGCCGATCACCATCATCAGGGCGGCCAGCAGCACCGAGGCCAGAGATCCGGGACGCGGATCGGTCCAGGCCATCAGACGGGTCGCGGTCCCGAAGGTGCGGACATGGATCGACCCCCACCAGGCCAGTGCCAGACCCACCGCCGAACTCGCCGCGGCCAGCCCGTAGCAGGCCGTGGCCACCACTGCCAGTACCGGTCTGCGCGGCTGCCCGGTGGCCGGGTCGACCGGCAGATCGGCCTGGATCGCCTCGAGCGGGGGCAGTGTGCCGATCTCGGTGACCGAACGCGGACGCTCCAGGTGTGGGCCCTCCGCATGCCGCCCCTCCAGATACTGACCCTCCGGGTACGGGGAGGCCGGACGGTCGGGGGAGGGGATCTGCTCGCTCACGGCACCAAGCCTACGTGCGTGCCTCTTCCTACGGGGTCCTCCGGCGCAGGGTGGCCGTCCCGGCGACCACCGCCAGGGCGATGAAACCGACCAGCACGGCACAGTCTCGGGCGACATCGGCACCGGAGTCCGAGCTGGTCGCCAGGGTCTTCGTGGCGTCGACCGCATAGGACAGCGGCAGCACGTCGGACAGCCAGCGGAGCACCTCGGGGAGCTGGTCGCGCGGCATCAGCAGCCCGCACAGCAGAAACTGAGGCAGGATGAAGGCCGGCATGAACTGCACCGCCTGGAACTCGGTGCGGGCGAACCCCGAGGCCAGCAGCCCCATGCAGGTGCCCAGTACGGCGGCGAGAACGGCCACCACGATCAGCTGCCAGACCGGCCCCTGCAGATCCAGCCCGCACACCCAGATGGAGAAGCCGACCGCGATCACCGCCTGGATCACCGACATCAGGCCGAAGGCCAGCGCATAGCCGGCGACGAAGGCCCCCTTGGTGACCGGCGTGGTCCACAACCTCTCCAGGGTGCCGGAACGGCGCTCCCGCAGGGTCGAGACGCTGGTGACGATGAACATCACGACCAGCGGGAACAGCCCCAGCAGGGCCGGCCCGATCCGATCGAAGACCTGCGGCTGATGGTCGTGATACATCCAGGCCAGCAGCCCCATCAGCACGCACGGCACGACCAGGATCAGCGCGATGGTGCGCGGGTCGTGGCGCAGCTGGGCGAGCACCCGGCGGGCGGTGACGAGGGTCCCGGTCATCGCTGCTCCCCATCCTGTCGGCTCCGGGCAAGGGGAGGGACGCCGTGCCGCGGGCCCGGCCGGCCCACGCTTCCGGGGGTCTGCTGTCCCGCGCTCCCAGCGTCCGGACCGGCCTCGCCGGCGTCGTCGATGCCGGCGTCGTCGATGAGAGCCAGGAAGGCCGCCTCGGCGTCGGTCGTCCCGGTGCGCGCCAGCAGCGAGTCCAGGCCCTCGTGGGCCAGGACGGCGCCGTCGCGCATCAGGACCAGCTCGTCGCACCGGGCCGCCTCGTCTATCACATGGCTGGAGACCAGCAAGGTGGTTCCGGACGCCGCCAGCTCGTCGAAGAGAGCCCACAGGGAGCGCCGCAGCACAGGGTCGAGGCCGACGGTCGGCTCGTCGAGCACCAGCAGATCCGGGTCGGTGACCAGGGCGCAGGCCAGCGACACCCGGGAGAGCTGGCCTCCCGACAGGTGCCCGGACAGGGCGGCCTGCTCGGACTTCAGATCCACCTGGGCGAGCACCTCCTCGACCCGGCCGCGGCCCACCCCGGCCAGCCGGGCGAAGTACCGCAGATTCTGTTCGACGGTGAGGTCCTCGTAGACGCTCGGCGCCTGGGTGACATAGCCCACCCGGCGTCTCAGAGCGGCCGATCCGGCCGGTGCCCCCAGCACGGTCACCGTCCCGGAACGCACCGCCTGCACCCCGACGATCGCCCGCATCAGGGTGGACTTCCCGGCTCCGGAGGGGCCGAGCAGGCCGGTGACCATGCCGGCGGGAATCCTCAGATCGAGGTGGCCCAGGACCGGACGGCCGCCGCGCTCCACGCACAGGCCGTCGACGACCACAGCGGCATCGGCGGCCCCGGTCGCATCGGCGGCTCCGGTCGCGACGACCCCTGGTGCGGTACGCCGGGTGGCGGTCGACCCGGCCCCGGTGATGTTCGATGTCATGGCGCTCAGCCTAGGGAGACCGGGGTTCCGGCTCAGCCCTGCGAGGACGGTGATGAATTCCAGCGCTCGCCGGGCGACAGTCGTCCGGACAGGTAGTGCTGGAGGGTCGGGCCGTACAGATCGGCGAGCCGGCTCCGGGTCATCGAGGCCACGGGCTCCATGTTCAGCGCGTACCGCATCATGGCCATCCCGAGCATCTGGCTCAGCACCAGGGTCGCGCGCAGCGTCCGCTCGTCGGGATCTGCGAGCCGTGAGACCCGCTCCCCGATCTGCTCGGTGATGAATTCTCTGGCGCCGGCGGTGAGCTCGGGGGTGGCGAGCATCGTGGTGGCGAACTCGGTGAATCTGCCGGTCCTGCCGGCGGCGTCCCACACAGCGGTGAATGCGAGCACCAGGGCGGCTCCCTGCCGATGGGCGGGAATGGCGTCAAGCATCCCGAACACCGCCACCGGATCCGCCGAGACGTCGGCGGTGGCGGTCAGGAACAGCTCAGCCTTGCCGCTGAAATAGTGGTGGACCAGCGCCGGATCGACATCTGCCCGCCTGGCGATGGCCCGCAGCGAGACGCCGTCGAAGGGGAGGGTGGAGAACAGCTCGCGGGCCGCGTCCACAATCTCCTGGCGGGTGTCGCGGGCGCCGGGGCGCCTGCCGCGCCGCCTGGGGCCGGCCGCTTCGGTCACGGCGATCACCTCCCGGGCGCTCATCCTGCCATCCGGGCGGCCTCACCGCCGCTCACCGGAACTCACACTGCGAGAACCACCAGGACGACCCCCGAACCCTGACCGTTCGACCTCTCACACGCCCCGTTTCGGTACTTTTCGCGAGATCCTGTCCACGCACGGCCCCACACACGACTCCGGGCCCCGATCACAAGGATCGGGGCCCGGAGCCGTTGCCTCGCAATGAGGCGATGAGAAGAGACTCAGGCGAGCTCCATCGTGCCGGTCTCGAGGAACCGGGTGTGCCACGAGTAGGCCTCGTCGAGCAGATGCGGGGTCTGCTTGAACTTGCAGTCGCGCAGAGCGCGGTCGTAGTAGTCCTGCAGCATGTCCTTGTAGTCCGGGTGGGCGCAGTTCTGGATGATCTTCGGCGCGCGCTGACGGGGTGCCAGGCCGCGCAGATCCGCGATGCCCTGCTCGGTGATGATGACCATCGTGTCGTGCTCGGTGTGGTCGACGTGGGAGACCATCGGCACGATCGCCGAGATCTTCCCGCCCTTGGCGGTCGACGGGGAGACGAAGGCCGAGATGAAGGCGTTGCGGGTGAAGTCGCCCGAACCGCCGATCCCGTTCATCATCCGCGAGCCCATCACATGGGTGGAGTTCACGTTGCCGTAGATGTCGGCCTCGATCATGCCGTTGGCGCCCAGCACGCCGAGGCGGCGGATCACCTCGGGGTGGTTCGAGATCTCCTGGGGGCGCAGGATGATGTGCTCGCGGTAGAAGGCCGCGTTCTCGTTCATCTTGTGCGCACAGTCGGGCGACAGCGAGAAGGCCGTGGCGGAGGCCACGTCGACCTTGCCGGCGTCGATCAGGTCGATCATGCCGTCCTGGATCACCTCGGTGTACGAGGTGAGGTGCTCCAGGTCGGAGTGCAGCAGGCCGTCGAGCACGGCGTTGGGGATGTTGCCGACTCCCGACTGCAGGGGCAGCAGGTTCTTCGGCATCCGGCCCTGCTTGACCTCGTTGTCGTAGAAGTCGAGCAGATATCCGGCGATCTTGTGGGAGGCCTCGTCGATCGGCTTGAAGGGCGAGTTGCGGTCCGGATCGTGGGTCTCGATGATCGCGACGACCTTGTTCTGCGGCACCCGCAGGAAGGTCTCGCCGATCCGGTCCCCGGGATGGGTGATCGGGATCGGGACGCGGTTCGGCGGAAGCGCGAAGCCGTAGTAGATGTCGTGCATCCCCTCGAGGTCCTCCGACTGCCAGTCGTTGACCTCGATGATGATCTTGTCGGCCTTCTCGACGTAGACGGCGTTGTTGCCGATCGAGGAGGTCGGGATGACAGTTGCCGTCGGCGGTGATCTTGGTCGCCTCGATGACCGCGTAGTCGAGGTTCCCGAAGAATCCCTGACGGATCTGCATGCCGAACTGCGACAGGTGGATGTCGTCGTAGTAGCTGGTGCCGTCGTTGATCTTGGCCCGCATCGTCGGATCGGACTGGTAGGGGGAGCGCAGCCCGATGCCGTCGACCCCGGCCAGCTCACCGTCGAGCTCGGGGGCGGTGGAGGCCCCGGTGAAGACGTTGACGGTGAAGTGGCCGCCCTTCTCGTGGGTCGCCTTGATCCGCCTGGCCAGCGCCGGGGGGAATTCCTTGGGGTATCCGGACCCCGTGAAACCGCCGAAGCCGATCTGGGCGCCGTCATGGATGAGAGCGGCGGCGTCGTCGGCGCTCATCACCTTCTGACGCAACGCCTCGTTGGCAATCCGATCTGACATGTGTCCTCCTGCATTGCACCGCGATGCGGCGCAGTCATTGATTTCAGAGGCCTCACGTGCTGGATGTCAGGCCTTCTGAGAGCCGTGAATCAGGATATCGGACTGCCATCCGGAGCCATTCGGCGGGTTCGGCTCAGCACATGAGGGCCGTCCATGAGGGACGCCGTCCGCCGGGCGCTGCTGCTGCAACGGCGTCGGTCTTCCCGCGGCCGCGCCCTCACACCTCGGCCCAGAGCAGCTTCAGAGCGTCCAGCCGGGGGAAGGAGAGGGCGGCGTCGGCGGCCTCGACCACCACGGGCTTGGCGCAGAAGGCGATGCCCAGGCCGGCCGCGCCGAGCATGTCGAGGTCGTTGGCGCCGTCCCCGAGGCCGATCGTGCGGGCCATCGGCACGCCGAACTGGGTGGCCCACCGGCGCAGGTGGTGTTCCTTGGCGGCCCGATCGACGATCTGGCCGAGCAGCCGGCCGGTCAGCCTGCCGTCGACGATCTCGAGTTCATTGGCGGTGAAGGCGTCGACCCCGAGTTCGGCGGCCAGCGGGGCGACCATGGCTGTGAACCCGCCGCTCACCAGGCCGAACCGGCATCCGGCCCGGTGCGCGCGGTCGATGAGTTCCGGGGCGCCGTCGGTCACCCGGACCGCGGCGCAGGCCTCGGCCAGGGCCCCCTCGGGCAGGCCCCTCCAGCAGGGCGACGCGCTCGGTGAGGGACTCGGCGAAATCGAGCTCCCCGGCCATCGCGCGGGCGGTCACCTCGGCCACCCGGTCGACGCAGCCGGCGGCCTCGGCCAGCAGGTCGATGCCCTCGGTGCGGGTCACGGTGGAGTCGACGTCGCTGACGATGAGTCCCGGGCCGCGGGCCGATAGCCGGGGGGTCAGGGCGATGACGTCGACCCCTTCGGGCCGCGTGCTCCGTGACTGCGTCTCCGGCGCGGCGAGGTCGTCGAAGGCTTCGACGGGCGGTTCGGCCAGGGTGAAGCCGAGCCCTCGCCAGCCGTCTCCGGTGACCCCGCGGACGGATGCGGCCTGCGGCCAGAACGGCCGGGCGGCGTCCCGCAGCGGGCTGGGATCGTCGGAGTCGCAGAGCAGAACGATGCGGTGGGCCATGGGGCCAAGCATAGGGAGGATCGGCATCGGGAGAATCAGCATGGGGAGGGATGCTCGGCCGGGGATGGACGCCGACTCCAGATGGCCGCTAGGTCTGGAGCGGCGTCAGCGCTCGACGATCGTCCTGCGTCACGGTGTAGGCACGGGTGCCGGCGACCTGGCGGGTCCGGCCGACCCGTTCCTCGAGCAGACCCCGCCACGGCAGGTGGGAGTTGTACACGCACCACAGCTGCCCGCCGGGGCGCAGCACTCGCGCGGAGTCGGCCAGCATTCGCAGGGTCGGGCCCGAGTCCCTGGCCGAGCCGCGGTGGAAGGGCGGGTTGGTGAGGATCAGGTCCAGGCTCTCGTCCGGCACCGCCTCCAGGCCATCGGCCTGCTGGACGGCCACCTCGAGGCCGTTGGCGGCCGCCGTCATCCGGGTGGAGTCGACCTGCGGCCCAGGAGACGTCGGAGGCGCTCACCGACACCCGGGAGCCGAACCGGCGGGCCAGGGCGGCGGCGATCACCCCGTTGCCGCAGCCCAGGTCCAGCACCTCTGCGGGACGATCGGTGGGCAGTTCCTGTTCGATCGCGTCGAGTTGCCGGAGCAGCAGGGCGGTGCCGGCGTCCAGCCCGGCGACGTGGAACACCCCGCCGTGGGCGACGATCTCCAGGTTCAGCGCGGCGATGTGCTGGCGGCGCGGCCAGCCCGATCCCCGGGACGGCCGGCTGCGCGGCCCGGACATGTGCAGCACCCGGGCGTGGCGGCGTCCCAGGCTGGCGCTGACCTCGTCGAAGAAGCGCAGCCCCACCTCGTTCATCGAGCGGTTCATCCGCCGGATCCGTCCCCCGGCCACCACGTGCAGGTCGTCGAGGCCGTGCCGGGCCGCCAGGCCGCAAAGGGCGGAGAGGGTCTCGTCGAGGGCGTCCAGGGACTCCGGCAACTCCATCCAGACCTGATGCGGGGCGATCTTCTCGAGGGAGGGGTTGTCGGCGCAGGGGCTCTCGACGAAGGGATTGACCACCAGACCGGGGAGGTCCGGGTGGTCCCGCTGCACCGCCCGGAGCGGTCTCAGGTCGTCGCACCAGACGGAGGTGGTGGCCCGCTGGTGGGCCGTCGCGACGAGTCCGGGACGCCCGAGCACCCAGATGTGGCGCGGATCGTCGGGCGCCTCGGCGGCGATGATGTCGTCCACGGGATCATCCATGGAGCCCCATTATGGGTGCTGTACCCGTTGCCGAGCTGCTCGCAGCCCCCGAGCCGTCGGGCGATCCCCAGACTTCTTACGAGATGAAGGCCGATACGCGGGCCTACCTCGCCGAAAGGGCCCTCATCTCGTAAGAAATCCGCGGGTCTGCCGGGTTGCGCCCACCGGCAGGGCGGACGGTAGCGTTCGGGCATGGCCGAGTCCGTCCTCGAGATCCACGTCATCGCCGACTCCACGGGGGAGACGGCGGTCCGGTTGGCGCGCGCCGCCCGCAGCCAGTTCGAGGGGGTGCACTGGCACATCGTCCGCCATCCGATGATCGGTTCGGTGAAGGACATGGTGGTGGCGCTGAACGAGATCAAGGAGCAGCACGACGCCGGCCGGTGGGTCACCGTGGTGCACACCCTCGCGCTGTCGGACATGCGGCAGATGGTGCGCGACGCCTGCGAGGCGATGGAGGTCCGGCAGGTCGACCTGATGGGGCCGATGCTCTCCGCGATGGAGAGCGCCTCCGGGCTGGACGCCGACGAGGTGCCGCGGCGGCCGGTGGGCGTGGAGGCCGACTACTTCACCCGGATCTCGGCGATGGAGTTCGCGGTCCGCAACGACGACGGGGCGATCCCCGAGCGGCTCACCGAGGCCGACATCTGCCTGGTCGGGGCGTCGCGGTCGGGCAAGACGCCGCTGTCGATCTACCTGGGATACCTGGGCTACAAGACGGTCAACGTTCCGCTGATCCCGGGCATCCAGGCACCTTCCGAGCTGCACTCGGTGGACCGGTGGCGGATCGTCGGGCTCACCATCGACGCCCAGCGGCTGCTGGAGATCCGGGGACGCCGGGTGCGCGGAATGGGCGGTTTCGGGACCTCCGACGGATATGCGGATCTGGTGAAGATCTACGACGAGCTGGACGAGGTGGGGAGGGTCCAGCGCAGTCTCGGCTGCCCGGTGATCGACACCACCGGGCTGGCGCTGGAGGAGGCGGCCACCCGGGTCGTCGACATCGTCGAGGAGCGGGCCCGGACCATGGGGGAGCACCTGAGACGCCCAGCCGGTCAGCTCCGCCTCCGGCCTTGAGTGGCCAGCGCCTGCAAAGTCTCCATTTGCCTGCCGGCGCATCGGGGAGGCAGGAGCGAAGCGACGTGGAGGGGTCGGCCCCTCCGTTGACAAAATCGTGTAAGAATGATTCTTACCGCCGGGGCGACGCAGTCAGCCGCTCCGTCAAGGGGTTTCATCCACCGCTGGAGCACCCCGCGAGGCAGCAGATGAGACCACGACACCGCACGGCATGAGATCGAAGGAGATCCTCACGATGAGCGACCAGCACCGATACGTCTACGACCTGTCCGAGGGCAGTGCCGACATGAAACCTCTGCTCGGCGGCAAGGGTGCCGGGGTGGCGGAGATGAACCGAGTCGGGGTCCCCGTCCCCGACGCCTTCACGGTGACCACCGAGGCCTGTGTGGAGACCATGCGCCACGACGGCGTCTGGCCCGATGCCCTGGCCGATCAGATCAGCGAGGGGCTCAAGCGGCTCGAGCAGCGCACCGGCATGACCCTGGGCGATCCGGAGAACCCGCTGCTGGTCTCGGTGCGCTCCGGCGCCGTGATGTCGATGCCCGGCATGATGGACACCATCCTCAACCTGGGGCATCTCCGACGACACAGGTCGAGGCGGTGGGCCGCAAGGCCGGCAACGAGCGGTTCGCCTGGGACTGCTACCGCCGGTTCATCCAGATGTACGGCGAGGTGGTCGAGGGGATCGACTCGCACGTCTACGAGGACGCCCTCACCGCGATGAAGGCCGACCGGAAGGTCGAGTCCGACACCGACCTGAGCGCCGGGGACCTCAAGGAGCTCGTCGGCGTCTTCAAGAAGCTGTCCAACGAGAAGCTGGGCGGCAACTGGACCACCGATCCGCGCGAGCAGCTGATGCGGGCGGTGGACGCCGTCTTCCGCTCCTGGCTCAACCCGCGCGCCTTCGTCTACCGCAAGGCCAACAAGATCTCCGACGACCTGGGCACCGCCGTCAACGTGATGCAGATGGTCTTCGGCAACCGCGGCGACACCTCGGCCACCGGCGTCTGCTTCACCCGCAACCCGGCCACCGGCGCCAAGGAGCTCTACGGCGAGTTCCTGCTCAACGCCCAGGGGGAGGACGTCGTCGCCGGCATCCGCACCCCCGAGCCGCTGGCCCAGATGGAGGCGATCCTGCCCGACGCCTACCACGACCTCATCGACACCATGCACAAGATGGAGGCCCATTACCGCGACATGCAGGACATGGAGTTCACCGTCGAGAACGGCAAGCTCTATCTGCTGCAGACCCGCAACGGCAAGCGCACCGCCGCCGCGGCCCTCAAGGTGGCCCGCGATCTGGTCTCCGAGGGGGTCATCGGCAAGGAGGAGGCGCTGATGCGGATCGAGCCCGAGCAGCTCGACCAGCTGCTCCACGAGGCCATCGACCCGAACCACAGCGAGACCGCCGTCACCGAGGGCCTGCCCGCCTCCCCGGGGGCCGCCGTCGGCAAGGCCGTCTTCGACGCCGACGAGGCCGCCGAGCTGGGCGGCAAGGGGGAGAAGGTCGTCCTCATCCGGTTCGAGACCACTCCCGACGACATCCACGGCGTCATCGCCTCCCAGGGGGTCCTCACCGCTCACGGCGGGATGACCTCGCACGCGGCCGTGGTGGCCCGCGGGATGGGCAAGCCGTGCGTGGCGGGCGCCCGCGGCATCAAGATCGACGCCGAGGCCGGCACCCTGTCGGTCGGTGACGTCGTCATTCACAAGGGCGATCTCATCACCCTCAACGGCTCCACCGGCGAGGTCTTCAACGCCGGGCTGCCGCTCATCCCGCCGCAGATCAACGAGGACTTCCAGGAGGTGCTGGGCTGGGCCGACGAGGTGCGCCGGCTGGGCGTGGAGGCCAATGCCGACAACGCCACCGACGCCGCCAAGGCCCGCGAGCTGGGCGCCGAGGGGATCGGGCTGTGCCGCACCGAGCACATGTTCTTCGGCGCCGACCGGCTGCCGGCGATGCACGAGATGATCACCGCGGAGACGCCGGAGGAGCGCAAGGTCGCCGTCGACAAGATCCTGCCGATGCAGCAGGCCGACTTCGAGGGAGTCTTCACCGCGATGAAGGGG
The DNA here is from genome assembly GCA_022647765.1 of Acidipropionibacterium sp. Taxonomy (GTDB): domain Bacteria; phylum Actinomycetota; class Actinomycetes; order Propionibacteriales; family Propionibacteriaceae; genus Acidipropionibacterium. Next base: position 146,548 of record JALCLH010000011.1, read on the forward strand.
CTGCCGGTGACGGTTCGGCTGCTCGATCCGCCGCTGCACGAGTTCCTGCCGAATCTGGTGGAGCAGTCCCTCAAGGTCCAGGAGATGGAGCTCAAGGGGGCCGATCCGGCCGCCCTCGACAAGGAGCGCCGGCTGCTCGCCCAGGTGAAGAAGCTGCACGAGCAGAACCCGATGCTGGGCACCCGCGGCGTGCGACTCGCCATGCTCTATCCGGAGATCCCGGACATGCAGGCCCGGGCGATCGTCCGGGCGGTGCTGGCGGTGCTGGAGAAGGAGGGGGAGACCGTCCAGATCAACATCATGATCCCGCTGGTCTTCACCGCCGTGGAGCTGGAGACCCAGCGCCGGATCGTCACCGAGGCGGTGGCCGACGAGCTGGAGAAGGCGGGCAAGGAGCTGGAGGTCAAGATCGGCACCATGATCGAGCTGCCGCGGGCGGCCCTGGTCGCCGACCAGATCGCGACCCAGGCCGACTTCTTCTCCTTCGGCACCAACGACCTCACCCAGACCACCCTGGGCATCAGCCGCGACGACGCCGAGAACGGATTCCTCACCGAGTACCTGCAGACCAAGGTGCTCAAGGCGAACCCGTTCGCCTCGATCGACGTCGACGGGGTCGGCCAGCTGGTCGCCGGTGCGGTGAAGAAGGGGCGCGCGGTCAAGCCGGAGATCTCCCTGGGGGTCTGCGGCGAGCACGGCGGAGACCCGGATTCGGTGCACTTCTTCCACAAGACCGGACTGGACTACGTGTCCTGCTCCCCCTTCCGGGTGCCGATCGCCCGGTTCTCGGCCGCCCAGGCGGCGATCGAGGAGAAGGCGGGGGATCAGCCCGTTCGCGACAAGTGAGCTGGTGCCGCTGAGTCATCGGGCCCCGAGATCGGAGCCCGATGACGCCGGTCCCAGTTGTCCCGGTCGCAGTCGTCCGGGCCCCTGAACCGCGCCTCTGCCGGCACACGTACGCACCGTGGCCGGCGGAGGCGCTGTCGCGCGCAGCCGCGAAGCGCCCCTGGGCGGGGTGGTGGGGGGAAAGCACTGCGCGGGGTGGTGGGAGGAAACACCGGGCGGGATGGTGGGGGAAAACACTGGGCAGAGTGTCGGGTGACGCACCGCTCGGCTGCACATCCTCCCGGCGTCCGGATACCCTGTGGAGGATCATAGTGACGACTGACGCGCCCGCGGCACACCTGGGTCACGCCAGTGGTGCCGCAGTCGCGCGTCCGGCCGTTCTAGTCAACATCCCGTCGTGGAGGACATATGTCTCAGTCATTCGGCTCCTGGCGTGCGAGTTACACCCCGGGGAACTGGGTGGTGCTCGCCGGCGCGAGCTCTCTGGTGGTGATGCAGCCGGCCGCTGCGCGGCACTCGGAGCTGATCGGGAGGATCTGGACGCAGGTCGCCCACGCCGAGGACGCCGCCTCGCTGGTGCAGACGCTGACGGCGATCGGGCTGTCGCAGATGCCCAGCCTCGGGGTGTTCTTCTGGACCGGGGACCGGATGACCTCGCTGGCCCGCGGCGGAGTGGTCGTCAAGGACGCCACGAGCGGGCGGGTGGTCAACCACGGCGACGGCGTCCTCACCTGGCGGGAGGCGGGTCTGGACCCCTCGATCGTCACCGTCGAGATGGAGGACGCCCCCGAGCGCCTCGTGATGCCGCTGCTGCTGGGGGTCGTCCAGGCCTCCCGGCTCACCATCGACGCCACCGGGACCGTCGAGCCCCTGGTGGTCGGGGACCAGCAGGACCCGGCGTCTGCTCCCTCCGCCGTGTCCTCTGCCGGATACGGCGACTCATTCGGCGGGGCCGAGGTCGGCGGGGGCTCATTCGGCGGGGTCGGAGACGGTGGGCCGGCCTGGCCGGCCGCCGTGGATGCACCGCCCAGCTCTCAGGACTCCGCCGGAGTCTTCGCCGACGTCGATGACCTCGGGCTCGCCCCGGCCACCTCGCCGGTTTCCGCTCCTTCCGCCCCCTCTGCCGCATCCGCGTCGTCGGCCGCGTCCCCGGTGCCCGCCCCGTCGTCGATCCCGGCTGCCCCCCCGATCACCGGGAATCCCTGGACATCGGCGCCCTCCGTGCCCAACGACGACCTGGACTGGGGTTCGACCTGGCCGGCCGACGACTCCGCGGATCCCTGGACGCGGCCCTCCCGGCTGGCCGATGAGGACGCCGGGGAGACTCAGCCGGCCGCTCAGGCCGGCGGCTCCTCGCCGTCGTCATCCTCCTCCCCCTCCCGGTCGGGATGGGGTGATTCGGAGACCTCGATGGCCCACGACGGAGCGACGATGTTCATGCCGGGGCTGGCGAACGAGGCCCCCGATTCGGGGCCGGAGGGCTCCGGTCTGGTGACGGCCGCGCTGTGCACTGCCGGACATGCCAATCCCCCCGGCGCGCTGCACTGCCGGATCTGCTCGGCGCCGATGGACCCGGCGGGCCCGCGTCTGGTCGATCGCCCGTGCCTGGGAGTGCTGGTCGCCTCCAGCGGGGAGTCGATCGATCTGCTGGGGCCGGTGCTGGTCGGTCGCGCCCCCAACGGTGGCAGTACCGATCCGCAGGCGGCGCTGCTGCGGGTGCTCTCTCCGAATCAGGACATCAGCCGCACCCATGTGAGGGTCGCTCCCAGCGACTGGTCGATCGAGGTGACCGACATGAACTCGACGAACGGCACCCTGGTCCGCCATCCCGGCGGGGAGGCGATCCGGTTGTCGCCGGGGGAGACGGTGACGGTGGAGATCGGTGCCGTGATCGACCTGGGCGACGACGTCTCCCTGGAGATCGCGCCGCCGCGGGGGTGAGTTCGAGGGGTTGAGCCCAACCTGGTCGAGAACCGGTGGGAAGGAGCCCCGTGGGGGTGCTCGGCGGGGCCGGCGGCTCGATCGCTCAAGCTGTGGGAGCGGGTGTTGAATCCGCCCTGCAGTGGCCTAGAGTGTCCTGATGCTCCGGTGACCCGGGGCGGATCTTCATGAAAGGGATGTGCGATGGCTCGGGTCCTCATTCTCTCGGGTGCGGGACGCTACGGCGACGCCTGGCACAATTTCGACGAGACCTCGGCGGCCGTGGCCCAGATTCTCACCGATCGCGGTCACCAGGCGGTCGTCCGCCGCAGCTGTCCGGAGGCCCTCGACAGCCTCTGCCGACTCCGATCTGCTGGTGGTCAACACCGGCGGCGGGGATCCGGAGGAGGGCTGGGACTACATCCCGGAGTGGTCGAGGGCCCATGCGAAGATTCTCGACCACTGGGAGGCGGGCAAGCCGATCCTGGGTCTGCACACCGCCGCCAACACCTTCTGCGACTGGGACCTGTGGCCGACCATCCTGGGTGGCAAATGGGTTCCCGGGGTCTCCGGTCATCCGGAGCGCTCCTATGCGGTCTTCGAGCCGATGCCGGGGGCAGAGGGGCACCCGGCTCTGCGCGGAGTGGATCAGGTGGTCTGCTATGACGAGCGCTACTCCAATCTCGTCATCGATCCGCTGGCGACCCCGCTGCTGTTCCACGAGACCAGCGAGGAGTTCCACGTGATGGCCTGGGCGATGGGCAACAACGTCATCTACGACGGGCTGGGCCATTCGGGCCGGTCCTACGAGGCGGCCTCGCGCCGGCAGCTGCTGTGCTCGGAGGTGAGCTGGCTGCTCAGCTGGAAGAAGCGGCTGGCCCTCGAGGAGGCCAGGAAGGCCCAGGAGGAGCCGCGGCTGGTGGCTGCCTCTCCGGCCACCGCCTGACTCCTTGCGGGTCCGGGTGCACATTTCACTCGCATAAGGGACGTATCCGTCATCGCCGTCGCTCCGGGGGAGCTTGGGCGAGCGAAAAATTCATGTCGGCTTGCCGGGCTTCTTCAACCACACAGCGACGTCCTCAAGAAGGACACAGGAACGCCACAGAGATTCTGCGCACACTGAGGTCATGGACGACATCAGAGAACCTCATCAGACAGAGAAAACCCCATCACAGGCCGAGAACGGAGCGACCGCGCGTGGCTCGGGCCGGACGCCGTGGCGCAGCAGGCTGCGCAACGTGGCGCTCGGTATCGCAGCGGCGGCCACCATCGCCGTCGGTGGAGTCGGCATGATCGACGCCCAGGACGCCGCTGCGGCCGGGGTGTCGACTCACAACTACGCCGTGCTCACCCAGACGACGCAGGTCCCGGCGCCGGCCGCGGAGCCGAAGGATGACGACTGAGCAGAGCCCCTCCCCGACAGCTGCTCATCCCACAAGGAGTAGTGCTTGAGTAGGGGCTTCCCGCCACCTGCCAGCTCCTCACGCCACCAGGTCAGCCTGGGTGGAGTCCTCCCCGGTTACTGGTCACGCCCAAGGCTGGTCTGGGTCGAGTTCTCCCGCGCCATTGATCGCGCCACCAGGGCAGACTGGGCAGAATCCTCCCCACCAACTGCTCATCCCACAAGGAGCGCTTGGTCGGAGTTCTCCCCGGAGTTCGGGGTTCCGGTTCGGGCGGAGTTCGCCCCAGTTACCGATCCCGAGATTCGAACAGAGTTCACCCTCAGACTCGCAGCTCCTGATCTCCCGGTTCGGGCGGAGTCCTCCCCTAGATTCTCGGTTCCCGTTCTGCTGGTGGCCGGGTCGACCGCAGATTCTCGCAGGTGTTTCTTGAGCCGTTCCGGTGGGAGCACTCGGGGTATTTTCGTTTCGGGGTCGACGACGATCCTCCACTGGTCCCTCGAATGATATCTATCGGGTTCCACCAGTGCGTGATGGTGCCTGCAGACCAAGACAAGATTCTCCAGGGAAGTCGGTCCTTCATCCCACCAGGGAATGATGTGATGGGCCTGGCACAAATCCGCCGGAACCGTGCAGCCTGGGAATATGCATCCGCAGTCTCGAACTTCCAAGGCCTCGCCGGATCGCACCGGTCACAAGGCGGCGTTCCTGACCCATATCCATCACCTGGGATTCACCACCCAATACCACCGGGAGAATCCCTGCCTCGCAGCACATGCGGCGCAGCGATCCGGCATCGACAGGGATCTCACCTGTGGCACCGTGGACGACACCGGCGGCGATTGTTCCCTCCAGAGCGTCGCGCAGCTGGTCGTAGTTGAGGGTGACGACGAGTCTGGGTGTCTGGCCTCCGGCGGCGGGGACCTTGTCGAGGCTGCCCAGTAGCCCGACCATGTCGATCAGGGCGTCGGCCATCCTCTGCGCGGTGCTGCGGGCCTCCCTCGATTCGAGTTCGAGGCGGGCGGACAGGTACTGGGAGTCCGTGATGGCACCCTCGGTGCGCTGAGTCCGGAGGGCTTGGGCCTCGTCGCGTTCGGCGCGGCGTCCTTTCTCACCGAAGGCCTGGAGGGTGCCGATGAGCTGTTGGGCTTCCAGGTCGGGCAGTTGCCCGGAGAACCAGGTGGAACCCTCCCCGTCGGAACCCCATACCAGCCGCCGATCCTTGACGGCACGGCTCCGCTGGGCGGCGATCCGGGCGGCCTCGTCATCGGGTGAGGGCGCCGCCTCGGGGGCGACTTCTTCCAGGATCTTCTTGGTGGCGCGTTTGAGCTGTCCGGGTGGTGTGGTGGTGGCCCGGTCGAGGAATAGTCCGGCGGCCTGGTCGACCTGCTCGGGGCTCAGCTGGTCTTGGGGCAGTTTGCCCAACTCTTCGCCGATGGCCGTCGCATGATCCGGGGACACATCACCGGCCAGGGCGGCATCGCGCACTCCCGGGTGGTGGGCGAGCTTGGAGGCGCGTTTCACCACCCCGATTCCCTGACCCGATGTGCGACCTTCCTTCGTGGCCAGGAAATCAGGCAGCGGCGTCCCGGTGGTGTGCTCTGTCGCGTTCGCCCTGTAGGCCGCATCGGTGACCACTGCGGCGCCGGCGCTTATGCGGTCGGCCAGCTTGCGAAGACGGGTCATGGCGGTGACCTTGTCGGCATCGGACATGGTCGACAACGCGCTATAGTCCAGGCTGTCGAGGTGTTCCTCGAGAGCCTGGACTCGCGTCCAGAAAGCCGATGTCGCGTCCATGGGAAAAGATTACCCGACGTGAGCATTGGATGCAAGGGTTGAGCACGACTATTTTCCTGCGAATCTTGAGTGATCGTGCAACCCTATCCGAGGCCCCTGACAGTCGTAGCTGTTCAAGCGAGGTGGGCATTAGAAGTCTGACGGATTCTTGTTTGAGTTCAAACGACAATCCGTCAGACTTCCCCTCGGAACACGAGGCAGGAGGTTCTTCAGGGGGCTTTTCAGGATCCATGGTGCTGACACGCTCATCCCGACAAGTTCGTGTGGGGAAGTCCTGCGCCGGGAACTGTTCAGCGGACGGGTGCGGACGCCCGCCACCACCTGAACAGTTGTATGTTTCCCTGCCGTCGCCAACCCTCGCCGGGGTGGTGAAAGACCAGTGGCTGTGTCATCTCGGGCCCGGCGTCGCAGATCGGCGACCAGTGGAACCACGACCGTGCCGGTGCTCCCTCAGATGGGGTCTCAATCGACCCTGGTCTGGTCCGGGCGATCAGCTCTTCGAGCTGGTCAGGTCGTAGACGGTGACTCCGCCCACGGTCTTGGAGGTGAAGGTCGAGCTCACCCAGCTGGTGATGGCCGAGGCGGAGCCCGAGGAGCTACCGGGGCCTCCACCCATGCCTCCTCCCTGGCCGCCCGTTCCGCGGCCACCGGCTATCCCGGAGACCCCGTTCGAGGAGTTCTCGCCGGGCGTGCCTCCGCCGGTTCCATCGTTGGGGGCAGTGCCGGGTTGACTGCCGGTCGAGGTTCCGGCGGGGGTGCCACCGGAGGAGCCTTCGGCCTGCTGGCCACCCCCCGCGCCGCCCATGCCGCCGCCGCTGATGAAGTAGTGGATCTTTCCGTCGGCTACGTACTGCTTGAACTGGGCCAGGGTGACGTTGTTGTCCGACCCGCTCCAGCCGCCGATCGAGAACACCGCGGTGTCGGTCGCCAGGATGTATCCGGCCGCGGACTGGTCGCCGACCACTGCCGCCGACCACCTGGAGGTCGTGCTGTTGAGCAGCTTCACCAGAGCGGAGTTGACCGTTGTTCCGCCTCCGCCCTGGGGAGCGTCGCCAGCGCCGGCGACGGATTCCGAGGATCCCGCCTGGCCTCCGGGAGCCTGAGCGCGCTGGCCGGTGCCACCCGTGGGGATCTGGCCCGTCGCACCGGACCAGGAGCCTCCCGGCCTGCCCATACCACCTGGGGCGCCTCCTCCCGTGCCATCAGCTGCCATGCCGCCGCCCATTCCGCCTCTGGTGCCGCCACCCAACCCGCCCATGCCCTGCGCCCGAAACCCCAGAGGGCCCCGACGTCGGGATGGAGCCCGAGTGCGCGGTGGTCGCGGTGGCCACGGTCCACGCGGCAGTGGGCGTCACTGCGGTCAGTGAGCCCACCAGCAGGGCGCCGATCGCCACCTTCCTGAGGGTCATCTGCGCAGACGGGGATCTCAGCAGGCCCAACGGCCAGGAAGACGGCCGCTCCGGCCAGGCTCCCGATGAGCGCGGTCCAACGGATCCAGGGCTGCCAGCCCGAGGCGTAGGCGTCGAGCAGATGGAATCCCCAGACGCCGGTGAGGGCGATGGCCAGAGCCAGACTTGCCCGTTTGAAGATGGCGAGGGCCCGGCTGTTCGCATCACCGGGCCACAGGCGCCGCACCGGCACTGCCGATGGTGCCACCGATGAGAGGAGCCAGAGCCACCGAGTAGTAGGGGTGGATGGTCCCCTGCATGAAGCTGAACACCAGGGCGGTGAGAATCATTGAGCCGCCCCACAGGATGATTCCGGCCCGCTTCCGATCACTCAATGGGCGCCGGCCGCGGGCGACCAGCCCGGTCACCAGCAGCAGGACGGCCGCCGGGATCAGCCAGCTGATCTCAGTGGCGAAGGACGAGTTGACCATGCGCAGCAGTCCAGCCTCGCCGCCGAAGCTGGCGTTCCCACCACCGGCTCCACCGGCCCCTCCTCCGCCGCCTCCGTTGCCGGAGCCGCCCAGCACCCGACCGAGACCGTTGTAGCCGATGGCGAGCTCCCACAGGGAGTTGTTCTCCGAGCCCCCGATATAGGGGCGTGAGGAAGCCGGCCAGACCGCGCACAGGGCGATCAGCCATCCGGCTGACACGATCATCGACGCAGCGGCCGCCAGCAGATGCCAGATCCGGGTCCACCACCTCGTGCGGGCGCACAGCAGATACACCAGGGCCAGCGCGGGCAGCACGAGCAGACCCTGAAGCATCTTGGTGAGGAAGCCCAGGCCGATGAGCCACCCGGCACCGACCATCCACCAGACGGCGGTGCGGCCCCGGTCGGTCTGCAGAGCCCGCACCACCATGTAGATCGCCGCCGTGACGCACAGCACCAGCATGGCGTCCGGATTGTTGAATCTGAACATCAGCGCGGCCACCGGGGTGATGACGACCACGGCTCCGGCGATCAGCCCGGCGGCGTGCCCGGACAGCCGTCTCACCGCCCCATAGGTGAGGCCCACGGTCGCGACGCCCATCAGGGCGTTGGGCAGCAGCATGCTGAAACTCGAGAAGCCGAATATGCGGGCGGACAGGCCCATCACCCAGATCGCGGCCGGCGGCTTGTCGACGGTGATCGAGAGCTGGGAGTCAAGGCTGGCCCACAGCCAGGCCCGCCAGCTCTGGGTCGCCGATTTCACGCTGGCGGCATAGAACTCGTTGGCATACCCCGAGATGGAGAGCTTGTAGAGATACAGGAATGCGCTGATGAGGATGAGACCCCACAGCGCCGGGCGCGCCCATCGGGGATCCTCACGCCGCCCGGTGAAAATCCGGATGTACCAGGGTGGCTGCCTTTCCGTACCGGCGGGATCGGAGTCGTGTTCGTCGATTGACGGGGGAACCGCTCGTCGTGGGAACGCGTCCCTGCTGGGGATGGAAGTCATGTCAGTTCCTCTCGCGGTTTCCTGAGTGTTCGGAATTAATAATCAACGGCTTTCCTGTGATTGACATGTGGGAAACACATGGTCAATATGAGAAGCTGTGCGTCAGCTTGACGAAGCCTGGTCGGGTGCGCGGAGACAGGGAGTCGCCCCGGCAGAGTGGTCTCTGCCGGGGCGGACGCCGATGGTGGCGTGGGACGGGTCACCCGGGAATGACCCGAGCAGGGGTGGGGGTGGTCGGCCGCGCGCCGGGAGTCCTGGTTGATGACCACCCGGAGGGTGATGAAGCGCACCAGGGTGGCGATGGCATTGGCCGCCAGGAGCACCATCACCTCTGTCCCACCGGGGAGCCGATGCGGCCCAGTGGTGCAGGCCCCACAGCGAACCGCTGGTGAGGGCCAGCCCGACGCCGAAGGCGACCAGGCCGCTGGCCTGGTGCTTGAGCATCCCCTCACGGCTGTTCAGCCCGAAGGTGTGCTTGCGGTTGGCGCTGGTGTTCCAGATCTGGGTGATGAGCAGGGACAGCAGATTGGAGATCTGCGGACCCATCATCAGCCGCGCGATGAGGTAGATGACGTAGTAGGCGAGAGTACTGATGACGCCGACCAGCCCGAAGCTGACGAGCTGGCCGGTCAGTCCTTTTGGGGCCGTGGCCGGCCTGCCGGCGGCGGTACCCGAGTCGTGGGCCAGCCCGGCGCGCAGACGGGCGAGGGGGATGCTGCCGGAGATGAATCCCTTCATCAGCCGGGCCACTCCCTTCAAGTCCTCGGTTGCGGTGCCGACGATGTGAACCGTGGAGTCCGGGTCGTCGACCCAGTCCACCGGAACCTCATGGATCCGCATTCCAGCGCGTTGCGCCAGGACCAGCATCTCGGTGTCGAAGAACCAGTTGTTGTCCTCGATGAGGGGGATCAGCCGCTGGGCGACATCGGCCCGGATGGCCTTGAAACCGCACTGGGCGTCGGAGAAGGACACGCCCAGAATGCCGTGCAGGATGAGGTTGTACGTCCGGGAGATGAACTCCCGCTTGGGGCCCCGCACCACACGCGAGGACTTCGACAGCCGGGAACCGATCGCCAGCTCCGAGTGGCCCGACAGCAGCGGAGCCACCAGCGGCGCCAGGGCTCGCAGATCCGTCGACAGGTCGACGTCCATGTAGCAGCACACCTGTGCGTCCGAGGCGAGCCAGGTGCGCTTGAGAGCGCGGCCGCGGCCCTTCTCATCGAGGTGGACGGCGCGCACCTCCGGGAACCGGCCGGCCAGCTGGGTGGCGATCGTCCAGGTGAGATCGGTGCTGGCGTTGTCGGCGATGGTGATGGTCGCCGACCATGGGAAGTCGACCGCCAGGAACTCGTGCAGCCGGGTGACCGCTCCGGGAAGGTCTTTCTGTTCGTTGTAGACCGGGATCACGATGTCGAGGGCAGTGCCGGCGACGGGGCTGCCGGTTGAGGTCGGACGGGAAAGCGTGTCAGTGAATGTCATGGCTCTATCTCCTTCTGAGCTACAGATTTCCGTATGGAGTGAGCAATTCACTTTGGTCGCAGTATGTGCTTTCTGTGTGGTTATGAAGAGGCCTGTGAAAGGTCATAGACGGTGGAGTCGCCAACAGTTTTCGCGGTGAAGTTCTTGGCGACCCACGAGGCGATCTGCGAACTCGCGTTCGAACCGCTGCTGCTGGTGGATCCACCAGTGCCGCTGGAGATGAAGTAGTGGATCTTGCCCTGGGCCACCATCTGCTTGAACTGGGCCAGGGTCGGGGCCGGGTCGGTGCCGTTGTAGCCGCCGACAGCCATCACCGGGTATCCCGTGGCGAGCTGGTAGCTGGCCGCGGTGTTGGACCCGATGGCCGCCGCCACCCAGGTGTATGAGCCAGCGTCGGCCGAGAGCAGGGTCTTCGCTGCAGACGACACCTCGGTGCCGCCGTTGAGGCCCCCCATGCCGCCTCCGCCGCCGGGGCCCCCGTTCCGGCTCCCTCCCTGAAATGCCGGCCCGGCCTGAGACCTGGAGCTGGCACCACCCTGGCCGGTTCCGGCCTGCTGCCCACCCTGAGTTCCTCCGCCCTGCTGGGCCGGTGCCTTCGGGGTCATGCCGCCCTGGGCCATGCCGCCGCCCTGCGTGCCGCCTTGGGCCGTGCCGCCCTGGCCATTGCCCGGTGCGCCCTGCCTGCTGCCGGTCTGTCCGCCGGGGCCGCCCCGACCTCCGGCCACCCCGCCTCCGCCACCGGGGCCACCGCCCTGGCCGGAACTGGGGCCGGCGGTGATGATGGCGCCGGTGTGCGCCGTGGCCGCGGTGTCGATCGAGTAGCCGACAGGTCCGGCGAGACCCGCGAGGATGGCGAGTGCAAGCGCGACCCGGGCGGCACTTCCGCCCAGCAGATGGCCGAGCAGCAGACCGAGGGTCGCAATGGTGCCGGCCACCCCGGACACCGCCGCCAGGATCATCCAGGACCCGCCCGCCTGGGCAAGCAGATACACGGCGTATGCAGCGCTCACGGCCGTCGCTGCGGCCAGTGCGATCCGGCCCGTCCAACGATCCCGGTGGAACCAGCAGACGGCGCCGCCGAGCGCGGTGGCGCCCCCGATCCAGGGGGTCAGCGCCACCGTGTAGTAGTCGTGGTAGATGCCCGACATGAACGAGAAGGTGAGGAGGGTGACCGTCAGCGAGCCGGCCATCGCGATCACCCCGGCCAGCGTCTGGGTGGACGGCGTTGAGATAGACGCCGTCGAGGTGGAGAGCGTCGAGTCGGACGGCGTCGAGTCGGACGGCGTTGGAGTGGACGGCGTCGAGTGGGACGCGGACCGGACGGCGTCGGCACGGTGGACGGTGAGGTTCGACCATCCGCTCCGGCCGATGAGCACGATGGCGACAACCGACAGGATGATGGCCGCCGGGATCAGCCAGGTGACCATCCCCGCCGAGGTGCCGTCGAAGAGCCGGGTGATGCCCGTCTGCCCCCAGGACCCCGCACCGGTGGTGCCGCCGGGGATCACTGCTCCGGTCTCGCTGCCGGTGATGCGGCCGAAGCCGTTGTACCCGAAGACGAGTTCCAGGAAGGAGTTGGTCTGCGAACCGCCCATATAGGGCCGCCAGGATGTGGGGACGAGTTCAAAGATCGCGATGTACCAGCCGGCCGCCAGGACCATGGTGCCGAATGCGGTCAGCAGGTCGAGCACCTTGCGCCCCCAGGTGCGGGGCGCGGTGATCGAGTAGGCGATCAGCAGGGCAGGCAGCACCAGGAAGGCCTGCATCATCTTGGTGAGGAAGGCGAAGCCGACCGCCGCACCGGCCCAGGCGAGCCAGCCGCGGGATCCCTTCTCGGAGGCCCTCAGCGTGCAGTAGGTGGCGACCACCAGCAGCAGCACGAGCAGCGCGTCCGGATTGTTGTACCGGAACATCAGCGTCGCCGAGGGCACGGTGGCGAAGATCGCGGCACCGGTCATCGCCGCCCAGTGCGCGCGGTTGTGAAGATCGTTCGTCGCGGCGGTGACATCGCGGAAGCCACCGCCGGCCAGCACCCGCCGCACGGTGAAGTACAGGACCGCCACGGCGGCGACCCCCTCGAGGGCCTCGGGCACCAGGATCGCCCAGGAGTTCACCCCGAAGATGCGCACCGACAGCCCGATGATCCACAGGAATGCCGGGGGCTTGTCGACGGTGATGAAGTTCGCGGCGTCCGAGGAGCCGAAGAAGAGCGCCTTCCAGGACTGCGATCCCGCCTGGGCCGCCGCCGAGTAGAAGGAGTTCGCCCATCCGGAGGCCGACAGCCCGACGATGTACAGACAGCCGACGCCGACCAGCAGCAGGGCGAGACTGAGTCCTCGCCACCACCGGCCCGACCACCATGAGCCGGCTCCGGCCTCAGAACGATCCGCACTCCTGATTCGGGAGTTGCCGACCGGGTGCTGCGGGGCGGACCGGTCGATGAAAGCCGTTGAACTTGCCATGACTCTATGGCAGCGATCACCGCTGTGAAGTCTGTGTGAGCGGGTGGAGAGGGGCCTGAGAGAGGGGCCGGCCCGCCATTGCGGGC
>JALCLH010000012.1 GCA_022647765.1 Acidipropionibacterium sp.
GCCGAACTCATCCGGACCCGCGCCTTCGACCGCAAGGTGCTGGTGCTGCACACCGCCACCGGAGCCGGCTGGGTCGAGGAGTGGTCGGTGGCCGCGGTCGAGTACCTCACCGGCGGCGACTGCGCCACCGCCACCATGCAGTACAGCTATCTCGGCAGCCCGGCGGCCTTCATGCTCGACCGCAGCTCCCCGCAGCAGGGCGGCAAGGCGCTGTTCGACATCGTCCACGCCTACTGGAGCACCCTCGACCCGGCGCACCGGCCCAAGCTCTACACCACCGGCGTCTCGCTGGGCTCCTACGGCGGCCAGGCGGCCTTCGGCTCGATCGGCGAGATGATGTCCCGGGTCGACGGGGCGGTCTGGGCGGGCACCCCCGGGTCCACGCCGACCTGGCGGGAGCTCACCGACTCGCGCCGCCAGGGCTCCCCCGAGATCGCGCCGGTCATCGACAACGGCTCGCACGTCCGCTTCGCGCCCTCCCCGCAGTTCCTCACCACCGACCGCTGGGGCAGCCCCTACGGGCCCTGGAAGTCTCCCCGGATCCTGTACCTGCAGCACTCCTCGGACCCGGTGGTGTGGTGGTCCCCCACCCTCATCTGGCAGGAGCCCGACTGGATCCGGGAGAGGGCCGGGGTGGACGTCAACCCGAGGATCTCCTGGACCCCCTGGTCGACCTTCTGGCAGATCACCGCGGACATGGCGATCTCGGTGGCCACCCCCGGCGGGCACGGGCACAGTTACCACGAAGAGATGGTCGACGCCTGGTCCCTGGTGCTCGGGGCCGACGCCTCGCAGGCCCGGATGGCACGGATCAAGGACGCGATCCCGAGGACCATCCGGGCCGGGAACTGAGCGTCCGACGGCGGTCACCGCGGACAACTCACGGATTTCTTACAAGACGAACGGCTCTGAGACTGGCAAGGCTGTCCATCGGCCCTCATCTCGTAAGAAATCCGTGGATCGACTGCCCGCACCCCGATGACCCTGCAGATCTCCTGCCCTGGAACAGACGCCAGGGCGTGCAGAAGGGCCCGCCCCCATGGGGGCGGGCCCTTCCAGAGACTCAGTGAGTCACTTGATCCGGAGGATCACTTGATCGTTGATCCGGAGGATCACTCAATCATTACTGATCCGGAGGATCACTTGATGATCTTCGTCACGCGACCGGCGCCAACGGTGTGGCCGCCCTCGCGGATGGCGAACTTCAGCTGCTCCTCCATGGCAATGGGGTGAATGAGCTGAACGGTCATCTCGGTGTTGTCACCGGGCATCACCATCTCGGTGCCCTCGGGCAGCTCGACGGTGCCGGTGATGTCGGTGGTCCGGAAGTAGAACTGCGGGCTGTAGTGGGAGAAGAACGGCTTGTGACGGCCGCCCTCGTCCTTCTTCAGCACGTAGACCTGGCCCTCGAACTCGGTGTGCGGGGTGGTGGTACCCGGCTTGCACAGGACCATTCCACGCTGCACCTCCTCCTTCTTGGTGCCACGGAGCAGAACGCCGATGTTGTCGCCGGCCTCGCCCTCGTCGAGGATCTTGCGGAACATCTCGACGCCGGTGACGATGGTCTTGGTGGTCGCGTCGTGGATGCCCACGATCTCGACCTCCTCGCCCGTCTTGACGATGCCGCGCTCGACACGGCCGGTCACCACGGTGCCACGGCCGGTGATGGTGAAGACATCCTCGATCGGCATCAGGAAGGGCTTGTCCAGCTCGCGCTTCGGGGTCGGGATGTACTCGTCGACCGCATCCATGAGCTCGAGAATGGACTTGCTCCACTTCTCGTCGCCCTGCAGGGCCTGGAAGGCGGACACCCGGACGACCGGGCAGTTGTCGCCGTCGAACTCCTGAGAGCTCAGCAGCTCGCGGACCTCCATCTCGACGAGCTCGATGAGCTCCTCGTCATCGACCATGTCGCACTTGTTGAGGGCGACGACGATGGCGGGGACGCCGACCTGACGGGCGAGCAGCACGTGCTCGCGGGTCTGCGGCATCGGGCCGTCGGTGGCGGCCACAACGAGGATGGCGCCGTCCATCTGGGCAGCACCGGTGATCATGTTCTTGACGTAGTCGGCGTGCCCGGGGCAGTCCACGTGAGCGTAGTGGCGCTTCTCGGTCTGGTACTCGATGTGAGCGATCGAGATGGTGATACCGCGCTGACGCTCTTCAGGGGCCTTGTCGATCTGATCGAAAGCCGACTCCTCATTGAGTTCCGGGTACTTGTCGTGCAGCACCTTGGAAATCGCCGCGGTCAGCGTCGTCTTGCCGTGGTCGATGTGTCCGATGGTGCCGATGTTGACGTGCGGCTTGGTCCGCTCGAACTTGGCCTTTGCCACTGGGGCTCCTTCTGAAAAATGTCGCCCGCTCTTGCGCGGTGCGCGTCGTGTGGTTGCCCGTAGGCGGATCCCACGGACATCTTCTGGACGGCCCCGACCACAGGTCAGGGAACTTGTCCAAGTTTGCCGCACCGGCCGCCCCCAGTCAAACCGGGGGCGGCCGGGTCAGCAGGCGGAAAGGGTCACTTCCCGCCGTTGGCCTTGGCGATGATGTCCTCGGCCACATTGGCCGGGGTCTCGCCGTAGGAGTCGAACTCCATCGAGTAGGACGCCTGGCCGGAGGTCTTGGACCGCAGGTCGCCGACATATCCGAACATCTCGGACAGTGGAACCAGCGCCCGCACGACCTTGTTCCCGTGCTCCTCGGTCATCTCCTGGATCTGACCGCGGCGGGCGTTGAGGTCGCCGATCACGGTGCCGAGGTAGTCCTCGGGGGTGGTGACCTCAACGGCCATCAGCGGCTCGAGGATTCCGGGCTGCGCCTTGCGGGCGGCGTCCTTGAAGGCCATCGAGCCGGCGATCTTGAAGGCCATCTCCGAGGAGTCGACCTCGTGGTAGGCGCCGTCGAGGAGGGTGCACTTGAGATCCTCCATCGGGTAGCCGGCCAGCACGCCGAACTGCATGGCCTCCTTGACCCCGGCGTCCACCGAGGGGATGAACTCCTTGGGGATGCGGCCGCCGGTGACGGCGTTGACGAACTCGTACCCGGAGCCGGCCTCGGTCGGCTCGATCGAGATCACCACGCGGGCGAACTGGCCGGAACCGCCGGTCTGCTTCTTGTGGGTGTACTCGAGCTTGTCGACCTTCTTGTGGATGGTCTCGCGGTAGGCCACCTGCGGCTTGCCGATATTGGCCTCGACGTGGAACTCGCGCTTCATCCGGTCGATGAAGACGTCCAGGTGCAGCTCGCCCATGCCGGCGATGATGGTCTGGCCGGTCTCCTCGTCGGTGTGCACCCGGAAGGTCGGGTCCTCCTCGACGAGGCGCTGGATCGCGATGGCCAGCTTCTCCTGGTCGGCCTTCGACTTCGGCTCGATGGCCTGCTCGATCACCGGCGCCGGGAAGGTCATCGACTCCAGCACGATCGGCTTGGCCGGGTCGCACAGGGTCTCGCCGGTGGTGGTGTCCTTGAGGCCCATCACCGCGCAGATCATGCCGGCGCCCATCTCGGCGACCTCCTGACGCTTGTTGGCGTGCATCAGGTAGATCTTGCCGATCCGCTCCTTCTTGTCCTTGGTGGCGTTGAGCACCTGCTCGCCCGCCTTGAGGACGCCGGAGTAGACGCGCACGAAGGTCAGCTTGCCCAGGTGCGGGTCGGAGGCGATCTTGAAGGCCAGGACCGACAGCGGCTCCTCGTCGATCGGCTTGCGCTCCAGCTTGACGTCCTCATCGCCGGGCTTGAAGCCCTCGATGGCCGGGACGTCCTCGGGGGAGGGCAGGTAGTCGACGATGGCGTCGAGCAGGGGCTGGACGCCCTTGTTCTTGAAGGAGGTGCCGCAGGTGACGGCGGTGAACGCGTTGGCCAGGACGCCGCGGCGGATGGCCGCCTTGATCTGATCCTTGGTCACCGAGTCGGGATCGTCGAGGTAGAGCTCCATGAACTCCTCGTCGTTCTCGGCGACGGTCTCCAGCATCTCGGCCCGGGCGGCCTCGGCGGAGTCCTTGAGCTCGGCCGGGATCTCCTCGGTCTCGAAGTGGGCGCCGAGCTCGGTCTCGCCGCGCCAGACCTTGGCGTCCATGTCGATGAGGTCGATGATGCCGATGAAGTTCTCCTCGGCGCCGATCGGCAGCTGCAGCAGCACCGGGATGGCGTGCAGGCGGTCCTTGATGGTCTCGACGCAGTGCTCGAAGGAGGCGCCGGTGCGGTCCATCTTGTTGATGTAGCAGATGCGCGGGACGCCGTACTTGGCGGCCTGGCGCCACACCGTCATCGACTGGGGCTCGACTCCGGCCACACCGTCGAAGACCGCGACAGCGCCGTCCAGGACGCGCAGCGAGCGCTCCACCTCGACGGTGAAGTCGACGTGCCCGGGGGTGTCGATGATGTTGATCTGGGTGTCGTGCCAGAAGGTGGTGGTGGCGGCCGAGGTGATGGTGATCCCTCGCTCCTGCTCCTGCTCCATCCAGTCCATCGTGGCGGCTCCGTCATGGACCTCGCCGATCTTGTAGGACTTTCCGGTGTAGTAGAGGATGCGCTCGGTCGTCGTGGTCTTACCGGCGTCGATGTGGGCCATGATGCCGATATTGCGAACCTTGGTCAGGTCTGTGGTGGCCACAGTGTTCAAACCTCAAATCTCTGAATGAGTGGTCTGGGCGGGTTGATTCTCGACGCGGATGGACCGGAGGCGAACCTGTAACCGGGGAACCCGCGGAATGAGTGATGGGCGAGGAGACGCCGATGAGCCCGGATCCGGAGATCCGGAGGGCCCATCGGCGCGCCGCCAAGTCTGACGGCATGGCTGGAAGGCATGGTGATGCCCCCTCATCGACCGACGAGGGGGCGCGGGATCACCAGCGGTAGTGCGCGAAGGCCCGGTTGGCCTCAGCCATCTTGTGGGTGTCCTCGCGACGCTTCACGGAGGCGCCGAGGCCGTTGGAGGCGTCGAGGATCTCGTTCATCAGCCGCTCGGCCATGGTCTTCTCGCGACGCTCGCGGGAGAACCCGACCAGCCAGCGCATCGAGAGGGTGGTGGCCCGAGCCGGCTTGACCTCGACCGGCACCTGGTAGGTGGCGCCGCCGACCCGGCGGGACTTGACCTCCAGGGAGGGCTTGATGTTGTCGAGGGCGCGCTTGAGAGTCTGCACCGGATCGGTGTTGGTCTTGGCGCGGCAGCCCTCGAGAGCGGTGTAGACGATGTCCTGGGCGACGGTCTTCTTGCCGTCCTTGAGGACCTTGCTCACCAGCTGAGAGACGACCGGGGACCCGTAAACCGGGTCGACCATGACGGGGCGCTTGGGCGCCGGTCCCTTACGAGGCATGGCTCACTTCTCCTTCTTGGCGCCGTAATGGCTACGGGCCTGCTTGCGGCCCTTGACACCCTGGGTGTCGAGGGAGCCGCGGACGATCTTGTAACGGACACCGGGGAGGTCCTTCACACGGCCACCGCGGACGAGCACCATCGAGTGCTCCTGCAGGTTGTGACCGATCCCGGGGATGTAAGCCGTGACCTCGATGCCCGAGGACAGGCGCACGCGAGCGACCTTCCGAAGCGCCGAGTTCGGCTTCTTCGGGGTGGTGGTGTACACGCGGGTGCACACGCCACGGCGCTGCGGGGAGCCCTTGAGGGCGGGCGTCTTGTTCTTGCTGATCTTGTCAGTGCGGCCCTTTCGGACCAACTGCTGGATTGTAGGCACCGGCTGGTATCTCTTTCCGTTGGGTTCTTGTATCCCTGGCTGCGCACCTGGTGCACCGGCGTCGGGATCACCGCTGTCCCTCGCTCTGGCGTTTCAGGTGCAGTACGAACTCCGCTCCGGCTGACCGTCTCGCAGCAACTCGAGAGGTCGTGACGCCGTGCCAGGGCACGCACAGAGTGCCCGGGTGCACCGGACACAGTGTTACACGTTATCCGAGCTCCGCTCGGAAGGCAAGGGGACGACCCCTTGCTGCGTCTGCCGCCGGCGGGGGAGACGACTCCCCCTGCACCCCCTCGGGCGGCGGATCGGGCGGCAACCGGCCTGCATTCGCGGGCCACAGCGACCCGACGAGTTCCCGCAACTCCTGCGGCAATGTGCCGCCGTAAACTTCCACCATGATCTCGCTCGCCACCATCGGGACCAGTGCCATCACCCGCAACCTGCTCGACGCCGTCGACGGGAATCCCCAGTTCCGCCACACCGTCGTACACTCGCGAGACGCCTCCCGCGGCCGGGCCTTCGCCGATGAGACCGGCGCCTCTCGCGTCGTCACCGGTCTCGACCAGCTCGCGGTCGCCGACGACGTCGACGCCGTCTACATCGCCAGCCCCAATGTCGCCCACCACGATCAGGCCCTCTCCCTGCTGAAAGCCGGTAAGCACGTGCTGGTGGAGAAGTCGGCCTGCCTCACCGCATCGGGCTGGCAGGAGCTGGCCGAGGCCGCCCGGTCCCGCGGCCTGGCGCTGCTGGAGGCCAACCGGAACTCCGTCTGGCACCCGGGAATGGCCGAACTGCGGGCCGCACTGCCCCGGATCGGGAGAATCCGGCTGTCCGAGCTGAGCTACTGCCAGAGATCCAGCCGCTACGACCGGTTCCTGGCCGGCGAGACCCCCGCCATCTTCGACCCCACGATGGGCGCCGGAGCACTGATGGACATCGGCACCTACCCGCTGGAGTCCATGATCGAGCTGTTCGGGACGCCGCCCTCCTTCAGCACCGAGGCGGTCCTGCTGCGCAACGGGATCGACGGCGCCGGCACGCTGACCGCGCACTACCACGGCCATCTGTGCATGGTGACCTGGTCGAAGATCAGCGACTCCCACCAGCCCAGTGTGATCCAGGGGGAGGACGGCACCCTGGTGGCCGACTCGATCGAGGACCCCACGGTGATCACCCTCACCGCCGGCGGGACCCGGCGCGTCGTCGAGCTGACGAGACGCCGGGTCCGCGACATGGCCCACGAGTTGGACGCCTTCGCGGCGGCCGTCGCCGACCCCTCGCGGTGCGAACTCCCCCAGCGCTGGACCGCCGAACGGCTCGCCCTGATGGAGCAGATCCGCAGCCGGACCGGCGTCGAGCTGCCGGGCCGATGACGACGGGCAAGCGACCCGGCAGATTCACACCTCCGGCCGTCATACCCGTGGCAGACTCACCCTCGCGCCGCCCAATCGGATGCCGGCGTCCGCAGGACCGCCGAGGCGACCATCACCAGACCGGCGACCTCCAGCGCCCCTCCGGCCACCGCGAACCACTCGCTGCCGACCAGAAGATTCGTGACATGACCCACCGGCCAGCCGATCACCAGGGCGCCCGCGACCCACGGCACGCGTCGGGAGCCGATGAGGGCGATCCCCAGCAACAGGGTGCCGAGAAGGTTCCCCGCGACGAAGAGCAGGAAGAACACCATCGGGGTGCCCTGAGCCATTGAGGCGTCCAGCACATCAGCACGCTCGGGAGCGGTCTGGGCCAGCGCGAGAGTGTCCCAATTGGTGAAGTTGACGCCGAAGTAACTCACATAGCCGGCAATCATCAGCACGACGGCGACCAGCGCCAGAATGCTGCCGCGCAGGAGCTTCATCCCGGCGAGAAGGCCGGGGATCGCCAGCAGACTGCCCACCAGCGCGCACATCGTGGCGATATTCAGCGCCACGGGATGGGCAGCATAGAACTGGAGGGTCTGGGCGCTGGTGCCCTGGTCGCCGACGCCGTCGCCAACCGCTATCGCGTAGGTGGAGTTCGCGACCAGTTGGAGGAGGAAGGCGATGGGCAGCGCGATCGCTCCGAGGACCTGACGCAAGGCCCGGGTGCGGTCGGTGCCGATCTCGGGTGAACCGGCGATGACTGCACCGGTAGTGATCGGATCGGCGGCGGGAGACTTGGCGGGGATCGTGCTGGTCATGAGAAGACTCCTTTCCGGAATGTCGGGATGGACACTTCTCAGGCTCCTCCCGTCGACCGGCCCCGGCATCGGTGGCAACCCCCGACAATTCTGCGTGCCAGCACGGATGGCGGTGCCCCGTCTGCCTCGGCCGTCGTGGTCGCGCGGCCGCGGCCCACACTGCCCCGAACATGACGACCCCGGACATGACAACCCTGACAACCCCGGACATGACGACGGGACCGGCTCACACAGAGCCGGTCCCGTCGTCACCTCAATCAGAGCAGCCGCTCTGACCAGCGATCAGTCCATGTCCCCGAAGTCGAGGTCATCGAGCGGCACGGCCGCCGAACTGGACCCGAAGTCGTAGTCGAACGGGTCGTAGTTCATCGTGAAGGCCGCCGCCTTGGCCTCGGCCGTCGGCTCCACGCGCATATTGCGGTATCGCTCCAGACCGGTGCCGGCGGGGATCAGCTTGCCGAGGATGACGTTCTCCTTGAGGCCGACCAGGGTGTCGGTCTTGCCGTTGATCGCCGCATCGGTGAGCACCTTGGTGGTCTCCTGGAAGGAGGCCGCCGACAGCCACGAGTCGGTCGCCAGCGAGGCCTTGGTGATCCCCATCAGGACCGGGCGGCCCTCGGCGGGACGACCGCCCTCGGAGACCGCCTTGCGGTTCGCCGCCTCGTAGTGCGGACGGTCCACCAGCTCGCCGGGCATCATCGAGGTGTCGCCGGTCTCGATGACGGTGACCCGTCGCAGCATCTGGCGGATCACGATCTCGATGTGCTTCTCGTGGATTCCGGCGCCCTGGGTGTTGTACACCTTCTGGACCTCGGACACCAGGTGCTCCTCGACCTTGCGAACGCCGGAGATGCGCAGCACATCCTGCGGGTCGGGAGTGCCGCCCATCAGCTGCTGACCGGCCTTGACCCTCGACCCGTCGCGCATCGCGTAGTGCTCGCCGTTGGCGTCGAACTCGAGCCGGGCGCGCCTGGGCACCTGGTACTCGACATCCTCCTCGCCGTCGTCGCGCACCAGGATCATCTTGCGCCGGGACTCGGAGTCGTCGATCCGGATGACGCCGTCAGCCTCCGCGATCGGGGACTTGCCCTTCGGGGTGCGGGCCTCGAAGAGCTCGACCACGCGGGGCAGGCCCTGAGTGATGTCGTCGCCCGCCACACCGCCGGTGTGGAAGGTACGCATCGTCAGCTGGGTGCCGGGCTCACCGATCGACTGGGCGGCGATGATGCCGACCGCCTCACCGACGTCGACCAGATTGCCGGTCGACAGCGAACGTCCGTAGCACCGGGCGCAGCAGCCCTGGGCGGCGGCGCAGGTGAGCACCGAGCGCACCTTGATCTGGCTGATCCCGTGCTCGATGAGCCTGCCGATCTCGGCGTCACCGAGATCGGAGTTCGCCTCGACCACCACATCGCCCTGCGCGTCGACCGCGTCGGCGGCCAGGCAGCGGGCGTAGACCGAGGTCTCCAGGTCGCCCACCGGAACCAGCTTGCCGGTGCCGTCCTCGACCGCGATCGTCTTCGGCATGCCACGGGTGGTGCCGCAGTCCTCCTCGCGGACGATGACGTCCTGCGAGACGTCGACCAGCCGGCGGGTCAGGTAGCCGGAGTCAGCGGTCCGCAGAGCGGTGTCCGCCTGGCCCTTACGACCACCGTGGGTGGAGATGAAGTACTCCAGAACCGTCAGGCCCTCGCGGAAGTTCGACTTGATCGGCCGGGCGATGATCTCGCCCTTCGGATCGGCCACCAGGCCTCGCATGGCGGCGATCTGACGCATCTGGGTCATATTCCCTCGTGCGCCCGAGTGCACCATCATGTAGATCGGGTTGGTCTGGGTGAAGTTCGCCTCCATCGCCCTGGTGAGCTCGGCGGTGGCCTCGGTCCAGATCTGGATGAGGTCCTGACGACGCTCCTCCTCGGTGACCGCACCGCGCTCGTACTCGCGGTCCACCTTGTCGGCCCGGGCCTCGAAACCGGCCAGGATCTGCGGCTTGGTGGGCGGGGTCTGGACGTCGCCGATGGACACCGTCACGCCGGACAGCGAGCCCCAGCGGAAGCCGACGTCCTTGAGCCGGTCGAGGATCTCGGCCACCTGCAGCTGGGTGCGGTCCTCGGCCAGATCGTTGACGATCTTGCCGATCTGCTTCTTGCCGACCAGGTAGTCCACATAGGGGTAGTCGTTCGGCAGCACCTCGTTGAACAGGGCCTGCCCCAGCGTGGTGTTCAGGATCACCGAGCCGTCGGCGCGCACCGTCTCGCCGTGCGGCGGGGTGATGTCGTGCAGACGCAGCTTGATCTTGGCGCCGATCTCCAGCTCGCCCATGTCATGGGCCATGATCGCCTCGGCGACCGAGGAGAACGCCCGTCCCTCGCCCTTGAGCCCGTCCAGGGCCATGGTGAGGAAGTAGGCGCCGATGATCATCTCATGGCTCGGCAGGGCGACCGGACGGCCGTCGGCGGGCTTGAGGATGTTGTTGGTCGACAGCATCAGGATCCGGGCCTCGGCCTGGGCCTCGGCGCTCAGCGGCAGATGGACGGCCATCTGGTCGCCGTCGAAGTCGGCGTTGAAGGCCGAGCAGACCAGCGGGTGGAGCTGGATCGCCTTGCCCTCGATGAGCTGCGGCTCGAACGCCTGGATACCCAGACGGTGCAGGGTGGGTGCGCGGTTCAGCAGCACCGGGTGCTCCTTGATGACCTCCTCGAGGACATCCCAGACCACCGGACGCTGACGCTCCACCATCCGCTTGGCGGACTTGACGTTCTGGGCGTGCTCCAGATCGGCCAGCCGCTTCATCACGAAGGGCTTGAACAGCTCCAGGGCCATCGCCTTGGGCAGTCCGCACTGGTGCATCTTGAGCTGCGGGCCGACCACGATGACCGAACGGCCGGAGTAGTCGACGCGCTTGCCGAGCAGGTTCTGGCGGAACCGGCCCTGCTTGCCCTTGAGCATGTCGGACAGCGACTTGAGCGGGCGGTTGCCCGGCCCGGAGACCGGACGGCCGCGGCGGCCGTTGTCGAACAGCGAGTCGACGGCCTCCTGGAGCATCCGCTTCTCGTTGTTGACGATGATCTCCGGGGCGCCCAGATCCAGCAGCCGCTTGAGGCGGTTGTTGCGGTTGATGACGCGACGGTAGAGGTCGTTGAGGTCGGAGGTGGCGAACCGGCCGCCGTCCAGCTGCACCATCGGGCGCAGGTCCGGAGGAATCACCGGGACGGCGTCCAGCACCATCCCGACCGGGGAGTTGCCCGACTCGAGGAAGGCCTGAACCACCTTGAGCCGCTTGAGGGCGCGGGTCTTCTTCTGGCCCTTGCCGGTCTTGATGATCTCGCGCAGGGACTCGGACTCGCTCTTGAGGTCGAAGTCCTGAAGGCGGCGCTTGACCGCCTCGGCCCCCATGAACCCCTCGAAGTACTTGCCGAAGCGGCTCTTCATCTCGCGGTAGAGCACCTCGTCGCCCTCGAGGTCCTGGACCTTGAGGTTCTTGAAGCGATCCCACACGGCGTCCAGCCGGTCCAGCTGACGCTGGGCCCGGTGGTCGATCTGGCGGATCTCCTTCTCGCCGCCGTCCTTGACCTTGCGACGCGCGTCGGCCTTGGCGCCCTCGGCCTCCAGCTGACCGAGATCCTCCTCCAGCTTGGAGCGACGGGCCTCCAGCTCGGAGTCGCGGCGCTGGGCGACGTGGTTGCGCTCGGCCTGGATCTTGGCCTCCAGCGACGGCAGGTCGCGGTGACGCGCCTCCTCGTCGACCGAGGTGATCATGTAGGCCGCGAAGTAGATGACCTTCTCCAGGTCCTTCGGGGCGATGTCCAGCAGGTACCCGAGCCGGGAGGGGACGCCCTTGAAGTACCAGATGTGGGTGACCGGGGCGGCCAGCTCGATGTGGCCCATCCGCTCGCGACGCACATTGGAACGGGTGACCTCGACGCCGCAGCGCTCGCAGATGATGCCCTTGAAGCGCACCCGCTTGTACTTGCCGCAGTAGCACTCCCAGTCGCGGGTCGGCCCGAAGATCTTCTCGCAGAACAGCCCGTCGCGCTCGGGCTTGAGGGTGCGGTAGTTGATCGTCTCGGGCTTCTTGACCTCGCCGTGGCTCCACTCGCGGATCTCATCTGCGGTGGCCAGACCGATCTGCAGCCTGTCGTAGTAATTGGTGTCCAGCACTGTGTTCTCTCTCCCCCTCAGTCGGCCATCGCGTTGTCGGCGCCCGGCCGGCGCGACAGGTCGATGCCGAGGCCCGAGGGCCTCAGATCCTCGTCGGTCTCACGCAGGTCGATCTCCATGCCCTCGGAGTTGAGCACCTCCACATTCAGGCACAGCGACCGCATCTCCTTGACGAGCACCTTGAAGGACTCCGGGATCCCGGGCTCGGGAATGTTCTCGCCCTTGACGATCGCCTCGTAGACCTTCACCCGGCCGGGGACGTCGTCGGACTTGATGGTCAGCAGCTCCTGCAGGGCCCAGGCGGCCCCGTAGGCCTCCATCGCCCAGACCTCCATCTCGCCGAACCGCTGGCCGCCGAACTGCGCCTTGCCGCCCAGCGGCTGCTGGGTGATCATCGAGTAGGGGCCGGTGGAACGGGCGTGGATCTTGTCGTCGACCAGGTGGTGGAGCTTCAGCTCGTACATGTAGCCGACGCCGACCTTCTTCGGGAAGGGCTCGCCGGTGCGGCCGTCGTAGAGCAGCGCCTTGCCGTCCGGGTCGACCAGGCGGTTGCCGTCGCGATCGGGGATGCCGTTGGTGAGCAGCCCGGTGATCTCGTACTCCTTGGCGCCGTCGAAGACCGGGGTGGCCAGACGGGACTCGGGATCCACCTCGGCCAGGCCGACCTCGCGCAGCCTCTCGGCCCAGTCCCCCTCCGCCTGGGTGATGTCCCAGCCGGAGTGGGCGATCCAGCCCAGGTGCATCTCGAGCACCTGGCCGACGTTCATCCGGGAGGGCACGCCCAGCGGGTTGAGCACCATGTCGACGGGGGTGCCGTCCTCCATGAACGGCATGTCCTCGATCGGCAGGATCTTGGAGATGACGCCCTTGTTGCCGTGGCGGCCCGAGAGCTTGTCACCGACCTGGATCTTGCGCTTCTGGGCCACGTAGACGCGGACCATCTGGTTGACGCCGGGAGCCAGCTCGTCGCCCTCGTCGGCGTCGAAGATGCGCACGCCGATGACGGTGCCCTCCTCGCCGTGGGGCACCTTGAGGGAGGTGTCGCGAACCTCGCGGGCCTTCTCGCCGAAGATGGCGCGCAGCAGGCGCTCCTCGGGGGTCAGCTCGGTCTCCCCCTTCGGGGTGACCTTCCCGACCAGGATGTCGCCGGTGCCGACCTCCGCGCCGATCCGGACGATGCCGTTCTCGTCGAGGTTGGCCAGCATGTCGTCGGAGACGTTCGGGATGTCCCGGGTGATCTCCTCGGCGCCCAGCTTGGTGTCGCGGGCGTCGACCTCGTGCTCCTCGATGTGGATCGAGGTGAGCAGGTCGTCCTGGACGATCCGCTGGGACAGCACGATGGCGTCCTCGTAGTTGAGTCCCTGCCAGGGCATGAAGGCGGTGAGCACGTTGCGGCCCAGGGCCAGCTCGCCGCGGTCGGTCGACGGGCCGTCGGCCAGCGGGGTGCCGACCTCGACGCGCTGCCCGGCCTCCACGATCGGACGCTGGTTGATGCAGGTGCCGGCGTTGGAGCGGCGGAACTTCTCCAGCTTGTAGGTCTGGTAGGTGCCGTCGTCGCAGGCGATGTCGATGAGATCGGCCGAGACCGAGAGCACCGAACCGGCCTTCTCGGCCAGGGTGACCTCGCCGACGTCGGTCGCGCAGCGGTACTCCATGCCGGTGCCGACCAGCGGGGCCTCGGTCTTGATCAGCGGCACGGCCTGACGCTGCATATTGGCGCCCATCAGGGCTCGCGAGGCGTCGTCGTGCTCCAGGAAGGGGATCAGCGCGGAGCCGACCGACACCATCTGTCGCGGCGAGACGTCCATGTAGTCGACGTCGGCCGGCGGGACCTCGTCCGGGTCGCCGTGGCGCTTGCGCACCAGGACGCGCTCGTCGGCGAAGCTGCCGTCGTCATTCAGCGGGTCGTTGGCCTGGGCGATGAGGAAGCGCTCCTCCTCGTCGGCGGTGAGGTAGTCGACGTCGTCGGTCACCACGCCGTCGATCACCTTGCGGTAAGGCGTCTCGATGAAGCCGAAGGCGTTGACCCGGGCGAAGGAGGCCAGCGAGCCGATCAGTCCGATGTTCGGGCCCTCGGGGGTCTCGATCGGGCACATCCGGCCGTAGTGCGAGGGGTGGACGTCGCGCACCTCCATCTGGGCGCGGTCACGGGAGATACCGCCGGGGCCGAGGGCCGACAGGCGGCGCTTGTGGGTCATCTCGGCCAGCGGGTTGTTCTGGTCCATGAACTGCGACAGCTGGGAGGTTCCGAAGAACTCCTTGATCGCGGCGGTCACCGGGCGGATGTTGATCAGGGTCTGCGGGGTGATGGCCTCGATGTCCTGGGTGGTCATCCGGTCGCGCACCACGCGCTCCATCCGGCCCATGCCGGTGCGCAGCTGGTTCTGGATCAGCTCGCCCACCGTGCGCAGACGACGGTTGCCGAAGTGGTCGATGTCGTCGGGCTCCACGATGATGCTCGGGCGGCCCTCGCGGGGCAGCTCCTCGGTACCCTCGTGGAGGGCGCAGATGTAGTGGATGGCCGCGACGATGTCGTCGATGGTCAGCACCTGGGTGTCGAAGGGCAGGTCGAGACCGAGCTTCTTGTTGATCTTGTAACGACCCACCTTGGCCAGGTCGTAGCGCTTCGGATTGAAGTAGTAGTTCTCCAGAAGCTGCTGGGCGGCGTCGCGGGCCGGCGGCTCACCGGGACGCAGCTTCTTGTAGATGTCGAGCAGGGCCTGATCCTGGGTCTCGATCCCGTGATCCTTCTCCAGGGTCTGACGGATCGCCTCGTACTCGCCGAACTCCTCGAGGATCCGGTCCGGGGTCCAGCCCAGGGCCTTGAGGAAGACGGTGATGTTCTGCTTGCGCTTGCGGTCCAGGCGCACGCCGACGGTGTCGCGCTTGTCGATCTCGAACTCCAGCCAGGCGCCGCGGCTCGGGATCACCTTGCAGGTGAAGATGTCCTTGTCGGAGGTCTTGTCGGCGTTGCGCTCGAAGTAGACGCCGGGGGAACGGACCAGCTGGGAGACGACGACGCGCTCGGTGCCGTTGACGATGAAGGTGCCCTTGGCGGTCATCAGCGGGAAATCCCCGATGAAGACGGTCTGGGACTTGATCTCGCCGGTCTCATTGTTGGTGAACTCGGCGGTCACGAAGAGCGGGGCCGCATAGGTGGTGTCGCGGTCCTTGCACTCGTCGACCGTGTGCTTCGGGTCCTCGAAGCGGTGGTCGCGGAAGGACAGCGACATCGTCTCGCCGTAGTCCTCGATCGGGGAGATCTCCTCGAAGACCTCCTCCAGTCCCGACTTGGTGTTGATGTCGGTACGGCCCTCGGCCAGGGCCTCCTCGACGTGGGACTGCCAGATATCGTTGCCGACGAGCCAGTTGAACGACTCCACCTGCAGGTCAAGCAGGTTGGGCAGTTCGAGTGGTTCGCGAATCTTGGCGAATGAGATCCTCCCGCTCTGTGGGGAGATGACGTTGGTGTTCTTCGACGCGGTGCGCGTGGCGGCCAAGGTGCGGTCCTTCCGAGAACTCCGAGTGGTGGGTGACACCAGTCTGGCGGCATGACGAAAGGCCCATGTCAAACACGGGCTTTCGATGTCTTAGGGGCAAGAAGACAGAATAGACGCAACTGTACCACAACACAAGTCTGGGAAGAACCCGTCACGCGACCACGTCGTCGCGCCTGCGTCTGAGCAGAACTGTGCCCCATCTGCGCCGCCCGATGCAAGCCGGCCCGCGGCGAGACCTGAGCGAGGAGGCCGTCGCAGGCGGAGTCCCACGCTGGATTTCACTCCCGCCACGCCGTCCCGCCGCCCGGCCAGGGCTGGATTACGGCGAGGCGGGAGTGTTTTCCACCCAGATCCCTCGAAGCGCCCCCCGGTACAAAACAAGCCCGCCCGGGATCTTCCGGGCGGGCTCGTCATGCAGCGTCCCCGAGGGGACTCGCGGTCATCCTTGGTCGAGGGCGACCGCGATTGAGGTCACTTGAGGGTGACGGTGGCGCCGGCGGCCTCGAGGGCCTCCTTGGCCTTGTTGGCGTCGTCCTTCTTGGCCTTCTCGAGGACCGGCTTCGGGGCGGCCTCGACGAGGTCCTTGGCATCCTTCAGGCCGAGGCTGGTGAGGGCCCGGACCTCCTTGATGACCTGGATCTTCTTGTCGCCGGCGGCCTCGAGGATGACGTCGAACTCGTCCTTCTCCTCCTCGGCGGCAGCGGCCTCGCCACCGGCGGCCGGGGCGGCGGCAACCGCCACCGGGGCGGCCGCGGAGACGTCGAAGGTCTCCTCGAACTGCTTCACGAACTCAGAGAGCTCGATCAGGGTCATCTCCTTGAAAGCGTCAAGGAGCTCGTCGTTGCTGAGCTTCGCCATGATTGGGCGTCCTTTCGATGGGGTGCGGCGGACCGGCGTCCGTCGCGGTGGTGCTCCTGGGCGGTGGACGCCTCAGGCTGGTGTGTTCTCCGGCTCCTGGTCGGAAGCCTCTCCCGCGCCGCCGATCACAGAAGGATCGGCAGCCGCCTTCTCCTGCAGTGCGCCGAGACCGCGAGCGGTCTTGGCGGGCAGGGCGCTGAAGACCTGAGCGGCCTTCGTGAGGTTGGCCTTGAGGCCACCGGCGAGCTTGGCGAGGAGAACCTCGCGAGACTCGAGATCGGCGAGCTTCGTGACCTGCTCGGCGGACAGGACGCGACCGTCCATGTAGCCGCCCTTGATGACCAGCAGCGGGTTGTCCTTGGCGAAGTTCCTCAGACCCTTGGCCGCAGCGGCCACGTCGCCCTTGATGAAGGTCAGCGCGGTGGGGCCGACGAGCTTGTCGTCCAGCCCCTCGACTCCGGCCTGCTGGGCGGCGATACGGGTGAGGGTGTTCTTCGCAACGGCGTAGGTGGTGTCTGCACCGAGGGAGCGACGCAGAGTCTGCAGCGCTGCCACGGAGAGACCGCGGTACTCGGTCAGCACAGTCGCATCGGCCTCGGAGAAATTCTCCTTGAGCGACGCGATGGCTGCCGACTTGTCGGTCTTCGCCATTGGGTCTCCTTCCCACTTCTTGTACTGCGCACCGCGAGACAGGCTCGCGATGCCCTGGCCGCAGACCGCCCCCGGTCCGGAAATCCTGAGAGCTTCACGATGGCGGCGCAGGGCATGAAAAAAGCCCCGGCACACAGGCACGGGGCGACGCCGTGAACTTTCACGGCGAAACTCTGAAACCTGCGCGGGCCATCCTGACGGATGCTTGACGGGCGAACCCGACCAGCGGTCAACGGCAGTGCCCAACTATAGGCAAAGGGACGACCCCTTGCAACCCCGGTCTGCGGACGGGATGTGTGGTCCCGATCACTCCCGATAGGGCATGTTTCGGCACTGCGCGTGCAGATTTACGGCGTGTCGGGAGTGATCGGGACCATCCCGGCTCCAGACAGACGCAGGAACCCCCGCTCCAAGGAGCGGGGGTTCCTGCGATCTGGGAAAAGACTGATCTGGGAAAGACTGGGAGAGATTCAGCTCACTCCGCGGTCTCGGCCGCCTCGGAGGGATCCAGCGGAACGCCGGGGCCCATGGTCGAGGAGACCGTGATCTTCTTCAGGTAGCGGCCCTTCGAGACCGACGGCTTGAGCCGCAGCACCTCGCCGATCGCGGCGAAGTAGTTCTCGGTCAGCTTCTCGGCGCCGAAGGACACCTTGCCGATCAGGAAGTGCAGGTTGGCGTAGCGATCGGTGCGGAACTCGATCTTGCCGCCCTTGATCTCGCTGACGGCCTTGGCCACATCCATCGTGACGGTGCCGGTCTTCGGGTTCGGCATCAGGCCGCGCGGCCCGAGCACCCGGCCCAGACGACCGACCTTGCCCATCATGTCCGGGGTGGCGACCACGGCGTCGAAGTCCAGGTAACCGCCCTGAACCTTGGCGACCAGGTCGTCGTCGCCGACCTCATCGGCCCCCGCCTCGACGGCGGCCTCGGCCTTCTCACCAGTGGCGAAGACGAGGACCCTCGACGTCTTGCCAGTGCCATGCGGGAGGTTGACGGTGCCGCGCACCATCTGGTCGGCCTTCTTCGGGTCGACGCCGAGGCGGACGACCACGTCGACCGTCTCGTCGAACTTCGCCGGAGCGGCCTTCTCGACCAGCGCCAGCCCCTCCGCAGGGGTGTAGAGCTTGCTCTCGTCGACCTTGGCGGCCGCTTCGCGATACGACTTGCTGCGCTTCATGTCTGGTTCCTTTCACCAGGTCGTGGTCGGGGCTGCGCACGCCCTCCCACGCAATGTTCAGATGTCGCTGATCCGGGGTCGGCCCCAGGATCAACGTCAGGAGATTCGGCCAGAGGATCAGGCCTCGACGGTGACACCCATCGAGCGGGCGGTGCCCGCGACGATCTTCATGGCCGCCTCAACGTCATTGGCGTTGAGATCGGGGAGCTTGGTCTGGGCGATCTCGCGCACCTGATCCTTGGAGATCGAGCCGACCTTGTGGGTCAGCGGGTTCTCGGTGCCCTTGCTGATGCCGGCGGCCTTCTTGATGAGCTCGGCGGCCGGGGGGGTCTTCAGGATGAAGGTGAACGAGCGGTCCTCGAAGATGGTGATCTCGACGGGGACGACGTTGCCGCGCTGCTTCTCGGTCTGCGCGTTGTAGGCCTTGCAGAACTCCATGATGTTGACACCATGGGGGCCCAGGGCGGTGCCCACAGGGGGCGCCGGAGTGGCCTGGCCGGCCGGCAGAGCGATCTTGACGAGCGCCGCTACTTTCTTCTTCGGAGGCATATGTGTTGGGTCCTTCGGTTGAGCTGCGTCCCGGCCAGGGTCGGCCGGGCGACTGCGGGGCCCGTCGGCCGTCGGGACGGCGCGAGCACACGCAAGGGGACATTATACATACATGTAGATGAGCCGGGAAGGCTCACGCCCTCCCGGCTCGGGAACGCGACAGGCTCAGATCTTCTCGATCTGGTTGAACTCCAGGTCGACCGGGGTGGAGCGTCCGAGGATCTCCACCGAGGCCTTGACCCGCTGGCTGTTGGTGTTGAGCTCGGTGATGATGGCGGGGACGCCGGCGAACGGGCCGTCGATGATCTGCACCGACTCGCCCACCTCGTAGTCGGCCACCTCGACCTTGCGCCGGGCCTTCGGCGACGGGGCCTGACCGGCCATGTCGTGATTCACCTGGGCGATCACCATCGGCGTCATCATCTTGACGACCTCGTCGAAGGTCAGCGGCACCGGCGTCATGGACTGCCCGACGAATCCGGTCACCGAGGGGGTGTGGCGCACCGCTCCCCAGGACTCGTCGGTGAGATCCATCCGCACCAGGACGTAGCCCGGGAAGGTAGACGCGGGTGACGGTCTTGCGGGCGCCGTTGCGGATCTCCACGACCTCCTCGGTCGGGACCACCGTCTCGTAGATGTAGTCCTCCATGTTGAGGGTCTGCACCCGGGCGTCCAGGTTCTGCTTCACCTTGTTCTCCATGCCGGAGTAGGTGTGCACCACGTACCACTCGCCGAACTTCGAGCTCAGCTCCTCCTTGAGCTTGTCGATCGCGGCGTCGACGGCGTCCTGATTCTGATTGTCCTCATCCTCGTCGTCGGACGCCGAGTCCTCGGACTCCTCCTCGTCCACGCTCTGCCCGATGCCGAGGTTCCGGGCGACGTCCGCATCGCTGAGCTCGCCCTCGGAGTCGCCATCCACATCGAACCCGGGCAGATCGAACTCCGGCCCGTCGTGCTCCTCATGCTCATCGGAATCGGAGCCCAGCGCGCCGAGATCGATCTCGAAGTCGGGGGTGGAGTCCTCCTGGTCCGCCGACTCCGGGGCGTCGGTGTCGACGGCGTCGAGGTCGACCTCCACCTCGTCAGGAGTCGTCTCCTCGGCGTTCTCTCGGTCGTTCACATCAGGGGTGTCAGTCACCGGTCAATTCTCCGTCGTTGTCTTGGCTCGTACCGCGAATGGGGCGAAAATGCTCGCCAGCAGGCTCAATTCATCAGCCGAAGAGGTCCAGCAGCGCCTTCGCGAACAGCGCGTCGAGCCCGCCCACGTATCCGATGATCACGAGCACGAAGACCAGCACCACGATGAAGTACTGTCCGGTCTCCGAGCCGGTTGGCCACCGGACCTTCTTCAGCTCGCCCACCGACTGGCGGACGAACATCACCGGGGTGGTGCGCCTGTGGCCATCCTCGGAGTCGCCCTCGGCGGGGCGACGCCGGCGCACCGGGGCCTGGGTGAGGCTGCGGCTCGGGACGTGCTCGGTGGATTCCTCGGTTGAAGAATCCCCGGCTGCGGAGCTCTCGTCCTCCGCGGGAACCTGCTCGGGAGCCTCCGCGGCAGCCGCCTTCTTCTTGCGGACCGGCCGGCTGGAACGGGCCCTTGCGGGCCTGCTCCCCGGCGTCGTGATCGACGCTGGAAAGCTGCCCGTCCGAGGACGTGGGTTCCCCGTCGCCTCGATCGGGATGCCGCTCGTCAGTCACGCTTGTCCTTCGGGTTCATAGCCACCTTGATGTCATCTGCGACAGTACTGCACGATCCGTGGAACCCGGAGGGCCCAGAGATCCAGCATGCCGCAGCAACCGGCCTCGCCACGACTGCGCGCCACAGGATGATGTCCTGCCTCGCAGGGCACGAGGGACTTGAACCCCCAACCTGCGGTTTTGGAGACCGCTGCTCTGCCAATTGAGCTAGTGCCCTTCGTCGCCGCACCTGAACACGCCGACAGCAACGAGAGTATACGGGGTCTGATACCTGGACGACAAATTCAACAGGCGGGGGGACGCCGTCAGCCCAACAGCTTCTCCGCCGCCGCCAGCAGCACACAGGTCGCCACCCCGTCCATCGCCTGGGTGAGCTCTCCCTCGCTGGGGAAGCTCGGCGCCAGCCGGATGGTCCGGTCGTGCGGGTCGTGGTGCAGCGGATGGGAGGCGCCGGCCGGGGTCAGCGCGATGCCGGCGTCCTTGGCCAGGGCCACCACCCGGGAGGCGGTGCCGTCGAGCACGTCCAGGGTGACGAAGTAGCCGCCGCTGGGGTGGGTCCAGGTCGCCACCCCGCGTCCGCCGAGCCGGCTGCGCAGCACCTTGTCCACGATCGCGAACTTCGGGGCGAGCAGCCCGCGGTGCCGGCGCATCAGCTCGCGCACCCCGTCAGCGTCCTTGAGATATTGCGCGTGGCGCAGCTGGTTGACCTTGTCCGGCCCGATGCTGCGGACCGCGGAATGGGACAGGTACCAGTCGAGGTTTCCGGTCGAGGAGGCCAGGAAGGCGACGCCGTCGCCGGCGAAGGTGATCTTCGAGGTGGAGGCGAGCTCGAAGACCCGGTCCGGGTTGCCGGCGTCCTGAGCCATCTGGAGAATCGGCAGCGGGCGCGGCTCGTCCTCGGTGAGGTGGTGCAGGGCGTAGGCGTTGTCCCACCAGATCCGGAAGTCCGGGGCGGCCGGCATCGAGACCAGCCGGCGGGCGGTCTCCTCGTCGTAGACGACGCCGTTCGGGTTGGCGTACATCGGCACCACCCACATGCCCTTGACCTCGGGGTCGGCGGCGAGCCTCTCGACCTCGTCCATGTCCGGCCCGTGCTCGCCCATCTCCACCGGGATCATCTCGATCCCGAGGTGCTCGCAGATGGCGAAGTGGCGGTCGTAGCCGGGCACCGGGGCGATGAACTTCACCGTCTGGCGGCACCACGGCTCGGTGGCCCCGGGAAGCCTGTGCAGCATCGCAAAGGCCATCAGGTCGTGCATGATCGACAGGCTCGAGTTGTCCCCGGCCAGGATGTGGTCGACGTCGACGTCGAGCAGGTCGCCGAAGATCTGGCGGATCTCCGGCAGCCCCTTGGCGCCGCCGTAGTTGCGGACGTCCTGCCCGTCGGCGGCGTGGGCCGGCACCCTGATCTCCAGCAGTTCCCGGTTGAGGTCGAGCTGCCGCGGCGAGGGCTTGCCGCGGGTGATGTCCAGCTTCACCCCCCGCGCCTTGAGCTCGGCGTGCAGGGACTGCTGCTCCTCGAGAAGATCGGACAGCTCATCGGGGGACATTGCTGACAAATCGGTGCTCACCGTTTCATCCTGTCACACCCGGCCGCCGACCATCGCGATGGCTCATCCCCGGCCGGGCACTTGTCAGACGCCGACGAACCTCGGCTCGGGCACCAGCGCGATGCCATAGGCCTTCCGGACGCCGTCGATGACGACGCCGGCCAGCTCGGCGATCTGCGCCGCGGTGGCCCCGCCGCGGTTCGTCAGGGCAAGCACGTGCTTGCCGGACAGGCTCGCTCGGCTTCCCTCGAGCTGGAATCCCTTGCCGAATCCGGCGTGGGCGATGAGCCAGCCGGCCGAGGTCTTGACCCTGCCGTCGGGCTGCGGGAAGGCCGGGGCGCCGGCCGGCACCCGATCGGCGTCCACAATCGGGTTGGTGAAGAAGGAGCCGGCGCTCCAGGTGTCGTGATCGCTCGGATCCAGCACCATCCCCTTGCCGGCGCGGATCTCCAGAACCGCCCGGCGCACGTCGGCCGCCAGCGCACGCTCCTCGGGCTCCACCCCCAGCCGGCGCGCCAGCTCGGCGTAGCGGATCGGCAGGGAGAGATCCCCCAGCAGGAACTGCATGGTGACGTCGAGCACCAGATAGCGGTCCGGCTCGGCCTTGAACCTGCTGGTCCGGTAGCCGAATCCGCATTCGCTGGCGGTGAAGGTGCGCTGCGCGTCGGCGGCCCGGTCCCAGGTCCGCACCCGGGCGACGAACTCGGAGACGTCGACGCCGTAGGCCCCGACATTCTGGATCGGGGTGGAGCCGACCAGCCCGGGGATACCGGACAGGGCCTCGGGTCCGCGCCACTCCTGCGCGATGCAGTGCTGGACGAAGCCGTCCCAGCTCACCCCGGCGGCGATGGTGGCCAGCGCTCCCCCGCAGCCCGACACCTCCGCCGACATGCCGCTGGTGGCCACCCGGACCACGGTGCCGTCGAATCCGGCGTCCCCGATCAGGATGTTCGAGCCGCCGCCGAGCACCAGGCAGGGTTCCCCGCGATGGTCGCAGTCGCGGACCGCCGCCAGCAGCTCGTCGGTGCTGCGGGCGACCACCAGACGCCGGGCCGGGCCGCCGACCCGCAGGGTGGTGAGACCGGCCAGCGGGACGCCGTTCCCGGACTCCGGCAGGGAGTTCGCCTGCACCCAGCGCCGCCTCGACATGCTCCAGCTCGCAGCTGTCGGCAACCTCGGAGTCCGGAGAGTCTCCGTCCAGGCCGGTCTGCTGCTCGATGAGAGTGCCCCACATCTCGCTCATGCCGTCTCCTCGGTATGTGCCGCATCGGTATGTGCTGCCTCTGGGCCCGGATTGCTGACCTGGACCTCGACCCGGCCGAGCACCGACTGCCCCTCGTTGACGACCTCCAGCCGGATGGTGGCCAGGCCCTCCCCGACGGAGATGACGGTCCCCGAGACCTGGATCTCGGTGCCCTCGTCGGTGTCGGCACCGAGACCGGACGGATGAACCGGGCGCGCTGGGAGCGCACCCGGGCGGGGTCTCCGATCCACGAGACGGCGGCGCCCAGGGCGGCTCCCATGGTCCACATCCCGTGGGCGATGACGCCGTCCATCCCGGCCGCCCGGGCATGCCGGTCGGACCAGTGGATGGGATTGAAATCGGTGGAGGCGCCGGCGTAGCGCACGATGAGGGAGCGGTCGACCGGGATGATCTCGGGACCGAAGGTCTGGCCCGTCCTCGACGATGATTCCGCTCATGCCGCCTCCCCCCTGGTGTGCCACAGGGTCGAGGAGGCGGTGGCCAGATGCTCCCCGCCGGGGGTGTCGAGGCTGACCTCCAGGCCGATGATGTCGGTGTCGCGGCGCCGGCGCACCGAGGCGATCTCCAGGGTGGCGATGACGGCGTCCCCGGCGCGCAGCGGCCTGGCCCACTCGAAGCTCTGATCGGTGTGGATGCAGTGATCCAGCCGCAGCCCGAGCTCCTCATCGTCGAAGAGGGCCTGCCAGGCCTGGGCGGCGATCACCATCGCGAAGGTCGGCGGGGCGATCGGGTCGGCGCCGCGGTAGGCCGGGTTCCGGTCGGCGATCGCGGTCGCGAACTCGTCGATCTTGGCGGCCGAGACGACGTACGGCGCGGTGGCCGGGTAACGGCGTCCCGCATGCTGGGGAGTCAGGCCCGAGGGCCCGGTTTCGGATGGCATGTCTGGAAGCCTAAACCCCTCCCGGAATGCGGGAACCCGGCAGCACCATGGCGGTGCTGCCGGGTTCCCGGCGTCCTGGACGCGGACCTCAGCGGGTCTCGCGGTGAGCGGTGTGCTTGCCGCAGCGCGGGCAGAACTTGCTCAGCTCGAGGCGATCGGGGTCGTTGCGACGGTTCTTCTTGGTGATGTAGGTGCGTTCCTTGCACTCGGTGCAGGCAAGGGTGATCTTCGGTCGCACATCGCCGGACTTCTTGGCCATGATTCCTACTTTCAAAAACTGACAACCTGCTGAGCGGATGGGGCTCGCACCCCTCTGGTAGCGGAGGCGGGAATCGAACCCGCGACACAGCGATTATGAGCCGCTTGCTCTACCCCTGAGCTACCCCGCCATGGTGATCGCCGACGTTGCTCGCGCAACCAGGCCCACGGGCGATGGGGTCGGCTCACACTCAGAGCCCCCTAGCAGATTCGAACTGCTGACCTTCTCCTTACCATGGAGACGCTCTACCGACTGAGCTAAAGGGGCAACGACGTAGAAAGCTACACGGACCCCGCTCGCTGTGCAACTTCCCTTGTCAGCCTCGTTTTGGTGGGGATCTTGCGACCCCCGCCGAGGCCTCCTCCGGCGATCCGATCACGGATCGGGGCATCCATCAGAGATATCAGCCCCCTGAACCCATCCGGCTCAGGGGCTGGTGGCAGGTGTTGGATTTGAACCAACGTAGGCGTAAGCCGACGGTTTTACAGACCGCTCCCATTGGCCGCTCGGGCAACCTGCCATGCTGGCCTCAGCCAGCGACGAGAAACCATAGCAGGACCCGGCGCCGGGCCGCCAATCGGGACCTCGGGGATGCGATGAGGAGAGGACTCGGTGCGGCCGGCCCGGGGGCGGTCAGTGGATTCTGTGCGGCTTCGGTGCGGCCGGCCCGAGGATCACCCGAGGTCGTAGTCGACGACGACCGGAGCGTGGTCGGAGATCCGGGCCTCATAGGAGGCGTCCCGGTCGGTGCCGCCCGAGGTGGCCAGGCGGGCCAGTCCCCGGGGTGGCCAGGTGGTAGTCGATCCGCCATCCTGCGTCGTTGGTGAAGGCCTGGCCCCGCCAGCTCCACCAGGAGTAGGGGCCGTCCTCGCCGGGATGCAGGGAGCGCACCACGTCGACCAGGGTGCGCGGCGACAGGATCGAGGTGAGCCAGGCGCGCTCCTCGGGCAGGAAGCCCTCGTTGCGCTGGTTGGACCGCCAGTTCTTGAGGTCGGCGTTCTCGTGGGCGATGTTGAAATCCCCCATCACCAGGAACTCCCGCCCTTTGGCGGCCGCGGCCCGGCGAGCGGTGGTGAGGTGGCGGGCGAACCCGGTCATGAAGCTCATCTTGCGCTGCTGCTTGGCCAGGCTCTTGGCGTCGGTCGGGTCCGGGGTGGCCCCCTTCGGCAGATAGAGCGCAGCCACCGTCAGCGGGGCACCGGCCAGGTCGACCTCGACATAGCGGCCCTCGTCGGCGAAGGGGTGCAGCGTCCGGGCCAGGCCGGCAACCGATCCATCGGAGACCGATGTATCCCGGCCCGGACCGGCGGTGACGAGGCCGGGGCCCCAGGCGCGGACCGTCTCGGGGGCCTCGCGGGTGAGCAGGGCGACACCATTGCGGCCGGCCAGACTGCCCGGCTGCCAGGCCACGTGGTAGTCGCCGAAGGCCCCCTCGGGAAGGTCGGCGGGACGGCAGCGGACCTCTTGAAGGGCCACCACGTCGCAGCCGCGGGTCGACAGCCAGTCGGCGAAGCCCCGCCGGTGAGCGGCTCTGATGCCATTGACGTTGAAGGTCGCGATACGCATGGCCCCACCCTCCCATGCCGCGCCCAACCTCACGGATTTCTTACGAGACGAGGCCCTCTCCAGCCGGTTCGCCGGCTCGAACGCCCAGTTCTCGTAAGAAATCAGCGCGTCGACCTCGGTGACCGCCGGCCGAACCGCTACTTCCCCTCGAAGATGCCCTCGACCTCGGCCCGGGTGACCTCGCCCAGGCCGGAATGACTCCAGTGCGGGTCGTGGTCCTTGTCGACCAGCTGGGCCCGGACCCCCTCGCAGAAATCCGGGCGCCGCATGAAGGCTCGCCCGAGCAACCGGTCGGTGGCCAGCACCTCCTCGACATCGCCGGCCCCCTCGGCCCGCCGGACGGCCTCCAGGGCCACCGCCACCGATATCGGGCAGCGGGTCGCGATGAGATCGGCGGCCTGGCGGGCCTCGGCCTCGGGACGGCTACTCAGCGCCTCGACGATCTGGACCGGATCGACAAAGTCGTAGCAGGCCTCGATCCATCCGGCGCTGCGGGCCAACTCACTGTCCTGCGGTCGCACATCCAGCTCGGTGCCGTTCTCGTCGACCACCGCGTCGACGAGCCCGGCCCACAGGGCCGATGCCGCGTCGATGGAGGAGCCGGTCATCGCCAGATGCCGCCCGGTCAGCCGGGGTGCGCGGGAGAGCTCGAAGGTGACTCCGACGTCGGGCCACAACCCGATCCCGACCTCCGGCATCGCCAGCACGAGATCCTGGCGCGCCTCAACCCGCAGCCGCAGCGACAGGCCGAGCCCGCCTCCCATGCTGATGCCGTGCAGATGCGCGGTACCGGCACCGATCCGGGCGATCGCCAGGTCGAGGTCGTACTCGGCCTCCAGCCAGTCCCCCGCCGCGCTCGGGTCCCGAAGGGCAAGGGAGCGCAGCTCGCGGATGTCCGCGCCGGCGCAGAACCCCTTGTCCCCGGCACCCGACAGTTCGATCCGCTCGGCACCGGTCAGCTCCTCACGAAGGGTGGCGAGCATCGGGCCGGTCAGGGCGTTGATCGCCCTGGGCCGGTTCAGCTCGACGGCCACCGTTCCGGCCTCCCGGCCGATATTCAGATCATTCATCACTGCTGTCCTCTCCGGATCGATTGCGGCGGAACCGGCCCAACCAGGCCCAGCCCTGACCGGTGGTGTGCTCCCGCCAGACCAGCCGGGCCAGCAGCACCACCGCCGCGGTCGCCCCGAGTGCGACGTAGTCGTGGCGCCAGGACAGGTTGATCGCCCCATAGGCCAGCAGGACGACGGTGGTCCAGGTGGCCGGGCGCACATAGCGTTCCGCGTTGTCGACCAGGGGAAGCAGCAGGAACCCCCACATCACATACCAGGAGTGCAGGGCCGGGGCGGCCAGGGTGACCGTGAGATAGGCCAGCGCCAGGAAGGTCAGGGGCCGTCGCGGCAGCTCCCGGACGGCCAGGATGACGATGACGACGACCCCGCAGACCAGGCCGACCGTCTGACTGACCTGGATGGCGCTCACCGCGGCCCCGGTGGCGCCGAACAGGGTGAGCACCTGGCGGATCCCCAGCCCGATCAGGGTCGCGGGCGAGACGGTGATGACCATGCCGGGCACATCCACCGCGTGATACCAGCCGAAGCCCAGGCCGGTGAGCCAGGAGACCAGGCTGAAGGAGCCCACCGACAGGGCGAGCGAACCGAGGATCCTTCCCACCGCCGCCATCACGTCGCGACCGGACCAGGACTCCATCGGATGCCTGATCAGGGGCAGCGCCAGGGCCGCCATGAAGGCCG
The DNA here is from genome assembly GCA_022647765.1 of Acidipropionibacterium sp. Classification (GTDB taxonomy): domain Bacteria; phylum Actinomycetota; class Actinomycetes; order Propionibacteriales; family Propionibacteriaceae; genus Acidipropionibacterium. The sequence continues at coordinate 27,734 of JALCLH010000012.1, forward strand.
GCTGCTTGATCGCCGCCGCGACCCCGATGACCAGCGCCCCCGCCAGCCAGGCCCGGTCCGCCAGGGTGGCGATGAACAGCGCCAGCACCACCAGACCCATCATCAGGGAGTCGTTGTGGGCCCCGCCGATGAAGTCGATCACCAGGATCGGGTTGAGCGTGGCGAACCACGCCGCGAAGTGCGGGTCGTGACCGGTGCGCCGGGCCAGTCGGGGGATGAGCAGCCCGATCAGGATGACGCCGATCAGCGCGGACGCCCTCATTCCCACCGCCGACCAGTAGGGGTTCTGATGGGCCACCAGCACCACCAGATGCTGGATCTGGATGGCGAGCGGCCCGTACGGCGTCTTCGTGTAGCGCCACTCCTGGGCGACCTGATCGGCGAAGGCTCCCGGCAGCAATCCCGGATATCCGTCGTAGGGGCTGATGTCGTTGATCACCAGCCAGCCCTGGGCGGCGTAGGAGTAGGCGTCGTGACTGAAGATCGGCGGGGCGAGCAGCAGGGGCAGTCCCCACACCCCCAGCACCGCCCAGGGGTGGACGCCGGCGCGGATTCCGCGCGGCCGGTTCGGGCCATGGTTGGGCTTCAGCCGCAGCCAGGCGTCGATGAGCAGGCCCACCCCGGCCAGCGCCAGGACCGTGCCGATGAACCGCCAGCTGGGGCCGACCAGTCCGAACCGGCCGAGCCGGGACCACCAGGGCGAGTTGTTGGGAAGATAGGCGGGGGTCAGCGATCCCATCGCGATCAGCCCGGTGCCGATCAGCCCCTCCAGCACGGCGGGGGTGGCCCAGGCCATCGCATAGCTCCGCGCGGCGCGGCGCAGGAAGCGCATGGAGCGGTCCAGGCGACGCCGGGACGCGGTCCGGGCGGTCGCCTCCCCGGACCAGTCGACGTTGCGCACCGCCTCAGCCTATCTGCGGAGCTCGAGGGAGTCTGCCGGGGATCTTCGCGAGCACACCCCAGGGGCCACCGCGAGCACACCACCGGACCCACCGCACACACAGCATGACGTCCACCATCTGAGCGTCAGTCCCAATATGCGGACAATCTCACCCCTCGGAGATTCGACGGTGTCCGATGGTAGCCTCGAAAATCGGCCACACCTGAGCACCACCATGAGGAAAGAGGTCTCAGTGCCCACCACAACACACGCAGAACCGTCCGCTCCGTCGGCGCCGGCCCCGAGCAGTATCCAGCGCGACGTCCAGTCCCTCGACCGGGTCGTCATCCGCTTCGCCGGCGACTCCGGCGACGGGATGCAGCTCACCGGGGACCGGTTCACCGCCGAGTCCGCGGTCCACGGCAACGATATTTCCACCCTGCCGAGCTTCCCCGCCGAGATCCGCGCCCCCCAGGGCACCATCCCCGGCGTCTCGAGCTTCCAGGTCCACTTCGCCGACTACGACATCGTCACCCCCGGGGACCAGCCCGATGTGCTGGTGGCGATGAATCCGGCGGCCCTTGCGGCCAACCTCAAGGACATCCGCCGCGGCGGGCTGATCCTGCTCGACACCGCAGAGTTCACCAAGCGCAACCTCAAGAAGGCCGAGTTCGCCGACGACCCGCGCACCGACGGCACGCTGGAGTCCTACCAGGTGGTCGAGCTCGACCTCACCTCCCTGGCGGTCGGCGCCGTCGAGAAGTTCGACCTGGGCCGCAAGAACTCCGAGCGGTCCAAGAACATGTTCGCCCTGGGCCTGCTGAGCTGGCTCTACGGACGCCCGCTGAAGCCCAGCGAGAGGTTCCTCGAGTCGAAGTTCGGCAAGAAGCCCGCGATCCGCGACGCCAATATCGCGGCCCTGCACGCCGGTCACGCCTATGGCGAGACCTGCGAGCTGTTCACCGTGCGCTACGAGGTCTCCCCCGCACCGGCGCCGGCCGGGCGCTACCGGCAGATCACCGGCAACCAGGCCACCGCGCTCGGCCTGGTCACCGGCGCCAATCGCGCCGGGCTGCAGCTCCTGCTGGGCTCCTACCCGATCACCCCGGCCTCCGACATCCTCCACGAGCTGTCCAAGTACAAGGCGCACAACGTCATCACCTTCCAGGCCGAGGACGAGATCGGCGGTGTCGGAGCCGCTCTGGGCGCTTCATTCGCCGGGAATCTCGGCGTCACGACGACCTCGGGGCCCGGCATGACCCTGAAGGCCGAGACGATCGGGCTGGCGGTGATGACCGAGCTGCCGCTGGTCGTCGTCGACGTGCAGCGCGCCGGTCCGTCCACCGGGATGCCCACCAAGCCCGAGCAGGCCGACCTGCTCGAGGCGATGTTCGGGCGCAACGGGGAGTCCCCGGTCGCCGTCATCGCGGCGAAGTCCCCCTCCGACTGCTTCGCGACCGCCGTGGAGGCCTGCCGAATCGCCATCAAGTACCGGACGCCGGTCGTGATGCTCTCCGACGGCTACCTGGGCAATGGCGCAGAGCCGTGGGAGATCCCGAACCTGGCCGAGATCCCGAGGATCGACCCCGGCTTCGCCACCGGGCCGAACGCCACCGCGGCCGACGGCTCCGAGCGCTTCCTGCCCTACAAGCGGGATCCCGAGACCCTGGTCCGGCCCTGGGCGATTCCCGGGACGAAGGGCCTGGAGCACCGGATCGGCGGCCTCGAGAAGGCCGCGAACTTCGGCAATATCTCCTACGACCCCGCGAACCACGAGGAGATGGTGCACGCCCGGGCCGCCAAGATCGCCGGCATCGTCCGCGACATCGACGACCTGGAGGTCGACGACCCGACCGGCGACGCCGACGTGCTGGTGCTCGGCTGGGGATCGACCTACGGGCCGATCACCGCGGCGGTGCGCCGGGTGCGAGCCTGCGGAGACCGGATCGCCCAGGCGCACCTGCGTCACATCAACCCCTTCCCGGCCAACATCGGCGAGGTGCTGCACCGGTACCGCCGCGTCGTGCTGCCCGAGATGAACACCGGCCAGCTGGCGATGCTGCTGCGCTCGAAGTTCCTGGTCGACATCAAGACCGTCTCCCGGGTCCGCGGCCTGCCGATCTCCCCGGTCGAGCTGTGCGAGGTGCTGTGCGGCTACTGCGACGAGTTCACCGGCTCCGACAATGCGTCCACCCCCACTGCTGCATCGAACGTCTCCAAGGAGGCATGATGAGTACCGATCAGATCACCTCGCCGACGCCGTCGGCCGGCCTGCCCGCCGGGCTCGCCGGAGTGCCGCTGGCACTCAGCCCGCTCAAGCGTCGCGACTTCGTCTCCGACCAGGAGGTGCGCTGGTGCCCCGGCTGCGGCGACTACTCGATCCTGTCGACCTTCCAGGGGGTGCTGCCCGAGCTGGGCATCGCCCGTGAGAACGCCGTCGTCATCTCCGGCATCGGCTGCTCCTCGCGGTTCCCCTACTACATGGACGCCTACGGGATGCACTCCATCCACGGCCGCGCCCCCTGCGATCGCCACCGGCGTGGCGATCTCCCGGCCCGATCTGGCGGTCTTCGTCGTCACCGGCGACGGGGACGCGCTGTCGATCGGCGGCAACCACCTCATCCACGCGATGCGGCGCAACGTCAATCTCACCATCATCCTGTTCAACAACGAGATCTACGGGCTGACCAAGGGCCAGTACTCGCCGACCTCGCAGCAGGGCCTGGTGACCAAGTCCTCCCCGATGGGATCGGTGGACTACCCGTTCAACCCGCTCTCGGTGGCTCTGGGGGCCGGCTGCTCCTTCGTCGGCCGGGCTATCGACTCCGACCGCAAGAGCCTGGACGCCACCATCGCGGCCGCCGCGAAGCACCGCGGCACGTCGTTTGTCGAGGTGTACCAGAACTGCCCGATCTTCAACGACGGCGCCTACGACGACTTCAAGGGCCCCGAGGCGGCCGAGCACCTGGTGCGGCTGGTCGACGGCGAGCCGATCCTGCTCGGCGCCGATCAGGCCCAGGGTGTCGTCCGCGACCCGGTGAGCGGGGCGCTGACCACCGCCGCGGTGGCGGAGGTGGGGATCGACCACGTGCTGGTCCACGACTCCCATCGGGTCGACCCGTCGCTGGCCTTCGAGCTGTCTCATCTCACCGATTCCGGAGAGATCAGCCAGACCCCGGTCGGGATCTTCCGGGACGTCACCAAGCCCGCCTATGACGACATGGTGCGCGACCAGCTGGTCCAGGCCGCCGGAAAGAACACCAGCCGCGAGGCCCATGACGACGCCCTCCAGTCCCTGCTCAACGGCGTGGACACCTGGACGGTCGGCGAGGATGGAGAGGTGCACGAGGGCTGAGCTGCTCCTGACCAAGGGGCACCCGCTTCGGAGCCCGGTTTCACCGGTCTGTGAATAGGGTGGGGCCATGACTTCTCGCGTTGCGCTCTTCCACGACCTCGATCCCTCGGTGTCCCCCGCTGACGACCTGTACCGGCACGTCAACGGCCGCTGGATCGATCGGGCCACGATCCCCGACGACCAGCCGTCGACCGGGTCATTCCGGGTGCTGCGCGACGCCTCCGAGGAGGCCGTCCACCAGATCCTCGACCAGCTGGCCGACGGGGACGCCGCGGAGCTGATCGCCGCGGCCCCCGAGGCCACCGGCCACGAGGCGGAGCTGCTGGCCGGGCTGTACGGGCGGTTCATGGACACCGAGGCGGTCGAGGCGGCCGGCGTCTCACCACTGGAGCCGATCCTGGAGCAGGTGGCGGCCATCTCCTCGCCGCAGGAGCTGGTCGCCTTCCTCGGCCGGGGAGTCCGCCAGGGCCTGGCCGGGCTGTTCTACCTCGAGGAGGAGTCCGACCCCGGCGATCCCGAGCGGTACGTCCCGTGGACCGGCCAGTCCGGCATCGGCCTGCCCGACGAGGCCTACTACCGGGACGCCGACAAGGCCGACATCCGCACCGCCTACCGGGCCCACATCGAGCGCTCCCTCGAACTGGCCAATGTCTCCGAGCCCGCGGCAACCGCGGACCGGGTGATGGCCCTGGAGACCGAGATCGCCTCCCACCACTGGGATCAGGTGCGCTGCCGCGACATGCAGGCCGGCTACAACCCGATGCCCTTCGCCGACCTGGCAGCGAGCCATCCGGGGTTGTTCCTGGACACCTGGCGCGAGGCGGCGGAGATCCCCGAGGCGGTGCTGGGCACCGTCATCGTCAACCAACCGAGCTTCTTCGACGAGCTGGAGCCGATGCTGTCGGCCGACCGGCTGGAGGACTGGAGGGCGTGGGCCACCTGGACCGTGGTGCGCAGCTACTCGCCCTACCTGTCCCAGGATCTTGTCCAGCAGAACTTCGAGTTCTACGGACACACCCTCTCGGGCACCCCGCAGCTGCGGGCCCGCTGGAAGCGCGGCGTCTCCTTCGTCGAGAGTGTGATGGGCGAGGCTCTCGGCAAGTTCTACGTCGCCCGGCACTTCCCGCCGGCCGCCAAACAGCGGATGGACGCGTTGGTCGCCACCATCCTGGAGGCCTACCGGGTCTCCATCTCGCGGCTGGACTGGATGGGCGAGCAGACCCGCGCCGAGGCCCTCACCAAGCTGTCGAACTTCCGCCCCAAGATCGGCTATCCGGCCAAGTGGCGGGACTTCAGCGGGCTTCAGCTGCCCGACGGCGGGCTCATCGACGCGGTGAGGGCCGCCTCCTGGTTCGAGGTGGACCGGATGATCGAGAAGCTCTCGGGTCCGATGGATCCCGACGAGTGGCTGATGTTCCCGCAGACTGTCAACGCCTACTACCACCCGCTGCGCAACGAGATCGTCTTCCCGGCCGCGATCCTGCAGCCCCCGTTCTTCGACGTGGAGGCCGATGACGCCGTCAACTACGGCGCCATCGGCTCGGTCATCGGGCACGAGATCGGCCACGGCTTCGACGACCAGGGCTCGACCTGCGACGGGCACGGCCGACTTCGCGACTGGTGGACCGAGGAGGACCGGACGGCCTTCAAGGCCCGCACCACCGCCCTCATCGACCAGTACAACGCCCTGGTCCCCTCCCAACTGCTGCCCGACGGGCCGCACGTCAACGGGGCGCTCACCATCGGGGAGAACATCGGCGATCTGGGCGGGGTGGGGATCGCCTTCCTGGCCCTGACCCTCTCTTTCGCAGAGGCCGGGGAGCCCGCCCCGATCGACGGGCTGAGCTGGCAGCAGCGGTTCTTCCTCTCCTACGCCACCATCTGGCAGGGCAAGTACCGCGACGAGGCGCTGCGCTCGCGGATCGCCACCGACCCGCACTCCCCCGATGAACTGCGCTGCAACCAGATCGTGCGCAATGTCGACGCCTTCTACGCCGCCTTCGACGTGACGCCGGCGAACGCGCTGTGGCTGGACCCCGAGCAGCGGGTCACGATCTGGTGAGCCGGTCATGCCCGCGCCGACCCGGATCCCGGACAGCCTGCTCGCGATCGCCGACGCCCAGTCCCAGGTGGTGTCCCGATCTCAGGCCCTGAACGCCGGCCTGTCTCCTGACAGCCTCCGGGGGCTGGTCTCGGCCGGGCGCTGGGCCACGCTGACACGGGGTATCTTCACCACTGACGGAATGGCGGCGGACCGCGCCGGCTGGTTCCAGTGGGCTTGGTGCGGGCTGCTCATCGCCGGTCCCGGTTCATGCCTGGGAGTGCGAGCAGCTGCCTATCTGAACGGATTCGACGATCAGGCTCGCCCCATCCATGTCTGGTGCCCTGCCGCGCGATCCCTCCCACGCCGCAACCGTGATGCGGGCCTGACGACTCATCTGCGATTCGTTCGCGGGACCCGGGATGCCCTCTGGACACCACCGAGAACGTCGGTGAATCGCACCGTGCTCGACCTGTGCTCGCAGGAGGTGGTCCAGGGCTCGGCGAACGACAATTCCCTGCGCAGCATGGAGGCGGTCCGGGTCCGGATCGAGGAGGGCGTCCGCTACGGAGGGACGACTCTCGAATCCCTGCTCGCCACCCTGGACAACGCCGAGGACCTCGGTGGTTCACGGACCCGCGGACATGGGACCATCCGGAACGTCCTGAACCTCCTCCTCGTCCAGCAGGACCAGCTCAACGGCACTCAATCGCCGGGCAGGCGTCCGATCCCCGTCGACCCATGGTGGCCGGTGCTCACCGGCCCGCCCATCAGACGCTGGTCCCCCCGACCCGGGGCAGAGCTGGGCGGGACCGCGGCACTCATGCCGACTCCTGACCGACGGCCGCCAGCCAACCTCTGACCAACGGCCCCCAGCCGACTCCTGACCGGCAGCACCCACACCGATCTCTGTGTGGCGCACCAGCCCCCGCCCTACGGCGGGGCTGGACCGACGTATACGGACCCGCGAGACTCGGGAAATCTGTGCAATTTGCGGGAATGAGCCCGGATACGCCGACCTCTCCATCCCGCCATCGGTAGGCCGACCAGCACGGCGCACAGCGAATCCCCTTGTGATCGAGCTGTCTACCGCTGGAGCTGAAGTGAGGGCATGGACCCTCCTGCGAGAGCCACCGCGCCATTCCCGCAAATTGCACCAATATTGCGAGGCATTCTGATCGGCACCCCCGTGGAGATCCTCCTCCGGTGCGAGGTCGGCCCCGCCTCGGGAAAGTGCTGTCCCCGCATTGCGGAGGTGGTCCCACGGGCACCTTCTCCCGAGCGAGCCGAGTCGTGCCTTTCAGCTCTGCACGACCTCGGGAGATGAGGGGTTCGAGGGGACGCGGACGGCTGAGGAGGAAGGGACGCGGAGGATTAAACGGAGGTCTCAGAAGACAGGGTCCCAGGAGATGAGACTGCCTCGGCTAGGGCCAACACCCGGCGGGCGGTCTCGACGTGCAGGTTCTCGATCATCCGGCCGTGGTAGGTGACCACACCGGACCCCTCGCCTGCATCCCAGGCCTCGATGAGGCCGTGCGCATCGGCGATCTCCTCGGCGCTCGGGGAGAAGACCTCGTTGGCCGGGCCGACCTGGGAGGGGTGGATGAGGGTCTTGCCGTCGAAGCCCATCAGCATCGCCTCCTCGGCCTGGGCGCGGAACCCCTCGGCGTCGCGAACGTCGTTGTAGACCCCGTCGAGGATCACCGTCCCGGCGGCTCGGGCGGCCAGCACGCACATCTGGAGGGCGGTGGTCACCGGGGCCCGTCCGGGCACATGGCGGGCCTGGAGCTCCTTGGTGAGGTCGTTGGTGCCCATCACCAGCACGGTCAGCCGCTCGGAGGCCTCAGCGATCTCCAGACAGTCCAGCACCGCCCGGGGGGTCTCGATCATCGCCCAGATCGCCATCTGCGGACCCGCGCCCGCCGCCTCCATCTCGGCGGCGACGGCGCGCACCTGCTCGGCCGAGCCGACCTTGGGCACCGCGATCGCGTCGGGACCCGCCGCAACGGCAGCGGCCAGGTCATCGTGATACCAGGGGGTGTCCATCCCGTTGACCCGGATGACGACCTCTCGGGACCCGTAGGGCCGCGAAGCGACCACCGAGGCGGCCCGCTCGCGGGCGGACGGCTTCGCGTCGGGGGCGACGGCATCCTCCAAGTCGATGATGATGGCGTCGCAGGGAAGGGTCTTGGCCTTCTCGAGCGCCCGGGCATTGGCGCCGGGCATGAACAAGGGGGAACGACGGGGGCGCAGCACTGGATCCATGGAGCCAGTTTTTCACGCCGGAGGCAACTCAGCGCGGCTCATCGTCTCGATCTGGCCACCGGTGTCCTTGAGAGTCACTCCCGAGCGGCCCAGCTCCATCGCGCCGCGGGCCAGCCGGGCCAGGGTAGCCGCGGCCACCCGGTAGCTCAGCCCGCCGGGCCGGATGTTGGAGACGCAGTTGCGCTCGGAGTCGCGCCGACCGACCTGCGGGCTATGGGTGAGATACCCGCCGAGGGAGTCGCTGACCGACAGTCCGGGCCGCTCCCCGATGAGCACGATCACCTCATCGACACCCAGGGCGGCGCCGATCTCGTCGCCGATCGCCACCCGCGCCTGACCGGCGATGGTGAGCGGGGCCAACCGGAAGTCCGCCGACAGCTCGGCCACCAGGGCCTGCGCCATCGGAACGCCATGGGCCGCGACCGCCGCGGTGGACAGTCCGTCGGCGATGACGATGGCCAGCCCGGGAAGGGACGCACCGGCACCCGCGTCCCCGTCGGAGAACTCAGACCCGGAGGATTCCGAACCGGAAGAGTCAGCGGCGGAGGAGCCAGAGCCTCGAGACTCTGTGCCGGACGACGCAGACCCGGACGACGCAGACCCGGGGAACACCTCCCCGATCCGGCAGGCCAGGTCGAGCCGGCGTCCGAGATCGGGCCGGCGCAGGTAGGCCGACCGGTCGATCGCCCGGGAGCGCACCAGGAGGGGCTCGCCAAGACCGGCGAGCTCGGGGCAGGCCATCGCCTCGGCGCGCAGCCTCTCTACGTCCAGCGGTAGGTGAATCGCATCCCGGGCGACCGCATGAGCCTCCCTCAGATCCAGCAGCGCCGAGGTGGGCAGGGAGTCGCCGCGGCGTCCCAGCCCGACCCGCGAGGGGGTCGCCGCGCGCACCCGCTCCCACAGCGAGGCGGCAGCCTGTCCCCCCCCCCCCCCGCCCATCTGTCCCCCACTCACACCATTCACGCTGCTCATGCCGCCAGGCTCCTGGCCGCCAGGGCGGACAGCGAGGCGGGGGTGACCGACTCGCGGACCCGCCCGGACTCGTCGAGCAGCCCGACCTGGCTCAACCAGGCGTCGAACTCGGGGGCCGGCCGCAGCCCCGCCACCCGCCGCGCGGTGAGCACGTCGTGGAAGCTCAGCGACTGGTAGCCGAGCATGATGTCGTCGGTGCCCGGCACGCAGATGACGTAACCGGTGCGGGCCGCCACCAGCAGGGTGAGCAGGGTGGACATGTCGTCGGCGTCGGCCTCGGCGTGGTTGGTGTAGCAGACGTCGACCCCCATCGGGACGCCGAGCAGCCGCCCGCAGAAGTTGTCCTCGATGCCGGCCCGGATGATCTGGCGGCCGTCGTAGAGGTACTCGGGGCCGATGAAACCGACCACGGTATTGAGGATCAGCGGGCTGAACTCGCGCGCCAGCCCATAGGCCCTGGCCTCCAGGGTCTGCTGGTCCACCGGCACCCCGCCGACGCCGTGGTGGGCATCGGCCGACAGCGCCGATCCCTGGCCGGTCTCGAAGTACATCACGTTGTCGCCGACGGTGCCGCGATGCAGCTCATGGGCGGCCTGCTCGGCCTCGCGCAGCATCTCGATGGTGACGCCGAATCCCTCGTTGGCGGCCTGGGTGCCGGCGATGGACTGGAACACCAGGTCCACCGGGGCACCGGCCTCGATCAGGTCGATGGTGGTGGTGACGTGGGTGAGCACGCAGGTCTGGGTGGGGATCTGAGCTCCGGTCCGGATCTCGTCGAGCAGGTCGAGCAGCTGGTGCACGGTGCGCGGATTGTCGGAGGCCGGGTTGACGCCGACCACGGCATCCCCGGAACCCATCAGCAGGCCGTCGATGCACACCGCGGCGACCCCGGCGGGATCGTCGGTCGGGTCGTTGGGCTGGAGCCGGGTGGCCAGGGTGCCCGGCAGGCCGACGGTGGATCGGAAGGAGGTCACGACGTCGATCGCCGAACTCACCGCGATCATGTCGCCGACCGTCATCAGCTTGCTCACCGCAGCCACCATCTCGGGGGTGAGCCCCCATTTCAGCGCGGCCAGCACGGCGGCGCCGTCGGGGCGGGCCGAGACCGACAGCAGCCAGTCGCGGAACTGGCCGACGCTCATGGTCGAGACGGGCTCGAAGGCCTTCGGGTCGTGGCCGGCCAGGATCAGCCGGGTGACGTCGTCGGTGTCGCGATCGATGACGTCCTCGTCGAGGAACCGGCCGAGCGGGACCTCGGCCAGCGCGCGCTGGGCGGCGGCGCGCTCGGCCGCGCTTGCGGCCGCACAGCCGGCCAGCTCATCTCCGGAGCGGGCCGGGGTGGCCGCCCCCATCAGCACCGCGAGACTGTCGAAGCTGTACCGGTGCCCACCGGCCAGACCGCTGTACCTCATCTCGACCCACCAGACCCCGGCCCACCAGCCGTTGCGACCTCAGCCATCGCCACACTCCTCGATCTCGGTGATACCGGCGAGGCTAGGAGACCGGTGTTACGACGAGGTCACCGGCAGGCTGCAATTCTCAGAAGAGCCGGTCTCAGGAGGACCGGCTGACGACCTCGTCGCACAGCTCCGCCAGGGCGTCGGTGGCCGGACCGCCCGGCAGACAGGACAGCTCCGCGCGGGCCCGCTCGGCGCGGGCGCGGATGTCGGCCCTCGCCTCATCCATCACATGACTGGAGCGCAGCGCCGCCAGGGCCCGTCCCAGCGCCTCGTCGCTGGACAGGTCGGCGTCCAGCAGCTCCTTGACCGGCTCGTCCGCGGGGTCGGCGGAGGCCCTCAGCAGCAGCACCGGCAGGGTCGCGACGCCCTCGCGCAGGTCGATTCCCGGCGTCTTGCCGGTGCGGGTCGAGGTGATGTCGAGCAGGTCGTCGGCCAGCTGGAAGACCTGACCGATCTCCTCGCCGAACCGGCGCAGCACCTGCAGAGTCTCGGCCGGCAGACCGGCGACCATCCCGCCGAAGACCGCCGCGGCGGCGATCAGCGAACCGGTCTTGTCGGCCACCACGTCCAGATAGTGCTGAAGTGGATCCTCGCCGTCCAGCGGACCGCGGGTCTCGGCGATCTGACCCTGGACCAGACGGGCGAAGGTCTGCGCCTGGAGCTCCACGAAGTCGGTGCCCAGCTTGGCGACGGTCTCGGAGGCGCGGGCGAACAGGAAGTCCCCCACCATGATGGCCACCGAGTTGCCCCAGCGCTGATTGGCCGACTCGGCCCCGCGGCGCAGGGTCGCCTCGTCCATCACGTCGTCGTGATACAGGCTGGCGACGTGGGTGAGCTCCATCACCACGGCGGCCCGGACCAGATCCCGGTCGCTGACCTGCCCGCCGAGCTGGGAGCAGATCACCACCAGCAGCGGCCGGAACCTCTTGCCGCCGGCGGAGATGATGTGGTTCGCGGCCTCGGTGACGAAGGGTGTGTCGGCCCCGGCCTGGCGGGCCAGCTCCTCCTCGACGAGAGCCAGCTTCCCGGTGACGAAATCGGTGAACTCGCTGGTGACGGGTTGCGACACGATACTCCTGTTCCGACCGGGTGCCCCCGGTGCGCTGCATGCGCCCTCAAGCCTACCGGTGGACGCCGCGAGCGCCCACACGTGCTGGATCTACCCACCACCCGCCCATTCGATCTACCCACTCGACCTACCGCAGGAAGGTGCTGGCGTGGTCGAAGACGTTCATCAGGGGCTGCGGGTAGATCCCGAAGGCCACCACGGCGATGGCGCACACCACCAGCGTGATCCACGACCCGATGCTGATCGGGGACACCTCGACCCCCTCGGCGGCCTCTCCGGGAGCCCGGAAGAACACCACCGCCACCACGCGCAGGTAGAAGAAGGCGGCGACCGCGCTGAACAGCACGCCCAGCAGGGACAGCCAGGCCCAGCCGCCGCGCCAGCCGGCGGTCAGCACCAGCAGCTTGCCGACGAAGCCGAAGGTCAGCGGGATTCCGGCGAAGCTCAGCATGAACACCGTCACCAGCACCCCCAGCCAGGGGATAACGGCGTCCCAGACCGGCCCAGGAGGCGATCTCGTTGGACTCGCCGCCGGCCTTGCGCACCATCATCACGATGACGAACATGCCGATGGTCGCCAGCCCGTAGCCGACCATGTAGACCATCACCGAGGAGAAGGATCCGGAGAACCCCTGGGCCATCCCGGTCTGGACCGTGTAGGCCCCGGCGATCGCCACCATCATGAATCCGGCATGGGCGATCGAGGAGTAGGCCAGCAGCCGCTTGATGTCGCTCTGCACCAGGCCGACCAGGCATCCGACCCCCATGGTGGCCACCGCCAGCACCGCCAGCAGAGGCTGCCAGTCCCAGCGCAGAGCGCCGAGCCCGACGTAGAGCACCCGCATCATGCCCACCACGCCGGCGATCTTGGTGGCCACCGACATGAAGGCCGTGACCGGCGAGGGGGCGCCGGTGTAGACGTCGGGCACCCAGGTGTGGAAGGGCACCGCGCCGATCTTGAACAGCAGACCCACGGCGACCAGCGCCATCCCGGCCACCGCGACCCGCGAGGAGCCCGGCTGGGCGGTCAGCGCCGCGTCGATACTGGCCAGCTCGAAGGACCCGGAGGCCCCGTAGAGCAGCGCCGTCCCGTACAGGAAGACCGCCGAGGACAGCGCCCCGAGCAGGAAGTACTTGAGCGCGGCCTCCTGGGAGATCAGCCGGCGACGCCGTCCCAGCCCGCACAGCAGGTACAGCGGCAGGGAGAAGATCTCCAGAGCGACGAACATCACGATGAGCTCGTTGGAGGCGGAGAACATCATCATGCCGAAGACCGCGAAGAGCATCAGCGGGTAGACCTCGGTCTGCTCCTGGTGGTCTGCGATCGCCCGCCGCTCGCCGGCCGAGCCGGGCACCGTGGACGCGCTGGCCACGAAGGCGGTCTCGGCTCCCCCGGTGCGCTCCGCGAAGAGCGCCACGACGCCGATCGAGAAGATCAGCAGCAGGGCCCAGGTGGCGTAGCTCGGGGCGTCCAGGGAGAGGGTCTGCTGGGCGGCGAGCTGGTACCTGGCCCCCGACCAGCTGTTCAGGGTGCCGGCCAGGGCGGCCAGCAGGGCCACCAGGGTGAGCCCGATCTGGATCGGACGCCGGGAGCCGCGGGGCACGAAGGCCTCCACCAGCACCGAGACGCAGGCCGCCGCCATCAGGATCAGCAGCGGTGCCAGGATGCCGTACTCCAGAGTCGGAGCCGTGACTTGAAGTGTGGGGATCACTTGACACCCTCCTTGACGACCGGCTGCGGATCCGTCATGCCCACCTGGGACATGGTGGCCCGGGCCGCCGGTTCAATGACGTTCAGCATCGGCTTGGGGAAGAATCCGAACACCAGCAGCACGATGATGAGCGGGGCCAGCACGGCCTTCTCCCGCCCGCCCAGATCGGCGGTGACATGCTCGGCGGTCCCCTCGGTGACCGGACCGGTCATGGTGCGCTTGTAGGCGCGCAGCACGTAGACCGCCGCCAGCACCATGCCGAGGGTGGCCACCGCCACGTAGACCGGGTGGCGCTGCCAGGAGCCGGCCAGCACCAGGAACTCGCTGGCGAAGCTGGAGGTTCCGGGCAGGCCCAGGGTGGCCAGACCGGAGACCAGGAACAGCCCGGCCAGCACCGGCGCCGTCTTCTGGACGCCGCCGAAGTCCTCGATCCGCGCGCTGCCGCGCCGGTGCACCAGGAACCCGAGCACCAGGAAGAGCGCCGCGGTGGCGAAGCCGTGGTTGAACATGTAGAAGATCGAGCCGGTGATCGACGGCGTCGTCACCGCGAAGATCCCGAGCACCATGAAGCCGAAGTGGCTCACCGAGGTGTAGGAGACCAGCCTCATCAGATCCTTCGAGGTGGCCGCCATCATGGCCCCCCACAGGATCGAGACGACCGCCAGCGTCAGCACCACCGGGGTGGCCCAGTGGGCCGCCTCGGGGAACAGCCCCAGGCACAGCCGCAGCATCCCGAAGGTGCCGATCTTGTCCAGGATGCCGACCAGCAGGGCCGAGGATCCGGGGGTGGCCTGCTCCGCGACGTCGGGCAGCCAGGTGTGCACCGGAACCATCGGGGCCTTGATCGCGAAGGCGATGAAGAAGCCCACGAACAGGTACCGGCCGATGGCGCCGTCGAAGTTGCCCCGGGCCAGGTCGGCCAGCAGGAAGGTGGTCTGGCCGGAGACGCCGGAGTGGACGCCGAGACCGATCACCGCGACCAGCATGATGAGCCCGCCGACCAGCGAGTAGATGATGAACTTGAGGGCCGCCGCGCGACGCCGGGGCCCGCCCCATCCGCTGATCAGGAAGTACATCGGCAGCAGGGTGGCCTCGAAGAACAGGTAGAACAGCAGCACGTCGACCGAGAGGAAGCAGTAGATCGCCAGCCCCTCGAGGATCAGCGCCAGGCCGAAGAAGATCGATCCCGGCAGCTGCGCAGGCTCTCCTGCTGTCGCCACGCCGGAGTGGGCGTCACCACCGCGCTCCGCCCCTGTACCGACAGCGCGGCTCCGCCCCGACGCGCCACTCGGCCCCCAGCACCACCGGCACCAGGGCCACGGTGAGCAGCACCAGGGTCATCGACAGCGGATCGGAGCTCAGCGCGTACCAGGCGCCGATCGCCCGGATCCAGTGGTGGGTCTCGGACAGGTCGGTGCCGCGGGCCGCGGCCACGAAGGCCACCACCCCGAGGATCAGGGTCACCAGCGAGACGGCCAGGCCAAGGTACTTGGCGGCGGTCCCCTTCATGAACATCACCACAACGCCGGCCGCAATGGGCAGCAGCGCCAGGATGGTGAGGACGGGCACGCTCATCTCATATCCTCCCTCAGGCCATCCGGCCCAGAATGACGATCAGACCCACGGCCACGACTCCGATCGCGGTGGTCAGCCCGTAGCTGCGCACATAGCCGTTCTGCAGCTTCCGCAGCCCGGCTCCCAGCCCGGCCATCACGCCTGCGGTGCCCATCGCGGCGCCGTCGACGGCGTGAGTGTCGAAGGCGGCGACGCCGTGCGCCAGGGCGGTTCCGGGCTTGACGACTGCGGCGTCGTCGATCGCCCGGGCGTACATGTCGTGGCGTCCGATCAGGGCCAGCGGGTTGCTGGTGGCCGGCTCCTCATCGGGGACGTCGCGACGGTTCGCCAGCCAGCCGATGACGACGCCGATCGCGACCACCAGCAGGGTGATGACGCCGATCACCGAGATGTGCAGCAGTCCGGTGTGCTCGGCATGGGAGCCGGTGGCCGGGGCCAGCCAGTCGCCGATCCAGTTGTTCATCACGGCGGCCGGCACCGATCGACAGGATCGCCAGGATGATCAGCGGCACCGTCATGGTGGCCGGCGACTCGTGCGGATGCACTCCCTCGCGCCAGCGCTTCCGGCCGCCGAAGGTGAGCACCATCAACCGGGTCATGTAGTAGGCGGTGATCCCGGCGCCGACCAGGGCCAGGACGCCGAACACCGGGCCGCGCTCGAAGGCCGCCTCGATGATGTGGTCCTTGGAGAAGTAGCCGGAGGTGAACGGGAAGCCGATGATCGCCAGATACCCGCAGGCGAAGGTCCAGAAGGTGATCGGCATCACCTTGGCCAGCGCCCCGAAGTGATACATGTCGGTGTCGTCATCGGTGCCGTGCATCACCGACCCGGCGCCCAGGAACATATTGGCCTTGAAGGCGCCGTGGGTGATGAGGTGGAAGATCGCGAAGGTCGCGCCGATCGGGCCGAGCCCGGCGGCCAGCATCATGTAGCCGATCTGGCTCATCGTGGAACCCGCCAGCACCCGCTTGATGTCCTTCTTGGCCGACCCGATCCAGGCCCCCATCAGCAGGGTGATGGTGCCGATGATCGCCACCGCCAGGGAGGCGGCGTAGGTCTGGTCGTAGATCGCGTGGGAGCGCACCACCAGGTAGACGCCGGCGGTCACCATGGTCGCGGCGTGGATCAGGGCCGAGACCGGGGTGGGGCCCTCCATGGCGTCCATCAGCCAGTCCTGCAGGGGGAACTGGGCCGACTTTCCGCAGGCGGCCAGCAGCAGCATGAAGCCGAGCAGGGTGGCCCATCCCCCCGACAGCCCCGAGGCCCGCTGCGAGACGGCCGTGAAGTTCACGGTGCCGAACTGGGCCAGCATGGTGAAGATCGCCATGGTGAGGCCGAGATCGCCGATCCGGTTCATGATGAACGCCTTGTTGCCGGCGGCGGCCGCGGCAGGGCGGCCGAACCAGAAGCCGATCAGCAGGTAGGAGCACAGGCCCACACCCTCCCAGCCGATGAACAGCACGAGGTAGTTGTCGGCCAGCACCAGGATGAGCATCGAGGCGATGAACAGGTTGAGGTAGGCGAAGAACCTGCGCCGGTTCGGGTCGTGGGCCATGTAGCCGATCGAGTAGATGTGGATCAGCGAGCCGACGAAGGTGACCAGCAGCACGAACAGGATCGACAGCTGGTCGACCTGGAGGGTCAACGGCAGGTTCCAGGACCCCACGTCCATGAACTCGTAGACCGGCACCGAGACGTTGCGCTGGGAGGGGTCTCGCCCCAGCAGGTCGACGAACAGCACCAGGGCGATGACGAAGGAGGCGATCGGGGCCAGGGCCCCGAGCAGGTGCCCCCAGGCGTCGCTCGCGCGACCGAGGATCAGCAGCAGTCCGGCACTGGCCAAGGGGATCGCGATCATCAGCCAGGACAGACTGAACAGACCGCCGGCGGCCACCGGGGCGAGGGTTTCGAGAGGATTCATACCGGCTCTCCTCAGTGCTTCAGCAGGTTGATGTCGTCGACCGAGGTCGAGCGCCGGGACCGGAAGATGGTGACGATGATCGCCAGCCCGACGACCACCTCGGCCGCGGCCACCACCATCACGAAGAAGGCGCCGACCTGGCCGTCGAGGTTCCCGTGCACGTGCGAGAAGGTCACCATGGTGAGGTTCACCGAGTTGAGCATCAGCTCCACGGACATGAAGATCACCAGTGCGCTACGCCGGTAGAGGAAGCCCAGCATGCCGATAGCGAACAGCAGTGCGGACAGCACCAAGTAGTCGTCGGGATTCATTCCAGTTCTCCTTCGACCCGGGAGCGGTCGGCATTGATCGTCGCGAAGGCCCGTTCGGTGGGCGCCTTGAGTTCCCCGGCGTCCACGATTCCGCCGCGGCTGCGCAGCGCCTCGGAGACCGACTCGGCGGCGACCGAGCCGTCCGGCAGCAGGGCCGGGACGCCGATCGCATTGCCACGGGCGTAGACGCCGGAGTTCGGCTTGGCACCGGGGTGGGCTCCGGAGGCGGCGTAGGCGGCCATCCGGTCCTGGTACCGCTCCTTCTGGTGCTTCTTGGGGTGGAGTATCTCGCCGTGGGCCAGCACCATGGTGCCGACGACGCCGGTGATCAGCAGCGCCGCGGTGGCCTCGAAGGGCACCACGTACTTGCTGAACAGCAGCTCGGCCAGGGCGACCACATTCGACCCGCCGGCCGCATTGGCGGTGTCCAGGCCGGCCGAGCCGGTGATGCCGAGCTGACTGCGGGTCACCGCGGAGCCGACGGCGACCACGAGCATCGCGGCCAGCACGACGGCGGTGATCACCGAGGCCGCCCTGTGACCCTTGAGGGTGTCGGTGACCGTGTCGCGGGCGTCGCGCCCGACCATCATCACCACGAACAGGAAGAGCATCAGGATGGCACCGGTGTAGACGATGATCTGCACCACGAACAGGAAGGGCGCCTGCAGGCTGGCGTACTGCACGGCCAGGCAGATCATCACGATCGCCAGGCAGAGCGCCGAGTGCACCGCCTTGCGGGTCAGCACCATCACCAGGGCCGCGATCACCATGATCGGCGCCAGCAGCCAGAAGGCCCATTGCGAGGCCGTCACCATGGCGATCATCGGGCCCGCCTCCCCTCGGCGCGAGCAGCTCCCGCATCTGCGGATGCAGGCGCGGTCCTGGTGTCGTCCTGGCCGGTGGGCGGCAGACCGAGGAAGTAGTCCTTCTCATCGTCGCCGAGCCGGCGCGGGTGCGGCGGCTGCTCCATCCCGGCCACCAGCGGGGCGAGCAGCTCCGCCTTGGTCCAGATGAGCTTCTCCCGGCTGGTGTCGGCCATCTTGAAGTCGTTGGTCATGGTGAGCGCCCTGGTCGGGCAGGCCTCGATGCACATCCCGCACAGGATGCAGCGCAGGTAGTTGATCTGGTAGACGCGGCCGTACCGCTCCCCGGGCGAGTACCTCTCCTGCTCGGTGTTGGTGCCGCCCTCGACGTAGATCGCGTCGGCGGGGCAGGCCCAGGCGCACAGCTCGCAGCCGACGCACTTCTCCAACCCGTCGGGCCAGCGGTTGAGCTGATGGCGCCCGTGGAACCGGGGGGCCATCACCTTCTCCTTGCCCTTCTCGGGGTATCCCTGGGTGAAGGTCTTGCGGAACATCGTCCGGAATGTGATTCCGAACCCTGACCAGGCTCCCATCAGTGGGCTCCCTTCTGCTGGTCGGCCTGTTGCTGGGTGACGCCGCCGGAATCGGGATCGCTGCCGACACCGCCACCGGCGTCATCCCCGGCGTCATCCCCGGTGTCAGAGGCCGGCTCGGAGGCCACCACCGGCCCGGCGCCGGCCCCCGCGGCGAGCAGATGCGCGGACTCGACCTGTCCTGGCAGTGGAGGCACCGGGTAGCCGCCGGCGAAGGCGTCGAAGGTCTTCGGCGCCGGCTCGGGCTCGGCGGCCCTGCCGCCGAACATGATGTAGGCGATCAGGGCCACCACCACGACGAACATCGCCCCGAGGAAGATCGGACTGCTCATCCAGCCCTGGGCGCGGCCGGCGCGCACCACGGCGAGCACCAGCACCCAGACCAGCGAGATCGGGATGAGGACCTTCCAGCCGAGGTTCATGAAGTGATCCCAACGGATCCGCGGCAGCGAGGCCCGCACCCACACGAAGAAGAAGATCACCAGCTGGCACTTGAGGAAGAACCAGAGGATCCCGATCCATCCCGAGTCGAGGAATCCGATCAGGTTGAGTGGCCAGGGGGCCCGGTAGCCGCCCAGGAAGAGGGTGGTGCAGACCGCCGAGAGGGTGGCCATGTTGATGTACTCGGCCAGGTAGTACATGCCGTAGGGGAAACCGGAGTACTCGGTGCTGTAGCCGGAGACCAGCTCCTGCTCGGCCTCCGACTCGTCGAAGGGCAGCCGGTTGGACTCACCGAACATCGTCATCACGTAGATCACGAAGCTCGGCAGCAGCACCAGCCAGTAGTGGCCGGGGATGTGGGTGTCGACGCCGAACCAGACCATCGTGCGGGCCTGGGAGTCGACGATGTCGGAGGTCGCCATCGACCCCGAGACCATGAACACCGCGGCCAGGGACAGCCCCATCGCCACCTCGTAGGAGATCATCTGGGCGCTGGCCCGCAGCGAGCCCAGCACCGAGTAGGGCCCCGACGAGGACCAGCCGGCCAGCACGATGCCGTAGATGCCGATCCCGGCCACCGCGATGATGAACAGCACCGCCACCGGGACGTCGGTGATCTGCAGCATGGTGCGCTGCCCGAAGATCGAGACCTCGCCGCCCAGCGGGATCACCGCCCAGGAGGTGAAGCAGCAGATGCCGGCGATCACCGGGGCCAGGTAGAAGACGATCTTGTCGGCCCCCTTGGGGGTGACGATCTCCTTGAAGACCAGCTTGATGCCGTCGCCGATGGCCTGGCCCATGCCGCGGATGAACGCGGTGTTCATGATCGGGCCCAGCCGGTTCTGCATCCGGCCCAGCACCCTGCGCTCGAACCACACGTTGAACAGGGTCCACATCAGCAGCAGGACGAACAGGACCACCACCTTGATCAGGGTGATCCACCAGACATCGGCGCCGAACAGGGCGCCCTGCATCGGGGTCATGCCGCACCTCCCACATTCTTGGGTTCAGTCGAGCCGGATTCAGGAGAGACGGACAGCTGCACCGGGCTGCCGGCCAGCACGCCCAGCCGCTCGCGCAGCGGCGGATCGCCCCGTCGCAGTGCTGGATCATCGGGACGCCGCGCCGGCCCGTTGAACGGGATCCAGGCCGCGCCGTCGATCATCGTGGGTTCGATCTCCAGCGGCAGTTCGGCGGCTCCGTCGGGTCCGCTGACCCGCACCGGGCGGTCCTGCGCGGCCCCCAGCGAGCGGGCGGTCGCCGGTGAGACGCGGACCACCGCCGGGCGGGCGCTGGCCTGCAGGTCGGTGGCCCCGGCCAGCGCGGCCGAGTCGTCGAGCAGCTGGGTCCAGGTGTCCAGCCGGAGACTGCCGGATGGCCCGGAATCCACCTGCGCGGCCTTCCGCTCGGCGGCGTCCGGATCCTCCAGGGCCGGCCGGGAGCCCCGCCAGGGGGTGATCTCCTGCCAGGCGGCGTGAGCCTGCGCGACCGTGCGCATGCCCAGTTCAGTACCCATCGCGTCGGCCAGGGCGGCCAGCACCCGGATCTCGTTCATCGGCGTGGCGGGCTCGGTGTTGACCACCCTCACCCGGCCGGGCCGGTGCTCCCAGTTCAGGAAGGTGCCGGAGGTCTCCTCCAGCAGCGCCACCGGCAGCACGACGTCGGCCCGCTCGGTGACCTCGGAGGCGCGCTGCTCCAGGCTCACCAGGAATCCGACCTGCTCGAGACCGCGGCGCACCGCCTGCGGATCGGCGAAATCCCGGGGTTCGACGCCGGAGACCATCAGCGCGCCGATCGCGGGCTCCTCGTCTAGACCGCCAGCCCCATCAATATCACCGTGGTGTCTGACGACCACCGAGGAGAGCATCTGCTCGGCGTCCAGACCGACCGCGGCGGGCAGGGTCCGGGCCGCCCAGAGGGCTCCCATCTCGACCCGCGCCACCGGATCGGTGACCGGACGCCCGCCGGGCAGCAGGCCGGGCAGGCAGCCGGCCTCCACCGCACCGATCTCACCGGCCCGGCGCGGCACCCAGGCCAGCCGGGCGCCGCTGACCCGAACCGCGTCGACCACGGCGGTGAGGGTGCCCGGGCTGGCCGCGGCGCGCTCTCCGACCAGCACGATGGTGTGCTCGTCGACGACCTTGCGCTCCACCAGTCGCACCAGGGCGGCGTCCTCGTCGCCGGGAAGGGCCGGTTCCAGGGTGGCGCCCATCTTGACCGAGCCGCGGGTGAGGTGGGAGCCGATCACGGTGACCGGCAGTCCCTTCCTGTGCCACGCCTTGCGCAGCCGCAGGAAGATGATCGGGGACTCGTCCTCGGGCTCCAGGTCGACCAGCACCACCCGGCCGGCGCTCTCCAGGTCGGCGTAGCTCACCGAGTCGGCCAGGGTCCGGCCGGCCACCCGGTGGGCCAGGAAGTCGGCCTCCTCGGCCGAGGAGACCCGGGAGCGGAAGTCGATGTTGTTGGTGCCGAGCACCATCCGGGCGAACTTCGACCAGGCCAGGCTGGTCTCGACGGTGAGCCGCCCGCCGGTGAGCGCCCCGACCCGGTGGCCGGCTGCCGCCAGGCCCTCGACGGCGGCGTCGATCGCCTCGGCCCAGGAGGCCGGCTGCAGGACGCCGTCCCGGCGCACCAGCGGCAGGGTGATCCGGTCGTCCTGGTGGCCGTAGCGGAAGGCGAAGCGGCCTTTGTCGCAGCTCCACTCCTCGTTGACCTCGGGCAGATTTCCGGCCAGCCGGCGCTTCACCCGGTACTGGCGGTGGTCGGTGCGCAGCTCGCAGCCGGCCGCGCAGTGCTCGCAGGTGGTGCGGGTGGAGACCAGGTCGAAGGGCCGGGAGTGGAAGCGGTAGTCCTTGCTGGTGAGCGCGCCGACCGGGCAGATCTGGATGACATTGCCGGAGAAGTAGGAGTCGTAGCCGTCCTTGACGTAGTCGCCGATCTGGGAGGCGGCGCCGCGCTCCTGGAGGTTGATGAACGGGTCCCCGGAGATCTGGTCGGAGAACCGGGTGCAGCGCTGGCACAGCACGCAGCGCTCGCGATCCAGCAGGATCTGCGCGGAGATGCCGATCGGCTTCGGGTAGGTCCGCTTGACGCCGTTGTAGCGGGACTCGCCCCGGCCGTCGGCCATCGCCTGATTCTGCAGCGGGCACTCCCCGCCCTTGTCGCAGATCGGGCAGTCCAGCGGATGGTTGATGAGCAGCAGCTCCAGAATCCCCTCCTGGGCGGTGCGGGCCACCTCGGAGGAGTGCTGGGTGCGCACCACCATGCCCTCGGCCACCGGCATCGTGCAGGAGGGCTGGGGCTTGGGGAAGCCGCGGCCGTTGCCGGCGTCGGGGAATCTCGACCAGGCACTGGCGGCAGGCGCCGGCCGGGTCGAGCAGCGGATGGTCGCAGAACCGCGGGATGGCGGTGCCGATCCTCTCGGCGGCCCGGATGATGAGGGTGCCCTTGGGCACGCTCACCGATCGTCCGTCGATGGTGAGGGTGACCAGATCCTGGTGGGCCACCTGCCCGGTGGCGCCCTTGATGTCGACGCTCATGCCGTCACTCCCGCTCTGGAGTCGAGATCCTCATCGGAGAAGTCCCCGTCCCCGTCGGGGAAGTCCTCGGGGCCGAAGACCGTGCTGCGCTCGTAGGGCAGCAGCTGCCATGCCGGGACGCCGTGGCAGCCGGCCTCGAACTCGTCCCGGAAGTTCTTCACCGCGCCGCGGATGCATCCGACGGCGCCGTCGGCCAGGGTGCAGAAGGATCTGCCGCCGATCCGGTCGTTGACGTCGAGCATCTTGTCGACGTCGCCGGGCTCCCCCTCGCCGGCCTCGATCTTGCGCAGCATCTGGACCAGCCACCAGGTGCCCTCCCGGCAGGGGGTGCACTTGCCGCAGGACTCGTGCTTGTAGAACTCGATCCAGCGGGTCACGGTGCGCACCACCGAGGTGGTCTCGTCGAAGCACTGCAGGGCCTTGGTGCCCAGGAATCGATCCGGCCCCGGCCACCGACTCGTAGTCGAGCGGGACGTCGATCTCGGCGGCGCTGAACATCGGCGTCGAGGAGCCGCCCGGGGTGAAGAACTTCAGCCGATGGCCGGCCCGCATGCCGCCGCTGATGTCGAGCAGCTGGTGCAGGGTGATCCCCAGCGGGGCCTCGTACTGGCCGGGCCGGGCGACGTGCCCCGACAGCGAGTAGAGGGTGAAGCCGGCCGACTTCTCGGTGCCCATCGCCTGGAACCAGTCCTTGCCGTGGGCGACGATGGCCGGCACCGAGGAGATCGTCTCGGCGTTGTTGACGACGGTGGGGCTGGCGTACAGGCCGGCCACCGCGGGGAACGGCGGGCGCAGCCGGGGCTGGCCGCGGCGTCCCTCCAGGGAGTCCAGCAGGGCGGTCTCCTCGCCGCAGATGTAGGCGCCGGCGCCGGCGTGCACCATGATGTCGAGGTCGTATCCGGAGCCCAGGATGTCGGTGCCCAGGTAGCCGGCCGCGTAGGCCTCGGCAACGGCCTGCTGGAGGCGGCGGATGATGTGCAGCACCTCGCCGCGCACATAGAGGAAGGCCATCTTCGCGTGCACCGCGTAGGAGGCGATGATCGCCCCCTCCACCAGGGTGTGCGGGGAGGCCATCAGCAGCGGCATGTCCTTGCAGGTGCCCGGCTCCGACTCGTCGCAGTTGACCACCAGGTAGGTGGGGTTGGGATTGTCCTTGGGGATGAAGGACCATTTGAGGCCGGCCGGGAATCCGGCGCCTCCGCGGCCGCGCAGGCCGGCGTCCTTCACCAGCGAGATCACCTCGTCGGGGGACATCGCCAGGGCGGTGCGCAGGCCCTGGTAGCCGCCGCGGCGCTCGTAGTTGACGAGCTTCCAGGCGCGCGGGTCCCCCCAGTTCGCCGACAGCACGGGGGTCAGCGGGGCGCTTCCCTTGGACATCTCGAGACTGACGCCGGCCTCACTCATCCCGACTCCTCCCCTCGGACTGGTTCGCTGAATCGGACTGGGTCTCTGACTCGGTATCAGGGGCCGTGCGCTGCGGGCCGGGAGCGCTCCAGCCGTGCTGGCGGGCGATCTCCAGGCCGCTCAGCGACGCCTCTCCGGCGGTCGGGCCCTCGTCGGCGCGGCCGTCGGGGAATCCGGCGAGCACCCGCTCGGAGTCCCGCCAGGAGGTGATGGTGGCCCCCCGGGAGGAGTGGACCGTCTTGCCGGCGGCCAGGGCGTCGAGGATCTCGTCGGCCTTGCGCGGGGTCATATTGTCCATGAACTCCCAGTTGACCATCATGATCGGCGCGAAGTCGCAGGCCGCGTTGCACTCGATGCGCTCCAGCGAGAACTTCCCGTCGGGGGTGGTCTGGCCCTCCTTGATGCCGAGCCTGTGCTCGACCCGGTCCAGCAGCACGTCGCCGCCCAGGATCGCGCAGACCGAGGTGGTGCAGATGCCGATGTGGTGCTCGCCGGCGGGACGCCGCTTGTACATGGTGTAGAAGGTGGCCACCCCGGAGACCTGGGCCGGTGTGATGCCGAGCACCCGGGCGCAGGCCTCGATGCCGGCCGGCGAGACCCGGCCGTCGACCGACTGCACCAGGTGCAGCATCGGCAGCAGGGCCGAGCGGGGCTCGGGGTAGCGGGCCGCCAGCCCGCGCAGCTCCTCCATGGTGTGCTCGTCGATCGCGGTCGACTGGTCGGACTGGTCGACCCCGCCGGTACCGGCGAAGTGGGAGTGGAACTCCTCGGAGAACGGGTAGGACGCCGTCCTCTCGGAATTGCTGCTCATCGGTCCACCCCTCCCATCACGGGGTCCAGGGAGGCCAGGGTGGCGACGACGTCGGGCAGCAGGGCGCCCTCGCACATCGCCGGGATCGACTGGACGTGGATGAATCCGGGGTCTCGCAGATGGGAGCGGTAGGGCCGCGTCCCGCCGTCGGAGACCAGATGGCAGCCGAGCTCCCCGGCCCCGGCCTCGACGGCCTGGTAGACCTGACCGGCCGGCACCGCGAATCCCTCGGTGACGATCTTGAAGTGATGGATGAGCGCCTCCATGGACTCCCCCATGATGTGCTTGATGTGTTCATTGGAGTTGCCCTGGCCGTCGGGGCCGATGGACAGCTCGGCCGGCCAGGCGATCCGCTTGTCGGCCACCATGTGCGGCTGGCCCTGGGTCTCGGTGAGCCGCTTGTGGCACTGCTTGAGGATCTTGATCGACTCGAACATCTCGTGCAGCCGGACCAGGTAGCGCCCGTAGGCGTCGCAGGAGTCGGCGGTGCAGACCTCGAAGTCGTAGTCCTGGTATCCGGAGTAGGGCTGCTTCTTGCGCAGATCCCAGGGCAGCCCGGTGGAGCGCAGCACCGGACCGGTGCAGCCCATCGCCATGCAGCCGGCCAGATCCATGTAGCCGGCGCCCTGGGTGCGCGACTTGAAGATCGGGTTGGCGGTGAAGAACTGGTCGATCTCGGGGATGTTGTCCTCCATCCGCCTGATGAGATCGCGCAGCCGGTCCAGGCCGTCCTCGGGCAGGTCGGTGGCGGTGCCGCCGGGCCGGATCCAGGCGTTGTTCATCCGCAGCCCGGTGACCGCCTGGTTGAACTCCAGGCAGATCTCGCGCTCGCGCAGGCAGACCTCCTGGACCGAGGTGGCGTTGAGCTCGAGGGCGCCGGCCCCGACCCCGGTGAAGTGGTTGGAGATCCGGTTGATCTCCATGATCATCACCCGCAGGATCTGGGCCCGCTCGGGGATGTCATCGGTGATCCCGAGCAGCTTCTCCACCGCCAGGCAGTAGACCGCCTCGTTGAAGAAGTTCGCCACATAGTTGCAGCGGGTCATGAAGGCGACGCCCTGGGTCCAGGTGCGGTACTCCATGTTCTTCTCGATGCCGGTGTGCAGGAAGCCGATACCGGGCCGGATGCTGGTGATGGTCTCGCCGTCCAGCTCCATGATGAGCCGCATCACGCCGTGGGTCGACGGATGGGAGGGGCCGAAGTTGACCACCACCGTCTCGTCCCCGCGCTCAGCGGACTCGGAGACGATCTCGGACCAGTCGCCGCCCTGGGCGAGGTACTCGTCGCGTGTGCTCTGCTCGCTCATGAGTTGTAGCTCCTTCGCTCGTCCGGCGGAGGCGTGACGTGGCCCTTGTACTCCACCGGGATGCCGCCCAGCGGGTAGTCCTTGCGCTGCGGGTGCCCCACCCAGTCGTCGGGCATCAGGATCCGGGTCAGCGCCGGATGGCCGTCGAAGATCACCCCGAACATGTCCCAGGCCTCCCTCTCCTGGTAGTCGGCGTGCGGGTACACGGTCACCACCGAGGGCAGGTGCGGGTGATGGTCCTGCGGGTCGGCCAGGGCCACCTCCAGGCGGATCCGCCGGTTGTGCGTGTAGGACAGCAGGTTGTAGACGACG
The DNA here is from genome assembly GCA_022647765.1 of Acidipropionibacterium sp. Taxonomy (GTDB): domain Bacteria; phylum Actinomycetota; class Actinomycetes; order Propionibacteriales; family Propionibacteriaceae; genus Acidipropionibacterium. The sequence continues at coordinate 54,506 of JALCLH010000012.1, forward strand.
TGCATCTCCTGCCCGGTCATCTGCGGGTAGTGCACACAGGTCAGGGCCGCGCAGCACTCGAACCTCAGCTGCTCGTCGTCGCGCAGCACGGCCACCAGCTCCAGGAGCTTCTCGGGGCGCACGAAGAAGGTGATCTCACCGCGGTGGACCAGGGTGAGGCCGGCCGAGAAGCCGGGCACCAGCTCGGCCATCCGGTCGGCGACCGCGTCGAACCAGCCGCCGTAGGGCCGCGAGGAGTCGCCGGGCATCTCGACCGTCCGGATCAGCCCGTTGTAGCCGGAGGTGTCCGAGGAGCCGGACGCCCCTCCCCACATCCCGGTCCTCACCTCCATCACCGGGTTGGGATCGGAGACCCTCTCCAGCCCTTCGCCGCCGCTCACCGGCGTCTGGCCGCTCATCGGGAGATCTCCCGGCCGCAGTGGTGGTGGGCATCTCGAGGGTGCTCGGGGCCGCCAGGGCCCGGCGCTCCTTGGCCTTCTCCACCTCGGCCATGTGGCCGAGCAGCGGCCAGTGCTGGATCTGCTCGCGCAGCTTGAACACGGCGTCGATGAGCATGTCGGGGCTCGGCGGACAGCCCGGCAGGTAGACGTCGACCGGGATGATGTGGTCGCAGCCCTGGATGATCGCGTAGTTGTTGAAGATCCCGCCCGAGGAGGCGCAGGCGCCCATCGAGATGACCCACTTGGGGTTGGGCATCTGGTCGTAGAGCTGACGCACGACGGGGGCCATCTTCTGACTCACCCGGCCCGAGACGATCATCAGATCCGCCTGGCGCGGGGAGGAGCGGAACACCTCGTGGCCCCAGCGGGCGGCGTCTGCGCGCGGACCGCCGTAGGAGATCATCTCGATGGCGCAGCAGGCCAGCCCCATCGTCAACGGCCAGAAGGAGCTCTTGCGCAGCCACCCGACGACCGCCTCCATCGAGGTCATCACGATGCCGGCAGGGACATCAGCGTCGTACTCGGCCATATCTTCCTCTCAGTTCTTCCTCGTCGCGGGTCCGTGGTCCCACTCAGTCCCAGCCATCAATCCCAGCCATCAGTCCCAGTCCAGGCCGTGACGCCGGTAGACGTAGAGGTAGGAGACGAACACCGTGGCGATGAACAGCGCCATCTCGATGACCGCGAAGGCACCCAGACTGATGAAGTGGTTGAACCCGACCGCCCACGGGTAGAGGAACACGATCTCGATGTCGAAGACGATGTAGAGCATCGCGACGACGTAGTACTTGACCGGGAAGCGCCCGCCGCCGACCGGCTGCGGGGTGGGCTCGATGCCGCACTCGTAGGTGACGTGCTTCGAGGCGTTGTGGCGGGTCGGGCTGAACACCTTGTTCATGCCGATCATCACGACGACGAAGAGCGCCGCCAGGATCATCATGCTGACCAGTGGAATATAGGGATTCACGACCTACCGCCTTCGACATCGTTGTCAGTGGCGCCCGGTGGATCACCGGGCCTTCTCTATCCGTCTCAGTCTCTCATGGCCTGCGCCGGAGAATTGGTCCTACCATAACATCGAACGCCCTTCCGGCGCCCCGATTTGCTCTGAATTCTCATGCCGAGGGGGCCAATCTGGTGAGGGTGTTGATGAGCCGGTCGGACAGATCCCCGTCCCGGGCGTCGGTGAGGTTGGCCAGCAGCTTGTTGACCAGTCTCATCAGGGACTTGCGCGGCAGTCCGTAGGTGGTGCACAGCTTCATCACCCGGGGGTCGCCGATGAGTTTCACGAACACCGTGCCGAGCCGGTAGTAGCCGCCCAGCTGGGCCTTGATCCGGCTCTGGTAGCCCTCCAGGGCGCGCTCGGCCGAGCGCGTGCCGATCCCGCGGTAGTGCGCCTCGGCGATCGCGTCGGCGGCCATCTCGCCGGCCTCCATCGCGTAGTCGATGCCCTCCCCGTTGAACGGGTTGACCATCCCGGCGGCGTCCCCCACCAGCAGCAGTCCGTCCCGGTAGGCGGGAGCCCGGTTGAGGGCCATCGGCAGTGCGGCGCCGCGGATCGGGGCCTCCTGGTTGGCCTCGGTCAGCCCCCACTCGGGCGGGGTGTGGCTGAGCCAGCGCTTCATCAGCGCCCGGTAGTCGGTCTTGCGGAAGGCGTCCGAGGAGTTGAGCATGCCGAGCCCGACATTGACCGTGCCGTCACCGACCGGGAAGGCCCAGCCGTAGCCGGGCAGCAGGGCGGACTCGTGGGGCGCACCGTCCCACAGCTCCAGCCAGGAGCTCAGCCACTGGTCCTCGGACAGCGGGGATCGGAAGTAGCCGCGCACCGCCACCCCCATCGGGCGGTCCTCGCGGCGGTGGATGCCCATCCTGGTGGCCAGCCGGGAGGAGACGCCGTCGGCCGCCACCACCACCGGCGCGCCGAAGCTGCGGCCGTCCTTGGCCCGCACCCCGGCGATCCGCCCGGTGCGCTCGTCGACAAGAGGGCTCAGTGACGGTGACGCCGGTGATGAGCTCTGCGCCCTGCGCCCGGGCGTGCTCGGCGAGCCGCTGATCCAGCACCGCGCGGCGACAGACCATGCCGAAGTCGGGGAAGTCCGACAGCTCGGGCCAGGCCATCTCGAAGGGCGGAATGGTGCCGCCGTGGATGCGCAGCCCGCGGGTGTGCTTCCAGCCGGCCTCCTCGGAGACGTCGATGCCGAGCCGGATGAGCTGGCTGACGGCGCGCGGGGTGAGACCGTCTCCGCAGATCTTGTCGCGGGGGAAGGTCTCCTTCTCCAGCAGGGCGACCGACAGGCCGCGCCGGGCCAGGTGCGCGGCCGCGGCGGACCCGCCCGGCCCGGCGCCGACCACGATCACGTCGTGATCGTCGCGCCCTTGATCCGTCATTGCCGCCTCCTCATTGAACCGCAGTCAGAGTCTATTGTCCCCGAGGCGTCCCGTCACGTCGACCCCACCATCATCCGACAAGGGAAGACACAACCCAAGGGCGGGACTAAATTCGGCACGGATTCCTTTCAAAAATCATCGTCGGCGATTCGGCGAAACTCGGCCACCCGATGACGCGGAATTCCGCACCCCGAGAATGCGCCGGCCGACCGGGCTATCCCGACCGGCCGCCGCCGGGCCCGAATTGGGCTGGGAGGACGTGCAGGCGGGCCGCTGTCAAGCCGGTATTGTGCCCAGTGTGATCGTCAACCCAGGATCGAGCAGGCTACGCGCCCGCACTGTGGCCATCGCCGACCCTGGATCCCTTCAGCAGTACCTCACCCCGCGCAACAGCATGTGCCTGCTGCACGGCGACGAGGGCGTCATCGGCCTCGGCGAGCTCGCCCGCTTCGAGACCGACTCCCCCGGCGCCGCCGATGTCTGGTGGGAGGCCTTCTGCGCCGACATCGAGAACGAGACGGAGATGCCCGGGGTGCACGGCACCGGGCCGCTGGCCTTCGGCTCCTTCGCCTTCGACGGCGACCGCTCCGACTCCCGCTCGGTGATGATCGTCCCCGAGACGGTGATCGGACGCCGGGCCGGCGTCTGCTGGCTCACCCAGCTGTCCTATGACGAGGTGCACGCCGATCCGCCGGCCGTCCAGGCTCCGCCGCGCAAACCGGTCGGGCTGACCGTCTCCGACGGGGTGGTGAGCGCCCAGGGCTGGCGGGACCGGGCCAGCCAGGTCCGCCAGATCCTCGGCGACGAGGTGGAGCAGGTGCTCCTGATGCGCGATCTGATGGCCCGCGCCGCCGAGCCGGTCGACCCGCGCTGGATCGTCAAGCTGTGCGCCGATGTGCTGCCCGGTTCCTGGACCTACCTGGTGCAGGGAGCGGTGGGGACGACGTCGAAGGTGGTGCTCCGGCAGTTCGACGGGCTCATCACCGCCCGGACGCTGACCCACGGACCGGCCGCGAGGACGGACTCCGGCCCGCTGCTGGAGGCCCTGTACGGGCGCGGGCCCGTCGCCGAGCTGCACGATCGGGCGGTGCGCTGGTCCGAGGAGCTGCTGCGGCCCTTCTGCCGGTCCATCCAGTACTGTCCCTTCCCCGGTCTGGTCACGGCCGCGTCCGACCGGATGCTGGTCACCGACATCTCGGGGGCGCCGCTGCCCTCGACCCGGTCCCTGTCGGCGGTGGGGGCGATCCATCCGGCCCCCTTCGTCAGCGGCCTGCCGCCGTGGAAGGCCCTCGAGACGATCGCCGAGGTCGAGGGGGTGGATCGCGGCCGGGTCTCCGGCCCGATCGGCTGGATCGACTCGGTGGGGGACGGCGAGTGGGTCACCGACTGGCGCGGAGCCCAGATCGACGGCACCGATCCCAACCTGGTGCACGTCTTCGTCGGCCAGCCGGTGGCCCGCGACGACGACGTCGACCTGCTGGCCGCCGAGCTGGAGGATCGGGTCGCCTCGACCTTCAGCCTGGTCAAGTGACCACAGGATCACTTCTTGCGGGTGACGACCTTCCGCTCGGCCGGCTTCCTTGCGCCGCCCTCGCGCTCGGCCTTCAACTGCGCCTGGGCGTCCTTCTGCATCTGCTGCATCTCCTCCTGGTTGATGCCGCCCATCCGCAGCACCGCGAAGGCGATGACGGCCAGCACCACCGAGATCCACGGCGACAGCCCCAGCACGATCCAGATCGTGATGAGGGCCACCATGTCCAGGCCGCGCACCAGGTTGAACATCAGACCGGGGGGCATCGCGCCCATCTGGGTGGCCACCATCGGCGCCGAGTAGTCGGCCGACTTCGCCGACACCCACCGGATCGCGCCGATATAGCCGGCCGCAGCGGTGACGAAGGCCAGCATCACGGCCTGCACCCACGGGGTGTGGCTGCCCGAGCCCACCCCGTGGAAGGCCGGGACCACGGCGATCGCCCAGATCCCGGCCAGGACGCCGGGCACCACCGAGGCGGCGGTGCGCACCTGGCTGGTGGTGAAGGGCAGGCAGCGCATCAGCCCCTTGGTGCGCGAGAGCACCCGCAGGGTGGTGAAGAAGGGCACCAGCGCGGCCACCAGGACCAGGGCCGAGATGGTCGAGGAGAACCGTCCCATCCCCAGGGCCTCGACGGCGTAGGGCACCACCGCGGTCACCGCCAGGGTGAGCAGCGGCTTCGGGAACCGGAGCAGCCGCTGGACGTCGCGCCAGACCAGGGTCTGCAGGCCGAGTCCGCGGCCCCGGGTGGGGCGCACCTGGCCGCGCTCGACGGCGTCGCGCTCCTGGAGGATGTCGCGCATCAGGGCGAAGTCCAGGGCGAAGGCGGCGCCCTGCATGCCCGAGGCCAGCGAGCCGCCGGACATCAGCCGGGCCCGTCGGATGCGGTTCAGCCGCATCCGGGCCAGGATCCCGGAGATCACCAGCAGCAGGATGCCGGCGATCGCCACCGTCCAGGCCGAGGAGATCGCCACCGAGGTGGTGATCTCCAGCTGGAACCATCCGGTGGCCGAGCCCACCACGGCCAGCAGCGCCGCCAGACCGGCGAGCCCGGCGATCCCGCCGACGAGTTTGACCGTCCAGACCCGCTCCACCCCCTGCTGGGCGGCGGCGAAGGCCACCACCCCGGAGGAGGCCAGACCGGTGGCGAGGGTCCAGGCGATGATCGCCGCCCCGCCCGAACCGGTCAGCGCCGAGATGAGGGCGCCGATCGCGGCGCCGCCGACGAAGGCGACGGCCACCGCGGTCCAGAGTCTCTTCACCAGCACCCGGGAGCGGTTGATCGGCGAGTCCAGCAGCCAGAATCCCTCGGCGGCCGAGGCCAGCACCGGGCCGAAGATCCGCGCCGCGGCCACCGCGAAGGCCAGCACCCCGGCCAGCGCCGCCCAGGGCAGCAGCTCCCGGGCGGTCCGGCAGCCGGTCGCCGAGCAGGTCGAGGCCTGCCCCTGGGCCTGGACGATGAGGCTGATGAGCATCGCGAGGATGACCGCCAGCGAGAAGAGCATCACATAGGCGTCGCCCAGCGCCTGCCAGATGTTGCGGGTGGTGCGGCCCTTGCGCCAGTCCCCCATCAGCAGCAGCAGCTGCTTCTCGTCGACCTCGCCGGCCCAGAACTCCTCGGGCTCGTGATCGATGATCAGCTCCGGATCCGGCACCTTGACCGGCTCGGCGGCCTTGGCCTGTGACTGGCCCGGCTGCCCCTTCTGCCCGTCCTGGTTCTGGCGGCGGTTCTGATTCTTGAACTTCCTGTTCCTGTTCCTGCCCCGGCTCATCCGCGCGAACCTCCCAGGGCGACCGTCCGGGCGCCGAGCGCCTCCAGCAGGGAGGGCTCGTGGGAGGCCATCAGAATCGCCAGGCCGTGGGTCATCTCCTCGCCCAGCCGCTTGCCGAGCCAGGCGATCCCTTCGACATCCAGCCGGGCCTCCGGCTCGTCGAGGACCAGCAGCTTGCGGGGCCGCACGAAGGCGGTGGCCAGTCCGAGACGCCGCCGCTGGCCGGTCGACAGGGTGCCGGGAAGCTGGCCCGACTGGGGCACCAGCTGGACCTCCTCCAGCACCTCGTCCACCAGGGCGTCGGCGTCGGTGAGACCGTGGGCGCGGGCCAGCAGGTCGAGATGCTCGACCACCGACAGGTCGGGGAAGAAGTCCATGTCGTCGATGACGGTGGCCACACTCCGGCGGAACTCGGCACTGGTCTCGCTGACCGGCTTGCCGAGCACCTCGACAGTCCCGGAGGTCGGGCGGTCGGCCCCCACCACGCAGCGCAGCACCGTCGACTTGCCCGCGCCGTTGCGCCCGGTCAGGGCCACCGCCTCCCCGGCGTGGACGGTGAAGGAGAGACTCTGGATGACGGTGTGGTCGCCGTAGGACTTGTTGAGATCCTTGACGACCAGGACGGGAGAGCGTGAAGCCATGATTGCTATTCTCTCGCACCGCCCGACCGCCCCCAAATGACCACCCCGGAGCGCAGGCCCCGCAGGACGCCGTCCCTGCCGGGGGCTGTGGGAGACTGGGCGCCGTGTTGACGACCAGGGCCACCCTTGACAAGCACCACGACGACGTCGCCTCGATGTTCGACGGCGTGGCGAAGCGCTACGACCTGATGAACTCCATCATGACGATGGGCGCGGTGGACCGCTGGCGCGAGCTGGTGGTCGAGGCCGTCGAGCCGCAGCCGGGCCAGACCATCCTGGACCTGGCTGCCGGCACCGGCACCTCCTCGGCCACCTTCGCCGCCCACGGCGCCGAGGTCTACCCCACCGACATCTCGCTGGGAATGCTCCAGGTCGGCCATCAGCGCCAGCCCGGCCTGCACTTCGTGGCCGGGGACGCCACCCGGCTGCCCTATGCCGACGACTCCTTCGACGCCGTCACCATCTCCTACGGGCTGCGCAATGTGGAGAACACCTCCGCCGCGCTGGCCGAGATGCTGCGGGTCACCCGGCCCGGCGGCCGGGTCGTGGTGTGCGAATTCTCCACCCCCAGCTGGGCCCCCTTTCCGCCACGTCTACCGCGACTACCTGCTGAGCGCGATCCCGACCATGGCCCGGCTGGCCAGCAGCAACCGGGACGCCTACGACTACCTGGCCGAATCGATCCTGGCCTGGCCCGACCAGCCCACCCTGGCCGATCTGATGGCCGACGCCGGCTGGCAGGCGGTCGCCTGGCGCAATATCTGCGGCGGCATCGTGGCCCTGCACCGTGCGTGGAAGGCATGACCCAGCAGATCCTGCTGGACAGCTGGGCGGCCCGCTCCTGCCCAGTGAAAGTGCAGCATCTATACAGCGGGGGAGACGACTCCCCCTGCACCCCCACTGTAAATGCCGCCGGCGGGGGAGACGACTCCCCCTGCACCCCCTCGTTTCGCCGGTCTGCGCATACCGAGTCTCCGGGCGATGGCCTCCTGGGCGAGGCTCGGGTCGCCCCGGTCTGCGACCGGCTGGCGTCGGTCCCCGGGGCCGTCGACCTGCGTCCCCTCGCCGCAGATCCCGGTGCGACGCGCGAGGCCACCGGCGATGCGCTGTCCGCCGGAGCCCCGGTCATCGTCTCCCCCGCCCTGCCCGACTCCCCCGCCGGGCACCGCCGCGGATCCCCCGAGGTGCTGGTGAGAGCCGGCGTCACCAGCACCGGAACGCCGGGATACCTGCCGGTGGTCATCACTGCGCACCTGGTCCTGGAGCGCCACCACACCCATCAGGAGTTCACCTGGGTGAGCCCCTCGGGGACCCCGACCCCACGGAGTCGAGACTCAGCTGCGACCAGACCTTCCGGGCCTCGCGGCAGGGGCCGCTGCTGCAGGCCGCCCACCACTGGCGGCTGCTGGAGGATCTCGGCCTGCTGCCCGCCGGTGACGCAGGCAGATCCAGCACAGACAGATCCAGCATGGGCAGACCCGCCCCGGGACTGCCGACCGCCCGGATGGCCGGCGTCATCGGCCGCGACCAGATCGACCTGCTGGACGGCGAGCCGGGAATCGCCTGGCTGGATCTGGACCACCATTTCATCCGGACCTTCTCGCGCACATCGGCCTCGGGCTGGCGGCGCCGCTCGGTGCTGGACCGCTACGACCACGAGCAGGGGTTCCGGGTCTCGGTGGCCCGGCACGCGCTGAGCGCCCCCGGCCGGCCGATGGTCGAGCCGATCGTGGTCCGCGAGTGCGAGTCCTGCCAGTGGTGGCAGGCCTGCGAGCCGCTCCTGGACGACGCCGACCTGTCCCTGCGCATCTCGAAGGCGCCGCTGGACGTCCGCGAGATCGCCACCCTGCGCCGGATGGGCGTCTCCACCATCGACGAGCTGGCCGACGCCGATCTGGAGGCCCTGCTGCCGGACTACCTCCCCCAGGTCCAGCACCGGCCCGAGCCCGAGCGGCGGATCCGGAGGGCAGCCCGGCGCGCCCGGCTGATCCGCGACGGCGTCGCCCTGGAGCGCAACGACGACGAGCCGATCCGGCTGCCCGCAAGCCGCCTGGAGATCGACCTGGACATCGAGACCTCCCCCGACGACCGGGTCTACCTGTGGGGGCTGTGGGTCGACGACCGCGACCGGCTGATGGCCACCAGCGCCGGCCGCACCGAGCCGTACTATCTGGCCTTCTCCTCCTTCGAGGATCTGGACGACGCCGCCGAGGCCGCGCTGGCGGCCCGCGCCGTCGACTGGCTGGACGAGGCCGTGCGCGCCGAACCCGGCTGCCTCATCGTCCACTACTCCGACTACGAGCTGACCCATCTGCGCCGATTCGCCAGACCCGCCGGCCCGACCAGCCCACGGACCGCCGAGAAGATCCGGCACCTGCTGGCCGGAGGCTGCTTCCTCGACCTGTTCGCCACCATGACCGCGCATTTCTTCGGCGCCGCCGGCCTGGGGCTCAAGGCCGTCGCCCAGGCCGGACCCGGCTTCCACTGGCGAGACGCCGAGCCCGGCGGGCTGAACTCCCAGGCCTGGTGGAACGACGCTGTCCACCATCGGGACCCGGGCGTCCGCGAGGCCGCCGCCGCCCGGGTGCTGGCCTACAACGAGGACGACGTCCGGGCCACCTACGCCCTGAGGAAATGGCTGAGGGAGGGCCGGCAGCCCCGCAAGTAGACTCGCACCTCGTGCGTTCGCTGACCCGTATCATCAGGTTCACCGGCTCGCTGTGGCGGTTCTACCTGGGTGTCATCGTCACTGCGGTCCTGGTGGCTCTCACCGCCCTGGCAGGTGCCCTTCGTCATCTCCCGCGCCACCGATCTGGCGGTCGAGGGGGTGCGCACCGGCTCCCACCAGATCAGGGCCATCCTGTGGCTGGCGGTGCTGCTGCTGGCGATGGACCTGCTGAACTCGGTGGCCACCAATATCAACGGCTGGCTGGGCGATGTGATGAGCGCCCGGATGCGCGAGATCCTCTCCAGCCGCTACTTCGCCAAGCTGCTCTCGCTGCCCCAGTCGTGGTTCGACGAGGAGCTCACCGGCTCGATCACCAATAAGCTCACCCGGTCCATCACCAATATCACCGACTTCGCGAAGGCCTTCGCGAACAACTTCTTCACCCTGCTGCTCACCACGGCGGCGGTGCTGGTGATCTCGGCCTGGTACTACTGGCCGCTGGCGGTGCTGCTGGCCGTCGTCTTCCCACTCTACGTGTGGCTCACCGCGCTCACCTCGAAGCACTGGCAGGCCCGCCAGGACGTCATCAACGAGCACCTGGACACCGCATCGGGACGCTTCCAGGAGGTCATCTCGCAGATCCGGGTGGTGAAGTCCTTCGTCACCGAGCGGCCCGAGCAGGCCGCCTTCGACCAGCACTACGACGCCACCGTGGCGACCACCAGGGAGCAGTCCACCCACTGGCATCTGATGGACACCCTGCGCCGGGCGGTGCTCAACGTCATCTTCTTCGGGATCTACGCGATCATCTTCGTCCAGACCGCCCGCGGCTGACTTCAGCATCGGCGTGATGGTGCTGCTCATCCAGTTGATGACGATGGCCCGCCAGCCGGTGCAGATGATGAGCTACATCATCGACAACGCCCAGCGGGCGGTCTCCGGGTCCAAGGACTACTTCACGGTGATGGAGACCCGGCCCAGCATCACCCGGCCGGCGTCCGACTCCAGCACCCCGCCGGTGATCGAGATCACCGAGAGCGAGCCGGCCGTCGAGTTCCGCGACGCGGTGTTCTCCTACGACGGGTCCAACCGGGTGATCGACCAGGTCGGCTTCCAGATCGGCAAGGGCGAGAAGGTCGCCCTGGTCGGCGAGTCCGGGGGCGGAAAGTCCACCATCGTCAACCTGCTGCTGGGCCTCTACCCGCTGGACGCCGGGGAGATCCTGGTGGGCGGGCAGCCGATCTCCCGGCTCCCGGTGGCCGAGCTGCGCCACAGCATCGGCGTCGTCTTCCAGGACCCGTCCCTGTTCTCGGGCACCATCAGGGAGAACATCGCCTACGGCTCGCGGGCCGACGACGCGCAGATCGCCGAGGCCGCCCGGCGGGCCTACGCCGACCGCTTCGTGACGCGCTTCCCCGACGGCTACGACACCCTGGTCGGCGAGCGCGGGATCAAGCTCTCGGGAGGCCAGAAGCAGCGCATCTCGATCGCCCGGGCGATCCTCAAGGACGCCCCGATCCTGGTGCTGGACGAGGCCACCTCGGCCCTGGACACCAAGTCCGAGAGATGGGTGCAGGCCGGGCTGGAGTCGCTGATGGAGGGTCGGACGAGCCTCATCATCGCCCACCGGCTGTCCACCATCTCCGGGGTGGACCGGATCATCACCCTGGACCGGGGGCGGGTCGATGAGATCGGGACGCCGCAGCAGCTGGCCGCCTCCGGGGGCATCTATGCCGAGCTGCTGACCCTCCAGGCCTCCAGTTCCAAGGCCGATCGGAAGCGCCTGGAGAAGTTCGGCATCAAGATCTGAGCCCTTCCGGACGTCGAATGGTCCCGATCACTCCCGATAGGGGGTGTTTCGGCGCCGCGCGTGCAGAATCCCGGCGTGTCGGGAGTGATCGGGACCATCGACCTCCTCCGAAGAGGGTCGCAGACCGGCTCAGAGGATCTCGTAGCGGTGGGAGGTGCGCGGGGTGGCCTGCATCTCGGCGACCGTGGCCTTCCAGGTGAGGTAGTGCTCGGTGGTCCGGTGGGCCTCCACCGCGTCGATGTCGCGGTACTCCTCGACCAGGGTGAAGTTGGTGGGCACGTCGAGCTGGCGGACCAGATCGAACCGGGTGACGCCGGGCTCGGTCCGGCTGGCCTCGGCGTTGGCCTTGCTGGCGGCGATGAACGCGTCGACGCAGTCCGCCTTGATGTCCAGGAATGCCAGGGTGATGATCATCTGAGATCCTCTCCACCACGTGTGGTGTCAGTGCGATGACGGCCGGAGTCCCGGCCGCCACAAGGGTACGGCCCCTTCCGGACCTCGCATGGCCCCGATCACTCCCAATAGGGGTGTTTCGGCGCCGCGCGTGCAGAATCACGGCGTATCGGGAGTGATCGGGACCATCCTCACCCCAGCAGGGCCCCCGCCAGCAGCCCGACCGATCCGGCGAGCTCGGCGAAACCGGTGTCCTTCAGGGCCTTCACCAGCACCATCCCGGTGGCCCCGGTGGCCATCGCCCTGACCGGCCCGACCAGGAAGACCGTCATCGCCAGTCCGAGCAGGGACCACCAGCCGGTCAGCGCCGCCACCGCGACCACCCCGGCCAGGGCCAGCACCACCAGCGCCACGTAGAAGACGCGGGTGCCGGCGTCCCCCAGCCGGGTGGCCAGGGTGCGCTTGCCGGAGACCCGGTCGCCGTCGATGTCGCGCAGATTGTTGGCGACCAGCACCGCGCAGGCCAGCAGGCCGAAGACGACGCCGGTCACCCAGGTGGCCGCGACCACCCTGCCGGCCACCACATAGGTCGTCCCGCAGACCGCGACCAGGCCGAAGAAGACGAAGACGAAGATCTCCCCGAGACCGGCGTACCCGTAGGGGTGGGAGCCGCCGGTGTAGAACCAGGCCGCCAGCACGCAGGCCACCCCGACCGCCAGCAGCCACCAGTGCCCGGTGAGCACCACCAGGGCCAGCCCGGCCAGCCCGGCGACGCCGAAGCAGCCGAAGGCGGCGGCCCTCACCTGCCCCGGCCTGGCGGCCCCGGAGCCGACCAGCCGCAGCGGCCCGACCCGGTCGGGGCCGTCGGAGCCGCGAATCCCGTCGGAGTAGTCGTTGGAGAAGTTGACGCCGATCACCAGGGCCAGCGCCACCACCAGGGCCAGCACGGCGGGCAGCGGGCTGAACCTCCCGATCGCCACTGCCGATGCGACCCCGGCGATCACCGATGAGATCGAGATCGGCAGGGTTCGCAGCCGCGCCCCCTCGATCCACTGACCCGCAGTCGCCATGTCTCTCCCGTCTCCGCTCAGTCTCGGACGCGTATCCGCTCAGTCTCGGCGCGTTGAAGCGCGCACCCCCGAGCCTCTCACACCCGGTCCTCCGCACGGCGTCTCACACCTCGGCTGAGCGATCTGCGCACAGACGGACCCCGGGGTCTAGCGTTGATCAGGTATGCCTCTCGGTACAGTTGAGTGAGCGATGCGGACGAGCCGAGCAGAGGGCCGGATGTACGGAACAGAGCGGGGGACCCATCTGCAATGAGAACGATGTTCGCCAGCATGAGCATCCCCAACTACCGGATCTTCTTCGTCGGCACCCTGATGGCGAATCTCGGGCAGTGGATCGCGCGCACCGCCCAGTCCTGGCTGGTGCTGACCATCCTCACCCACGGCAACGCCTCGGCCCTGGGCTGGGTGACCGCGATCAACTTCCTGCCGATCCTGCTGCTCACCCCGTGGGCGGGCGCCCTGGCCGACCGATTCCCGAAGCGCCGGATCATGGTGGTCGCCCAGATCGTGCTGCTCATCGACGCCACCGTGCTGGCCATTCTGGTGCTCACCGGGCACGCCCAGCTGTGGATGGTGTTCATGTTCGCCGGCCTCGACGGGATCGCCTCCTCCTTCTACAGCCCGGCCATGCAGTCCTTCGTCTCCGAGGTGGTGCCGCTGTCCCAGCTGAGCAATGCGATCGGCCTCAACAGCGCCTCCTTCAACGGCGCCCGCCTGCTGGGACCGGGCCTGGCCGGGCTGCTCATCGCCGCCTTCGGGGTGGGCTGGGTGATGACCATCAACGTCGGCCTGTTCGCCCTGTTCATCGTCTCGCTCATCATGCTGCGCTCCGAGCAGCTGCACCCCGCGCCCGCGCCGACCGAGAAGGCCACCGTGCGCGACGGCGTCTCCTATGTGCGGGGCCGCCCCGACCTGATCCTGCTGCTGTTCATCGGCTTCATGATGGGAACCTTCGGGTTCAACTTCAACATCTCCGACGCCGTGATGGCCACCCAGGCCTTCGGCAAGGGGTCCGGGGAGTTCGGCCTGCTCGGCTCGGTGATGGGGATCGGCGCCATCATCGCGGCGCTGGGCGCGGCCAGACGGCGTCCCCGGCTGCGCTACATCGAACTGGCCCTGGTGGTCTACACCGTCTCGATGGCGGCGGCCACCTTCGCGCCGAGCTACGGCATCTTCGCCGCCTGGATGGCGCCGGTCGGCTGGGGCGCGGTCGGCACCACGATCATCGCCAACTCCTTGGTGCAGACCTCAGTCTCACCGCAGATGCGCGGCCGGGTGATGAGCTTCTGGGCCCTGGTGGTGATGGGCGGGACGCCGCTCGTCTCACCGATCGTCGGCTGGCTGGGAGACGCCGTCGGCCCCCGGGCCACCGTCGGCTTCGGGGCGATCTTCCTGGGCCTGACCTTCGTCGTCGTCACCGTCGTGGTGATGCGCAACGACCAGATCCGGGTGCACTTCGACCCGAGCCGGAAGGCCCCCTGGCTGCGGATGGTGCGCGGCCACGTCACCGTGGACTACGAGCGGCACACCCGCTGAGCTCGGGTCGCGGGCCTGCCAGGAGGGCCGGAGATCGGCGAATCCTTGGCGGCGTCGGCGGCGAGTGGTTGACTTGTGCCATGAAGAAACTCATCAATGCTGTTGAGGACATCGTCACAGACTCATTGGTCGGCGTCGCCGCCGCCCACCCCGATTCGCTCACCGTCGACCTGCAGAACAGCGTGGTCCTGCGCGCCGACGCCCCCCGCACCGGCAAGGTCGGACTGGTCTCCGGCGGCGGCTCGGGCCACGAACCCATGCACAGCGGATATGTCGGCTACGGGATGCTGGACGCCGCCTGCTGCGGTCAGGTCTTCACCTCCCCGGTGCCCGACCAGATGATGGCCGCCGACAAGGCGGTGGACGGCGGGGCCGGCGTCCTGCACATCGTCAAGAACTACACCGGCGACGTGATGAACTTCGACATGGCCGCCGAGATGTCGGCCGCCGAGACCGGCACCCGGATCGAGTCGGTGCTGGTCGCCGACGACGTCGCCGTCCAGGACTCGCTGTTCACCGCGGGGCGCCGCGGGGTCGGGCTCACCGTCCTGATGGAGAAGATCCTGGGGGCCGCCGCTGAGACCGGCCGCGACCTCGACGCGCTGCTCGATCTGGGCGCGAAGGTCAACGACGGCGGCCGGTCCTTCGGGCTGGCCCTCACCTCCTGCGTGGTGCCGGCGGCCGGTCAGCCCACCTTCGAGCTGGACGAGGACGAGGTCGAGCTGGGCATCGGGATCCACGGCGAGCCGGGCCGCGAGCGGGCCAAGCTGGGGACCGCCGCGCAGGTGGCCGAGCAGATCGTGGAGCCGATCCTCGCCGATCTGGACTTCACCGGTACCCCGGTGATCGCGATGCTCAACGGGATGGGCGGCACCCCGCTGATCGAGCAGTATCTGGTGTGGGGTGAGGTGTCCAAGGTGCTCTCCGGCAAGGGGGTCGCGATCGCCAGAACGCTGGTCGGCAACCACATCACCTCGCTGGAGATGGCAGGATGTTCCCTGACACTGCTGAAGGCCGACGACGATCTGCTCACTCTGTGGGACGCGCCGGTCAATACTCCTGGACTTCGATGGGGATGCTGATACATGTCTGATCTTTCGGCGCAGGCCGTCTCGACGTGGCTGAAGGACTACGCCGACGTCATCACCGAGAACGCCAACTACCTCACCGATCTGGACCGCCAGATCGGCGACGCGGACCACGGCTCGAACATGTCCCGCGGCATGTCGGCGGTCGCCGCTCTCGATCCGGCATCCTTCGCCGACGCCTCCGGACTGCTCAAGAAGGCCGGAATGACCCTGGTGAGCACCGTCGGAGGCGCCTCCGGTCCGCTCTACGGCACCTTCTTCCTGCGGCTGGGCACCACCCTCACCACCGATGGGGAGCTCTCCGCCGAGAAGTTCGCCGCGGCGATGAAGGCCGGGCTGGACGGCATCGTGGCCCGCGGCAAGGCCTCCCAGGGGGACAAGACCCTGGTCGACTCGCTGACCCCGGCGGTCGAGGCCGCCCAGGACGCCGCCGCCGCGGGCAAGAGCCTGGCCGAGTCCCTGCAGGCCGCCTCGGCGGCCGCCGACAAGGGGCGCGACGCCACCGTCGAGATGATCGCCAGGCGCGGCCGGGCCTCCTATCTGGGCGAGCGCTCGCGCGGCCACCAGGATCCCGGCGCCACCTCGATGGCCCTTCTCATCGACAGCGCCGCGCGCTGTCTGGCCTGATGGGGGAAAGATCATGACGGACGCCGTGACGGGCGATGATTCGCAGCCTCCGATGCCCTCCTGCGTGGGGATCATCGTGGTCTCCCACAGCCGCCCGCTGGCCAGGGCGGCCGTCGAGCTCGCCGAGCAGATGGTGCCCGCCGACAAGCCCCCGGTGAGGATCGCGGCCGGGTTGGACGAGACCACCCTGGGGACCGACGCCGCGGCCGTGAGCTCGGCGATCGAGGAGCTCTCGGACTGTCCGGGAATCCTCGTCCTGGTCGATCTGGGCTCCTCGATCCTGTCGGCGGAGATGGCCCGCGAGTTCATCGACCCGGAGCTCGCCGCGAAGGTGCGGATCAGCCCCGGACCGCTGGTGGAGGGCCTGGTGGTGGCGGTGGTCACGGCGTCCACCGGCGCCGATCTGGACGCCGTCGCCGCCGAAACCGCCAACGCCCTGCAGCCCAAGCAGCAGCAGCTCTCGTGAGTCGCGGGTTCGACTGCGCGCCGAAGATGATCGGATGCGCAGCCGAATCGCTCAATCGCGCATGATCAATCGCGCATGAGTCGGCTGCTCTCCGTAGGATGGCGGTCATGACCGATGCCACTCGTCTTTTCGCTCCGCCCCACCGCGCCGTCATCATGGCGCGCGGGCTCGGCACCCGGATGCGCAGGGCCGCCGAGGGGGTCACCCTCGCCGAGGGCCAGGCCGCGGCGGCCGCCGCCGGGGTCAAGGCGATGATCACCCTCAACGACCGGCCCTTCCTCGATCACGTCATCTCCACCCTGGCCGATGTCGGCTACGACGAGTTCTGCCTGGTGATCGGCCCCGAGCACCAGATGATCCGCGACTACTACGACGGCCTGGACAAGACCCGCGTCTCCATCTCCTACGCCGTCCAGGACGAGCCGCTGGGCACCGCCGACGCGGTGGCCGCCGCCGAGTCCTTCGCCGGCGACGACCGCGTCCTGGTGGTCAACTCCGACAACTTCTACCCGGGACGGGCGGTCGCGATGCTGGCCGGGGTGCCGGCGTCGGCGACCCTCGGGTTCTTGAAGCACTCGATGATCGCCGAGTCGAATATCGACCCCGACCGGATCGCCGCCTTCGCCCTGCTGAAGGCCGACGCCTCCCACCAGCTCACCGAGATCATCGAGAAGCCCGCCCCCGAGATCGTGGCGGCCGCCGGGCCGGATGCCCTGGTCTCGATGAACTGCTTCCTGCTCACCCCGAGGATCTTCGAGGCCTGTCGCAGCATCGAGAAGTCCGAGCGCGGCGAGTTCGAGATCGTCGACGCCGTGCGCTGGATGGTGCAGGCCGGGGAGCGGTTCGACGTCGTCCCGGTCGACGCCGGCGTGCTGGACATGTCCAGCCGCGGCGACATCGCGCCGGTCGAAGCGGCCCTGGGCGATCACCGGGCCGTGCTGTGAGTACCGGGGCGGTGAACTCGGCAGGGCCTGTGAATGCGGGCGGCGCTGTGGGCGCGCCGGCGCTCGGTGAGCAGGTGCGCTTCTTCGTGCCCGGGCGGATCGAAGTGCTCGGCAAGCACACCGACTACGCCGGAGGGCGCACTCTGGTGGCCGCGGTGGACCGCGGCGTCACCATCACCTGCTCCCCCACGTCTTTCTCCCCCACCGGCCCGGCCTCCGGGATCACCGCCCGCTCCCTCGCGCTTCCCGGCGACCTGCGCATCCTCGCCGGCGCCGACCCGCAGCTGCCGACCGGCCACTGGGGCCGATACGTCCAGACCGTGGTGGACCGGCTCACCGACAACTTCGGCGCGCTCGCCCCCTGCGACATCACGATCTCCAGCGATCTTCCGCTGGCCAGCGGGATGAGCTCCTCCTCGGCCCTGGTGAGTGCGCTGGTGCTGGCGCTGGCCGACGCCAACGGGTTCAGAAACTCCGAGCGATGGCGGCGCAATGTCGCCGACCGGGCCGATCTGGCCCAGTACCTGGCCTGTTTCGAGAACGGGATGAGTTTCAAGGAGCTGGCCGGGGCCGCCGGTGTGGGCACCTTCGGGGGTTCCGAGGACCACACCGCGATGGTGTTCAGCCAGGAGGGCGAGCTGGGCCAGTTCCGGTTCTGCCCGATCCGGCTGGAGAAGCGGGTCCGGCTGCCCGAGGATCTGGCTCTGATCGTGCTGGTGAGCGGCGTGGCCGCCGAGAAGACCGGCGCCGCGCGTGAGCTGTACAACCGGGCATCGCTGTCGACCCGGGAGATCCTGAGCCGCTGGAACGAGAGCACCGGCAGGAGGGACGCCGTGCTGGCCGACGCTCTGACCGTCGATCCGCAGGCCACCCGACTGCACCGCCTGGTGGCCGGCGACGACTACCTCACCCGGCGTCTGGACCACTTCCTGGCCGAGTCCGAGCAGATCATTCCGGCCGCCACCGATGCCCTGGAGGCCGGCGACCTGACCGCCTTCGGGGACGCCGTCGACGAGTCCCAGCGAGTGGCCGAGACCCTGCTCGGCAATCAGGTGCCCGAGACGATCGCCCTGGCCCGGATCGCCAGAGCCGATCTGTCGGCGGTCGCCGCCTGCTCCTTCGGGGCCGGCTTCGGCGGCTCGGTATGGGCCGCAGCGCCGAGCGCCGACGCCGAGGACTTCGCCGCCGAGTGGCTGCGCCGCTACGCCGTGGAGTTCCCGGAGGTCGCATCCCGGGCCACCACCATGGTGACCCGCCCCGGGACCGTCGGCCCGCAGGCTCTGAACTGTTGGTGCGACCGTCTCCCATCGCCGCGTGAGTCTCAGGACGTTATTCACAGCGGGTGAATCCGGCAAGATTCTCTCATTTTCAAGAAAAGCATCGGCCCCTTCGAATATAATGAGGTTTGCAACCAAAAACAATACATTCGAAGGCGACCGATGCGCTACCAGACTACTACAGGACTCGACCCCGACGACATGACCGAACTCGTCGCCAGAATCCACGACATCCTCACCAGCCTCGATCTTTCATCGTTCGGGGGCCGGTCATCGCCCGGCGGCTGTGCCGCCGGTCCGGTACCCGATTCTGCCAGAAGAACATGACGATCCGCCGCATCACGCTGCGCAGGGCGGGCGGTCCAGGCCGAGGGTCTCCAGGTCGAAGGCGAGCAGAAGCCAGGCCGACGGCCTACCCGGCCGGGACCGGCAGGCCCCGCATCGCGAGCACCGCCGCGGCGACCGTGGCCGCCCAGCGATGCCGATCCGAGACGTGCAACACCACCCGCCGCCCACTCCGCGCGATGGTTGCGGGCACTACGAACAGGCGATGCCGCAGCTTCTTCGGCTCCCACCTGCGCACCGCCTCCTGCGGGTGGGCCAGCAGTCCCATCCACGCCAACAGGTCACAGGCCATCGCCACGATCTGACACCAGATCCGGTTCTGCCCGAACCCATACAACGGCAGGTTCACCAGCCCCGTGTCCTTCGCATTACGGATCCGGTCCTCGCACCGGGCCCGCCGCCGATGCCGCACCTCCAGATCCGGCAACTGACCCTTCGTCGCATTCGTGGCGAACGCGGTCAACCGGTAGCCGTCCACATCATCGAACCGCAACTCAGCCCCCGCATCGGGATACTCCCGGCGCACGATGACCCGCATCCCCGCAGGCCACCCCGAAAGGTCCAGCAGCCCCGTGAACTCGGCCACATCGGCGCCCTCACGCACCCCACCGTCGCTGGTGTAGGCCGGAGTCCACACCTCTTCGGGGATCTTCTCGTACAACTCCGGTGTGTCCATCGGCAGCGTGAACCCCACCGAATACGACACCCGCCGGCGCACCAACTCGTTCAGCGTCTCGTGGGTCGACCCGGCCCCATCAATCCTGACCAGGACCTTGCGGCCGGGCCGCGAGCCGACCCCGGCCTGGTCCAGGGCCGCCCGGATCACCAGCTTGTGGTCGGCGGCCGTATTCGACCCGGCGTTGCCCGGACGCAGCATCACCGCAGCCATCTCACCGGAACCGGCCGCTCCGTGATCGATGAACGCGCACAACGGATGGTGCCCGTAACCCTTCTTGAACGTCGGGGCCGCCTCCTCCTTGTCCGAATGGGCGGTCACAAGCGTCGCGTCCACATCGATGATCAACGGATCCGCAGCGCTGATCCCGGAGTTCGGGGCATGATCACCGGCCAGCGCCCACACGCGGGCCCGGGCGGTCTTCCGGGCGCGGCCGATGGCTTTCTCCGCGCGCTCGGCGTTGTCACCGAGCAGACTGATGAGTCGGGAGACGGTGGGGTCGGAGGCCACCGGCCCGTAGAGGCCGGGTTCGGCGCGGACCTCCGACAGGTCGGACAGGCAGTCCCCGCCCAGCGCCACCGACAAGGCCAGATCGCAGACGATCTTTCCCGGATCGTGGGTGGCCAAGGGTTTCGCCCACCGGGACAGGGCCGCCGAGAGCTCCGTGTCGAGGCCGGAGGCGCGGATGGTCTCGGTCAGCAGGATGCCGCCGGCCTGGCCGATGGCGGGGATGGTGGCGGTGTCGATGTGGAGGCGGGGGTATGAGCCGGTAGTCTTCATCTTGAAGGTGCTCCTCGTCTTGACGGACAGTGACTCTTTGACAAGCCCTATCCTGCCAAGCCAGGAGCACCTTCAGCTACTCCGGGCCCCGTCCTGGGACGCTCAACGATGAAATACCCAGGCCAGCCGTGGCATCGACCTGTCGGGCCACCGGCTCGGCCTGTACCGCCAGGTCGAACTCACCCTCATCCTCCTGCGCCAGGACATCGTCCAGATGTGCGCCGCCGACCTCTACGGGATCTCCCAACCCACGATCTCCCGGATCTGGCGGCGCATCCTGCCCCTGCTCGACGAGGTCCTGGTGACGGAGGGGATCAGCCTGGAAGAGGCCGTCGCCCAGGGCGAGCCCGTTCTCATCGACGGGACGTTCATTCCCACCGGGAACCGCCCCGCCAGCGGGAAGCAGACGGAGAAGGACCTGTACTCGGGCAAGCACCACCTCCAGTGCCCCAACATCCAGGTCGCCGGGACCCTGCACGGTGATCTGATCGCCACCTCTGAACCGGTGCCCGGACGCCGGCACGACTCGGCGGCCCTCCAGCTGTGCGGCTGGGACCAGATCCTGGCCGACTCGACGTGGATCGCCGACACCGCCTACATCGGCGCCGGTGCGATCACCCCGATCAAGAAGACCCCTGGACGCGACCGGCTGGACTGGGAGAAGACGTTCAATCACGACGTGTCGAGTCTCCGGTCGAGAATCGAGCATATTATCGGTCATTTGAAGAATTGGAAGATTCTCGCGAAGGGGTATCGGGGCCGTCTGGCGGAACTTCCTACAATCATCAGAATCGTGACACGACTGGAACTCTACCGGATTGGCTGGTAACCACCGATGAATAACGTCCTCACTGCATGAGACGTCATCTCCTACGGTGAGACAAATGTGACGGATAGCGAAATCTCGCCTACGTTTTCTTCAACAGCTCAGACAGCGCGACGACATCTCCGTCGAACGCACAGCCAATGAGCCGGAACGGAAGGAGGAGGCCATGAGCGCAACGACGTTCAACGAACACAAGAACGCTGCCTCCGGCACCTTCCGCTCGTGTCGCTGTCGATGAGTCTGATCGCTCAACCCCGGACAGCTCCGTAAGTACTGCCAGCATTCGCTGGTCCCATTCTTCACGGTCGGTACTGAGCCTGTCCGCTCCCGTCCTGAAGCCAGTTCTCGGCGTCCCATCACATCCCACACCGGGCGCCTTATAAAACCATCGGGACGTTGCAGAACTCTATTCCCCTGCACCATTATCACTCCAGCACCATTATCAGGCTGAGTCACACAGAATAAGAGCACCTGTCATGTCACTTACCTCCTTGCGCCGCGCCGCCGGCGAGAAGAATCACCATCGATCCCGAGAACTCTGTCGTCAGACAACCAGACGTCACCGAAGTCGCCCCGGGCTATTACGCCATCACCAACTCCTTCGAGAACATCGGATTCGTGGTCACCGAAGACGGCATCGTCGTGATTGACTCTGGCATATCGGAGGTTCGCGGAGAGGCTCTTCTCGCCGCCATCAGGACCATCTCCAACAAGCCCATCAGGTACCTCATCTATACCCACGGTCATGTCGATCACGTCAAGGGCGCGCCCGTCTTCAGGCAGGCCGGGGCCACGGTCATCGCTCAACGCAATGTCTCGCGCCGGTTCAGGAGATACACCGCGCTGTCGGGTTACCACGCGCGTATCAACGGTATTCAGGGCGGTGGGGAATCGCGACGACAAGGCGATCCTCGGAGGCCAGAGATATTGGAGCACCTTCCCGTATCCCGATATCGAGTACATCGATGAGTACGACTTCTCCCTCGGTGGGAAGACCTTCCACCTGCGTCACGAGTACGGCGAGACCGATGACGCCACTCTGGTGGAGATCGCCGAGGACGGCGTCTTCTACACCGGAGACCTCGTCGTCTCGAGTTTCCCGAACATCGGAAACCCCAACAAGGTGATCCGGTACGACCACGAATGGGCCGAGGCCCTCGACCGAATCGCCGCCAAGAACCCGAAGATCCTGATTCCGGGACATGGCGCCCCGCTTCACGGTGACGATGCCCTGACCGCACTTCACGACACCTCAGAGGCTCTCCGCATCGTCTACCAGGACACCGTCCGCTACATCAACGAGGGCCGCGATCTCGACTACATCCTCGAACATGTGACACTGCCCGAACGTCTCGTCAAGAGTCCCTACCTCGCTCAGACCTACGGAAATCTGGAGTTCACCATTCGGGGCATTCACCGCCGCTACACAGGCTGGTACGACGGAAACCCCACTCACCTCAATCCGGCACCGAGGGCAGAGGTGGACAAGGGTCGTGTTCGATCTCATCGGAGACCGGTCCAAGATCCTCGACACAGCCAGGGAGAAGGCCAATGCCGGCGACCTGCGGCTCGCCCTCCACGTGGTCGATCTGGCACTCGGCGGCGACCCGGACGACCACGAGGCGCTGGCCCTCAAGGAATCCTTGCTGAGGAGGCTCGGCAGCGAGTCCGACAATCTGTTCTACGTCAATTTCTATCTTCATGAGGCCGATGTGATCAAGCAACGCCTCGCCTCACCATCAATAGTTGGGAAATAATCGTGTCCGCTAGTCCTACGGTCTACTCACCGGGCGGCATCGCCATCCGGAGTCTGTCGAAGAGATACGGCAGAGGCGGAGGGTCCTCCTCCAAAGAGACTCCGCCGTACATCCTGAAGGATGTCAGCCTCACGATACCCAGGGGCGAGTTTCACATCTTCCTGGGCTCCTCTGGATGCGGAAAATCAACGCTCTTGAACATCGTCGCCGGATTCCTCCAGGCAACCGAGGGGAACGTCCTCGTCGACGACAAGGAAGTCTCACGTCCCGGCAGGGACCGCGGTGTGGTATTCCAGAACGCCGATTCGGCCATCTTCCCCTGGCTCACCGTCGCGCAGAACGTCGGATACGGCCTGCGAATGGGACACACGCCGAAGAGACAGCGCCTGGAGACGGTGGAGAGGTGCATCCGTCTCGTCGGCCTCGACGGCCACGAGAAGAAGTTTCCGAGTGAGCTCTCCGGCGGGATGAAGCAGCGCGTGCAGATCGCGCGCAGCGTCGCCAACGACCCCTCCACGCTCATTCTGGACGAGCCCTTCGGGGCACTCGATGCCCAGACCAGAAAGGTGATGCAGGACGAGTTGATCCACGTCTGGAAAGAGACCGGAAAGACGATCCTGTTCGTCACTCACGACATCTTGGAGGCGGTGTATCTGGGGCAGAAGGTCAGCATCTTCACGCCCGGACCCGAGGCCCACATCCAGGAGACCGTCAGCATCGACTCCCCCTATCCACGTGACCTGACCTCCCCTGATCTGGGGAGGACGATCAAGCATATCGAGAGCTTCTTCGAGGCGCCGACCGCCGCCACGCAGTCCTGAAACGGAAGATGACATTTTGACCACGACAGCAACCGATCGACCGGTGAAGATATCGGTCGCCCTGAAACCGAAGACCATTGCGAAACCTTTCATATGGCTCGCCCGCAAGGGCTGGCTGACCTGGATTCTCCTTCTCATCGTCTGGTGGATCGGATCTCTTCTGAGTCAGCCGGAGTATCTGCCCGGTCCGGGCCAGACCCTCTCCGGGGCCAAGGAGCTCGTCCTCAACGGAACCTTGGCGAAATACGTGGGGATCAGCCTCAGGCGCATCTTCTCCGGCTGGTTCCTCGGCCTGCTGGTGGCCATCCCTATCGGACTCATCGCGGGGCAGTTCACGTTCTTCCGATGGATCATCGATCCGTTGATCAACTTCTTCCGCTTCGTTCCGGCCATCGCCTTCCTCACACTGTTCCTCATCTGGTTCGGCGTCGGTGAGGGGTCGAAGGTCGTCCTGATCTTCTACGCGACGCTGTTCCCGGTCGTCGTCAACACCCTGGCCGGTGTGCTCAGCATCGACCCGATCAAGATTCAGGCGGCCAGATCCCAGGGAGCCTCCCAGTTCCAGGTGTTCTGGAGCGTGACGATCCCGGCCTCTGTTCCGCACATGTTCACCGGAATCCGGCTCGGTCTCAGCAGCGCCATCATCTCCATCGTGGCCGCCGAGATGCTCGCCGCCCAGGAGGGCGTGGGCTACCTCATCTACACCTCGCGCCTCTACTTCAGGACCGACTGGATCTTCGTCGGGATCGTCGTTCTCGGTCTCATCGGCTTCTTCTCCGATCGCCTGCTCCGGCTCCTCGGGTCCACGGTGCTCGCACGGTTCGGCACTGACACCAACTCATAGGCCTGCTCATCGCAGTTCCGCACTCCGGGTCACTGCGTGCAGATATCCATCCCCATCATCCAACGAAACGAGAAACCTTCATGTTCACAGCGCTACGACGACTCCAACCCCGCAAGGCTCTCGCGTCATCCCTGGCGGGCGCCCTGCTCCTCGCTGGTCTCGTCGGCTGCGGCACTGGTGGCTCCACGGCTGCCAGCGGCGGCGGGACGAACTCTGCCGGGCTGGCCCCGCTTCGGCTCGGCGTGATGACCGACAATGCCACCGCCTACGTGGCCACGATCGGTGTCGAGAAGAAGATCTTCGAGAAGAACCACCTCGACGTCAAGGTCTCTGCCTTCGGAGTCGGAATCGACACGGTGAATGCGGTGACAACGAACCAGGCGGACATCGGCTTCGCGCAGGATTTCGCCATCCTCAACAGGATCGGCGCCGCACCCAGTGGAAACCTCAAGATCTTCACCGAGCTCAACCGGTCGAATGCGAACAGCCCTGCGGCCTATCAGTTCGTCGGCAAGAACATCTCCTCACCCGCCGAACTCGCCGGGAAGGGCATCATCACCAACAAGGGCACCGTCGTCGAGTACTGGATCGCCAAGACTCTCGAGAAGTACAAGGTTGATCCCTCCTCGGTGAAGCTGTATCCGATCGAGAGCGCCCAAGAAGGACTCGCCCTCTTGCAGTCCGGACAGGCATCGGCCGAGTGGACCAGTGGAAAGGGAGCCGCCCTCGCGAAGGCCAT
Source organism: Acidipropionibacterium sp. (assembly GCA_022647765.1). GTDB lineage: Bacteria > Actinomycetota > Actinomycetes > Propionibacteriales > Propionibacteriaceae > Acidipropionibacterium. Next base: position 79,945 of record JALCLH010000012.1, read on the forward strand.
TCCCGGGGTGAAGACGATCGCAACACTCAAGACCATCGATACGCCGACAATTGCCCTCGGCGTCTCAACCGAGAGCTATCTCAAGGATCATCCGACCGAGGTCAAGAACTACTTGACCTCACTGAACCAGATCTACCAGTTCATCGAGAAGAACCCCGATGAGGCCGCGGCCATCCTCCAGAAGGCCAACAACATCCCCAAGGATCAAGCGCTGCTGAATCTCGAGGCATCTAAGAATCAGCTCCAATTCACCCAGGACACGCTCACCACTTTGAACGACATCACCCAATGGGGCGTCAAGAACGGCGTCATCAAGAATAACTTCGACGTGAAATCCTATGTCAACACAGACGCATTGAAGGCCACCTTCCCCGACTCCGTGACCCTCAAGTGAATCGAGATTCGACCATGTTCACAGCGCTACGACGCCTTCGGCCCCGAACCCTCATCGCATCATCCCTGGCGGGAGCCCTTCTGCTCGCCGGCCTGGTCGGCTGCGGGGCCCGCAGTTCCTCCGCCGCGAGTAGCAGCGCCTCGGGCTCTGCCGGACTGGCCACACTGCGGCTCGGTGTCATGACCGACAACGTGACCTCCTATGTCGCCACCATCGGCATCGAGAAGAAGATCTTCCAGAAGAACCACCTCGACGTCAAGGTGTCCAACTTCGGCGCCGGCATCGACACGGTCAACGCGGTGACGACGAACCAGGCGGACATCGGATTCGCCGCCGACTTCGCCATCCTCAACAGGATCGGCGCCGCACCCAGTGGAAACCTCAGAATCTTCACTGAACTCACCAGGTCCGATGTCAACAATCCCCAGAGCGGCGTCCTCTACGGCAAGGGAATCTCATCGCCCGCCGATCTCGCCGGGAAGGGAATTGTCACCGTCAAGGGCACCGTGGTCGAATACTGGGTGGCGAAGATCCTCGAGAAGTACAAGATCGATCCGTCCTCTGTGAAGCAGTATCCCGTGGAGAGTTCCCAGGAAGGCTTGGCCCTTCTTCAGTCCGGACAGGCCGCGGCCCAGTGGACCAATGGGAAGGGCGCCAAACTGGCGAGCAAGATCCCCGGGGTCAAACCGATCGCAACCCTCAAGACGATCGATGCGCCGACCATCAATGTCGGCGTCGCGACAGACACCTATCTCAAGGCCCATCCGACCGAGGTCGAGAACTACCTGAAATCGGTCAACGAAGTCTATCAGTTCATCGAGAAGAATCCGGACGAGGCGGCAGCTATCCTCCAGAAGGCCAACAATATCCCGAAGGAGCAGGCCCTTCTGAACATCAAGGCCTCGATCAACAAGCTCCAGTTCACCCCTAGCACGTACAGCACCCTGGACGGCATCAAGCAGTGGGGTGTCAAGAACGGCGTCATCAAGAATGATTTCGACGTCAAGGGCTATCTGAATCTGGATGCACTCAAGGCCACTTTCCCCGATGCTGTGACCTACAAGTAACCACCACCCGCAAGCAATTCTGAGACGAATGGAGAGATGAACCATGGGACTACCGTCAGTCTTTCCCACCGGCGTGACGATCTACGACCCGGACCGTGCCGAGAATGGCTACGTCCTGGTGGGATCGGCTGACGGGCCCGTGCTCATCGACCTGAACGGCCACGAAGTGCATCAATCACCGGCACTCCCGAGTTCGCCCTACCGGCTCTCGCCCGAGGGCGAGATCATCGAGGCCGACCAGGCAGGGCAGACCATCTGGAGATGGCGACCGAGCGACCACATCGACGAGCTGGGCTTCAGCGAGGCGGCGCGGAGCACCCTCCACCGGCTGGAAGCAGAAGCCCCGCTGGAGGAAGGCCACGGAGACTGGCTCGGCATCGCCGGCCTGGACGTCCTCGGACCCGAACAAGTGGTACGACGCCGGGGACGACCGATTCCACCCGGACAACCTCGTGCTGTCGGCGCGCAGCGCCAACATCGTCGCGATCGTCAGCAGGGACACCGGCGATATCGTCTGGAGACTGGGACCGGACTTCGCCCGCAATCCCCGGACCGAGAAGCTGGGCTGGATCGTCGCACCCGGCGATGTCCATCTCATTCCCCGCGGCACCCCCGGAGAGGGACACCTTCTTCTCCTCGACGGCGGAGGCACCGGCGGCTACGGAGCCCCGCGCGGCTCGGTGACCAACGGGATCGGGGTGGAGCGCCGCGACTACTCCCGCATCCTGGAGATCGATCCGATCAGCCTCGCGGTGGTCTGGCAGTACACCCCCGACGAGGCCGGCCACGTCCAGCCCCTCGACTCGTACAAGTTCTTCAGCGCCTCCGGCGGCTCGGTACAACGGCTGCCGAACGGGAACACCCTGATCGCCGACAGCGACACCGGACGCGTCTTCCAGGTCACCCCGGGTCACGAAACGGTCTGGGAGTACGTCAGCCCGACCGCCCAGAAGAACCCTGTCTCACGGGCCACCCTGGTTCCCTACGAGCGACTCCCACAACTCCCCCGCCCGACCCGCACCGCGGTGATCCCTCCCAATGTCACCGATTTCCGCGTTCCCGGCTCTCCGAACGGAGCGGGCGCCGGGAAGATCACCGTCGTCGACGGCGTCGACCCGCACCGTCTCAGAGCTGTCCGCGATCCGCACGGCGTCATCAACTCCGCCGATGAGACGCCGCACGACTTCTGCGTCGTGCCCATCGCCCCGGCCGGTGTGCCGGAACCAGCGGCACAAGCCAATAGCAAGTAGTCAGGAGCTCATCATGGGGTATCCACGGGTCTATCCGACCGGCGTCACCATCTACGATCCCGAGCGGGCGTACAACGGGCTCACCGTCTTTCCCTCGGCGAAGGGCGCCCTGCTCATCGACATGGCCGGCAATGAGGTCCAGCTGTGGGCCGGGCTGTCGGGCTTCCCGAACAAGATCCTGCCCGGCGGTCACGTCCTCGGCTCCACCGGGGAGCGCGATCCGAAGCACGGCTATCAGGACCAGCTGGATCTGGTTCAGGTCGACTGGGACGGCCACATCGTCTGGCGCTTCGCCGGCACCGAGGAGGTGCGCGACCCGGGCGAGGAGCCGCGGTTCCTGGCGCGGCAGCACCACGACTTCCAGCGCGAGGGCTCCTCCACCGGCTACTACGCGCCCGGCGCCGAGCCCCTCACCGACTCCGGGAAGACGCTCCTTCTCACCCACGAGAACCGCCGCGAACCGAGCGTCACCGACAAGCTCCTGCTCGACGACAAGTTCATCGAGATCGACTGGGACGGCACGATCACCTGGCAGTGGCGGGCGCTCGACCATCTCGACGAGCTGGGATTCGACGAGACGCAGCGAAATGTCATCTTCCGCCATCCCAGTCTGGTGCCGGCCGGCGGTGGGGTCGGAGACTGGCTGCACATCAACTCGCTGTCGTATCTGGGACCGAACAAGTGGTACGACGCCGGTGACGAGCGATTCCACCCCGACAATCTCATCTGGGATTCGCGCAATGCCAATATTCTGGCGATCATCAGCAAGCGCACCGGGGAGATCGTATGGCGCCTCGGGCCGAACTTCCGTGATCGCGATCCGTTGGTCGACGGCCCCATCGGAAGCACGGTGGATCAGTTCCGGCTCAATCTGCTGCCACTTCCCAGCCGAACTGTGCCGGATTCGCCGTACATCATCGGCCAGCATCACCTCCACCTGATCCCCCGCGGCCTTCCCGGGGAGGGCAATCTCCTGGTCTTCGACAACGGAGGCTGGGGCGGCTACGGGCAGGTCACCGGGATCTCACCGACCGGCGTCAAGTCCGAGCGCCGGGCATTCTCCCGGGTGCTGGAATTCGACCCCGTCACCCTCGATGTGGTGTGGCAGTACACCGCCGGTGACGCCGGGCGCCGGAATCTCTCGGACTTCTACAGCCCATTCATCAGTTCGGCGCAGCGCCTGCCGAACGGGAACACCCTCATCACCGAGGGCTCCGACGGGCGGATCTTCGAGGTGACTCCCGATCACGAGACGGTCTGGGAGTACATCAACCCCTATTACAGCAGCTTCCGCGGCAGGACCCTCAACATGGTCTACCGGGCCTACCGAGTGCCGTATCAGTGGGTGCCGCAGGTGACGAACCCCAGCGAGGATGCCGTTGTGCCGCCCGACAGTCTCCACATTCCGGGTGCCCGCATCCACCCCGCTCTGAGCCCTCGCACCTTCCCTCTCCAGACGATTGAATCCGAGGAGTCAGCCGCCGGATGTGACCACTGACGGGCGCGCAGGTCGGTGATAGAAAGCATTCAGGTACGTCGCGGGGCATGCCAGTACGCCGCGCAGGGCGCCACGATATGTGACGACTGCGTCTGCGCGTGGTGCATGGCGAGAATGCGTGGATGGCGCTCCTGTCACGTCGGTCCGGGTTGGTTTCCTAGGCTGCGGTCTCCATTCGGTCGGATTCTTGGGTGTCGGGGAGCCGGTGAGTGTGACCGTTGACCACCGCGAACCGCTGACCCGTTGGGGATGTCCACACATACAACCCCTGCGCCGGCTGGCGCACCTTCCAGATCCCGGCGGTCTTGGCGCGGTGCTCGCGACGTGACAGGGGTCCCAGGTTCGAGACCCTCGTCTGCCCCGGCGGCTTCGGGCTGTCGGGTGTGCCGAACCGGAACGGCTCGGTGTGGTCCAGATCGCAGGACCACGACCGCTGCGAGGAGTACGGGAACACCGAGGTCTCCTCCCGCAACTGCAACGCCATCCTCATCCGCTCCGGAATCTGATAGGCATCCACAGAGGGATCGCCGTTCTGGTCGATCACCGGGATCACCCGCACCCGAAAATGACCCAGCAGGCGGGCGATATCGGGCAGCAGCACCGGACCCACATCACCACCCCGAGCCGCCACCTCCGCGATCTTCCCGGCCGTGGCGTCCGGGTCGAGGTCCTCGGCCTGAATATGGACCACGACATCGGCCAACGGCAGTTGCGGGGACGGATTCGGCTCGGAGAATCGCCGATCCTCCGCCGAGTCCACACTCTCGCCACTCTTGGCCTGTGCGTCGCCCTCATCGCCAGCGCCGCGTCCTGCGCCCTCGCTAGTCCGGCCATCGGGAAGGTACGGGGTCGCCAGCATCTCCAACGCCTGCGCCCGCAACAGCGGCAGGGGCTCGGCAGCCCCGTCAGCGATCAGATGATCAGTCAACCGCCCCAGACTTGCCTGCAAGTTCAACGCCGCCCCGGTGTCCAACCGGGCGATCAACCACGACGTCGAATCCCCGTTGTGACGGATCGACACATACCGCTCATCCCGAGCCGCCCGGACCTTCTCCCTGGCCAGGACCGTATCGGCAGCAGCGATCAGGCCAGGGAGCTTCTTGGAGATCTTCGACCACGGCAGGACACCCCACCCGGAGGCCAGCTTCCGATCCACCGCCAACACGGCGTCGACTGATAGTTCGTGGCAGGTCCTGACGACCTTGCGGGCCTGCCACACCTCCAGCTTCAACTCCTGAACCGCCGCCCACATCAGGGGATGCCGGGACCGCAGGCCGGCCACGTCATCGACGAGCGCCGAGGCTGCGGGGTCGGAGACCCCCAGGACCGCGGCGACCTCCAGGGTGACGAACTCACCCACCCGGGCACCGCCAATGTTGACTCCCTTCTCGATAGCGGGATGGCCAATATTGAGAGCATCGGGGATCGGCCAGGTGTCGATCATGGCCAGGACCGCTCGGGCCTTGTTCACTTCGGCGCGTTGTCGCGCCTGCTCGGCGTCGGCCAGCGCATGTCTGGCCTGCCGTATCGGATCGGGTATCGGTTCTACTTCCATGAACCAAGTCAAGCAGGAGGGTGTGACAGTTTTCGGAGACAGTCAGGTCTGACACCGACGGCTCAGGGGGTGACGATCGCGAAGTTCGGATCGCTCTTCGAGAGCACGCTCAGCAGGCTCTTCAGCACACTGGCGTCGCCGTCGACGGTGATCCCGGGCGATGTCGTGTCACCGGCGAACAGTCGCGTCAGCCGCGCCTTGGTCAGGGTCACCGTGGTGTCGGCTGGCCCAAGATCCGCCGGGATGGCGCGGTGGATCAGCACCCCGTTGCGCAGCGTGAGCCGCTGGCGTTCGCTGAGATCCTCGATCACCAGGTCGAACTCGAGGTGGAGATCCCAGGCCTTCGGGGCCTCCACGGCGATCGCGAGCGCGTTGAGGATCTGATCGACCGTGACGTATCGAGCCAGTGCGGTGCGGTCGGAGTTCGAGGGGGTTCCGAAGACGCCGTCGCGCAGCTCGAGTGCTCCGGCGAGGTAGAAGTTGCGCCAGACGGCGTTCTCCATCGAGAACCCGAGCCGTTCGAGCACATCGGCCAGCTGCTCCTTCGCATCGGTGTCAGTGTCGTCGGCGAACACGGCGTGCCCGAGAAGCGTGGCGGCCCACCGCAGATCGCCCTCCTCGGCCGCCGCGCGAGCGAGTTCGCGCACGCGCTGCGCCCCGCCGATCGCCTCGACATAGCGCTTCCCAAGAGCCTGCGGCGGGTGCGGCCACAGATTCACCGGATTGGCATCGAACCAGCCCATGTATCGCTGGTAGATCGCCTTGACATTGTGACTGACCGACCCGTAATAACCTCGCGTGCTCCATTCTTCCTCCAGCGCTGGCGGAAGCGTGAGACGTTCGGCGATTTCAGTCCCTTGATATCCGAGATTCATGTAGCGCAGCGTCTCGTCGTGAAGATATGCGTAGACATCCCGCTGTTTTCCGAGATACTCGTGAATCCGTTCGGTGCCCCAGGTTGGCCAGTGGTGCGACGCGAAAACGACATCCGAGCGATCGGCATAACGGTCGATGCTCTCGGTGAGATACCTCGCCCAACCTTGAGAATTCCGCACGAGCGCACCGCGAGGAGTTCCGATATTGTGCATGGTGTGCGTCGCATTCTCTGCAACGCAGAAGGCGCGCTTTCCCGGAAGATAAAAATTCATCTCGGCGGGCGCCTCGGTGTCCGGAGTGAGCTGGAACTCGAACTCGACGCCGTCGATCACAAGAGTCTCACCTGTTGCGGTGATGTCGGTGGTGGGCGGGATGATGCCGACTGTCCCGGTCGACGTCGTCGCCCCGAGCGCCGCCCCTACTGCACCGCGCGGCCCTCGGGGAAGTGACGCCCCGTACATATACCCGGATCTGCGAGACATCGCGGTGCCGGCGTAGATGTTCTCCGAGACCGCGTGATCCAGGAATCCCGCCGGTGCGATGACACCCACCTCTCCGCGCTCGACGGCATCGACCGAGGTGACGCCGAGCACGCCGCCGAAGTGATCAACGTGACTGTGGGTGTAGATCACCGCCCGCACCTCGCGGTCGCCCCGGTGTTCTCGGTAGAGCTTGAGGGCGGCAGCAGCGGTCTCGGTCGAGATCAGCGGATCAATCACGATGATTCCGGTGTCGCCTTCGATGAAGGTGATATTCGACAGATCGAATCCCCGTACCTGATAGATGCCCTCAGCAACCTCGAAGAGCCCATGCCGGGCAACAAGCTTGCTGATACGCCACAGACTCGAATTCACCGTATCGGGCGCCTCGCCAGCCAGGAAGGAATAACCGTCACCATCCCACACCACTCGGCCATCTTCGGCGCGAATAACGCAAGGGTCAATCGTTCCGATGAATCCCCGTTCCACGTCTTCAAAATCGGAACTGTGTTCATTGGCGTCAGCCATGACGAAGTCCTTTCAAGGTGCTGCGAGTCAAATGGGGCATCCGGTCGTATCGAGTACGGCACCGCCATCTTCTTAGTCGCCGCAGAGGTTCGGAGTAGCCCAGAACCGATCTGTTCGGCACGGGACACGATGGATGCGGGTGGTGTGAAGCGGCCTGGAGATGGGAACGGCGACGTCATGACTGACTCGATTGCCAGTCTGGTGGTCGCTATTCCTGGACGGTCGCTGAAGTGTCCGGTACTAGTGATTCAGTACGGCAGACAGGAGATTCGAGACATCGGACAGGCGCACCGACACGACATCTGGACGGCGGCATGGCGACCGATCCAGAACGGGACGACCCCGAGCTCTGTCATGAAGGATTCCTTCGATGGATGACGATTCGTGGATGGCCCGACGGGGCATACCGAACCGTAGGATTCAATCCTGTGGCGTCGTCTCTCAGGTGAGACGACCAAGGGTCATGTAATCATGCATGCGAGATGGATTCAAGCCGCGGCCACTCGGTGGACCACACACGCCAGCCTCGCACCTCCCCCCTTCTAGCGCGCCACCACCCCTCACACCTCCCCCCTTCTAGCGCGCCACCACCCCTCACACCTCCCCCCTTTTAGCGCGCCACCCGGTATGATCGGCATATGAGAGACGACCAGATCAGCCAAGGCCTGCGTGAGGCGAACCCCTGGTGGGCCGCTGCTGCTCTGGGCACGTCGCCCACTGCCTGGACGAAGTCCCACCGGATGCTTCGAGAACGTGCCAAGTTCGACCTCGGATATCGATCGACAGCCCTTGCCGACGTCGCGACAGACCGCCTCGACGACAAACTCATCGTCCTCACCGGGCCGCGACGCGTGGGAAAATCGATCACCTTGATCGATACGATCGCAGCTCTGTGCGCCCGAGACGACATCGATCCTCGTCAGGTCATCCACATTCCCGCCGACGATTTCTCTGCCCAGGATCTCGCACGAGCTTTCGTGCTGGGCCGGGAACTCACCCGCTCCGTCGACCGCCCCATCGCGAGAAGCAGGATATGGATGCTCGACGAGGTCAGCGGAATCCCCGGCTGGACGACAACGCTGAAACGATTGCGCGACCAGACAGTTGTCGGCGATGACACTGTCGTCGCAACCGGGTCCCGATGGATCGGGGCCGACGACATCACCGCTGACCTGTTCGCAGGCCGCGCCGGCAAGGGCGACCATCGACGCATCCGCCATGTCATGCCCATGTCCTTCCGGGATTTCCTCCTCGCCTCCGGGCGCGAACTGCCAACGCTGTCCGCCGTGCAACTGTGCGATCTTCAATCCACTGCAGCAAGAGACGCACTCGAATCGGTCGCCTTCCTCATCGACTGCTATGACCTCGCCTGGCAGGAGTACCTCCGGGCCGGGGGCTTCCCACGAGCCGTCTACGAGCAGGTGACCACCGGTGCCGTGTCCCAGAGTTACCTCCGCGATCTGGAGGCATGGCTCATCGCCGATCTGAGCGAGGATGAGAGGCCCGACTCCGTCCCGCTCTTGCTGGACGCGCTCTCGTCACGAGCAACGAGTCCGCTCAACATCACCGGAACTGCCAATCGCCTCGGCTACGGCTCCAAAGACCAGTTCGACCGCCGGATCAAGCGGTTGATCTCCATCTTCGCCGTAGTGCGATGCCCACAGCGCGACGAACACGGCGCGTCGGTTGCCGGCGCGCAGTCCAAGTACTACCTCACAGATCCGCTGCTCGCCTGGCTACCCGCGAGGCTGCGCGCTGGCCTCCGTGAACCAGACCTGCCAACACTGTCGGAGATGATGCTCGGGACGTCGCTCGCTCTTGCTCTCGATGACGAGCAAGAGGGACGACTCACCTATGGCGACACCATCGGGTACGCCCGCACGGACGCCAACAAGGAGGTCGACTTCGCGCCGGTGGCCATGCCGACGGCTGCCGGACCGCGTATGACCACACCGATCGAAAGCAAGTGGGTCAGCCATGGCTGGCGCGTCGAAGCCCGTGTCATCGAGAACAAGTACCGGGCCGGCATTCTCGCCACCCGCAACATCCTCGATCTCAGCAAGCCCGCATGGGCGGTGCCCGCCCCGCTGGTCGCGCTCCTGCTGCGGTAGGGCCGGAAACTCTGCGGGAGTACAAGCTCCGTGAGCACCTCATCCATGATTTAGTCAACATCTCTGTTGCACTATGTGAGACAGATTCGGTTCCAGCTGGCGTCTCGCCCGTCGGAGGGATTAGGGTTGCCTTACCTCACCCACCGAGAGGGGTATCAGGACAGATGTCACCGTCCACCGATCTCGCCGCCGTCAGCGCCGACGCCCTTGGCGCCCGCAGCCGCTCCATGGCCCACCGTCTCATGAGCGGCGCCGGTTGCGCCTCGCTGCTCGCCTATCGCCTCTCCCCCGACGAGTTCTGCTCGTCGGTCGCCCACGGACTGACGCAGTCCGGTCAGTTCGTCGTCGCCGCCCACACCGACCCGGCGGACGCGGTCGCCAGCGCACCGGACGGCCAGCCGATCGACGTCCGCGTCGACCTGCTCAAGGAGTCCCCGGAGCCGGCTGTCCGCCTGGTGGCGGCGACCGTGCACCTGCTCGGAGAACTCACCTGGCTCGAACCCGACGAGACCTTCCTCATGCTGGTTCAGGGGGATCTGCCCGCCCAGGTGGCCGAGATCGCGGAGAACGAGGGCGGCCGGGTCGGCGTCATCGAGACCGACCGGGTGGTCCTGCGCGACAGCCTCGGGGTGACGCCGATCGACTTCGGCTCGCTGGTCCGGGCCGACCGTCGGCCCCAGACGACCGACGCGGCGTACCCGAACTCCGAGGACGAGTGGGACGCCTACGACCTGGTGGCCTCGGTCGACGAGGCCTTCCTGCGCCAGATCTGCTTCGCGGTGGACGAGGCGGCGATCGCCGGCACCATCTGCTGGCGCAAGCCCACCACCTTCACCTGCGAGCACACCCTCGGCCGGGTCTTCCTGGCCGATGTCGACCGGACCGGCGTCACTCTGATGTCGATCGAGCCCGACGAAACCCTGACCGCGTTCGCCGCCTTCCGCCACACGGCGACGACCCTGGACGATCTGGCAGTTCAGATGAGCTGCCTCATCGAAGACTCGATCTCGGCGCGTTCCCCGCGTATCTGACAATTAGGGAGCGTCCCCCGGGACGAGAGTGCGTGGGCCCCACTTCATTGTGGGGCCCACGTCTGTCTCCCGTCACTCATGCCGGCATCCCCCGGCGGAGTGGGTCAGCGGACCTCGTACAGCGCGCAGGAGGCCTTGTCGCCCGTGACGTCGATGGCGTCGGCGGTGCACATGAGGTCCTTGTTGTGGACGCACTCGAGGCACTGACATGCACCGACGCGACCGTCGGCGGTCTCCAGCCCCCCGCGGGCATCGAGAGTGGTGATGGTGGAGCAGCCGCCCTTGGCGCCGATGGTCACGGCGAAGGCGGTGCACCCGCCGTTGTTGAAGGCGCAGGTGGTGGCGGCGCAGGACTTGACGGCAGTAACAGACATGATGAGAACCTTTCAGCGAAACGGACTTCTTCATGCGTACCTGACATCTCAAAGTGTAGGCACTATTCCCTGCCGTGACAACGAAGGTGAGGGTCTCCTTAGAATCGTCACGGCAATTGATTTATGCAACACACATGTTGTCGATTTAATCTTTCATCGCCCCTAGCCAGAGTGGTTTTTAGAATATAGCGAAGGACAGATTGATCATAATTAGGAAATCGGTCTAACCGAAACTTGGGGGGACGCCGGTCAACACTCTGCCCACCCCGGGAACTCGCGGTCGGGGAGCCGCCCTCAAAGATTCCGGCTCACGCTCACGGCCAAGCCGATAGCGACATCGCACGGCAGTCGCATACGATCAGGTCATGGAACTCCCCTCTTGGCTGGGCGTGCCCGCCCTCGGTTTCGGACGGGCGACCGCCCAGCCGCGTCACGGCCTGGTGCTGGCTGGCGGAGGCTCCAAGGCCTCCTTCCAGATCGGCGCGCTGAGACATCTCTACGACGTCGTCGGCATCCATCCCGAAGTCATCACCGCCACCTCGGCCGGATCGGTGGTGGCCTGCACCATCGCCCAATGGGGCGACCCCGCCGACCAGGCCCGGGCGGTGACCGAGCTGGACCAGATGTGGATGGCCATGCAGGACCAGTCCGAGATGTTCGCCCCGCGGGCCTGGTTCAAGCTACTGCTGGAGAAGGGGCCCGAGTGGGCCAAGCTCATCGACCGTGACCGAGAGGACGAACGCCGTCGCCGTCCACGCGGCTTCTCCATGCCGCGGATCAGCATGCCTTTCCGGCGTTCTGCCGACGGCTCCAGCACGATCGTCGACCCGGCCGAGCCGATGGCCGGCGGCGACGACTCGAGGATGTCGATGCAGCTGACCGGCCAGGCGGCCACCCTCAATCTGGCGACGAAGGAGTTCCCGGTAGCTGAGGACTCCGCCTCCTGGAGCCCGTCGATGGTGCTTCAAATCCTGTCGGCACTGTCGAAACTCTCCCGGGACAGCAGCGACATCCGGGAGATCCTGCGCGGAGCGGAGGCCTCCGCGTCGACCTACCGGGCGGGTCCACTGCTGGCGAAGCTGCTGGACCCGAGCTGGTTCCGAAGCGACCGGCTGGCCGCCTCGGGGATCAAGCTGCGGATCGCGACGGTCGGGCTGGAGTCCGGAGACCTGCACTACATCACCGAGGGCGGCGTGATGGTCGATCGCGACGACCAGCCGATCAGCGGCGAGGTTCACGAAGTGACCAAGGGGGTGCTGGCCTCCTGCTCGATCCCCGGCGTCTTCCGCCCGGTGAAAATCGAGGACGAGCACTACGTCGACGGGGGGATGCGCGAGAACGTCCCCGCCGAGATGGCGATCGGCCATCTCGGCGTCACCCATCCCTATGTCATCACCTGCTCGCCCCTGGGGACCTCGCCCAGTTCCGACTTCCGCTCCAAGAACCTTCTCGACCTGGTGACCCGCAGCATCGACATCCTCACCGATGAGACCGGTCGTGACGAGGTGGCCTACGCGCTCAGCGCCGGCGCCAAGGTGATCGGCCCGGATGTGTCTGTGCACTCCGCGATGACGGTGGACCCGGGATTGCTGCAGATCAACCGCGACTACGGCTGGATGAGTTCGGCAGAGCAGCACCTTGGAACCGATCAGGACACTCGGGTCCTGGTCAACGAGATCGTTCGGCTGCGGATGCGCGGCTGGGAGCTGGAGAAGGCCTGGCTGGCCGATCGCATCCCCGTCTCCCGGACCCCCCGGCTGGGCGCGTCCTCGCCGCAGACTCTCTCCGGGCCTGAGCAGATCCTGGAGCTGGGCGAGGTCAAGCGCGCACTGGCCGACGCCGCGGCCCGGCTGCCCGAGGACGTGCGCCCCGAGGGCGCCGACGACTGGGGACGGGTCCTGGAAGCCCACGGCCACGCCCCGGAGGGGCTGGAACCGCCCTGGTGAGGTGACGCCGAGTCATGCGTTCGGCTCTCCCAGCTCCCTCTCGATCTGTTCGATTGTCGGCAGAGCCGTCTGGAGCGACCTTGGGAGAGCCTCCACAAACTGGTACTCGGCAATGCCAAGTGGTTGACCTGAATCCTGAAGTGCATACACCGAGTTCAGTGAGGAACTCAGTGATGTGTGCGATGAGCGAGGATTCGATCTCGCGCTCTTGCGCCTCGTCACCAAGGCCAAGGAAGTCGAGCCGGTAGGGATCCTTCAGCGACTCGCGCGCAAGATCGGACTCCGGCCTCGGCAAGGTCAGCTCGAAGTTGGTACTCGCCTTGCCCTGACGCTCTATCCGACGGCTCTCAATGTGGGCTTCCAGCATTGTCCGCGACCACCCGAACCGGAGCGCCGCCTCAGCGTAGGCGATCCGCATGTCGCTGTCCTTGAGCTTCGCTAGAAGCACCAGGTTGTGGCCCCACGGGATTTGTGCAACAGGCTGTTGCACAAATGACTCATCCGGCCATGCCGCGGCAAACGCCCGCATGTACTTGAGGTTCCTCGGTGAGAACCCACCGAGATCAGGGAACGACTTCCTCAGATCGTACGAGAGCCGGTCGATGACCTTCTTGCCCCATCCCTGCTCTGCCTGTCGATCGAGAATGTCCCGCCCAATCCGCCAGTACACACGCAGCATCTCGGTGTTGACTGAGCGCGCCGCACGCTGCTGAGCAACAGAAATGCGCTCCTTGAGGTCTGCGAGCCACTCGCCATACCCTTCCGGCGGGTCAGTCAACGCGACTGCTCGATCACTCATGCGCTCCTCCAGAGTCTTTCCGTGAAGAGTCGGCTCCCCGCCCTGCCAGCGCACCCAAGAGGCCCGCGGAGTCTGGCGCCGATGGATTTCACTCCCGCCTCGCCGTAATCCAGCCCTGCCAGGGCCGCGGGACGGCGAGGCGGGAGTGAAATCCATCGATAGGCTGGCCTTAAGGCGTCGACAGCAACGGCAGCAGATCGTTGACCGAGTCGAGGACGATATTCGGCCGGTAGGGGAACCGGTCGATGTCCTCCCGCTGGGTGATCCCGGAGAGCACCAGGACGGTCAGCAGTCCGGCCTCGATGCCGGCGACCATGTCGGTGTCCATCCGGTCACCGATCATGGCGGTGGACTCGGAGTGGGCCTCGATCCGGTTGAGCGCGGAGCGGAACATCATCGGGTTGGGCTTGCCGACGATGTAGGGCTGGCGTCCACCGGTGGCGGTGGTGATGAGGGCGGCGATCGAGCCGGTGGCCGGCAGGGGCCCCAGCGGCGAGGGCCCGGTGGCGTCGGGATTGGTGCAGATGAACCGCGCCCCCTCACCGATCAGCCGGATGGCCTTGGTGATGGCCTCGAAGGAGTAGTTGCGGGTCTCGCCCAGGACGACGTAGTCCGGATCGGTGTCGGTGAGGATGAAGCCCGCCTCGTGGAGGGCCGTGGTGAGTCCGGCCTCGCCGATCACGAAGAGCCGGGCGCCGGGATTCTGGTCGGCCAGGAACCGGGCGGTGGCCAGGGCCGATGTCCAGATGTTCTCCTCCGGGATGATGAGTCCGGAGGCCTCCAGACGAGCCGCCAGATCGCGCGGGGTGAAGATGGAGTTGTTGGTGAGGACGAGGAATCGCCGGGAGGTGTCGACCCAGCGTTGAATGAGGTCTCCGGCGCCGGGGACCTCATGATCCTCACGCACCAGGACGCCGTCCATGTCGGTGAGCCAGCACTCGATTTCTGCGGGTTCTCTCATGCCCACAAGAGTATCGAGCGGCGACGGTCCCGAGGCTTCCGACGAAAGATCCGCGGGAAGAAATGTTCCCGCTCGCCGGTTCTACCCGGCGAGGTCACGGGCGGCCGACGGTCGCCATCGGCAGATGGAGGCGAGGATGCGACTCGGCGTTCTGGAACAGCTACCCCTCTTCGAGGGCCATACGCCTCCGGAGGTCTTCGCGGACGCCGTGCGGCTGGCGCGGGGAGTCGAGGACGCCGGCTATCACCGCTTCTGGGTCGCCGAGCATCACAACACCGACCGCTTCCTGTCGACCGCGCCCGACCTGGTGATGACCCACCTGCTGGAGGCGACGTCGCGGATCCGGGTCGGCTCGGGCGGGGTGATGGCGATGCACTACGGCTCGCTGCAGCTGGCCGAGCGGTTCGCCACCATGACGACCATCTTCGGTGACCGGGTCGACATGGGCCTGGGGCGGGCCCCGGGCGGCGACATGCTGGCCTCCTATGCGCTGAACCAGGGGCGGGTGATCCATCCCGACTCGATCAACGCCCTCATCGACGAGACCCTGGGCATGATGCGCGGCGAGCTGCCGAAGGATCATCCCTACCGGCCGCTGACGATCGGGCCCTCCCTGGCCACCCTGCCGCAGTTCTGGCTGCTGGGTTCCAGCGGGCAGTCGGCGGCATGGGCCGGCGAGCACGCCATGAACTACGCATATGCGCAGTTCTTCACCGGGCGTCAGAGCCCCTCGGTGATGGACCGGTACCGGGCTCATCTGCCGGCCGGCACGTCGGGTCAGACGCTGTCGGCGCTGTCGGTGAGCGCCGCCCCGACCGAGCGGCAGGCCCTCGAGCAGGCCCTGCCGGCGGCGAATCTCAAGGTCAGCCTGCAGCGGGGACTGCCGATGCGGTTCCTCTCCGCCGAGCAGATGGACGCCGAGACCCGGGAGGATCTGGCGTCCTACATCCGCACCCACGGCGACGAGATGATCGCCGGCAGCTACGACCAGGTGGCGGAGCGGATCGCGGCCTTCCAGCGCGGGCACGGCGTCGACGAGGTGATGCTGGTGAGCTATATCGCCGACGTCGACACCAAGATCGCCATGTACCGGGAGCTGGCCTCCCGCCTCTCCTGACGCAACGACGCGACGAGTTCCGACCCCGCGACGCCTCCCGCATGCGGAGACAACCTGTGCATTTCCTCTGCCCCGGGTGCATAATCATCAACTGCTACGCATGATTTTGCATCTCCGGCGAGAGCCGGGAGAGGACCCCGATGAGCACATCGACCGCACAGGAACTGTTCCGGCGCCGGCTTCCCGCCGGCGTCAGCCATGAGGGATGTCCCGACAGCATCGCCCAGACCGTCGAGACGCTCGACGAGTCGCACTCCCTCAAGCGCTCGATGTCGACCCTCCAGCTCACCCTCATCGGAGTGGGCGGCACGGTCGGCACCGGAATCTTCTTCATCCTGTCCCAGGCGGTCCCGGAGGCCGGCCCGGCGGTGCTCATCTCCTTCGTGCTGGCCGCCGTCGTCGCCGGACTCACCGTGGTCTGCTACGCCGAGCTGGCCTCGACCATCCCGTCCTCGGGTTCCTCCTACTCCTTCACCTACGCCACCATGGGCGAGCTGGTGGCCTTCGTCGTCGGGGCCTGCCTCATCCTGGAGTACGGGGTGTCCGCCGCGGCGGTGGCGGTCGGATGGTCGGAGTACCTCAATCTCCTGCTCAACAACGTGTTCGGGTTCAGCTTCCCGGCGGCGCTGTCGGCGGCCCCGGACGCCGGCGGGATCGTGAATATGCCGGCCATCATCCTGGTCGGGCTGTGCCTGCTCCTGCTGCTGCGCGGCGCCTCGGAGTCCGCCAAGGTCAACTCGATCATGGTGTTCATCAAGATGGGCGTGCTGGTGATCTTCTCGGCGATCGCCTTCACCGGTTTCCACGCCGACCACTTCGCGAACTTCGCGCCCTACGGCGCCCGCGGCGTCACCGTGGCCACCGGTTCGCTGTTCTTCTCCTATATCGGGCTGGACGCCGTCGCCACCGCCGGCGGAGAGGTCAAGAATCCGCGCCGGGCGGTCCCCCGGGCGCTCATCTTCGCCCTGCTCATCGTCACCGGGATCTACCTGCTGGTGGCCATCGCGGCCCTGGGAGCCCAGCAGGCCGGAGCCTTCAGCAACCAGACCGCGAGCCTCGCCAGCATCGTCGAAGGAGTCGTCGGAGCCACCTGGCCCGGCACCATCCTGGCGATCGGCGCGGTCATCTCGATCTTCTCGGTGACCCTCATCTGCCTCTACGGCCAGACCCGCATCCTCTACTCGATGAGCCAGGACGGGCTGGTGCCCAAGGCGCTGTCCAAGGTCAACCCGAAGACCCGCGTCCCGGTGCTCAACACCTGGATCGTGTGCGCCGCGGTGGCGATCCTGGCGGGCTTCCTGCCGCTGGGGATCCTGGCCGATCTCACCAGCATCGGCACCCTGTCGGCCTTCGCCCTGGTCTCCCTGGGGGTCATCATCCTGCGCCGCACCGCGCCGGACCTGCCGCGAGGGTTCAAGGTGCCGGGCTATCCGGTGACCCCGATCCTGTCCATCGCCGCCTGCATCTACGTCGTCTCAGGCCTGCACGTCCTCACCCTGGAGGCCTTCGCGGTGTGGATCGCGGTGGCCCTGATCTTCTACTTCGCGTGGAGCCGGCGTCACTCCGAACTCGCCGTCCCGCCCGAGGATCTGAGCTAATAGGGGGCAGACGCCGTTGCGGCGTCTCTGAGAGCACAGCAAGCACACAGGCAACACACGCAAGGAGCACATATGTCGACAATCGCCCTCGTCCGCAAGCCCGGCCCGCGCCTCAACGAGGGGCTGGTCGACCACATCGAGCGAGTCCCGGTCGATCTTCCCGCTGGCCCTGGAGCAGTGGCAGGGCTATGTCGACGCCCTGCACGAGGCCGGCTGGACGACGCGCGAGGTGGCGCCGGCCGACGACTGCCCCGACGCCGTCTTCGTCGAGGACTCAGGTGGTGATGTTCCGCAATGTCGCCGTGTCCACCCATCCGGGAGCGGCGTCGCGGCGCGGCGAGGTCGCCGGGACCCGGGCGGCGGTCGAGGAGCTGGGCTGCTCCCTCAACCGGATCAAGGATCCGGGGACGCTGGACGGCGGGGACATCCTCAAGGTCGGCGACACCGTCTACGCGGGTCAGGGCGGGCGCACCAATCCGGCCGGGATCGCTCAGCTGCGCGCGATCCTCACTCCGCTGGGAGCGAAGGTGGTGACCGGTGCCGGTGACCAAGGTGCTGCACCTCAAGACCGCCGTCACCGCGCTGCCGGACGGCACCGTGATCGGCTATCCGGACTTCGTCGACAACCCGGCGATCTTCGAGCGCTTCCTGCCGGTTCCCGAGGAGCACGGCACCGCGGTGCTGTGCCTGTCGGGTTCGCACCTGCTGATGTCGGCCTCGGCGCCGCGCAGCGCCGAGCTGATCCGGGGGCTGGGCTACGACGTCACGACCGTGGAGATCACCGAGTTCGAGAAGCTCGAGGGCTGCGTCACCTGCCTGTCGGTGCGGCTGAGGTGCCTCGACTGACCATTCCCCGGCGGGCGCGAGGCGGCTATCCTGGCTCGGGGCGGGGAGACCGCCGGCAGTCCTGGCGGACGGCCCGGATCCTCTGGCCCGTCCAGCCGAGCCCGGCACCAGACAGGAGAGCGCGTGAGGATCCAGGCCGAAGGTGGAGTTCCGTTGCGCCCGCAGGCGTCCCCTTCCCGATCGGCCGGGGGTGCGTTGTCGGCCGGCCAGTCCAAGCTGAACGACGAGCCGGGGCTGGGCAGGGCGCACGCCAAGGCGATCCTGTTCGGGGAGCACGCCGTGGTCTACGGGGCTCCGGCCGTCGCGATTCCGCTGCACGCGCTCACCGCGATCGCAGAGGTGCGACGCCGTCCGGCGGGCACCCGGATTCACAGCGCCCTGTTCCACGGTGACGCCGACGACGCGCCGGCCCGGATCCAGCCCCTTCTGGAGGCCATCTACTCGGCCCAGCGGCACACCGGAACGGCCGGCACCCGCGTCGACCTGCGACTGGACAGCACCGTCCCCTATGAGCGCGGGCTGGGGTCCAGCGCCGTGGTCGGGGTGGCGGTGGCTCGCGCCGTGGCTGCCCTGGCGGGCGCCGAGATGGCCGATGACGAGGTCTTCGAGGTGGCCATGGACTGCGAGCGGATCGCCCACGGCAAGTCCAGCGGGCTGGACCCGCGCACCTGTCATCTCCGAGGTCCCGATCCGCTTCCACGGCGGCAGGGTCGCGCCGATCAGCGTCGGCGCGCCGCTGGTCTTCGTGCTGGCCGACTCCGGCCATGCCGGTTCCACGGCCACCGCCGTCGGGGCGGTGAAGGCGAGTCTGGAGGCCGATCCGGCCCGGATCACCGGGATCATCGACCGGCTGGGAGAGATCGCCGAGGCCTCCCTCGAGCAGTTGTCCGCCGGCGACGGCGAGACCCTGGGCTGCCAGATGTCCGAGGCGCACGGTCACCTGGCCGAGCTCGGGGTCAGCGATGTCGCCCTGGAGCGGCTGATCGACGCCGCCTCGGCGGCCGGGGCTCTCGGCGCCAAGCTCACCGGGGGCGGGCGCGGCGGCTGCGTGATCGCCCTGGCCCGCGACGACGAGCACGGGGCGCATCTGGAACATGCCCTGCGATCGGCCGGGGCGGCGCGCACCTGGCGCACCACGGTCGGGGCCGCATGAGCCCAGCCGATGCTCCCCTGGGCGCAGCCACCGCCCGCGCCTTCCCGAATATCGCCCTGGTGAAGTACTGGGGCAAGCGCGACGAGGAGCTGATCCTGCCCGCCGCCGGATCGCTCTCGCTGACCCTGGACGCCCTGCCCACCACGACGACGGTGGAGGTCGGCGCGGGGTCCGGCCAGGACGTCCTCATTCTCAACGGAGAGCCGGCGTCGGCGTCGGCCACCGCTCGCACCAGCCGATTCCTGGACGTGGTCCGAGATCTGGCCGGGGACCGTCGCGCGGCGGTCGTCACCTCCCGCAACGCTGCCCCGACCGGGGCCGGGATGGCCTCCTCGGCGTCCGGTTTCGCGGCCCTGGCACTGGCCGCGGCGACTGCCTACGGACTGGACCTCGACCGGCCGGCGCTGAGCCGGCTGGCCCGGCGCGGATCGGGATCGGCCTGCCGCTCGGTGGTCCCGGGGCTGGCGATCTGGCACGCCGGCGACGATCTCGGCTCCTTCGCCGAACCGGTGCCCGGCCCCGATCTGCGGCTGGTGCCGGTGATCGTCTCGCGGCGTCCCAAGGCGGTCTCCAGCCGCCGGGCGATGCGGCGCAGCCGCGACACCTCCCCCTTCTATCCCCGCCTGGGTGAGCTCCACCGAGCAGACCCTGGATCGGATGCGCGACGCCCTGGCCGCCGGGGACGTCCAGCGGGTGGGCGAACTCACCGAGTCCCATGCGCTGCGAATGCACGCGGTGATCGCCTCCTGTACACCGCCTGTGCGATATCTGTCGCCGGCGAGCCTGGAGGTCTTCGACGCCGTGCAGCGGCTTCGCGACGACGGTGTCGCCGCCTGGGCGACCGCCGATGCCGGGCCGAATGTGTGCGTCCTCACCACTCCCGGCGACGCCGAGGCGGTGGCCGGGGCCATGAGGGGTCTGGGCCTGGCCGAGCCGGGCCTGTTCGATCAGGGCTCTGCAAGGAGGCCGTGCGGATCATGGGTCCCGGCCCCGGCGTCCAGCTCGTTTCCGGCACCTCTGGAACGCGAGACGAGCGATGATCGAGACCCGAGCCCCCGGCAAGCTCTACATCGCCGGCGAGTACGCCGTGGTGGAGCCCGGCCATCCGGCGGTGCTGGTGGCCGTCGACCGGTGCATCACCGTCCGGCTCACCGAGGGCGCCGAGATGGGACGGGTGCACTCCACCCGGTACGGGCACGGCCCGGTCACCTGGGTGCGGGACGCCGACGGCCGGATCGTCGTCGATCGCAACCCTTACGACTATGTCACCGCCACCATCGCGGTGATGGAGCAGTTGCGCGCCGAGCGCGGTCTGGAGCCGCGATACTTCGACCTGCACATCGACTCCGAACTGGACGACGAGGACGGCCGCAAGTTCGGTCTGGGCTCCTCGGCGGCGGTGACGGTGGCCGTGGTGGCGGCTCTCGACGAGTTCTACCGGATGGCGCTGAGCCTGACCGAGCGATTCCGGATCGGGCTGCTGGCCACCGTCGAGGTGGCGCCGCGGGCCTCGGGCGGGGACGTCGCCGCGAGCACCTTCGGCGGTTTCGTCCACTACACCTCGCCCGACCGCGACGAACTGGCGCGACTGTCGGCGTCCTGCAGCGTCGAGCAGATCCTGCGATCGGACGTGTGGGACGACTGCCGCATCGAACAGCTCGGGCCGTTGCGCGGACTGCAACTGCTGGTGGGGTGGACCGGGTCGCCGGCGTCGACCGAGCGGCTGGTGGAGCGGGTGCACATGAGCCAGGCCGACGCCGACTCCCACTACGAGGACTTCCTGACGCGCGCCCGGACCGGCGTCGAGGAGCTGGTGGCGTCCTGGGGTCGCGAGCCGGCGGCGGTGCTGCGGGTGATCGGCTCCTTCCGCACCCTGCTGCAGGGTCTGGGGAGACTGCGCGGAACCAGGATCGAGACCGATCAGCTGCGGGCGCTGTGCGATCTGGCCGAGGCGTCGGGGGCGGCCGCCAAGCCCTCGGGGGCCGGCGGCGGGGACTGCGGGATCGCGCTGATGCCCGACGGCGGGGACGCCGCTGCGCTGCGGGCCGCCTGGTGGTCGGAGGGTATTCTGCCGCTGGATCTGAGCCCCTATCCGGCTCAGGCCGACACCCGGGAGGTGACGCGATGAGCGCCGTGCCCAGTCAGTCCGGCTGGGATCGTGACGCCGCCCGGCGGCACGATCGCAAGGAGGATCACGTCCGGCTGGCGGTGGTGCAGTGGTCCGGGTCGCGGTCCCGGCGGGGCGGCGGGCATCCCGGTGACACGGACTCCCGGAGCAATGAGTTCGACGAGCTGGAGTTCCTGCATCACGCGCTCGGGGCGGTGCCGCTGGAGCAGGTCGATCTGGGCGTCGAGCTGGCCGGGCGCCGGCTGGATTCGCCGTTCTACATCAACGGGATGACCGGGGGCACCGAGCACACCGGGCACATCAACCAGCAGTTGGCGATCGCCGCCTGCGAGACGGGCCTGGCGATGGGCTGCGGGTCGGCGTCGATCGCGCTGGACGATCCGTCCTCGGCCGACGGATTCCGGGTGATCCGCCGGGAGAATCCCGATGGCCTGGTGATGGCGAATATCGGGGTCGGCCGGTCGGCCGCCGATGCGGTGCGGGCCGTGGAGCTGCTGGAGGCCGACGTGCTCCAGGTGCATGTCAACGCCGTCCAGGAGACGGTGATGCCGGAGGGTGCGCCGGACTTCGCGGACTGGCTGGGCGGGATCGAGCGGATCGTGGCCGCCGTGGAGGTGCCGGTGCTGGTCAAGGAGGTGGGCTTCGGGCTCAGCTCCCGGACGCTGCGCCAGCTGGCCGGGATCGGGGTGCGCTACGCCGATGTGTCGGGACGCGGGGGCACCGACTTCCTGCGGATCGAGAACGACCGCCGGCCCGAAGCCGACTACGGGTATCTCACCGGTTTCGGGCAGTCGGCGCCGGCCTGCCTGCTGGACGCCGGGCAGCTGGGGCCCGACGAGCGTCCGGAGCTGCTGGCCTCCGGCGGGGTGCGCAATCCGCTGGATATACTCAAGTGCCTGGCCTTGGGGGCCGGTTCGGTGGGGGTGGCCGGGGCGTTCCTGGACGCCGTGGTGGACGGCGGCGCCGAGTCACTGATCGACCTCATCCGCACCTGGCAGTCCCACACCCGCGAGCTCAGCGCCCTGCTGGGAGCGCGCGACGTCGCCAGGCTGCGGCGCACCGACATCCTGGTGCGGGGGCGTCTGGAGGAGTACTGCCGGCTGCGAGGGATCGACGCTGGCTCCTATTCGCGGCGCAGCGAGAGCTGAGGCTTCCGGGCTTCCGCCGGCGAGTATCGGCCCTCACGCCGACTTGTATCACCCCCCACGACGCGCCCCCTCGTCCACCAGGCGCCTTCTCCAGCTGGCGGCTCGTCGACAAAGGGGCGCTTCGTGGTCGGCGCTGAAGTCTGCGCCGGTCAGGCCTTTTGAGGCTGCGTCAGGCTTTGTCGTGCACCGTGACGGCATACCCGTCCGGATCGGCAAAGGTAAGCGTGAGGCCGAACGGACCGGGCTCGGGCGCCCGCAGGACGGGAGTGCCCGCCGCGATCAGGGAGTCGTGCAGCCCGGCGACGTCGTCGCAGAACAACCACAGTGCCACCCCCAGTCCGGGATGCGAGGTCTGGTCGAGGTCGACCCCGGGAAGCGGCTCGCGTACCGCGAACGGGATGGGCGAGGTGGCGAAGACGACGGCCCCGGGAGGCCCGGCCGGCGCTCGATGGAGTCCGAGCTGCGTCTCGTAGAAGCGTGCCGATCGATCGAGATCGCGCACCTGAAGTGCGATGAAGTCGGGTCCGGTGACTGTCATGAGTAGTTTCCTTCCGAAGATGTGCATGTCAGGACACTGACACAAAAGACAGTATGTCAGAATACTGACATGAACCAAGACAACGGCGCCTACTCGCTGATCGGCTACCAGCTCAAGCGAGCTCAGGCCGCGTTGAGATCACGGATGGACGACGAACTGCGACCGCTGGGACTCACCACGCCGCAGTACTCCTGCCTGGAGGCGCTCAGCCACAGCCCCGGGGCGTCCAACTCAGACCTGGCGCGAGCCGTCTTCGTCACCCGTCAGACCATGAGCGCACTGCTGCATTCCCTGGAGGCACGGGGTCTGGTCGAGCGCGCGGACAGGGCTCCGGGCGGACGCGCGATTCCGACGTCACTGACCTCCGAGGGACAGGCCCTCCTCACCGAGGCCGCAAGAGGGTCGGAACGCATCGAGCAGCGGATGGTCGCCACCCTCACCCCCAGCCAGATGGAGGCTCTGCGCAGCGGACTCGCCGCCTGCGTTGAGGCACTCGTCGAATAGACGGCAGCCCGGCCCCTCCCACGAGGCGCCCCTTCCTCCACCAAACGCCAGCTACATGAGGCGCCTCGTGGAAGAAGGGGCGCCTCGTGGCCTTGGTGGGTGGGTGATAAGTGGGAGGCCGTCGGTGATCGACCGATTGACGAGGATCGATTGGCCGCTTGCAGGCGGATCGGGCTCAGGGGGTTCGGCGGACGCTCATCGGTATCATTCGCGGTGGACGTCAGATCTTGGCTGGCGAGGCACGCGAGGGAGCACAGGAATTGAGTGAGCAGGATCAAGGACGGCTCGCCTCATTCCGCACCCGGCCGATGACTCCTCAGTCGATGGCCGACCAGGTCTACGAGCGACTGCGCGACATGCTCATCGACGGCAGCGTGCCGGCCGGCAGTCAGCTGCCGGAGGCCCACCTGGCCGAGAGCTTCGGGATCAGCCGGGGCCCGATCCGCGAGGCCATGCAGCGGCTGGCCACCGAGGGGCTGGTCGTCTCGGTGCGCAACCACGGCGTCTTCGCGCTGGAGTTCACCGAGGACGACATCCGCGACCTCTACTACATGCGATCGATCTACGAGGAGAGCGCCTTCCTCGCCTGCCGCGGCGATGAGCGCGTCGCCACGGCCCTGACGAAGCGGGTGGACGAGCTGGAGGACGCCCTCGCCAAGGACAGCTGGCTGGCGATCGCCAATGCCGACATCGCCTTTCACCTCACCGCGGTCGAGTCGGTCGGCAGCCCGAGATTGCTGGCGGCATACCGTCAGCTCAGCGCCCAGGCCACTGTCTGCGTCCGACAGCTCCAGCCCGACTACCCGCACCCGCAGGATCTGGTCGCCGAGCACCGCCAGCTGATCACGCTGGTGGGTGACGCCGACGAGGCCGAGTTGCGTCACGGAATCCAGGAGCACCTCACCTCGGCGGCCGACAGCCTCGTGGCACGGCTGCACGCTGCGCACGCCGCTGGCGATAAGCCCGCCTGAGTTCCCTCGAAACTGCCCGGCGGCTACTGACTACGCCCGGCGATCGGCCGCCCGGAGCACCGCGTCGGCCACGACGAGGTCCTGCCACGACATGCCGACGCTCTTGAACACCACGGGACGATCGGCCGGTATCGCGGCGACGCCGGTGACGGCGTCGCGCATCGGGATCAGGTCGTCCTCGGTGATGACGCCGTCACCGAGGGCGAGGACGATGTCCCCGGCCTCCCGCACAGCGGTCCCGCGGTCCTCGACGATGACCGTGGAGCGTGCCAGCAGGGCGCCGGGCAGCTCGCGGGCGTCCGGTTCGTGGGAGCCGACGGCGATCACCACCGCATTCGACGCGACGGCGTCAGCGTCGAACAAGGGGGTGCGGGCGCTCGTGGCACACACCACGACCTGCGCGCCGGACAGGGCCTGGCGCGCCTCCGGGCTCCCGGCGTCGACCACCTCACCGAGTTCGCGCGCTTCAAGCACCGCTTTGTCGGGGTGGCGGACGATGAATGTCGTCCCGGCGAGCGGGCCGGGCGCGATCGCCGCGAGGGTCTGCACATGCCCGATGCCCTGCGGTCCGGCGCCGAAGACCGCAACCCGCAGCGGCCCGTCGAACCGCTCCAGAGCGGGCCGGATGGCGGCCACCGACACCGCGGGGGTGCGCAGCGTGGTGAGCGCGGTGCCGTCCAGCGTGGCGCGCAGTGTGAGGGTCCGGGCGTCGAAGAACAGGTAGCTGGCCTGGATCCGGGGCAGTCCGACGGCGGGATTGGCGGGGGCGACCGTCGCCACCTTGACCCCGGCGGCGTCACCGACCTCGGCCGGCATGAGGAGGAACTGTCCCTGGGAGGTCTCCGCGATCGTGCGAGCGATGTCACGGGCCGGATCGAAGCCGCCGGTCAGCGCGCCGGCGATGGCATCCACGGCGGCGGCCGGGGAAAGGGCAGCGGTGACGGCGTCGGCGTCCAGGCGGCGTAGCGCGGTCATCGCAGCACGAACCCTGGTGTGATGGGGTCGCGGGGGTCGACCTCGAATGTCGATCTGGCGACCCGGAAGGCGCTGCCGGTCACGATCGGGATCACCGCGGGCGTCCCCAGCTCGGTGGTCTTCTCCAGGACGCGGGCGCGGAAACGGGAACCGACGATGGAGTCGTGCACCAGCACCTGGTCATCGGCGAGCTGTCCGGCGGCGTGCAGAACGGCGACGCGGGCCGCGGTTCCCGACCCGCACGGCGAGCGATCGACCTGCCCGTCGGCGAAGATGGTCACGTTGCGCTGATGCAGCTCCCCGGTCGGCAGCGTCCCGAGATCGTCGTAGAAGATCGTGCCGTAGACGCCGCTGAGCCGCGGATCGGTCGGGTGCAGGGTGCGGGGGTCGCCGGCCAGGGCGGCCTTGACGTCGCGCCCGAGCGCGATGAGGTCGGTGAGATTCTCGCGCGTCACGCTCAGTCCGGCGGATGCGGCGTCCACGCAGGCGTAGAGGGCGCCGCCCCAGCCGAGATCGACGCGCAGCTCTCCTTGTCGGGTGGCGACCAGGACGTCCTCTGCGACGAGCCGGCTGGGGACGTTGATGAAGTCCACCTCGCGAGCCCGGTTCTCCGAGGTGGTGTGCACGCGGGCGGTGACCCGGCCCGAGGGCACGTCGATCACCACATCGGTGATCCCGGATGGGTCGACGGGCACCAGGCCGGAGTCGAGCGCCCAGACCCCCAGGGCGATCGTGCCGTGCCCGCAGGCGGTGGAGAAGCCGTCCTTGTGCCAGAACAGGACGCCGAGATGAGCTCCGTCGTCATCGGGCGGCACGATGAGGCCCCCGTACATGTCGGCGTGCCCGCGCGGCTCGAAGCACAGCAGCTGCCGCAGATAGTTGACGCCGGGATCGCCGATCGCGTACGCGCGCCGCTCCGCCACCGTCTCGCCCTTGATGGCGACGGGAGGTTCGGCCACGATGCGGAACGGCTCTCCTGCGGTGTGGTAGTCCACCGTCTCCACCGAGCGGATCGGTCCGTCCGGCCAGGCGTCCGTGGTCGTCGCGTCGCTCATCGAGGCATCCCCTTCTGCTGCGCTGACTCTGGTCGCACGAGTTTCTCGTGACGATACAGCCTGGCGCGGAGTCTCGACTTCTCCACGCTGCCCCGATCAGGTATGCGCCCTACTGCTCACCCACGTCGCCACTGAACGACTGCTGCTGCCACCACAGCACAGCCGCTCGGACACGGTGGTTGGAGGAGTCACGATCACCGAGGTCCAGTTTGGCGAAGATCGACCTCACATGCTGCTCCACGGTCCGTTCGGAGAGGAACAGGTCGGCCGCGATACCGGCATTGGTGGCTCCAGCCGCGACGCCGGCGAGCACTTCTTGCTCCCGTGGCGACAGACCCGGGATGCTGGTGACCGATCGTGGCTTCTCGACCACGAGGCGTCGCTCAAGCCATCTGACCACCCACACGGTGGCCGCGGCCGCGGCTGCTGTGATCGCGACCGTGATCGCAACTCCGACCGCAGCCGGTCCGACGGCTGCCGCGTACACCCCGATGAGCAGTGCGAATGCCGCCATCCAGTAGCCGATCACCACCCGGAGCGGCCACGGCGACGCGGCGTTCCCGTAGGTCGCAAGGACGGCCACCATGGCAATCGCGACGATGTAGCCGACCGATCCGGTCGACGGATCGATCTCGCCCGGGTCGCGCAGTGCGGCAAGTGCCACGCACATGACCATCAACCCTGCACCCATCGACGTCGTGGCCACGCAGTTGGCGAGATGGCGTCTCTCGGTGACGTGGGCGCGGAATGCCCGGACGAGAACGCAGATGAGGGCCAAGAGCATCGCTGCTGCCAAGGCGGCCATCAGCGCCGCTTCCAGCCAGGGGACGCGAGACGCCCACGTCTCCGGTGCCTGCGGTCGGAAGTCCATTGAACGGCTTGCTCGGTCGAACGAGCACAGCAGCCACGGTGGTCCAGATCGCTATGAGGACGCCGAAGGCCAGGGCTGAGCGGCGCATCGCTGCCGCGGCGAGCCCGGCGGCCACGACCAGCCCGTTGACCGGCATCCAACCGACGGACCACAGGACCGGCCATGGCGAAGTGTCGCTCGCGCAGGCGCCCACACCCAACCACAGGTACATCAGCAGGGACGCCGAAAGGGCCCGCAGCACTCCTGCGCTGCGGCCATGAGCAGTACTGGCGCCCGCACAGACGGCAACAGGCAGCCGCCCCCAGCGCGACGGCGGATATCGGGTGGGTCGGGAAGGCTCCTCGCCCGGCGATGTCAACCGCTACCGCCCCCGCGATGCCCGCCGCTGCAAGCGCCACGACGGCGAGCAGAAGATGCCGGTCGCTCAACACCTGCGACCGACCGGGCGGCTGCGCACTCGCATCGAGCGCGACAAGCGGTCGCTTCATGGGCGAGATGCTACCGACCACGGGGTTCCCCATCCGTGATCGATCGGCCGTAACTGAGCCGGCGCAACAGCACGTCCGCAGGTCCGGGCCGTCCATACCCGTAAAGGACCAGGGCGACTGTCGCGCACGCCAGCCACACCCCGAGCCCCACCAGATAGGCTCGACGCCAGCGAGAGCGACGGCGCGAGGTCGAACGCCCACGGCGACAACAGGAGTCCCAGCAGGATGGAGTGGACGAAATAGACCGTCAACGAACGACGACCGATCTCCGACAGCAGGAGCGCGCAGCGCCGAGGGGCGACGCCCACGACGGAGTGCCGCGCCGACCACAACGCGATGAGGCTCACATAACCGACTCCCTGCGCAATACCGGTGAGGGCGTGCAGACCGATGGCCACTGCATCGATCTGATCCGAAGGCCGCCACCCTGCCCGCCCTGATGAAGCACAGCGGAAGGGCTCCCATCACCCCGATGATCAGCCCCCACGCGGCGAGTCGCCGATGCAGCGCGACATGGTCGACCGGTCGGTGCAAGGCACCGCGGTTGAAGAGCGCCACACCCATCAGCATCGGCGCGAGGTGGGTCAGCGCGACGCTGTTCAGGCCCGTCCAGAAACCGAACACCGCCAACCGTTCGAGGATGGAGGTGAGGTAGTCGGGCGAGGCGGGCACGTCGTCACTCGAACCACCCAGATTCAGGACGACATTGCCGCCGAACCACAGCGCGGCACTGACCGCTCCGAAGATGAGCCTGGTACGGGCGGATCGGTGCATGAGCATGATGACGGCCATCCCGGTGAGCCCGTACACGGCGAGAATGTCACCCCAGAACACCAGCAGCACCTGAATCAGTCCGAAAGCGAAGAGCCACCAGTTGCGGCGTCTCAGCATTCTGTTGCGCGCCTCCGGAGAGAATCCCTGACGATCCATTCGAGCGGCCGATAGCGGCGATACCGAAGCCGAACATCAGGGCGAACATCGGCCAGCTGCGATTTTCCAACAGTCCGGTGACAATGACCGAACTCACGCGATCGACGGTGTCGACTGCTTCGCGCGGAGCGAGCAATGGTGCGTTGACGACGGTGATGCCGAGCAGCCCAAGACCCCGAGCGAGGTCCGGCACGAGGCTGCGCGAACGCCTTTCCGAGTCAGGGCGGGGGCAATCGGATACGGAGGGCGCGAAGGGAGAGGAGGTCATGAGCATCACTGTCGTGGCGTGCGCGCATCGTCTTCAATCCGTGCCAGTACGCAACCCTGTGGTTGCGCGGAATCACGCATCCTGGAGTTCGCCGCCGCACTCAGGTGGCGAGCGGTCCCAACACCTTGCTCCATGCCGACCAGCCGGCGCAGTGTCTCGAACGGGCCCGCGCAGATCCCATGGGATGGGGAGCTGTGCGGTCCTGTTGTCGTCATGGTGTAAACTGTTGACAACTTCTTGGATTAAGCGGCAATTTCACAGGAATTGTCGGGTCAGAATTGGCATTGATGTGGCCGGCCTGCCCTCATGGGAATGGAGAAACTGATATGACAGAACGCCTCGAGTCGTTCACGGCGTTGAGCTTCGACTGCTACGGGACTCTCATCGACTGGGAGACGGGGATCGGCACTGTGCTCGAGGAATGGGCGATACGCCGCGGCTCCTCGCTTTCACGCGAGGACCTGCTCGTCGCCTATGCGGACAAGGAGGCTGCCGTCGAGGCGGAGCAGCCAGCTCTTCTATATCCAGATGTGCTGCGCGAGGCGTTCCGGCGCACCGGACACGCGCTGGGCATCACAGTGACCGACTCCGATGCGGATGCCCTCGGCGTCTCCGTCCCCGACTGGCCCGCATTCTCCGACTCGTCGGACGCGCTGAATCGCTTGAAGAAGCATTTCAAGCTCATTATCCTCTCGAATGTCAACCGTGCGGGATTCGCCGCGAGCAATGAAAGACTCGGTGTTGAATTCGACGACATCATCACCGCCGAGGACGTCCAGTCGTACAAGCCGTCCAGGCAGAACTTCGAGGCACTGCTGGCCACCCGCCAGAAGAACGGGATTGCGGACGGCGGACTGCTGCATGTGGCGCAGTCGCTCTTCCATGACCATGTGCCGGCCAAGCAGTTCGGCCTGCCGACGGTCTGGATCAACCGTCGCCACAACCAGGAGGGATGGGGAGCGACGCCGGAGCCCTCTGCGCCGGTGACCCCGGACTGGACCTTCACGTCGATGGCCGCATTCGCAGACGCCGTCGACCAGGCCTTCGCCTGACCCCTTCCACGAGGCGCCCCGGATCGGACGGTGCGGATGGTGTTGGCGGTGCGAGAATGACTGCCATGGGCGATGGAAATATCATCGACGTGCTGGCACGGATCTACGTCGACGACCTCGACGCCGCTCTCCCGCTCTACGAGCGCCTCACCGGAGAGGCCTCGCACCTGTTCAGGTACGGCCCGATGCGCCTGGCCAGGATCGGAGTGTTTCTGCTCGTCGAGCACGCCACGCCCGAGGCCCGCGCTCATAGCGCCACCGTCAATGTCCGCGACATCGCGCAGGTGGTCGACGCCGTCACCGCGGCCGGCGGGGAGCTGATGGAGGGCCCGGCCGCCGGGCCGAACGGGGAGCGACTCATCGCCCGGCACCCCGACGGAAACATCGTCGAGTACGTCGAGATCGTGCCGCCCGAGGGACGACCGTGAAGACGTGACGACCGCAAGCAGCATGGAGTTTCGGCCCCTCAATGAGCAAGATGCTCCGGCTTTCACCTCCACAGCGCACTTGATCGGATACGTCTCGGCGCAGGGATCGCCATTACGCCGGATCAAGCATGTGCTTAATGTTGTGATTGAAATCCTCCCTGAATATGCGTATCGGTAATGTCGCCCACGACGAGTTCTACATGGTCAAGCTGCTCGACTGAAGTTTCCGAAATCACGACCGTCCAGGTCGGCGCCCGCGCCAGCCACGTCGTCCACCAGCGGGAACGCGGCGAACGCCGGCAGATCGATGCCGTAGTTGAAAACCAAATCAACCACAGAGGGTGTACGGCTACGTACACTGCCGTACAATTTGCTCCATGGCCACGATCACTGCAACCACTGCCAGGCAGACGCTCCCTGCGCAGCTCGACCGAGTCGAGGCGGGCGAGGAGATCTCGATCACCCGTCACGGCCACATCGTCGCAGTGCTCGTCTCGCCCACCTCGCTCAGGGAGCGGCGGGCCCCCGACGCACTTCGTCACGCCGACCAGTTGGCCCAGCGTCTCGAACAGGCCCGCACCGATCCCATCCGGCCGGCGGCACTCACCACCGAGCGCGCAGAGGACCTCGTCGAGGCCGTCCGAACCGACCGCCACTCACGATGAGTGTGCTGACCGCATTCGACGCGGACGTGCTCATCTACGCCGCCACCCAGAACCACCCACTCAGCGTACGGGTGCGCACGCTCTTCACCGACAGCGCCGATATCGAAGGCGACGCCGCTGGCATCGGATCGGTGCTGCTGCTGGCCGAGGTGCTGCCGAAGCCGTTGCGCGCCGACCCGGACTCCGACGAGGTCGCCGCACTCATCAGTCTGCTCAGCCGGATCGATCTGCAGCCCGTGGATGTGCCAACCGTCAGACTGGCGGTCGCCCTCGCCACTTCATACGGATTGCACGCCGCCGACGCCGTGCACCTCGCAACCGCAGTCGCCGGTGGCGCTGATCGCTTCGTGACCAACAACCGCAAGGACTTCCCACTCAGTATCTCCGAGGTTGAGATCACCTATCCCGAGATGCTGCCTTCGACATCGGCATAAGCGGATTCGATACTGAGGGTCGCACCGACTGCGGCAGCAAGGCGGGCGATACTCCGCAGCGTCGGGTTGGCGATGCCACGTTCGATGTCGCTGACGTCGGACTGGTGCAGGCCCGCCTTCGTGGCAGCCTGAGTCTGTGTGAGATGGGCGTTCCGCCGAGCCGCGCGGAGCTGTTGTCCGAACGCCACGACAGCGTCGAAGTCCTCCGTGTACTGTTTGCGGGCGGCGTCGGCGATGGCTTTCTGATCGGTGGTCCAAGTGGACTGTTCCTGAGTGAGTAGGTCGTCGAATGAGTGAGCCATGAATCCATCCTCCCATCGTCTTTACACTATATCTGAGGTGGCGGCTGACGCGGATCAACAGGAATGGGAGCTTCCGTTGGCGACACCTGGCCGCGCCGAGCGACAGGCGGGCAGTTTCACCGAGCAGTCGAAGCACAGCTGCTGAAGAATGGATCGCATGCTGATCGAAACTCCACGTCTGACGCTGCGCGAGATGGCCGAGGGCGACCTGCCCGCCTCGCGCGCGATTCTGCAAGACCGGAAGTTGTGCTTCGCTCCGTGGCCGACCGCCCTCGGACAAGTAGGGAATGTCGCTATCTGTATTCGACGACCTCGCGCGGGATGTCGAGCGCCGCGCGCGTGTCGTCGGTCAGGCGGCCATTCCCCACGATGTAGAGCGGCACGTCGGCTTCGGCGTTGTCGGTGATGTGCAGTACTGGGCGGCACGCGCTGCGTGGGCTCGGGGCCGGAGACGCTGCTGGAACTCGGTGTCGCTCGCAATGACGCTTCTGTGGGAAGGCACTCGCCGTCGGGTGCACTTCGAGCGAAGCTCATCAACGAGCAGACAATCGGCACCGCATCCTTTCCATCGCCTTCCCGTGGATTCGATCATGAGCGATCAGACGACGTATGACCTTGCGGATCGTCCATCCTTCCCCACTCTCCTCGTCGATGATGAGGGAGTTGCCGAGCTCGGCATAGAACTCGATGAGCGCAGTAGTCACACGTTGTCTCGACTCAGACAACGGCACTCCTGCCACATCGGCATCGGTGCCTACGCACTGCAGGTAATAGCGCTGGGTATTGATCAGATGCCCGTACTGACCCTCAACTGTTGCGAAAACATCCCCGTAGAACGTACTTCGTTGCATCGCAGGATCAACGTGATCAAGGATGTCTGAGCAACGAGCCCGAACTTCGTCTACCTGCACCGCAGAGTGCTGTGCGATTGCACATACTCCCCTCAGCTCCGCTTCATCACAATAGCCATCGACATCAGTTGCTAGCAGGATTTCAGTATCACCGTCTTCGACGCAAGCCCCTGTTTCTTTGATGGTTTCATGCCAGTCGGTAACCCGGACATCAGGCTGCTTGGTCCACTCCGCCCACGCCACAAGTTCACCGTCGCGTTTAGCCCTCACCAGTTCAAGAGTTGCGCCACGAACAAATGACCCGTCATACCCAACTGGCCACGCCATGAAACCGTGCCCGTTGGTCTCGCAGACTATCTCCATGTCCTCAGCTTAGTTCGGCTTGCGATTCTTTCGGATCACCGTTGTTCCGAGATTCGGTCAAGTCTGGTGGTGTCTCCGTTCTGTCCGCGCCAAGGCGCCGACCGTATCACCGCTCCATGGCTAACGAACCTGCTGGTCGCGTACCCTGGCCACCGAGGTCGTCAAGGGCATGACCCAGAAGGCCGCCAAGGGAGGCACCATCGGCAAGGCGCCCATCGGATACCTGAACGTGCGCACCCGCGACGAGCTGGGCCGCGAAATCCGCACCGTCGAACTGGACCCCGATCGGGCGGGCCTGGTCGAATGGGCGTTCAAGGCCTACGCCTCGGGCGAGTGGACCGTCAGCCAGCTGCACGACGAGCTGACCTCGCGCGGCCTGACCAGCCCGGCCACGCCCAAACGCCCCTCGAAGACGCTCGCGGTCTCCAGCGTGCACCGGATGCTCACCAACTCCTACTACAAGGGCGACGTCACCTACCGGGGAGTGCTGTACAAGGGGTCGCACACGCCGCTGGTCCCCTCCGAGGTCTGGTACCAGGTCCAGTCCGTGCTCATGGCCCACAAGACCGGCCTGCGAGGCCACGCAGGTGCACGACCACTACCTGAAGGGCACCGTCTTCTGCGGCCAGTGCGGCTCCCGGCTCATCGCGGCCAACGCGAAGAACCGCTACGGGAACGTGTACCCGTACTTCGTGTGCTCGGGCCGGCACGCCAAGCGCACCGAGTGCACCCGTCAGGCGATGCTCATCGGCGACGGTCGAGCGCCTCATCGAGGAGTACTACCAGCGCGTGCAGATCACCCACGCCCAGCGCGAGGCCCTGGGCGGCATGATCCACGCCGAATTCGACCGGCTCATGTCCGCCGAGGCCAACGAGCTGGCCCAGCTGACCGCGAACCGCGACCGGCTGGAGCACGAGCAGACCAAGCTGTTGCAGGCCCACTACGCCGACGCGATCCCACTCGCCGTCCTCAAACGAGAGCAGGACCGGATCAGCGGAGAGCTCGACCTGGTGAACCGCCGCCTCGAGGCGCACTACGGCGAATACACCGACGCCCAGGCGCACCTGGAGGACGCCTTGAATCTGCTGGAGAACTGCGCCGAGATCTACCGGCGGTGCGACGACGCGAACCGGCGCCTGTGCAACCAGGCGTTCTTCACGAAGATCTACATCGACGAGGACGGGCAGGTGCGCGTGGAGCGGGCGCGCCCCTTCGACATACTGCTCGATCCCGAGGTCAACGCCGACGCCCTGACCTGGGCCGAAAACGCGAACAAGGCCCGAACCCCGCCTAATGATTCATTGGGCGAAAGTTCGAACCTTGTGCGCTGGTGCCCCCACGGGGACTCGAACCCCGGACCCACGGATTAAAAGTCCGTTGCTCTAACCAACTGAGCTACGGGGGCTCGCCCAGTCTAGCGATCCGCCGGCCGGCCCGTCCCCACCCCGCGCGTCCTGCCCGTGACAGGCTGGCTTCATGGCAGTACCGATCGGCATGTGGGTCATCCTCGCGGTCGGCCTCGCCCTGCTCATCATTGCGGCGATCGTCGACCGTCGCTCCCGACTGCGAGCCGAGGCCGAGCTCTCCGCGCTGCCGCAGGGGCGGCGTCTCCCCCGGATGTCCCAGGACCTGTGCGCCCACATCGACGAGCTGCTGGACGCCGGCGCCCTCACCGTCGGCGCGCAACTGGCCGACGACCGCGCGGCGTCCTACCTCTCCCCCGACGCCACCCCCACCGCGGTCCTTGAGGACGCTCTGGTCGTCGTCTGCCCCGAACCGCTGAACGGAGCCCGACTCATCCAGGCCCTGCTCATCGCGAACCCCGATCAGGGCGACCTGGCCATCGTCACCACCGATCTCGACGGTTTCGCGCTCGGCGTCGCACTGGCGAACCACCTCCAAGGCTCGCGCGCCGTCGTCCCGGTCCTCGCCACATCTGAGGACTGCGCCCGCATCACCGACACCCTGGCCAGCACCGCTACCACGACGGCCGGCATCCGCAGCGGATGGCTGCCGGCACCGGTATGGGGACGCGCCAAGCTGCTGCTCAGCGACGCCGTCTCCACCACGGTGGTGCCGGCCCTCGACAAACCCTCAATTGACGATTGAGGGTTCCCTGAGCACCTCTCAGCCAAGCGAGAAGGCGGCTCGCAGGATCCCCCGGCATACTTCTTCGATCGTCACATATACCCTTGTCACAAGGCACTCATGAGTCGTCTGATTGCCCGAGAGAACCTGAGATCTCATCCTCATATTTCTTGCCCCTGCCCGGCGTTTCTCCTTGACTCAGGGTCGCCAGCCCTACTCGCAAGTTGGTGGTGGCAGGTCGCCCGCCCGTAGATTCCGTGTCATCAGGGACTCTCGTCGGAGGGAAATGCCAGATGAGCGCAATGAAGCCGGTTCGCGTCGGGGCGGCAACCCTGGCCTCAGCGGGCCTGATCGCATCCGGCACACAGCTGCTCGCTCTCAACACTGGGCACGCCGCCGGCGTCGACACTCGACCGGCCCTCCTCACGAAACCAGCGGCGACGCCGAAGCTCCCCACCGCCCCAGCCAAGGCCGCGCTTGTCTATGCCACGACCTGGGTCAACGTCCGGGCTTCGGCCAGCACCTCCAGCAGAATCCTCGGCGTCCTGCCCAAGGGCGGACACGTCGGCAGCCGCGGAGCCTCCGTCAACGGCTGGACCCCCGTCAACTACCAAGGCACCAACGCCTGGATCGCCACCACCTACCTCACCACCACACCGAGCGCCAGCTCCAACACGGGATCCCGTTCCTCGGGAGGTTCCTCCAGCAGTCCGTCGGTTTACGCCACGACCTGGGTCAACGTCCGGGCCTCGGCTAGCACCTCCAGCAGAATCCTCGGCGTCCTCCCCAAAGGCGGACACGTCACCAGCCGCGGAGCCTCCGTCAACGGCTGGACCCCCGTCACCTACCAAGGCACCCACGCCTGGATGGCCACCAGATACCTCACCACCGCACCCTCCACACCGAGCACCAGCTCCAAGGCCACCACCCCGGCGAGCACCGTCGTCTACGCGACCACCGCAGTTCACGTTCGAGCCGGGGCCACCACCGGCAGCGCCATCCTGGGCACCCTCAACGTCGGTGACCACGTAGGAACCCGTGGGACGCCGGTCAACGGCTGGACGCCGGTCAGCTACCGGGGAGCGAACGCGTGGGTCGCAAGCGCCTACTTGTCCACCAGGCAACCCCGCACTTCGTCCACTGCCGGCGCTCCCACGAGCAGCGGCGCCAAGGGCGGAACGACGGCGTCATCCTGGTCGATCCTGCGCGCCAACGGCTCCTCCGGACTGGACGGGCTGCGCCCCAGCGCCACCGGCATCGTCAACCGCACCGTTGCCGTCTTCCCGCAGATCAAGACCATCTACGGCGTCCACGCCGACTCCCTGCCGGATCATCCCAGCGGCCACGCCGTCGACCTGATGCTGCCCCACGGAGCCGCCGACAACGCCCTGGGGTGGTCGATCGCCAACTACTTCAAGTCCCATGCCACAGAGCTCGGCGTGCAGTACATCATGTTCGACAACAAGATCTGGAACATCGCCCGCAACTCGGAAGGCTGGCGGGCGGTAGCCGATCGCGGCTCGGTCACGGCCAATCACATGGACCATGTCCACATCACCACCATCTGGGACTGACAGCGCGCGGAACCGGACAGCGGAAGCGTTGGCGCGATCCCAGCGACGCCGGTAGCATGGTCGGGCCCTGGCTGGCTCGGTCCCGATCGTCCAGTGGCCTAGGACATCGCCCTTTCAAGGCGGTAACGCGGGTTCGAATCCCGTTCGGGATACTTGGATGAATGGTCCAGTCAGACGGGAATCTGGCTGGACCATTCGCCGCGTTGCGCTGGAAGCGCCTATTCCTGCGCGCCACCGGCCTGCGCGTAGTAGCTCTGCTCGATGCGCCGGCCGACCTCGTCGTCGATGTTCTTCCAGTACTGGAAGACGTGCGACAGCACGGGCTCCTCCACCTGACCCACGAGCATCCCGGTCACGGTGTCGACCAGGCGGTCGCGCTGTTCTTCGGAGTAGACGTCGCGCACCAGGGTGTGGGCCTGACCGAAGTCGTCGTCCTCGGCGTGCAGCGTGTAGGCGGCGCGCACGAGTTCGCCGTCGGCCTCCCAGCCGTTCTCGACCGGACCCTGCTCGTCCTGATAGGCGCGCCCGTAGGAGTTCGGGGCGTACACCGGCGCGCTGCCCGTGTGGTCGTACTGCATCGCGCCCTCCTTGTCATAGGAGTTCGTCGACACCTTCGGCGCGTTGACCGGGAGCTGGTTGAAGTTCGTGCCGATCCGGTTGCGCTGCGCGTCGGGGTAGGAGAAGACGCGCGCCATCAGCATCTTGTCGGGCGAGATGCCGGTGCCCGGAACCGTGTTGCTCGGGCTGAAGGCCGCCTGCTCGATCTGCGCGAAGTGATTCGTCGGATTCTCGTTCAGCGTGAACCGGCCCACCTCGTGCAGCGGGTAGTCCTGGTGCGACCAGGTCTTGGTGAGGTCGAAGGGGTTGAACCGGTAGGTCTTCGCCTCCTGATAGGGCATGATCTGCACGCTCAGCGTCCAGCTCGGGTAGTCGCCCCGCTCGATGGCCTCGAAGAGATCGCGGCGGTGCACGTCGGCGTCCTCCCCCGCGAGCTTCGCCGCCTCCTCGTTGGTCATGTTCTCCACCCCCTGATCGGTGTGGAAGTGGTACTTCACCCAGAACTTCTCGCCGGCGGCGTTCACCCACATATAGGTGTGCGACGAGTAGCCGTTCATATTGCGCCAGGTCCGCGGCAGTCCCCGGTCGCCCATGAGATAGGCGACCTGGTGGGCCGACTCCGGGGACAGCGACCAGAAATCCCACTGCATGTTGTTCGAGCGCAGCCCCGAATCGGGCATCCGCTTCTGCGAGTGGATGAAGTCGGGGAACTTCATCGGATCGCGCACGAAGAAGACCGGCGTGTTGTTGCCGACCATGTCGAAGTTGCCCTCGTTCGTGTAGAACTTCAGCGCGAATCCGCGCACGTCGCGCCACGAGTCCGGGGACCCGAGCTCACCGGCGACGGTCGAGAACCGCGCGAGCATCCGGGTCTTGCGACCGGGCTGCAGGAAGTCCGCCTTGGTGTAGGCGGAGACATCGTCGAGCACCTCGAAGACGCCGAATGCGCCGGACCCCTTGGCGTGCGGGCTGCGCTCGGGCACCCGCTCACGGTCGAAGCGGGCGAGCTTCTCGACCAGGGCGACGTCGTGAAGCATGAGGGGCCCGTTGGGCCCCAGGCTGAGGGAGTTCGCGTCAGACTCGCGACGCGCGCCCACCTCGGTTGTTGATGGTTGGGTCGGATCGAATCCAGTCATGATTGTCCTTACTCCTCGGTGCCTCCGATGATGGCACGGCGCCACCGGGGCACATGCGGAGAACGGTCAGACCAGGCTCTCCTCGACCATCCGACCAGATACAGGCGGGCCGTACCAGGCGGCGTACGAGGCGACCCACATTGCGCATCCGTCGCATCCTTGTTATATTTCTCGAGCTGCCTGACGCAGGCAGCAGCCAGGACTCCTCGGAGTCCAAGGCCCCGTAGCGCAGTTGGTTAGCGCGCCGCCCTGTCACGGCGGAGGTCGTGGGTTCAAGTCCCATCGGGGTCGCTCACGCGGCGATTCACAGTCGTCGCGTTCGTGCTGCGGAGCTCCGCTTCCACACACGAGCCCTTGGCCGGGTAGCTCAGTCGGTAGCAGCGTTCGCCTGAAAAGTGAAAGGTCACCGGTTCGATCCCGGTCCCGGCCACACCTCGACAGGTTTCCATTCTGGAGGCTTGTCAACTCTCAGACGCCGTCTCCTCGGTCACGAGTTGAACTGCCGATCTGTCCAAAAGACATGCCTCAAGCGCTCCGTGGCTCCCTGCGCCGCCCGCATCCGCGCCAAAAGTCACGGCTTGGTCACGACTGCAATTCAATAGATCGGGTCTGACTAGGGGTGTAACACAACAGCAACGTCACTGTTGCGAAGAGCGCGCTTCTCTCGGTCTACCGTCACCCGCAAGTAGTGAATAGCTCCTCCGAGAGGGATCCACATGCATCACAATTCTTCGGGCCGTACCACTTCCTCGGAAGTGCAGGGTTCTTCTTCGACCACACTCTCCCGCGGCCGGAAGCTCGCGCTCAAGGCCGCGGCCGCCTCGTTGTCAGTGATGGTGCTGGCAGCCTGCTCGTCCGGCTCGAGCGGCGGCACCTCGGCCTCACCCAGCGACTCCGCCTCCGGCGGCGCCACCGGCACCCTCAAGATCGGCGCCGTCTTCCCGCAGACCGGCTCCCTGGCCCTGCTCGGACCGGCCGCCATCGCAGGCGCCAAGCAGGCGGTCGACGACGCGAACGCCGCCTCGCCCTCGTTCAAGACCGATCTGATCGTCAAGGACTCCGGCGACACCACCACCGACATCGCGTCCTCCTCGACCAAGGCGCTGCTGTCCTCCGGCGTCTCGGCCATCCTGGCCCCCGAATCCTCGGCCGTGGTGAAGACCGTGTTCAGCCAGATCACCAACGCGCAGGTCCCGTTCATCACCCCCGCCGCCACCGACCCGTCGCTCACCAACCCGAACAAGAGCAACGGCTACTTCTTCCGCACCGTCCCCAGCGACATCCTCCAGGGCCAGGCACTGGCTCAGAAGATCGTCTCCGACGGCAAGAAGAACGTCTCGATCCTCTACATGAACGAGGCCTACGGCACCGGTCTCAACACGCAGATCGTCAACACCTTGAAGGCCAACAACGTCAAGGTCGCAGCCGACGTTCCGTTCACCCCGAACTCGACGAACTTCAACGCCGAGGTCAGCAAGGTGCTCGCCCCGAAGCCCGACGCTCTCGTGGTGATCTCCTTCGACGAGATCAAGTCGATCGCCGCGGCCCTCCAGCAGAACAAGTTCGACTTCAAGAACTTCTACGGCACCGACGGCAACAACGGCATCCTCGGCAAGGGCGATCCCGACATCACCGGCGCTCAGTTCTCGACTCCCGGCGTGAACCCGGACGCCTCGTTCAAGGCGAAGCTCGACAAGATCAACGGCAAGACGCTGAACTCCTACTCCTACGCAGCCGAGGCCTACGACGCCGCCACGGTCGTCGCGCTCGCCGCGGCACAGGGCAAGAGCACCGCGCCCCAGGGCATCCAGAAGAACCTCATCACGGTCACCAAG
The DNA here is from genome assembly GCA_022647765.1 of Acidipropionibacterium sp. Taxonomy (GTDB): domain Bacteria; phylum Actinomycetota; class Actinomycetes; order Propionibacteriales; family Propionibacteriaceae; genus Acidipropionibacterium. The sequence goes on from JALCLH010000012.1 coordinate 120,691, forward strand.
GGCGGCACCAAGTGCACCTCCTTCAAGGCCTGCTACGACCTGATCCAGAAGGGCACCGACATCGACTACGACGGCGTCTCCGGCCCGATCGACTGGAACGAGTCCGGCGATGTGACGAAGGCGAGCATCTCCTTCTACAAGACCACCGGTCCTGACAACAAGACGGTCTGGGTGAGCCAGCAGACCTCCTCGCTGTGATCCACACCCACTGAGTAGACGAGGGGCCCGGTTCGTCGAACCGGGCCCCTCGTTCACGTCCAGAACCCGCCACGACGGGCAGACAGCGCTCTGCTCGGCCGGGGATCCGTGAA
>JALCLH010000013.1 GCA_022647765.1 Acidipropionibacterium sp.
GGACCAGGGCCTCGAAGCTGGTGCTGCCCGGCGAGGCCCTGTTGGCCCTGCCGAATGCCGAGGTGGTCGAGGGTCTGGCGGCCTGACGGGGTGGTTGCGACCCTCCTGATGGTCCCGATCACTCCCGATACGCCGTGTTTCTGCACGGGGAGTGCGCTTTCACGGCGTGTCGGGAGCGATCGGTCCTCCGTGGGCAGCTCCTCGGGGGTCAGACCAGGGAGGCGGTGGCGGTGACCACCCCGTCGGGACGCCGGACCACCAGTTCCACGGCGTCCCCCTCGCCCACCGACATCACCGCGGGCGCGGTGGCCGGGGCGGTGAGCCGGTAGGAGAAGGTGCGGCCGGTGGCCCCGGCCCCGCGCCGGGTGAACTCCTCGGCCAGCCACAGTGCCTGGAGAGGTCCGTGGATTACCAGCCCCGGATGGCCGGCGCGGGCGCAGAAGTCGCGGTCCCAGTGGATCCGGTAGGGGTTCGCGGTCAGCGCCGAGAAGAGCACCAGCATCGGCTCGGTCACCGCGATCTGCCCCGGCTCTGGGGCCGATGGCAGTGATCCGGGCTCCGGCACATCGGGGGCATCGGTGGATTTGGACGCCGCGGTGAAGACGTAGTCCTGCTCGTCGACGATCATGGTTCGCCCGTCCTGGCTCCATTCAGACGCCAGAGTGACGAATCGCAGCCGGCCGTGCCGGCCGTTCTTGACCGCGACCTTGGCGACACGGGTGCTGCGGATGGTCCGGACGCCGAGCCGCAGGGGCGCCTCGGTGCGCACCCGCCCTCCGGCGAACATCCTTGTCATGCCGGGTTCGGGAGTAATCATTCCGCCGATCAGGTAGCCGTCCTGGTCCAGTTCGCGCGGATCCACCGGGTCCAGCAGCTGACACCAGTGCCAGCACGGCGGGACGGTGTCGCCGGAGGGAGCCCGGCCCAGGAAGGCGGCCAGCGTCTCCAGGTCCGCGCGGTCGATGACCCCGGACCGCCGGATCTCCTCATTCATCGTCTTCACCGCCGGCACTGCCTTCATAGACACCGCATCACTATGAAGCCGGGTCTCACTCGGCCAGACCGTAGAGCCGGTCCCCGGCGTCTCCCAGGCCCGGCACGATGAAGCCGTGCTCGTTGAGGTGGTCGTCGACCGCGGCGACCACCAGGTTGCACGGCACGTCCAGCTTGTGAACCAGGTCGCGGAAGTGCTCGATGCCCTGGGGAGCGGCCAGAATGCACAGGCAGGTGATGTGGGTGGCGCCCCGGCGGACCAGGAACTCGACCGCCCCGCCCAGCGAGCCGCCGGTGGCCAGCATCGGGTCGAGCACGAAGCACTGCCGCCCGGTGAGGTCGTGGGGGAGTCGCTCGGCGTAGGTGACCGGGATCAGGGTCTCCTCGTCGCGGGTCATCCCGACGAACCCGACCTCGGCGCTGGGCATCAGCCGCATCATGCCCTCGAGCATGCCCAGTCCGGCGCGCAGGATCGGCACCACCAGCGGCTTGGGATGGGACAGCGCGACCCCGGCGGCCTCGGCGATCGGCGTCTGGACCGTGGTGGGCTCGACGCGCACATTGCGGGTGGCCTCGTAGGCCAGCAGGGTGACGAGTTCGTCGACGAGATGGCGGAAGTTCGGGCTCGGGGTCTCGACCGACCTCAGCAGGGTGATCTTGTGCGAGACCAGCGGATGGTCCATGACGTGAAGTTCCACGGACTCCACCCTCCCACATCGCAGTGCACGTCGTGAGCGCCGGGCGGCGTCGAGCCTCGGCGTTACCGGATCGTCGGTGGGGAAGCTGACAGAATTCTCCGGTGTTTCTCCCGGTAGAAGTGTGATCCGGCCGGGTTCTCTGACACGATGGGTGGGTCGGCTTAAGGAGGACGCTGTGTGCCCGTTCAATGATGAGGATGTGGATCCGTTCGACGAGGATCGCGTCGAGGCACCGGCGGGCCCCGATGAGGCGGCGGACGCCCTGCCGGATGAGGACTACGACGATCTCGACGACGACACCGCCGAGTACGACGGGGATGACGACGCCGACGAGGACTCGGAGGACGATTCCGACGCCGACTCCGATGACGATGACGACGAGGTCAGTGATGAGGACGACTACGACGATCTGGAGGACGCCGTCGACGACGAGATCGACCTCGTGGTGGCCCTCTACAACGACGACGGGGAGCGGATCGCGGTCTCGCTGGACAAGCAGCTCGCCAACGACCTGGATGAGCTGATCACCCAGCTTCGACGCCTGCCCGGCGACGCGGGAGCGGTCGGGATGGTCTCGATCGACCATCAGTTCTTCGTCATCGTGCGGGTTCGGGGGCGTCATGTCGGGGTCTTCCTGTCCGACGCCGTCGAGGGCAATGACTGGCCGATCGCCCGCGATGTGGCCGACTACCTGGGCGAGGACATCCCCGATCCGGACGACGATCCCGAGGCGATGGGCGACTTCGCCCTGCTCTCGGACGCCGGGATCAGCGAGTTCGATCTGGAGGCCTTCGCCGATCTCGACGAGGACTCCGACGAGGTGCTCGCCCGGATCGCCCGGCGGATCAACTACGGGCGTCAGTTCGAGCACGCATCTCCCTCGATCCGCTGAGGTGGGCTCCGATATCGGCGTCCCGGTCCCCGGGCAGGCCGTGTCAGGGGAGGCCGCGCTCGGCAGGTCCGTGGCTGGCGAGGCCGTTCCGGTCGCGACGCCGTCCGGCCCGATGACGGCCTGGCGATCGGCGATGCGGCAGGCCCTCGAGTTCGCCGCCCAGGCCCCGGCCTGGGGGGATGTTCCGATCGGGGCGGTGCTGCTGGCACCCGACGGGTCGGTGCTCTCGCAGGCGGCCAATGAGCGGGAGGCGACCGGCGACCCCACGGCCCATGCCGAGATCCTGGCGATCCGGCGGGGCGCGCAGCGGTTGCAGGAGGATACGGCCGAGGGCGGCAGGAGCGTCGATGGCGGGGTTGCTGGAGGGTGGCGGCTGGAGAGGTGCACCCTCGTCGTCACCCTGGAGCCGTGCACGATGTGTGCCGGGGCGATCGTCGCCGCCCGGATCGGGAGGGTGGTGTTCGGCGCCTTCGACCCCAAGGCCGGGGCGGTGGCCTCGCTGTGGGACGTGGTTCGCGATCCTCGGCTCAATCATCGGGTCGAGGTGGTCTCCGGGGTGCTGGCCGAGGAGTCGACGGCCCTGCTGAGGGAGTTCTTCGCGGACAGGCGTCGGAGCGAATGAGGGAAAACCGACGAAACGGGGCATGTTTCGCGCAGTTGCCGGCTTGGCGGGCCGCCATCTCGTCGATTTTCCGCAGATGACCGCCGGCGCCCCGCCCCGGCTCGATCCTCCGAGGCGTCCTATACGGTGGGGCGGGTGAGCAGAGCGGCAGAGCAGAGCACCCCGGGGCCGGGCGAGAGCGACTCCCGGGTCGACGAGGAGGCCCCGGAGGAGGAATCGGCGGCAGCGGAGCCGCCGAAGCACTTCGCCCGGATCCGCGGGTTCCTCACCCGCCACGAGTTTCTCTCCTCGGTGATGAAGGTGATGAGCGGCACAGGCGTCGCCCAGATCATCGCGATGGTCGCCACCGTGTACGTCACTCACCGGGTCGCGCCGGCCGAGTGGGGCACCTACGCGGCGATCATGGCGGTGGCGCAGTTCGTCATCCCGGTCGCCGCACTGAGATACGACATGGCCATCGTGCTGCCCCACGACGACGGCGAGGCCAAGCGCGTCTTCAAGCTGGCGACCATCATCAATGCGGTGATGTCGGTGCTGGCGACGATCGTGATGATCCCGGTCGGCGGACTGCTCGCCAAGGCTCTGGAGGCGCCGCAGGCCCGCTGGTGGATGTTGGCGGTCGGGCCGATCATCTTCACCTTCGCCGAGTTGGCGATCGTCAACTACTGGGCCAATCGCCGCAAGCGGTTCGGCGTCATCGGCACCAATGCGGTGTGGAACCAGTCGGTCACCGCGGCCGGCCGGTTCGCCGCGGCCTTCGCCGGGCTCGGTGGGTTCGGCCAGCTGGCCGCCACATTCGTCGGCGAGCTGGCCGCACTCAACAACTTCCGGCGTCGCCTGGGCGCCGACCTGCGCTCCATCCCGGAATCGGACACCCCGATGCGGCTGCTGCTGCGCAAGTACATCAAGATGCCGCTGCTCACCGCGCCGAATGCCATCGTCGACGCGCTGCGGTTGCAGGGCATCAACCTGTCCATCGGCCTGTACTTCTCCAGGGCGACCCTGGGCACCTTCAACATGGCCTGGTCGTTGATGCAGGTGCCGGCCTCGGTGATCAACTCGGCGATGTCCCAGGTCTTCTTCCAGAAGCTGTCGGTGACCGACGCCGGTCGGATGTACCGCAGCGTCAAGGCCTCGGTGGTGAGGTCCGCACTGATCGGCGTCGTGCCCTTCGCTCTGCTCTACTTCCTCATTCCGCCGGTTCTGCCGTGGCTGCTGGGCGCGAAGTACGCGCAGTCTGCGCCCATCGCGGTGGCCCTGGTGCCCTGGCTTTTCGTCAACTTCATCACCTCGCCGATCTCCAATATGTTCATCGTGACCCGCAACAACGGCATCGCGCTGGCCTTCGCGGTCGTCTACGCGGCAGCGCCGCTGAGCTATCTGGCGCTGTCTCACCACGACATCGTCAAGACCGTCTACGTGATGTCGTTCATGATGGCCGGACTGCTGCTGATCTACATCGGGCTGGCGCTGCTGGTGGCGAGGCGGTTCGACCGCACGCATGGGGGGACGGATGGGACGGACGCCGGGGGAGACGCCGGCTCGAACGGCGGCGTGGAGGCCGCGACGCTGGGAGACTGAGCGCTGGATGCGTGTCCCGGTGGCGGCCCGCCGGGGTCGGCGAATTGCGTCCGCAGATTGTGCCGGATGGTGGTGGTCGGATATGTTGTCAGACGGTGACGTGTCTGAGCGGCCGAAAGTGCCCGCCTCGAAAGCGGGTGTAGCGAGAGCTACCGAGGGTTCAAATCCCTCCGTCACCGCCACGGTGGAAGCCCCGCTGACTAGGTGTAACAGCCCCAGTCAGCGGGGTTTTCTGATGTTCTGCGAGTGCACCCGACTAGGCGGTTTACCGACCTGATGGGGTCACATCTCCCTCGTAGCTCCCACGACTTTCGGAGCGCCGCGCCTTCGACTCCGCGGCATTCTGCTGGGCCGCCGCGGCGGAACGATCGGCCAGGGCGTCGTAGATCGGCCGGCTGTGAAGCCATCCGGCGACCACCATCGCCACCGCGCAGGCCCCCAGCATCGGCGGCAGCTGGCCGCTCGCCCCGGTGAGCTCGGTGGCCAGCACGATGCCGGTGATCGGCGCGCGCACCGTGGCGGTGAACAGCGCCGCCATGCCGATGAGGGCCAGCTCGGCGGGCTGCGGCGTCCACTGCGGCACGACGAGCTGGGCGACCAGGCCGACCAGCAGCCCCAGATGGCTGCCCACCACCAGCATCGGCGCGAACAGTCCCCCGGAGGTGGCCGCGCTGTAGGAGACGACGCCGAGGGCCATCCGGGCCACCAGAATGCCCGCGACCACCGCGATCGACCCCTCGGAGAGCAGAGCGCGCTGGGTCAGCGGGTCGCCGCCACCGACCAGATCCGGTGCGACGAAGGCGATCGCCCCGACCAGAGCGCCGATCGCGCCGCCCCAGAACTCCGGTGGCAGCCGGCTGCCGTCCACCACCTTCAGGCCGCCCAGGACCATCTTGTTGTAGGCCACCCCGAGCAGGCCGGCGAGCAGCCCCACCAGCAGGATGATCGGGAGGTGCCTCACGGACGGCGAGCCCATCGGCACGGTGGTGAAGTCGGGCCCCGAGCTTCCGGTGATCAGCGTCGCGGCCAGGAAACCGGATCCCGAGGCCAGCAGGGTGGCCACCGCCGTCCGGGGCTCGAACTTCTTGACCAGCTCCTCAAGGATGAAGACGCCGCCGGCGATCGGCGCGTTGAAGGCCGTCGTCAGGCCTGCGGCCGCCCCGGCGGCGACCAGCAGGCGCAGGTCGGCCCGATTGCGCCGGGTCAGCCGGCTCACGATGATGCCGATATTGCCGCCCATCTGAACCGACGGGCCTTCGCGCCCCAGGGCCAGACCGGCGCCGATCGCCAGGGTCCCGCTCAGGAATTTCACAGGGAGGATCAGCGGGCTGCCCGGCGCGATCCGGCCATCGACCACCGCCTCGGTGCGCGGTATCCCGCTGCCCTCGGCGTGCGGCTCGATCCGCCGGACCACCGCGGCGGCGACGACGGCCGCGGCTGAGCAGGCCGCCATCGTGAGCAGCAGCCCCGGGACGGAATGACCGTTGCCCCACCGGACCAGTGAGTTGCGGACGGAAGCCGCGACCTTGAGAACGAGGGTGAAGCTGCCCGTCACAAGGCCGGTGAGCGCGCCGACCAGAACCGCGGCCGCGGCGAAGCCGATGACGCCGCCCGGCGTCTCCTCGGCCGGCGCCGGCGGAGTATCTGATCGATGCGGATGGTTCACGAGCGCAGGCTAGCGCTGGTGGCCCTCCGGGCTCAGGGGTGCCCGCCGTAGGTGCGGATCTTGTACTCGGTGGCCGCCAGGGCCAGGTTCAGTTCACGGACTCGGCGTCTGATCCGCTCGCGCTGCTCGATCATGATGGCGCGGCGCTCGCCGGTGGTGGCGTCCCCCTGCTCGACCAGGCCGATGTAGCGTCTCAGCTCCCGCATCGGCATTCCGGACAGCCGCATCCGGGCCAGGAAGACCAGCCGGCGCAGGTCGGCCGCGGAATATGCGCGGTATCCGGAGGCGTCGCGCCCCGGCCGGGTGAGCCCCTGCTGCTCGTAGTACCTGAGGGTGTGCGGGGTCAGTCCGACCAGATCGGCCGCCTCCGCGATGCCGATCGGGGCGGCGTCGTCCTCGATGGTGGAATCGTCGAGGAGCGCGTGCAGGGTGGCCACCGCCGAGTCCCCGGAGACGTCGGCGGCGTCGCTCAGCAGTTGTTCGATGAGGGCCTCGGTGGACATGGTGGTGCTCAGAATATCGGGGCTCAGAAGGCCCGTGTTCAGAAGGCTCGGACGGACGCCGGGGTGTCCGGGAAGTCGGCGGACTCGCTGAGCTGCGACCAGCGTCGCACCTCGTCGAGGCCCTGTTGGTAGGCCGCGGTGAGGCTGCGGACCGCTTCGGCACCCAGAGGCAGCCGCAGTGGCGCATCCGGGGAGTCGAGGACGCGGCGGATCGCGGTCGCGGCCCGGTCCGGATCACCCTCCTGGACGCCGTCGGCGGCGGACATCTCGGTGCGGACCGTTCCGATCACCGCGTCGTAGTCCGGACTGCTGGACGCCGAGCGCAGGACGCCGTCCGCGTTGAACCGGGTGCGGAACCGGCTCGGCTCCACGATCAGCACCCGGATGCCGAAGAGTGCGAGCTCGCCGGCCAGGGCCTCCGACCAGCCCTCAAGGGCGAACTTCCCCGCCGAGTAGGCGCCCACCCCGGGGAAGGATCTGCGGCCGCCCTGGCTGCTCATCTGCACGATGGTTCCCGACCCGGCCCGGCGCAGGTGGGGGAGCACCGCGCGCACATAGGCTGCCGGTCCGAACAGATGCTGGGCGAGCATGTCGCGCAGCGCGGCGTCGTCGACCTCCTCGGCGGCGCCGACCTGGCCGACCCCGGCGTTGTTCACCAGGACGTCGATGCGTCCGAAGGTTCTGATCGCCGTCTCCACGACCTCGGCGGCGCCCTCGGTGCCGCGGACGTCGTGCTCGATCGCCAGCAGATGCTCGCCGAAGCGGCTCTCGAGATCTGCGAAGGGTTTCAGACGCCGGGCCGTGCCGACGACGTTCTCTCCCGCCTCCAGCGCGGTCTGGGCCAGAGCGCGCCCGAAACCGGAGCTCGCGCCGGTGATGATCCATGTCCTGGTGCCTGTGCTGTCCATGGCGAGGACGCTAAGCCTTCGAGCGCGCTCGAAGGCAAGACCGGTGCGAACGCGATAGTCCTTAACGCGATAGCCCTTGATGCGTTAGTCCTTGATGCGTTAGTCCTTGATGCGCGAGGCCTGGAGGACCGGCCGGTGGCCGCGGCGCCTGATCCGATGCCGGATCGGATAGCGTCCTCAAGGTGAACTCTCAATCACCCTCCCGCTCCACTGCCGCTCGATCCGACGCCATCCAGTCCCTTGCCGACGGCGCGGTCCTGCGCCCGGCGCGCCCCGGCGATGAGCCCGGAATCCTGTCCTGCATCCAGGCTCTGGCGGTCTATGAGCGCGAACCGGACGCCGTGGAGAACACCGCCGGGGCGCTGACCGAGACGCTCTTCGGCGATTCCCCGAACGTCTTCGCCCATGTCGTCGAGCGTGACGGGCGGATCGTCGGGATCGCGGTCTGGTTCCTCACCTACTCCACGTGGACCGGCCACAATGGCATCTGGCTGGAGGATCTCTACGTATTCGACGAGTTCCGCGGCCGTGGCTATGGCAAGGCGCTGGTGTCCCGCCTGGCGACGGTCTGCCTGGAGCGCGGCTATCCGCGTCTGGAGTGGACGGTGCTGGACTGGAATGCTCCCTCGATCGCCTTCTACCGCTTGATCGGCGCCGAGCCGATGAGCGAGTGGACCACCCAGCGGGTCACCGGGAAGGCGCTGGCGGAGTTGGCTTGAGGGTCGAACCCGCACCTTGCTCACTTCGGCACCGGGAACTGGACGACCTGCCCGCCCCCACCATCGAATGCAGGGAAACTTGGCGAGTGCAGTGGTATTTCCCTGCCTTCACCAAGTTTCCCTGCATTCGACAAGGACGACGGCGGTGCCCAGGGAAGTGGACACTGATATCTCGACATTCACCCGTCGGTGCGACGTTCTTCACATAACGCTCGCCCGTCACTTCATTCCTAGATTCTCAGGAAACTAGTCGTGTTCATCCCTTGCACCTCGAGCCTCAGTCACGTACCATTTATCCATGGACACGGCATCGGCATTCTGGACGCGAGTCCAGGCTCTCGAGGAACACCTCGACAGCCTGGATTACAGCGTGTTGTCGACCATGTCCGATGCCGACAAGGTCACCGCCATGACCCGGATACGCAGACTGGCCAACCGCATGAGCGCCGGTGCCGCGGTGATCACCGATGCGGTGGACAAGGCGAATGCGACCGACCACACCACCGGCACACCACTGTCGGATTTCCTGGCCATGAAGGAAGGACGCACCTCCAGCCGGGGACTCGGGGAAGTGAAGAAGGCGTCGAAGATCGCCCACCATCCGGGGGTGCGCGACGCCGCGCTGGCCGGTGACGTGTCCCCGGATCACGCAGCGGTCATCGGTGAGGAGATCCGCACACTCCCCCGGGGGCAGATGAGTGGCGAGCAGGTCGACCGTGCCGCCGGACTGTTCCTGGACCGGGCTGCGACCACGCCGCCCGAGCGCCTCTGCAAAGCCACGGCACAGATTCTTGAGACCGTGGCCCCGAGACTGCGCCGTCCCCGCACGACGAGGCTGGCCGGATTGCCGCGCAGCGTCGCCGGGCCATCAAGAACCGGCGACTGGCCTGGGGCTCTGATGGGGAGGGGTCGACCTGGTTCTCCGGACAACTGCCCGACCTGGAAGCCCACCAACTCATCGGCACCCTCCAGGCCTTCGGCGAGAAAGGCAGACGTGCCGAGCGCGACGAGGCCCAAGCGCTGAGAACCCAGCGCGACGAGGGGGCGATCAACGCCTCCGAGTACCTGGCCGCGCGCCTCGAGTTGGAGCATCGGGAGGCCCGGACCACCGGGCAGAGGATGGCCGACGCCCTGGTGGACATGGTGAATGGGATGGCCAGCCTCGACAAGATCCCCAGTGCGGGAGGTCAGACGCCCCGGCTCGTTGTCACCCTCAACTACGACCAGCTTCACGATGCCCTCGAGGGAGGGATCGCCGCCGGTGTGGTCCATGGCGCCACCGGTGAGATTCCGGTGGATGCGGGGTCCCTGCGCAGGATGTGCTGCGAGACGGGGATTCTGCCGGTGGTGCTGGGTGGTGAATCCCAGGTGCTCGATGAGGGCCAGGAACGCCGCCTGGTGACCGGCGCGATCCGGCGAGCCCTGGAATTGCGGGACGGTGGTTGCATCTTCCCGGGGTGCACGGTTCCGGCGGATTTGTGCCAGGCACATCACATCATTCCCTGGTGGGATGAAGGCCCGACTTCTCTGGAGAATCTTTGCCTCGTCTGCCGCCATCACCATGCTTTGGTGGAACCCGATCGATATCACTCGAGGGACCAGTGGAGGATCGTTGTGGACCCCGGCACGAGAATACCTCGGATGCTGCCACCGGAACGGTTGAAGAACCACCTGCCACAATCTGCGGCCGACTCGGTCGCCGGCGGAACGGGGTCCGCGACCATGGGGGAGGAATCTGTCAGAATCGGGGCGCCAGGTTCCGGGGAGAGCTCCGCCCAAACGGCGAACCCAGACTCTGGGGAGAACTCCGCCGGCGCCGGCTCCCCAAGTTTCGGGGAGGACTCGGCCCAGCCTGCCCTGGTGGCCTGACCCATCGACGAGTCAAGGGCCCCCTTCCCTCTGCCCTGGGCAGAGGGAAGGGAGGGCCCGCCCGGGTGCGATCTAGTCTCGGATCATGCCCGAACACCATGAGTCCCGCCACGTCGCCCCCCGAGGATCCGAGGACCAGAGTCACGAGATGCTGTGGCGCGACGCCGTGGGCCGGTGCCTGCGCCGGGCCCGGCACGACCGCCGGGAGACTCTCGACGAGGTGTCGGCGCGGGCCGGCGTCTCCCCTCAGTATCTGTCGGAGATCGAGCGGGGCCGCAAAGAGCCGTCCAGCGAGGTGCTGGCGGCCGTCGGCGGGGCGCTCGACCTCACCCTGCTCGATCTGACCGTGTCGGTCGCGCGCACCCTGCAACCTGCGCGCAGACTTCGTCCCGCCCGTCCGGCACTCGGCTCGGCCGCCCCGCGGGCCATCACCACCCAGGCGATGCTGGCCCTCGCCGCCTGAGTCGAGCCAGCACCGCTCAGCACCGTCGCACCGTCCGCCTTCCGTCGGGTGCTGCTCAGCGCTGCTCGATCACCTGATCCAGCAGCCCGTAGTCCTGAGCCCCCTCGGCGGTGAACACCCGGTCCCGGTCGGTGTCGGCGCGCAGCTTCTCGACGCTCTGGCCGGTGTGCCGGGCCAGCACCTGCTCGATGTCGGAGCGGATCCGCACCACCTCGTCGGCCTGCAGGATGAGGTCGGGAATCGGACCGCGCCCCTGGGCGGCCGGCTGATGCAGCACCACCCGGGCGTGCGGCAGGGCGGCGCGCTTGCCCGGGGCGCCGGCGGCCAGCAGCACCGCGCCGACGTCGATCGCCTGGCCGACGCAGGTCGTCGCCACCTGCGGGCGGATGAAGCGCATCGTGTCGTAGATCGCCAGCATGGCGGAGGGGTCCCCGCCCTCGCAGTTGATGTAGAGCGCGATGTCGGCCTCCGGCGACGCGGACTCCAGATAGAGCAGCTGCGCCACCAGGGCGTTCGCCACCCCGGCGTCGACCCCCGTTCCCAGATAGACGATCCGCTCGGTGAGCAGGTGGGAGTAGACATCCATCACGCGGTCCCCGCGCGGGCTCTCTGCAATGACGTTGGGGATGGTGTAGCTGCTCATGAGAGCTCCTTCTGGGACCCGGTGGCGAACCCGGCCCCGGCTCGGCGGGCCGGGCGGATCTCCTCGAGTCCGGTGACGACCCGGTCGACGAAGCCGTACTCGACGGCCTGGCGGGCGCTGTACCAGTGGTCGTGGAGAGAGTCCTCGTAGACCTTCTCCAGCGGCTGGCCGGTATCGGCGCTGATGAGGCCGAGCACGGTGTCGCGGGTGAGACGCAGCTCGTCCGCCTGCAGCTCGACGTCGACCGCCGACCCGCCGATCCCGGCCGAGCCCTGATGCATGAGGATCCGGGCGTGCGGCAGGGCCCGCCGCTTGCCGGGCGCCCCGGCCGACAGCAGGAACTGCCCGGCGCTGCACGCGATCCCGACGGCCAGGGTCGAGACGTCGTTCGGAATGGTCCGCATGATGTCGCGGATCGCCAGCATCGCCGGCACCGAGCCGCCGGGGGAGTGGATCCACAGGTCGATGTCGGGGCCTCGGGATCCTCATCGGCCAGCCACAGCAACTGGGTGGCCAGCAGGGTGCCGTTGTCGTCGTCGAGCTCGCCGGCCAGGACGAGCACCCGTCTCTCGAACCAGGCCTGCCGGCTGCGTTCGGTGAAGGCGGGCGGGGCAGCTGAATCGGTCATGACTCCACGGTGCCGGCTCTCGGACGCCGACGGAACGGTTCGCCGCCCACGGCAGAGCTGCCCGAAGCAGAGCTGCTCTGCTCATAGCAGCGAGACGCCGTCAGAGAGTTCTCCGCAAGACACGACGGCGATGAGAGGTGAGACGCCGACGCAGCTCGCGACCACGACGCCGACCTTCTCAGCTCGGCCCGGCGTACCAGCCGTCCGGATTCACCCGCTCCCCCTGCCGGGGGACGTACTGGTCCAGATAGATCTTCGCCACGAGCTCGCGGCGGCTGGCCACCCCGGCCTTGGCGAAGATCGACTTGAGATGGTCCTGGACGGTGTACGGGGACAGGTGCAGGGCCGCGGCGATCCGCCGGGTGTCGTCGCCGCGCACCACCAGCGCGACCACCTCGCGCTCCCGGGCGGTGAGGCCGAACGCCCCGGCGACCAGCTCCAGCACCTCCTGGGGACGCGCCTCCTCGATCGAGACGACGACGTCTCCCCGGCGCTGCTCGTCCCCGACCAGGGGTGCGGCCTGCAGCACCAGCCAGGCGCCGTCGGCGGTGCGGACCCGCAGCCGCGACAACCCGGCCGGCTGCCCGCCCGCGGTCCGGCGAGCGCTGGTGACCAGGGCCTGGACGATGATGAACGGATCCGTACCGCCGGAGATCGTCGTCATTCGGGCGTACAGGGCCTCGGCGTCCGGGCTGTGGGAGACGATCCGGTCGGCGGCGTCCACGATGATCACCGCCGGGCCGATGGCAGCGGTCGGCGTCCCCGCGCCGAGCTGGGCGATGAGGCCGGTGCGGATTCCCCGGGTGAACAGCGGCGCCAGGGAGGCGAGGAATTCCAGTTCGGCGCCGGAGAAGACGTCGTCGTCGGAGCCGCGGAACAGAGACATCGACCCCCACGCCCCGCCATGGTCGGTGAACACCACCCTGGCCTCATCCCGGAACCCGAACTGGGGGATCATCAGCTCGGCCATCCGCACCGAGCGCTCCACCTCCCCGTGAGTCTCCCGGTGAACTCCCAGGGAGGTCCGGCCCTCCCGCACCATGGAGCGCACGGCGGTCGGGTCATCGGCTCCGTACTCGATGCGCGCCCACGCCAGGTCGGCGTCGTTGCACCCGGCCAGGGCCTCCACCTTGAGAGTTCCGGAGACCATCGCGGTGGCCGGATCGAGGGTCGACAGACATCCGGCGACGAAGGGGACGGCCGTCTCCAGGGTCGACGCGGCCTCCGAGAGGAAGGGGTGAAGGGGCAGACCGGCCCGCGACGCCACATCGAGGTCGGCGCGCGCACGATCCAGCGCCCGGCTGGAGGCCGCGCCCCGACGAAATGCCATGCCCCAGTGTGCACCGGCGATCCCAACTCGGCCATCCCAGTTTTCTGGGGGTCCAAGAGATCCCGCGCTTCTGGGATGGTCCGGGACGCCGCCAGGGCCGCAGAGTGGGGCCTGCCCGGCTCGAGCCGGGCACGCATACGTCACCGATGGAGCCCCCCATGACCATTCAGAACAGCGTTCTCACCGAGAGCACCGACCGCGATGCGGAGTTGCGCAGCCGCCTGGCCGGCCGTGTCCTGCTGGCCGGAGACCCCGGCTTCGACGAGGCCCGGATCGGCTGGAACACCGCCATCGACCAGCGCCCCTACGCGGTCGCCACAGCCCGGACGGCCGAGGACGTCGTCGACATCGTCTCTGCCGCGGCTTCAGTCGGACTGCGCGTGGCGCCCCAGTCGACCGGCCACGCCGCCGCGGCCCTGTACGACACCGACCTGTCGGACGCCGTGCTGCTGCGGCTCTCGGAACTGCGCGGGGTGAGCGTCGATCCCGGCTCGCGCACCGCGCGGGTGCTGGGCGGATCGACCTGGGACGACGTCCTGGCTGCCGCCGCACCCCACGGTCTGACCGCCCTGCACGGCAGCGCCGGCACCGTATCGGTGGTGGGATATGCCCTCCACGGCGGGCTGTCCTTCTACGCCCGGGCGCACGGTCTTGCGGTCAACGCGGTCCGCGAGATCCAGCTGGTCACCGCCGATGGACGCCTGGTCCGGGCCGCCGCCGACGAGCACCCCGACCTGTTCTGGGCGCTGCGCGGAGGATCCGGGGCCTTCGGCGTCGTCGTCTCGCTGGTGATCGACCTGCTGCCGGTGCCCGACGTCGTCGCCGGGGCGATGGTGTGGGACATCTCGGCGGCCCGCGAGGTGGCGCGCGCCTGGGCGGGCTGGACCGCCGAGCTGCCCGAGACGGCGACCACCACCCTGCGGATCCTCCACCTGCCGCCGCTGCCCGAGATCCCGCCCCCGCTGCGCGGCCGCTCCGTGGTGGTCGTCGACGGCGCCATCCTGGAGTCCGATGAGCGCTCCCGGTCCCTGCTGGGCGGGCTGGATGCGCTGGGGACGCCCGCCCCGGAGATCGACACCTTCGCCCGGATTCCGGCGGCCGCCCTCACCCAGGTTCACATGGACCCGGTCGAACCCACACCGGTCGCCAGCGCGCACCGGGTGCTGCGCGCCCTGCCCGCCGAGGCGGTGGACGCCTTCCTGGCCACCGCAGATCTGCCCGGGCTGTTCGCCGCCGAGCTGCGGCACCTCGGGGGAGCCCTCGAACGGCCAGCGGCGAATCCGGGGGCGGTGAGCACCCTGCCGGGCGCGTTCCTCTTCCACGCCCTGGCGATGATCCCCGACCCGCGGATGACCCCTCTGGCGCACACCGCGATGTACGCCGCAGTGGCGGCCGTGGATCCGTGGCGGGCCGAGAACCTCGCGCTCACCTTCATCGACGGCCGGTCCGACCGCGCCGCGGCCTACGGCGAGGCCCTCGACCGGTTGCGCGAACTCAAGGCGGTCTGGGATCCCAACGGAGTCCTCGCCGTCAGTCAGCCCCTGTGATCCCACCGTCTCAGTCGCCCCGCTCCACCGTTCCTGTCTACCCCACCGCCTTCCTGCCTGCCCCACCCCAGCATCCCGCTGCTCCGGCGTCTCACCCCACTATCCACGAGGCGCCCCTTCCGCCACGAGGCGCCTCATCTAGCTGGCGCCTCGTGGAAGACGGGGCGCCTCGTGGGGAAGGGGTATTGGTTTGCGGGCCTGAACCCCTGCCTTGGACCGCTGACCCGGACCGCTGACCTGAACTGTGGAAAAACAGGACCAGCCCGAGCATTGCCCCCGTCCATTTACCTGACTATTGTCAGGTAAATGGACGATCTGGCGGTGCTCCGGCACTTCAACCGCATCTACACCCAGCGCGTGGGCGTCTTGGAGGACTCCTTCCTCGGTATGGGACGTCCGCTCTCGGTCTCCCGGCTGCTCTACGAGATCGGGGCCGTCGACGCCATCGCCGTGGCCGCCCTGAGAGAGATGCTCGGCCTGGACTCGGGGCAGCTGGCCCGCACCCTGCGCCGGCTCGAGCGCGAGGGGCTCGTCACCACCACCCCCGATCCCGCCGACCGCAGACGCCGCATCGCCCGTCTCACCGACGCCGGGCGCGAGGTCTGGCAGGAGATGGAGGCTCGCTCGGACCAGAAGGCGAGTGAACTTCTGGCGCCCCTGACCCCGCGCCAGCGGGACCGGCTCCACGACGCCCTGGAGACCGCCGACCTGCTGGTGCGCGCCGCAACGGTCGAGTTCCGCGAGGTGCCCGTCGACGATCCCTGGGCGCGAACCGCCCAGAACGCCTACTTCTCCGAACTGCGCGAGCGGATGGGATTCCAGGACCCCGGCGCCGAACCCGCCACACCCGGCGCCGTCCATGTCGTCGCCGGCTCCGACGGGCAGCCGGTCGCCCACGGAGAGCTGCGGCCCCGAGCCGACCATTCCGGGTGCCGGCGAGCTCAAGAGACTGTGGGTTCACAAGGACTGGCGCGGCGCCGGCCTGGGATCGCGGATGCTGCGCCACCTGGAGACCCTCGCCCGCGACCGCGGCTGGGCGCAGCTCTACCTGGACACCAACAGCGCCCTCGCCGAGGCCGTAGCCCTCTACGACCACCTCGGCTACCGCCGCATCGAGCGTTACAACGACAACCCGGACGCCGAGCTGTTCTTCTGCAAGGACCTCGCCCTGACAGCGCCCGCGCCCGGAATAGACAGACGCCGGCAGGTGTTCGCGCTTATGAGGATGGTGCGGCCATTGCTGGGGTCACCACAGGATCATGCCGACGTTCCCCGACTCGAGTGCCCGCATCCGGGCACTCGACGACTGTGGTCAGTCCCTGCGACGCGAAAGAGGGCGCAATGTCATCGACCCATCGCGGTGATGGCGGATCCCATGGAACGCCGTCCGCGGCCCATCCGCTCGACATCGGTCCGCTGGCGCGAGTGATCGATGCGGCTCTCGATCTGGCCTGGATGGAGGCCGCGGGCCGCGCCCTGGACTCCGAGGAGCTGCGCGTGCTGGATCTCGCCGATGAGCTGTGGCACGTTCGGGCCGATGTCACGCGGCGAGCCGACGACGATCCGCCGCCGGACAGGCCGTGACACCCTCTCAACCTCAGCTCAGCAGCGGCAGATGGTGCCGAACCACCAGTTCCGTCCCGGCTGGCAGACCGTTGAGCTCCGCGCCGAGAGGCTCGACGACGAGCCGCTGCACCGGCTGACGGTCGATATCGGCCAGCTCGATCCTCACCTGCAGATCTCGGTCCCGGCAGGGCAGCCGCCACACCAGGTGGGACGCCGAGACGCACCACAGCAGCCGAGAGGCCAGCGGCGGCATCCTGGAGGCCAGACCGCCGGCCCGTCGCACGGCCTCCCCGAACTGCGCCCGGCGGATGTCGGCGGGAATGTCGTAGAACACGTTGGCCGTCACCAGATCCGCGATCCGCAGGTGGTTGCCGCCGGCCAGCAGCATCGCGTCGACCCGGCGCGCGGCCTGGTAGGTCTGCGGCCACAGCCGGATCCGGCGGGCCGGGACGTCCATGTGACGCAGCACGGCGTCCAGCAGGTCGGCGGTGAGGGTCGAGATCGGCTGGCCGTCCGAGGTGGCGTAGGCGACCACCCCGACGCCGGAGTCCAGATGCCAGCGCATATTGGCCGTGTATCCGGGCAGCCCGCCGGAGTGCTGGGCGATCGCGCCGAACCGGGAGTCGTGCTCGACCATCAGTCCAAGCCCGTACCCGATCGCGTCATTGCGGCCCGAGGCGTACCGGCCGCCGATCGAGGGGATCACGGTGTGGATCCGCTGCATCCTGGCCCGGGAGGAGCCCGACAGCACACTCACCCGCGGCTCGCCGTCCTGCCC
This sequence comes from Acidipropionibacterium sp., assembly GCA_022647765.1. GTDB lineage: Bacteria > Actinomycetota > Actinomycetes > Propionibacteriales > Propionibacteriaceae > Acidipropionibacterium. Next base: position 17,407 of record JALCLH010000013.1, read on the forward strand.
GCCGCCGAAGCCGATCTTCTCGAAGGGCTCGCTGAGCCATGCCGACCAGCGCGCGATGTCGTCGACGGTGCTGAACAGGGCGCCGATCGGGGCGGTGGCACCGGATTCGGCCATCTCCCGCTCGACCCAGGTGTGCCCCTGGTCGAAACTGGTGAATCCGCGAGCCAGGGTGAACCCGTCGTCGTAGTCGCCGGCCCGGTAGCGGGTGTCGTCCAGCCCCAGGGGGTGCAGCAGCTCGCGCTTCAGGAAGGTCTCGTAGTGCTCGTTGGTGATGACCTCGAGGATCATCGCGGCGATGGTGAAGGCGATGTTGGAGTACTGGTAGGCCTGGCCGGGCGGTTCGCTGAAGTGCAGTCCGCGTTGCAGCAGGCTGACGAACTCTCCGCGCGGAATGTCGAGGTTGCGGTCGGACCAGGCATTGTCCTCGGGCAGTCCGGAGCAGTTGGAGATGATCATCTTCACCGTCACGACCTCCCCCGACAGATTGCGGAAGGTCGGGATGTAACGGCTGACCGGGGCGTCGAGCTCCAGCTCGCCGCGCTCCACCAGGAGCAGCAGGCAGGCCACCAGGAAGCTCTTGGACATCGATGCGATCCGGAAGACGTCGGAGCGGGCCGGCGCCCTGGCCCCGTCCCGGCCGGTCGACGAGTAGGCGATGACTCCGCTGCGATCGAAGAGCGCCGCCGCCCAGGTCGGAGCCTGGATCGGCCAACTGGCAACCGCGTCCTCGACCAACCCCGCGACCGTCGTGGAGTCGATTACCTCGCTCGTCATGCGTGCCCTCTCCGGTTCACCCGCCGCGGCCCCCATGGCGCGACCACAGGTCGAACATAACGCGCCGAACGGCCCGCAGAGCCCAGAAATGGGCCAGGAAACACAGCGGTTACGCGATTGTCCAGACCATGTTGCGTTGGCGTCGGATTCGGGGCGTACTGGCGGTCCGGTCGACATCTGAATGTTCGACTGACTGTCCGACGAACGGTTCGTCGACGCGGGGCCCGGGCGGTCGGGGTGGCAGAATAAGCCTGTGCCGATCTTCGACCTGGACCTCCTGATCGGGGCTGCGGTCGCACTGCTGGCGGCATTCGCGGCGCGGATCAGTTCCAGGCTCGGGCTTCCGGCCCTGCTGCTGTTCCTGCTGGTCGGCATGCTGCTGGGGCCCTTGGGCTTCGGCATCCAGTTCGACGACGCCGCGCTGGCCCACGGCCTGGGATTCGCGGCCCTGGTGCTCATTCTGGCCGAGGGCGGCCTGTCCACGAAGTGGACGTCGATCAAGCCGGCACTGCCGGTGGCGGGGCTGCTGGCGACCGTCGGGATCGGCGTCTCGATCGGTCTGATGGGGCTGTTCGGCCATCTGGTGCTCGGACTGCCCTGGAATGTCGCCATCCTGCTGGGCGCGGTCACCGCGCCGACCGACTCGGCCGCCGTCTTCTCGGTGCTGCGCGGGGTGCCGGTGCCCGGCCGGGTGAGATCGGTGCTGGAGGCCGAGTCGGGCCTCAACGACGCGCCGACGGTGCTCGTCGTCATCGCCATGACCGGGATGATCGGCGGCCATCAGCCGCATGGCGGTATCGCCGGCCTGATCGCCAGCGTGATGTACGAATGGGTCGGCGGCATCCTCCTGGGCATCGCGGTGGGCTGGGTCGCGGTGCGGATGATCAGGCGGGTCAGCCTACCCTCCTCGGGGCCTCTACGCGCTGGCCGCGCTGTCCTGGGGGGTGCTGGCCTACGGTCTCGGAGTGTGGATCGGCGTCTCGGGATTCGCCGCGGTCTACGTGGCCTCCGTGGTGGTCGGCAATGGCGATCTGCCCTACCGCCACGCCACCGAGTCCTTCGCCGAGGGGGTCGGCTGGATGGCTCAGATCGGGCTCTTCGTGATGCTCGGACTGCTGGCCGACCTCGACCGGCTCAGCTGGACCGAGATCGTCCAGGGCACCGTCGCCGGCCTCTTCCTCACCTTCGTGGCGCGCACCGTCTCGGTCGCGGCTCTGCGCCACCCCGTTCCGGATTCCATGGCGTCACCAGGCCTTCCTGTCCTGGGCCGGGCTGCGCGGGGCGGTCCCGATCATCCTGGCCACCATCCCGCTGGCCGCCCGGATCGGGGAGGCCCAGCACGTCTTCGACATCGTGCTGGTCTTTGTGGTGGTCTTCACCAGCCTTCAGGGCCCGACCCTGCCGTGGGTGGGGCGCAAGCTGGGACTGGTCGATCCGGACGCCGCCGCCGACGTCGACATCGAGGTGGCCCCGCTCGATCAGATCGACGCCGTGCTGCTGCAGATCCACGTGCCCGACGACTCCCGCCTGGTGGGAGTGACGATCCGCGAGCTGCGACTGCCGAAGAACGCCATCGTCTCGCTCATCATCCGCGACGAGCAGTCCTTCGTGCCGAGGGCCTCGACCTTCCTGTCGCAGGGCGATGAGCTGCTGCTGGTGACCCCCGAGAAGGACCGTCGCCAGGTGCAGGAGAGGCTCACCGAGATCGGTCGCGGGGGGCGGCTGGCCCGCTGGCACGGGTTGCGGATCACCAGCGAGGAGTGACGCCGTTCGTCCCGTCATCGGGGAGCGCAGTCGAGGGCACTTGCGATCGGACAGGTGAGAGCGGACAGCTGCGATCGGGGAGAATCGGGGGCCCGACTGCGACCATGGTCCTTGAATCCGGCCGAACTCCGAGGGAACGGCGGGCGTCTTAGAGGTTTCTGAGTCCGTCCGACCCACGATCGGAGATGTGCGTGACGATCAGGTGGATGTGCAGACGGATGTGACAGGCGGGGAGCCCTCCGGACGAGAGCCGGCGGTTCCACCGCGATGGCGGACGATCCTGGCCCTCGGGCTGACCGGCATGGCCGCGGTCGTCGTCTGGGGGTTCGCGGTGCGCGGCCGGACCGGTGAGATGGCGGTCGTCATCTGGCTGGATCAGCATCACGCGCCGGTCCTCGACGCCGTCACCTCGGCCATCAGCTGGGCGGTGCAGCCGCCCCGGGCGATCCTCATCTGCGCGCTGCTGGCCGGCGTCATCGCCTGGTCGACCGGACTCGCCTCGACCGGCCTCGGATTCGGCCTGGCATGGGGGCTGGCCTGGGGGTCCTGCTTCCTGGTGAAGCTGCTGGTGAACCGGCCGCGTCCCGACTGGGCGCTGCTGGACCACCACGTCACCGGGCCGGAGAGAGACCCCAGCTTCCCCAGCGGTCACGTCAGCTACGTCTCCACCGCGGTCGCGGTTCTGCTGCTGATCACCGGCCCCGGGAGACGCCGGGTCTGGGTGGGAATCATCGGCATCCTGGCCACCCTGGCGATGGCGGGCACCCGGGTCTATGTCGGCGTCCACTATCCCTCCGATGCGATGGCCGGGCTGGTCTACGGGTTGTGCGCCGGCGCCGTGATGTACATCGCGGTGGCGGCCGTCGCGACCCGCACCGAACTGACCGGGCGGACCGACCGGGCAGCCGCCCCGGCCCTGGCCCGCCTGCATGGAAGGGGTGCGCTGTGATCGGCCAGATTCCGTTCCATACAGCTCTGCTCCACACAGTCCTGCTCCAGACGGTTCTGCCCCAGATGAGCCTGCTCCAGATCCACATTCCCGACGTCGGGACCCTCCTGGAGGCCCTCGGGCCCTGGGTGCTGGCCGGTATCGCCGTCATCGTGTTCATCGAGTCCGGGGTGCTGTTCCCCTTCCTGCCCGGAGACTCCCTGCTGGTCACGGCCGCCATCCTGGCTCCCCAGCTGCACGTCTCCCGCTGGCTGATCTGGGCGGTCGCCTTCGTCGCAGCGGTGGCCGGCGACCAGGTCGGCTACTGGCTGGGACGCCGTTTCGGACGACGGCTGTTCAAGCCGGATGCCAGGGTGCTCAAGACCGAGTACCTGAACCGTGCCGAGGAGTTCTTCGACCACTACGGCAGTCCTGTCGCTGGTGCTCGGCCGATTCGTCCCGATCGTGCGGACCTATGTGCCGCTGTCGGCCGGGATAGCGGCGATGCGCTACCGCCACTTCCTGATCTGGAACGTCCTGGGCGGCCTGTCGTGGACGGTCCTGATGGTGCTGCTGGGCACCCTCTTCGGCAATATCCCGATCGTCGCCAATCACATTGACGTCGTGATGATCGTCGTGGTCCTGGTGTCGGTGCTGCCGATCGTCATCGCGGGGCTGAACAAGCGCCGCCACAAGAAGCCTGCGGACGAGGACGCCATCGACGACGCCGAGTGACGGGATCTCGGCTGAGGCGGGGGCCGGCCTCGTTGCGACCCCGGGTTCACCGGCCTTCCAATTCCACCAATGCAGGCAAACTTGGCGAGTGCAGCGGAATACCGCTGCACTCGCCAAGTTTGCCTGCATTCGACGGAGGGGTATGGCGTTCTGCTGTTGAACGCTACTGAGGCTCACTCAGTAGTGGGGGCACTGCCGGACAGCGGCAGGATCAGTTCCATCACGGTGCCTTCGGGGCCGGTGCGGGCCACCCGCACCGAGCCGCCGTGGCCCTCGGCGAGCTCCCGGACCAGGGCCAGCCCGATACCGAAGCCGCGCTGAGACGCCGGCCGTTGGGATTCCAACCCTTGTGATTCCGGCAATTTCGACTCCGGTTGTCCCGGTTCAGGTCGGTGCAACTCCGGCTGTTTCGGCTCTGACTGTGTCAGTTCAGGCGGTGGCGAATCCGAATCGCGCGACGCTGTCGCAGGCGGCGGATCGGCGTGCGCGAACCGGTCGAAGATCCGTTCCGGATCGATCCCCCGCACCCCCGGTCCGTGATCGGTGACCGTCAGCACGGCCTTCCCACCGGAGACGGCGAGTCGCGTCTCGACCGGGCCGTTCTGGGCGGCATGCGCTGCCGGCGGAGTGTGCCATGGCATTGTCGATCAGGGAGGTGACGCAGCGCCGCAGGCCACTCGTCGGCATCGTCACCGGCACCGGTTCCTCTGGGACCGCGCAGCCCAGCTCGATCCCGCGGGAGCCGGCCAGCACCCGCAGGCTCTCCACCGTCTCACCGACGACCCGACCGGCATCGGTGATCACGGCCTCGGCGTCGGCGTCCTCCACGCTCGCGGCGGCCAGCAGGTCATTGACGATCGCGATGAGCTGCCGGGTGTCGTCGCGCAGCTCCCGCGCAGTCTCCCGGACGCCCGCTCCCCCCGAATCGCCAGGGTCGTGCCCCGGGTCGGGGGCCGTCGCCCGGGTCGAATCAGCGGCGTCGCCCCGCTCGAGCTGGTGCCCCAGCAGCTGGACCCTGGCGTCGAGCACCGCCAGCGGGGTGCGCAGCTCGTGGGAGGCGTCGGCGACGAAGGCGCGCTGAACCTGCAGGGCGTGGGCCAGCGGGCGCACCGCGCGCCGGGAGATCACCCAGCTGATGATCAGCGCGTAGCCGATGGTGGCGACGGCCACCGCGGCGAGGGCGAGCACCGTCTCGGTGGCGTCGAGGTGGATCTGCGCCTCGCCCGGGCGGGCGGGCTCGGCCAGCTCCTCGGGGCGCATCTGGAGCAGCACCACTGCCACCTGCCGCGGCCACGATGAGCAGCACCACCAGGCAGGTCGCCAGGGTGATCTGCCGGGTCATGGTCACCGCCGCCCGGTGCACCCGCCGCTCGTCGGGGTCGGTGATCGGCGCGCTCACAGCGTCCCCAGCCGGTAGCCCTTGAGCCGGACCGTCAGCACCACCGACGGCTCGGTCTTCTGGCGCAGATAGTGCACATAGGTGTCCACCGTGCCGGGGGTGTCGTCGGGGGAGAACACCGCGCTGAGGATCTGACGCCGGCTGAACGTCCGGTCCGGATGGCGAGCCAGCAGGGCCAGCAGCTCGCTCTCCCGGCTGCTCAGCACGATCGGGCCGATATAGGGGGAGTGGATCACTCGGTCCTCGGGATGGAACTCCCAGTCCCCTATCCGCAGGGTCGCGGGGTCCTCGCCGTAGTGACGCCGCAGCGCCCGCAGCCGGGCGAGCAGCTCCTCGAAGTCGAAGGGCTTGACCAGGTAGTCGTTGGCGCCGGCGTCCAGACCGGTCACCCGGTCCGCAACGGTGCCCAGGGCGGTGAGGATGAGGATCGGGGTGCCGATCCGGGCCTGCCGCACCCGCCGGACGATCTCGGCGCCCTCCATGCCGGGCAGCCGGCGATCGACGATCATCACGTCGAAGGCCTCCTCAAGAGCGGCCTTCAGCCCGCTCGACCCGTCGGCGGCCCGGTGCACTCGGTAGCTCTCGCCGAGGTAGTCCATCATGATCGAGGCCAGCCGGTCGTCGTCCTCGATCAGCAGCAGACGGGGCCTGCGGGCGTCGATCATGGTGTCGGATTCTGTCTGGTTCGTCGGTTCGCGGAGACCGTCTCAGGAGCCCGGGGAGGGGGACGGCGAGGTACTGGGGCTCGGGCTGGCGCTGGGCGCCGGCAGGCAGACCGGACCGTTCACCGGCAGAGCGGCCGGCGCCTTGGCGTTGAATCCGCCGTAGCTGGTGCCCACCTTCACGGTCACCGAGTGGTCGACCTTCGCGGCGTCCACCTGGATCACCGACTTCGGGAAGAATCCCGCGACGAGCTTCACCTCGGGGGAGTCCTTCGCGCCGCCGACGATGATCGTCTGCTTGATCCGGTCCTCGGTGTTGCCCACCCCGATGACATTGAATCCCTTCGCGGTCAGCTGCTTGCCGACGTCGCCGGCCAGTCCCGCGGGTGTAGCCGCCGTTGACGACGCTGACGCTGACCGACTTGGTGGTGAGCTGCTTGCCGACGTCGGTGCTGACGCAGGGCGGAATGACCGGGCCCGGGATCGGCGCCGTCAGGCCTTTCCAGCCGAGTTTGAAGGCCAGCCCGATCAGCGCCAGCAGGCAGATCAGGATGATCGGGGTGGCGGCGATGCGCAGGTAGTGCCGAGTTGTCTCTGAGCTCATTACTGTGCTGTTCCTGGTCGCTGAGTCAGTGCAGCTCGAGGACCCTGGCGTGAACGGTCTGCCGCTGTTGCAGGGCCGCGCGCAGGGCCCGGTGCAGACCGTCCTCCAGGTAGAGCTCGCCGCGCCACGACACGACATGGGCGAACAGGTCACCGTAGAAAGTGGAGTCGTCCTCGAGCAGGCTGCCCAGGTCCAGGGTGCTCTTCGTGGTGACGAGCTGGTCGAGACGCACCTGCACAGGCGGGATCTCGGACCATTGTTTCTGCACATACCCGTGGTCGGGGTAGGGGCGGGAGTCGCCGACTCGTTTGAAGATCACGACGCGATTCTACCGGGTAGCGCCCGGATACAGCAGTCGATACGCGTCCATACGCGTCGTATGCCACCCATTCGGCCCTGGATCGGGGCCGCTGGACCGGGCTGTATCGAGTCTGGATCGGCTCTGGATCGAGGCCGGTGGGATCGGGCCGAATCAGCTCAGGATGCGATAGTCGAGCTCGGGATCGGCGTCCATCTGCCAGCTGACCGGCTCCCCGGCGGTCGCCACGTCGGTGAGCCACACGGTGATGTCTGGCGCCCAACCGGCCAGCACACTGGAATGGGCGTCGGCGACGTCGACAGCCCTCCCTGCGGTGCGCAGATAGCCCGCAGTGGTGAGGTGGACGCCGTCGACGCCGCTCGCCGCGACGGCCAGGCCAGTCGGGAATCACCCAGAGGCCGTCGCGGCCGGTGGCCTCGCGCCAGACGGTCCGCCGGCAGGCGGTGACGTCGAGCGGGAAGGCGGCGCACAGCCCGGCCCAGTCCTCGGGGCCGGTGATCTCCAGGACGTGCGGGTTCTCGGGCGGGGCGATCCGGCGGGCCACCGACCGCTCGAAGCCCATGCCGTCCTCCTCGCACCACAGGCCGAGCGGTCCGGCGTCGTCCAGATATCGCGTCGAGCGGGTGAGACCGATCGGTGGGATGGACCACCAATTTCCGTAGACGTCATCGTCGCTGCCCTGGTATGCGAGTCGCTCCTCGGAGATCTCGTGGCCGAATCGCTCGAGCAGCTGTGCGGCGGGCGCCGGTGGTGGTTCGGGCGGCCAGTCCTCTGGCAACACCCGCTCGACGCTCCACTGGCCGGTCAGATCGACCGGTGACTCCCACCAGTCGGTGAGCGGGGAGTCCAGAACGGATCTCGCGACGCGACGCAGTGACGCCGCGACCTCCGGCGTCGCGGCGAGCACGTCCTCACCGGACGGCGGCTGCCAGTACATGGCGCTGTGAAGCGGCGATGTCCAGCAGGCGCAGTAGCTCCCGGTCCTCGGGGGCGCGCAGCGGCACAGGTGTCGATGAGGGTGTCGATGAGGGCGGCGACCTCGGCCGGGGTGCTCGGTCCGGGCAGGTCGTGGTCCTCCGCACCGTCCTTCCAGGCGATGATCCACGAGTGACCCGGCTGATCCATGTCGTGACTGGTCAGCATCACGGCGCTGCCCAGCTCGTCGTCTCCGGGAAGTACTCGCAGACAGCTGGAGCGCCCATTCCAGGCAGATTCGGCGGCCCCTGGGCCCGGTCAGCAGGTCATCGGCGTCCATGGGTGTCACGCTACGCGGCCGACCTCGCGCCGGGGCGTAGCGTGTGCAGCGGTCTTATGACGCGCCGGCATCCCGGGGATCCCTCCCCGCTCCAGGAAGGACAACGATGACGCAGTTCGACTTCGACACCCCCACCCCCGAGTGGCTCCGCGCCCGCGGAACCGGTCGCTGGCACGACGTGGATCCCGACGTGATCCCGCTGTGGGTGGCGGAGATGGACTTCCCGGTGGCCCCTGCGGTGCAGGCGGCGATCGAGGACGTCGTCGCCAAGCAGGCCTACGGCTACCCCCGCGACAACGGTCTCAAGGAGGCCTGGGCGAGCTGGGCCAAGCAGTACGAGGGGCTGGACGTCGATCCCCGCAATGTCTCCCTGCTGCCCGACGTGCTCACCGGCGTCAGGCTGGCGATCCGCACCTACTCCCCGGCCGGTTCGCCGGTGGTGCTGCCCTCCCCGGCCTATATGCCGTTCTGGGAGGTCCCCGGGCTCGAGCATCGCGAGATCATCACGGTGCCGATGATCTCCGGGCCCGACGGCCTGGGAACCCTGGACATCGACGGCATCGAGGCCGCCTTCGCCAAGGGCGCCCGGTCGATCATCCTGTGCCAGCCCTACAACCCGCTGGGCCGCGTCTTCACCGCCGACGAGCTGAGGCCGCTGGCCGATCTGGCGGAGAAGTACGACGCCTTTGTGATCTCCGACGAGATCCACGGGCCGTTGGTGCCCGAGGGGCGCACGGTGCCCTTCGCGAGTGTGTCCGAGGCGGCGGCGTCGCGCTCGGTGAATCTCTCCTCGGCGTCCAAGTCGTGGAATCTGGCCGGTCTCAAGACCGCTTTCGTCACCTTCTTCACCGACCAGAACCGGCAGGCGTGGAAGAACGGCGTCCACGAGCTGGAGGCCGAGGGGGCGACCACGGTCGGCATGGCCGGCAACCTCGCCGCCTTCACCTCGGGCCAGTCGTGGCTGGACGAGGCCAACGCCTATATCCACGCCAACGCCGTCTGGCTGCACGACGAGCTGGCCCGTGCGCTTCCCGAGGCGCACTTCCAGGTGCCGCAGGGCACCTACCTGGGGTGGATCGACCTGCGCGACGCCGGACTGCCGGACAATGCGGGCAGTTGGCTGCTGGAGCACGCCAGGATCCGTCTCAACGACGGGCCGACCTTCGGGCCCGGGGGCGCCGGGCATGCCCGGATCAACCTCGCCACCCCGCGGCCGCTGCTGATCGAGGCCACCGGGCGGATGGTGGAGGCGATCACTCACCGCTGAGCGGGGGGCTGCCCAGGTTCGACGGATCTCAAACGGGTTCTGCTGGGCCGATCGGGGAGCAGCTGACACTCTCTCGGCGCGGATGCTCGACTGTCGGGTTCAACCGTGCCACCGTGGACACACGCGTGGTGCGGAGTGCCGACTTCTCGCTCCGACCCCTGAGGAGAGGCAGCTCGTATGGACATCAGTGCCATGGATCGGGAGAGAGTTCAGGAGCTCTTCGACGCCGAGGTCGTCGGCCCCGATGGCCAGCAGATCGGCACGGTCGAACAGATCTTCGCCGACGACGTGACCGGCGCCCCGACCTTCATCACGGTGAAGAGCGGGGACCGCGAGTCGTACATCCCGGTCAGTGGCGCCGAGTTCGACACGGACACTGTCACGATCCCGTTCTCCGGGGATGTCGTCGACGCCGCTCCCTCGGCATCCGAGGCCGAGGAGCTGTCGCTGGAGCAGGAGACGTCGCTCTACCGCTACTACGGTATTCGTCCGCCGCGCAGGTCCTCGGCCGGTCCGGCCGAGTCTGACGAGACGCCGGCGGGCGAGGCCGTTCCGCCGAGCCATGCGCAGTCCGAGGAGACGGAGGAACCTGCGGGGTCCGGGGAGCCGGAGGACATCTATCGCAGACCGGTGCCGTCGGAGGACGCCCCGGTTGCTGCGGAGGAGCCGGTTGTCGCGGATGTGCCGGACTGGGAGACGCCGTTGGAGGATGAGGCCTCCGACGAGGTGGTGGGAGACGATCTGGAGCCGGATGAGGCGGATCTGCCGGATTCAGCGGAGCTGGATCTGGCGGAGCCGGCCGAGAATCCCCTGGCGACCAACGAGTTCCGGTCCATCGAGGAGGTCGACGAGGCAGAGGATCCCGCGGCGCCCCAGCCGCCGGCCGATGACCGGCCCGCAGAGGAGGTTGCGGTGCTGGGCGAGGAGGCGTCCGGTCCGGCCGACGAAGCGCAGGCCGAGGCTGCGGATCCACTGGCCGTCCCGATCATCGAGCCGGAAGAGGTCGACAAGCTCGAGGAGACCGAGGGGACCAGGCCCGTCGTTTCGGCCGATCAGGGGGACGCCGTGCTGCCGGATGGCGCGAAACTGCGCAAGTACGTCATCACGGAGATGGTCACCGTGCAGGTTCCGGTGCGTCGCGAAGTGGTCTGCTACGAGGATGCCGACGGCGTGCTGCACGAGCTGGAGACGATCGCGCCCCCGGCGTCGTCACCGGCAGTCCCTGAGAACTGAACTCAGAGCTGAGAAGAAGACATGAGGGAGCCCGCCGAGAAGAACTCGGCGGGCTCCCTCATGTCACCCGGGAACGGCGTCACCACCGCTGGGGAATCAGAGATTCACTTGACGACCTGGTAGGTCACCGAGGCGACGCCGGCGCTGGTGCTGGCGATACGGGAGAATGCCCCGGTCGAGAGGTCCAGGCAGCGCCCGGAGACGTAGGGTCCGCGGTCATTGATGCGGACGACGACCGACTTGCCGTTGGCCCGGTTGGTCACCTTGAGGTGGGTGCCGAACCGGAAGGTCTTGTGAGCCGCGGTCATCGCGGAGGAGTTGAACCGCTCCCCGCTGGCGGTCTGGCTTCCGTAACCGTAGAAAGAGGCCTTGCAGGTGCCGACGGCCCCGGTCGTGGTGACCCTGGCGGACGACCTCGAGACGGTGGCGGCTGGCCGTGCGGGGGCGGAGACCTTGCTGTAGCTGAGGTAGCCGCTGGAGGCGTAGCCGACCTTGCCCTGATAGAGCACCTTGGTCCATCCGCCGGAGGAGGCGGCCAGGGCCTTGACGTGGGCGCCCTTGGTGAGGGATCCGATCTTGGCGCTGGAGGTGGTGGCCCTGGAGCGCACGTTGACCGTGGACGTCGCCCAGACCAGGCGCCCGCTGCTGGAGGACGCGGCGGCGGTGCTGCTCGCGGGCTTGCTGGTGGCTACCTTGCCGTAGGTGAGGTAGCTGCTGGAGATATAGCCGACCTTGCCCTTGTAGAGCACCTTGGTCCATCCGCCGGAGGAGGCGGACAGCGCCTTGACGTGTCCGCTCCGCACGAGCAGACCGATCTTGGCGCTGGAGGTGGTGGCCCTGGAGCGCACATTGACGTTGGTGGTCGCGTAGACCAGCTTGCCGGCGCCGCTGGCGGCCTTGGGGCCCGCGGGCTTCGGAGCCGCGACCGGCTTCGGGGCGCTGGCCTGCTTGGTCGGTGCGGGAGCGGCCTGGGCCTGTTCCACAACGGAGCCCATCACGGCGACGCCGGTCGCGGCGGTAACCGCCACCACGCGTCGCAGGGACTTGCTGTGACCCGGGATCTGGGTGCTGCTCATGTCGTGATTCCTTCCGCTGGGGGGCCTTGGGGCCCGGCGACAACCGACAATAAGGACTATCTGAGAAATTCTCAACTATTGGTGCCGGCTGTGAGACCCTCGGAGCCGTCGTGGGCGCCCTCGGTGCGGGCATCGAACGGCGTCTCCGACGGGTCTCGGCGGAGACGCGGAGATGCGGGTCTTCAGCGAGGGTTGACGAATCTGGTGACGAGACGATGCAGCGCGGTGACTGTCAGGTCGACGTCGTCCAGCGCGATGTGCTCGTCGGTGGCGTGCCAGCGGCCGAGCATCGTGGCCCAGTCGCTGTCGCGGTGATAGAGGGAGAAGCCGTATCCGAGCCCGCCGAGTCTGCGGGCGAATCGCAGATCCGAGCCGCCCGAGCCGATGACCGGGATCACCGCGGAGTCGGGGAAGAACTCGCCGATGGTCTCCTCGATCGCGCGGTACAAGGGGGTGTCGGTGGGGCTGATGGTGGCCTCCTCGCTGATCAGGTGCTGGATCTCGACCTCCTCGGCCAGGTCTCCGAGTGCAGTTCGCAGCGCGTGGTCGACGTCGTCATCGGTCTGGCCGGGCAGGGTCCGGATGTCGAGCTCCAGGCTCGCGGTTCCTGGGATGACGTTGATGGCCTTGCCGGCATTGACGACGGTTTCGGCGACGGTCAAATGCGATACCGCGTGGGCATAGGAGGCCAGTGGGCCGAAAATCTCGTAGACGTCGTCTTCGGCTCCGGTGATGAGGGCTTTTTCGGTGGATTGGTCGAAATGGAACGAGGTCACGAAATGGCGCCACAGATCGTCGTGGGCGGCCGGTAATTGCATTTTCGCGATTCGGAGGGCCACCTCTGCGATCTTCTGGACCGCCGAGGTGCGGTGCCAGGGGGTGGATCCGTGACCGGGCTCGGTGTGCACGACCAGGCGCCGCTGGGCGGCCCCCTTCTCGCCGACCGCCACGACGACGGCGTCCGACCCGTCGGCTGCGCGCAGGTGGGAGCCGCCGAACTCCGAGATGCAGTTTCTCCAGTCGAGGAGCTCGGGTCGGTGAGTGGCGAGCCAGGCCGCGCCCAGACCGCCGCGGGCCTCCTCGTCGGCCACTCCGGCGAAGATCAGGGTGCCGCGCGGGCGTCCCGAGATGGCGATCTCCCGGGTGACGACGGCCATTGCCGCGGTCAGGCTCATCATGTCGACGGTGCCGCGGCCCCAGATCTGGCCGTCGGAGATCTCGGCTCCGAAGGGATCCACGCTCCACGCGGATGCATCGGCCGGGACGACGTCGGTGTGGCCGAGCAGGGTGAGCGGTTCGGCCTGCGGGTCGGTCCCCTCGACTGTCACGATAAGTGTGACGCGGCCGGGATGCGGTTCCACCCGCTGGATCGTGACAGGCGCACCCGCGAAGAACTTCTCGAGGGTGTCGGCATTTCGGATCTCCTGACCGGAATCGGGGGTCAGGTCATTCTCGCAGCCGTTCCTCACCAATTCCTGGAGCAGCGCGATGGTCGTGCTGCTGAGATTGCCCGGCGTGGAGGGGTCGGAATCCTGGGGAGATGGTGAGGTATGTGGCATTGATACTCCTGGCAGCAGAATATGCTGACATATTGGTGAATTAGTCGGGACCGACTTGAATGTTACCGCGCCCAGCGGTGATTTCCCGGACGGTTCACAGTCCGGTCGGCGGGGCCGGTCTGTCTGGGATCAGTCGGGCAGTCCGGCCAGGATGGCGCGCGAGGAGGAGACGCCGAGGCGGTTGGCTCCGGCTCGGACCATGGCCACGGCGGTGTCGGCGTCCCGGATGCCGCCGGAGGCCTTCACCCCGAGCCGATCGCCGACCGTCTCGCGCATGAGTTCCACGGCATGCACGCTCGCACCGCCGGCGGGGTGGAAGCCGGTGGAGGTCTTGACGAAGTCGGCTCCGGCGCGTTCGGCGGCGCGGCAGACCTCGACGATCTGATCGTCGGTCAGCACCGCGGACTCGATGATGACCTTGAGCACCGCATGGGGGATCGCCTCGCGGACCTGGCGGATCTCGGCCTCGGTGAGGTCGTAGCGTCCGGTGAGGGGGAATGCGAGGTTGATGACCATGTCGATCTCGTCGGCGCCGTTCATGACGGTGATCCGGGCCTCTTCGGCCTTGATCCTGGCGGCGTGAGCTCCGGAGGGGAAGCCGCAGACGGCTGCGATCTTGAGCGTGTCCGGGTGGTCGAGGGGCAGTTGGCTGGGGGAGACGCAGACCGAGTAGGTGCCCATCTCAACTGCCTCGGCCACCAGGGCTGTCACCTGGTCGTGCGTGGCCTCTGGCTTGAGCAGGGTGTGGTCGATGATCCCTGCGACGTCCTTCTTGGTGGGATGGTCTGCCAATGACATGGGCGAGCCTCTCGGTTGTCGGGTGAGCTGGTCGGGGCGTGGCAATCCTTCCACCCGTCGCACGCCCCATGGGGTGCGGTCCCCGCAGTCGCGCGTTCGGCTGCGCTTGGTCCCGCTTCCTGCACTGCCCCGGGTGGCGTCAGAACTGTCAGACCCTTCTGCCAGCATGAGACGCATGACAGATGACGACGTCCTCCCCATGCTGTGGGCCAAGTCGGATGCGGGCGGCCGCCCACATTCACTCATCGGACATCTTCTCGACACCGCTGCTGTCGCCGAGATCATCTGGGACGAGTTCATGGCGCCCCAGACGCGCCGGCTGCTCGACGAGGCCTGCGATGGCCACGGTCGTCAGACGTACATCCTGGTCTGCGGACTGCACGACATCGGCAAGGCATCGCCGGCATTCCAGAAGAAATGCACCGATCTCGCCACCCCCATCAAGGACTATCTGCCTCTCAAGCTCCACCAGCCCTCCAAGGGAGATAGGAAGTGGCATCACACCAGGGCGGGAGCACTGCTTCTCATGGAACTGCTCGACACCAGGTTTCCGCAGGCCAAGGATTTGCGGCAGCACTGGGTGGAGACGATCGTGCTGGGCCATCACGGCAAGGTGATGAAGCTTCCGACCGCGCTCAGTCGTAGCCAGAGTGACGAGAAGGCGTGGAGAGGCACTCAGGAGGCTCTTATCGATCTGCTGACCCGCGAGCTGGAAATCTCTCTATCGGTCCTCGTTGTGCCGCCTCCCTCCCGATCCCTGCAACTCGAACTCGCCGGCTATGTCGTGATGGCCGACTGGATCGCGAGTTCCTCGGAGTTTCCTGGGATCGGGTTGCGTGCTGAGCACGTCGGCGAGGCGAGGCGTCGTGCCAGACGTGCATGGCAGCACCTTGGATTCACCTCTGGATGGACGCCGGATGTCCTTGCGAACGGCATTGATGCATTCCCCCAACAGTTCGGTTTTCCTCCCAGGCCGCTCCAAGGGCTCGTGGCTGAGGCTGCTTTCGCGATGCCCGCACCTGGCCTCATGATCATCGAGGCGCCGATGGGCGAGGGGAAGACGGAGGCCGGCGAGTTCGCCACCGAGATCCTGGCGCGCAGGTTCGGCTGCGACGGATTCATGTTCGCGATGCCGACGCAGGGGACGACCGACACCATGTATCAGCGGGTGCTCCACTGGAACAATCAGATCGAACCCGACATCCCGGTGACTCTTCTCCACGGCAAGGCGATGCTCAACGAGCAGTGGCTGAAGATCCTTCATCAAGATGCCGATGAGCTCTCCGACATCTACGAAAATGACGATGACGACCCGTACGGGATGGCCCCGTCCGGTGCCGCCCGCAGATCGACGGCGCCCTCATCCTGGCTCCTCGGTCGTCATCGTCAGCTTCTTTCACCACTGGTGGTGGGCACCGTGGACCAGATACTCCGGGCCGCCGTCCGGGCCAAGTTCGTCATGCTCCGACATGCGGGCCTCGCCGGGAAGGTCCTCATCGTCGATGAGGTCCACAGCTACGACGTCTATATGGCGACCTTCCTGCACGAACTCCTCACGTGGTGCGCGGGAGCGAGGATCCCGGTCATCCTCATGTCGGCGACGCTGCCGCCGACGCTGCGGGACGGCCTCATCGCCAGCTATGCCCCCGGGGCCGTGGAGATGGCGCCGTCAGACTCCTACCCGGTCATCACGTCCGTGCTGCCCGACGGCTCCTCCACCCAGACGTCCTGCGTGCCGTTCAAGCAGGATTCGAGAGTCTCCGTCGAGGTCCTTCCGACGGACGATCCGGACGACGTCATCCCCATCGTGGATGCTGTGGTCGAGGAGTCCTCCGACGGTGGTTGCATCCTTGTCATCCTCAACACGGTGAAGCGCGCGCAGCGGACCTACCAGCTGCTTCGCGATCGTGGAGTGCCGGCCCAGATCCTCCACGGCCGTCTTACCACCGCAGCCCGGGCGGACAGGACGACTGAACTCGTCGATCTTCTGGGAGTTGACAGGGATCTCAGTTCCGGACGGCCGCATCGTCTCGTCGTGGTCGCCACCCAGATCGCCGAGCAGTCCTTCGATGTGGACGCGGACATGCTCTTCACCGACGTCGCACCCGTCGATCTGCTTCTGCAGCGAGTGGGACGAATCCATCGCCACATCCGCCCTGAGAGCGACAGGCCGGCACGCCTTCGGATGCCTCGTGTCATCGTGACAGGGCTGCATCTGGCAGGGTCCGGTGAGCCTTCCTGGGCGAAGGCCATCGGATACATCTACACTCCTTGGACGCTGTTGGCCGCCTCCTATCAGCTTCGCGAGGCCAAGAACGAGTGGACCATTCCGAGGGATATCCCGAGGCTTGTCGCCGCCGCATACGACACGGCTTGGGAGGCGGACTCCGGCTGGCCGTCGGTCGTCGAGGCGCGCAATCAGCAGGAGGCGAAGGACTCGGGTCGCACTTCGACAGCCGATACCTTCCTGCTGGGTGGCAGTCTCATTCCCGGAAGCGAGACTCTTGAAGGCCTCCACTACCAGCCCGCTGCCGATGACGAGGAGCACCCCGCGGTTCGAGACGGCGAACCCACCCGCGAGATCTGCCTCGTCGTCCGCCGTGAGGAGGGCTACTTCTCCCTGGACGGGCATCCCCTCGGTCCGAACGGAGAGCGCTGTTCGGATCCCAATCTGGCCCGACGTGTTCTCGGTGACTGCGTCCGCGTCAGGGAGTCCGAACATCTGGGCGACCTCAGGCCTCTTCCCGCGTGGAAGGAGGTCCCGCTTCTGGCCTGGCAGGAGACGCTCATCTTTGATCCCGAGCAGCGGGCATCGGTCGATGGAGCTGTCATTCACTACGACGATGAGTTTGGGTTGGTCATCGATCGCGAGGACCGATGACCAGCCTTTCCCCCGCTCGCGCGGGGACCATAGCGACCCGATTCACAACCTCGGGTGACCTCCGCTCGCGACGGAGACGCCTCCAGCGTAGGGATCAGCCCTGAGACTGATCCATCCGAGATGCTGACATGATTGAAGCATTCAAAACCTATTGAGTAGGAGGCTGCACAGCATGAAGACGGAACCCTTCAACTTGATCGACAAGCCCTTCATCCCGGTCGTCACTAGGGACGGCCCGGCCACACTGAGTCTGCGCGACACGCTGGTTGACGCGGACTCGATCATCGGCATCGACACAAGCAGACCCACTGATGCCGTCGCGCTGTATCGAATGCTGCTCGCCATCGTCCTCGATGCTCTGGGACAGCCGGCCAGCATCCAGGAGTGGCGAGCGATGCTCGAGGCCGGGCGCTTCGATCCCGGACGTCTCAACGTGTATTTCACCAGGTATCACGATTGCTTCTATCTCGACGGCGGTCACCCCTTCTACCAGGTCCGCGAGCTGGAACCGGCCTCCGGCATCTGGAAATCGGCCACGCTGCTTCGCCCCGAAGTGGCGAGCGGCAACAACGTTCCCCTCTTCTCCTCCGACACCGAGGCCACCCTCCAACCGCTCACCCCTGCCGAGGCTGCTGTTCTCCTGATCTCCTGCATGGCATGGGACACCGCAGCCATCAAGACAGGAGCGGCGGGGGATCCAATGGTCAAAGGTGGCAAGACCACCGGTAATCCCACCGGACCCCTGGGGCAACTCGGCGTCGTGCTTCCGCAGGGCAGGACCCTGTTCGACACGCTCGTGCTCAGCGTTCCGGTCGGAACCGCCTCCGAGGAGGACCTGCCCGCATGGCGGCGCGACTGGACCCCGGCCTGGTCACAGCACCAGCCGAAAGGCATCAAGGAGCTTCTGACCTGGCAGGCACGACGCATCCGTCTGCACGAGGACGATGGGGTCATCACCGCCGTCACTGTTGCCGCCGGCGATCGACTGCTCTTCACCCCGCCGGACCTGGAGCCGCACTGCCTGTGGCGTCAGGTGAAGCCTGCGAAGAACTCTCCCGTCTCCGTCTCGCAGCGACCGGTGCGCCATCAACCCGGACGCTCAGCCTGGCGCGGGATGAATGCCCTACTTTCCCTCAAAGAGCACGAGGGGAACAGTGATGCGTTCTCGACCTCACTGGCGTTGAGACAGATCGGCTGGGCGCAGTGGCTCGGTGACGACTTTCCGCTGGACGTGCTGTGCGTCGGAGTCGTCTACGGCAACCAATCAGCCGTCGTCGAAGACGTCGTAGCCGATACCATCCCGCTCCCCCTCAAGGCATTGAGTGACAAAGATGGCGAGCCACTGCGCGACGTCCTGATCGATCTCGTGGCCTCCGCCGAGAGTGTCCGCAAAGCGATCAACGATCTGGATGCCAACATTCGCCGTGCCGAAGGCGGGGATGCCGTTCCGTGGGACAGGGGCGAGCATCCAGGTGACAGCTTCATGGGTCGGCTTGACTCCCCGACGCTACGTGTCCTCCGCGGCATTCAGAGAGATCCGGATCGGTACGAGGAGGGAATGGCGGCTTGGCAGAGGGCCGTCTGGGCGGACGCCTCCCGACTCGCGAACGACATGCTCGATGGAGCGGCACCCACATCTATTGCCGGGCACCGAAGTGGGAATCGCAAAGAACCGCTTCGTCTGTCAGATGCCGACGGCATCTTCTGGCACGCCCTCAACGAGGCGCTGCCAGACCACGCCGACTATCCCGAGGAGGAACGATGAAGTACTACTGGGAAGAGTATGTCGAGCAGGAGGGCAAGTGGCAGTCTCCACCGGGTGAGGATCTCGCGGCCATGCGCGCCGGGCTGGGTCGGCAACCTGGCGACGTCCCCCGGATGTGGCCCCTCTATCGGAATCTGTCCGAAGACGGAACCGTCACGAGGAAGCTTCGAGCAGAGCATGCGGTACTGGGCCTGTACGGCATACATCAGCAGGGACAGCACTACTCCGTCCACTCTGAGGGCACGAGTATCGCCACGGCCCTCAAACTCCTTCGTGAGTCCGGCAGGTTCAGTGCCGATGCAGTGGACGCCCGCTTCATCCGGGCCGCGACGGCATCCGACCTCGGCTCCCTCACATTTCATCTGCGAGGACTGATCAGTCAGCTCAAATCGATCGAGCGCGCGGCGCCCTTTGACTACACCGCCCTGTTGAAGGATCTCACCGGGTGGCAGCGTCTGAACAACCAGCCACGGATCCGCAGGATCTGGGCCTCCAAGTATTTCGCACGCAACACCGCCTCAAAGGAGAAGTGACATGACCACGAACCACTTTGTCGACATCCATATCCTGCAGGATCTTCCGCCGTCCAACATCAACCGCGATGACAACGGAACTCCGAAGCAGTGCACCTACGGCGGCGTTCAGCGTCTCCGGACCTCATCCCAGTCATGGAAGCGCGCCACGCGGCTTGCCTTCAAGGACTTCAAGATGATCCCCGAGGAGAAGCTCGGCGTGAGGACTCGGCGAGTCCTCGCTCTCTTCTCGAACGAGTTCAAGAAGGCGGGAGTGGATGAGGAGACTGCCGGACAGCTGGCCGCGGCCATCGTCGCTCCGCTGAATATCAAGGCGGGCAAGAAGGCCGATCAGGGCGCCTATCTGCTCTTCTTCTCACGGCCGCAGGTCGATGAGCTGGTGAACCAGGTCATGGCGCTTCGGGGCCAGTGGGAGGGGCAGACGTCCAACGCGAAGAAGCTCGCAGACATTCTGGATGCGATCGATGTCCCGGGCATCGTCGGGCATGGCCACTCGCTGGATGTGGCCCTGTTCGGCCGGATGGTCGCAGACCTGCCGGAAATCAACGTCGATGCGGCCGCACAGGTTGCGCACGCGATCTCCACCCATGCCACGCAGAATCAGTTCGACTACTTCACCGCAGTCGACGACTTCCAGACGGACTCGGGAAACGAGCCCGGCTCGGGGATGATCGGCACGATCGAGTTCAACTCGGCGACGATGTACCGCTTCGCAACGGTGTCCACACGTCAGCTCGGCGACAACCTCGGCGATCCGGCTGCCGCGGTGAAGGGCGTCCTCGACTTCATCAAGGCTTTCGTGCTGTCCATGCCCAGTGGGCACCAGACTTCGTACGCGGCGCACACGCGCCCGTCCGCTGTGGTCGTCTCCGTGCGAGACGACCAGCCGGTGAGTTACGTCTCCGCGTTCGAAAAGCCTGTGTGGTCCCCCCGTGAGGGGATGATCGAGGCGTCGGAGCTTCGCTTGGCGCACTTCATGCGGGATGAGTCGATTCGATGGGGTGATGTTCCGAAGTTGACCGCGGCCTCGTACTCTCCGGTGGACGGCCCGGAGGGCGCGAAAGATCTGTCCAGCGCATTCGGCCCCAGCCTGGCCTTCGGTGACTTGCTCAAGGCGGTCGAGAAGGCTCTGTCCGGCGGCGATGACGATGACTGATCAGTGCATCGTTCTCCGACTGGCCGGACCGTTGCAGTCATGGGGGGTGGCGAGTCAGTTCAACGAGCGACGGACCGCTCTGGCGCCGACGAAGTCCGGCATGGTCGGACTGCTCGCAGCAGCGCTGGGGCGCCGACGGAAGGATCCGATCGAGGATCTCGTCAAGTTGCGGATGGGCGTCAGATCGGATCAACCGGGGAGTCTTCTTCGTGACTATCACACGGTCAGCGACCATCCCGGCATACCGCTGCTCTCCGCGAATCTCGACGCCAAGGGACGCCAGAAACGGACCAGTCCCAAGAAGTACACGCAACCCACGCACAGGTTCTATCTGGAGGACGCCGTATTCGTGGCAGCGCTCCAGGGAGACGGGGGTTTTATAGGCGACCTGGCTCACGCGCTTCGTCATCCTGTCTTCCCACTGGCGCTTGGAAGACGATCCTGTGTCCCTGCGCAGCCTCTGTTGCTTCCGGGGGATGAGGGGGACCTTTGGTCGGGAACGGTGACATCGGTCCTCGGCAGGGTGCCCTGGCAGGCGTCTGCTCATGCACAGGACCGCGTCACGGCAGTGCATGTGCGGCTCGCGGCGAGCTGGGACGATATCGATGGTGAGGATCTGACATCCGATGTTCCTGTGAGCTTCGATCCGCGGCGACGAGGCATGCAGACGAGAAAGGTGCATTCTGGCTGGATAGACCTACCCACCGGCCACGAACCTGATCCTGATGCAGAACCGGGCCGGGCCAGTCATGATCCCTTCGAGCTCTTAGGTTGGTGACACGAGCCATGACATATCTGTCGAGTATCCCTATCAATCCACTGCGGAAAGAGGGGCAGAGATTGCTCTCCAATCGGCAGCGGATGCATGCCGCGCTTCTCGGCGGGATGGCCGTTCAGCCCGTGAAGGGAAGGATCCTGTGGCGGTTGGAGACTGCGGAACACAGTAGCCGTGTGCTCATCCTGACCAGGAGCCGCCCTAACTGGGACCACATCGTCGAGCAGGCGGGATGGCCCGGTGCCGACGGAGGTGATCCCAAAGTGGCGGACTATTCGCCCCTTCTCAGGATGGTGGTCCGGGGGCGGCGATTCACCTTCCGGGCGACCCTGAACACAGTCTCAAGTTCGCACAACCCGAGCTCAGCCACAGCTACCCAAGAGAAGCATCTCGCAGCACCATCGAGACGTGCCGTGCATGTGGGCGAGCGAACGGCGTCGAGTCAGATCTCCTGGTTCCTAAAGCGGGCAGCGGACGAGCACGATCAATGGGGATTCACCGTTGGCAGATCAGAGTCCCCGACTGTGCAGATCATTGGACGGTCCCACGAGAGATTCACGCGGCGCCGCGGGGAACCACCGGTGAGCCTGAACCTGGCGACTTTCGAGGGAGAGCTTCAGGTGACGGACCCGGAGTTGATGACTCGCAGCCTGCTCGAGGGAATCGGCAAGGCGAAGGCATACGGCTGCGGGCTCATCACACTGGCGGCGGCAGGAGGGGCCGATGTGGTGGTTGGCTGAAGCCCAGTCTCTGCATCAGGTCTCAGATCGTCTCAGCTCGGTCTATGTGGAGCGCTGTCACATCGACCGGGCCGAGAATGCCGTGATCTTCGTCAACAAGGAAAAGACTGTCCGTCTGCCGGCTGCATTCATCGCGACTCTTCTGCTAGGCCCTGGGACACGGATCACTCACGCTGCAGTGAGGTTGCTTGCTGATTCGGGAACCGCTGTGTCGTGGGTCGGAGAGCATGGGGTCCGGATGTACGCCCACGGTCTCGGACCAAGTCGCGGGTCCCAAGTCATCGAGCGGCAGGCCTATCTTGTTTCGCGGCCACAGCAGCGAGTCGCTGTGGCCCGGAAGATGTACGGAATGCGGTTCCCGGGCGAGGATGTCTCGGTGGCCACGATGCAACAGTTGCTCGGTCGCGAAGGAGCGCGAGTCAAGAAGATCTACCGAGAGAATTCTGACCGCACTGGAGTTCCGTGGGACAAGAGGGCGTATATCGCCGGCGACGCTTTCGGTGCCGGTGATGACGTCAACAGGCTGCTGTCTGCCGGAAACTCATGCATGTATGGGATTTGCCATGCTGCAATCGTGGGAGTGGGTGCAAGCCCGGCCCTAGGATTCGTGCACACGGGTCATGCCCTGTCGTTCGTCTTGGATGTTGCTGATCTCTACAAGGCGGAGTACTCCATTCCGCTCGCCTTCGACCTCGCAGCGAAAGGTCAAGTTGATGAGTCAGACATGAGATGGGCGCTCAGGGATCGATTCCGTGAGACGAAGTTCATGTCTCGGATAGTGAAAGATGTTATGGAATTGCTCATGGGTGAGTTTATCGAGCCCGAGACCGAGGATCATCGTGAACTCTGGGCCGGGAAGGACGCCACTATAAGAGGCGGCCGTAATTGGGGCCTAGACGGGGAAGACATTGATGAGCTTCTGAGCGGCGGGTACCTGAGCGTGAGCGGGCCGGAGATCCCGGAACAGGTGGACTGGTGACTGTCATCGTCTTGGTCGCCGGGCCCGAGGGGCTTCGAGGGCACCTGACCCGGTGGATGGTCGAGGTCCAAGCAGGTGTGTTCGTTGGGAACCCCGGCCGACGTATCCGCGACCTTCTCTGGCAGGTCCTGTCGGACCGGATTGGCTCAGGTCAGGTCGTCATGGTCGAGCCCGCGCAGACCGAGCAGGGATGGGCTGTGAGGACCGCCGGGACCGATCGCTGGGCCCCTGTAGACTTCGATGGGGTGACTCTGGTTGCCCGGCGTCGTGCGCGAAAGCCGTAGTCACGAAGTGTTGTCCCCGCGCAGGCGGGGGTAATCCTGCGGGGATGAAGCCGGTCATGCTCCGCGCCGCGTTGTCCCCGCGCAGGCGGGGGTAATCCGTACTACGACGCTGAGCAGCGTCTCATCCAGATGTTGTCCCCGCGCAGGCGGGGGTAATCCGGTCTCAGGAGGATTACGATTACCTGTCGGAGTTGTCCCCGCGCAGGCGGGGGTAATCCGTCCTCCGCCGCCCGGCTTGTAGTGGGTCTGGCGTTGTCCCCGCGCAGGCGGGGGTAATCCGACGACCAGGGCCTACCGCGTCTGGCAGCAGGCGTTGTCCCCGCGCAGGCGGGGGTAATCCGCTCGACCATCTTGTGGAGTGCCGACATCGGAGGTTGTCCCCGCGCAGGCGGGGGTAATCCGCAAGTCTCGATCATCAGGAATCGCTGACGGGAGTTGTCCCCGCGCAGGCGGGGGTAATCCGGTGCTGGACGCGCCGAGGTAGATGGGTGTGCCGTTGTCCCCGCGCAGGCGGGGGTAATCCGCACGGGACCTCCAGCGCGAATGGTCGGGGTGGGTTGTCCCCGCGCAGGCGGGGGTAATCCGAGCGCGATGCCGAACTCGACCGGAAGATGGCTGTTGTCCCCCGCGCAGGCGGGGGTAATCCGAACTCGACCACAGAATCGTGCAGGTCGAACGCGTTGTCCCCGCGCGGGCGGGGGTAATCCGCAGCGCTTCCCGAAGGGGACGCCGGTTGGGCTGTTGTCCCCGCGCGGGCGGGGGTAATCCGATGGCCCGCCACACGATCAGGCCTGCCCGTCGGTTGTCCCCGCGCGGGCGGGGGTAATCCGAATGATCGGGGGAGATTCCTGCGCGCCTACGGGTTGTCCCCGCGCGGGCGGGGGTAATCCGAACAGGCACGAACTCCAACAGGGCGTCACGGGGTTGTCCCCGCGCGGGCGGGGGTAATCCGTGCCCTTAGAGGCCGCCTCAGTGGCATTGTGGGTTGTCCCCGCGCGGGCGGGGGTAATCCGCGGGCAGGCGGGCTATGAACGCCTTCAGGTCCGGTTGTCCCCGCGCGGGCGGGGGTAATCCGGCATTGCAGCAGGTCGCGGACCGCTTGCAGATGTTGTCCCCGCGCGGGCGGGGGTAATCCGACTCCCCTGGCTCGCCCGAGCCCACATCGGGAGTTGTCCCCCGCGCGGGCGGGGGTAATCCGCCAGTTGAAGAACTTCCCGTTCGCATCCTTGAGTTGTCCCCGCGCGGGCGGGGGTAATCCGGCCATGGGGCAGTCCCTGTCCCGTGGTGTCGCGTTGTCCCCGCGCGGGCGGGGGTAATCCGTGATATTTCTATTCGACGACCATTGACGACTGGTTGTCCCCGCGCGGGCGGGGGTAATCCGGTCACATCCGCCATGACGAAGACCACCGAATCGTTGTCCCCGCGCGGGCGGGGGTAATCCGCTCATGAGCCAGCGTGCACCGGCGCTCCGTCTGTTGTCCCCGCGCGGGCGGGGGTAATCCGTCCTGACCCGTCATTTGGCATGTTGATTGTGAGTTGTCCCCGCGCGGGCGGGGGTAATCCGTTATGCACCTGATCGGTCGCTCCCGGATATTGGTTGTCCCCGCGCGGGCGGGGGTAATCCGTCCTGACCCGTCATCTGGCATGTTGATTGTGAGTTGTCCCGCGCGGGCGGGGGTAATCCGATCCAACGCCTGATCCTCGACGCGTTCACCGAGTTGTCCCCGCGCAGGCGGGGGTAATCCGGCTCTCGGCATGATCGCCCCAGCGCAGATCGTTGTCCCCGCGCAGGCGGGGGTAATCCGGCTCTCGGACACCGATCGAGCGCGGCACTGAGCGTTGTCCCCGCGCAGGCGGGGGTAATCCGTGTGACATCAAGGTCTGCAGTGACAACCCCCGTTGTCCCCGCGCAGGCGGGGGTAATCCGGTCGCATCGGCCGTACGAGGACCACCGAAGTTGTCCCCGCGCGGGCGGGGGTAATCCGTCATGCGACCGCTGCCAGGCCGCATACCGCTGTTGTCCCCGCGCGGGCGGGGGTAATCCGTCGAGCTGAGCGACCGATGGCAGCATCTGGCGTTGTCCCCGCGCAGGCGGGGGTAATCCGCGGCACGGCGCCACGGTCTCCATCGGCGGTTGTCCCCGCGCAGGCGGGGGTAATCCGCAGGG
This sequence comes from Acidipropionibacterium sp., assembly GCA_022647765.1. Lineage (GTDB taxonomy): Bacteria > Actinomycetota > Actinomycetes > Propionibacteriales > Propionibacteriaceae > Acidipropionibacterium. The sequence continues at coordinate 43,060 of JALCLH010000013.1, forward strand.
GCAGGGGTGTGGACTGCTTGACGCTTTTCGGACACGCCCAAAACTTGGTTTCAGGCCACCTGACGCGATTCCCTGTACTCCGCCTCAACCTCATTCGGGGTCCGATACCCCAACGCTGAGTGAAGACATTTCTGATTACACCTGAGCTCGATCCACCGCACAACATCCCGGGCCGCCTCATCTTTGGTCCGATAGATCACCCGGTGCACCCTCTCATTCTTCAACGTTGCATTGAACGACTCCGCCCACGCATTATCCCAGCACACTCCTGTTCTTCCCACCGAAGGTCTGATATCGTAGGACTCAAGCAACTCAGTGAACTCCTTCGACATGTACTGCGACTCCATGGTCGGAGTGAAATATCGTCTCACCCCGCACATGATCACAGTTCCTGACGGCCATGTCAATGGCCCCACTAATCAATTCGGTCCGCATATGATCGTCGATCGCATAGCCGACCGCCTTCTTCGTGCAGCAATCCAATACGGTCGCCAGATAGCAGAATCCCTCCAGAGTGTGAATATAAGTGATATCACCGACCCACTTGTACCCGGGTTTCTCAGCGGTGAAGTCCCGTTCCACGAGGTCGGGGCGCCCGTCCACATCGTCGGCCGGGATCGTCGTACGGACCTTCAGACGCGGCTGGGCCGCCACCAGGCCCTCGGCCCGCATGATGGCGCGGACCGTGTCAGGGTGGACCGACTCGCCGGCCCGGGACAGCTCGGCGGCGACCCGACGGTACCCGTAAGTGCCATCCGACTCCTCGAAATAGAAGTGGATCTTCACAGTGAGTTCCTGGCGCCGCTGCTCGGTCGCCGAGATGGGCCTGTTCCGCCAGTCGTAATATCCCGAGTGGGAGACTTGCAGGCATCGGCACATGAGCCGGACCGGATAGGTGCCTTCTTGCGAGAAAATGTAGTCGTAGCGATCGGCTACAGTGATTCCCTCGCGAAGAAGGCTGCCGCTTTTTTTAGGAAGTCGGCCTCCATCCGTGCTTCACGGAGTTCCTTCCTCAGGCTCTCGATTTCCTTCGACTCGGTGCTGGTGAGGTTCTCGGTCTCGGGTTCTGGATGTTCTTTGCGGTAGTCCTTGACCCACACGCCAACAGTCTGGGCGACGAGGTTGTATGATTCGGCGACGGATTTGATGGTGCGATGCTTGTCCACGACCTCGAGAACGACTTGGTTCTTGAACTCTGGACTGAATTTTGATCCTGACATGATGTGATCCTACCTGATTCTCAAAACTGTGATTTTCTTCAATAGTCCGAGAAGCCCCGCTCAGTCCAGTGGGCCAAGTGAGCGTCGCGGTTGTCCCCGCGCGGGCGGGGGTAATCCGCGGCCATCCCCGGACCATCAATTCTGGGTGAGGTTGTCCCCGCGCGGGCGGGGGTAATCCGTCGGTCCAGGTGACGCCGGGGACCTGGACGAGGTTGTCCCCGCGCGGGCGGGGGTAATCCGCTCCACAATGACACGAACGCTGTCGTCAACGAGTCGTCCCCGCGCAAGCGGGGGTAATCCGGTCACATGGGATGCTTTCGGCAGCGGGATGGGGTCGTCCCCGCGCAAGCGGGGGTAATCCGCAGGTCCAGTCGTCTGCCGTCTACGACATCAAGTCGTCCCCGCGCAAGCGGGGGTAATCCGAAAACCGACATCGTCTGTGACTCGCTGCCCCTGTCGTCCCCGCGCAAGCGGGGGTAATCCGGGCTTTGCCAGTGCCGGTAGGAAGATCGGCACGTCGTCCCCGCGCAAGCGGGGGTAATCCGGGGGTACGTCTGGCGTACCCCCTCGTCTAGACGTCGTCCCCGCGCAAGCGGGGGTAATCCGATCTGTGTCACACCGGCGGAGATCACATCGCCGTCGTCCCCGCGCAAGCGGGGGTAATCCGGGCAGCACGTCGGGGTTGGTGGCGTGCACGCTGTCGTCCCCGCGCAAGCGGGGGTAATCCGCGGCACACCAAATGAGGATTTCCACCCGGACGGTCGTCCCCGCGCAAGCGGGGGTAATCCGTACACGGAGCTTCAGGATCTCATCTCCAAGGGGTCGTCCCCGAGCAAGCGGGGGTAATCCGGCCGGGAGAAGGAGTCCTCCCGCTTGAAGTAGGTCGTCCCCGCGCAAGCGGGGGTAATCCGCGTGTACAGCCCCAGCATGTACTCGACTCCTCGGTCGTCCCCGCGCAAGCGGGGGTAATCCGCCAACGATCCTCATCAGACTTACCCCCACCAAGTCGTCCCCGCGCAAGCGGGGGTAATCCGCGTCGCACCGCAGAACGGGCATGGCGGCCCATGTCGTCCCCGCGCAAGCGGGGGTATGGCTGCGATTAATCAAAACCGGACAGGCCAAGATTCCTGAAAAGAATTCTTCAAAACGGTAGACAACACGAAACATTCCCAAGTATCATTGTTCCATGGTTGAAGTCACCGACGAAGAACGAACCATCCTCATGAGATGGAAGAAACGATCCGACACCCTCATCCTCCCCCGGATTAAATCCGAAGCGGTTCTCTATATATCCGAGGGAGTAGACATCGCAATCGTCGCGAAACTCACCGGCCGGTCCGTCAAGACCGTCAAAGGATGGATCGCCGACTGGTCCCGAACACGGCTCCAATCAGTGGTCACCGGGCACGCCGAGAATGAGAACGCGGCCAAACTCACTCTTGCCCAGAAGAAGGAGGTCGCCGACATGCTGAAACGACCACCCTCCGAATCCGGCATCACCGCCAACTTCTGGGACATCCCCGCCCTCCACGACGTCGTTGAAGCCAAATTCCGCGTCACCTACGAATCGGATGCCACCTACCGGATGCTGATGCACTTCGCCGGCATGAGCTTCAAGCTCCCCGACGCGTACGACAAGCGTCGTGACGAGGCCGCCATCACCGCACGCATGGCCAAGATCCGCACCCAGGTCGCCAAGCTGCTGACCGACGGCTACGAGGTCTACACCCTCGACGAGGTCAGGGTCGAGCACGAGTCCGAGACCCGCCGGATATGGCTTCCCCGCGGGGAACGCACCAAACTCTACGTCGACCGGAAGAGAGCGGCGCAGTCATTCTTCGGGGCACTCAGTCTCACCACCAAGAGAATGAAGATCTACCCCATCGACGGCAAACAGAACGCCGAGGCCATCATCCTCGCCATGACCCGGCTGCAACGTGAGACCACCACGGACAAGATCGCTGTCGTCCTCGACAATGCGGGGTTCCATCATGCCAAGAAACTGACCGACCTTTACGAGACCGGGGAATCCTTGGACCGGATCACTCCGATCTACTTGCCCCCGTACGCTCCAGATCACAATCCCACTGAGCATGTGTGGAACGCGGCCAAGGGCGAGATTGCGAACCTTCAACGTGACACGTCGGAGCAGACCTTCAACGCGTTCATCCATTACGTGGAGGGGCGACCGTTCGATTATGACTTCGAACACCTACCGATACCAAGACCCGAAGCCGATTTTGTTTAATTGCGGCCATAATCCGTTCACGAGGGGCGCTATCTCTGTCTATTGCGAGTCGTCCCCGCGCAAGCGGGGGTAATCCGGGGTATGGCAATTTCTTTCTATAATTCACTTGGTCGTCCCCGCGCAAGCGGGGGTAATCCGGCCACGAAACCGGACCCGGCAAACAACCTGCCGTCGTCCCCGCGCAAGCGGGGGTAATCCGTCGGCCCACGTGACACCGGGCACCTGCACGAGGTCGTCCCCGCGCAAGCGGGGGTAATCCGGCCATCCAGACGGTTCAGGGGTTCTTCGGAACGTCGTCCCCGCGCAAGCGGGGGTAATCCGTCAGGGTACTCGCGCTCATTCTCGAAGAACGAGTCGTCCCCGCGCAAGCGGGGGTAATCCGAACTTCCATCCAGTGATCGGTGGCAGGTTGTTGTCGTCCCCGCGCAAGCGGGGGTAATCCGGGCCTTGACGTTGTCGCCGCCGGCTACCTCAGGTCGTCCCCGCGCAAGCGGGGGTAATCCGCCTACCGGGGTGCAGTCGGGTGCGGCTACAGCGTCGTCCCCGCGCAAGCGGGGGTAATCCGGTTCAGGATGTCCCACAGGTCCTGTCCGCCGAGTCGTCCCCGCGCAAGCGGGGGTAATCCGCCCTCGGGGACCGTGGTGACCTCGTCGCCGTAGTCGTCCCCGCGCAAGCGGGGGTAATCCGATCTCCGACAGGTGCACCGAACTCATCGGCGAGTCGTCCCCGCGCAAGCGGGGGTAATCCGGTCAGCCCTGCCTCTGCGACGATCTTCGTGACGTCGTCCCCGCGCAAGCGGGGGTAATCCGCTCAACATGGCGACAGCACGGGACAGCATGAAGTCGTCCCCGCGCAAGCGGGGGTAATCCTGTAGAGCTGCGCGAGTTCCCGGGCCGGCCGTGGTCGTCCCCGCGCAAGCGGGGGTAATCCGGGCATGGACAGGTGGACGGCGATCATGGGACGGTCGTCCCCGCGCAAGCGGGGGTAATCCGGTCACCGGCCTGCCGGCACCCGTGCTGTACCGCGTCGTCCCCGCGCAAGCGGGGGTAATCCGTACGCCTGCCGGTAGTTGGGCTCGCTCTCCATGTCGTCCCCGCGCAAGCGGGGGTAATCCGCACTCCGACGGATGGAGTGTCCACTCGTCGGTGTCGTCCCCGCGCAAGCGGGGGTAATCCTCGGTGGCGCCGACCAGGGTCCCGGAGATGGTGGTCGTCCCCGCGCAAGCGAGGGTAATCCGCAGCCGAGAAGGCCATGAACGAGAAGGAGGACGTCGTCCCCGCGCAGGTGGGGGTAATCCGGCGTCCTCGATAACCCGCTCGGGCTCCTGGAGGTTGTCCTCGAGGACCGTTTCGCCGGGTTGTGGGTGGCGGCGGACGGTGATCCGCAGGTCCGCATTTACCGAGCCGATGGCCACGAGCGGAGTGCTCATTGGTGGTCCTTCCGAGTGGGGCTATTGACGTGCGAGGTTAACTGCTGTGAACTGTAGAGGACTTTCGGGACTACAAAGATCCTCAGGGTCAGGATCAGGAGTAGTGGGCATGCGCATGTACGACCTCACCTTCGTCATCGAGCCTATCGATGACGCAGCCATTGACCGCCTGGCCGCCGAAGGCATTGACTGGTCACAGATGGGCCGTCTTCAGTTCGCCCATGTTGACGAGACGGGCGAGAGTCTCATGGGGTCTGTCCAATCGGCCGTCAACTGCCTCTGGTCGCTGGGCGTGCGGCCGACGCGGCTTCGACTCGATCTGGTCTCCAGCTCGGAGATCGCATCTCGAACCGGTGTCTCGAGACCAGCAGTCACGAAGTGGACCAGGCAGATCGAAGGAGACCCTCCCTTCCCGGTCGAGTTCGACTGGTCGACGACGGGGCCGGTGTGGGTGTGGGCCGACGTGAACGGTTGGCTTCAGCAGACTGAGAGGGCCGGTAATGACGAGGGGTATTCGCCGAGTCTCGCGGAGGTCGAGCAGGCCGACCGATGGATCGCAGACCATGCTGGCCAGTTCGCCACTGCCTAACAGGCATCTCCGGTCTTCCGGTTTCGCTTGATCGCTCCGATGGCAGCGGAAACTGGGGAGAGGCTGCCTCGAGGCGAGACAGCGATGGAGCACAATGTCACTACATATGTCTGTTTCATCCCCACGCCACCCCCACCCCACTCCCAGCCCCGACCCACACACCGCCCACACGGCCTGGCAGGCCGCGGTCCCCGCCATCTCCTTCTTGCTCTTTGTCTCCCTGCTGCGGTCCCCGATCACCGCCATCCCGCCGCTGCTGGGTCGGATATCCGCCGACCTGGGCATGAACTCCGTCGAGATGGGTGCCCTCACGTCGGTGCCGGTTCTCTGCTTCGGCGTCCTGACACCGGTCGCCTCGGTGGTGATGCGGCGTCTCGACCTCAACTCCTCCGCCCTGTGGACCCTGGCCATCATCATGGCCGGTGCCATCGTCCGCTCCACCGGAACCATCTGGGCCGCATTCCTCGGCACCGCCGTCATCGCCGCCGGTATGACGATGGGAAACCTCATCGCGCCGATGGTCATCGCGCGGAACTTCAGGAAGCGCACGGCGCTGATGACCGGCGCCTACTCGGCCTCCATCAACATCGCGGTCACCCTGTCCACCGCCCTGGCCATGCCGCTGGCCCTGCTCATCGGCTGGCAGGGCTCGGCCGCCGCCTGGGCGATCATCCCCGGCATGATCGTCGGCATCGTCTGGTGGCGGGTCTTCCCTCCCCACGACGGACGCGGACAGAGGCAGGACGCCGTCACCTCGGCTCCCACCGCTGCCCCCAAATTGACCACAATCTCCGAGCCTGCTGAACCAAGCATCGGAAATCCGCAGCCACGAGCGAGGATCGCCGCCTGGCCCCTGGCCTGGATCATGGCCACCGCCTTCGCCGGCCACAACTTCGCCTACTACTCGACGGTCGGCTGGCTGCCCACCGCACTGCACGACGTCGCCGGAATGGGGGAGTCCGGCGCCGGCGTCGCCTCCAGCGTCTTCCAGATCACCGCCGTCCTCGGCCCGATGCTGGTCCCGCTCCTGATGAGCCGGTTCCAATGGCCGATGCTGCGGATCATGATCGTCATCTGCGCCTCCTGGCTGACGCTGCCATTCGGCATGCTGGCCGCCCCGAACCTGTGGTTCGTCTGGTGCGTCTTCGGCGGCATGGCCCAGGGCGCCTTCTTCAGCGCCCTGTTCACCGTCGTCATCCAGCGCACCCGCACCCCAGACGAGAGCCGCCGGCTCACCGCCCTCATCCAGACCACCGGATACATCGTCGCCGCGACCGGCCCGGTCCTCGTCGGCCATGTGCATGACGCGGTCGGCGGCTGGACGCTGCCCTTCGCGATCATCGGTGTCGGCACGATCGTCATGACAGTGTGCGGGATCATCGCAGTCAGCGACACCTCGACGCCGCCCGAGAAGTAAGCAGCGTCACACCCACATCTACATTTGATTGACACAAAACAGCGCTACGGTCGCACACATGACCGAGACCGCCGCACCCTCAACTCGCACACCGCGCACCGCACCGCCGGAAATCGACTGGCAGCAGGAGCTGACTGACGCCGGGCTGAGGATCACCTCGGGCCGCGTCGCCACCCTGGCCTTCCTCCAGGACCATCCCCACAGCACCGTCGCCGAGATCCTGGGCGCCCTGCGCAAACGGCATCCGAGCCTGTCCACCCAGTCGATCGGCAATATCGTCCGCGACCTCTCCCGCTATGGACTGGTCCGCCGGATCGACCTGCCCGACTCCGGTGCGGCCCGCTTCGAGACTCGCGTCGGTGACAACCACCACCACGTTCAGTGCGTCATCTGCGGACGCATCGCCGACGTCGACTGCGTCGTCGGTGAGGCCCCCTGCCTCACCCCGTCCCAGACCCACGGCATGCGGATCCTCGAGGCCGACGTCACCTTCCGCGGCGTCTGCGCCGAGTGCGAGAGTCAGAATCCCGACTTCCCGATGCTGCGACACCACGCCGCCAGCCGCCCCTCACCTCGTGCCGGCTGGTGAGCGCCACCCGCGTAACGCCGAATGAACGGCGTCGTCCAGACGACCCCCGGACCTACTTCTTCGGATGCCACCGGTCGTCGTCGCCCTTGGCGTACTTCTCCTTGACCGCGGCCCAGGCGACCTTGTGCGCGGTCTGCTCGCGGGACTCGTCGCCGCGCCGGTCCTTGGGACTGCGGTACTGGTCGAAGGCGCTGTTGAACGCCGCCTGATAGATGTCCTGGGCATGCTTCGGCAGGACGTGCTGCACGGACTCCGGAAGCTCGTCGATGTTGTCGTACGGCATGGTCGCGCTCCTTCCTCATGAGGTTCCTGTTCCGGAACACGCTACCTTTGCGCGAGCGCTGCACAAGGGGTCTGTCGGCCTATCGGCGGCCCGCTATCGGCATCGCGCGAGACTCCCAGCCGGGGACGCCGCGAAAACTGTCGGTGCCGGGAAATATCCTGAGACCATGACCTCCCGCTCCACGTCCCGATCTATCCCGCGCTCCCGCCCCGCCACCCCCGCCGAGGACTGGCAGCAGGCCATCCCCGGCCTGCTCACCCGCGACATCCGGATCACCGAGCCGCTGGACCACGCCAAGCCGGCCGATCCGCGCACCATCGAGGTCTACGCGCGGATCGTCGCCACCCCGGACGGCGTCGACCGCCCCTATCTCGTCTTCCTGCAGGGCGGCCCCGGCTGCGAGTCCCCGCGTCCCACCCTGTCGGACCCGGGATTCCCGGGCTGGCTGCGTCGCGCCCTCGACGACTATCAGCTGGTCCTGCTCGACCAGCGCGGCACCGGCGCCTCCTCCCCGGTCTCCGAACCGGTCGGCTCCCCGGAGGATCAGGCCGAATACCTCACCCATCTGCGCGCCGATGAGATCGTCGAGGACTGCGAGGACATCCGGCGTCACCTCGGCGTCCAGAAGTGGGCCGCGCTGGGCCAGTCCTTCGGCGGGTTCACCCTGCTGCGCTACCTGTCGGTCCACCCCGAGTCGCTGGACGCCGGCTACTTCACCGGCGGCCTCTCAGCGGTGGGACGCCATGCCGACGAGGTCTACTCGGCCACCTACGCCGTGATGGCGCGCAAGTCCGAGGAGTACTACGCGCGCTTCTCGGGCGACCGGGACCGGATCCGCGAGCTGCTCGATCTGGCCGCCGACGGCGGCGTACGCACCCCCTCGGGGGACGGCGTCTCGCCCTCGCGGCTGCGCTCACTGGGCCATCTGCTGGGAGCCTCCGGCGGCGCCGAGCGGCTGCACTACCTGCTGGAGCGCGATCCCGGCTCGCGGGGATTCCGCTACGACCTGGCCGAGATGCTGCCCTTCGGCGGCCGGAATCCGCTGTACGCCGTGATCCATGAGTCCTCCTACGCCGACGGCTGCACCACCGCCTGGTCGGCGTCCCGGACGCTGCCCGAGGCCTTCGCGCAGGACCTGACCCTGCTCACCGGGGAGCACCTGATGCCCGAATGGTTCGAGGAGGACTCCTCGCTGCGACCGTGGGCGCAGACCGCCGAGATCATCGCGCACCACCCCTGGCCCACCCTTTACGACGCCGACGCGCTGCGTGCCGCACAGGTGCCCTGCGCCGCGGCGATCTACTTCAATGACGCCTACGTCCCGCTGGAGTTCTCCCTCCAGACGGCCTCCCTGCTGCCGCACATGCATCCCTGGGTGACCAGCCAGTATGAGCACAACGGCTCGAACGCCTCGGGCGGCGGCGTGCTGGACCGGCTCATCGGCCTGGCCCGCGGCGACATCGTCCGGTGATCTGGCTTGGGGTGCTGGGATAGAGACGCGCGGAAATGGGGGATGACAAGGTGAGATCCGAGAGGGGACAGATGATCGGCACGCAGCAGGAGCTCGAGGATGCGCTGGCCGTGGGGATGCCGGTTCTCGAGGTCGACTCCAGTGCCCGGACAGAACTGCGGCTTCCGCACCATGCCGGATCGCTGTTCAACAGCGTCACCGTTCACCTTCACGGCGCCTCCCGGATGACCATCAGCGACGCCATGGTGATGGCCCACGACGACTCGACGGTGGTCAGCGGCCCCGACGGGGTGGTGACGGCCGACGGCTCGGCCACCGTCCTGGGTTCTGGAGTGGTCAACGCCTCGGGCCGGGCCCATGTGGTCGTCGGCGGATCGGCCTCGGTGACCGCCTGGGGCCACACCCGCCTGGAACTGTCCGGCGCCGCCACCGCCAGGGTCACCGGCGAGGCGACAGTGCTCGCCGGTGAGGACTCCCGGGTCTGGGCCGGCGGACTGTCGCAGGTGGAGATCAGCCAGGACGCCATGTGCCTGGTCTGTGGGCTGGCACCCGACGGCGGCGTGACGATCACCACCCCGGACGCCGTCTCGGCCGGACGCGAGGGGAAGGTTTACCGGGCCGACGGCAGCGTCTCCACCCTGGACGACCCGCGCACCTGGTGCCAGATGTTCCATGTCGCGGTGGACGACGGGATCGCCACCGTCTTCAAGGCCGTCGACACCTTCTGGACCACCGCCTGGGCGGCCCGGCAGGGGATCTTCTACACCCCCGGCACCTGCCCGGCGGCCCCCGACTGGCAGGACGCCGACACCGGCGGCGGGCTGCACTTCTCCCCGACGGCCTTCCAGGCCCGCCAGGTCGTGCGCAGCTGCACCCATGTGGTGGCCTGCGGGGTGCGGCTCGATGAGATGCGTCCTCTCAACGACGACGTCTGCAAGGCGCCGCGAGTGGTGCGCGCCTGCCGGAAAGTCGACGAATAGACAGTCTTCTGTGGAGGTTCAAGTCTCTCTTGAGGAGTGACACTGCACTTCTTGTGCTGTGACGTGTTATAGTAGGTGTCACCAAGACCGGTTCCGCCCGCAAGGGTCCAGGGCCGGTCCTCTTCTTTCTGGGCGTGGGAGGTGGCGTGCCAGTGACGGCGGCCAAGGTGTTCAAGACCCACGCGGAACAGATCGCACTGCTGCGATCACGTGGCATGATCATCGACGATCCGGCGTGGGCGCGGCACGTCCTGGAACGGGTCAACTACTATCGTCTTTCTGGATACTGGTATTCGTTTCGTGTCCCCGATCACGACGGCAGGTCACGGGCGGACCGTTTTTCCGACGGCACGGATCTTGTGGACGTGGTGGCTCTCTACGATTTCGACATTCGGCTGCGAACGGCGGTGTTTGCAACGCTCGGGCCGATCGAGCTGGTGTTCCGCTCGATGCTCGGCCATGAGCTGGGGCGGATCGATCCGCTCGTGCATCTGCAGCCGCGGCTTCTCGGCCCGGTCGCCCGGCTGTCTGGCAGTGATGCGGAACCGTCGTCGACGTACACGAGATGGCGGAACCACTATCAGAGGGAACTCGCGCAGTCCCGCGAGGACTTCGTCGCTCATCACCGGCGGAAGTACGGCGGTCACATGCCGATCTGGGCTGCGGTCGAGGTGATGGACTGGGGACAGATGGCCTATCTGTTCCAGTTGGCGCCCATCGATGTGCGTGACAGGATCGCCACCAGGACGTGGCTTACCGCTGCACAGCTCGGCTCGTGGCTGAAGTCACTGAATGTTCTGCGCAACTACTCGGCACATCACGCGCGGATGTTCAACCGCGTTTATACCCTGAAGCCCCGTTTGCCCCGTGGCACAATGCATCCCGGTCTCGCTGAGCTGGAGCGGCCCGTCAATCGGACGTTCGGGCACCTCTGTCTGATCCAGTATCTGGGCGAGGTGCTTGATGCCGGCGATTCGGCGCTGCTGCCGAGTGTGCTCGCCACCTATCCGACGGTGCCCCTTGTCCCGATCAGCCACTGCGGAGTACCTGATGACTGGCAGAACCATCCGTTGTGGAGATCGCCCTAGGTCTTTGTGATCACACCGTCGCCAGTGCCGAGCGGAGCACCCCCACCGCCCAGTCCATCGGGATCCGTTCCTGCTCGAGGCGAAGCCGGCCCTGCTCGATCTCCCGGTAGGCTGCACTCTCTGCGGAGGTGAGCCCGGTGACACCGTGGGCCTGGGCGGGCTCGATGACCGCGAGTTCTCTGAACTCTCCCAGAGCGACTGAGTCCATCAGCACCGATCGGGTCTGCGGCAGGCGGCTCCGGCAGCGCGACAGGATGTTGAAGCCGTGGGTGTCCAGATCGCCCCAGTAGAGGATCGCCGCCCCGCGGATCCAGCCCACCCGATCCAGCTGAACGACGGCGTACCCCCGGCCGTGCACCGCCACCACCCCGGGCATCGGCGGCAGCGCCGCCAGGGTGGTGAGGTTCTCGATGATGAGGACGACCGGCTGGGGCCACCGGGAGTTTGTTCAGCTCGTCGACGTCCGCGGTGAGATCGCTGAGCGTGACCCCCTCCAGCGACGCGTCGAGCACCCGGATCCGGAACCTCTGCGGTTCGTCGGCCAACCCCATCCCGACCTGGCCGGTGACCGCGGTCACCAACCGCTCGACGATCCCGCGGTGCATCTCCAGCCACTTGGTGTCGATCCCGGGCACGGCCACCTGCCGCGGCATCAGCCCGGACTCCGGGTGGTCGACCAGCCAGTCGGTCATCGCCAGCAGACGCCGGATGTCGGCGTCGTCCAGGGCAGTGACGTCGTCGATCAGCCGCGGCAGGGCGTCACCGAGATAGGCAGAACTCGACCAGTGGGAGCGAAGCTCAGCGGCGATCTGTTGGCTGCGCCGCCAGACCTGACCCTGCCCGGCCAGCTCGGCGGCCGCGTCGGGGGAGACGACGCGCACCCGCGCCGGAAGAGTCTGACGGCCCCAGCTCGGCCAGTTGCGCACCACCCACTCCAGGCTCGCTCCCTCGGGAGGACGCCAGCGGCGCCAGCCCGCCGCCCAGGCGGCCACGGCGTCCGGATCGGCCAGGGCCTGCTGCTCGGTGGGAGTGCCGAGGGTAAAGGTGGTAGTCAGCTGGGGATCGGCGATCCAGGAGCGGTGGTTGCGCCGATACTTCGCACCGGCCCAGCGGCGCAGATCCGCCTGGTCCTTCACGGCAGTCCCCTCATGACAGCGATCTCACAGCAGGGTCTCCTGGGAGTCGGCGGTGGCAGGATCGGGGTCCTTCGAGGGTCCGGGCTCCGACGACGCAGAATCCGCAGGAGACTTATCCGAGGACGCGGAATCCGCTGACCGTGCCTCCGGCGAGGGCGCGGCGCCGCCTCCAATGGCGTCATCCCCCTGCTCGTCACCGGCGTCGCCCTCCTCGAACCGGCGCGCGAGGATCCGGCTCGGCCGGCCCGGCTCGTTCTGGAACAGGACGACCCCGCCGACATAGTCCTCCAGGGTCTGGAGCATCTTCATCGGAGTGGCCAGCAGCAGCTGGAAACCGAAGCTGTGGAACACCTCGAGCCCGGCGCGGGTGAACTCCGGGTCGGTCTTGTCGAAGGCCTCGTCGAGGGCGACCAGTCCGTACTGGGGCACTGCGCTGCCGTCTCGGGCCAGCTGATAGCGCAGGGCCGCCGCCAGGCAGAAGGTGACGAACTTCTGCCGCTCGCCGCCGGAGCGGCCGCCGGCGTCCTCGTAGAAATCGACCGCGTGGGCATCGGCGTCGATCACCTCGGCGCGGAACTCGACATGCTGCCGGGTGTCGAGGCACAGATCGCGCCACTTGCGGTCGGCCAGCTCCTGGGAGCGCAGCCGGCCCATCAGCCGCTGTATCCGCAGGAACCGCTCCTCGGCCGCGCGGCGCGCCTCGGGGTCGTCTCCGGCCTCCATCACATCGGAGACCGAGTCGGCGGTGATCTCCTGGAGTTCGCGGAGGAATGCCCGGACCTCCGGCAGGCCGCGGTCGCTGACCCGCACCTGGAGGTGGCAGCCGGGTGAGTACTCGGTGCGCATCAGCGAGTCGTTGATCGGGTCGATCCGATTGCGCACCTCGCGCCGCGAGGTCCTGATCCGGCTGGACAGGCCGGTGATGTTGTTGCGGGACTGACTCTGCAGCAGCTCGAAGAACCGGGCCTCGAACTCGGGCAGCCGGTCCTCGCGCAACTGTTCGAGCAGCCGCAGATACTCGGGCAGATAGTCGACGCCGATCGACAGATCCGCGGCCCGTTCCGGCCAGCGCTCCTTGAACTTCCGCATCTGATTCTCGGCGTTCTTGATCTGCCGGTCCAGGGAGGACTGGGTGGCCAGCCGGTCCTCGTTGATGGCGGACGTAGTCGAGCGGTGGAGGGTCTCGATGGCGCCAAGATCGGGCTCCTCGTCGTGACTGCCGCGGCGCTGGACCGGGGCCTGGACCCTGGCCTCCAGAGCCTCGCGGACCCGATCGGGGATCTCCTCGGCCCGCTTGAGCGCGGTCTGCCAGGCGTCGCGCTGAGTGGTGAGGGAGGAGATCTTGCTCTCCTGGAGACCGGCGGAGATCCCGAGACGCCGCGCCTCCTCCCTGGCCGCGTTCTCGGCCTCGACCAGACCCGGGAGCTCGCTCTCGGCCTGGGCCAGATCCTGGTTCCCGGCCCTCAGTCCTCTCCAGCTCCGCGTTCACCGCGTCGATCTTCGCCTGTGCCGCCGCGACATCGACGTCTTCGGGTCCGATCCGGCGCAGATCGTTGAGCTCGCGGCGTCGGTCCCGCCGGTCCTGGGCCGCCGAGGCCAGCTTGTCCGCGGTGTCCCGAGCCTCGTCCCGCCGGACCTCCGCGGCGTCGATGGCCTCGCGCAGCGCCTCCTGCTTGGCCTCGGTGGAGGATCCCAGCAGCCAGCGGGTGCGGTCGCCGACCGGCCAGCGATCGTCCTTCTCGTGCCGGGTGCGGGAGTGCTTGACCTGCCCGGCGCGGGTGAGGGCCCGGTCGTACCCCCTGAACTCGGCCGTGTCATCGAGGCAGCGGTAGTCGTACCGGCGTCCGATGGTCCTGGTGAGCCATCCCGCGAACGGCGAGGAGGCCAGCACGGCGACCTTTCCCGGCAGGGTGTTCGCGTCGAAATCTTCGGCGGGGGAGTCGATCCCGGGGTGGACGCGCTCCCAGACCAGCCGGGTGTGCCAGGACCGCCGGTCGACCTGAGACGCGGTCTCGGCGTACAGCCGCTCGGGCACCAGAAGGGTGCGCGCCAGCGGCCTGAGCACCCGCTCGATCGCGCCCTGCCATTCGCTCTGACCAGGGTCGACGTCGATGAGCTCGCCGGCGAAAGGGAGCTCGGAGGTCTCGACGCCGAGCCGCTCGGCCAGCTCGCTGCGGGCGGCCAGCAGGGACGGTTCCATATTGGAGCGCTGGGCCTGGAGGATCGCGAGCGACTCGGTGAGCCGCTGCGCCTCCTCCCGGGCCTGGACGTAGCCGCGCTGAGCCTCGTAGTCGGCGGGGCCCTGGGCCTTCTCCTGACTCTCGATCTCGGCGAGTGCGGCGTCGAGCAGCGCCTCCCAGTCTCCCCACTCCTGGGTCGAGCTGGGCAGCGTCACATCGCACCGCTCGGCCTTCTCTCGAGCCTCGAACAGGTCACTGCGGCGCCGGGCGAGGGTGGCCTCGTGCTCGCCGCGCAGCCGCTCCAGATCGGGTATCCGGTCCCCGCCGAGACCGGCGATCCGGGCCCGGCAGCGCTGAGTGGCGGTGACGGCGTCCTGCTCCCGCTGCGCGGCGGCCGCGATCTCGGTGCGCAGGCCCTCCAGCGTCGTCCGGTGGCCCTCGATGAGCGAGTCGGCGACCTCGATGCGCCGCGCGGTGAAGAAGGTCTCGGCGTGGTGCTGCTCGGCCTTGAGCAGGGCGAGCCTCTCGACGGCCCGCCGGTGGGCGGCCGCGATCGCCTCCAGCGGCTCCAGGGCGGCCACCTGATCGCGGGCCTCCACCACCGCCCGGTGAGCCCCCGACAGCTCCTCGAACTGGTCGACGGCCTGGTCGGCCAGGGCGAAGGTGTCCGGCTCGTCGAGCATGAAGTCGCGCAGCAGGGCGTTGAGATTGCCCAGATTCTTGGCGGACTGGGTCTTGTGCAGCAGCCGTTGGGCCTGGTCGGAGGCCAGCCCGAGCTTGCGCTGGATCCGGTTGGCGAAGGCGGAGTAGTGCTTGGTCGAGGTCCATCCGGGATGGGCGGCCTTGATCCCGCGCGAGTCGATGCCATTGGCGGCCAGCGGCTCCAGGGACTGCAGATCGACGGCCTCGTCGGCGTCCAGATAGAGGCTGTTGACGTCGCGAGGGCCGGAGGCCTGCTGGGAGGCGTGCATCAACCGGATGAGGGAGACGGTGCGCCCGGCGGCGTCATCGAAGGTCAGCGCGATCCCGCTCCAGGTGGCCCCGGAGCGCAGGTATGCGGTGGTGACCTGGCCGGTGGCGTCGTCGACGTCGCGCCGGTGCGCCCCGCGCACATAGCTGAGGACGTTGCGCGAACGATCCCCCTGGCCGCTCTGCTGGGCGGCCGCATTGAAGGCGAGCCAACGCGGCTGGACCATCACCGCGGCGATGGCGTCCAGCAGGGAGGACTTCCCCGATCCGGAGGCTCCGGTGATGAGAACCCCCTTGCGGGGCACGGCGATATCGCAGTAGCCGTTGAAGGTGCCCCAGTTCACCAGCTGGATCCGGCTCAGCCGGAACTGGCCGGGGAGTTCGATTCCGGGCTCCCCGGATCCGTCCGAAATGCTCGGAATGCGTAGTGAGGACGCGGTCATCGGCTGCCCTCCTGTTGCTCGTCGAGGAGCCGGTCGATGGCTTCGCGCACGGTCGCGACCTGGTCGGCGTCGAAGATGAGCGCCAGCACCGGGGAGATCTCGAACCGCTCGGGCTCGGCGGTCGACAGCAGCACCTGAGTTGGCCTTGAACCTCTCCACCGCGGAGCTGACCCGCCGCTCGAACATCGCCTCGTCGGTGGAGGTCGCGGGGCGATATACCGACAGCGCGTCGTCGATCTCGGCCCGGTCGATGAAGGCCCGGGTGTCCTGCGTCTCGGCCCTCAGCAGGGCGTCGCGCAGCAGCAGCACCAGACCGGTGTCGATCAGGCTCAGCGGGGTCGACCGCGTCACCTTGGGAATGTCGTCGGCCTCGGCGGGCACGGCATTGCGGATGAAGGCGACGCCGCGCTCGGTGTCGACGACCAGGGACAGGAAGAGATCGGCAAGCCGCGAGCGCAGGATCTCCTCGTCGCGGATCACCACAGGCCACAGCTTCGGGTGGCGCTCCCGGTGGATATAGGGACCGCGCAGAAGTTGCAGCAGCACCCTGCGGGTGGACTCCTCGAGGGTCCCGGTGTCACCGGGGAACAGGCCGGTGTCGGCCCCGGAACATCGCCGGCCTCGGCGTCGATGTCTGGAGTCGAGAAATCAGAGAAATCAGATGAGGTATCAGGCGACATGGACACGGCGTCTCCATTCTGTCGGGATCTCGGAGACGATGTAGCGGGGCAGGGCCATCGACCGGATGCCTCCCGACGCCGTCGTCCAGCTCAGAGTCTCGGTGGACTCGCTTCGGGTGGCGCGTCCGTGATCGCGGGTGAGCCCCTCGGCCAGCACCAGGAGCCCGACGATGGTGGCCAGGCCCTGATCGGCCGGGAATCGATCGAGGACGTCGGCCAGGCTGAACACCGGCTTCTCGGCGGCGGTGGCGGCCATCGCCCGGCGCAGCGCGGCGAAATCGATCTCGGAGGCGCGCACCTGCTCGCGCAGGGCCTCCAGATCCAGATCGCCCGGCGGGATCTCCTCGAGGGGAGTCATCGTGCGGTTGTCGTCGGGGTTGTGGAGCTTCCAGGCGGCGATGGTGGAGATGGCCAGGGAGGTCGCCGGAAGCTCGTAGCCGGTGGGCGTCGTCGGCCGGTGCACCCCGGTGAGCGAGGTGAGCCGCGCCCGGGTGCGCGCCACCTCTCCCGCCAACCGCCGGTGCTCGCGGTACTCATGGGTCTCCACGAAGCGGTGCAGGCTGCGCGAGAAGCCGGTCATCACCCGGCGCACCTCCTCCGAGTCGTCCTGGAGGACGCCGAGCAGCCCGCGCAGGAACTCGCGGTCGTGCTGGGAGAAGCCGTGGGACCAGGGCCGGTCGAGGATCTCGTCGACCGACTCGTCGAGGGCCGTGGAGGCCTCGATATCGGTGAGCAGCTCGTGGAAGGCGGTGAAGGTGCGCCCGGCCTCGGAGTTGTCGATGAGGTCGACTCCGGCGAAGACCTCGTCCAGACATCGCCGCGCGACCCCGTGCTGACGATGATCTGCTGGCGCAGGTCGTGGTTGAGGCGCTCCAGGTCGGTGGAGACCTTGGTGAAGTCGGCCGGGATCTGGCCGGCCAGCCGCAGAATCTCGGCCAGGTCCTGACGGGCCGCGGTGTCGTCGAGGACATCGATGTGGCCGGCCTCCACCCGCGCGATCTCGGCGTCCAGGGCGTCCCGACGGGATCGCAGATCCGCCAGCCTGGCCTCCTGGGAGGGGTCGGTGCTGCGGGCGAGCCGGCGCAGCAGGCCGGTCACCGTGGCCAGCCGGGAGGAGGTCACCGTCGACTGGGGATGCTCCAGCCGGCGCAGGAAGTCCATCGCGTCCAGTGCCGCGGGAGACAGCCGGACGGTTTCCATCCGCCCCTGGCCGGGCTGGCGGGCGATCAACCCCTGCCCGATCCAGGTGGTGAGGTACGCCTGGGCGGCCTGCGGGGCGTCGACGCCGATGTCGCGCAGCTGGTCCAGACCGTCGTCGGCCCGCTCGAGGAACTCGGCGACGTCCATGGTGACCGGCGGATTGTCCAGGATGGTGCCGAGGATCGCGGCGGAGACCGGCAGCAGATCGGCGCGCAGCAGGGTCATGGCCGCGTTGTCGGAGATGAGACGGCGCACCGAGTCCGCGGCCGCGGTCACCGAGCCGGCCATGGCGTCACCTCCCCAGTCGTGTCGTCACTGATGTCTCCTAAGTCACCATAGAGGAGGGGTCCGACACTTCTACGAGGCCGTCGAGGGTGCTGGTCGGTTCGGACGCGCCGGAACCGGACGGTTCGGGTCGCTGGCGCGAGTGTCGAATCGAGTGCTCGCCAGGCGTCGCTCGGTCAGCGTGATGAGATCCAGCACCGCGGTGGCGAGGTAGGCCCGCCGGCCACGGCCCGCGGCATGCGACTCCAGGATCCCGGCCTCCTCCAGCTCGGTGAGCGCGTGGTTCGCGGCCATCGGTGAGACGCCGTGAATGCGCCGCACCGTGGCGGCGGTAAGGACCGGCGTCCCCGGCAGATCGGCGAGGATCCGGGCGGTGGCGGAATCACTGCGCAGACGCCGCCGGCCGTGCTGGGAGCGATGGGCCTCCAGCTGATCGGTCCAGTCCTGGCGGATCATCGCGACATCGGCGCGGAGCGTCTCGGCCTGCTCGGTGGCCCGGAGCACCGTGGTCGCGAACTCCTCGAGCCAGGACCGTCGCCCGGACGCGGCCTGTGGAGAGCTCGCCGGGGCGTCGTACCGGTACTGCGAGAGTGCTCGCACGTACTCGTCGCTGAATGTCGCCAGCACCAGGCTGATCGGCAGGATCGCGGCCGAGGTGAGCCCACGTCTGGTCAGCACGGTGTGGATGAGCGCTCGCCCGACCCGGCCGTTGCCGTCGGTGAACGGGTGGATCGTCTCGAACTGGGCGTGCACCAGCGCGGCCTGGATGATCGGTGAGTGGGCGGCGCCGTTGAGGTACTGCACCAGATCGGCCATGAGCGAGGGGACCTGCTCGGGATCGGGAGGCACGAAGTCGGCGTCCAGCGGGTGCAGGTAGGAGCCCCCGATCCAGTTCTGGACGGTGCGCAGTCCGTGGTGCTGGGGGTCGTCGCGGAGCAGGGCGTCGTGAAGCGCCACGATGCTGCCGGCGTCGACCCGGTCGGCCGATGCCAGCCGAGTGGTCGCCTGCGCCACCATGGTCATATTGCGCGCCACCAGCTCCGCCTGGGCCGAGAACCCCGACAGGTCCTCATCCTGGGCGAGCTCGGCCAGCGCCACCTGACGGGCGGACGGGGCGATGCCCTCGATCTGCGAGGAGGCGATCGCCTCGGATCTCAGCAGGAACCGGGACAGCTGCGCGAGATCCGTGGCTCCATCGCCAGTGGTGACGCCCATCACGGCGCGCTCGGCACGGCTGATCAGCAGATCCAGATCGGCGTCGACGAGCAGCGGGATCTCGGTGAGACGGTCTGGGGCGTAGCGCCGGTAGTCGCCCGATCGTCGATCGCGGCGGGAGACTCCCGAGACGACGTCCGAGCGCCAGAAGGCGTTCCTCCCAGTGCGCCATGGATAGTCCTTAAGGTAGAAGACATCGGCGGTTCTGTATAGTTTAATGCATTAAACTATACAGAACCGCCGACGAGATAAGGCTTAACCTCTAGCCTCTACCGGCTCCGGCGGGACGCCACCGCATGGCGGCGTACCGGGGCGCCGGTGAGCGCGTAGTGGTCGATGAGCCAGTCCAGGGTGACGCCGGCGTCACCCAGTTCGGCCACCAGGATGCGCGCGCAGGCCAGGGCGTCGGCGTCCGCCCGGTGGTGGGAGAAGGTCTCGGCGGGGAAGTAGTGCCGGAAGACCTGGTCGAGTTTCATCGTGCCGCGCGGCCAGCCGAGCACGCTCTGGGCGGTGCGGTAGGTGCACAACCGCGGGCTGTCCAGGGTCGGAGTGCCCAGCTGACGGGCCAGACCGTTCCACACGCTGAAGTCGAAGGCCATGTTGTGGGCGACCACCGGCCCGTCCCCGATCATCGCCAGGTAGTCCGCGACGACCTCCTCCCAGCCCGGTGCGCCGGCGACGTCGCACGGATGGATGCCGTGGATCGAGATGTTCATCGGATGGAAGGAGTCCAGCCCCGCCGGTGGCCGCAGCAGATCGGCGCGCTCGGCGAGGATCGTGCCCTCCTCGTCCATCGTCACCGCGGCGATGGAGCAGGCCGAGGCCCGCGACCCGTTGGCTGTCTCGAAGTCGATGGCGGTGAAGCTGGTCATGGTGCCCCAGTCTGCCCCCGGTGGTCGGTGAGTGCTGAATCGGGCGGGTCGTCTGCCTGCTCAACTCGTCGTCTGCTCAACCCGTAGCCTGTACCCCATGGGCCGCTCCATCGAAGAAGACGTCGACGACTACCTCGAATCGCGCACCGAGGACGAGCTGCGCGACCTCCTCGCCGATCTCGCGACCACGAACCCGCAGGTTCGCCAGACACTGCACCGCCGCGCCTCGGCGGCTCGCACCCAGGGTAGCGAGGCGTCACGAGGGCTGATCCGCGAGGTGAGGTCTGTGCTGGCCAGTGCGTGGGTTCGTCGACTACTACCAGGCGTCCCGACTATGCCTGGCGAGATCGAGGAGATCTCTGCGCCGCATCGCGTCCATGGCCGCGACACCCGGCGGGCTCGACGCCGTCCGCGAGCCCGCTGCGACAGCTCCTGACCGTGGCCTGGGCGAAGTGCTCGGGCACGCCGACGACTCGGACGGCCAGATCTCTGGAGGTGCGCCAGCAGGCGGTGGAGACTTGTATGTCGACGTCTGCACCCGGTCCGCGCTGAGCGACGATCAGCGCAGGGAGCTGGGGGAGTGGGTCGCCGACTTCCGGATGACCGATCCCTTCGGGGTCGAGCGGCCTGGAGCTGGAGCAGCGTCTTCCCGGTGCATCGAGCGACGTCGGCCTTGAGGCCTTCCGCGGATCGGGTCGACGAGGTGGCGAGCGGGGCAGCGCTGATCGTCCCCAGGATCTTCGGCCAGATGCTGTTGGAACTCGCCGATCATGACGGCGATGTCGACTGGGCAATCGAGATCCTGGCCAAGAATACCTACCCGGGATACGGCGGCATCGTCCTCCGGCTCGCGGGCGCTGGGCGCGCCGAGGAGGCGTGTGACTGGGCGCGGAAAGCGGTGGAGGCGGACCGGCTGGCGTCCGATCCGTACCTGATCAACTCCGACTCGTGGGTCGACGCCGATCTGGCGGTCGATCTGCTGGCCAAGCATGGCAGCATCGAGGAGGCGAGGCAGGCCTGGCGTGGCCATTTCCTTGACCAGATGGAGCGCAGGCCATCGGTCTATCTCTGGCTGCTGGCGACCGCCGACCGGTTCGGGCTGCGTGACCAGGAGCGCGAATGGGCTCTGGATGCGGCAACCGCACGCGCCCGGAAATCACGACAGCCGGACTCCCTGATCCGGATTCGCATCTCCGACGGGGACCTGGACGGGGCGTGGCAGGCCGTCGACGAGTTGGGAGCCGGATACGTGTGGCGCGAACTGGCCGAGATCGGGGCGAAGGCCCGGCCTCTGGACGCTGCGGGCCTTTATCGCGAAGCCGCTTGCACCGGGCTGAAGCAGACGAGCAACCGGGGGGTGTACGCGGCCTGCGCGTCCGATCTCAAGGAGATGTGCCGGCTGTACGCCCGCGCCGGGGACGCCGAGGAGGGACGCCGGGTCGTCGCGAAGCTCATGAAGGACTATGGCCATCGTCCGGCCATGCTCGACGAGTTCTGGAAGGCGGGACTGGGCTGAAGAGCTGGACTGGAGAATCGGGCTGACGAACTGGACTGGCAGAAGGAGGGCATGATCTGCGAGAGGATCGGATCATGGATGATCTCGGACAGCTCCTCGCCGGTGCGCGGCGCGCCGTCTTCTTCGGCGGCGCCGGCATCTCCACCGAGTCGGGGATACCGGACTTCCGCTCCGCCGGAGGCCTCTACACCACCGCCCACGACCTTCCTTATCCGGCCGAGTACATGCTCAGTCACGAGTGCTTCGTCGAGACGCCGGCGCTGTTCATGGACTTCTACCGCCAGTACCTCGTCCACCCGCAGGCCCGCCCCAACCGGGCCCACCGCGCCCTGGCGGAGCTTGAGCGGCGCGGGAATCTGGCCGCCGTCGTCACCCAGAACATCGACGGCCTGCATCAGGACGCCGGATCGCGCCGGGTCATCGAGCTGCACGGGTCGGTGCATCGCAACCACTGCCTCGGATGTGGGCGGCACTACGGTCTCGACGCGATCATGCAGGCCCCGGGATCGCCGCCTGCCCCGCCTGTGGAGCCATGATCCGCCCCGACGTCGTGCTCTACGGCGAGGCCCTGGACCCGGAGGTGATGGAGGACGCGGTGGCGGTGATAGGAGCCGCGGACGTTCTGATCGTCGGCGGCACCTCGCTCAACGTGTATCCGGCGGCCGGGATGCTGCGTTTCTTCGCGGCACGGCGATGGTGCTGATCAACCTGGAGACCACCCCTTACGACGGCCGGGCCGATCTGGTGATCCATTCCAGGCTCGGCGACACCTGGGAGACGCCGTCGGGGTCGAGTGATGTCGGATTGATCCGGCCTCAGATCGTCACGACCGCGTCGGCCCTGGCCCGGGTGGACCGGATGACGGCGGCATTGCGCTCATCGGGCCCGGCCGCCCAGGCGACGGCGGCGTCGTGGGGCTTGCCGAACTGTTCGTGACGGGCGACGAGCCGGCTCATCCGCAGATCCTCGTCGACATCGACGTACCAGATCTCGTCCATCATTCCGTGGATCCGGCACCAGGGCTCCTCCTCGAGCAGCAGATAGTTCCCCTCGATGATCACCAGGGGAGTCGACTGAAAGACAGGAATGGCCCCGGCGACGCCGTTGTGGAGCTCCCGCCGGTACTCCGGGGCATAGGTGACCGGCTCCTCGGCCGCCGCCAGCCGCCGGACCAGGGCGACGAATCCCCATGCGTCGAAGGTGTCCGGGGCGCCCTTGCGGCTCACCCGGTCGAGTTCGATGAGACGCGACTGGGCGAGGTGGAATCCATCCATCGGCACCACTGCGGCCGCATCGCCCAGAGCCCGCCCGATCTCGGCGCCGAGGGTCGACTTCCCCGCCCCCGGTTCGCCGGTGATCCCCAGCAGGATGCGGCCGCCGCGGTGGGCCAGGGCGCGGGCCCGATCGACGGCGTCACCGGTTGTCAGTTCCATGATCACTCCTGAAGGGATGACGCCGTGTCGGATATCCGCAGTCTTCCACGTGAGTCGCGCCATGGGTCGGTAGGCTGACGCTCACATCCGGCGTCCTGCCACCGATCCATCCGAGGCCTCGAAGGAGAGACCCATGACTGACAACGGACCTTACGTGCTCGGCATCGATTACGGCACGGAGTCGTGCCGGGTGGCGATCTTCGATCTGGCGGGCCGGCCGCTGTCCTTCGCCGCGACTCCGTACCCGACGAATTTCCCGCACCCGGCCTGGGCCGAGCAGGATCCGGAGGAGTGGTGGAAGGCCGTGCAGGCCAGCGCGCACCGGGCGATCGCCAATGCCGGGATCTCCCCATCGGCGATCGCCGGGATTTCTTACGATGCGACCACCTTCACGATGGTGACATTGGATTCGAAGGGGGAGTCGATCCGTCCGGCGATCATGTGGATGGACAACCGCGCGACGGTCCAGGCGGCACGGGCCGAGAATTCGGATTCGGTGGCCCGGCTGATGAACAATGGCGGGAAGGGCGCGGCGCCGGCCGAGTATTTCCCGTTCAAGGCGGCGTGGCTGCGCGAGCATGAGCCGGAGAATTATGCCAGAGCGGCCCATATTGTCGATGCGCCGGACTGGCTGACCTACAAGTTGACCGGGGAGTGGACGGTCAATATTCATTCTCACTCCCTGCGTTCCTATTACAACCGGGCGCAGGGCGGCTGGCCGACCGATTTCTACGAGACGATCGGCTGTGGGGATGTGTTCGATAAAGTTCCCGACAGGGTGGTCAACATCGGGGAGCAGGTCGGGACGCTGGCCACCGATTCCGGCTCAGCTGCTGGGTCTGCGGCCGGGGATCCCGGTGGCCCAGGGGCTGTGCGACGCCGGTGCGGGCCAGATCGGTCTCGGGGGTGCTGAGCCCGGGGACCTTCGCGTTGATCACGGGATCCTCGCATGTGATCTACGGGCAGAGCGATCACGAGATCCACGGCGAGGGATTCTGGGGAACGTACACCGACGCGGTGGTGCCGGGACAGTTCACCGTGGAGGGGTCCGGGGTCTCGACCGGATCGGTGTTGAAGTGGTTCAAGGATGGTTTCGCCTCCGATATCGCGACTGCGGCGGAGAAGGTCGGGTTGAATCCGTATGACGTACTCAATGAGCAGGCGAAGGATATTCCGATCGGTTCTGACGGACTGATCGTCAACGAGTATTTCCAGGGGAACCGGACGCCGTACACCGACTCCAAGGCGCGCGGGATCATGTGGGGATTGTCGTTGGCCCACACCCCGGCGCACATGTATCACGCGATCCAGGAGGGGGTCGCGTTCGGGACGGCGAACAGTCTGGCAGCGATGCGGGACGCCGGCTTCGCGGTGGACCGGATCATCGCCTGCGGCGGGGCGACGAAGAGTAGGGACTGGATGCAGATGCATGCGGACGTGGCGAATGTGCCGATCACCCTCACCGAGGTGGGAGACGCCGTCGTGCTGGGGACCTGCATGAGCGCGGCGGTCGGCGCGGGGCTCTACAAGGATCTGCCGGAGGCCGGGGAGCACATGGTTCACGAGATCGAGGTCATCGAGCCCGATCCGGAGCGTCATGAGCAGTACCAGTTCTACTTCGACAAGTATCAGCGGTCCTTCCCCCTGATGCAGGAGTTGATCCACGAGGTCGTCGACCAGGAGGCCGCCAAGCACTGATGCGGAGGCCACTCTGTTGTGGTGACCGCTATTCTGCGAGAGATGGGCAGCCAGATGAACGAGAGTGGCTGGGATCGGATGGCCGACTGGGCCGAGTCCGAAGCGCCGTTGATCGACGACTCTGCGCAGACGGTGACGGGCGCTGAGGCCCAAGAGGTTGGCCGACGGTTCCTCATGACGGATCGAAATCGTCGGTCATGAGCTGATCCGGCGATTGGGCCTGTGACCGATCGGTCACAGGCCCTCGCTACTGTGGCCGCCATGGCAACCTTCGACCCGGCCGACCTCGCAGCGGTCCGCGCCTCCGCCGAGGCGGGGAAACTCGCCCTGGGACCCGGCCCGGAGCTGCCGGTCGTCGCCGAGACGACGCTGGGCGCCGACGATCTTCACCCGGGCGCCCCCGACGTCCGGATCCGGCTGCTCAGCGGCTCACCGCAACCGGCCGGACTGCTGCTCTACGTCCACGGCGGCGGCTGGGTGATGTACTCCATCGACCACTACGACCGGCTGGCCCGACGGCTGGCCGCACTGTCCGAATGGGCCGTCGTCATGATCGACTACCCGCTGGCCCCAGAACACCCCTTCCCCGAACCGGTCGACTGCACCTGGGAGGCCATCCGCTGGATCACCGGGCCGGCCGGCAGAGACTGGCTCTCCCGGGCGATCCCACTGCCCGGCCCGACTGTGCTGGCCGGCGACTCGGCCGGCGGCAATATCGCCACGGCCTGCGCCCTGCGCGCCCGCGACGCCTGCGCCGACACTCGCCCCGATGAGGGCGCCAGGCCGGCATTCGACGGGAATCTGATCATCTACCCGGTACTCGACCACGACATCGACCGGCCGAGCTACTTCCGCGCCCTGTTCCCCGCCGACATCGAACGCGACGAGATGCGGGTCTGCTGGAACCTCTACTGCCCCGACCCGGCCATGCGGGAGCTCCGCGACGCGTCACCACTGCATGCCGACGACCTCCGGGGCCTGCCCCCGACGATGCTCATCACCGCCGAAGGAGACGTTCTCAACAGTGAGATCGATGAGTATCGGCGTCGCCTGAGTGACGATGGCGTGCCGCTGAGCCGTCGAGCACTTCGCAGGGATCGGCCACGGCTGCATCAACCTGTGGGGGCACAGCGAGGAGGTCGACCGGGTGATCGGAAAGATCGTCGACTGGCTCGGCGGCATTCGTCCTGCGGCGCGCTGAGCCCTCGGGCTCCGCAAGAAGGTGAACATTTCACTCGCCGAAGGGGGTGCGGAGCGCAGCAACGGGCGAATCAGCCCCTTGGGCGAGTGAAATGTTCACGCGGACTCAGCTTCAGATGACCTCAGATGACGTTGACCAGGTCGCAGACGAAAACCAGGGTCTCCTTCGGGGCGATCACCCCGGGAATCCCGCGCTCGCCATAGGCCAGCTGATAGGGGATCGTGAGCTTGCGGCGTCCGCCCACCTTCATGCCCTGCACACCGGTGTCCCAGCCCGGGATCACCTGGCCGACGCCGAGCTGGAAGCTCAGCGCCTCGCCGCGGTTGTAGGAGGCGTCGAACTCCTTGCCGTTGCTCAGGGCGACACCGACGTAGTGCACATCGACGAGATTTCCGGCCGCCGCCTCGGGGCCGTCGCCAACGGTGATGTCCTCGATCACGAGGTCGTCGGGGGCGGAGTCGGGCAGGGTCACTTCAGGCTTCTGCATGGCGCCCACCTTACGGGCAACCGCCAGAGGCCCGCCTCAGCCGAGGTTCCGGAACACCGGCGTCTCCGGAGTGGAGATCTCCGGCGCGTAGCAGTAGCCGCCCTCGCAGAACCGGGTGATTCCGCGCCCCGACCGGATCCGCTCGCGCACCAGCCAACCGGCCATCAGCCCGCGGGCCCGCTTCGCCGAGAAGGAGATCACCTTCCAGTTCCCGGCATGGTCGCGGTCCTCGAACCGCGGTGAGACGACGCGGGCCGCCAGCCCCGGCACGCTCGCATTGCCGGCGGAGAACCGCTGCGAGAGCCCGTCAAGGTCCACCGCTGCCGAGTACTCGGCCGAGGCGAGGTTGACGATCACCCGGGCACCGGGAGCCGATGCCAAATCCTCGGCCACGGCCCGGGTGAGCCGGGGACGCCAGAAGGCGTAGAGATCGGCGCCGCGAGGGTTGGCGATCTTGATCCCCATCTCCAGGCGGTAGGGCTGGATGATGTCCAGCGGCCGCAGGATGCCGTACAGCCCCGACAGGATGCGCAGGGTCTTGCCCGCCTCGGTCCAGTCACGCTGGTCGAAGGTCCGCGGGGACATCCCCTGGTAGACCGCCCCGTTGAAGGTGAGCGCGGCGGGGCGGGCGTTGGCCGGGGTGAACGGCGTCTCGAAGGCCCGGTAGCGGTCGGCGTTGAGGACGGCCAGCTCCTCCGAGATCCCCATCAGACGCCGCAGCTCGGCGGTCGACTTCCCCCGCATGATCGCGATCAGATCCTCGGCCTGATCCAGATAGCGGGGCAGGGTGGATCGCCGCGTGGTCAGCGGGGACTCCAGATCGAGCGACTTGGCGGGTGAGACGAGGATCAGCACGCCGAGAACACTAGCCAGAAGACCGGCGGAGATCCCCGACATGAACTTTTCACTCGCCTAAGCGCTCTCAGAGCGACGGCCATGGCGGATCCGTCGCTTACGCGAGTGAAATGTGCACCCGGCCACTGGACACCTCGAGAGGTCGGTCGCAGAGTGACGCGACGCCGCCGGAGTCCGTCCGGCGGCGTCGCAATGACTTGCGCAATGAGTCGAGAAATGACTTGCGCTATGAGTCGAGAAATGAGTTGCGCTATGAGTCGAGTGATGAGTCAGCGCGATGGATCAGACCATCAGACCCCCGTGCTCGGCAGACCGGGACGACCCGGGACCGAGGCCGTGCCGGAGGGGCTCTGCGTCGCCGGCGGAATCGAGCCGGACGGCGCTGGGGCGGAACCGGAGGGAGCCGGGGTCGGACTCGGTGAGCCCGGCGCACCGGCCTTGATCACCTTCGCCGGTCCGCCGACCGACAGCACCGTCACCGAGCCGTCGGCGTTGAGCCGAACGGTCGCAGAGGTCGCCGCGGCCAGGTTCAGGCGCTGCCAGGATCCCCCGGAGGTGCCCGAGAGGTCGAGGATGTTGCCGGAGGCCGACTGGGTCTGGGCGAGGATCTGTGTGCGCTGGGCGTCGGTGAGGTCCGGGAATGCGGTCAGCAGCAGGTTGTCGGCGTCCTTGGGCACCGAGGGTGCGAGACCGGTGGTCCGGGTGGGCGCGAATCCATAGTCGAGCCGCTCGGTGTAGACCTTGACGGCCGAGGAGCGGTCGGTGACGATCTGGCTGGTGCCGCCGGGGATGGCCTTGCCGCCGTAGGGGTTGTCCCGGTAAGCGGTGTCCTTGGCGATGCACTTCGCCAGCACGTCGCCGCACTCGGCCTGCAGGTAGTTCACCAGCTCGGTGCGCGCCGGGATCAGCGCCTTGGTGCGGAACTCGGCGTCCGACCAGCGGGTGGCCAGCGCGGCCTGGCCGGCGATGCGTCCGCCCTCGATGTCGAGGGGGTAGTGGACGCCGAGCACGATCCGGTTGTTCCCGGCCTCCGAGCCGAGGTGCGGGCCAGGATCTCGGGCGCGAGCTCGGGCAACAGGGTGGCCAGCGCGTCCGGCTTTCTGACGGGGATACAGATCACCGTTGGCGGGGGTGTCGGGTATCGCGATCTGGGTGCCGTCGATCGCTGTGACGAGGCGTCCGGCGCAGCGGATCTGCTGGGTGGGCAGGCAGGCTCCGGGACCGGCCAGGAGGCGGAACAGGGCTTCCAGGGGTGCCGGGCCCAGGCGGCGCATGGCTTGGCTGATCGACGATTTCGCGGGGTGAGGGATCGGGTGGGGAAGGCCTGCGGTCAGTCGGTTCCACACAGCAGTCCAGGCCTGGCCTGCGTACAGGGCGCCGGCGAGGATGAGGTAGACGACCAGGCGGGAGGGCAGGCGTCGCACGCGGTGTTGGGTGGTCGCGGTCTGGTCCAGGATGGCGTCGATCATCTCGGGTGGGACGGTGGTGGTGAGTTCGCCGAGGTGGGCGGGGGCGAACACGCCGTCGGGTTCGTGGCGGGCTGAGAGGGTGGCATGATTCGGCATGGCAGCTCTTGTCTGGGAGGAGGGTGATCCCCGCCTGGTAGGCGGTGGTGGTGTGGCCGCTGGGGTAGGAGCCGCCGGTGCACAGGCCCGCGGAGCCGTATCCGGCGTCGAGCGTGACATCGGAGGAGGCGAAGTCGTGGGTGGTGTCGACCACCGGCGCCAGTCGGGTGATCTTCAGCGAGCCGTCGGGGTTCGCCCACGCCTTGCCCAGGCGGTTCGGGGTCACCGAGGAGCCGTTGATCTTGCTCGGCGCGCAGGCGTCCTCGTCGCCGGCGACCGGCTTCGAGTCGGCGCTGGCGGGCAGGAAGGGGCGCGGATGGCTGAACCGCTTCTTGGCCTCGCCGGTGCCGACGTAGGCTCCGGCGGTCCCGTTCTCGCTGCTGATGAGGGCGTCGACCTTGGGCAGCTTGCCCTCGACCCGTCCCTGGGCGTAGATCCTCCCGAGCTGCCCGCCGAGCCCGTCGGCGATGGAGATCGACTGGTCGTAGCCGGAGCCGTCGGCACCCTTGTAGGCGGAGTTCTGGAGGGCGCGGAACTGCTGATCCTTCGTGGCGTTCTGGTTGATCCAGCTGGTGAGACGGTCGTCCCACTGCAGGGTCGCGGCGTCTTTCACGGTGCCGTGCAGGTCGTTCGCGCCGGACGGCTGCCATGCCGAGTCGTACCCGGACAGGGCGGAGATCAGATCGGGCGGGGTGTCGTCGCTGGGGTATCCCGCCGCGGAGGCGACGCCGCCCGTGGCCACGAGCGATGCGCCCGCGACGACGGCGGTGACGGCCGCCCGGAGTGCCGCGCGTCGGCGCGGTCGTGTTGTCGTGTCGGTCATTCGATGGGTCCTCCCGGATCGCGGGCCCCCGATGCGGGGCCCATTCCGTTCGGGACGCTACCGATGCCCGGTGACGCGCAGCTGACGGCGAGGTGACCTCCCGGTGATCCCCGGTGACGCCTTCAACGCCGCTATCCGATCTGGTCGGCCTCGGTGATCTCCTCGGAGGCCTTCGAGAACAGCTCGGCGAACAGGCATGCCGAGTCGTGACCGCCGGCCCCGTCCTCGCGCGGGACGAGCTCGGGGTCCTGCTCGGCGCAGGCCGGCTGGGCCCGCCAGCAGCGGGTGTGGAAGCGGCATCCCGAGGGCGGGTTCGCCGGCGAGGGCACGTCGCCCTGCAGCACGATGAGCTCGCGCTTATCCCGCGCCTGTGGATCGGGCACCGGCACCGCCGACATCAGGGCCTGGGTGTACGGGTGGGTGGACCGATCGTAGATCTGGTCCTCATCCCCCATCTCCATGAACTTGCCGAGGTACATCACGCCGACCCGGTCCGAGATGTGGCGGACCACCGACAGATCATGGGCGATGAAGACGTACGCCAGATCCAGCTCCTTCTGCAGCCTCACCAGCAGGTTCACCACCTGCGCCTGGACCGAGACGTCCAGCGCCGAGACCGGCTCGTCGCAGACCAGCACCTTCGGGTTCAGCGCGATGCCGCGGGCGATCCCGATCCGCTGCCGCTGGCCTCCGGAGAACTCGTGGGGGTAGCGGTTGATGTGCTCGGGGTTGAGGCCGACCAGGTCCAGCAGCTCCTTGACCCGGGCCTGGCGCTTCCCGGAGGGCACCACCGCGGGGTGGATCTTGAAGGGCTCGCCGATGATGTCGCCGACCGTCTTGCGAGGATCCAGGGAGGTGTACGGGTCCTGGAAGACGATCTGGATGTCGCGACGCAACCGCCTCATCGCTGAGCCCTTGAGATCGGTGATGTCGCGGCCCTCGAAGACGATCGAGCCCGAGGTCGGCCTCTCCAGGCTCACCAGCAGACGCCCCAACGTGGACTTCCCGCAGCCGGACTCGCCCACGATGCCCAGCGTCTCGCCGGGGAACAGGTCGAAGGAGATCCCGTCGACCGCCTTCACATGGCCCACGGTGTGCCGGATGACGCCGCTGGACAGCGGATAGTACTTCGTCAGGTCGCGCACCGAGAGGATCGGTTCGACGCCGACATGCCGGGCGGCGCGGGTCGGCCCGGAGGCCGCCGCCCCGTCAGCAGCCCCGGCGTCCTCCCCGGTGCCGCTCACAGTTTCGGGCTGCCCGCTCAGCCCGCTCAGCTCAGACTCGCTCACGGTTGAGCACCTCCTCGGTGTGGTAGCAGGCCGCGAACCGGCCGTCCTCGACCTCGATGAACGGCGGCGCCCCGGCCACCCGGCACTCCTCGGTGGCGAACCGGCAGCGCGGGTTGAAGGAGCAGCCGGTCGGCAGATGGGTCAGCGACGGCGGCAGCCCGCCGATGGCGAAGAGCTGCTCCCCCTTCTGATCCAGCCTGGGGATCGAGTCGATCAGCCCCACGGTGTAGGGGTGGGCCGGGTTGGCGTACAGCCGGTGGACGTCGCAGTGCTCGACGAACCGGCCGCAGTACATCACCGCGATGTCGTCGGCGACGTCGGCCACCACGCCGAGGTCGTGGGTGATGAGGATCAGCCCCATTCCGGACTCCTCCTGGAGCTCCTTGAGCAGGGTCATGATCTGCGCCTGGACGGTGACGTCGAGAGCCGTGGTGGGCTCATCGGCGATCAGCACCCGCGGGTCGAGGGCGATCGCCATCGCGATCATGATCCGCTGGCGCATCCCGCCGGAGAACTGGTGCGGATAGTTCCCGGCGCGCTCCCTGGCGGCCGGGATGCGCACCCGCTCCATCAGCCTCACCGCCTGCTCCTGGGCGTCGGAGCGGTTCATCCCGCGGTGGATCCGGAACATCTCGGCGATCTGCCAGCCCACCGGGAAGACCGGATTGAGCGAACTCAGGGCGTCCTGGAAGATCATCGAGATGTGATCGCCGCGCACCCGGCGCATGTCTTTCTCCGGCATCGTCAGCAGGTCGACGCCGCAGTACTTCACCTGGCCGCCGGTGACGAAGGCGGGCGGGGAGTCGAGGATTCCCATGATCGCCTGGGCGGTCACCGACTTCCCGGAGCCGGACTCGCCGAGGATGGCCAGGGTCTCGCTCGGGGACAACGAGAAGTTGACGCCGTTGATCGCCTTGGCGACGCCGTCGCGGGTGCGGAACTCGACGTGGAGGTCGGTGACCTCCAGGAGCTTCCCATCGATCGGCGCGAGGTCGAGGCGTGTCGACTTTCGAGGCATTCGCTGCATCCTTCCGATCAGTGCCGCTTGGGGTCGAAGGCGTTCTGGGAGGCCTCGCCCAGGAAGATGAAGGCCAGCACGGCCAGCGACAGGAACAGCGAGGGGAACAGCAGCATGAATGGAGCCGAT
This sequence comes from Acidipropionibacterium sp., assembly GCA_022647765.1. Classification (GTDB taxonomy): domain Bacteria; phylum Actinomycetota; class Actinomycetes; order Propionibacteriales; family Propionibacteriaceae; genus Acidipropionibacterium. Next base: position 75,368 of record JALCLH010000013.1, read on the forward strand.
CTCACATATCCCAGCCCGGAGGCGTCCGAGATCGACACCCCCCAGGAGATCGCCGGCTCCTGCAGACCGATGCCCAGATAGCTCAGCGTCGCCTCGATGGCGATGTAGGAGCCGAGGTTGATGGTCGAGACCACCATCACCGGCGCCATCGCATTGGGCAGCACATGGCTGAGGATGATCCGGCCGGGCTTGGCGCCGAGCGCCTTGGCCGCCTGGATGTAGTCGTGGGGCATCACCTGGAGCACCGAGGAGCGCATCAGCCGGGCGATGGAGGGCCAGCCGAGGATGGCCAGGGCCGCCACCACCTTGAGCACCACGACGATGTACGGCGTCCCCACCTGGTTGGGGAAGGTGTACAGGATGATGATGCCGCCGAGCAGCAGCGGGATGGCGTAGAAGATGTCGCCGGTGCGGCTCAGCAGGGTGTCCAGCCAGCCGCCCCGGAAGCCGGCGATCAGGCCCACCGCCGAACCGATGATGGCGGTGCCCAGGGTGGCCAGGATGCCCACCAGGATGGAGGACCGGGCGCCGTAGATGGTCCGGGCGTAGACGTCGCAGCCCTGGATGTCGGTGCCGAACCAGTGCGCCGGCGAGGGGATGTGACGGGCGACCGACAGATCGCACTGGCGCGGATCCTTGTTGGTGAACAGCCCGGGGAACAGCGCCATCAGGATGAACACGACGATGAGCACCGCCGAGATCCAGAACAGCGGGTCGCGGCGCAGGTCGTACCAGGCGTCGCTCCACAACGAGCGCGGCTTGGTGCCGACCACCGGGCCGCCGGTGGTGGCGTCGATCCCCGACAGGTCGTCCTCCAGGACGGCGCCCAGCGCGGTGGCCCCGGAACTGCCGAGGGCGTCCTTCGCGAGGGAGGAATCGTGTGGCTCAGTCATGGCTGATCCTCGGGTCGAGCACCCCGTACAGCAGATCGACGAGGAGGTTGGCGAGCAGGTACACCAGCACCAGGCAGGTCACGGCGCCGACCACCGAGACGCCGTCCCGCTGGTTGATCGAGCGGAAGATGAAGTTGCCGATGCCGTTGATGTTGAAGATCTGTTCGGTGACGATCGCGCCGCCCATCAGGGAGCCGAAGTCGTAGCCGATGAAGGTGATCACCGGGATGAGGGAGTTGCGCAGGGTGTGGATCGTGACGATCCGGAACCCCGACAGTCCCTTCGCCTTGGCGGTGCGCACGTAGTCGGCGTGCTGGTTGTCGATGAGGTTCGCCCGGGTCAGCCGGGCCACATAGGCCACCGACAGGGCGCCCAGCACGAATCCTGGTAAGACCAGCTGGCTCCAGGAGCCGTCGCCGGCGGTCACCGGGAACCAGCCCAGCTTCATCCCGAAGACGAGTTGGGCCAGCGAGCCGATGACGAAGATCGGGATGGAGATGACCACCAGGGAGGAGACCAGGATGAGGTAGTCGAGGAAGCCGCCGTGGCGCACTCCGGCGATGACACCGGCTGCGATGCCGACGAAGATCTCGACCAGCACCGCGATGAATGCCAGCCGCAGGGTCACCGGGTAGCGGGCGGCCAGCTCGCTGACCACCGTGTTCCCGTAGAAGTTCACGCCCAGATCGCCGTGCAGCAGCCGGCCCAGGTAGAGGCCGTACTGCACCAGCAGCGGCTTGTCGAGGTGATACTCGGCGCGGAATGCCGCCACATAGGCGGGCGGGCACGGCCGGTCGCCGCAGCGTCCGGCGGTGGGATCGCCGGGCAGAGCGAAGACCAGGCAGAACAGGATGAAGGTCGCGCCGATGACCACCGGGATCATCTGCAGCAGCCGTCGGATGACGTATTTCAGCACTTCACACTCCTCCTCCGGAGGCGGTCCGCCGGACTTCAGCCCGGCGGACCGCCCGAGGTCACATCCAGCGGGTCACTTGACGCTGATCGCGGTCAGGTCGATGGTGCCGAAGGGGGTGAGTTTGACGTTGGTCACCTTGGTGGACCAGGCGAACGGGGTCGAGACGTACCACAGCGGGATCGCCGGCATCTTCTCGGCCAGCATCGCCTCGGCCTCCTGATACACCTTGTTGGCCTGCTCCTCGTCGGGGGCCGCGGCGGCCTCCTGGAGCTTGGCGTCGAAGGCCTTGTTGGAGTAGTCGCCGTCATTCGAGGACGCCCCGGTGGCGTACAGCGGGGTGAGGAAGTTCTCGATCGACGGGTAGTCCATCTGCCAGCCGGTGCGGAAGAATCCGGTCAGCTCGCGCTTGGTGATCTGATCGCGCAGGGTCTTGAAGTCCGGAGTGATCTTGAGCTGGCAGTTGAGGCCCAGATCGTTCTTCCAGCCGTTGCAGACGGCCTGGGACCAGGCCTTGTGGTCGCCGTCGCCGTTCACCGCGATGGTGAGGGTGCCCTTGTAGCCGCCGGCCTTGTCGTACATCTCCTTGGCCTTGGTCTTGTCGTACTTGCACAGGTCGCCGCAGACGCCGGGCTTGTAGCCGTCGACCACGGGCGAGACCCAGCCGTCGGCGGGGGTCCGCGAGCCGGCGAAGATCTGCTTGGTGATGGTGGGCCGGTCGATGTCCATGCTCAGGGCCTTGAGCAGGTCCTGGTTCTGGAGCTGCTTGTCCTTGCTGGAGGCGGTGATCGACTGGAAGACGCCGGACTGGCGGATGCCCCAGCGGTTCTGCAGGTCGCTCTTCCACTGGTCGTTGGTGAGCTGGTCGGTCGGGATCAGGTCGGTGACGTCCAGGTTGTTGGCGACGACGTCGTTGTAGGCCGGCGCGGCGTCGTTGTAGATCTTGTAGGTGACCTCGTCGACGTGCGGCTTGAACTTGCCGCCGTAATCCGGATTCTTCTTGAACACGATCTGAGTCGCGGTGTTCTGGGTGATGGTGAAGGGTCCGGCGCCGACCGGGAACTTCTGCCACTTCTTGTCGGTGGGCGCCTTGAGGAAGGAGTCCGGCAGCGGCGCGAAGGCCGTGTAGCCGAGCCGGATCTTGAGGTTGGAGACCTTCTCCGAGGTGTCGATGGTGAAGGTGTGGTCGTCGACGACCTTCAGCCCGCTCATCGTCGTGGCCTTGGGCTTGACCTTGCAGTCGTCATCGCCGCACTGGACGTCCTTGTAGCCGGTGATGGGCTCGAAGAAGTAGGAGTTCTGCTGGGCATTGGGGCCGTAGGCGGCCCAGTTCCAGCCGTCCACGAAGTTCTTGGCCTTGACCTCGGTGCCGTCGGAAAACTTGTAGCCCGGGTTGAGCTTGACCGTGAAGTGCTGGTTGTCGGTGGTGTCGATCGACTGGGCGATGTCGAGTTCGGGGGCCGCCGTGTCGGAGTTGTAGTGGACCAGCTTGGCGGTGACGGCGTCCAGCACGTTGCCGCCGCACGTCTCATTGGTGTCGGACGGGATGAGCGGGTTCTGCGGGGTGCAGCCGCGGATGGAGACCGTGCCGCCATCCTTGGCGGGTCCGGTGGCTGCGCTTGCGGTGCTGCTGCTGGACTCGTTCGGGGCCGCGACGTCCTGACCGCAGGCAGACAGCAGCATCACCCCCGAGATCGAGAGCGCCACGAGTGGCGTGATTCGACGCATCAATATCTCCTCGGAGCAGTTGGAGCCGGTGCCGATCTGGCACCGCCGACCGTCCTTCTCAGATCCTCGTTTCCGGATCCGACAGGTGGGACGGAATGCGGCAGAGTTTGCCCTCGGGTCCCGGCGTCCGGGCAGGTTTTCACGCTCGCGAAACAGCATCGTTAGCAATTCGCAACCATTGCCCGAGCTGTGATTTTTGGACACTTCGATGTTGCGAAAAGGCGATTGTGCGGAGGTTCGGCTGCGAATCCGGTCTCAAGAGTGAGTGTCAGGTACTTGACTTACTTCCCTGAACGGCACTCCCTAACTCCCCCATGAGGACCCGACATGACCCAGTCCATGAAACAACGACCACCCGGCGGATCAGCTGTTGCGGCTCTCCTTGGCGCGGAGGAGGTCGATGACGATGACGGCGCCGATCATGGCGCCGCGGTGCAGCGGCGGCAGATCGGGGGCCAGCGAGAGCAGGTAGCGGTCGTGGCCCAGCAGGACATCGGCGACGCCGGGCATGCGCCGGGCGACCCTCGCGGCGACGGCGTCGCCCTGGGTGATGGTGAAGTCGAGGCTGAACAGCCGGCCCTCGCAGAGCAGCTGGCTGCCGTCGGCCAGCTCGATCCGCATCCGCTGGTGAGGAAGGAGAACTCCTTGGTGATGCGGGCGATCGGGTAGCCGTTTCCGTCCTGGACGGTGAAGGTGTCCCTGGCGAGCAGGTTCGGGGGGTCGGAGATCCGGAGCACGGGGTTGCCGTTCTCCAGCACGGTGAGCTCGCGGGAGCCCGCGAACATGCGCGACAGGGCCGACCCCTCGGTGTGGATGGCGGCCACCTGCCGTCCCTGGTCGTCGAGGATGGCGAAGTCGTTGCTGAGGAAGGATCGGATCTGCTGCAGAACGAGGATGTTCTGGTTGACGAGAGCCATGGGTCCATGGTCTCCCACGCGTCCGAACTCCTGGAATCGGGGCCCTCGACAGGCAGATCGGCGCGGGAAAGGGGCTTGTGAGGAGGGGATTCGACGACTTACGGTCAGGTACTTGACAGTCTGGGTCAGGAGGTGCAGGGTATCCGTCAGGTACTTGACTTACTTCCCCGAACGGTACTCCCTGGTACTCCCTAACTCCCCATGAGGACCCGACATGACCCAGACCATGAACAACGACCACCCGGCGGATCCCGCACCGCGCGAGCTCGCGACCGGCCGGACGCCGCCCTCCCGGCGCGCCTGGCTGATGCTCGCCGCCATCACCTTCCTCAACTCGATCGGGATGACGATCGTCGTCCCGGTGCTGCCCTTCATCACCCTCAAATACATCCCCGATCAGGCGTCGCTGGGCCTGTGGGTCGGCGTCCTGGAGGCGGTCTACGCCCTGTGCGCCTTCCTGGTGGCCCCGCTGCTCGGTGGGCTCTCGGACCGCTACGGACGGCGTCCCGTCCTCATCTATTCGGTCTTCGGGGCCGCCGCCGGATATGTGCTCTTCGGTCTCGGCGGCTCGCTGTGGATGCTCATCGCCGCCCGGGCGATCCAGGGCCTGGCCTCCGGCGACATGCCCGCCCTGTTCGGCTACGTCGCCGACATCACCGAGCCCGAGGACCGCGCCAAGCGGTTCGGATTCCTCGGCGCGCTCACCGGGGTGGCCTTCATGGTCGGCCCCGCCCTGGGCGGCTTCCTCGCCCGGCTCAGCCTCTCGGCACCGGTCTACGTGACCGCTGCGGTGAGCGTGCTGGTCGGCCTGGTCTCCCTGTTCGCCCTGCCCGAGAGCCTGGCCTCGCACAACCGCGCCGGGAGGATGCGCCTGGTCGACCTCAACCCGGTCAAGGTCCTCGGTGACGCCTTCCGCCGCCCCGAACTGCGGCCGATTCTCGCCGGGATGGCACTCATCACCGCGCCGTTCATCTTCTTCGCGAGCAACTGCTCGGTGCTCGCGCTGGACGTCTCCGGCTGGGGGCCGACCCAGGTCGGGCTGCTGCTGACGGTCAACGGCGTCCTGGACGTCGTCATCCAGGGCGGCCTGCTCGCCCTCCTGCTGCCGCGGATCGGGGAGCGCGGCGTCGTCATGGCCGGTGCCCTCACGCAGCTGGCCGGCTGCCTCGGACTGGCGATCGCGGCGAGCCTGCTGCCCCTCTCCGGCCTGCTGGCGAGCGCGATCCTGGTCTTCGCGGCCGGCCAGGGCGGGATGACCGCGGCTCTCGATGGGCTGATGTCCAGGCGCCGTGGGCGCCGACGAGCAGGGCTGGCTGGCCGGGGGCTGGTCCTCGCTGAACTCCGCCATCCAGGTGGCGATCCCGCTGCTCTTCGGCTGGTGCTACAGCACCCTGGGGCACGGCGTCCCGTACTGGCTGGGGGTGGCGATGATCCTGGTGGCGGGGGTGATGCTCGCCCGGGCGACGCGCCGTAAGACCGATGCGGAGGGCGATTCAGAAGGCGATTCGGGGGCCGGGACGGGTGCGGTCAGCGAGTCTGAGACCGCCATCGCCGGATGACGATGAATCCCAGAATCGCTCCGAACAGAATCAGCAGGACGCCGCAGATGCCGCCGGCGACGCGGTCGGGTCGGGGCAGCGCTTCCCGGCGGGGTGAGCATCCCCATCGCGAAGGGCTCGACCATCGCTCCGAGTGGGACGAGGAGCCGGGCGGCCAGGCCGAGCCGGTCCCGGCGTCTGGCCGCCGCGCCGCACAGGCCCAGTGGGGCGCCGAAGACGATCGCGAAGACGAACCAGCTCTTGTTGGCCCACCAGATCGAGGAGTCCATGACGCCGATGAGGTTGCCGAGCGCGTAATGGGCCACCAGGGCCAGTTCGCAGCAGAGGATCGCGGCCCACATCGACTGGAGACGCCGTCCCACCAGCCAGCCGGCCAGGATCGCCAGACTCGCCCACGCCGTCCCCGAGTTGACCAGCTTGCTGATCACCAGGCGGGTGGTCAGCAGCGCATTCGCCCGTCCCTCGAGCTGCGCGGTGCTGGTGATATTGCTGAGCAGCGAGACCAGGGCCAGCAGCAGGGCCGCGCCGAGGGCCCTGGCCCAGCCCGGGGCGAGAACCGATTGCCGTGCCGGGACCTCGATGCTCTCCATGGCTCGACTGTATCGGCACACTATTTTCGTCAACTACTTGACGATCGTGTGGAAGCGCGCATCATGGATATCAGTCAAGTACTTGACAAAGAGATGTCACGAAAGGACACCACCATGACCGAGAACACGAACGAGAACTTGAATGAGAACTCGGACTGCCCAGATGACAACCTGGACGGGCCCGAGGACCAGACCGGCGGGTGGGAGGAGCCGGAGGATCAGGCCGACCCCCGCCGGATCGCCGCCGAACGGCTCAGCTACCTGGCGATGCTGCAGTTCCAGCACCGCCGGCGCGGGCCGAGGGGCGGCGAGCCGTGGCGCGATCCGCGGCACGGACAGGGCCGGGTGCTGGCCCTGCTGAAGATCAAGCCTGAGATGACCCAGCGGGAACTCACCTACTTGATGGGGATGTCCCGCCAGTCGATCGCCGAACTGCTGCGCAAGCTGGAGAACCAGGGGCTGGTCGAGCGCCAGCCCTCCGCCGAGGACCGCCGCACCGTCATCGTCTCCCTCACCGAGGCCGGGAAGGCGACCGATCAGGGAGACGACCCCGACGGTCCAGCCATCGGGCGGGTGCTGGACTGCCTGAGCGACGAGGAGGTGGCCAACCTGGTCGACTACCTGGGCCGCATCATCGAGCGTCTGGAGGAGGAGTCCGGCGAGGACTTCGAGCAGCGCCGCGAGATGATCGAGCGGTTCTGGCAGGGACGCGGCGAGGATCCGCGCCGGCGCGGGGGATTCCCCGGCTTCGGTCCCTGGGGAGGCTGGCCCGATGGCGGTGAGTCGCAGGAGCACGGGCCTCATGGCCACGGGCCGCATGGGCATGGCCCGCACGGCCACGGACCTCGCGGGCCCCGTTGGGGAGAAGGCCCTTGGGACAGGTGACTCAGTAGCATGCTGAGTATGTCCTCGCCTGTCGATATCTTCGCCGTCGCCTCCGAGGAGGTCGTCATCCTCGATGGCGGCCTCGGCACCCGGCTGGAGGCGCGCGGCGACGACATCACCGGGTCGTTGTGGTCGGCGCAGATCCTGCGCGAGGATCCCGACGAGATCGCCGCGGTCCACGACGACTTCTTCCGGGCCGGCGCCCGGGTCGCCACCACCGCCTCGTACCAGCTGACCTTCGAGGGGATGGCGGCGGCCGGGGGCACTCCCGAGGAGACCGAACGGCTGCTGCGCCGCAGCGTGGAGATCGCCCGCGCGGCGGCTGACAGCCGCATGTCAGCACCCGGGGCCATCGCGGCCTCCCCCCAGACCCGGCGATGGGTGGCCGCCTCGATCGGCCCCTACGGTGCCGGGCCGGGATGCGGTACCGAGTACGACGGCGACTACGGCCTGTCCGCCGCCGAGCTGGCCGCCTGGCACCGGCCGCGGATCGGCGTCCTGGCCGATTCCGGCGCCGATGTCCTGCTCGCCGAGACCGTGCCCAGCATCCTCGAGGTCGAGGCACTCACCGCGGAACTGGAGGACGCCGCCCTCCCCGCGATGCTCAGCGTCACGGTCGCCGACGGGAGGCTGCGCGACGGCACCCCGCTGCCGGAGATGGCGCGGATCTTCTCCGGCGTCACCAATATCCGCGCCATCGGGGTGAACTGCTGCCAGGCCGAGGACGCCCTGGCCGCTGTGAGGGCACTGTCCGGCCTCACCGACCTGCCGCTGATCGCCTACCCGAACAGCGGGGAGCGCTGGGATCACGCCGCCCGGTGCTGGGCGCCGCGCACGCAGGGCGAACTCACCCCGCTGGGCGCGGTGCCGGCGCTGCTGGACGCCGGGGTCCGGTTCCTGGGAGGGTGCTGCCGGGTGACGCCGCGCGAGATCGCCGCGATGGCCGAGGCGGTGGGGGAGAAGACGGCCGGATGGTCCCGATCACTCCCGATAGGCCGTGATTCTGCACGCGCGATGCAGAAACACCCTCTGTCTGGAGTGATCGGGACCATCTGAGGTCACCGAACGCCGACGGGGCGGCCTCGGTGTCGGCACTCCCGTCGGATCCTCGACCCTCAACCATCCGTCCTCCCGTCGTTGCCCGCCGGTCGGGGGCACCGCTCGTCGGCATCCGAGCGTGGACGCCGTCTCCGGAGCCTGTCGACGGCCTGCGGCGTCACCGCGTAGGACCCGACAGTCCTGGTGGCCAGCGAGTTCACCATCGCGGGCCTGGCCAGCACCGATCCGACAGCGACTGAGAACGGGATCAGCGACGGCGGATCGGCGAGGACCGGGGTGAGCATCTCCCTGCTGTCTCGGAGCGGAGGGCGTCTGCCGATCGCGTCGCGGACGCTCGCCAGGATCGCGCGACGGGTGCGACGCCGCTCGGCCGCACCGAGCGCGATCGCCATGGTGGATCGGGTCCGGACGCCGGGGCGGGTGATGCGCGGTTCGATCGGCAGCTCGCCGCCGGTTGCCAGGTCGGTGGCCAGCACCGGCAGGTTGACCCCGGCCGCGAAGGCATTGCCCGGCTCGATGGTGCGGGGGTTGCACTCGATGAAGGACGGGTGCCCGTCGGCATGGAGGTAGTCCAGGGTGAGGCCTCCGTGCCAGCCGAGATGACCGCCCAGCGCCGCGATCGCCTCGACCGCCTCCGGATGGTCGACGCTGAGACGCGCCGCGGCACTGCCGCCCGCCCCGGCGACAAGCTGTTCGCTGACGCCGGCCGCGATGAGAAGTCCCCGGTCGAAGAGCCCCTGAACCTGGGCGTAGCGCCCCGGTGCGGGGGCCTGCACCATCACCAGGGTCGGAGCGCCCGATGTGAACCTGTGCCAGATGGATCGCGCCTCGTCGAGGTTGGACGCGTACGCCACACCGCGTCCGGCGGTGGAGAAGGCGGCCTTCACCCAGACCGGGAAGCCGAGCGCAGCCAGGTCCTGCTCGGCGTCGACGGGATGCCAGGCCGGCTGAGGCAGACCGAGGGAGTCCATCAGTGCAGCGAAGGCGATTTTCGACTGCACTCGATCGAATGCATCGAGGGAGGCGACCGCCATCGAGGCGTGCGGCAGCAGATCCCGGCCCGCGGCGAACAGCCAGGCCTGCTCGTGGGTGGGAAGCAGCGCGTCGAAGCGTCCCGTGGCCATCAGGGCGTCGACGCGATGCAGATAGCCGGCCGGGTCCACCGATGGCGACGGCGTCCGGTGCACCTGCCGGCACCACCGGCTGAACCGCAGGATCGGCGTCGATGCAGGGCTGACAGCCTCCACCTCGACTCCCGATCGGCCCAGCACAGTCGTAAACTCGCGGGCCGTCAGAGACGACGCCTCCGACAGCAGCACGCGGGTTCGCTTCACGGTCGGCAAGGCTACGTCAAGGGTTTGGCGCTCGACCGCCTCGTGCCGGCAGGGGGAAGGTGGAGGTGCCCGGTCGGCGTCCCTTCCCGGCAAAGATATATAACTCCAGTTATATTAACTGGAGTTATATATCCTTGACATCATGAGACCCGAGGACCTGTTCGACCGAGAGATGGAGTGGGCCGACCTGGAGCGGTTCACCGCGACATCCTCACCGGGGGTGCATCTGGGCATCCTCTATGGACGGCGCCGGATGGGCAAGAGCTTCATGCTCCGCAGGCTTGTCGCCCAGCGAGGCGGGATCTACCACATGGCATTGGAGGAGGAGCCGGGGCCCGCGCTCCAGCGTTTTGCAGACGCCGTGGGAGCGCGCCGTGGGCTGGGCCCCGGCCAGCTGCATGTTGCGGACTGGACCGAGGCGCTCCGCCTGGCGCTCAGTGGTCCGGAAGATCTCCTCGTCATCGACGAGCTGCCGTATCTCATGACGGCTGTGGAGGGGCGAGTGATTCCCTCAGCGCTGCAATCCCTCATCGATGCAAGTCGCGATCAGCGTGCGCCTGGACCGTCCGGAGCCACCCATGTGATCGTCTGCGGGTCGTCCCTCTCGGTGATGTCCGAGCTGCTTTCCGGCACCAAGGCCCTGCGCGGGCGCGCCGAGCTCGATCTCCAACTGCACCCCTTCGACTACCGGCGGACGGCCGACTACTACAGCATCGAGGACCCTCTGGTGGCCCTGCGCCTCTATGCGATCCTCGGCGGCACACCCGGGTATCGCGACCTCGTCGGGACGGCGTCGCCGCAGTCGGCCGAAGAACTGACAGACCTCATTCTGCACACGGCCGCCAATCCGAGCCACGCGCTGTTCTCCGAAGCCGAGTATCTGCTCCGCGAGGATCCTCGGATCGTCGAACGATCGCTTTATCATTCCCTCCTCGGCGCGGTGGCACGGGGCGCGCACACTCCGACCGCGATCGCTTCACGCATCGGGCGGCCGGCGACCGCCCTGGCTCACGCGCTGAACGTCCTTCAGACCGCAGGCCTCCTCCGACGACGGGAAGACCTGCTGAGGCGGCGCCGGCCCGTCCTCGAGATTGCCGACCCCATCGTCAGGTTCACCGATCTGATCGTCGATCCGTATCGGCCCATTTACGAGGATCGCCGTGGCCGGGAGGCGCTGGGACTGGCCGACGCGACGCTGCGGACTCAGGTCTACGGGCCCACATTCGAACAGGTTGCTCGAGAATGGGTGACTCGGTACGCGTCGCCGGAAACCCTGGGAGGGTCGGCCGGACTGGTCGGAACCACCGTCGTCAACGATTCCCGGGGCAGATCCCAGTACGAGGTCGATGTTGTCGCCCTTCCGGCGGGCCAAGGCGTCCACGACTCGCATGCGCAGATCCTCGCCCTCGGCGAGGCGGAGGACTCCGATGCGCCGCGCCCGCTCTCCGACCTCCGCAGGTTGGAGAAGATTCGCGATCTGCTGGTCCGGCGGGGGTACCGGGCCGATGGTGCGACGCTCCTGGTCTTCGGACGATCGGGTTTCGACGTCACGCTCGTCAATGAGGCATCGGGGCGCACCGACGTCCAGCTGGTGGATCTGGAGAGGCTCCGCTCGGGGGAGTAGGGCGACCCGATCACTCCCGAGACGCCGTCAAATGGCATCGAGGATGACGAGACGCGGCGTGTCGGGAGTGATCGGGACAGCAAAGGCCGGACGGACGGTCAGCCGACCACCACCCAACCGACCGCCACCAGCACCAATGGAAAGAACCCCCGGCAAGCCTTTCAGCTTGCCGGGGGTTCCATATCCTCTTTGTCGGGGCGACAGGATTTGAACCTGCGACCTCTTCGTCCCGAACGAAGCGCGCTACCAAACTGCGCCACGCCCCGATGGTTCCCCGGAGCTGTCACCAGCCCGCAGAGCCGAGGGCCAGCTTAGCCCAACCGACTCATCTCGCACCAATCGAGGGGGAGTCCGGACGCCGGCAGCTCAAACATCGTCTCGCAATCCCGCTGGCGAGCCACGACAGATCAGTCCCTGGGGACCAGGGTGAGCAGACTGGCCTCCGGCGGGCAGAAGGTGCGATAGGGCGCGAAGGGCGAGGAGCCCAGGCCGGCGGAGACGTGCAGGAAGGCGGTCCGGCCACCGGCGTCATGAGTCGACAGCCCCTTGACCCGCGCGGGATCGAGGTCGCAGTTGGTGACCAGCGCTCCCTTGACCGGTAGGCAGACCTGACCGCCATGGGTGTGGCCGGCGAAGATCAGATCCACCCCATCGGCGGTCATCGCATCCAGCACCCGAAGGTAGGGGGCGTGGGTGACGCCGATATTGAGGTCGGCGTCGGACGGCACCGGGCCCGCCACCTCGTCGTAGTGGTCCCGTTGATGATGGGCGTCGTCGGTGCCGCGGAAGGCCACCCGGCGTCCGGCCACCTCGAGCACACCGCGCCGGTCGTTGAGGTCGAGCCATCCCGCCGAGGTGAAGGCCTCGCGCAGCGCCTCGTGGTCCAGCTCGGGGTACTCCTCGCCCTCGTGCCGGTGCGAACGGCCGTGCAGCAGGTAGCCGAGCGGGTTGCCGAACTTCGGCTTGAGGTAGTCATTGGACCCGAACACGAAGACTCCGGGCACCGCCAGCAGCCCCGACAGGATGTCCAGCAGCGGGCCGAGGGCCGCATCGGAGGCGAAATTGTCTCCCGTGTTGACGACCAGATCCGGCTCCAGCTCCGCCAGCCGGGACACCCATTCGCGCTTGTCGTGCTGCCGGGCCAACAGGTGCAGGTCGGAGATGTGCAGCACCCGGATCGGCGTCGCGCCCGGCGCCAGCACGGGCACCCTCACGCGGCGCAGCGTGAACCGGTGGGCCTCGATGATCCCGTAGCTCAGTCCGGCGGCGGCCACTCCCGCCGTGACGCCGGTCAGCAGGCCAGCGGTCCTGGCCCAGCCCACTGCGCTCACCTGCCCTTGGAGGAACTGGTGGGGCCGGCCGCGGGCTTGCTGGTGGTCGTCTGGGTGGCCTTCGGCTGTGTCCCGCCGGTCCGGCTGGAACTGGTCTGGGGGGCGGTGGTGGTGCCCTGGCCGGTTCCCTGCGTCTGTTGGGTCGTCGCCGGCGGGATGTACCGCCCTCTCGAGATCATCAGGCTGACCGTGGCGCCGAGACTCGCCTTGCCCGAGGGATCTGTGCCCAGGAAGGTGCCCTCGGGCTCATCGGAGGTGACCCGTATCGTCTGGGTCGCGAAGCCGGCCTTGTTGAGAGCGGCCTTCGCCTCGTCGTAGGACATGTTCGAGGTGTTGGGCAGAGCGATCTGCTTGCCCTCGACGACGGTGCTGCTCGGGCCTGTGAAGGGGGTCTTCGGCTTGCCGGCGAGCACCGCGGCCATCGCCGCCCGGTAGATCTGACCGGCGTCGCCACCGCCGGAGCCCTGCAGGAACTGGCCGGTGCTCAGCGTGAGTCCCTTGATGGACTTCACGGTGTGCCCGCGGAAGTAGGAGCTCGACTTGTCGGCGGCGATCAGCGCGACGCCGGCCGCATTCGGCGTGTACCCGGCGAACCAGACCGCCTCGTTGGAGTCGGTGGTGCCGGTCTTGCCGGCCTGCGGGTAGCCGCCGGGAATGGTGGCGGGAGCGCCGGTGCCCTTCATCACGCCTTGCAGGATGGAGTTGACGCCGTCGGCCACGCCTTGGGAGACGACCCGCTTGCAGTTGGCGCTCGGGACCTTGAGAGCGGTGCCGTCGGCGGTGTTGATCGACTGGATGATGACCGGATCGCAGTGGATGCCGCGGGCCGCGAAGGTCGAGTAGGCGGCGGCCATCGACAACGGCGTCACCTCGGCGGTGCCGAGGGTGAAGGACGGGATGAACTGGTACTCAGCGACGATGTCCTTGCCGTTGGCCAACTGGACGCCGGCCTTCTGGGCCATCTTCGTGACATTGCACAGCCCGGTGTCGCGTTCCAGCTGGATGAAGTAGGTGTTGACCGAGTAGGCCGCGGCCTCCTGGAGAGCGATGTTGGTGGAGTGACCCACCGAGTTGCTCACCTCGAAGGGCCCGGATTTGAAGGGCCCCCTTGCAGCTGGTGAAGGTGTCGCCGGTGAAGTCCATCGGGGAGGAGGCGGTGTACCGGGTGTTGAGGGAGAAGCCCTTCTCCAGGGCGGCCGCCATGGTGAAGGTCTTGAAGGTGGAGCCGGCCTGGTAGCCCTCGGCGCCGCCCATCCCCTCGGAGGCCATGTAGTTGTAGTAGGTCTGCCCCAGCGACGAACCCATCACCGGGCGGGACTGCGCCATCGCCATGATGAGACCGGTTCCGGGTTGGACGATCGCGGTGCCGCCGAGGACGGGATCGGTCGGGCCGACCATGCTGGCGACCGCCGACTGGGCGGCGGCCTGCGCCTTCGGGTCGATGAGGGTCTTGATCGTCAGGCCGCCGCGTTCCAGCAGCCTGTCCCGATCGTCCTTCGTCTTGCCGAGGGCGGGGTTGTTCTCCAGACTGCGTTTCACGTAGTCGCAGACGAAGGGGTACTTCGAGGCGCTGCAACCCCTCCGCGCCGTGGTGACCTTCGACTGGTCGAAGGGGACTTTCTTGGCCTCGGTCTTCTCCTGGTCGGTGATGACTCCGAGCTGGTTCATCCTGTTGAGCACGATATTGCGGCGGGTGATCGCGGCATCCGGGTTGTTCACCGGATCGGTGGCCGTCGGATTCTGCACCAACCCGGCCAGCATCGCGGCCTGCGGCAGGGTCAGCTTGTCGGCGGTCGTTCCGAAGTAGTGCTTCGCGGCGGCCTGGACGCCGTAGGCGCCGTCACCGTAGTAGGCGATATTGAGATAGCGCTCGAGGATCTGCTCCTTGGAGAACTTCTTCTCCATCGCCACCGCGTACCGCAGCTCCTGGAGCTTGCGGGAGAGGGTCTGCTCCTGAGCCGCATTGACCGCGGCCTGGTCTCCCTTGGCGGCCGCCGACTCGATGCGGACCTGCTTGACGTACTGCTGGGTCAGCGTCGAGCCGCCCTGGGTGGAGGAGCCGGCGGCGTTGGAGAGCAGTGCTCGGGCGGTGCCGCGGAAGTCGATCGGGCCGTGCTCGAAGAACCGGTCGTCCTCGATGGCGACCTGGGCCTTCTGCATGATCGGAGCGATCTTGTCCAGCGTCACGTACTCGCGGTTCTCGGCGTAGAAGGTCGCCAGCAGGCTGCCGTCGGCCATCAGGATCCTGGACTTCTGGGAGGGCGGGTCGATGGCCATGTCGGTCGGGAGGTTCTCCATCGAGTCGGCGGCGGCGCGCGCCGTGGCGCCGGTGATCGCCGCGAAGGGGACGACGAACCCCGCCATCAACAGGCCGGCGAGGATGCTGACGACGCCGAACATGGCCAGCGAGTACAGCTTGCCTGACGACCCGGACTTGCGAGAACCCATAGTTTCTAGGCTACGCGACGTGCGCAACAGATTCAGAATGCCCCTCGGCGTGGCTCCCGGAGAGCGGAGACAGCCGGGTTCACGGCATCCGATTGGCTTCCGGACGAGGCCTCTTAGGCTGGGGTGATTGACAGTGATTTCACAGTCGACGGCGTCGTTCCTTGTCAAAGCGCAGAACCGCGGCGTACGTTGTGATACGTGACAGGCAACGAGGCTGAGGACTGGACCTTACTCGCGAGCTGTCGAGGAATGGCGGACGCTCTTTTCCCGGATGGCAAGGAGCAGCGCATCGCCCGGCGGATCTGCGCCGGCTGCCGCGTGCGCACCCGATGCCTCGCGGAGGCTCTCGACAACCGGATCGAGTGGGGAGTCTGGGGTGGAATGACGGAACGGGAGAGACGCCGGCTGCTGCGGGAGCGCCCCGACGTCAAGAGCTGGCGCGCGGTGCTCACCGCCGAGGCCGACGCGCCCGTCGCGCCGAAGCAGTCGACCAGTCACACCAATCAGGCCGCCTCCAAGTAGAACCGTGCCCGCGCACGTTGCGCCCGAGTGGATCGTGAAGGCGGGGTCTGCTGTCCCGCAGCCCGATCCTCTACGCTGGCTGCCATGACGAGATGGGAATACTTCACCGCACCGATCCTCACCCACATGTCTCAGCAGATCCTCAACAACTTCGGCCAGGACGGCTGGGAGCTGGTTCAGGTGGTGCCCGGGCCCAATCCCGAGTCCCTGGTCGGCTACTTCAAGCGCCCGCTGCCGGACAAGGAGCAGGGATGACCGCCAGTCAGAAGCTCGCCGAACTCGGGATCGCGCTTCCCGCCGTCGCCGCCCCGGTGGCCGCCTACATTCCGGCCGCCCGCAGCGGGGATCAGATCGTCACGGCCGGCCAGCTGCCCTTCGTCGACGGCGCACTCGCGGTGACCGGGCATGTCGGGGCCGAGGTCGACGTCGAGCAGGCCGCCGCTCAGGCCCGGATCGCCGCGCTCAACGCGGTGGCCGCCGCCGCCGAGGCGGCCGGGGGAGCTCGATGAGATCCGGGGCGTCCTCAAGGTGGTCGTCTTCGTCTCAAGCACCCCCGACTTCACCGATCAGGCGAAGGTCGCCAACGGCGCCTCCGAGCTCCTCGGCCAGATCTTCGGGGACGCCGGTCGTCACGCCCGCAGCGCGGTCGGCGTGGTGTCCCTGCCCCTGGGGTCGCCGGTCGAGGTGGAGTTGACTGTGCTCATTTAGGGCCGGGGGCCGACCCCCTGGCAACCCCCGACCGGCTCGAGTTGTCCGGGATGGGTTGCGGTCCGCCGGTGGCGAGGTCTGGTGGCAGGGTCTGCGGGCGGCGCCGTGCGCGACACCGCCTTAGCCTGCGAAGCCGCGCAGGCCTTTCAGCGACTTCACCACGACCGACCTGGAACGGGCCGTGATCCATCCCCGCTGGGCGAAGTCCGCCAGGGCCTTGCTCACCGTCTCCCGCGATGAGCCGACCGCCTGGGCGAGTTCCTGCTGGGTGAGGTCGTGAGTCACCACCAGGTGCCCGCTCGCCGGGTCCACCCGCCCGAACCGCTCTGCGAGATCGAGCAGGATGAAGGCCAGCCTGCTGGGGATCCCGCCCGTCACGAAGTGGGCGGTCGCGTTGTCGGAGCGCCGCAATCGCTCGCTGAGCCGCTCCAGCAGCGCCAGGGCGACGTCGTGCTGGCTTTGGACGAGTGAATTGAGACCGGGTCCGGGGACTCTGAGCAGGCTGGCGCTGGTGAGAGTGGTGGCGGTGGTCGAGCGGGTTCCGCCGTCCACCAGGGAGAGCTCGCCGAACATGTCGCCGGGCCCCATCAGCCACAGCAGCGACTCCCGGTGAGACGCCGTTCCGGAGTTCGGACGGGTCAGTTTCACCTTGCCCTCGACCACCAGGAACAGGTCCTGGGCGAGCTCGCCGGCCTCGAACAGCTCGGCGCCGCGCGGGCACACGACCACCTCGGACAGTGCCAGCAGGCGCGCGGTGGACCTCGTCCCGAGCGCGGAGAAGAAGGGCTGGGTCGCCGCCGTGGCCACCACGTTCGTCATTGGAATCTCATCCCCCTGATCGATCTCTGTTGATCCCTCGGCCGCCCCGATCTTCTCATTGTGAGGGTTCTCACATGTGGGTGGAGGGAGGGTTCTCACATGTGGGTGGAGGGAGGGGTCTCGCATCTCGAGGCTGACTACTCTTGCTCCGTGAGCGCTGTCCAGATACCCGACGCCGCCCCGGCGTCCCTGCGCCGGAAGGCCCGCGCGATGTACGTCGAGCTGGCGGGCTGCTATCCGGAGGCGCACTGCGAGCTCGACTTCACCGGCCCCTTCCAGCTGCTGGTGGCCACCGTGCTGTCGGCCCAGACCACAGACCGGCGGGTCAACCGGGTGACCCCGGAGCTGTTCGGCCGCTGGCCGGACGCCCCCGCGCTGGCCGGCGCGCCGATCATCGAGGTGGAGCAGGTGATCCGTCCGCTCGGCTTCTACCACACCAAGGCCGCATCCATCGTCGGGCTGTCGGCCGGTCTGGTCGAGCGCTTCAACGGCGAGGTTCCGACGACCCTGAATGATCTGGTGACGCTGCCCGGGGTCGGCCGCAAGACCGCCAATGTGGTGCTCGGCAACGCCTTCGGCGTGCCGGGGCTCACCCCCGACACGCACTTCATCCGGGTCACCCGGCGGATGGGCTGGGCGTCGGGCAGCACCCCCGAGCGGATCGAGGCGCAGGTCGGTGAACTCTTCGACCCCTCGGACTGGGTGATGCTGAGTCACGTCGTCATCTGGCACGGAAGACGCCGCTGCCACGCCCGCCGGCCGGCCTGCGGCGTCTGCCCGGTGGCCGGGATGTGCCCGTCCTTCGGTGAGGGGCCGACCGATCCGGAGGTGGCCGCCGGCCTGGTGCGGGAGCCCAGAGGATGACCGGGGGACGCCGATCCGCGGCTCTGGCGCTGGCCGGCGTCCTGTCGATGCTCAGCGCGCTCGCCGGATGCTCACAGCAGACGGCGTCCCCGAATGCAGCAGCACCCTCAGTCTCCTCCTCCGATTCTTCCGCCTCCGCGGCCCGGTCGGCCGCCGGTATCCCGGACTGCTCGCGGTGGAGCCCGGGGGCGGGCGCCACTGCCGGGGCCGCCGCCGGTCGCACCGTGGTCGGCGAGAAACTCCCCGAGATCGTGCTGGACTGCCTCGGCGGGGACCGGCCGGTGTCGGTCCGCGCGGCTGTGTCGGGCAACCCCCGTGTGATCAACCTGTGGGCCAGCTGGTGCCGGCCCTGCCGCGCGGAGGCCCTGATACTGGGCCAGGTCAGCGATGAGATGTCGGGCACGGTGGGGTTTCTCGGCATCGATTACGGCGAGCGGAGCGGCGCCGACGGGATCTCCTTCGCCCGGGCGGCAGGATGGAGGTACCCGCAGCTGGAGGATCCGGATGCCCGGACCCGCGCCGGATGGGGGGTCACCGGGTTGCCGGTCACCCTTCTGGTGGCCGGTGACGGCACCGTCGTGAAGCGTCTGGACGGCGCCTGGGCGTCCGCCGACCAGTTGCGGGCGGCGATTCGGACCGATCTGGAGAGGTCATGACGGCTGGGCCACATGAAGGCATTGGAACGCACGAGGTACGCCCGGGCGGCCATCTCGGGCGCCTGGAGCGTGCGGTCCGGGCAGATCCGCGAACCGGTCGCGACGGCAGATTCGGCAATGGCTCCGACGGCGTCATCCCGGACGGCATCCGGCGTTCCGGAGTGCTGGCCCTGATATCCGACACCGACTCTCCCGACATCGTGCTGACCAGGAGAAACGCCCATCTGCGTCACCACGCCGGGCAGGTCTCGCTGCCCGGCGGGCGCGCAGAGCCGCAGGACGCCGACATCGTCGCGACCGCTCTTCGGGAGGCCCATGAGGAGGTCGGCCTGCCGCCCGCGGTGGTGCGGGTGATCGGCACCCTGCCGGCCACCCTGGTCGCGGTGAGCTCCAGCAGCGTCACCACCGTGGTGGCCAGCTGGGACGGCGTCACACCGTTGGGAGTCGTCGACCCGGGCGAGGTGGCCGGAGTAAGGCGGGTGGCGATGTCGGATCTCGCCGATCCCGCGAACCGGGCGCAGGCCCGCCATCCCAGCGGTTTTCGCGGACCGGCCTTCCTGCTCGAGGACCTGTTCGTGTGGGGATTCACCGCTCAACTGCTGAGCGAGATCCTCGACCGCGGAGGATGGTCACAGCCCTGGGACCGGCGTCGGGTCGTCGAGATCCCGACCGACTACCTGGGCCGGACCCTCACTTCTTGAGCGTCGGCTGGCTCTCGGTCCGGGCGAGGCCGCCGGTGTGCAGGCCATGCTGGAAGGAGGACTTCAGCGACGCCACGGTCTGCTTGGCCTCGGCGACGGTGGCCGTGGGGGGCTGGACCTTGCCGATCTGGGACTTCCCGATCAGGGCCAGGATCCCGGCCAGGATCAGCAGCAGGACGCCCATCACGCCGAATCCGACCAGCAGGCACAGGAAGAGGGTCCAGCCCCACAGGTGCTGGGCCCACAGGCTGAGCGCGAAGCCGGCCGCGATGAAGAACAGCGAGGCGGCGTTGATCGCGAAGTATCCGGCGCCGCCGAACATTCCGCCGCCGAGCCCGGCATGGATCGCCGCCGGCTTGAGCTCGGCCTTCGCCAGGGCGATGTTGTCCTGCACCAACGACTGGCCGTCGCTCTTGAGGGTGGCGATGATCTCGCTCACCTGGCTGGTGTCTGGCATAGTGCCTCCGAATCCGCAGGGTGGTCGGGCGTAAGCCTATTCCACTGGGCGCTGATGCGCGCGGCCCCCCAGTCAAAGTCCTCAGCGGCAAAGTGCCCAGTCCCGGGCGTCCCGTTCACAGTCGGCCGTTCACAGCCGGATCCGCAGGCCGGCGTCGTCCACCTCGATCGAGGCGGTGAGCTCGTCGTGGCTCACCCAGGCCCGCCAGCACTCGAGCTGGTAGGGCAGCAGCAGCCCGCCGGGGCCCGCCGAGTCGTCGTGGAGCTGCTCCACCCGCGCCACCAGTTCCGCCCGCTGCTGCTCGTCGGCGTGCCGGACCGCCGGCAGTGCGACGGCCATCTCGACCAGTCCCCGCCGGGAGACCGGCACCCAGATCCGGTGCCGGCTGCGCTCGGTGGTGGGGAAGTACTTGCTGGTGAGCAGCGCATCGACCGAACTCGTGCCGTAGTCACCGCGCATCGCGGAGGGGTCGACGGTGCGCAGCAGCTCGGTGAGCCGGCGCACCCACGGCACCGAGTCGTCGCGGGTCATCCAGGAGACGCCGACGCAGTGGCTCGGGCGCAGCACCCGGGCGATCTCGGAGAGCACGAGGCCGGGGGCCATCTGGTGGAAGGACTGGTGCACCAGAACGGCGTCGAAGGTGCAGGGGTCCAGCGGCAGGGATTCCGCCAGGGCGCAGATTCCGGTGGTGGACGCCATCCGGTGGCAGCGCGCCGCCACCTCGGGATCGCGGTGGACGGCGAACAGATCCACTCCGCGGCGGGCGAGCATCCGGCAGAACCAGGGCGGGCAGCCCAGGGTGAGGACGCGGTCGCCGGCCCCGGCGCGCCCGCCGGCAAGCCAGTCCAGGGCCCGCTGCGGGAACTCGGGACCGGAGGATGCTGGCATGGCCGCCATTCTAGGAGGCTCGCCGCGCTGTCGTCGTGCGCTTCCGGCTACGGGTGTTCCGGGGGCCGTAAGAGTTATCCACAGGCGGATGAGATTTGGGCCGAGCCGAAAAAGTTATCCACAGATTTGCGCCGAAGCGGCAGATCCGGGTTCCGGCCCCTAGAAGTTCAGTGTGAGAACTATTGCGAAGACGACTGGGAAGAGATCCGGGATCCAGAACCAGGCCCCGCCACCCCGGGGGACCATGCCGCCCGAACGCGCCACACCGACCATCGCTCTCATCAGCGGCGACCAGCGGCTTGTTGAGCTCGTCGGCTCGGTCGCGGCCAGCGTCGGGGTCGGAGTCGATGCGGTGAGCGACCGTGGCGGCGCCCAAGCGGTGTGGAGCTTGCCCGGGCCGCTGCTGATCGGCCAGGATCGGGCCTCCGCCGTGGTGGCCTGGCAGCTGCCCCGGCGCTCCGGGGATGTCCATCTGGTGGGGGAGGACGCCGCAGAGGCGGCGCGCTGGTCGGCGGTGCTGGGGGCCAGCGTCATCGTCGTGCCCGCCAGCACTCCCACCCTCATCGAGCTGCTGCGCGAGGGGTTCCGCGAGTCCGGGACCGGCGTCGTGCTGCTCGTCGACCAGTCCAGCGGCGGGCTCGGCGCCACCACGATGGCCGCCGGGATCGCGCGGGAGGCCGCGGTTGGGGGGATGCGCGCGGCGCTGGTGGAGCTGGACGCCGCCGGCGGGGGAGCCGACCTGCTGCTCGGGGTCGAGCGGGAATCGGGCTGGCGATGGCCGGAGCTGGCCTCGGCGCGCGGCGCGGTCTCCGACCTCACCCCTCACCTGCCCGCGGCCGACGGCGTCGCGGTGGTCTCGGTGGGGCGCGACCGGCTGGAGATCCCGGCGGCGGCCCGGGTGTCGGTGGTGAGGTCGCTGGCGGCCGAGCTCGATCTCGGTGGTGCTGGACCGTGGGCGGGTGGACGCCGGTCAGATCTCCGGCCTGGGAGTCGACGCCCGGTTCGAGCTGGTCGGCGCCGATCTTCGCTCGGTGATGGCCGCCCGGGCGCGGGGGGTCTCTCCCGATGACGCGGTGGTGCGGCAGGGGGCCGGGCCGGCAGCTGAGTTTGGCCGATATCGGTGCGCTGCTTGGCGGGGAACCCTCCTTTGTGCTTCCTCACGACCGTGGGCTGCCGCGGGCTCAGGCCGCCGGGGAGGCGCCCTGGGTGCTGGCCGGGCGTCGCTGGCGGCGGAGCTGCCAGGATCTGGTGGAGGCGGTGCGCGATGTCTGAGCCGGTGGGGGCGATGACTACCGGGATCGCGGGTGCCAGGAGATGATCGCGGTGTCAGGGGTGGTCGAGCAGGTGCGCGGCCGGGTGGCGTCGCTGGGGCGCTCCTGGACGCCGATCGACGTCGCCGGGGCGCTGGTCGAGCTGGGGCAGGTGGCCTCCGACACCCTGGTGCTGGCGGTGGTGGAGGAGTTGCGGCGGACCAGTACCGGAGCCGGCCGGCTGGAACCGCTGCTGGCCGTCGAGGGAGTCACCGACATTCTGGTGAACGGCCCCGACGATGTGTACATCGACCGTGGGCACGGCCTGGAGAAGGTCGAGGTCGGGTTCACCGGGGCGGCCGAGGTGAGGGCTCTGGCGGCCCGGCTGGCCGCCCGGGTGGGGCGGCGTCTGGACGACGGCTGCCCCTGGGTGGACGCCCGGCTGGAGGATGGCACCCGGGTTCACGCGGTGCTCGACGTGCTGGCCGAGCCGGGGCCCTGCATCTCGCTGCGGATACCGTCGCGGCGGCGGCTCAGCCTGGCGGACTGGCGCAACGGGGGTGGGATGAGCCCGGCCTGCCTGGAGGTGCTGCGGGAAGTGCTGGCGCGCCGGGTGGCGTTCCTGATCTCCGGTGGAACCGGGACCGGGAAGACGACATTGCTGTCCTCGATGCTCTCCGCGCTGCCCGCCGGCGAGCGCCTGGTGGTCGTCGAGGACTCCCGCGAACTGTCGCTGGACCATCCGCACTGGATCGCGCTGGAGGCCCGGGTCGCCAATTCCGAGGGGCGCGGCGAGGTCACCCTCACCGATCTGGTGCGGCAGTCGCTGCGGATGCGGCCGGACCGGGTGGTGCTCGGGGAGGTGCGCGGCGCCGAGCTGCGCGACCTGCTGATGGCCCTCAACACCGGCCATGAGGGCGGATGCGGAACTGTGCACGCCAACGGAGTGGAGGAGGTGCCGGCCCGGCTGGAGGCGCTGGCCGCACTGGGCGGCCTGTCGCGCGAGGCCGCGCAGGCTCAGATCGCCGCGGCCCTGTCGCTGGTGATTCACCTTGTCCGGGGGCCGGAGGGACGCCGGGTGAGCCAGATCGGCGTCGTCACCCGCGGTGTGGCTCGTGGCGGTGTAGGTGGTGGAGGTGTCGCTGGCGGCGGGGAGGTCGAGGTCGCCACCGCGGTGTCCTGGGACGGGGCCGGCCGGGTG
>JALCLH010000014.1 GCA_022647765.1 Acidipropionibacterium sp.
CTCCAGGACCGCGACGGCGTCATCGGCGAGGATGGCGGTGGAGCAGTAGATCGACAGCAGGTAGCTGGCCAGTCCGTTGTCGTCGATCCCGCGCAGCCGGACCGACAGTCCGCGGGACTGCTCGCCGGGCAGCCCGGTCTGGTACAGCCCGATGACGCCGCGCTTGGCCTCGCCGGTGCGCACCAGCAGGATGTTCGTCTTGCCCGCCTGCGAGGTGGGGTTCTTGAGCCCGTCGACGAAGAGCTTGTCGGTCGGGATGATCGGGATCCCGCGCCAGGACAGGAAGGTGCCGCCCTTGAGGTTGACGGTGACCGGCGGGACGCCGCGCACCGTGGCCTCCCGGCCGAAGGCCGCGATGGCGCGCGGGTGGGCCAGGAAGAAGCTGGGCTCCTTCCACACCTTGGTGATGAGCTCGTCGAGGTCATCGGGGGTCGGGGCGCCGGATGGGCTCACCGGCTGGATCCGCTGGGAGTCGGCGGCATTCTTCAGCAGCCCGTAGTCGTCGTTGTTGATGATCTGGGACTCCTGGCGCTCCTTGAGCGACTCGATCGCCAGGCCGATCTGGGTGGCCGTCTGGTCGTAGGGGGAGGAGTAGATGTCGGAGACCGAGGTGTCGACGTTGATGATCGTGGAGACCGACGACAGCTGGTACTCGCGCGGCTTGGTCTGGTAGTCGACGAAGCCCTGCGGGATGACCTTCTGGGCCGGGTCCTGGCTGCACAGCACATCCAGCGGGGTGTCCCCCTCCTGCACCCGGTTGACCCGGTACAGGCCGGTCTTCAACCCCTTGAACTCCAGGAAGAGGGTGGGCCAGCGCGGGGTGAGCGCCCCGAACTGCGGTGGCGTCTTGGTGACGTCGGCCAGCTGATAGCCGGCTGCGTGCGACAGTGCGTTGCGCTGTTCGGGATCGGTGGTTGCCATGGGAGTAGTCCTCTCCAGTCAGTTCTTCGTGTGGTGTGGGTTGGGTGGGTGGGGGCGGGACGCCGTCGCGGCTCCCGGCGGTAGCAGCGAGTCAGTGGCGGGTCGGGAGCAGTTCAGCCGGCCTTCTGCTGGGCGAACTCCTGATTCCAGCCGGCGACGCCGCCCTTGAGATTGAGCAGCGCTCCCTGGTAGCCGGCCCGCTCCAGAGCCCGGATGGCGAACACCGAGCGCTGGCCGATGGTGCACAGGAAGATGAGATCGACGCTCGGGTCGAACTCGTCGATCCGGCGCACCAGCTGCCCGTAGGGAACCGCGTGGGCGGCCGGGAAGGGAGACAGCGCCCGTTCGTGGGGCTCGCGGATGTCCACGAGCTGAACCGGCTCCCCGGCGTCCAGGCGGGTCTTGAGGTCGGTGGCCGTGATGGAGGCGATCGGCGTCTCCTGGTCGTCATGGCCGCCGACCCCGCAGAACTCCTGGTAGTCGATGAGCTCGGTGATGCTCGGTTGCTGCCCGCAGACCGGACAGTCGGGGTTCTTGGAGATCGACAGCTCGGTGAAGTGGGTGCTCCACGCCTCGACCAGCAGGAGGCGGCCGATCAGCGGCTCGGCGTCCCCGACGATGAGCTTGAGGACCTCGGTGGCCTGCAGGGTGCCGACCAGGCCGGGCAGCACCCCGAGCACCCCGCCCTCAGCGCAGGAGGGCACCAGGTCCGGCGGTGGCGGCGTCGGATTGACGCACCGGTAGCAGGGCCCGAGGCGGGCGTCGAAGACGCTCACCTGGCCGTCGAACTGGTAGATCGAGCCGTAGACCACCGGCTTGCCGAGGAACACGGCGGCGTCGTTGAGCAGGTAGCGGGTCGGGAAGTTGTCGGTGCCGTCGACGACGACGTCGTACTGCTCGATGATGTCCAGGGCGTTCTCGCTGGTGAGGGCCTGCTGGTGGGTGACGACCTTGACCCCGCGGTTGATGGCGCGGATGGAGTCGCGGGCCGAGGCCGTCTTGGGGCGTCCGATGTCGCGGGTGCCGTGGATGATCTGGCGCTGCAGGTTGGACTCCTCGACGACGTCGTGGTCGACCACGCCGATGGTGCCCACCCCGGCCGCGGCCAGGTAGAGCGCGATGGGAGCGCCGAGGCCGCCGGCGCCGACGACGAGCACCTTCGCGGCGCGGATCCGCGCCTGCCTCTCGACCCCCACCTCGGGCAGCAGGATGTTGCGGCTGTAGCGGTCGAACTCCTTCTGGCTCAGCGGCTGGACGCGGTCGTCCGGGATAATCGAGGCGGTGGGCTCGCTCATCGGGCCTCCTGCCGTGCTGTCTCCCGATCGTCCGGGGCGCCGCCGGCGATGGCGGGCAGCAGGCGCACGGTGGAGCTCTCCGAGAGCGCGGTGGCCTGGCCGTCGAGCTGGCGGATGTCGGTGTCGTCGACGAAGACGTTGACATAGCTGCGCAGCGCGCCGTCGTCGTCAAGGATGTGCGGGGCCAGGTCCGGGTAGGCGTCGGTGAGGGCGGTGACCAGCTCGGCGACGGTGGCCCCGGGCAGGGTCAACTGCAATGCCGTTCGGTTAAGGCAGGGATAGGACTGTCAAGAAGGTGGGCATCCCGGCGTGGCGCAGCCCCTGCAAGCAGCAGCCCTTGTCACAGTGGGACACGTCCTGCAAGACACGTCCTCCCAGACAAGAGCTGCCATGCCGAATCATGCCACCCTCTCAGCCCGCCACGAACCCGACGGCGTGTTCGCCCCCGCCCACCTCGGCGAACTCACCACCACCGTCCCACCCGAGATGATCGACGCCATCCTGGACCAGACCGCGACCACCCAACACCGCGTGCGACGCCTGCCCTCCCGCCTGGTCGTCTACCTCATCCTCGCCGGCGCCCTGTACGCAGGCCAGGCCTGGACTGCTGTGTGGAACCGACTGACCGCAGGCCTTCCCCACCCGATCCGTCACCCCGCGAAATCGTCGATCAGCCAGGCCATGCGCCGCCTGGGCCCGGCACCCCTGGAAGCCCTGTTCCGCCTCCTGGCCGGTCCCGGAGCCTGCCTGCCCACCCAGCAGATCCGCTGCGCCGGACGCCTCGTCGCAGCGATCGACGGCACCCAGATCGCGATACCCGACACACCCGCCAACGGTGATCTGTATCCCCGTCAGAAAGCCGGACGCGCCTCCCACGTCGGATACCCGATGATCCGGATGCTCGCCCTGGTCGCGGTGGGCACCCGCCACCTCATCGACGCCGTGTGGGGCCCCGACACCATCTCCGAGAAGGCCTACACCACCCGCCTGGCCGCCGCGATGGGCCCGGGCATGCTGGTCCTCGGCGACCGGGGTTTCGCCACGATCGGCCTGTACACCGCGATCACCACTGCCGGCGCGGACTTCCTGATCCGCGGGCTGACCGGGCCCCGGGCGTTGACACTACCGGTGCTGGAGCGCCTGGGCGATGGTTCGTGGATCTCGCGGGCCGGGACTGTGAGGGTGAGGGTCATCGACGCCGAGATCGAGGTGACGCCCACCGATCGGGCGGGCCGCCCGATACCCGGTGAGGCCACCATCCACCGGTACCGCCTGATCACCAGCCTGCTGGACCCGGCCCAGGCCGGGGCCGGCGAGTTGATCCGGTTGTATCACCGGCGCTGGCAGATCGAGACGGTCTACTGCGAGCTGAAGTCCACGATCCTGGGCGGGCGGGTCCTGCGCGGGCGCTATCCCGCCGCGGTGGCCCAGGAGGTGTGGGGACTGTTGGCGGCCTACCAGGTCCTGCGGATCGCGATGTCGGATGCGATCTTGGACCGGCCCGAGGTGAGCGCCGATCGGCTCTCGTTCACGATCGCGGTGCGCACCGCTCAGGACCAGATCGTTCTGGCCTGCCGGGCGATCTCGGGTGCGAGGGTGGATCTGGTGGGCCGGATCGGGGCGGCGGTGCTCGATGATCTGTTACCGCGGCGGGGGCCCAGGACTCGTCCCAGGGCCCTGAAGCGTGGTACGTCGAAGTACCACGCTGCTGGGGGTGTTGACTTGCGTACTCGGCCTGCCCGGTTACGGGCTACGGTCTTGACACCGGCCACCGATCCTTAACCGAACGGCATTGGGGTCAACTGGCGCTGGCGATCGGTGTAGTTCCTCAGCACCGAGGGGATGGAGACGGTGGCCATGGATGGGCTCCTTGTGTGTAGGTCGTGGCGGTCGGTGTGAAAAGGGCGGAGTGTGAAATCAGTGTGAAAAGAGCGGAGTGAAAGAGAGGGACGGGATCAGTCGGGTTCGATCTCGAACTCGGCCTCGTGGAACATCCGGGAGCGGTCGGGGGCCAACTCCCAGCTGGTCGACCGGGGCACCCGTGGGTGGGATCGCCCCTCCCCCTCGACGGCGACCACGATGTAGCTCAGGCCCGGAAAGGCATGGTCCCGGTCGTAGTCGGAGGGGATCGCCGGGTGGTCGGGGTGGGAGTGGTAGAAGCCCACGATGTCCAGTCCGCGGGCGGCGGCCGCGTCGTCGGCGCGCTGGTAGTCCAGCGGGATCGATGCGGAACCGGTGGTACTGCTCCTCGGACTCCCGGGCGTTGTCGATCGGCAGGATGTCGACGACCTCTCGGGCTCCCCCGGCCGCGGCGAAGGTGCCCAGCAGGGCTCCGCAGCCCTCGTCGGGGTAGGCCGCCACGGACTTCTGGTGGATCCGGTGCAGCAGGTCGGGCGAGATGTCGATCATCGTGCCTCCCAGAAGTGGTCGCTGAGGTATCGCGAGCCGGTGTCCGGCAGGACGGTGACGATCACCGATCCGGGCTCGGCGCGCCGGGCGACGTCGAGTGCGGCGGCGGTGTTGGCCCCCGAGCTGATGCCGCAGAACAGTCCCTCGCGCAGGGCGAGTCTTCGGGTGGTCTCGTAGGCCCGCGCGGTGGAGACGACGACCACCTCGTCGATGATCGAGTCGTCGAGGATCGACGGGCGGATCGTGGAGGCCATGTGCTTGGTACCCTCGATGCCGTGCAGCGGGGAGTCGGGCTGGACCGCGATCGAGCGCACCGACGAGTTCTCCCTCTTGAGCCGGCGGGAGGTGCCCATCAGCGTCCCCGAGGTGCCCATCGAGGCGACGAAGTGGGTGACCGTACCGCCGCTCTGCTGCCAGATCTCGGCTCCGGTTCCCCACTCGTGGGCCCGTGTGTTGGCCGGATTGTCGTACTGGTCGGGATAGAAATAGCGCCCGGGGTTGGCGGCCACGATCTCGCGCACCATCTCGAAGGCGCCGTCGGAACCGTCCTCGGCGGGCACCGTGTCGATCACCGTGGCACCGAGGTGGCGCATCGTGGCCTTGCGCTCCGGGCTGGTGTTCTCGGGCATCACGAGGGTCACCGGGATGCCGAGCGAGGCTCCGATCATGGCGAAGGCGATGCCGGTGTTGCCGCTCGTGGCGTCGATGATGGTGGGCACCTCGGCGGGCGCCTGGCCGGGGCTGGGCACGGTGAGCAGCCCCCGGTCGATGCCGTCGGCCACCATCTCGGCCGCCGCGCGGTCCTTGATCGATCCGCCGGGATTCATGAACTCCGCCTTCGCCAGCAGCCGGACTCCCCCCGGCAGGTCGCCGACGCGGGTCAGCTCGATGAGGGGCGTGTGGCCGATCGCCGCCAGCAGCGGGTGCGATCTCACATCGGCTGCGGGCAGGGTCGTCTCGGGCCGGATCGTGTCCGGAAGAGTCGCGGTCTGCGGTGCCGCGGCATGCAGCGGCGTGGTCTCTATCGACTGCACGGATCAGGCCTCCGCAGGCCGATGGATGGCGCCGAGGCGGACCAGCAGGCCGTAGAGCTGGCAACCCAGGCACAGGCCGATGACGGCATTGAGGAATGCGGCGATGAAGGCCAGTGCGCCGGCGATCGGGACGGCCGGCCAGACGCCGATCAGGCCGAGGATGAGCCCGATACCGGTGATCACCAGGCCCACCAGCTGGGCGAATCGCGGCGGGGCGGCGTCCTCGGTCTCGCTGGGCGGGGCCAGTCGTGGCCGGACGACCGATCGGAACAGGGCGTTCCAGGGGTGTGCCGGCGACCCGGACGCTCCGAGGGCGAAGATCGCCACGATCACTGCGAGCAGGATGAGGGCGGGCGTCCTCTGGCCGATGAGTGCCAGCAGGATGTCGACGGCGAGCAGCAGGCTCGTGACGGCGGCCCCGAAGCGGGGGCCTCTCGGGTCGATCTGCCGCCTTCCCCGTGGCGAATCGGGCCCGGGGGTGGCGGGGGTGGGTTGCGGCTGGGATTCAGTGGGCATTGTCGGCTCCCGTGAGGTCGGAGACGGATGTGAGGTGTCGGGCGAGTTCCTCGGGTCGAGGAACCCCGGAGAAGCGGACGCGGATGGCGCCGCCGGCATCGAGGAGGAAGGTCGTCGGTGCGCTGATGATGTTGAGCCGGCGCGCCAGATCGGGATGATCGACGGTGTCCAGCTCGAGATGGACCACCCCGGGGTGCTCCGCCGCGAAGGCCTTGATCCGGCGGGCGGCGACATGGCAGGGGGCGCAGGTGTCGGTGCCGAACTGCACGAAGGTGGCGACGCTGCCGAGTTGCCCCTCCACGAGTGGAATCTGGCGGTCGGGCCGGGCAGCCACTTCGCGGCCGCGACCGCTGCGACGCCGCAGCAGGACGGCGAGGGCCGTGGAGACGGCGAGCAGAAGGGCGAGCGTGATGAGGGCAGCGGGGACTGACATGGGAATCTCCCTGAGAATGGAACAGCGATACCGCCGGGCTCGCTCCCTGTGCGGAAAGCCCGGGATCGCTGAGGTGCGGGGTCGGTGTCGACTCAGCGCATTCGACAACAGGCGGCAGACGACATCATCGTCGTCATGGGGGCCTGCTGCTCAGTCATGGCAGACACATTAATGACATCGAACGATGCGATCAACTCCCCTTGTCAGAGGCGGTGCGCCATCAGATCTTGTGTCATTCTATGAGATGATGTCTCAAATTATGAGAGCCGAGATTCGGTGGTGGGAGCACACGACCGGTCCGAGGCTGGTCAGCGCTGTCCGGTGCTGCCGCCCGTCCTGCTCCCGCCGAGTGTTCCGGAGCCACCGAATGAGCCCCCGCCCATGGATCCGGAGCCGAATCCTCGAAGCGAGCCGGCGTTCGAGGTGGGCATGGGCGAGGTGGTGTGGGCGCTGTCAGCGCGAGCGGGGAAGGCTGGCATTCAGCTGTGACCCCATGCGGGGTCTTTCCGATGTGGACTGCGAGAAGTACCGGAACGGACTCGCTCCCGGACGGCAGGGCCGGACCGAGCCATCGATCTCGGTACTTCTCGCAGTGCCGCTCCAGCAGCCCGGGTCAATTCGAGCTGAGCCCGCTACGGTCGGGGCATGCACGTTCTCGAGCGCGGGGCCGGTGCCCCGCTGGTGCTGCTGCACGGGTTCTCCGTCGACCACCGGATCCTGCTTCCGCTGGACCCGGCGATCTACAGCTGAACGGTGAGCTCCCCCAGCCGGTCGGTGAGGGCCATGTTCTCCGAGTAGTCCACCGGACAGGCGATGACGTGCACGCCGCCGTCGTCCAACGCCTCCCGCAGAGTCGGGGCGAGCTCATCGGCCGCGGTGATGAGGTGCCCGGTCGCGCCGAAGGAGGCCGCATAGGCCACCAGATCCGGGTTGGTGAAGTCGACCGCCTCATGGCGCCCCAGCTCCATGTCCATCTTCCACTTGATCAGCCCGTAGGCGTCATCGACCCACACCAGGGCCACCAGCGGGATCTTCTCGCGCACCGCGGTCTCGATCTCCTGGGAGTTCATCAGGAAGGCGCCGTCCCCCATCGCTGCCAGGATCTTGCGGTCCGGCACCGCCAGGGCCGCTCCCAGAGCCCCAGGCAGGGTCCACGCCATCGTCGAGAGCCCGTTGGAGATCACGCAGGTCTCCGGTGCCTCGGTCGGATAGAGCCTGGCCATCCACATCTTGATGGCGCCGGTGTCGACGAGCACCAGATCCTCATCGCCCAGAGCCTGGCGGATCTCGTAGACGACGCGCTGCGGTTTCATCGGGAAGGAGTCGTCGGCCGCCCCCCGCTGCAGCTCGTCGTGGAGGAGCCGCCGGATCGGGGCGTGCGGGAAGTTGAAGGGCTTCAGCTCGGCCTCCTGGGCCGCCCAGGTGAGTGCCCGCAGCGAGTTCGCGACGTCGGCCTCGATATTCACCGAGATCTGATAGTCGGCGTCCTCGTCCTGGGCGAAGCAGTTGACGTGAATGATGGTCTTGTCGCCGGTGGGGTTGATCCGCGCCGGGGCGAACTCCTGCAGCTCGTAACCCACCGCGAGGATGACGTCGGCCTTGTCGAAGGCGAAGTTCTCGTAGTCGTGACGCATGAAGCCCACCACCCCCAGCGCGTTGGGGTGCGAGTCGGGCAGTACGCCCTTGGCCTGGAAAGTGGTGGCCAGCGGCAGATTGAGGGTCTCCACCAGCTCGCGCAGGGGCTCCTCGGCGTGCGCCCGGGCCACCCCGTGACCGGCCAGCACCACCGGCGACTTGGCGCTGCGCAAGGCGTCGATCGCGGCGTTGATCTGGACGACGTCGGGGGCGGCGCGATGGGTCGGGCGGGCGACCAGCGGCACGATCGAGGTGTCGACGCGCTCGGCCTCGATGTCCTGGGGCACCGCGAGATAGGTGGCGCCGGGGCGCTCGGCCTGGGCGAGGTCGAAGGCCTTGCGCATCATCTCCGGCACCGCCTCGGGGCGCTGGATGGTCGCCGACCACTTGGTGACGGGCCTGAACATCGTCTCGAGGTCGACGATCTGGTGGGACTCCTTGAAGATCCGGTTGAGCCCGACCTGGGCGGAGATGGCCACCACCGGCACGGAATCGGTGGTGGCATCGGTGACGCCGAGCAGCAGGTTGATCGCGCCGGGGCCCAGTGTCGCGGTGCACACCCCCGCCCTCCCGGTGAGGCGGCCGTAGACGTCGGCCATGAAGGAGGCGCCCTGTTCGTGACGGACCAGGACGAAGCGGATGTCGGGGTCGTCGTCGATCTCCTTGACGAGCTGGATGTTCTCCTCGCCCGGGATGCCGAAAACCACCGAGACGCCTTCCTGTCGGAGGCATTCGGTGATGAGGCGGGCGACAGTGCGTTCAGTGTTCACGGGTGACATCTTTCCCCATGCGAGAAGGAAAACCGTTGCCGTCCGCTGAATGGCGGTGGCGCCGCTAACCTGTTCGGGTGCGGACCGCGGGTTGCCCATGGTCCGGAAATCGAGAGGATGTCATAGTGGCGGACTCAGATAGTCCTGCAGTGCCTGCTGCCGCGATCGACAGGATCGACAGGGTGAACGAGGGGGTCGGCATGATCACCCGGCTCCCCGACGACGACGAGTTGCGCGAACGCGGGCATGCCCAGCGCGAGGTCGTCAAGCGGTCGGCGCTCTCCCGGGTGCCGAAAGACGGTCGCGACCCGATGGGAGTTCTCGAGGCGCAGAACCAGGACCGGGTTCCCGACCTCCTGCCGCTGCGGCGCGAGCGGATGTCCGCCAGCGTCTTCACCTTCTACCGGGGCACCGCGGCGATCATGGCCTCCGATCTTGCCGAGGAGCCGGACTCCGGCATCTACGTGGCGTCCTGCGGGGACGCCCATGTCAGCAACTTCGGATTCTACGGATCTTCGCAGCGATCCCTGCTGTTCGACCTCAATGACTTCGATGAGGCCGCCTGGGCGCCGTGGGAGTGGGACGTCAAGCGCCTGGTGACCAGTGTGGTGGTGGCCGGCCGGGCCACCGATCGCGATCCCGACGTCGTGGCCGATGCGGCCCGGGGGACGGTGCGGGCCTACCTGCGCGCGCTGGAGGCCGACTCCGAGCTGGATCCCGTCAGTCGCTTCTACCTTCACTTCGACGCGGCCTCGGCGCGGGAGGGCCTCGATCCGCAGTCTCAGCAGGTGCTGGACAAGGCGGCCGAACGTGCCCGCAGACGAACCGGCGATCGCGCCGCCAGGCGCCTGACAGCGCTCGACGACCAGGGCCGGGTGCGATTCGTCGAGTCGCCGCCGGCGATGACCCACGCCGACGAGCAGATGATTCCGGCGATGCAGGAGGCGATCACCAACTACCTGGCCTCGGCATCGGTCGACGTGCGGCTCCTGATGCGCCAGTACCGGATCGTCGACGCGGCCCGCCGCGCGGTCGGCGTCGGCAGCGTGGGAACCCGCTGCTATCTCTTCCTGCTCCAGGACGGCGACGGGCACTCGATGATCCTGCAGGCCAAGCAGGCCGGGCGCAGCGTGCTGGAGGAGTACGGCCACGCCCCTCAGCCCGATGAGCTGACCGAGACCATCGCCATCAACGGCGAGGGTGCGCGTGTGGTGGGTCTCCAGCACATCCTGCAGGCCCAGTCGGACCCCTTCCTGGGCCACCTTCCCGGCCTGGTGGGCGACTTCTACGTGCGCCAGTTCCACGACATGAAGGGCGGGATCGAGATCGACACCCTCGACGACATCCCGTTCCGCAGGTACGCGGCGGCCTGCGCGGTGCTGCTCGCGCGAGCCCATGGCCAGTCGGGCAACTCCCCGGAGATCCTCGGATACGCCGGCAAGGGCAAGTCCGTGGTCCGCAACCTCGTCGAATGGGCGTACGCCTACGCCGACCTCGCCGAGAAGGACTACGCGGAGTTCCTCGGCTGAGCGACGCCGGAATCGGCAGACGTCCCATAAGTTGGTCTGGTCCACCACAGCTTGAACAGCTCCACCAGGGCGAACACGATGAGGGCGGCCAGCAGCGAGATCCCCCAGGTGCGCGCGGAGATGGCGGTCACCGCGAACCAGTCCTGCATGAAGGGCAGGTAGGTGAACAGCAGCTGCAGCGCGATCAGCAGCCCGGACATCTTCCACACCATCGGATTGCTGGCGAACATGCCCTTCGCGAATGCCGAGCCGTGCAGATTGCGGCAGGAGAACAGATACATCAGCTGGCCGAGGACCAGGGTGGCGACGGCGGCGGTCTGCGAGTACGCCGTGCCGGCGCCGACCGCCCGCTCGATGGAGAAGACGGCGAATGTCGCCGCGGCCACCAGCACCGAGGCGAATGCGACCAGGGCGAGGTCGCGGGCGCCGATGAGCTGGGCCTTGGGCGAGCGGGGAGGCCGGTCCATCAGCCCGGGCTCGGCGGGCTCGAAGACCAGAGCCAGGGCCAGGGTGACGCTCGTGACGAGATTGACCCAGAGGATCTGCACGGGGGCCAGCGGCAGCGCGAATCCGAGCAGCACCGCGACCAGAATGACCAGCGACTGGGCTCCGTTGGTCGGCAGCAGGAAGAGCACCGACTTGCGGATGTTGTCGTAGATTCGCCGGCCCTCCTCGATCGCGCGTTCGATGGTCGCGAAGTTGTCGTCGGCGAGCACGATGTCCGCGGCCTCCTTCGTGGCCTCGGTGCCCTTGATCCCCATCGCGACGCCGACATCGGCGCGGGTGAGCGCCGGGGCGTCGTTGACCCCGTCCCCGGTCATCGCGACGACCTGGCCACTGCGCTGCAGGGCGCGCACGATGCGGATCTTGTGCTCGGGACTGGTGCGCGCGTAGACGTCGACATCGGCGACCAGATGCTCGAGGTGGGACTGCGACATCCCCTCGATCTCGGCCCCGGTGAGGGTCAGCGGCGCATCGCCGGCCCGCGTCTCGGCGTCCTCGGTCACGATGCCGAGCTGCTGGGCGATGGCGGTCGCGGTGCCCGCTTGGTCGCCGGTGATCATCTTCACCCGCACCCCGGCGTGATGGCAGGTGCCGATCGCGGCGGCGGCCTCGGCCCGCGGCGGATCCATGATGCCGACCAGGCCGAGCATCTCGAGGCCGGAGCCGAGATCCTCGTCGTCGAGCTCGTCGGCAGTGGGGGCTGGACGCCTCGCCGCGGCCAGCACGCGCAGTCCCTGCTCCGAGAGGCGGTCGATCTGTTCGTTCCAGAACTCGAGGTCCAGGGGCTCCGACCCGTCTCCGGCGGCCTGCGTCGAGCTGCGGGCGAGCACACCATCGGGAGCGCCCTTGAGGAAGACGCTGCGGGCGTCGTCGGGGCCGACGGCGAGGGTGGCCATGAACTTGGTGGCCGAGTCGAAGGGCACCTCGGCGGCGCGCCGGTAGCTCTCCGCGGAGAACCCGTGCTTGAGCGCCAGGGCGCGCAGCGCTCCCTCGGTCGGCTCGCCGACCAGCTGCCAGGACTCGCCGTCCTGAACGACCTCGGCGTCATTGCACACCCCCATCACCGCGATGAGCGCATCGAGTTCGGCCTTCGCGGCGTCCCCGGCCGTGGTTCCGCCGGCGGGCTCGATGGCGCCGGCCGGCTCGTAGCCCTCGCCGGTGACCTGGAAGACGCCGCTCCTGGTGCGTACGGTGAGCGCGGTCATCTCGTTGCGGGTCAGCGTTCCGGTCTTGTCGGAGCAGATCACCGAGACCGAGCCCAGCGTCTCGACCGACTGCAGGTGCCTGGTGATCGCCCTGCGCCGTGCCATCTGCTGGACGCCCAGCGCCAGTGTGATGGTGACCACCGCCGGCAGGCCCTCGGGCACCGCGGCGACGGCGAAGCCGATGGCGGCGTTGATCAGGTCGGCGGCGTCTCCCCCGTGCAGCAGCCGGCCGATGGCGAACATCGCGACTGCCGCCAGGATCACGACCAGCGCGATCGTCGAGCCGAAGCGGTTGAGCTGGCGGGCCAGCGGCGTCGGCTCCGACTCCACGCCCGCGACCAGCTGCTGGATGCGTCCGATCTCCGTGTCGGATCCGGTCGCGGTGACGATGCCCACGCCGCGGCCGGCCGAGACGATGCTGCTGGAGAAGGCCATGCAGGTGCGGTCGCCCACTCCCGCGTCGGGCTCGACCGGCTGGATGTTCTTGTCCGCGGGGACGGCCTCCCCGGTGAGGGCGGATTCCTCGATGCGAAGGTTGTCGGCGGAGATGAGACGGAGATCGGCCGGCACCCGATCCCCCGGCGTCAGGCGCACCACATCCCCCACGACCAGGTTCTCGGTGCCGAGTTCGGTCCAGGCGCCGTCGCGCAGGACGGTGGCGGAGGTCGACAGCATGTTGCGGATTCCGGCCAGGGCCTGCTCGGCCCGGCCCTCCTGCACGAATCCGATGACGGCGTTCGCCACGGCCACCACGAGGATGACTGTGAAGTCGATCCAGTCGCCGTAGATCGCCTTGAGCCCGGCCGAGACCAGCAGGATGTAGATGAGCACGTCGTTGAAATGCGACAGGAAGCGCAGGACGGCCGGCGAGCCCTTCGGCTCGGGAAGCCGGTTGGGGCCGCTGTCGGCCAGGCGCGTGGCGGCATCTGCGGAGGCGAGGCCGGAGCTCGGATCGCTGCCGAGATCGGTGGCCACCTCCGATGCGGGACGCGCGTACACGGAAATCTCTGAGCTGGTCACTGGACTCCTCTCAGCCGAGCCAGTTGGGCGGCTCGGGACGGGGAACGCGGATCTTCTGGCGCGGGTCGTAGCGGTCGGGCGGGGCGGGCTCGTTCCTGATCTCGGCGACCAGATCGGTGATCGCGTCGATCATCCGGGCCCCGGCCTCGACGATCGCCTCATGACTGCGGGCCTGTTCGGCGATCTCCTGCTCGGTGGTGTGCGGCCTGACGGCGTCCGCGATGCCGGGAACCAGGCCGGGGCGGAAGGAGTCGTAGAGGTCGTCCAGATGCAGCGGCTCGCCGCACAGGATGCTGATGGTCGTGCGCGGTAGCAGCCGGGGCAGATGAAAACCGTGGGCGGGAAGCATCCGGTCGGCGCCGGTCTGTCCCAGGGGCACCACCGGGCAGCGGGCGGCCAGTGCGACCCGGGCCGCGCCCGAGCGGGCCGTCATGGGCCAGCCCTGCGGGTCGGCGCCGCGGGTGGCTTCGGGGTAGATGACGACCGCCTCACCGGCTTTCAGGGCGTCGATCGCGTTCTGCAGTCCGACGCCGGCCGTCGCGCTGGCGCGCTGGATCGGGATCTGGCCGCAGTGGCGTCCGAGCCAGCCGATGCCGGGTACGTGCCACAGCTCCTCCTTGCCGAGGTAGCGCGGCCAGCGCCCGGAATAGACGAGGTACTCCCCCATCAGGATCGGGTCGATGTTGGAGAGGTGATTGGCCACCAGCAGGACCCCGCCGTTCTGGGGCACGCGGTCCTGGCGGCGCCAGTCCCGCCGGATGAACGGGCTGAGGGTCACATGAAGCGATGTGGCCAGGACCCGGTAGACGCGCTCGTCGTCGGCAGCTGCGGTGGATGTCACTGTGGTCGTGCTCCTCATCCTCGATCGGCTCAGCACCTCGAACGATATACGGGCGGGCCGAGAGCCCCGCATGTTGAAGCGGCGGAGCTGCGGCTGCGCAATAGTGTGGGGTGTTCGGGGCACAGGCCACGTCATCTGACAGTCAGGAGTTGCGAGATGCGCATCCGAGCCGCGCGCGAGACCGACGCCGAGGCCATCACGGCGATCTACAACGACGCCGTGGTGAACACCACCGCCATCTGGAATGAGGCGACGGTGGACGCGGCGAATCGGGTTGCGTGGATGACGGAACATTCGGCCGCTGGGTTCCCCGTCCTGGTCGCGGTCGACGACGCCGACGTGGCGCTCGGATATGCCACCTTCGGAGAATGGCGCGACTGGGACGGATACCGGCACACGGTGGAGCACTCCGTTTATGTGCGCGCGGACCGGCGGGGTCAAGGGCTCGGGAAGGCCCTTCTCGGCGCGATCATCGAGGAGGCGCGCCGCATCGGAAAACATGTGATGGTCGCGGGCATCACCAGTGAGAATGCGGGGTCGATCCGGCTCCATGAGGATTTGGGATTCGTGCGGGTCGGAGACATGCCCCAGGTCGGCGCGAAATTCGGGAGGTGGCTCGATCTGACTTTCATGCAGCTCATTCTCGACGACCGGTCTTCACCCGGCCCGGCCGCAGACTGATAGGCGAAGGTCGGTCAGAATGTCAGCTACCTGGGCCGTGATTCGCCCCGATATCTGATGTCGTTGGCACCCCGCTCCGACGGTGGGTCATCGTCCGGCTCACGCCCGTGGACTCGAGGCCTGGCCCGCGGCCTCGACGAGCACCACGCCGATGACGATGAAGACGAGTCCGACGATCGCCCAGCTGCCGGGCCGCTCTCCGAAGATGACCCAGGCGATCAACGCTGTGAGCGCCACTCCGACTCCGGCCCAGATCGCATATCCGGCCGAGAGGCCGACACCGTGCGCGAGTGCGAAGGAGAACAACCCGAACGCGGCGCCGTATCCGGCGACCACGCCGCTCCACCAGGCCCAACTCGCGCCCGGAAGGGTGGCGGCCCGCATCGCGGTCGTCCCGCCCACCTCGGCGAAAATCGCCCCCGCCAATGCCCACCAACCCATGGCCTGCGCCTCCTTGTTTAATCCTTCGGGCCTCCGGATCTCAATGCTATACCGGACGTCCGGTACACTACTCGCATGGATTCCAGCGACGAGAGTGATGCATCTGTCGAAGCCTCGGTTGTTCCCGGTACCACGGACGCGCGCGGTCGCATCCTGGACGCCGCGGCGCGACTGTTCGTCGAGCACGGCGCGGACGGCGTCACCATCGCGGCGGTGGCGCGGGCAGCCGGAGTGAGCAAGGGCGGGCTGTTCTACCACTTCGCCTCCAAGGAGGCGCTGATCGAAGGTCTGGTGGATCGATATGTGGAGAGCTTCGACAGGCTCATCACTGCCGCGGGCGATACGCCGGGAGCGGCGACACTGGCCTGGCTCGACTCCGCGGGAGCCGCCGAAGGGCCGGCCGACCGCGCCACCCTTGCCATGCTGGCCGCCGCCGCATCTTCGCCACGCGCCCTCGCCGCTCTCCAGGAACGGTACCGGATCTGGCAGTGCAGGCTCGAGGACGACGGGGTCCCGGCCGACATCGCGGCATTGATCCGTGCCACTGTCGATGGACTCTGGTTCGCCGACGCCTTCGATCTCTCCCCGGCGCCCACCGAGACCCGCCTGCGTGTGCTCAGCCGTCTTCGCGCACTCGTCGA
Source organism: Acidipropionibacterium sp. (assembly GCA_022647765.1). Taxonomy (GTDB): domain Bacteria; phylum Actinomycetota; class Actinomycetes; order Propionibacteriales; family Propionibacteriaceae; genus Acidipropionibacterium. The sequence goes on from JALCLH010000014.1 coordinate 15,876, forward strand.
ACAGCAGATCTGAGTTCAAGGATTGCGCGGATCAGTGGCGGACGATGATTTCCGGTCGCCGCTTGAGACCTCAAGAACTGAGATCTAGGCAATGATGGTGCGCTGAATCCACATATGTACACAATCTGGAAATCATGTTTCGTGTGGTTCGTGCAATCATGGGGCTCATGATTCCGACTGGCGAACCGGTCTGTGCGACGCACCCCGCAGGCATGCAGACTTCTCCGGAGGAACGGTCGCGCATCCCGGCCGACCGTGACCTGGACCCAGCCGAACCGGTGGCGATCATCGGCGCCGGAGCGATCGGAATTTTCCTCGCCGCCGCCCTCGCCCGTGCCGGACATCCCCTCGCAGTTTGCGGTGGACGCCCCTTCGACCACATCGAGATCACCGATGGCGAGACCACCGAGAGCTTCCCGGTCCACCACATCACCCGACCGGAGGATGTTCGGCCGCACCACCTCGTCATCGTCGCCGTGAAGGCCCAGAACACGCCCGACGTGGCAGCGTGGCTCCACGCCACCGTCACCGACAAGTCCATCGTGCTCGTGGCTCAGAACGGCATCGAGCACCGGGAACGCGTCGCTCCCTATGTCGGCGGCGCGGCGGTCGTTCCCGCGATCGTCTACGTCCCTGTCGACCGGACTGCGCCGGGCCGGGCGGTCGTCCACCGTCCCGCCGACCGCGACCTCACCGTGCCCGACGACCCTGCAGCGGTCGCCGTCGCCAAGGAACTGTCCGCTGGGGAGATTCGCGTGGAGAACACCCGGGATTTCACCACTGCCGCCTGGCGCAAAGTCCTGATCAATATGGGCAGCAACCCCATCACCACCCTCACCGGCCGCGGCACCGAGGTCACCCGCGACCCTGGCATCGCACGATATCTCCTGGGCCTGCTCACCGAGGTCGCCGCCGTCGCACGTGCTGATGGCGCACATATCGATGGACAAGCCCCTGCCGAGACCATCGCCTGGCTACAACACCTTCCCGATGGCTCGTCCACATCCATGCTCCAGGACCGCCTCGCCGGACGACCACTCGAACACGACGCCCTCACCGGCGCTGTCCTCCGCGCTGCCCACCGCCATCAACTCGAGGCTCCCCACGTCGAGTCGCTCCACGCATTCCTCCCTGCGATAAACCAGAGCCCAGACGGAAAGGCCCGAGTCTGATGGGTCATCTCCCCCAGCCGGCCAGCAGGTCGAGGCGTTCCTGGCTGGGCGAGCCGGGCTCGGCGGTGTAGATCAGGAACGACAGCCCCGGTTCCGCGGTCAACTCCAACCCCTCATAGGTCAATGTCAGATCGCCGACCAGATGGTGATGGAAGTTCTTCGTGGCGGAACCGTGCCAGCGCACAGTCGCGCCTTTCAGGCGACATCAGCGTCGAATGCCGAGTCAACGTAGCTCGATGATGTGATTTCCTGCGTTGACCGCGTCGACAATCTGATCGATCAGCGGTTCGAACCATACCAGCAGTGCTTTCTTTCGTGTATTTCCGACCCGGATCCAGACGATTGTCGGCGATTTTGCAGCCCACGTTGTCATCTGGGAAAAATCCTCGTCCTTCGTCACGAGAATCGCACTGTGTTGCAGCGCGTAATTCCACAGATCGACGTCTGCTGCGTCGGCAGGTCCGATGTCGATAACGTGCTCCGCCAAGTGACCATGTGAAGCGAGCAGGGCGGTGAGCGCTGGCGGAAGTTGCGCGTCGACGAGAAAACGCACCCGGCTACACCGTTAGGATCGCGTGGTCGGCCTGCACTGCGGCGTATTCAAGACAGGCTTTGACGTCGTCGGCGGTGAGATAGGGATAATCCTCAAGGACCTCCGACTCGGTCGCGCCATGCGCAAGCAATTGCAGCACATCGGCCACGCGCATGCGGGTACCGCGAACCACGGGGCGACCGTGGACGACGGCCGGGTCGACCGTGATGCGTTCGAGCAGGGACATGACATCAGAATAGCCGGTGGCGTTTCCCCGCCACCGAGCATGCGCGATGGCGGGATCAGGCGCTCGTCGTGGCCTTGGTCTGCGTGGTCTCTGCCACGGTTGGAGGGTGCCGAGGGTCTCGGACAGAATGGGTGCATGACCATGCCTGAGACCGATCTGCTGCGCATTCGACGCTGGTGTCGCGAGTGCGTACCCGAACGTCTGTGGGATCAAGTGAGGGTGGAGGCGGAGATCGCCGACCGCCATGTGACGATCGTCGAGACGAGGCCGCCGTGGGACGGCGAGGGCGACTGGATGCGCGTCCCGATCGCCCGCCTGCGCTACACGAAAGCGACGGGCCAGTGGAGCATCTACTGGCGTGACCGCAACATGAAGTTCCACGAGTACGCTCGCAAGCGCCCGACGAAGAACGTGCAGAGCCTGCTCGACTACATCGGCAGTCATGAGGACCCGATCTTCTGGGGATAGGCGTCTTCCCAGAGGGATATATGAAGTGTTCAATGACCACTAAGAATTCTGGCATGTTCCCAGCGCATTTTATGGGAACTCATGTTGCTTGAGTCGCCGCGACCATGAAGGCCGTTTCAGCGACTCCGAGTAGGGTTCGGGTATGGGAAATGGCCGGCTGGGAGATTACCTCCGTGCGCGACGAGCGCAGCTCCAACCTGAGGACGTCGGGCTGGTCGCCGGATCGCGCCGCCGTGTCGAGGGCCTGCGCCGGGAGGAAGTCGCGATCCTGGCAGGGATCAGCCCTGAGTACTACCTTCGCCTCGAACAAGGCCGTGACGTCAATCCCAGCCCCCAGGTCGTGGCGGCTCTCGCAGAGGCGTTGGGCCTTGACCCCGATGCGGCCGCCTACCTTGACCTGATCGCACGGGGAACGAGTGTGAAGACGCGCCGCCGCCAGGAACAACCCAGCCGGGACGTCCAAGCGATGATCGACATGTGGCCGCGCACTGCCGCGTACCTCCAAGGCCGCAGTTTCACAGTGCTTGCCTCCAACGCGGTTGCCGCAGCGCTGAGCAGGAACTTCCGGATCGGTGCCAATCCCATGCGAGCCGCGTTCCTCGAAGCCGACATGAGGACGCTCTACCGGGACTGGGAGGGTATGACGGCAAAGGCTGTGCCGTTTTTACGCTCCGTTGTTGCCGATCGGGATGACGACCCCTCCGTACGCGAGCTCGTCGGCGAGCTCAACCTCCGGAGCGATCGCTTCCGAACCCTGTGGGCTCGCTATGATGTGAAGGTTCAGGACCGGGGCACGACGCTGTTCTTGCATCCACGGGTCGGGCCTCTCGACCTGCGATTCCAGAAGTTTGTCCTTCCAGATGCCCGCCAGATTCTGGTGACCTATCACGCGGAGCCGGGAGGCCCGTCGGAGGATGCGTTCACAACGCTGGCTGAGTTCGCGCACGCGGACAATGGGTAGGAGTTCAGCTACCCTTTCGCCAGCACGGAGCTTTACTGCTGCGACGGGGAAGCCGTCTGATCCTGTCCCCGGTAGTACCAGGAAGACCTCGGTCTGGATACCTCTGGCGGCCGAGCCGATGATTGAGATGTCGACAAGAAGGAGATATCTCACATGAACGATACTGTCCTGGTCACCGGCGGTTCCGGGTTCCTCGGAGCGCACACCATCGCGCAGTTGCTGGACGCCGGATACGACGTCAGGACCACGGTCCGCTCCCTGCGGCGCGAGACGGAGGTACGCAGCATGGTCCCCGCCGGCGCGGCCAGGATCGACCGGCATCGGCCGTTCATCGGCGCGGGACCGTCACCTGGACGATGGACCCGGGCCCCTGCTGGGTCATATCGATGGTTCCTGCCCACAGGGAGCCGTTGCGACCGGTCTCCACCGCCACAACTCCTGGCAGAGTCAGGAAGGTCTGCTTCTTGCCGTGGCGGACGACCGAAATCTTGCCGCTGAAGAGTTCGGCCACGTAGATTTCGCCACTGCGTCCGAGCGCGAGATTGGTGGCGCCGGAGAATCCGGTGGCGATCTTCACGGGCCTCCCATTGTGGGGGTTGATTCACCAGAGGGACCCCTGGGCGTTCTCCGGGTCCTCCACCCCGCCGGGAAGGGCGGTGGCGTAGAGGAAGCCGAGTATTCAAGGGTGTCGGCGTAGACACGGGCGCCCCCGGGCCCCAGCAGATTGACTCCACTGGCGGTGTTGGTAAAGGTCGCCTCGTCGGTGGTCGTCACCGCGACTGTGAGCCAGCGGCCGTCGCCCGACTGCGCGACGCCCGATGCGCCCACTTGGCCGGACGCCACCGTCTTAATGCCGCCGTTGCCTTGCCTTTCGTCGGAGCTCCGATGGAGCCTTGCTTCGGGCCACCGACTGTGTCAGAGGCCCTTTCGCCGACGCACGCGTAGTGGACTACGCGACCTCTTATGTTTCGGATGACAGCGCTGCGCCGACTGTGGATCGATCGGACCTCTTCGAAAACCTGGTCGGCTTTCGTAATGCGACGGTGACGTCGCTCTCCTCAACCGGTGAAGCGTCGTCGCCAGCTGTCGACGCGTCTGTGGAACTCGGCCTCGCGGGAGGTATCGCCCCAGGCGTCGGCGACCATACTGGCGACAGCCGAAGAGTCGGTGAGGATCTCAACGAGATGGTCGCGGCCGAGCGCGACGGGCTCGCTGATCGTCGGGTCCGCGATCCCTTGCGCGAACAGGTCTCGCGCTTCCTCAGGTGTGATGACGAGAAGGAGCCGGTAGAGGTCTGCGAAGTCTTTTGGGCGTAGCCGGTCCGCGTTGCGGAGTAGTTCGGTGGGATCGAGCCGGTCGTGGATCTTGTATGCCTTCGCGCACAGCAGCGCGGAAGGGCCTGCGACGTAGGCGTCGACCGTTGGACCGCCGTCGAACGAGCGCAGCGTGCGCCACTGGCGATCGATAACGCTGAGTTCGGTACCACTGGTCGCGGAGACGGCGTGCTTGCCGTGGACGCCGACGCGGGCGGCACGGATACTGCGGTTCGTGGTGAGGCCGCCGCGGGCGAGTGACATCGGGGCGATGAGATCGACGCTGTCGCGATCGTGGATATTGCGGTCGCGCTGCGAGATCGGTGACCATACGCCAGGACGCTCTGGGCGTGCGGCTTCGTAGCCGAGCTCGGCCATGCGCGCACTGAGGTTCGGGTCGTCGCTGAGCAGTTGCGGGATGACGCCGAGATCGCCGTCGCGGGTCGTGTCCTCCGGCGGGAGTGCCGGGATGCCCTGGCTGACTTCGATGACCGCGTGGCCGCCGAGCACGGTGAGTGCTTCACGCTGGTCGGCGAGGCCGGTGATGACGTTGATAAGAGCTCGCCGCGAGGTGATGATCTCGATCTCGAGGTCGTCGAAGCCGCCGGTCATGCGGGGACCGCCAGCAGTGAACGGAGTGTGTCCTCAGCCTTGTCGGGCTCCCGACCAGAGCCCGCGAACCCGTCGAGCACACCCTGCGCGCGTGAGACGAACCGGATGCCGCCATCAATCTCAACGCGCGTGAGCTCGTCTTCGCCGGGAGCGATCAGTAGGGCACCTCGCCCCGGCGCGGTCTCCTCCAGACCCAGACTGGCGACCGCTAGGACAGGGTCGGTGACGTAGATCACCGGGCTCACCGCTCTCGCGGTCGCCCGATCCGGGCGGGCAGCGACAAGTCCGGAGACGGCATAGTCGATGCCTGCCTCCTCCAGCCGCCGCGCAAGTGCACGCCACCCGTCGGGAGCGACGACGTTGCGGCGGGCGACATTGCGGCGAGCGATCTTGCCCGCATTGCCTGCAGAGACCGCGACACTCACCACGTCGTCAACATCCGCCCGATCCGACAGCCACCCTGCACGAGCCCACCGTCCAAGCCACTCGTCGACGACAGAGCGGCTGATGTCGCGTGTGGTCGCATTCATGGAGGTGCTCGCGGGTGCTATCGCCGCGATAGAAGAGGCGAGCAGTGATTCGAGTACAGGGCGAGCAGCGATGATCGCGGTCTGATCACCGGTGGAGACCACGGTGTCCCCGCTGATCCAGTAGCCCGTGGCCTCCAGGATGCGCGAAAGCGTCCCCCACGTCGGATCCAGTGCCCCGTGCTCGATCCGACCGATCGTGGAAGGCGAGAGGCCAGCAAGTTCGGCGAGCTCTTTGCGGGTTACGCCGCTGAGCGCACGCACGCGCTTCACGATCGTTGCCGCGTCCACAGCCCCACCTCCTTCGTTTGCGTATACGCAATCATAGCCGGAGGTGCTGAGTTGGGCCAGATCAGGCGCTGTCCTGCGTCTCGACATGATCTCCAACTGGTTCGAACCTACGACACTCGCTGGAGGAGAGTGACGGGTCAACCCTGTCCGGTCACCCGTCGAGACGCATGGCGATAAAAGGAAACTCAGAACCATTCGTTTCCTGCAGATACTCGCGAATCTTCTTGAATCCGATGCGTTCATATGTGTGGATCGCGCGCTCGTTGAACGAAGCGACGCAGAGGTCTATCAGTCCGCTGACGCCACACTCGTCCCGCGCGTGGTCCAGGCAAGCCCGTACAAAACCAAACCCAGAACCGTGACCCACTAGATCCGGCTTCATTCCCACCCCGAACTCCATGGCATCCCCGCTGGAAGTCATCAGGTAGAAGCCAAACAGTTGGTCAGCCATACAGACTTTGTAGAAGCGCTCCGGCCATTTTCTGGGATCGACGAACTCCTCGTAATCATCGAGGTCTGCAGTGGCATCGTAAAAATCGTAAGGAGGTTCGTACTTCCACTTATCTGCGATCTCCCTGGCTGATGCCTCATCCATGGGAAGGAACTCGTAGTCCGCAGACACGCCTCGACCCTACATCTGTTCATCCTGACCAGGACCTTACGGCCTGGCCGCGAGCCCACCCCGGCCTGGTCCAGGGCCGCCCGGATCACCGTGGTGTGGTCGGCGGCCGTATTCGACCCCGCGTTGCCCGGACGCAGCATCACCGCAGCCATCTCACCGGAACCGGCCGCTCCGTGATCGATGAACGCGCACAACGGATGGTGCCCGTAACCCTTCTTGAACGTCGGGGCCGCCTGCTCCTTGTCCGAATGGGCGGTCACAAGCGTCGCGTCCACGTCGATGATCAACGGATCCGCCGCGGTGATCCCGGAGTTCGGGGCGTGGGGCCCGGCCAGGGCCCACACGCGGGCGCGGGCGGCCTTCCGGGCGCGGCTGATGGCTTTCTCGGCGCGCTCGGCGTCGGCGCCGAGCAGGGCGATGAGTCGGGAGACGGTGGGGTCGGAGGCCACCGGCCCGTAGAGGCCGGGTTCGGCGCGGACCTCCGACAGGTCGGACAGGCAGTCCCCGCCCAGCGCCACCGACGGCTAGAAGGCAGTCCCTCAGGCGAAGGAACACTCCCCGTCGATCCGAGCAGTGCAGTATCGACACCTACGGTGGCCCCAAGACTTCACGGGACGCGATGATGGCGACCAACGGTCGCGACAGCCGGCCCAACGACTACGACTCCGCCACCATCGACACACTCAACGACGGCCACCATCCCCGCATCACACTGCGCTTCTTCGACGACGAGCACCGCCTCGCCCCAATCACCAGATTGATCACGGCCGACCACCCCGGCCGCTGCACTCCAAATCGAGGTCGACGACCCACGCCCGGCGCCGGCCATTGTCGAATGGTTCATGGGGCTGCCCGAAGGAGGGGGCACCGACCCCAAGCACAGCGAGCTGACCAACAGCCAGCAGATCACCGCACTCGGCAACGGCGTCCTCCCACTCCGAGCCGCCATGGCCATCGACTCTACGGACATAGACTCTACGGACATATGCGCTCGGCGCACGTACGGGATTGTCCATCGTCTAACATGAGACCATGCGGTCTCGCTATCCATGCGACACGCCCTAGACTTGACCCTGACGTTACGTCAGGCAGGAAGCTGAGTTCCATGAGCAACTACTACAACGCTTTTGAGATGAGTCCAGTTCCGACGCCTGCCGTGGATGCAGTTGCGCCGGAGCCGTTTCATGGCATCTATGGGATGCCGATGTTCCTTACCGTGCCGACTACTGATCTGACGGCATCGGAACAGTTCTGGCGGGACGGGTTCGGTTTCTTCAACTTGTTCAGCATTCCTGGCAGTTTGGTGCATCTTCGACGTTGGGCGTTCCAAGATGTTCTTCTCGTGCCTACTGGTGAGCCCTCAGATGTTTTGCTCGCTGCGACTGTCAGTTTTGCATGTGTGCTGAGTGAGATCGGTACCATCGGTGCGGCTTGTGAAGCAGCGCGTTCTGGATGTGCCATGGAGCCGAGGGACACCCCGTGGAACACGGTAGATCTTGAAATCGTGACGCCGGAAAATCTGCGCGTTGTCTTCAGTGCAGCAAAGCCGTTCGGTCCGGAAAGCCGGGACGCTCGCAATCTCGCGCATGTCGGAATTGTCGCACCAGAGACCACACCAGACGTATAAGGAGTACCAACGTGAGTACCGTTTCGCCTCAAGGGTTGACTGTCGGGCAGGCGGCAACCCGTTTGGGTGTTACGGTGCGCGCTCTCCACTATTGGGACGCAACTGGCATTGCTTCACCAAGCTTGCGAACCTCGCGTGGTTATCGGGTCTATACGGCTACCGATCTGGCCTGGGTGCAACGTGTGATCGTCTATCGCGAGCTTGAAGTGCCTCTTGAGGCGATCAAAGCCCTTCTGGATGGCGAAAATTCAGACTCCGTTACGGAACTCAGGAGACAGCAAGAGCAGGTATCGACGCAGATCACGCATTTACAAGATGTTCTTCGAGGTTTGGATCGCATGATTAAAGCCAGGGAGAACGGTCTGCTGCTGACTGTGGAGCAACAGGCTGAGATCTTCGGCCCAGAATGGCAGTCAGATTGGCTTGGCCGTGCTCGTGAGCAGTGGGGTGATACCCAACAGTGGGCTGAGTATGCGGAGCAGGCAGCGAATCGTACGCCTGACGATTGGGTGAAGATCGTCCAAACCAATACCAAACTAGATGCGGCTCTCGTAACGGCAAAGAGAGCTGGCGTTATTCCAGGTAGCGAGGCAGCAAACCGGCTCGCTGAGCAACACCGCAAAGCCTTCAATTCGTATTTCCATATTACTTACAACATGCACGTAATGTTGGGTCGAATATACGAAGGTAACCCGGAATATGCCGACCATTTCAACCGGCGAGAACCGGGCTTCGCAGCCTGGTTGCGCGAGATCATTGAGGCTAACGCCCAAGCCAACGGTGTCAACCTGGAGGCCGTGACTTGGTTGTAGTCGAAGCTCCTAAGCGCCCCGCTTCCGTCGTGTCGGTATCAGTTCCGTGCTGGGATCACGGTTCCCTTGGTGCCGTTGACGGTGATTCGGGTGCCGTCCTGGATGCGGGTCGTGGCGTGCGGGATACCGAGGACGGCGGGGATGCCGTGCTCACGGGCGACGATCGCCGCATGGGACAGCACACCACCTGTCTCGGTGACAACAGCAGCGGCGATGCGGAACAGTGGCGTCCATGCCGGATCGGTGTATGGGCAGATCGCGATGTCTCCCGGCTGGACCCACGGGAAGTCGGGCGGGCCGTGGAGAACCCGGGCGGCCCCGGTGACGGTGCCGTGGGCTCCCGGCGTACCGACCAGCGATACATCCCCGGCCACGGGAGCATTCTGTCGCAACGGCGGAAGCGTCGCGGTGATCGGCCGGGCTTGGAGAATCCAGACCTTGCCGTCCGCGATCGCCCACTCGATGTCCTGCGGCCGCTCGAACAGCGCGGCGATCCGGCCTCCGAGGTCCGCGAGGGTCGTGGCTGTGGCATCGTCAAGTGTCGGGAGCGCCTGTTCTCGGCCGACACGTCGCGGACGGTGACGCCGAGGCCGTCGCGATCCAGGCGGGTCGTCTTGCGGGCGATGGCGCGCCGGATGCCTCCGTCTGACGCGAATTCGTAGGTATCCGGGGTGACGGTTCCGCCGACCACACTGAGCCCCAAAGCCCCAGGACGCCTCGATCCGGGTGTCATCCCCCGGCTGTATCGGGGTGAACATGACGCCCGAGGCGTCGGCGTCGATGAGACGCTGGACGAGCACAGCCATGTCTGGCTCACCGTCCGCAGCGTGACGATTCAGATGATTCCAGTAGCCGGTGTCGCGCGCCGAGGATGAGGACGCCCAGCCGACTCGGACCGCCTCGGCAACGGCTTGGGTGCCACGCACCGCCAGCACGCTCTCGTACTGACCGGCTGCCGATCCGCGTGCGGTGTCCTCATTGGCCGCCGACGAGCGTACGGCCACTGGCGGGTCGCCCATCACCGGAAGATGCCGGGCGAGCGCATCCCACAGCTCGTGCGGCACCGACATTCCGGCATCACTCCGTGCGATGCGGTGCGCGGCGAAGGGAACCACGAACCCATCGGGCACGGGCAGACCCTCTCGAAGCAGCATGGCCAGGGCCGCCGCCTTCCCGCCGCAGGCATCCACGCTCGCCTCCCGCAGAGTCATGACCATCCGCAGAGCTCGCCCCCGATGATCTGCTCAGTGCGCTTGCCCTGCTTCCGGCAGCGCGGGCCGAGATTGAGGGCGTGGAGGCGGGGCTCCTGTTCACGGCGAAGGACACGGGTCTGACCTGGGCGCAGATCGCTGTGGCAATGGGGTTCCGCTCACCGCAGGCATGTCAACAGCACTACAACCGACTCACCACCAGGCGGGGTGAGTGACCATGACCCATAGCTCACCTCCATCCCTGCTCGTGCTGCACGCCGTGCGATTCTTCGGCTTCACCGACCCCGCCGCGATAGCCGCCCGTACAGGGATCAGCCATGACGACACTGCCGAGGTCCTGGGTGACGCGGAGCAACAAGGTTGGGTTCGGCACGATGCATTTGCCGGCCTCGAAGGATGGTCGCTGACCGAGGAGGGCAGGGCCGAAAACGAGCGTCAGCTCGCCCAGGAGCGCGCCAGCGCGGACCCCGAGGACGTGATCGGGAGCGTCTTTTGCCGGGTACGACACCCGCTTCGATGCCGCGCTCCGTCACGCGCAAGCCGGTCAGAACGAATGGGTCGACCGAACCGACGTCGACTCCTGCCACCGCGTCTGATTCCAGCTCCACGAAGACCTCATCGCCACCCTCGGCATCGACCGCGGAACCGCGTACTGAGTCGAGCGACAGGTGACTGGCCGACATCTGAATTTTTACGGCAAATGGGTCAAGGCACAAGCCACCTTCGTTGGTCAGTGAGACAGACGTGCGATGTCGGCCTCAGCTGCGCCTGCTGTACAAACGCCGACTGCCGCCAACGGAGGATGATGGAAGACTGCAATGGACGGTCAGGAATGGCAGGGCTGCTCCGCGGTCACGGATTCTCGATGTCGGGGTGGGAGAACTCCCAGAGCCGCCGGATCATGGCATCGTCGATGCGTGAGGCTGCGGTGTCGTCCTCATCGAGATCGTCGGTGCGTCCACGCACCTCGGTGTGGAGCTGTTCCATGCGTCGGTCAAGCTGCTCGGCCACCTCCGCGGCGTCTGAGAGATCGCTGGCAAGGTGGTCGGGAACGGTGCCCTTGTACTTGTAGAAGATCTTGTGTTCCAGACTCGCCCAGAAATCCATCGCGATGGTGCGGATCTGAATCTCCACGATCACAGGCACCGCCCCAGTGGAGAGGAAGACGGGGATCTCGACAATTGCGTGGAGACTCTTGTACCCGTTGGCCTTGGGGTTCTTGATGTAGTCCTTGATCTCGAGAACCTGAATGTCGTCTTGGGAGATCAGGGCTTCGAGAATGCGATAGGTGTCGGCGATGAAGCTGCATATGATGCGTATTCCTGCGATGTCAGTGATCTCTTCGCGGATCGCCGCCAGCGTGGGTTCGCATCCCCGCAGAGAGGCTTTTTCGAGGATACTTCCGGGATTCTTCACACGGGAGTTGACATGCTCGATCGGGTTGTATTTGTGCAGGTGCAGAAACTCCCGGCGCAGAATGGTGACTTTGGTGAGTATCTCGTCAACGGCGAACTCGTACTCCATCATGAAGCGGGCGAGGTCGTCTCGCATCCGGCGTATGGAGGCGACTCTTTCGCTGTCGGGCATCTGCGGGAAGTCGCCAGTTGCGTCGGTGGAGGGCATGGTGGAGCCGTACGGGTCTTCGCGGGCCTTGGCCCCACCGTTGGTGTCGGTCATCTGGTCTCCTCTCGTTCGGGAAATGCGATGGTCTATCCGGGCGCCGTTCGGATACGCGGTCACGACGCTGGATTGCTCGAGACGGAATCGACGTCGGCGAGTGCGGCTTTGAACACGGCAACCGCAGACTTCACCGACTCGTTGTCGGGGGTGGCGAGCACCCCAGGGTCACGGGAGTAGGCGAAGCGCAGGACCGCGCTGGCCAGCAAGAGCAGGGCGTGGGCGGAGTCTGCCGCTTGCGCCGAGTCGGGGGTTGTGCGGGAGAAGTGCTCGGTGAGCACGCCCTCGACGAGGCGTTCGGCCGCTGCGGCGTGCTGCTGCACGCGGCCACGAAGCTCGGGGAACCGGGCAAGAAGCCTGCGTAGCTCGGCGGCTTGACTGCCTTCCATCTTGCGAGTGGTCTGCATGATGGCGCTGATCAGGCGCAAGGTGCGGGTGAACTGGTCGGTGGTGGACTGCTCGTCGAAGAACTCCTCCAGCGCGGCATCGGGGATGCTGGGGGCGATCGTGCCGAGCACGGCGTCCTCTTTGGACGCGTAGTAGTTGAAGAACGTGCGTCTGGAAACGCCCGCACGTTCGATGATGGCGTCGATGGTCGCGCTGGTGAGGTCGGACTCATCGACCACTTCGAGTGCTGCCCGGTGAATGACGTTGAGCGATTCGCGTCGCTGGCGTTCGCGGAGACTGAGAACTGGTTGCATAAGTGCATTATATGCACTCGGTGCATCTTGGGCGGATGGAGCGATCATGACGCTGAGCCGTTTGGGTGACAGGAGATGGGACCGGGCCCGGATGGAGGGACCTGTGAAGTCGTTCGCATCCGGGCCCACTCCTGGGTCAGTTGCGGAGGGGTCCGCTGGACAGTCCTGCCTGAACGGCGGAACCGGCATTGGTGGCGGCCTCGATGTCGTCGGCGGCGGGCATCGCGGCGAGGTGGCCTTCGGCCAGTGCCTCCGCAGTGACTTCGCGCTCAACCTCGGTCGCGAGTCTCTTTTCCTTCACGAAACACAGCACGATCACGGCGAGCACGGCCAGCGGCACGAGGAACAGATAGATCGGAAGCAGGGCCTCGTTGTACGACTCGATGATTAGCTTTCGGATCGGTTCCGGCAGCCCGTCGACGATGGCCGGGGTGAGCGATTTCACGCCACTCCCGGCTCCGGCTCCGGGCATTCCGCTCATCTTGTCGGTGATCAGGTTCTTGAGGTTGATGGCGAAGATCGAGCCTACGACCGCGGAGCCGACGGTCGCGCCGACCTGACGGAAGTAGTTGTTCGCCGCGGTTGCGGTGCCGACGATTTTCGCTGGGAACGAGTTCTGCACGATGAGCGTGAGCAACTGCTGGGCCAGGCCGATACCAATGCCCATGATCGCGAGGTAGCTGCACATGATCCAGGTCGCTGTGTTGACGTCCAACGTGGACAGGAGAAAGAGTCCGAGGCCCATGATGGCGGCGCCCAGGATGGGGAACATCTTGTACTTACCGGTGCGCGTGACCGCCGCCCCGGAGCCGACCGAGGCGACGAGCAGCCCGCCCATCATCGGGATCATGAGCAGGCCCGCCACGGTGGCGTCGACTCCGGTGACCATCTGGATGTAGGTCGGCATGTAGCTGATGACGCCGAACATCGCGATGCCGATGAGGAGAGCCGCGACCGTGGCGAGGGTGAAGTTGCGATCCTTGAAGAACGACATCGGGATCACCGGGTCGGTGACCTTCGTCTCGGCGATCACGAACGCGACGGCCAGGACGACCGCGGCGGCGATGAGTCCGATGATTTGCGGGGATTCCCACTCGTATGTGCCGCCGCCCCAGCTGCACACCAGCACGACTGCGGTCGTGGCGGCAGCGACGAGTGTCATGCCGAGATAGTCGATAGCCAGCCGCTCGGTGCGCTTCGGCTTGGGAATCTTCAAGAACAGCGCTGCGGCGAGCACGGCGAGCAAGCCGAGTGGCACATTGATCCAGAAGACCCAGCGCCAACCGGGACCCTCGGTGAACCAGCCGCCCAGAAGGGGGCCGGCCACCGAGGAGACGGCGAAGACTGCGCCCATGATGCCCATGTACTTGCCGCGCTCCCGGGCGGGTACCACATCGGCGATCGCGGCCTGCGAGAGGATCATCAGTCCGCCGCCGCCCAGACCTTGGATGCCGCGTCCGATGATCAGCCAGTTGAACGTACCCGCGAGTGCCCCGATCACGGAACCTGCGACGAACAGCAGGATCGCCGTGATGAGCACCGGCCTGCGTCCGAGGAGATCGCTGATCTTGCCGTAGACGGGCATCATGATTGTGCTCGCCAAGATGTAGACAGTGACGACCCACGCCATGTGCTCGACGCCGTTGAGCTCGCCGATGATCGTCGGCAGCGCGGTCGAGAGCACGGTCTGGTTCAGCGACGCAAGCAGCATCGTCACCAGCAGTCCTGCGAACAGCAAGGTGACGTTCATCGACTTGGCCGGAGAGGAAGCGACTTTCTCTGGCTCTTTGAGCTTCTCTGTCATCAGACTTCTTTCGGTTGGTTGGCGTGACGTGATGTGATGTGCGCGGCCCGCAATGTCGACTCATCGGAGGGGGAACGTGGAGGTGTACCGGCATGCACTAGTGCACATCGTACATGTCTGCATAATATGCACAAGTATCGGCAGTCCTGCGGGGGGACGCCGTCAAGTACGATCCGCTGTCGCGGACCGCCTTCGGAGCACATCTTCGACAGGCGCTTCGTCGCTTCGAGGCCGCAGACGGGTCTTGTTTCCGGCCTCGCTGCCACGAGGATGAGTTCGTAGGGCGATGGTCTGGGCTGACAGCGCCCGCTGCAACGCGTGAGACAAGCCGCGCTATGGCTGGCTACGGGTGCTGGCGCTCGGTGTCGATCTCCCCAGTGGGTGGATGTGGCCGCCACGATTCTGCGACCGTCGAGGCGGAGTAGACCCCGACCAAGTACCCGCGCGCCGTGTGGGAAGGTTGGTATCAGGCGGTGGATCAGCGACGCAGAAGTTAGCTGATACCCCGTTCGCCGCGTTCATCTCCCGCCGCAGGACCCGATCCTTCGGCGATGCTGGCGAGTTGGGCACCGGGGCCTGTAGGCCATAGACCAGGACACATGGTGGAGATGCGGGGCAGACCGGTGAGATGGCCGTGCCGCCACATGACGCGTAGGGCTTGGTGATACCGGTGGATCAAGGCCGAGCCCAGATGACTTCGCCGCATCTGCTGCGAACTGCGCGGACCATTCCAGAACTCTTGTAAGTTACTTCTTCCTTTTGGTCAGAGGAAGCTCGGGGAGCATCGCGTGCACTACTTCTGCTATCGTCTCCGGATTCTCGCTGTCCACGACAATCATGTTTTTGGCACCCGGGTAGGGCGAAGTCAGCTCGGCATCCGGAAGCAGCTCGCGAGATGCCTTGGTCACCTTGATCAGAAACCGATCGTCGTAGACGCCGCCGAATAGTCTTCCGCAGCTGTAGAGCATGTACTCGCCCATCATCTTGCGCGAGGTGACGTCATCCACGCTCGTCAAGAGTTCCAGAACGTACTCAAGGTAAGTGTCGCTAGAGGACATGATTCACCGCCACGCGAGACGAACGGCAGCGCTCCAACCTCATGCGGCAATGACTGGTTGGCGGAGTATGGTCTTCAATTTCTCTGGTGCTGTTCGGCGGAAGTCGCTGAGGTAGATCTCGTGGTGCCTGCCGGTTGGTCGCAGTCCGTTTCCGGGTATGAACTGGTCGTGCATCCGTTGCAGTATCGGTCCTTCATCATCGAATGATCCCAGGTGAAGAGTCTGGACGCACCGACCTTCACTGAGTGTGTCAAGACGGATATCCTCCAAACGTGCTGGAGGATTCTTCTGCCTCGTTTTTTCAACTGTGGCCTCGAACATGGTGCGGTCGATCCATTCGGGCACCATGAGCATTGCTTCCCAGTACCAGCTGGACTTGTCGAGCTTACCCATAAACGCACTATGGTCCTCGGCCCACCACAGCCCCTCGAGTGGCGGAACGGTGTAATCCTGCCCAAGTTCGTTCTTGCTGGCGAACTTGAGCTTGTAGGCGACCGAGTACAGCGCCTCGAGGGCAGCCGAGTAGCTGGGATCGGTGTTGGGGTCCCCGTGTCCTTCGATCATGAGGTAGCCCATCGTTGGCACCTCAAGGACGCGGAACTGGCCATGTTTTGCGCGGTAGCCGTCAAGCGTCTTCTTGAAATCGGTCTTGTGTGTCATTGGTCACCTGGACCCGCGAGGCGAGCCACACCCTTTCTGCCTCCAAGAGGCTCAGCGAATAGGGAACACTTCGCGTGCCGGAAGATTTTCAGAGGCTTGTGAGCGCTCAGTGTCCCCAGAGCATCGCGATCCGGTCTTCGATCTGCTCCGGCCTTACCCGTAGTGCTTCAGCGTACCGACCACTTGTCAGGAGCGAAAGGTTGGCAGTTCCCACCGGGAACGGGACCGGTACAGCCCCGTGCGTCGGCGATGTACTTCTCCGTATTGCGTCTGGCCAGGTTCAGTCCTTGCTCTGTGGCTGGGGACCGCCTCCAGCTCCGGGCGCCTGGCGACGACCGACATGAGACAATGCGCCCATGATGTCGTTCTCAGAGGCTGTCGAGTGTGCTACTGATCTGGCATCGAGGGCTACCGACGGCGGTCAAGAGGACTGGCATGCCGGGGCCGCGAAGCTTGAGATCCTCGATGGTCGCGCCTGGCTCCTCCTCGACCACGCAGCCCGCTCCCCCACCTATGCCAGCGGAAACCCTATCAGTGGCGTCCGCGGCTGGCTCGGTCCCAATGCCGACGAACCGACCGGGTTCGTCGCCGTCGTCACCAGCCTGCACGCTGACGGCCGTATCCGTGAGCGAGCCACACGTATTCTGGCCACGAAGCGAACCGGCATCGCTGTCGCGGCGCTGGCCGTTCGACTCCTCGACCACGTTCCAGAAGTGCGCGCAGCCGCCTGGGCGAGCCTGAAACCGAACCTTGACGCAGACACTGGTCCCAGAGTCCTCGATATCGTGCTGTCCAGTCGCTGCCGATATCACGCGGCTTCGGCTCTCCGAGATGTCGAGGAGGCGCTGACGGCCGATCTCGGTATTGCAGGTGTCGTCCAGGCGTTTGTCACAAGCAGTATGCGAGATGTCCGTCGGTGGGCATTCGAGCTCGGTCATCAGCAGAACCTGCTGACTGCCGATCAACTCGTCAAGACCGCACGCAGTGACCCCGACCAATGGCTCCGCAGGAACTGCGCCGACTGGTTGATGTCGATCGGGGACCCGAGCCATATCCGGCAACTTCTCAAGGCCAACAGCGTCGAAGGCCGCATCGTCGCGCTCACGCGCATACCCGACGACCAACTCTCCGACGAGCAGTTGCGCATCCTCCTGACCGACAGCTCCCACAGAGTCCGTGACCATGCCAGATGGAGGGCGAATCGTCGCGGGTTCGACGTCATTGGGTACTACCGCAGCCAGCTCAAGGCATCGTCCGTGACTCCGCGCGTCCAGACAGCCTGTCTTGACGGCATCGCGCTCCTTGGCGACGAATCGGACCTTACCTGCTGCATCGAGCACCTCGGCCACCCCAATGCGCGCGTCCGCGCCTCCGCCGTCAACGCCGTCCTCGGACGCACGAGCGGCGACACGGCCATCGCCCTACTGACCCCGGTCCTGCTGGACCCCAGTCCCCGCGTCAGCGCTAGGGCATCCCGCGCACTTGCTCGGCTAGGTGTCCCGCCGTCCGTAGCCGACGAGGCATGGAGGTCCGAACGGGCCGCGACGAGGCGGGCCGCCTGGCAGCTCGCACGAGCGAGCGGGGGATGGCATCGCGTCGAGGCCGACCTCCGCGCAGCAGGTGACGCAGACTCGCATCTGGCGTCTTTCGGACGGGCCGGGATCTCCAACTGGCTGGCCGTCAGCGCAGCAAACACATGGGCACGACTCCCCCGCGAGCAGCGCAATCGGATCGCCGATCTGCTCACCACCACCAGCATCAATCCCGAGCAGGCGCGGACGGTCGCCTTCCATGCCCGTATCGAGTGGCCGACGGCCAGCGCCCCGGCCACGCGGTAGCAGCAGATCAACGCCGTCCGATCACCCGTCGAGGCGCATGGCGACGAAAGGAAACTCAGAACCATTCGTTTCTTGCAGGTACTCGCGGACTTTCTTGAATCCGATGCGTTCATATGTGCGAATCGCACGCTCGTTGAACGAAGCAACATAGAGATTTACCGGTCCGCTGAACCCACGCTCGTCCCGCGCGTGGTCCAGGCAAGCCCGTACAAAACCAGATCCAGAACCATGACCCACCAGGTCCGGTCTCATTCCCAATCCGATCTCCATTGCATCTCCGCTGGACGTCATCAGATAGAAGCCAACCAGTTGGCCAGCCATACAGACTTTGTAGAAGCACTCAGGCCATTTTTCGGGATTGACGAATTCGTCGTAGTCCTCGGAGTCTGCGGTGGCGTCGTAGAAATCGTAAGGAGGTTCATACTTCCATCCATCTGCGATCTCCCTGGCTGATGCGTCATTCATCGGTAGGAACTCGTAGTCCGCGGGCACGCCTTGACCCTACATCGTCGCAGGCGGGGCGTCCGTTGTGGCGGCGGGAATGCGTATCCTCGGCGCACCAGGGTGGCAGTATGCCTACATGGTTGCGGCAGCAGTATCCCAGGTGATGTGCGTGCTTCAGTGGGGTACCGCAGCTACCGGCACCGCCGTGAACCTCGCCATCTGCGCGGTCGCGATCATCAGCAAGGTGCGCGACAACGGAGAATCCCGATGAGCAAGCCAAGCTTCGCGGCCATTCTGGCCGATTTGCAGGTACGCACTGACACCGAGAAGGCCGCCGCGATGCGGCGCTACATGCGCGATCAGTTCGACTTCCTCGGCATCCCTACGCCGCTGCGAAAGTCGCTAACCAAGCCCTACTTCGCTGAGCTTCGCACCGCGCGGGACATCGACTGGGAGTTCGTCGACTCTTGCTGGCGATGCCCGTACCGCGAACTTCAATACGTTGCGGTCGGCTACCTTGCGAGCCTGACTCATATTCTTGGCCCCGACGACGTCGCGCCCATCAAGCGGCTCGCCCAGGCCAAGTCGTGGTGGGACACCATCGATGGACTTGATCGGCTCGTCGGTGACATCGCCCTCGCTCATCCGCAGGTCAACGACACACTGCTCGAGTGGAGCACCGATGATGATTTCTGGCTGCGCCGCATCGCGATCGATCACCAGCTGCAGCGCAAGGACCGCACAGATACGGAGCTGCTGGAACGCATCATCGTGAACAACCTCGGCCAGCAGGAGTTCTTCGTGAACAAGGCGATCGGCTGGGCGTTGCGCGAGTACTCGAAGACCGATCCCGAGTGGGTGCGGAGTTTCATAGACAGATACCGGGATCGGCTCGCCCCGCTCTCCATCCGCGAGGGGGCAAAGCACCTACAGCAGACACAGCACCGACGAGAAGGGCACAACAATTCATGAGCACACTCATCGTCGTCGAGTCTCACTTCGGCAACACCTGGCGGATTGGCGAGGCTATTGCCGCCGCCCGCTCGGACGCCACCCTTGTCCGGGTCGACGAGGCACCACAGCAGATCGACAGCAGTGTCGACCTGCTCATCCTCGGTGCACCGACACACGCGTTCACACTGCCTACTGCCGATAGTCGCAAGTCGGCAGGGCAAAGAACGACCGTCGGAGCCAGCACGGCAAAGAAGGATGGCTTCCATGCAAGCACTATCGGGCTGCGCGAGTGGATCGCCACAGCGTCGATCCCTGCGGGCACCACAGTGGCCGCCTTCGACACATGCGTCAAAGGCGCGGGGCCGCTGTTTGGGCGCGCATCCGAGAAGGCAGCCAAGAAGCTCGGCCGCCGTGGCGTCGCGGTGAAACAGAGCGAAACCTTCTGGGTCACCAACTCCGACGAACTCCACGATGGCGAGACAGACCGCGCCGCAACCTGGGCCACGATGATGTGATGCCAAGTTCCGCCTGCGCTATTTCAGCCGTGCGCTCTGCGCGTCAGATACTGCAGGATTTGCAGGCTGTTAGTTACTTGATTAGTCCATTCTACCGGGGTTGGGGGAGACGATGTCGAGCCAGTAGTTGAGCTGGTGGACCGCCTCGGCGAGAGTGATCGTGGGTCCGTCGGGTCAGATGTCGAGGTCCTCGATACCCGGTTCAGCGAGGGCCGCACGGATGGCGTCGACGACCTCGGTAGGAAGCTCCTTCGCGGCCGAGTCAATGCCTGGGAAGACGCGCAGGGTTCGCTCCGCGGTCTCCCACCAGTTCGTGCTCCAGGTCTGCTCGTCTTCCCAGATGGGATTGTTCTCGTCGGGCGATGATAGGCGGGACCAGTCGGGATCGTTCCGAGTGTGGACGGCGAGCTGGTTGCGGGCGGTCAGATAGACGCGAATCTTCGTGACCCGCATCCCGTTGCGCAGCTCGTATCTGAGCAGTTTGCGGCCGGTGAACCGTTTGGTGGTCACGATTGGCCCTTCCTGGACGTCCGCTTCAATCTGGCTCATCTGTGTGCGCTCCTTGTCTTTGGTGCGCTGGGCCACGTACAAGCGCAGTCCGGCGGTGACGGCAGCGGACATGCTCCCGGCAAGTTCTGCTGCGTCCTCGAAGAGTCCCTGGTCGCCATCCGCGACATAGATGTTCTTTGTAGGCATGTGCATAAGCATGCGCATACACTGGACGGCTGTCAAGAGCCCTGCGACGCGCATCCCCGATATGTGCGCTACGCGGATGGCTGTAGCCCCCAGCGTTCGGGTTACGAGTTGCGTACCTGCTGGGCATGAAGAACCAGCCTGCATCATCCGCGCCCGTCACGATTCCCCTCGTCGTCCTGACCGTCCATAGGAACGGCACGATCACCGTCACCAGAGACGGGACCGTGCTGGCGCCGCCCGCGCATTCCATGTGGCGGCGCTCCTCGCTGCCTGAGATCATCGAGACTGCTTCCGAGCAGCGGACGGTGCCGGTGTGGGCGGAGGTGCTCGAGACCGATGGCACCTCCTTCACTGACCTGTTCCCAGCCCAACCAGAGCCCCGCCATCACGAGGAGCGGGCGGTATCGAAGCCGGGGCACGCCGCACCCGACCCGCAGCCGACCGAGATACGTGCAGAGGCCGGGGACATGGAATACGACCAGGCCAAAGCCCACTTGGACGACTGCCTGACCTTGGCGGGCAACTGCTACAAGCTCTACATGAGCCTGGACGATCCGCTGCGACGCACCTGCAACCAGGCCTTCTTCGACAAGCTCTACGTCATGCCCGACGACTGCATCGAAGGACAGTTCGGGGAGCCGTTCAGCATCTTCTTCGACCCCGAAGTGCAAAAACTCGCCCTCCGCCGCAAGGCGGAGGGCGAGTCGGGAACTCAAACGACATCGGTCGCTCGTTTGAACAACGAGCACCTAGTCGGGATGACAGGATTTGA
The DNA here is from genome assembly GCA_022647765.1 of Acidipropionibacterium sp. GTDB lineage: Bacteria > Actinomycetota > Actinomycetes > Propionibacteriales > Propionibacteriaceae > Acidipropionibacterium. The sequence goes on from JALCLH010000014.1 coordinate 37,390, forward strand.
ACCTGCGACCCCTTGACCCCCAGTCAAGTGCGCTACCAAGCTGCGCCACATCCCGGCGGTCCGTCGTGCGGACCGAGAAGAAACACTATCCCATCGCGCACCTGGCGGACAAACCGAAGACGGCACCGGCTCCTGCGAATCCGCCGAGCTGAAGCGGACGACGCCTCACAGAAGACTGGTCAGCCACTCCCCGGACCGCACCCGGACGCCGGAGTCGACGAGGTCGCGGCTGGAGCATCCGCAATCGCTGACCAGTGTGATGTACGGGCTGCTCGCCGCCAGGTTCAGAGCCGTCCGGACGGCCTCCTGGCAATCGGAGACCCGCACCACCTCGGGGAACCAGGTGCTTCCCTGGAGCCCCAAGTGCTCCGCCGTGATCCCCCGCTTTCCCACCGTCTCGACCAGGACGGGATCGGCGACGCTGGAGGTGTCGACGACCAGCACCGGCCGCACATCGATCAGCTGCCGCAGCGTCGGCCAAGACCTCCCGAACCCCGGATGAAGCGGGTATCCGGTCAGCTCGTCGATCGGCACCCAGCGCAGGTCCAGGCTCTCCTGATCGCTGATCTGCGGCTCGAACGGCGTCACCACATCGGCGAGGACCGTCGTGTAGGTCCACACCTGCTTGTCGAGGACGCTGATGCACCGCGGTCGCACCGCGTCCCGGGGCACACCCGCCTCCTCGGCGGACTCCCGCAGTGCACCGTCCATCGCGTCCTCCCCCTGATGGCACGCACCGCCGGGAATCCCCCAGGTGCCTCCGAAATGGCTCCACCCCGCCCGGTGCTGCAGCAGGATGCCGCGCTGGGGGTCGACGGCCAGCAGACCGGCCGCCCCGAACCGGCCCCAGTACTTCTCCCCCGAGTCGGCTATCACCCAGGCGTCGCCGGGGTCGCGGGGGCCCTGCGGTCGACGGGGTTCACCAGGGCGGGGAGTCACGATTCTCACGACCCCAAGCCTGTCACCTCGGGGCAACGACCGCCCGCCTGTTCCGTGGCAGCCCCTCAGCGAGGAGACTCAGACGATGCCGTAGTGGAGGTCCTCGCTGGCGATGACAGTGGCGAGTGCCATGAGCGAGGGGTGTGACAACGGCTGGGAGAAGGTGGGAGCTGCCGGGTAGGTGCCAGCAGCTGGGCTCCAGAGGACCACGTTGTGGCCTCCGGTCATTGTCGATCCGACCCATAGGCCGTCAAGACTCGGCCAGGTCGCCCTGATCGCCTGAGCCCAGGCTCGGCAGGTCGGCCTCGGTGCAGCCGTCAGTGCTGCGGCAGCACCGTTGCGCAGCGGCCAGGTGCCGGTGAGGTCCAGCAGCGAGAGTGGGCGTGTGGGCTGCCAGGCCGTGATCTGTGGGGCGAACGACTCCGTGTCGATGACTCGGGTGGATTGGAAGGTCTCCGCCAGCGTCGTAGTGAGGTCGGTGGCTGCATAACTGACGCCGTCTTCGCTGGATCCGGCGGGCGGCGGCTGGGGATCCCAGCGCATTGCGGTGACCGGGCCCCAAGTACGCAGTCGGTTCCATGCCAATACGTGCTCCCCCGTAGTGCGATGGACTCGCCACAGCATTGGAGCAATGACCATGACGTCGTCAGCTCTGCACTGCAGGGGCTCCGGAGGAGTGCGGGGAACCTTCGGAATTACCATCGGCCCAAGTCTGCGAGAAGCGTGGCGACCGCCTCCGGGTCTCCTCCTCCGGCCAGCCAGTCCGTCGGCGAGGAGTCGTCGAGTTCTGACTGCGGGGTCTTCATGAACCCCGCGATCGATTGCGGAGCGAGTCCATCGGGGATCGCCGGCACCACCGTCTCCAAGCCTGGCAGTCTGCTGCTGCCGACGAACTGCCAGCGTGGAAGCCTTCTGGCTCGACCCAACTGGAAGGCCCAGAGTCTGCCGGATGACAGCAGCTGAGAGATGCGGCTCCTGTCGACCCCCAGCAGTTGCGCCGCGTCGGCGATGCTCATCGTGTCGCCCACGGCCCGAGTGGTGGAGCGGACGGCCATGGCGGTCAGCCTTTGGGCCGCCCGTTCAGGGTCCTCGGTGAGGATCTGCCTGGCATGGGGGCCGCCGTAGGCGCTGAGGAAGTCGGCGTCAGCGTCGCTGAGTGGTCGCGCGGCCGGGCCAGCGACCTCTGACAGCGCGGCATCCAATTCGGCGACCAGCTCGGGCCCGCTGATTCCAACATGGTGGCGTGCCAGCACCGTCTCGAGACTCTCATCGACACTCATATTCACATACTATCATCCGCATGAGTATCCGTTAGAAGTCGCGATGGGTGAAGACTTTCGATGACGAGCAGTGAGCTGCCCGCCACCGCAGCAAGATCCCGTGCCGCGGGTTTCACAGCAGGTATCCTCGCCTGGCTCTTCCATCAGCCTATTGTGAGGGTCTTCGGGACGGCCTTGAGCGCCTGCGAGATCGGGCAGTTGTCCTTGGCCCACTCGGCCTTCTCCTTGAACCCGGCGGCGTCCAGGCCCGGCACGTCGCCGGTCACCGTCAGATTGATCTGCGTGACCCCCTTGCCCACCTCGAAGGTGACGCCGGCCCGGGTGTCGATCGACGACGGGTCATGGCCGTCCTGGGCCAGGGCATTGCTGAGCGCCATCGTGTAGCAGGTGGCCAGGGACGCCGCCAGGAGCTCCTCTGGATTGGTGGTCCCCGCTCCCGCTTCGGAGCGCTTTCCCCAGTTGACGTCGAAGGTGGCCACCCCGGAGGTCTCCAGACTGGTCTGTCCGGACCCCTCGAACAGGGTCCCGTTCCAGAGGGTGTGCGCGGTGCTGACAGTGGGCTTGGGCATGATCGTCTCTTTCCGGTTGGGTATATCGGGTCGTACGGTGACCGACGTTGCGTGGACAGATTCGACGCTACCCGCGACCGGCTCATGCGAAAGCCGGATTGCCGATTGGGAAGTGCCCGAGGACGCCCCGGAACCGCTACCAGTCGAGGATGACCAGCTGGGAGGTCGTCCTGGTCATCGAGACATAGCGATCGACCGCCCCGGCCCTCCCCTCCCCCAGGGACGCGGGATCGACGATGACGACGAGGTCGAACTCCAGCCCCTTCACCGTCTGCGGGGTCAGCGCTCGCACCCTGGGTCTGCGCAGCCCGCCGGCGCCGATGACGCAGGCAGTACCCTCCGGATGCTCGGCCAGCCAGCGGTCGAGCACCGCGTCCAGATCGCCGGCCCGGCCATGGACGACCGGGTCGCCATGGCGGATCGAGACCGGCACAGCGGCGTCCGGCACCTGGGTCAGGATCATCGGACCCGCCTCGTCCATCACCTCGGCCGGGGTGCGGTAGTTGACCCTCAGCCGCCTGATCGTCAGATCGCGGAAGCCGAGCGCGCCGAGCCGGTCCTGCCAGCTCCCCTGGAAGCCGCTCCTGGCCTGCGCCCGATCCCCGACGATGGTGAAACTGCGCGAGGGGCAGCGGCGCAGCAGCATCTGCCACTGGGCATCGGTGAGCTCCTGGGCCTCGTCGACGATGATGTGGGCGAAAGGCCCGGACAGCGGCTCCCGCTCGGCCTCGGGGACGCCGCCCTCATCCAGCAGGGCCTCGCGCAGGTCGTCGCCGCGCAGCATCGCCAGGGAGCTGTCCGGGTCGTCATCGGTGTCGAGGATGTAGTCGACGAGGTCGTCCATGTAGCCGCGCTGGTCGGCCAGCACGCTCCGGCGGAGCCGCTCCCGGCGTCCGGCGTCCGGATCGCCGATCCGGACCCTGGCGGCATCCAGCAGCGGAAGATCGGCGTCGGTCCAGGCCGCCGGGTCGGGGCGCTGCAGAGCCGCGACCTCCTGGCTCGACAGCCAGGGCGCGCACCGGCGCAGATAGGCGGGCACCGTCCACAGGTCACCGACCGTCTCGGCCGGATCGAGCACGGGCCACGCCGTGGAGAAGGTGTGACGCAGCTCCTCATCGTCCAGCAGAGCCGTCCGGAGCCGCTCCACGGGGACCACCTCCTCGGGGTCCACCTTGTCGACCAGGATGGCGACCAGGGCCTCCCAGATCTCCTCGCGGGCCTCGTTGTGCGGGGTGCCGGAGGCCGGGGCGTCGAAGGCCTCGGCCCAGTCGTCGGCGGTGATCTCCAGATCTGCCCACGGCGTCTCCACCGCCGTCGCGGACGGAACCTCCTCGTACAGACCGACGGCCGGATCGATGGCCTCGACCATCCGCGCCGAGGACTTCAGCGCGGCGACCCGCGGATCGGCCTCGGGAGCGGCGCCCGGGCCCTGCGGGACCATCTCGGTCAGCGTGGCGCTGCGCACCCCGTCCTCCCCGAGGCTGGGCAGCACGTCGGCCACATAGTTGAGATACGAGCTGTGCGGACCCACCAGCAGGACGCTGCCGGCGCGCCCGTCCAGCCGCGGGTCCGCGTAGAGCAGGTAGGCGGCCCGATGCAGGGCCACCACCGTCTTCCCGGTGCCCGGACCTCCCTCGACCACCATGGCACCCCGGGCCTCGGCGCGGATGACGGCGTCCTGATCCGCGGCGATGGTGGCCAGGACGTCGCGCATCTGCGAGGTGCGAGCGGCGCCGAGACTGGCGATGAAGGAGGACTGATCGTCCAGGGCGGCATTGCCGACCAGCCGGTCCGCGTCGAAGACCTCGTCCCAGTAGTCGCGCACCCGGCCGTCGACCCACCGGTAGCGCCGCCGGCTGGCCAGACCCATCGGCTCGGCGTGGGTGGCGGCGAAGAAGGGCTCGGCGGCCGGAGCCCGCCAGTCGACCAGCAGCCGGCGATCCTCGGCGTCCATCAGGCCGATCCGGCCGATGTAGACCGGATCGCGACGATCGGCGAAGATCATCCTGCCCAGCACGACATCGGGGCCGAAGCGCTCCAGGACGCCGAGCTGTCGGGTGAGCCGGTGAATCGACTGATCGCGATCCAGAGCGGCCCGGCCGCGCCCGCCCGGGGCCCGGCGCAGCTCCCCGAGCTCGGAGCCGAGCTCGGCCTGCCGGGAGCGGATCCGGGCGGCGACCGCCCTCAGATAATCGGGATCGGGGCCCAGCAGCGCGGGATCGGCCTTCGCCGCGGCGCTCGGGGGCAGGTCGAACAGATCGGAGTTCTCGGGGCGTTCGGGGGTCTCGGAGAGCATGGGCACCACTTCCAGTCGCAGGGCAGACGGCAATTCTGCGCCTCATGTGGGGCCTTGCGGCAAGGCCCCACATGGCCTATAACCTGGAATGGGAAAAACGCCGAAAACCATCGCGGCGCAAACAAGCGATAGGGGTATGCAGTTTGGTGGAGTGGATTAGCGCGGGGTCTGTCGCCAGGGGCGGTCGGGGTGGGGTCGGTCGATCGAGGGCGGGTGTCCGGCTCCTCGTGTGATGGACTGCCGTCCGGTGGGGTGCGGGTCGGCGACAAGGTCATCGTGGCGGACCGGGGCGTGCGCGACGGCGAGTTCCAGAAGCCTGTAGAACAGCATGCCTCGGCTGCGTGAGCGCCGTCGGTTGAACCGGAACGCGAACTCGTTCAGGTAGGCGGCGAGGTGGCTGTCACCGACCGATCCCTGGTGCGTGCCGAGTATCCAGCGCTTGGCGAGCGAGGCGACGCGGTGAACGCCGGGGAGCAGCGCCCCGGGATCTTCACCGCGGGCTTTCGCCGCTGACTGGTTCCGTGGCTCGTGGACGTAGCCCTCGGTCGCGCCAGGATACGCGTTCCACCCGTCGGTGACGATCGTGGCCCCTGGTGCGATGTTCGCGGTGATGAACTCGCGCAGCGTGGCCGTTGACGCGTCGGGTATCGGTGCGAGTCGGCACCGGCCGAACCCGCGGACGGGGTCGGCTTCCACCGCGACAGCGGTGAGGACCTTCTTCCCTTTCGCCCGGCCGCCCGTGAGCCCGGCCTCGACGCCGCCGAAGTACGTCTCATCGACCTCGACCCTGCCCGAGAGGCGCTCCCGTCCTGGGCGCACGAGCACAGACCGGAGCCGGTGGAGCATCTCCCATGCCGTGTGGTACGAGCCGATCTCCAGCGTCCGCTGCAGGCTCTGCGCCGAGACCCCGTCCTTGCTCGTGGTGAACATCCAGCACGCCTCGAACCACACTGTCAACGGTGTGCGTGTCTTGTCGAAGATCGTGCCCGCCGTCACCGAGCAGCGCCGGGAACAGCCCGCGCACTCGAACCGGCCATCACTCAGACGCCACCCGCCCGGATGAGCGCACCTCGGGCACACGAACCCCGACGGCCACCGCAGCCACTCCAGGTAGTCCAGGCACGCCGAATCCCGCGAGAACCACGCCCGAAACTCACCCAGCGAACGTGGGTAGTAACTGTTCAGGTGGTGGCGGGCATCCACGGATGCCCGTCGAACAGGTCGACCAGGACCCCGAAACCGTTGCGTGACTGCTTGGCCGCCGTAGCCAGGTACGAGCGCAGGCGCACGAACCGGTTCGCACCCGGCAGGCTGCGGTAACACCCCGACACCTTCTGATGGACCTTCACCATCCGCACCTCGCGCTCAGCCGCATTATTGTCCGGCGGCAGGCCCTCCACGGTGGCGAACCGCAGGTAATCATCGATCCGAGCACCGATCCGCCGGGCCAGGGCACGATGCTTCCTGCCGACCTTCCCCGCCACCAGCGACTGGGCACCCAGTATCGCGGCATCCACGATGAGGCGGCGCTGGGCGGCCAAAACCCCCGCATCCACATCCCCGGCGGCTGCGTCGGGATCGTGGATCAGCACCAGCAGCGCGTCCAACACTTGCTGGGCCCAGCAGAACGAGTCCGGTGGATCATGCGCGGCGTGGTAGTCGATCACCGCGATCAACTCGCGCAGCACGTGCGCGGCGCACAACTGATGATCGGCATCCCCGAAACCGTCGTAGGGCGACCACGCATCATGAACCAGGACCCCGGTGACCTGGGGCAGGACACCGGCGGCGTCCATCGCCGCCCGGCCCCGCTGGGGGTGCACGCTCAGGTGCGAGTGGCCCGGTGTGGAGGCCGAGTGGACCCAGTGCAGTGTGCCGGCGACTCTCAGCCCGGTCTCATCGGCATGGACCACAGGGGCGGAGGAGATAGCGGCCCCGATGGTCTCCATGAATCCGTCCAGGCGCTGGTCCCCGGCCGCGGCGAGGGCCGCGGCCACCGAGCCGGTTGCCACCGGGATGCCGAGCAGGTCGGACATGGTCGTGGCGGTCCGGGCGATGGCCACGTGCTGGCCGGCGGTCAGGTAGACCATTATGGCTTTCGCGCGGGGCCCGTACTGGACCGGGGCGTTCACTCCGGCCGGTGCCGGCGCGGTGGTCTGATGCCCGCAGGCGCACCGGCGGGTGATCAGGCGGTGTTCGGTGACGATCGCGCGCAGGGGCGGGAGTTCGACCACCTGCCGGGCCACCGCACCGGTGTCGCAGGATTCGTCGAGGGCCCCTCCGCAGTCCGGACAGTGGCCGGGGGCGTGGACGATCACATGGTCGGGGTGGTCGGTCTGTCGCAGGGTGGTGCCGGTGTGGCCGTGCTGGCCCCCGGGCGTGCGCCCCGATCGGGTGCGCAACGATTTCGGGGCGGGTGCGGCCAGGCCGTCGCTCGAGGGTGGTTTCGAGGAGTTGCGGGAGGAGGACTGGAGTTGGCGTTCCAGGTCGGCGATCCGGGCGTTCAACGCCGTGATCTGGGTGGTGAGGGCTGCGACCTCGGCGGCGTGATCGGCCTTCATCGTGGTGATCTGGGCGGCTTGGGAGGCCACGAGCTCGGTGAGCTCGTCGTAGGTGGGCCGTCGTCTGGTCGCCATGGTCAATGGTGTGCCGGGCAAGCGCGACGCCCGGGCAGCGACACGCCGAGCGCAGCGGATCAGCCGGTCACGACCCCGACCCGACCACCTGAACAGTTACCGTGGGTAATCGCCCCCAGCGCGCGGCTCCAGCATGACCCCATGCTACTCCGCCAAACTGCATACCCCTAACAAGCGAAAACAGGGGTTCGGTCGAGATCGGGGCCGTCCAATGCCTCCAACTCGACCGAACCCCTGACATGGATCGGGCGGGCGCAGCTCAGCGCTTCTTGCCGCCCCGCTTCTCCCGGGGCCTCACCTCGACCACCACCGGGGTGCCGGTGAACCCGAAGTCCTCGCGCAACCGCCGCTCGATGAACCGGACATATCCCTGATCCATCAGCCCCGAGGTGAACAGCACGAAGGTGGGCGGGCAGCTGTGGGCCTGGGTGCCGAACAGGATTCGCGGCTGCTTGCCGCCGCGCACCGGATGGGGATGGGCGGCCGCCAGCCGGCCCAGGAAGGCGTTGAGCTTGCCGGTGGAGATCCGGGTCTCCCAGCCCTCCAGTGCGGTCTCGATGGCCGCGCCGAGACGCTCCACATTGCGCCCCGACAGCGCCGAGATGTTGACCCTCGGCGCCCAGGCGAAGGCCTGCACGTCCCTCTCGATCTCGCGCTCCAGGTAGCGTCGGCGCTCCTCGTCGGTGAGATCCCACTTGTTGTAGGCGATCACCAGGGCCCGCCCGGCCTCCTCGACCATCGACAGGATCCGCAGGTCCTGCTCGCTGATCGGCTGATCGGCGTCGATGACGACGACGCAGACCTCGGCCCGCTCGATCGCGGTCTGAGTGCGCAGGGAGGCGTAGTACTCGTGCCCGGAGGCCTCCTTGACCCGCTTGCGCAGGCCGGCGGTGTCGATGAACCGGTACACCGTCCGGTTCACCGAGACCAGCTCGTCGACCGGGTCCACGGTGGTTCCGGAGATGTCCGAGACCACCGACCGGTCGGCCCGGGCCAGCCGGTTCAGCAGCGACGACTTGCCGACATTCGGCTTGCCGACGATGGCCACCCGGCGCGGCCCGCCGGGCTCCTCGACGGTCTGGGCGCGCTCGGGCAGCACCGCCACCAGGGCGTCCAGCAGATCCCCCGAGCCTCGCCCGTGCATCGCCGAGACCGGCCAGGGCTCCCCCAGCCCCAGGTTCCACATGGTCGCAGCGCCGGCCTCGCCGCGCTGGTCGTCGACCTTGTTCGCGGCCAGCACGACCGGCTTGTCGGCCCGGCGCAGCACCCTCACCACCGCCTCGTCCTCGTCGGTGGTGCCGATGGTGGCGTCGACCACCAGCAGCACGGCGTCGGCGGTGGAGATCGCCAGTTCGGCCTGCTCGGCGATCCGGGCGGCCATCCCCTTCGCGTCGGAGGCCCAGCCGCCGGTGTCGACCAGGACGAAGTCGTGGCCGGCCCACTCGGCGTCATAGGAGACCCGGTCGCGGGTCACCCCGGGAATGTCCTGGACGACCGCCTCGCGGCGCCCCAGGATGCGGTTGACCAGGGTCGACTTGCCGACGTTGGGGCGTCCGACGACGGCGACCACCGGCTTGGGCAGCGCCTCCTCGGCGCCCTGTTCAGGACCTGTGGGCTCTGTCATGCCGTTCCTTCGTGCCGTTCTGCGTGCTGGCTGAGTGAGATTGGTGATGGGCGAGATGGTGTCATTGTTGGGCGGAAAGGGCGCCGGGCACCAGGGACACGACGGTATCAACCACCTGGTCGAGTGTCAGCGCGGTGGAGTCGATCACGGTGACCCCGGGGGCCGGAGCCTGGAAGGAGGACACCGTCGAGTCGTCCCGGTCGCGGCGGATCACCTGATCGCTGACCTGGCTCGGGTCCACCGAGGCGTCGAGCTCGGCCCGGCGCCGGGCCACCCGCACCGCGGGATCGGCCACCAGCAGCACCCTCAGCTGCGCGTCCGGGCACACCGCGGTGGTGATGTCGCGGCCCTCCACCACGATCCGGTGGCCGTGCTCGGCCACGATGCGCCGCATCCGGTCGCTGAGCAGATCGCGGACCGGCTGGATGGTGGCGACCGCCGAGACCCGGGCGCTGGTGGCCGGCTCGCGGATCTGGTCGGTGACATCCTGCCCGTCGATGACGACCCGGTCGACTCCCGGCACGGTGCTCAGCTCCCACCGGGCCTGGCGCACCAGGTCGATGACGGCCTGCGGATCCGCCGCCGGGTCGATGCCGCGGTTGGCGACCGCGCAGGACACCGCCCGGTACATCGATCCGGTGTCCAGGCAGGCCAGCCCCAGACGCCGTGCGACCGCTGTGGAGGTCGACGACTTCCCCGAACCGCTCGGCCCGTCGATGGCGATCACCAGCGGCTCCGCCTCCGAAGCGGGTGGGGACGCCGGGTCGGCGGGCTGGGCGCAGGTCATGGAGAACTCCAATCGGGAGGGGGTGTCGGACCTTGAGGTCGGATCAAAGGCTGGTCGGATTGAGGCCGCGAGTCAAGACGCGGGGAGGCTGCCGGGACGAGCGGTCACATCGGGGCGGTCAACTCGGGACGGGCGAGTCGGGACGGGCGGGGCTCAGGAGCGCAGCCCCCAGTCGTGCTCGCGCATCCAGGCCCTCAGATCGTCGGCGCGGGCGGGATCGACCTCGATCGACAGGAAGCCGGCGTCCCGGGCCTGATCGTGCTCCACCGACAGGTCCTCGATGTTGACGCCGAGCCGGTCGATGTCGGAGAACAGCCGGGCCAGCGCACCGGGCCGGTCGGGGATCTCCACCACCACGGTGGTGGTCTCCGACAGCTCGCGGCCGTGCTTGCCACCCAGGGATCTCGCCCCGGCCCGGCCCATCTTCAGGAAGGACTCCAGCTCATCGGGGTCGTCCAGCACGTTGATCAGGGTGTCGAGATCCTCGCGGACCTGGCCGAGCTGCTCGCGGACCGCGGTCCGGTTGGCGGTGAGGATCTGGCGCCACATCTCGGTCTGGGACTGGGCGATCCGGGTGACGTCGCGGATCCCGCCACCGGCCAGCGGCAGGTGGGAGCGCGCCGCGTGCCTCAGATTCGCCGCGGTGAGGATGCTCATCAGCTGCGGCAGATGGGAGACCTCGGCCACCGCGGTGTCGTGGTCGCGGGTGTCCAGGGTGACCGTGCGCGCTCCGCACAGCCCGGCGAGCATGCGGACCCGCTCGATCGACTCGGCGCTGTTCTCCGGTCTGGGAGTGAGCACCCAGGTCCGGTCGACGAAGAGCTCGGGGACGGCGGTGAGCGGGCCGGTGTACTGGGTGCCCGACATCGGGTGGGAGCCGACGTAACGGGACAGGTCGATGTCGCGCTCGCGCAGCGCGCTGAGCACCGCGGACTTCACCGAGGCGGTGTCGGTGACCACGGCGTTGCGATGCCAGCGCAGCCTCTCGGCGATCGTCGAGGCCACCGCGGACGGCGGCGTGGCGACGATCACCAGGCGGTAGTCGCCCGGGTCCAGCAGGCTCAGGACGCCGGCTCCGCGGCCGGCGGCGACCATCGCGTTGGCCGGGTCGAGATCCCACAGGTGCACCTCGGCCCCCTGCCGGGTGAGGGCGCAGCCGATGGAGGCGCCGATCAGCCCGGTGCCGACGATGAGCACCGGATCGACGATCGCGACGTCCTGCGGTGTAGGCGGAGGGAAGAGGTGTCACGAGGCGCTCCAGAAGGCCCGGACCCGGTCGCGACCGAGCCGCCGGAAGGTTCGCCGGCCGCCGGTGCGCGGATCGAGGATGGAGACCTCCAGCTCGTCGGCGATCGCCGCGTCGGAGGAGGCGGTCAGCGCGGCGGCGGCGCACCGGACGGCGTCATCCAGCGGGGTGGAGTCCGTGATGAACTCATTGATGGTGTCGCGGCGGTCCTGGCTCATCGGTCCGAGCACCGTCGGGGCGATGCCGTCGCTGACCGAACCGTCCCAGCTGATCCGGAAGATCTGGTCGGCGGGTCGCGTCCGGCCCAGTTCGGCGACCGCCAGCTCCACCTCGTAGGGCTTCTCATTCATGGAGGCGAAGTTCGCCCCGATCACCTGGGCGTAGGTGGTGGCCAGCGCCAGTCCGGTGACGTCCAGCGGGCCGTAGGCGTAGGCGCGGATGTCCGCCAGCCTGATCCCGGCCACCCGGAGCTGCTCGTACTCGTTGTAGCGCCCGACCGCGGCGAAGCCGATGCGGTCGTGAATCTCGGAGGTCTGGTGCAGCGAGCGTGACGGGTTGTGGGCCACCATGCAGATGCCGTCCGCGCAGCGCGCCACCACCACGGCATAACCGCGGCCCACTCCGCGGCGGGCGAAATCGGCCCGATCGCTGATCCACTGGTCGGGTGAGACGTAGGCGGGCACGGTCATGGCTGGGAGCTCCTTTCGGGGACTGGCGGGTTGGACGGGGCTGAGCGGGAAACAGCCGGGGGCTTGCGGACTCGGTGCCGGCCGGTCAGGAGCTCTCGTTGGACTCGGTGATCTCGTCGACGAGGCGCTTGGCGACCAGTGCGACGTTCTCCGTGGCGATTCGGGTGACCCCGTCCTCGTCGGCGACCACGACGACCGGATAGACGCCCCGGCTCAGGTCCGGGCCGGTGGTGGCGGCGTCATCGCTGGCGGCGTCGTAGATCGCCCGCACCGCCAGCTGCACCGCTTCGTTGCGGTCCATGTCGAGCCGGTGGCGCTTCTTCAGCGTCGCCGTGGCGAAGATGCTGCCGGTCCCGGCGGTGCAGAAGGCGTGCTCCTCGTTGCGCCCGCCGGTGCCGTCGTAGGAGAAGATCCGGCCGCGGTGGCGGAAGGCGTCCCAGCCGGCGAAGACCGGGATGACGGCGATCCCCAGGACCGCCATCGCCAGGTTGGAGCGCACCAGGATGGCCAGCCGGGCGGCGCGCCCGTCGAGGCTGAGCGGGCGCCCCTCGATCTTCTCGTAGTGCTCCAGCTCGGTCTGGAAGAGCCGCACCATCTCTATCGCCAGGCCGACCGCCCCGGTCACCCCGAGCACCGAGATGCCGTCGGCGCCGAAGACCTTCTCGATGTCGTCCTGGGCGATGAGGGAGCCCATCGTGGCCCGCCGGTCACCGCAGATCACCACCCCCGAGTTGTACTTCAGCGCCACGATCGTGGTGCCGTGGCGCAGCAGTTCGGGCATGCTGGTGTCCAGCGAGGTGGGCGGCAGCAGGTCGGGCGACACCAGCCGGGTGAACTCGGTGAACGAGTCGCTGCCGGCCGCCAGGTAGGGCGCCGGGAGCATCGTTCCCCAGGGCTGGATCATCGTCCTCCTCGCAGTGCTGGCTCAGTGGTGGTCGGCGCCGGTGCGGCCGGGCGGCCACGGCGTCCCGCCCCCAAGAGTAGCCAACCGGACCGGCCGGTGCCCGGCAGCGGTATGGTCGGCGTCGCGACGGGCCTGCAGAGGTGCCCGTCGGAGCCGGCACGGACAGCGAGGCCCCGATGAGTCACAGTAAGACGACAGCCTCCGGTCAGGTGCGCCTGACCGTGGTGATGGACATCCTGGCGGTGCTGATCTTCGCCATCATCGGCCGGCTGGCCCACCAGGAGACGCTGAACCCGGGCGGCCTGATGCGCACCGTGGTGCCCTTCCTGGCCGGCCTGGTGGTCGGCTGGATCATCGTCGTGGTGGGCCGGCTCCCGGCCGCCGAATGGCGTGCCGGCCTGGTGGTCTGGGCCTGCACCCTGGTGCTGGGCATGGCGATGCGTCACTTCACGCACCAGGGTGTGGTGCTCTCCTTCGTCATCGTCGCCGCGATCTTCCTGGCGCTGTTCCTGATCGGCTGGCGGGTGGTCGCCGGCCTGGTGAGACGGCGTCGCTGAGAGCCCGCTGCCCGCAACTCCCGCAACCCCGGGATCAGCGCTCCTCCTTGGCCGGACGCCACTGGTCGTGCTCGGTGATATTGCGCGGCCGGGGGCCGTGGTAGTCGGGGCCGTAGGCCCCCGGGGCCGGTCGGCGCTTGCGCATCGGCGCCTCGACGCCGGGGGCCAGCCGCCGGGAGAGCACCAGGAATCCGGTGTGCCCGGTGGTGCCGTGGGAGGGCCGGATCGACAGCCCCTCGGCGTGCCAGTCGCGGATCGTGGTCTCGGTGGCGCTCGGCTCGGTCCAGCCGCCCTCGGCGCGCAGGGTGTCCATCACCCGGCCCATCTGGGTGGTGGTGGCCACATAGCAGCACAGCACGCCGCCGGGCACCAGCACATTGCCCACCGCGCCGACGCACTCCCAGGGGGCGAGCATGTCGAGGATGGCGCGGTCCACCGGTTCCGGCGAGATATCGGTGGCCAGATCGGCCAGTCTCAGCCGCCAGGAGGCGGGCTGCTCGCCGTAGAAGGTGACGACATTGCCGCGCGCCACCTCGGCGAACTCGGGACGGCGCTCGTAGGAGGTGAGGCTGCCGCCCGGCCCGATCGCGCGCAGCAGCGGGATGGTGAGGCCGCCGGAACCCACCCCGGCCTCCAGCACCCGGGCGCCGGGGAAGATGTCGGCCACCGAGATGATCTGGGCCGACTCCTTGGGGTAGATGATCGCCGCCTCGCGGGGCATCGTCACGGTGAACTCTCCGAGGGTCGGGCGCATCGCCAGGAAGTCCATCCCGCCGGCCGAGGTGACCACCACCCCCTGCGGGCCGCCGATGAGATCGTCGTGGCGCACCATCCCCTTGGTGGTGTGGAAGATGCCGCCGGAACTCAGCACGATGGAGTGACGGCGTCCCTTGGAGTCGGTGAGGGTGACCCGCTCACCGGCCCGCAGCACTCCCCCGCCGCCGGCCGACATCGGGGCGGCCGGCTGGCCCGCCAGATGCCACAGCTTCACCAGGTCGCGCAGATGAAGGCCCTCCAGAGTGGCCCGGTGGACGCGGTTGGCCGCCGGCGGCGGGGTGGCCAGCCCGTCGAGGGCCAGCACCCTGGCCCCGGCGTCGTTGCCCGCCCGGGCGCCGGAGGCCGAGTCCTCGATCACCAGGCAGTCGGCGGGATCGACGCCGAGCCTCGAGGCGGCCAGCAGGTAGGGGTCGGGGGCGGGCTTGTTGCGGTCGTCGGGCAGATCGTCATAGGTGACGATGGTCTCGAACAGGCCCTCCTCGAAGTGCTCCAGCAGCGGCTCGATGACCGCCCGGGTGGAGCCGGTCACCAGGGCGCACGGCACCCCGGCGGCGCGCACCTCCCGCAGCAGCGGGTAGGAGCCGGGACACCACGGCACCTCGCGCTCCTGGTGGTAGCGGCGCACCATCGCGACCAGCAGCTCCTCCACCTGCGCCGGCGACATCGCGGCGTCCAGCTCCTCGCTGATCGCGGTGGTCACCGCCGACAGCGGGGTGCCGATGAAACCGGCCGCCCGCTCGTGGCTCCACTCGCCGCCCCGGGAGGTGACGATCTGCGTCTCGGCCTCCATCCAGCGCGGCTCGGTGTCGACCAGGGTCCCGTCGAAGTCCCACAGGACGGCGGACGGCGTCTCACTTGGCATTGAAATAGCTGGCCTCCGGATGATGAACGACGAATGCGTCGGTGGACTGCTCGGGATGCAGCTGGTACTCCTCCGACAGCACGACGCCGATCCGCGAGGGGTCCAGCAGACCGGCGACCTTGGCGCGGTCCTCCAGATTCGGGCAGGCGGCGTAGCCGAAACTGTACCGGCATCCGCGATAGGTCTGGTGATCGATGGCGGCGGAGATGTCCTCGTGCTCCTCGGCGATCCCCAGTTCAGAGCGCACCCGGTGGTGCCACATCTCGGCCAGTGCCTCGGCCAGCTGCACCGACAGCCCGTGCAGCTCCAGGTACTCGCGGTAGGCGTTGGCCTCGAAGAGCTCCTGGGTGGCCTCGGAGATGGCCTGGCCCATCGTCACCAGCTGGAAGGCGATGACGTCGGGGCCCAGCTCGGCGGCCTCCTCGGCGTCGCGGAAGAAGTCGGCCAGGCACAGCCGGCGTCCCCCCTGCTGGCGGGGGAACTCGAAGCGGGTGAGTTCGCGGGAGGTGTCGTCGGGGTCCAGCACGACGAGCTGCCGGCCCTCGGCGAGCACCGGCCAGTAGCCGTGCACCACCCCGAACTGGGCCAGGTTCTCCGCCCGGATCTTGTCCAGCAGCATCCGCAGCCGGGGGCGTCCCACCTCGCGCACCATACGGTCGTAGGAGCCGTCGGAGCGGCTGCCCTTCAGGCCCCAGCGGCCCATGAAGGTGGCCCTCTCGTCGAGCCACTCGGTGATGTCGGCCAGGGCGATGCCCTTGGTCACCCGGGACCCCCAGAACGGCGGGGCGGGCACGTCGACGCCGCCGGCCGGGGTGGGCCGGGCGAGATCGGCGCGGACATCGGGCGGCGGCTCGATGGTGGTCGTGGCTGCACCGGCCTGGGGGCCACCGGCTTGAGCGGCGACCGTATTGGCCTGGGCTGCGGACGCCGGCTTGGCGGGGACCCGGCGGGCCCGGATCTGCGGCAGGGAGGCGCCGGGGACGCCGCGCTTGACGGCCATCACCGAATCCATCAGCCGCAGCCCCTCGAAGGCGTCCTTGGCATAGCGGACCTCGCCCTCGAACAGGTCGTTGAGATCGTGCTCGACATAGGAGCGGGTGAGCGCCGCGCCGCCCAGCATCACCGGGTACTTGCGGGCCAGGCCCTCGTGGTTGAGCTCCAGCAGATTGTCGCGCATCACCATGGTGGATTTCACCAGCAGACCGGACATCCCGATGGCGTCGGCGTTGTTCTCCTCGGCGGCCCGGATGATCGCCTGGACGGGCTGCTTGATGCCCAGGTTGACCACCGAGTAGCCGTTGTTGGAGACGATGATGTCGACCAGATTCTTGCCGATGTCGTGGACATCGCCCTTGACGGTGGCCAGCACCAGGGTGCCCTTGCCGCCGGCGTCGGTCTTCTCCATGTGCGGCTCCAGGTGGGCCACCGCGGCCTTCATCACCTCGGCCGACTGGAGCACGAAGGGCAGCTGCATCCGCCCCGAGCCGAACAGATCGCCGACCACCTGCATCCCGGCCAGCAGATCCTCGTTGACGATGTCCAGAGCGGGCTTCTGCTCGAGGGCCTCGTCGAGATCCTCGATGAGACCCTTGGCGTTGCCGTCGATGATGCGCTGCTTGAGCCGCTCCAGCAGCGGCAGGGCGGCCAGCTCGGCCTCCCGCTCGGCCTTCATCGAGGCGGCCGTGACCCCCTCGAAGAGCTCCAGGAAGCGGGTCAGCGGGTCGTAGTCCTCGGACCCCGCGCGGTGCCGGGGCGTCGGTGCCGCGGCGGTCCCAGACCAGGTCCAGGGCCACCTCGCGCTGCTCCTCGGGGATCCGGTCGATCGGCAGGATCTTGGCGGCGTGCACGATCGCGGAGTCCAGGCCGGCCTCCACCGCCTCGTGCAGGAAGACCGAGTTGAGCACGATCCGGGCGGCCGGGTTGAGCCCGAAGGAGATGTTGGAGACGCCGAGGGTGGTGCGCACCCCCGGATAGCGGCGCTTGAGCTCGCGGATCGCCTCGATGGTCTCGATGCCGTCGCGGCGGGTCTCCTCCTGGCCGGTGGCGATCGGGAAGGTGAGGCAGTCGACCAGGATGTCGCCGACCTTCATCCCCCAGTTGCCGGTGAGGTCGTCGATGAGGCGGGACGCCACCCGCAGCTTCCACTCCTTGTCGCGGGCCTGTCCCTGCTCGTCGATGGTGAGGGCCACCACCCCGGCGCCGTGCTCGCGCACCAGCGGCATCACCTTCTGGTAGCGGGAGTCGGGGCCGTCGCCGTCCTCGAAGTTCACCGAGTTGATGATGCAGCGACCGGCCAGGTGCTCCAGGCCGGCGCTCAGCACGGCGGGCTCGGTGGAGTCCAGCACCACCGGCAGGGTGACGGCGGTCGACATCTTGGCGGCCAGGGTGGCCATGTCGGCGGCCCCGTCGCGCCCCACATAGTCGACGCACAGGTCCAGCAGGTGGGCGCCGTCTCGGGTCTGGGCCTTGGCGATGTCGATGCACTCGTCCCAGTTCTCCGCGAGCATCGCCTCCCGGAAGGCCTTGGACCCGTTGGCGTTGGTGCGCTCGCCGATCGCCAGGTACGCGGTGTCCTGGGAGAGCGGCACCTCGGAGTAGAGGCTGGCGACGGCGTCGGTGTGCGTCGGATGGCGCTGCGCCACCGATTGCCCGGCCAGCGTCTCGGAGACCATCGCGATGTGCTCGGGGGTGGTGCCGCAGCATCCGCCGACCACCGACAGGCCGAACCGCTCGGCGTAGTCGCTGAGGGCCTCGGTGAGATCCTCGGGGTGCAGCGGGTAGCGGGCCCCCTCCCCGGTGATCTCGGGCAGACCGGCGTTGGGCATGCAGGTGACCGGCACCGTCGCCGCGCCGGACAGGGTGCGCAGGTGCTCGGCCATCTCGGCCGGGCCGGTGGCGCAGTTCATCCCGATCGAGTCGATGCCCAGGGGCTCCAGGACGGTGAGCGCGGCTCCGGTCTCCGATCCCAGCAGCATGGTTCCGGTGGTCTCCACGGTGATGTCGACCATCACCGGAAGGTCGACGCCGCGGGCGGTGGCGGCCCGGTGGGCGGCGATCACCGCGGCCTTGGCCTGCAGCAGGTCCTGGCAGGTCTCGATCTGGACGGCGTCGGCCCCCTCGTCGATCATCGCCTCGATGGTCTGCTGATAGACGTCGCGGATCGCGGCGAAGCCGATGTGGCCCAGGGTCGGCAGTTTGGTGCCGGGCCCGATGGAGCCCACCACGAACCGCGGCCGGTCCGGGGTGGTGGCGGCGTCGGCGGCCTGACGGGCGATCCGGGTGGCGGCTCCGGCGAGCTCGACCGCCCGCTCCGAGATGTCGTACTCGCCCAGAGCGGACAGGTTGGCGCCGAAGGTGTTGGTCTCGATGAGGTCGGCCCCGGCGGCCAGGTAGCGGTCGTGGATGTCGCGGATGACGTCGGGGCGGGTGACGCTGAGGATCTCGTTGCATCCCTCGAGCCCGGCGAAGTCGTCATTGGAGAGATCCGCGGACTGCAGCATGGTGCCCATCGCGCCGTCCAGAATGAGAAGCCGGGTTCCCAGGATGGAGCGCAGAGCCG
This sequence comes from Acidipropionibacterium sp., assembly GCA_022647765.1. Lineage (GTDB taxonomy): Bacteria > Actinomycetota > Actinomycetes > Propionibacteriales > Propionibacteriaceae > Acidipropionibacterium. The sequence continues at coordinate 56,115 of JALCLH010000014.1, forward strand.
AAGTCATGCGCCCCACCATAGGGGTTGTGGACACAGAAGCGGAGATTCAGCCGTGGACTGGACTACCCTTACCGCATGGCCCGGCACAGTAGTGATCGTCCCTGGGTGATCGTGGGATACACAGGGTGGAATGACGCTGGAGGCGCAGCTTCCGACACGGCGGCGCGCGTGATCCGTCACGCGGATGCCACCGAGTGGCGAGTGATCGACTCCGAGGACTACTACTCCTTCCAGGACACCAGACCCGTGGTGTCGGCGATGGAGGGGGTCGAGCTCATCACCTGGCCGGCCACCACCATCTGGCGCGGGCAGGCCGACGGCAGCCCGGTGGCCGTGGTCACCGGACCGGAGCCCGACCTGCGCTGGCGCTCCTACTGCCGTGAGCTGCTGGACACCCTGATGAAGCTGGATCCCGAGGGGATCGTCGTGCTCGGCGGGATGGTCGCCGACGTCCCCCACACCCGTCAGCTGCCGGTCTCCGGATCGGCCTCGGACCCCTCGATCGCCGAGCAGCTCGGTCTGGAGGGGCTCGAGTACTCCGGACCGACCGGTATTCCCGGGGTGCTGGTCAGCCTGGCCGCCGACCGGGGCATGAATGCCGTGGGGCTGTGGGCCAATGTGCCCGAGTACGCTTACGAGCCGCCCTGCCCGCCGGCCGTCCAGAGTCTGCTGGTGCGGGTCGAGGAGCTCACCGGGGTGACGGTTCCCCAGGACGAGCTCGTCGAGCGTCGCCAGAAGTGGGTCACCGACGCCGACAAGATGGTCACCGACAACGACTCACTGAGCGACTACGTCCACGCGCTGGAGCGCCAGCGCGATGCCGAGCTGCCCGAGGGGGTCACCGGGGACGTGATCGCGATGGAGTTCCAGCACTATCTGCGGCACCGCCCGTGAGGGTCGGGGTCGGGGTCGGGGCTTTCGCTCCCTGAGAACCGCTCAGCGCTGGTACGGGTGCTGCTCGGCGATGCCGCGCAACTGCTGCACCATGGCGTCGGGTTCGGCGGCCTTGTAGACCGCCGAACCGGCGACGAAGGTGTCGGCGCCGGCCTCGGCGGCCCGCGCGATGGTCGCGGTGGAGACGCCGCCGTCGATCTGCAGCCAGATGTCGGCTCCGGAGGCGTCGATGAGTTCGCGGGTGCGCCGGATCTTCGGCAGCATGACGTCGAGGAAGGACTGGCCGCCGAATCCGGGCTCCACGGTCATGATGAGGATCTGATCGAACTCGGTGAGGATGTCGGCCAGCGGCTCGATCGGGGTGGCCGGTCCGCAGCGCCACCGCGGCCCGGGCTCCCATCGAACGGATCTCGCGGGCCAGCCGCACGGGGGCCTTGGCGGCCTCCAGATGGAAGGTCACCGACTCGGCGCCGGCCTCCACATAGCTGGGAGCGTAGGTGTCCGGGTCCTCGATCATGAGGTGGACGTCGAAGGGGGTGTCGGTGACCTTGCGCAGCGACTCCACCATCGGCACGCCCATGGTGAGATTGGGCACGAAGTGGTAGTCCATCACGTCGATGTGAATGCCGTCGGCCGACGGAATGGCATTGACCTCCTCACCCATCTTCGCGAAGTCGGCGTTGAGAATGCTGGGGGTGATCCGGACCGTCATGGCGCCAGCATATCGACCGGGTCGAGACTCGGGCTGGGACCCGGGCCGTGTTATCAACGCCGACGCAGCAGGGCGCAGAACATGGCATCCGTGCCGTGCCGGTGGGGCCACAGCTGGATGCAGCGGCGCTGCGGCCCGGTGGCCGCACCGGTCACCTCGGGCAGTGCGGCCGGGGCGTCGAGCAGGTCGACGTCCAGCTCGTCGAGCGCCCAGGACACCACCTCGAGGGTCTCGGCGGCGACCGGGGAGCAGGTGACGTAGCCGATCACTCCCCCGTGCGGTTGGGCGGAGTCGACGGCGGCGGCGAGCAGCTGTTTCTGGAGGGCTTGGAGACGCGGGACGTCGGAGGCGGTGCGCCGCCAGCGGGACTCGGGGCGGCGTCTCAGCGAGCCGAGCCCCGAGCACGGCACGTCGGCCATCACCGCGGCGAAGCTGCCCGGGGCCCAGGGCGGACGCCGCCCGTCGGCGGCCACCACCTGATGGTCTCCGGGGATCGGGGCGAGGGCCTCGGCGACCATCCGGGCACGGTGCGGGTGCACCTCGCCGGCCACCAGCAGCCGGTTCTCGGTGGCCGCCAGACCGGCCAGCAGGGCCGCCTTGCCGCCGGGACCGGCGCACAGATCCAGCCAGGGTCCGGAGGCGCTGGCGGCCTGTGCGGTGCGGGCCAGGGCGAGGGCGACCAGCTGGCTGCCCTCGTCCTGGACGCCGGCACGGCCGTCTGCGATGGCCGGGACTTCGGCCGGGTTTCCGGGACGGGTGGCCCCGTAGGGCGAGTAGAGGCAGGCGGTGGCGCCGGCGTCCAGCAGCTCGGAGAGCTCGGCCAGACCGGGACGGACCACCAGGGTGGGAACCGGCGCGAGGTTGTCGGCCTCCAGCGCCCGGCCGGCCTCCTCGAGGCCCAGTCGTCCGGCCAGCTCGGCGGCGATCCAGCGGGGATGGCAGGTGCGCAGCGCCAGATCGGAGAGCTCGTCCCCGGTCGCGAGCTCGGCCGCCCAGCCGGCCAGGTCGTGGGCGCCGATCTTGCGGGAGACGGCGTTGACCAGGCCGGTGACCCGCTCGCCGATCTCGTGGCGGGCCAGGGTGACCGAGGTGTCGACCGCGGCGCGCAGCGGGACGCGGGTGGCCAGGATCTGCTGGCAGGCCATCCGGAGCACGACTCTCACAGCCGGCTGCCAGTCGGTGGGCTTGTGGCCCGAGGCGGCGGTGAGGATGGCGTCCCAGGTGCCCTGTCCGCGGGCCGTGCCATCGACCAGCACGGTGGCGAAGGCGGCGTCCCTGGGGATCAGGTCGGCCCGCGAGAGGGCGTCGGCCAGGGCCAGGTTGGCGTAGGCGCCCTGGGACTCGACGGCCATCAGGGCGCGGAACGCGGCGGTGCGGGCGGGGTCGGCGGGACGCGAGGATTGTGTGTGCCGGCGGCCGGAGCCGCGGGGTCGTGATTGATTGTGCTGGGAACGGCCGTGCTGATTGCTGTGCTGATGGTTGCCTGTGCTGCTGGTGGGGCACGGTCACTCCAGAGTGGTGCCGGGGGCGGGCTGGGCGCCGCGGGCCCAGTCGGCGCCCGCCATCGCTCGCTTGCCGAAGGCCTGGACGGTGACCAGCTCGACGGTGCCCCGGCCGGTGCCCATCAACAGGTGCTTCTTGGTGGCCTTGAGCTCGCCGGGGGCCAGGCTCTCATCGGCCTCCCAGATGCGGGTGAGCAGCACCTTGAACCGCTCGCCGTCGAGTTCACCCCAGGCGCCGGGGGCCGGCGAGGTGCCGCGCACCAGGTGGTCGACGTCGGCGGCCGACCAGGACGGGTCCAGCCGGGCGTCGTCGGGGGTGATCTTGGGGGCGACGGTGATCCCGGTTGTGGGCTGCGGGACGGGCTCGACTCCCTCGGCGATGTCGCGGAGGGTGGCGGTGACCAGGTCGGTGGCCTGTTCGGCGAGCCGGCGCAGCAGGGTGCCCGAGGTGTCGGTCGCGGCGATCGGGTAGGAGCGCGAGACGTAGACGGGGCCGGCGTCCAGCTCCTCGACGAGCCGGAAGACGGTGGCCCCGGTGGTGGCGTCCCCGGCCATCACGGCGTGCTGGACGGGGGCGGCGCCGCGCCAGCGGGGCAGCACGGAGAAGTGGAGGTTGATCCAGCCGTGCTGGGGGCGCTCGAGCAGATCGGGCGGGATGAGGGCGCCGTAGGCGACCACCACGGCGACGTCGATGTCCAGCGCGGAGATCACCTCGCGGGCCTGACCGGATCTCAGCGATCTGGCCTTGATCACCGGGATCCGGCGTCGGGTGGCCTCCTCGGCCACCGGCGAGGGCCGGGGGGTGCGATGGCGCCCCTGGGCGGCGTCGGGGCGGGTCAGCGCGGCCACCACCTCGTGGTCGGGGTCGTCGTCCAGGACCGCCAGGGTGGGGCATGCGATCAGGGGGGGTACCGGCGAACAGGATTCTCACTGTTCCAGCCTATCGAGGCCCGGCGGTGCGCACCCTCTCACCATCCGATTCTCGCCATCTGATTCTCACTATCCGACTACAAACTCCTTCTCTCCGTCCGGCTGCACGCACCGTCCGGCTGCAAGCAACTTTCGTGTCGCATGGACTAGAGCGCTCCCCACTACTCAGCTCCGTGGGGTGGTGGGGAGTTGCTGCACGATATCCTTGTACGTGTTATTCCACGGCTCAGCTCCGCGGGGTGGGTGGAGTTCTCTGTTCTCTCTCACGACTGCTCACGCCACCAAGGTCGGCCGGGCGGAGTTCTCCCGTTGAGTCGGGTCATCGGTTCTGGTGATGTTTGGGTCCTCCGCAGACTTCCGCAGGTGCTTTTTGAGCCGTTCCGGTGGGAGCACACGGGGTATTTTTGTGTCGGAGTCGACGATGATCCGCCACTGGTCCCTCGAATGATATCTATCGGGTTCCACCAGTGCGTGATGGTGCCTGCAGACGAGGCAAAGGTTATCCAGGGAAGTCGGGCCTTCAAGCCACCAGGGAATGATGTGATGTGCCTGGCACAAATCCGCCGAAACCGTGCAGCCCGGGAATATGCATCCGCCATCCCTGACTTCCAAGGCCCTGCGGATCGCTCCGGTCACCAAGCGGCGCTCCTGACCCATATCCATCACCTGGGATTCACCGCCCAGCACCACCGGGAGAATCCCTGCCTCGCAGCACATCCGCCGCAGGGATCCGGCATCGACGGGGATCTCACCGGCGGCACCGGTGACCGCGCCCGCGGCGATCTTTCCCTCGAGCGCATCGTGGAGGTCCTGGTAGTTGAGAGTGACGACCAGTCTCGGCGTCTGACCACCCGCAGCGGGAACCTTGTCGACACTGGCCAGTAGCCCGACCATGTCGACCAGGGCGTCGGCCATCCGTTGCGCGGTGCTGCGGGCTTCCCTCGATTCGAGTTCGAGGCGGGCGGCCACATACTGGGAGTCTGTGATGTGCCCCTCGGCCCGCTTGTCTCTCAACGCTTTCGCCTCATCCCGTTCGGCGCGGCGTCCCTTCTCCCCAAAGGCCTGGAGGGTGCCGATCAGCTGTTGGGCCTCCAAATCGGGCAATTGCCCGGAGAACCAGGTGGACCCCTCCCCGTCGGAACCCCATACCAGTCGCCGGTCTTTGACGGCCCGGTTCCGCTGGGCGGCCAGCCGTGCCGCCTCGTCGCCGGGTGAGGGCGCCGCCTCCGGGGCCACCTCTTCGAGAATCTTCTTGGTGGCTTTGCGGAGCTGTCCCGGCGGCGTGGTGGCCGCCCGGTCCAGGAACAGTCCGGCGGCCCGGTCGACCTGCTCGGGGCTCAGCTGATCCTGGGGCAGTTTGCCCAACTCCTCACCGATGGCCGTCGCATGATCCGGGGGCACATCACCGGCCAGGGCGGCGTCGCGCACCCCCGGGTGGTGGGCGAGCTTGGAGGCCCGTTTCACCACTCCGATCCCCTGACTCGGAGTCCGCCCCTCGGTCTTGGCCAGGAAATCAGGCAGCGGCGTCCCGGTGGTGTGGTCGGTCGCATTCGCTTTGTCCGCCGCATCGGTGACCACGGCCGCCCCCGCAGTCATCCGGTCGGCCAGCCTCCGTATCCGCGTCATGGCGGTGACCTTGTCGGCGTCGGACATGGTGGACAACGCGGTGTAGTCCAGGCGGTCGAGGTGTTCCTCGAGAGCCTGGACTCGCGTCCAGAAAGCCGATTCCGTGTCCATGAATAAATGATACGTGACTGAGGCTTGAGGTGCAAGCGCTGGACACGATCGAACTTTCCTGCAAATCTGTGCGATACATGCACAAACGTTCCTCATGTGATAGATATCACATCGACGAAGTAGACGAGACAGAGTGTGCGATGAGGGCAGGCTTGTATACGGGTCCTTCGCACTGTTGGATAAATGAGCACTCGCGCCAGGAATGGTCGAGTGGTCCCGGCAATCTCTAGATTTCCGTCCGGGTCAGCGCCATGCCGACCACCAGGGAGCCGAACTCGACAGGTGCCCACCGGTCGATGTCCTCCCGCATGTGATTCAGGTCTGCCAGTAGCTCCTCGACAGAGTCGCCGCTGGGAGCGATCCGGCCACTCGCGGTCCACGCCTCGAGTCTCCCATCCTCATCGAGGTACACCTCGCAGAGGGAGTACTCGCGCTCGTCGCCTTGCGTGATGAATACCGGCAGGTCAGGGTCCCGGAAAAGTCGTTTCTCCTTCCTGTGGTCGAGCTGTGATCAGAGTGTGAGGACCAGGTCACAGGTCGCCAACGGGTCCCAGGCCGCACGCCGGATCGCCCGCGCGATGTTCGCCTCACCCCTCATCCGGTGAATACCGATCGCCACACTGCGCAGGGTGGCCATCACCTGAGGCGCCGACCCAGTCCTGGCCTGGTGCCTGTCCTCGTCGAAGGTCACATCACGGACCCAGTGCAACCGGTTCTCCACAGCCCAATGACCGCGCACCCACGCCGCGAGCCGGGCCGGCGGCGCCGCCGGCAGACCGGCCGAGGTGACCAGATACACCACCTCCGTGGTCTTCCTCCCCTTCCGGGTGGCCACCCGGCGCAACTGGGCGACCTGCACCGCCCCCTCAAACCCCAGATCCGCGGGTGCCTGGACGACCTTCAGAGTCCGCCGGACCCTGCGCCCATGAGACTTCTCCACCTCCACGTGTCCTGCCGGAACCCGTGACCACGGCAGGGACTTCAATCGCTTGTGCAGTCCCGGCTGGTTGGATTTCACGGTGAACACGTAGTCGGCGCCGGCGGCCAGGATCGCGGTCGCGGTCGCGGTCTGGGTATGGAGGGCGTCGGCGGTGATCACCGCACCGGCAGCCCGTTCGCCCAACGCGGTGATGAGGTCGGGCAGGGCCGGGATCTCGTTGGACTTCGCGTCGACGGCCTGCTGGGCGACCACGGTGCCGCTGGCGTGGTCGAGGGCTGCGACCAGGTGCCGGGCCTTTTCGGTTGCCGATCGGGAGCCGCGCAGGGTTTTCCCGTCCACGGCGATGACACGGCGCCCGTCGATGGTGGTGGTGCGGGTCCAGGCGTACAGGCACAGTTCAGCGTCCAGTGCGGCGGCATCCAGACGTGAGAACAGCTTGCGCAGGTTCGATTCTCCGGGGGCCGCGCGCAGCCCGAACCCGGCCAGGGAGTGGCCGGTGAGGGCGTGGGCCCATTCTCCGATCGCGGTGAAGCCCCGGCATCCGGCCAGGGTCGCCGAGATCGCCAGGAGGAGCAGGCCTGTCAGCGGGTACCGGGTGCCTCTGGGTTTGCGGGGGTCGGGGACCCGGGCCAGGTGATCGACCAGCCGGACATTCGGTGCGGGCGTGTCAGGGGTGCGGACGGCGGGTGCGGTGGGAGAGGATGGCATCGCGGGCGAGGTTCCTTGCGGCGGTGGTTTGTAGGGGTACTTCCATCCAAACCGTGCGGGGCCTCGCCCGCCTGTATGACACGCCGAGAGGGGCTCAACCCCTAGTCACAGACGACACCCCCGACTCTTCCGTCACCCTGATCGGCAGGTAGTGCCATGTCATTTCAGACCTCAATCATCTGGCGGGTGAAGTGTTGTATGGAGCGCGGGCGACTACAGCTGGCCGACCGGGTTGATCCGGACCCTCAGCGGTCCGCCCTCCCCGCGCAGGCTGTGGGCCGAGCGCAAGTGTCGCAGCATCGGCACCAGCTGCGCCGACAGGCCCAGATCGGCCCGGATCATCAGCCGAGCCTGGGAGGCGCTCGCACGCGGACCGCCGGTCTCGACCGGTCCGGATTCCACCGGCCCGAGCACCGAGACCTGGCCGGGGGCCATGCCGACCTCCAACCCGGCATCTGTCAGATCGCCGCGAAGGCGTTCGTCGGCTCCCCCGACCGCCGCTGCGCTGCCGTCGATCAGGGCGGCGAAGGCGGCCGGTGGGAACCCCGCCTCGGCGCGCTCGGCCATCTCCACCCCCGCCCACGCCACCGGATCATTGCGGATCACCGCCTGGACGGCACGATCCTCGGGAGGCCCGACGATCACCAGCTGACCGCCCTCGACGCCGGAGCGCACCAGCGCGGCCACCCGGAACCAGTGGTCCAGCACCTGGCAGACGGCGTCCAGACCGGGGCGGGCCAAGGCCTGACCGGCGTCCAGCAGGATCGCGGCGGCGTATCCGGAGGGGGCTCGCGGCTCGGCGCCGGGGGTGGCGACCACCAGGGCGGGTTCGTCGCCGACCGTGGTGCGGATGTGGTCGGCCGAGGAGTCGACGACCAGGACCGAGGGAAACGCCCGGCCCAGCTCGGCGGCGGTGGTGCTTGCGCCGACCACCCCGGAGCGCACCACGGTGCCGCCGCAGTTCGCGCAGGACCAGCCCTCGATGAGGTGACCGCACCAGCTGCATTCCAGTTCGGTGCTGCCCCCGGCCAGCCGTCTCCCCTTGACCGGGCCGTGGCACCGGGGGCAGGAGATGGGACGCCGGCAGGCGGCGCAGCAGGGCCGCACCAGATTGCCGGGGCGCGGCACCGAGACCAGCACGGGACCGCTGATGAGACCGCTGGAGATGGTCTGCATCACCAGATCTGGCAGCCGGACGCGGTTGGCCAGCGGATCGCGCTGCAGGGCGATGTCGGAATCGCCGGGGGCGCGGACCCTGGCGCACAGGGCCCGCAGCTGCTCGCGCGGGGTCTGGACGCCGGCCAGCCACCCGGCGCTCAGCCAGCCGGCGACCCTCGGGGAGCAGGAGTGGCCGGCCAGCAGCAGCGCGCAGTGGTCGGTCTGGGCGCGCAGCGCCGCCACGTCGCGGGTGTTCGGGTAGGGAGCCCGGGGCTCGTCATGGAGGTTGGAGCTCTCGTCCCACACGAGGATGACGCCGAGATGGGACAGCGGCGCCAGCACGGCCGATCGGGTGCCCACCACGATGGTGGCCTGGCCGCGCACCACCCCGAGATAGTTGCGCCATCTGTCAGCGGCGCTCTGATCGGCGTGCAGCAGGGCCACGGTGCCGGCTCCGAAGGGCTCGGCCAGGGCGGTGGCGAGCTCCTCGGCCTGGGCGACCGGTGGGCACACAGCACAGTGCCCGGCGGCCGGACTCCAGGGCGGCCGAGACCGCCTGGACGGCGCCGAGCCGCCAGTCCCCGAGCCGATCGCGATCCGCCGGGCCGGCCACCGGGGCGACTCTCCAGAAGGCGCGCGGCCTGCCCCCCTCGGCGATCAGCCGGAGGAAGGTGGTGCCCTCGGCGATGGCGTCCAGGGCGCCGGGGATGTGGGCCGGCCGCGGCACCGGCCAGGGCCTCGGCTCGGCCTTCTCCGTGGCGGCGTGTCGGGTGGGCACCGCCCAGCGCAGCACCTCCTCGAGGGTTCCGGCCCAGCGGTCGGCGACGGCGCGCGCCAGCCGGAGCTGCTCTGCGGTGACGACCACCTCGGCCGAGACGAGCCGCTGGAGAGGCTGCAGGGTGACGCCGACCTGGCGGTTGTGGTCCACCTCCAGGACGATGCCGTCCAGCAGCCGCCCGGCCAACCGCACTCGGACCCGGACACCGGGGCGCACGCCGTCGACCATGTCGGGAGGGATCAGGTAGTCGAAGGGCCGGTCCAGGTGGGCCAGGCCGGACAGCACGCAGACGTGGGCCACCCACTCGGTGGGTTCCAGCAGCGCCTCGCTCATACCTGAAATGCTAGAGGGAGGGTCTGACAGTTTTCGGCGTCTGCGTTGTGTCGGTGTTCTGTTGTGCGATTCAGGCGTGCAGTTCAGATGCGCCGGTTCGCGAGCACCGGCAGACTGGCCCTCACGGCGTCGACCCGATCGGGGTCGATGTCGATGATCCGGAACTCGGGCGCATCACCGAGTTCGCAGAGCACCTGGCCGTCGGGGGCGACCGCCGTGCTGTGCCCAATGCCGGTGGGGGCGCTGCCGGGTGTGCCGCCCTGGTGCTCCGGTGCGGTGCGGGGGTCGGCCTGCCCGACCGCGACGATGAAGCAGGTGGAGTCCAGGGCTCTGGCGCGGACCAGCAGGCGCCACTGATCGAGTTTGGCGTCGTGCTCCTGGTCGGTCTGCCCGGCGCCCCAGGAGGCCGGCACGATGATGATCCGCGCGCCCATCTCTGCGAGCCGTACGAAGAGGTTCGGGAAGCGGATGTCGTAGCAGACCGCCAGCCCTACTTCGGTGCCGCCGATGGTGACCGTGGTGGGACTGGTGCCGGGAGTGACGGTGTCGGACTCCGCGAAGCCGAAGGCGTCGAAGAGATGGATCTTGTGGTAGCTCGTCGCGATCGCGTCGGGGCCGACGACCAGCAGGGTGTTGCGCACCCGGCCGGCGTCGCCGGGGGTGAACATGCCCAGCGCGATGGTGACGCCGAACTGGTGGGCGATCTGCTGGACCGCGGTGGCGAACGGACCGGTCAGCGGCTCGGCGATGTCGGTGAGTCGATTGCCGAAGGCGCGCATGGTGGCCTCGGGGAAGACGACGAGCTCGGTCCCCCTGCTCGGCGGCCAGTTTCGTCCAGTCGCGAACGAGCTCCAGGTTCGCCGCGACATCGCGGCCGGTGGTCACCTGCATCAGTGCGATCCGCACGTCACTCTCCATCCGTTGGTGTGCCTCCATGCTCTCACCGAATGTCGCATCTGCGATGTTTCGCCAGCACGCGTGGGAAATAGCGGTCAAGTCTGACGGACTTTGGTGCGTAGTCAAACGTCAATCCGCCAGACTTGGTCGTACGTCGGGCGTTTGAGCACGCCGTCAACCCGGCGGCTCACGAGAACGACCCTGATGGCACCCGGACTGTCCTCGACATCGCGGAACCTCAAGCCCAGCATCGATCTAGGGTTCTCACATGCAAGTCACAGAGCAGCAGGACCAGCGTCGGTCATCGGCTCCTTCCAGAAGCACCCTCGGTCTGGTACTGGCAGTCGTCGCGGCACTCGGGGCGCTGTCGACCTGCTCCTGGCTCGGCACTCTTCTGGCAGGTGCCCACGGCAGCGACTCGTTCAGCCCGCCGGTGCTGCAGGACACCACTCAGCCGCACGTGGGCCTCATGCGCATCCTGTTCAGTATCCAGGCCCTCTGGATGGTGATGGGAGTGATCGCACTGGTGCTGGGCATCGCAACGCTCCGCACCCGCCACGCCCTCTCCAAGGGACTGGCGACAGTGGCGCTCGCCGTGCTGGCTCCCGTGGCTTCGATCGCCCTGCTGGTCACGCTCGCCGGGTGACGCCGGGAAGTGAGGGCGAGGGCACGCCGTTCGCCGTCGCCAGCCTGCGGCTACCGAGATCGCGCCTTTCCATCTCCCGACTGGAAGGGGTTCGGCATAGGTACCGAGTATTCGCCGAGCGGGGGTGTTGCCAGCTCGTCGGGGTTCGTGGTGAGGCCAATGGAGTGGTTTCTGCGACATGCCTTGGATTTGACCTGAAGTGCGCTCTAGAGCAGGCTTATAGCTATGGACGCAATGAAGCTTGGCGATCACGGGCCGCTGGTGCCACCGATGGCGATTGGCACGATGTACTTCGGTAGTCGAGGTTCTGCACACACACTCGCCAGTGAATGTGCGCGTTTGCGCGGTTTCAAGTCTACGCGAGGCTTGGGACGCATGTCCGGGACGCGCCTGCGGGGGTCACCCTCGGAGGGTTCGGATGAGGGAGACGATGGCGATGCTCGCGAAGATGATGAACACCCCGCCGCATGCGATGAAGATCGAGAGCCAGGGCAGCAGAAGTCCAGTGACGATGGTGCCGAGTCCCACAAGGACGAGCGCAAAGCCGCCGATGCGATACGCGGGGCCTTGCGCTGCCCGGAAGGTTTCCATGCGTTCGCTGCGATGGGTAGTGCTGGGTCGTGCCAGCGGCAGGTAGATGCCGAGGATCGTGAGCACGACACCTGCGGCGACGGGGACGATCCTGTCGATCGGGAAGGGCGTCCCCGTGTACATGCTGACGAGGGCGACGTGGGATGCGCCGAGTAGGATGCCGAGGCCGACCAACAGTGCACCCAGCACGCGCGCCCTGCCGCGTCCGCTGTCTTGCTGGGGTGTTGAGAGGATTCGCCCCATGAGCATCGTGTCCAGCTTCGGCGCTGCTGCCAACAGGACGGACAGGACGAGGAGCACGACCGGCATGGCGGCTGCGGTGACTCCTCGTGGCACGACGCTTGCTCCGTGATTGCCGCCCGCCTCGCGGGTGACGATGCTCGCTGCCATGTGGGGCCACTGGATCAAGCTCCAGGCCACCATGAAGATGATGGCCAGGCCTGCGAAGGTGAGCGCGCCTGTTGGCAAGTGCAGATTGTCGTGTGAGTGGGTGTTCTTGCTCATGGCGTGTCCTCCTGAGCGGTCTTCTTGCCAGTTGGTTCGTGTTCTGTCAGTGAGCCGCCGAGAGAGGCGAGGAGCAGCATTGCCTCGTCGATCACGGTGAGGTTGACCCGATACTGAATTTCGGTTCCCCGCCGTCTGGTGGCTACGAGGTCGGCCTCGCGCAGCGTGCGCAGGTGGCCGGAAAGCGTTGAGCCGCTGACTCCGACGGCGTCTGCGATGTCGTTGACTCTGACGAAGTCGCGGTCGCGCAGGAACGCGAGGACCGCTCGGCGGGTCGGGTGCCCGAGCGCCGAGAAGACACTTCCTTCGTTATTTCGCGACATAACGAAATAGTATCACGGATACTGTCCTGCGCGTGCCGATCCAATCGGCTTCTACAGGCTTCGGCTAGGCCCGTCGCGTCGTGGGTGGTGGCGGCGCGGGTCGCGTCCGGTCGGCTCGCTGAGTTGCCGTAAACGTTCGGAGAGTGCCCGCTGCCTTGCTGCTCCGACATCGAAGGGCAGCGGTTCGAACGCGCTCTCCACACGTTGAAGCAATGTCCAGCCGGACTGCTCTCTCCGCCGGATTCACATCGGCGTGGACGGCCGCTGCCGACTCGGCCAGGGTGACGGTCGAGACGGCGGACTCCACGGGCAGTTGACGGGGCTCGAGTCGTGTCCAATGGATCAGGATGTTGGTGTCGGGGAGCCCACGAGCCCACCGCTCCGTCTCACCGGGAATAGGGGTCGTCCTGGTACGGGTCTGTCATGTCATCCAGGCTGGCGCGGAACGCAGACTCGTCCATCTGAGGGAGGTTCCTTCCGAGTTCGAGGAACTCGTCGGTCGGCACGAACGTCCGTTGGCCTCCGGTCGGCACCGGTTCGGTCATCTGGCGGTCGTCGCGGATCACGGTGACCCCCTCCCATCTACTGATATGCCTCCATGAATAGACGATATCGGTCAAGTCTGACGGACTTTGGTGCGTAGTCAAACGTCAATCCGTCAGACTTTGACCGTGCGCCGGGCGCCAGCTGATGCCGTTCACCGCTGGCAGGTCGGGCACCACCAGATGACGCGCTCCTGGTCGGGCCGATCATCGGGGCCGAGCCATCCGTTGCGGATGAGGGTGCCGCAGCGCAGGCATGGCCGGTGATTGCGTCCGAAGACGAATGACCGGTGCCCGGGCCGGTTGTCGCCGGTGCTGCTCCGGTACTTCGTGCGCCGGTTGGCCTGCATGAGCCGGGCCGCGGTGTCGATGACGGCGGCGACATCGGTCTGTCCGGTGGGGCGTCGCGGATGCAGCCCGGACAGGAAGCACGCCTCGGCGCGGAACTCGTTGCCCACCCCGGCCAGCACCGACTGGTCCATCAGGGTGACGCCGATCGGCCGGTCTGGCCGCAGCCCGGCCCGGCGCACCGCCTCGTCGCGTCCGCTCGGCAGCCATCGTCCGGCCCGCGCCCAGTCTGCGTCCAGCGGGTCGGGACCCAGCCATCCCAGCCGGTGCTCAAGTTCGGCGGCCGGCCACAGCTCGACCAGCCCGAGGTCGTGGCCCACGAGTTCGACCTGGGGGCCGCCGGGCCGGGCTCCCTCCAACCGCAGCACCACCCGGGCGGTGTGCCCCGGAGTTCGCCAGCGCTGACCCGCCGGGTGAACCCGCCAGATGCCCTCCATCCGCAGATGGGTGTGCAGGATCCACTCTCCCGGCACCGCCATCCCCTCGATGGTGCCGTCGAGGGCAGCGGGCGCGAAGGTCATCAGCAGGTGCTTGCCGTGCGCCCGAACCGCGGTGAGAGTGGCTCCGGTGAGGTCGGCCACCGCCAGTTCCGGCACCCGAAGCTGGCATCCGGTGACCAGGCGTCCGGCGGCGGGCTGGAGACGGTCGGCCAGACGATGCACCGAGTCTCCCTCAGGCATCGCACCCACTCAGACCCATCACGGTGCTCACTGCTCATCCCCTTGGAGCCAGGAGATTCCCGACGGAAGCCGCTCGGCGTCGAGCAGTTCGACCCCGGCGAGACGGCCGTCCTTCAGGAACGCAATGGTCCCGATCGCAGACCCGCGACGCTCGAATGGCAACCGCAGGCCCACCCCGTCGAGCACAGTCTCGAAACCGATGGATGCCGTGCCGGATTCGACGCGGACCGCGGCGCTCACCGTTCCGATGCGAAACCCCTCCCCCGCCGTTGAAGTCTCCGAGAAGGGCAACAGCTCCTCATAGGGTTCCCACAGGCGTCGGCATTCCTCCCCCTGGGCCCAGGAGATCCCGCTCGGGAGCCAGTGATTCGCCTCGAGAAGCTCGACCTCGGCCAAGCGCCCGTCCTTCAGGAAGGTAACGGTGCCGATCAGAGATCCGCCGTACTCGATCGGGACCTGCGGACCGAGAACATCGGGTCGGATGACCTCGAACCCGATCGACGCGGCATTGGCCTCGGCGTCGGCCAGCACCACGGCACTCAGCGTGCCGATCCGGAGATCACCCATGGCGCACCCTCTCCCGAACCGAGTGATCAGCCTCCAGACGCAGCCCACGGGGAGTGATCCCGGCCCCGGCGGCCCGCATGACCCGAGCCAGATCCAGACCGAGGACCGGCTCCCCATTGATCTTCTCCACCGTCACCGGCCGCCCGCCGGTCTGCGCCAGCCAGCCGCGCAGCGCCGTCGTCACCGCGCCTGCGGCCCAGTCGGCGTCCACCCCCTCGGGAAGACCGTCGGTGAACAGGCTGAGCCGGCGTCCTCCCCGCGACAGGTGGGCCAGCAGGACGCCGTCGGCCAGAACCACCAGCGCCCCGGCTGCCCGGGTCGGCGAGGCGCCCTCCTGAACCGGCCAGTCCAGGGCGGCGCCGTAGGGGCTGGCCGGATCGACCGCGGCCAGCACGCTGACCGCCGGCTCCGCCACTCCCGACGGCCAGCCGGCGGCGTCCGGACCGTCGGCGAACTGGCGCAGTCGGTCCACCACCGGGGGCGCGGCGAACTGAGCACCGCCCAGCCCCTCCACGAGATAGCCGCGAATTACCTTGCCGGCCTCCTCGGCCGACCGGAGCACCTGGTAGACGGACGCGAAACCGCCGTCGGCGCCCTCATCGGCGGCCGCCCCGCGGGTGAGCACACCATGGCGCTCCAGCATCAGCTCGACCCGCCCGGTGGCCCGCTGGGCGGGGGTCCCGGTGCCCGGCTCGCAGCGGTGCCATCGTCCGGCCAGATCGGGCGGCAGCCCGGCCGCCCGGACCGCCGACCGCAGCGAGTAGCGGGCCATCCTGGCCCGCGACCGGGTCGACGTGCGCCGGCTCCGGTGCGCCACCGTGCCCCCCGCCAGATGAGCCCGCACCGGGCCGAAGCCGTCGGGGGCGAGCAGACCCTCGCTCACCAGACGCCACACCACCTCCGACAACCCTGGGCCGGTCAGGTCAAGTTCCGACATCAGCGGTCCCAGCAGCACCGATCCCTCGCCGACCAGCTCCAACAGCGCCCGGGCTGCCTCGGAGTCGGGTTCCGGGAGTGTGACCGGGGAGCAGAGCGCCAGATCCTCGGCAGCCACCAGCCTGATCAGCGGATCGGCAGCACCGGCCGTCGAGGCCGGCACCAGCAGCACATCCCCGGCCGAGGTGAGTTCGTCGAGCATCGCCGGGGAGTAGCCGGCGACCCGGGCGGGCAGCACTGCAGACTCCCAGGCCGAGGCCGGCAGCGCCGCCCCGGCCAGCGTCCCGATCACCTCCAGGAGGCCGTCGGCCCCGCGCAGACCCGGCCGACCGCCGACCGGAGCCACCCCGTGCCAGTCGAGGCTGAACCGGGCCAGCGCGCTACCTGAGACGGGCTGGACCTGATCGCGGGCCCTGGCCAGGGCGCGACCGCGGATTCGCGAGAGCACCCGGGAGTGGCAGTACTGGATCTGCTCGCCAGGCACGAAACGGCCCTGCACCAGCTCCCCACTCCCGGCCAGGCGGTCGGCCACCACACCTGCCGTGCCGGCCCCCAACCCCAGGGCGGCGGCCACCTCGGCGGCGGTGAACGGTCCATGGCTGCGGGCCCAGCGGGCGATGAGCTGGGTGAGCGGATCGCGCCCGGTGGCGCCGACCACCGGATGGCCGGGTGGCACCGGCACCCCCAGGCCATCGCGCAGCAGCCCGAGATCCTGGCCGGCGGCCAGATGGGGAGCCCCGGCGATCCGCACCACCGCGACCCGCTCCCCCAGCCTCTCGACGGCACCCGGAAGGTCGGCGGCCAGCTCCGGCACGCAGCGCTCGGGCAGAAGATCCAGAGGCACCGGGCCGAGCCGGGACACCAGATCGACCAGTCCCTCCCGGTCGCGGGCCCGCCGGTCGTCGCGGGTGTGCTGCAGCTCGGAGACCACCTCGGAGATGATCTCGGGATCCAGCAGATCGCGCAGATCGAGGGTGCCCATCAGCTGGACGAGCAGCTGCGGGTCCAAGGACAGAGCCGCAGCGCGACGCTCGGCCAGCGGGGTGTCGCCGCTGTACATGAATGCGCCGGTGTAGGTGAACAGCAGCGCCGAGGCCAGCGGGCTGGGCGCCGACGTCGTCACCTCAGCGACCTGCACCCGGTGGGCGGCCAGATCTCGCATCAGAGCGGTGAGGGCGTCCAGGTCGTAGGCGTCGGCCAGGCACTCGCGGGCCGTCTCGACGACGATCGGGAAGTCGCGCTGGTCGCGGACGGCCTCAAGCAGCTGCCCGGCCCGCAACCGCTGCTGCCACAGCGGCGCGCGGCGTCCGGGATCGCGCCGGGGCAGCAGCAGGGCGCGGGCGGCGCACTCGCGGAACCGGCCGGCGAACAGCGCGGTGTCACCGATGTGGGCGGCCACCACATCGGCGATCTCCTCGGGCTCGAAGACCACCAGCTCGGCCCCGGGCGGAGAGTCGGTGTCGGGCAGCCTCAGCACCAGGCCGTCGTCGCCGGCCACCGGCTGGGCGTCGATGCCGAGCCGCTCGGCCAGTCGCTGCCCGATGGCCAGCGCCCAGGCGGCGTTGACCGGCCGACCCCACGGGCTGTGCACCACCAGGCGCCAGTCCCCCAGCTCGTCGTGGAACCGCTCCAGGACGACGTGCCGGTCGTCGGGCAGGACGCCGGTGGCCTCGGCCTGAGCATCCAGGAAGGCGACGATGTTGTCGCGCGCCCGAGCATCCAGGAACCCCATCCGGGCGAGTGTCCCGGGATCGTCGTGGACCGCCCGGGTGAGGGCGCCGATCGCCCGGCCCAGCTCGGCCGGCCGGCCCTCCCCCTCGCCGTGCCAGAACGGCAGCCGCCCGGTGTGCCCGGGAGCCGGGGTGACGCGCACCTGATCGCGGGTGATCTCGGCGATCCGCCAGGAGGAGGCGCCGAGGGTGAAGACGTCACCGACCCGCGACTCGTGGACCATCTCCTCGTCCAGCTCCCCGACCCGGCGTCCCTCCCCCTCCCCGACCAGGAAGACGCCGAACATGCCGCGGTCGGGAATCGTGCCACCGGAGGTGGCGGCCAGCCGCAGGGCACCCGGCCGTGCCGTCAGCACCCCGTCACAGAGCACCAGCCGGGCCCTCAGATCCGACAGGTCGGCGGAAGCGTAGCCGCCCGTGAGCATCGCGATGACCTTGTCGAGAGCCTCGGCGGGCAGCTGGGCGTAGGGCCGGGAGCGGCGCACGGCGGCGTACCAGTCCTCGACGACCAGCCCGTCGGGCTCGCAGACGGTCGCCGCGACGGTCTGCTGGGCGAGCACGTCGAGCGGATTGCGCGGGATGCGGAGGGCCTCGATGCGGCCCTCCAGCATTCGCCCGGTGGTGACCGCGGCGTGCAGCAGATCCAGCCGGGTCTTGGGGTAGACCGAACCGCGCGACACCGCGCCGACGGAATGCCCGGCTCTCCCGATCCGCTGCAGGGCGCTGGAGACGCTGGGCGGGGCCTCGATCTGGATCACCCGATCGACCAGGCCCATGTCGATGCCCAGTTCCAGGGAGGAGGTCGCCACCACGCAGCGCAGCTCGCCGGAGCGCAGATCCTCCTCGGTGCGCAGCCGCTCGTCCTTGGACACCGACCCGTGGTGGGCGCGGGCGATCACGGCTGGAGCCCGCCCCACCTCGTCGACCGGGAGCATGATGTCGGCCGGCGGGCGACGCCGTGGAAGGGCCAGCGAGTCGGGGTCGTGTTCGGCCGCCCACAGCTCGTTGAGCCGGCTGGTGAGCCGCTCGGCGGTCCGCCGGGCGTTGACGAAGACCAGGGTGGAGCGTCCGGCGAGCACCTCGGCATAGACCTCGCGCTCGATCCACGGCCACAGCGAGGCCCGGGTGGGCAGCGCGGAGTCGGAGACGTCGGCGACCAGGGTGTCGACGCCGCCCCCGGTCAGCAGAGGGTCTGTCAACAGCGGGTCGGTGAGCAGCTCCTGGTCGTCGGCCGGCGATGCGGGCAGATCGGCCATGTCGTCGACCGGGACCCTGACGTGCACATCCCAGTTCTTGCCGGCGGGCGGGTTGACGACGGTGACCGGGCGGTCCCCGGCCAGGAAGGCGGCCACCTCGTCGATCGGCCGGACGGTGGCCGACAGCCCGATCCGCTGGACATCGCGGCCCACCAGGGCGTCCAGGCGCTCCAGGGACAGCGCCAGGTGGGAGCCGCGCTTGGATCCGGCGACGGCGTGCACCTCGTCGACGATGACCGTCTGCACATCGGCCAGCACCCGGCGCGCCTGGGAGGTGAGCATCAGGTACAGGGTCTCGGGGGTGGTGATGAGGATGTCGGGGGGACGCCGTGCGATCCGGGCGCGCTCGGCGGGGCTGGTGTCTCCGGTGCGCACCGCCACGTCCACCGGCGCGCAGGGCGCCCCCAGCCGTTCGGAGGTGTTGCGGATCCCGGCCAGGGGCGCACGCAGGTTCTTCGCGATGTCGGTGCCCAGGGCCTTGAGCGGGGAGACGTAGAGCACCCGGACGCCGCCCGCCCGGCGATCCCGCCCGCCCCTTCCCTCAGCTGAGCGAGGAGGGCCGGACCGGGCGGGGTCGGTGAGCCGGGCGGGATCGGTGAGGCGGTCAAGGGCCCACAGGAAGGCGGCCAGGGTCTTGCCCGAGCCGGTCGGGGCGACCACCAGGGCGTGCCGGCCCTGCGAGACCACCTCCCAGGTCCGGGTCTGGACCGGGGTGGGCGCGGCGAAGACGTCGGTGAACCATCGGCGCACCGGCTCCCGGAAGGCGTCCATTCCAGCCATACCGACCACGCTATCCGCCGGCACCGACAATTCTCAGAGCACCAACAACCCTCAGATCACCGGCAGTTCCGAGAGCACCGACGAGTTCTCCAGCGGATCGCCCGAGGCTCAGGCGACGGCGTCCCGCAGGGCGTCCACCCGGTCGGTGAGCTCCCAGGTCACCCCGGGCAGGGTGCGCCCGAAATGACCGCCGGCCACCAGCTGGGCGTAGATCGGGCGGCGCAGGTCCAGGTCGCGGATGATCGCGGCCGGACGCAGGTCGAAGACCTGCCCGACGGCCCTCTCGATCTCCTCCTCGGACACCGTGGAGGTGCCGAAGGTCTCGACCCGAAGGCTCACCGGCCGGGCCCGCCCGATGGCATAGGCCACCTGGCACTCGCAGCGCGAGGCCAGCCCGGCGGCCACCACGTTCTTGGCCACCCAGCGCATCGCGTAGGACGCCGACCGGTCCACCTTCGAGGGGTCCTTGCCGGAGAAGGCGCCGCCGCCGTGGCGGGCCATCCCGCCGTAGGTGTCGACGATGATCTTGCGCCCGGTGAGACCGGCGTCGCCCATCGGCCCGCCGACGACGAACTTGCCGGTCGGGTTCACCAGCACCTCGAGCCCCTCGGCCGACAGCTGATAGCGCTGCAGCACCGGATCGATGACGTGGCGGCGCAGGTCGGGAGCGATGGTGCCCTCGATGCTCACCCCGTCGCAGTGCTGGGTCGAGATGACGATCGTCTTCACCCCGACCGGGCGTCCGGCCTGGTCATAGGCGATGGTGACCTGGGTCTTGCCGTCGGGCCACAGGTAGTCCAGGGTGCCGTCCTTGCGCACCGCGGTGAGCCGCAGCGAGAGGGCGTGGGCCAGGTCGATCGGCAGCGGCATCAGGGACTCGGTCTCGGTGCAGGCGTAGCCGAACATCAGGCCCTGATCCCCGGCCCCCTGGGCGTCGATGGCATCGGTGGAGCCGTGGCGCGCCTCGTAGGCGGCGTCGACCCCCTGGGCGATATCGGGACTCTGCGCGTCGATCGCCACCGAGACGCCGCAGGAGGCACCGTCGAAGCCCTTGCGGGAGGAGTCGTAGCCGATCTCCAGGACCTTGTTGCGGACGATGTCGGCGATGTCGACATAAGCCTCGGTGGTGACCTCCCCGCCGACCGTGACGTGGCCGGTGGTGACGAAGACCTCCACCGCTGACCGGGACTGGGGATCCTCGCGCAGCATCGCGTCGAGGATGGAGTCGGAGACGGCGTCCGCGATCTTGTCCGGATGGCCCTCGGTGACCGATTCTGAGCTGAACAGGCGAGGACTGGATGGACGAGGACTGGACGGTCGCGATGGAGTCGTGGGTGACGTGGACATCTGTATTCCTGACCGCGCGGCGAAGAGCCGCGCATTGGGCCCCGTGAGTGGGGCCGGGTGGGTACCCGCTCAGGACGCCGGGGCGTCCGGGGCGGGGGCCAGCAGCGAGCGGGCCTCATCGAGGATGGCCTGGGCGGCCAGCATCTTGGAGCCCATGACGCGTCGACCGGGTCCCTGCTGGCGGACCACGGTGACGTCGGTGTCGACCATACCGAAGACCTTGCCGGCGCTCACATCGTTGACGGCCAGCAGGTCGCAGCCCTTGCGGGCCAGCTTGGCGGCGGCCAGTTCCAGCAGCGCGTCCCGGTCCGGGGCGGTCTCGGCGGCGAACCCGACGATCACCTGCCCCGGACGCCGCGCAGCGCTGATCGCGGCCAGCACATCGGGAGTCTGGGTGAGATCGATCCGGGTGCGGGCGCCGATCGGATCGGCCCCCTCGTGCTTCTTGATCTTCAGCTGAGAGCGGGAGACCGGGGTGAAGTCGGCGGCGGCGACCGCCATCACGACGATGTCGGCGTCCGGTGCCAACTCGGTCATCGCTGCCGACAGGTCCTCGGTGCTGGAGATCGCGACCTGCTCGATGGCCGAGGGCGCCGGCACATCGACGTGGGCGGCGACCAGGGTGACATCGGCTCCGCGGGCGGCGGCCAGCAGGGCCAGCGCCCGGCCCATCCGGCCCGAGGAGGAGTTGCCGAGGTAGCGGACCGGGTCCAGCGCCTCCCGGGTGCCCCCGGCGGTGACCACCACCCGGCGTCCGGACAGGTCCTGGCCGGCCAGCTGCGCGGCGGCCCCGGGACACTCCAGCAGGAACTCTGCCAGCTCCGCCAGCTCGTCGGGCTCGGGCAGCCGGCCCGGCCCGGAGTCGGGTCCGGTGAGCCGGCCCACCGCGGGATCCTTGACGACGATCCCCCGGCGGCGCAGCGTGGCCACGTTGTCGCGGGTGGCCGGGTTCTGCCACATCGCGGTGTGCATGGCCGGAGCCATCAGCACCGGGGCGCGGGTGGCCAGGACGGTGGCGGTGAGCAGATCGTCGGCCCGTCCGGCCGCGACCCGTGCCAGGAGATCGGCGGTGGCCGGAGCGACGACGACCAGGTCGGCCTCGCCGCCCAGCCGGACGTGCTCGACGCCGGGGACATCGTCGAAGACGCCGGTGTGCACCGGATGGCCGGACAGTGCCTCCCAGGTCGGGCGTCCGACGAAGTTCAGCGCCGCCTCGGTGGGGACGACGCGCACCTGGTGGCCGGCTGCGGCGAGCCGGCGGACGAGGTAGCAGGACTTGTAGGCGGCGATCCCGCCGGCCACCCCGACAAGAACTGTTGACACCGACGGATCAGGCCGGCGGGGTGAGGTCCGCGAACGGATCGTCGAGCTCGACGGCGGGGGCCTGCTGGGCGGCAGCGGCCTCGGCGGCGATCTCCTCGGGGTTCATCTCGTGGGTCTCGATGACACCGGCCTGGATCTCGCGCATCGCGATCGACAGCGGCTTCTCCTGATTGGAGACCTCGACCAGGGGGCCGACGTTCTCCAGCAGGCCCTCGGCCAGCTGGGAGTAGTAGGCGTTGATCTGGCGGGCCCGCTTGGCGGCGAAGAGCACCAGCCGGTACTTCGAGTCGACGTGCTGAAGAAGCTGATCGATCGGGGGATTGACGATGCCCTCGGAGATGGTCTCGCTCAAGGAATGGTCCTCACATTGGAAGCGGCGGAAAAGATGCGCAGAAGTGTTGCACGAACTACTGCACGAAACTATTGCACTGAGAACGATACACAGGTGTCGCGCACCAGGTCACAGACCAAGTAAGTCTACCAGTGCCGCGACGGCGTGGTCAACGGTGTCATTGACGATGACGGCGTCGAAGTCGTCGACGGCGGCCAGCTCCTTACGGGCCGTGCGCAGCCGCCTGGCCTGCTGCTCGGCGGTCTCGGTGCCCCGCCGGATGAGGCGGCGCTTGAGCTCGTCCCAGGAGGGCGGCGCGAGGAAGATGTGCTCGGCCTGCGGATAGGAGAACCGCACCTGGCGGGCGCCCTGCATGTCGATCTCCAGGACGACGGTGCGGCCCTGGGCGACGGCCTCCTCGACCGGGCCGCGCGGCGTCCCGTAGCGGTGGCTGTTGTGGACGATGGCCCATTCCAGCAGCCCGTCGGAGGCGATCAGCTCGTCGAACCGGTCGTCGGTGACGAAGTCGTACTCGACGCCGTCGATCTCGCCCGGGCGCGGTGCCCGGGTGGTCGCCGAGCGGGAGACCACGATCTCGGGATGGGCCTTGTGCAGGGCGGACACCACGGTCCCCTTGCCGACCGCTGTCGGCCCGGAGACGACGGCCACGCTCACCGGTTCGGCTCGCCTCAGCCCTCGTGGCTGTGGGATGACGGGTGCCGGGCCGGGATCGATCTCCATGGCGGTCACCCTAGAGCATTCCCTGGAGCACTCCACTGCGCCACTCAGTTCAGTCCGGGAACTCGGCGCGCAGGCCGGCGGCCTGGTGGCGTCCAAGCCCTCGCAGCCGTCGATTCTGCGCGATGTCGAGCCGATCCATGATCTCGGCGGCTCGTTTGTCGCCCACCCTGGGCAGAGACTTGAGAAGATCGACCACCTTGACATGGGCCAGCACATCGTCGTGGGCCGCTTCGTCGAGCGCGTCGCCGAGGGAGATCTCCCCGTTGCGCACCCGGGCCTTGAGGTCGGCCCGGGCACGTCGCGCCTGGGTGGCCGCCTCGCGAGCGGCGCTGAGCTGTTCCGGAGAGAGGCTTGGGATAGACACTTCCGCTCCAATCTGAGATCACTGGAATCAGTGGACCTGCCATAGGTCCCCGGGCCCTGCCCGTGCTTGCACAGTAGACCTTCAGCTGCGGTTCCGCTGCTGGTCAGGCCAAAATTGGCGAGCAGATCTCAGTTCTCGGAAGCGGCACTCCCATCTGCTAGGCTGCTCGGTTCCTGCACAGTGTTCACCTCGGGTGCTGAGCCCTCCTCCGGCTCCCCGTCCTGCTGAGGTGTCGCAGCCCCCTCCGGCTCCGGAGCGGGAAGGGTCCCGGCCCGGTCCGCCTCGGCGACGCCGGTGAGCAGGCCGTTGAGGAAGGCCGCCGAGTCGTCGGTGGAGAACTCCCCGCCCAGCTCCACCGCCTCGGCGATGGCGCTGGGATTGGGCACCTCGGTGCAGATGATCTCGTAGGACCCGATCCGGGCCAGAATCCGATCGACCCTGGGCATCCGCTCCACGGTCCAGCCGCTGGCCAGGCAGAAGGAGATGGCGGCGTCCAGCCCCTCCCGGTGGGAGACGACGCCGCGCACCAGATCGGCGGCGAACTCCCGGACCGGATTGTCGATGACGGTGGGACGCAGGGCGAGCACGTCGATCGGGTCGGTGCCCATCAGGTCGGCCTCGAAGAGGATGTCGAGGGCCTGCTTGCGGGCCTTCGAACGGGTCGACAGGTCGGCGTGCTTCTGGACGTCGCCGGAGATCTTCTCGACCTCGAGCTCCCCGATAAACTCGGTCTTGCGCGGCTGCTCGGCGCCGCCGGTCTGCTGGCTCACTTGTCGGAGATGCGGCCGAGGTAATCGCCGTTGCGGGTGTCGACCTTGACGGTCTCCCCATCGGTGATGAACAGCGGCACCTGGATCTCGCGGCCGGTCTCCAGGGTGGCGGGCTTGGTGCCGCCGGTGGAGCGATCGCCCTGCAGGCCGGGCTCGGTGTAGGTGATCTTCAGCTCGACCGAGGCGGGCAGGTCGATGTAGAGCGCGTTGCCCTCGTGCAGCGCGATGGTGGCCGTCTGGTTCTCCAGCATGAAGTCCTTGGCGTCGCCGACGGTCTCGGCCGGAATCGGGAGCTGCTCGAAGGTGCTCTCGTCCATGAAGATGTAGGAGTCGCCGTCCTGGTACAGGTACTGCATGTCGCGGCGGTCCACCTCGGCGGACTCCACCTTGGTGTCGGAGTTGAAGGTCCTGTCGACGACCTTGCCCGACAGCACGTGCTTCAGCTTGGTGCGCACCACGGTGTTGCCCTTGCCCGGCTTGTGGTGCTGGAACCAGATGACCGTCCAGAGCTGGCCGTCGAGGTCCAGCACGGTGCCGTTCTTGATGTCATTGGTGGAGATGACCACAGGTCGCTGCCTTTCGAGATTCTGATGTCAACACTCTGATGCCAACATTGGGCCGGTGAACAGCCCAGACTGGCCGATCCTACCTCAGCTGGACCCAGTATGGTGCGGTCCATGGCCACACCCGCGGTTCGCCGCTCCCCCGCTCCGCGCCCGCCGGCCGCTCCGAGGGTCGGCGGCCCGCTCGATCCCCGCACGGAGACGCCGCGCGCCGACGAGCTGGTCGAGGACGCCGACATCACCGGGGCCCGGTGGTCCGGCGCCGATCTGGACGGCGTCGACCTGATGTCGGTGCGGGGCCGGTCGGTGATGGCCGCGCAATCGGTGTGGCAGCGGTCCCAGTGCGCCGACGTCGACCTCGAGTCGGCGGACCTGGCGGCCAGCAGCTGGCAGGACGCCGGCTGGCGGCGGGTGCGCCTGAGCGAATGCCGGGCGACCGGGATCGAGCTGTCCGGCTGCATGCTGGAGGACGTCGACATCACCGGCTGCGTGCTGGAGATGGCCCGGTTCCGGTTCGCGACGCTGAGACGGGTCCGGTTCACCGGCTGCCGGTTGACCCGGGCCGACTTCTCGTCGGCCCAGCTGGAGGAGGTCGCGCTGGACGACTGCCTGCTGGAGGGCGCCGCCTTCCATCAGGTGCGGATCCAGGGCCGCAAGGTGGCCCGCAATCGCAGATCCGGACCCGGCCTGGTGATCCGGGGCGGCTCCATCGAGGGCCTGGCCGGGCCCGATCAGTTGCGCGGCGCGGCGATCGACCCGCTGCACCTCGAGGTGCTGGGAGGCCTGCTGGCCACCGCCGTCGGCATCTCCCTGGACCTTCCCGAGGAGTGAGCCGGCCCGGCCCCTCACCGCAGGCTCACCGCCGCCTCAGGGGCGCAGAGTGGCGAAGCACTCCTGGAGCTCCTCCTCGGCCGGGCCCTCGATCATCGAGACCTTGCCCGGGGCGCTGATGCCGACGAAGCGCAGCATGGTGCCCCGGGTCTTCTTGTCCAGGTTCATGGTGGCGCGCAGCTGCGGCCAGGCGGTGCCCTCGAAGGTGGTGGGCAGCCCGAGCCCGGCCATGATCTCGCGGGTCCGGTCCACCGTCTGGCGGGACAGCCCGAGCTCGCGGGAGGACAGTTCGGCGGCGAAGATCATCCCGACCGCGTCGGCCTCGCCGTGACGCCAGGTGAAGTGCTGGTGGGCCTCGATGGCGTGGGCCAGGGTGTGGCCGTAGTTGAGGCGCTCGCGGCCCACCTTGTCGCCCCTGGAGGTGGACTCGGTGAGATCGGTCGCGACCACCGAGGCCTTGACGCCGACGGCCCGGGTGAGCACCTCGGCGAAGGCGTCGGACTCCGGATCCAGCACCGTCGCCGGGTCGGCCTCGACGATACTGAGGATGCGCGGATCGTTGATGAACCCGCATTTGACGATCTCGGCCATTCCCGAGCGCATCTCGCGGATTGGCAGATGGTTCAGCGCGTCGGTGTCGCAGAGCACCGCCGCCGGCTCGTGGAAGGCGCCGACCAAGTTCTTGCCGGCGGTGATGTTGATGCCGGTCTTGCCGCCGACCGCGGCGTCGGCCATGCCCAGAACGGTGGTGGGCACCTGGATGAGCCTGATCCCGCGCATCCAGGTGGCGGCCACGAAGCCAGCCAGATCGG
Organism: Acidipropionibacterium sp.; assembly: GCA_022647765.1. Taxonomy (GTDB): domain Bacteria; phylum Actinomycetota; class Actinomycetes; order Propionibacteriales; family Propionibacteriaceae; genus Acidipropionibacterium. The sequence goes on from JALCLH010000014.1 coordinate 82,689, forward strand.
TGGTGGCTCCCCCGCCCAGGCCGACCACGACGTCGCCGCGGGTCATCCCGGCCTCGGCCAGCCGGTCCCAGCAGCCGGCGAGCACCCCGGAGGTCTTGGCGGCTTCGGCGTCGGGCACCTCGATGTCGATCACCCGGTCGAGCCGGCCGCGCAGCGGCGCGGCCATGAACTCGACCGAGGCGGGGTGGATGAGCGCCACCCGCGAACCGGTGGTGAGCCGTTCCAGACCCTTGACCACACCCGAGCCGATCCGCACCTCGTAGGGTGCCGGACCGTTGACCTCGACAACACTCATGCCTGCTCCTCGATAGTGACCGCGCCGAGCCCGGCGGTGATCTGATCGACCACCTGCTCGGGGCTCAGGGCGTCGGTGATGACGTGAATATCGGCGGGTGCGGCGTAGACGGGACGCCGTTCGGCCATCAGCCGCACCATCCGCGAGTGCACATTTCCCAGCAGCAGCGGCCGGGTGGCGTCGTTGAGCCCCACCCGGCTGGACGCGGTGCGGGCGCTGACCTCCAGCCACACCGTGAGCACCCGGGCCAGCTCCTCTGCGACGGCCGGGGTGACCGGCGCCCCGCCGCCCAGCGACACGACTCCCCCGGCGGCCAGCGCCGCCAGGGTCTCGCGGGCCTCCACGGACCGGAAGTAGGGCTCCCCGTCGGTGGCGAAGATGTCCGAGATCTCGCGTCCCTCGACGGTCCTGATGATCTCGTCGACGTCGACGAAGGGCAGCCCGAGCCTGGACGCCAGCATCGGCCCGACGGTCGACTTGCCGGAGCCGGGGGCGCCGATGATCGCGATCGTGGTGGGTGCAGGGCTCTGGGGGCTATCAGGCACGGCGGAATCAGTCATGCCGCGGCCCGTCCGGGGCGATCTCCAGATGCCGCTCGGCCAGCCGGGCCAGGTAGCCGTCCAGGTTCCGGCGGGTCTCGGCCACCGAGTCCCCACCGAACTTCTCCAGGGCGCACTCGGCCAGCACCAGGGCGACCATCGCCTCGGCCACCACGCCGGCGGCCGGAACCGCGGTGATGTCGGAGCGCTGGTGGTTGGCGCGGGCGGGCTCGCCGGTGGCGGTGTCGATGGTGCGCAGGGCGCGGGGCACGGTGGCGATCGGCTTCATCGCGGCGCGCACCCGCAGCACCTCGCCGGTGCTCATCCCGCCCTCGGTCCCCCCGGAATGGCCGGTGAGCCGGTGGACTCCGTCGGGAGTGGGCTCCATCTCGTCGTGGGCGGCCGAGCCGCGGACCCCGGCCAGCGCGAAGCCGTCGCCGAACTCGACCCCCTTGATGGCCTGGATGCCCATCAGCGCGCCGGCCAGTCTGCCGTCCAGACGCCGGTCCCCCTGGGAGTGGGATCCCAGGCCCGGCGGGAGGCCCCAGGCGAGCACCTCGACGACGCCGCCCATGGTGTCTCCCTCGCTGCGGCAGGCCTCCACCTCCTCGATCATCCGGGCCGAGGTGCCGGGATCGGCGCAGCGCACCGGATCGGCGTCGATCCGCTCGAGGTCCTCGGGCCCGGGCAGCAGCCCGGCCGGTGTGGCGACCGGGCCGAGGCGCACCACATGGGAGAGCACCTCGATGCCGAGCCCCTGGCGCAGGAAGGCCTTGGCGATGGCGCCGAGGGCCACCCGGGAGGCGGTCTCACGGGCCGAGGCACGCTCCAGGATCGGCCGGGTCTCGTCGAAGTCGTACTTCTGCATCCCCGCCAGATCGGCGTGACCGGGCCGGGGCCGGGTCAGCGCCTCCCCGCGGGCCAGCCCGGCCAGCACCTGCGGGTCAACCGGTGCGGGACTCATCACCTCGCGCCACTTCGGCCACTCGGTGTTGCCGATCCGCAAGGCGATCGGTGACCCGAGGGTCTCGCCGTGGCGGAATCCGGCCAGCATGGCCAGGTCGTCGGCCTCGAACTTCATCCTGGCGCCGCGCCCCACACCCAGTCGGCGTCGCCTCAGCTCCTCCGAGATCTCGGCGGCGCCGATCCTCACATGGGCGGGAATGCCCTCCATGGTGGCGACCAGAGCCTCGCCGTGGGACTCCCCGGCGGTCATATAACGCAGCATGTTGCCTATCTTCTCAGCATTGGAGTCTTGTCAGATTGAGAGCCGGGCATCCAGGCCCTTCCGCGCGGCGGACCTCAGCAGGCCCAGCGGCAGCTGCTCGCCGGTCATCAGCCTCAGCTGCCCGACGGCCTGCCCGGCGAGCAGGTCCAGCCCGTCGATCACGGTGACGCCGGCGTCCAGCCCGGCCCGGCCCAGCGGAGTCGGCCAAGGGTCGTAGACGACGTCGAAGACGGTCCCGGCGCCGGCCACCAGGGGCCCGGCGAGGGAGTCCAGGGCGGGAGCCGGAACCGTGGAGACCAGCAGATCGGCGCGCGGCGGGTCCTCGGCGACGGACTCGTCGAGGGGCGTCCACTGGGCCTCCAGACCCAGATCGACGGCCAGCGCCAGAGCCTCGGCTGAGCGCTCCAGGCTGCGCGAGAGGATCGTGGCCTCCCGGGCGCCGAGCCGGGCCGCGCCGGCCAGCGCGGAGCGGGCGGTGGCCCCGGCGCCGACCACGGTCACCTTCTCGATTCGGTCCAGGCCGTGATCCCGGCAGGCCAGCACCAGGCCGCCCACATCGGTGTTGGCGACGATCGGGCCATCCTCGGTGCGCACCCAGGTGTTGGCCACCCCGAGCCGGCGCACCGTCTCGTCCGGGGAGCCCAGGCCCACCAGGTCGATCTTGTGCGGCATCGTCACCGACAGACCGCGCCAGGCGGCGTCCAGCCCGGCCACGAAGGCGGGCAGGCCGCCGGGCTCGACGTCGACGGCGTCGTAGCTCCAGTCCAGCCCGAGGGCGGCGTAGGCGGCGCGGTGGATGGCCGGGGACAGCGAGTGGGCCACCGGGTGCCCGACCACCGCGCAGCGCATCGGCACTTCCCCTTGCGCGGAGCGCATCAGCACTTCCCCTTGCGCGGAGCGCATCAGCATTTTCCCTTGTGGGCCTGGCACCACTGCTGGAACTTCGCGACATTCTTGTTGTGATCGGTGACCGTGGTGGCGAAGGCGGTGGTGCCCTTCTCCGGATCGATGACCACCCAGTAGAGGTAGTTGGTCTTCGCCGGGCTCACCGCGGCCTCCATCGAGGCCGCGCCCGGATTGTTGATCGGGGTCGGCGGCAGCCCCTTCGCCAGGTAGGTGTTGTACGGCGACGCCTTCTTGCGCTGGGCGTCGGTGGTGGTGAGGCTCGAGGTCGCGTTGTTGGCGAAGAGCACCGTGGCGTCGGACTGCAGCGGCATGCCCTTGGCCAGCCGGTTGTAGATGATCCCGGCGATGATCTTCTTGTCCTGGGGGGTCTTGCCCTCCTTCTCCAGGATCGACGCGACGGTGAGCGCCTCGTAGGGGGTGCGCTTGATGGTGCTGGCCTGGCCGGTGAAGTTCAGGGTGTTCGTCACCTTGGTGAACTGGCGGGTCTGCTGCTGGAGGATGCCCAGGGCGGTCGGCCGGTCGGCCACCTCGTAGGTGTCGGGGAACATGAACCCCTCGGGGTTGCCCTTGGCCCAGTTCGGCAGTCCGAGCTTGCCGGTGTTGGCGAGCGCCTTGGTGAACTGGGCGGCCGGCAGGGTGGTGGCCCTGGCGAGCACCTTGGTCTGCTCGGCGACCGTCAGGCCCTCGGTGAGGGTGACCCGGGTGTGCTGGATGTTGGCCGGGTCGGAGAGGATCTCCAGGGCTTTGGCGGCGCTCATCTGCGTCTTGAGCTTGTACTGACCGGCCTGAATGGTGGGGTCGCTGCTGGCATTGCGAACCGCGGTGCGGAAGGCCTTCATCGACTTGATGACGTCGGCGTCCAGCAGGATGTCGCCCACCTCGGAGACCGAGGCCCCGTCCGGCACCCGCACCAGGACGTCCTTGACGCCGTCGCCCAGGTAGTCGTCGGTGGACTTGTAGGAGAGGTAGGCGCCCTGAACCTTGTCGACGACGAACCAGCCGCCGCCGAAGAGCACCGCCAGGGACATGATGACCGCGAAGGCCGACCGGAACCGGTACCAGAACTCCTTGCGGGGGTCCTTCTCCGGCTCCTCGCTGAACGGTCCGCTCATGCGCCGTCTCCTCCTCGGCCCGCCCTGCGGGCCTGTTCCAACACCTGTTCCAGGATGGCCACCGCGGCGGCCTGATCGATCACCGAGCGCTGGTGGCGGGCGTCCCGGCCGGCGTCGTGAAGGGCCCTGGCGGCGGTTCTTGTGGTCATTCTCTCATCGACGAAGCGGATCGGTACCGGTGCGATCGCCTCGGCGAGGCGCGCTCCCGCACGTCGCACGTCGCGCGCGGCGAGCTGCTCCGTCCCGTCCAGGGCCACGGGCAGCCCCATGATCACCTCGACCGGCTCGTACTCGGCCACGATGGCCGCCAGTCGGGCGATCGGGCGGTCCTTGGTGGCGACGGTCTCCACCGGGTAGGCGAGGATTCCGCGGGGGTCGCAGGCGGCCACCCCGATCCTGGCCTTGCCCCAGTCGACCGCGATTCGGGTGCCGATCAGATCCATCGGTGCCGGCTCCCGATCAGCCCAGGGAGGACAGCTCGGAGGCGACCAGGCGCAGCGCGGCATCGGCCCCGGTCGAGTCGGTGCCGGCCCCCTGAGCCATGTCGTCCTTGCCGCCGCCGCGTCCGGAGATCGGCGCCGCCGCGGCGCGCAGCAGGGCTCCGGCCTTCGCCCCCTGGGAACGGGCGGTCGCGGTGGTGGCGACGATGATGGCCGGCTTGCCGGGCTGCCCGCCGATCAGGGCGACGACTCCGGGCCGGTCCCCCAGCCGGGAGCGCAGCTCGCCGGCCAGGTTGCGCAGGTCGGAGCCGCCGACCCCGGGCACCTGCGCGGCGACCAGGTCGAAGGATCCGGCCGGGGAGACGCCGGCCAGCAGGGCCTCGGCGCGTCCCAGGACCTCCCGGGATCGGGCGGCGGCCAGCTTCCGGTCGGCATCCTTGAGCTCTGCCACCAGCTTGGCGACCCGGTCTGCGAGCTGGTCGGGCTGGACCTTGAGGATGCCGGTGAGTTCGGTGACCAGGGCCCGCTCGGCGGCCATCTGGTGGAAGGCGTCGGTGGAGACCAGGGCCTCGACCCGGCGGGTCCCCGAGCCGACCGACTGCTCGCCGAGCAGGTTGAGCAGCCCGATCCGGCCGGTGGAGGGGACGTGGGTGCCGCCGCACAGCTCGCGCGACCAGGGGCCGTTGAGCTCGACCATCCGCACGATCGGCGGGTACTTCTCACCGAACATCGCCATCGCGCCCATCGCCTTGGCCTGGGCCAGCGGCATCTGGGTGTCGGTGACCTCGAAGTCGTCGTGGATCGCCTGGTTGCAGCGCTCCTCGATCTCGCGCTTCAGCTCGGGCGAGAGGCCCTCGCGGGCCGAGAAGTCGAAGCGCAGGTAGCCGGGCTTGTTGTAGGAGCCGGCCTGGGTGGCGGTGGGGCCGACCAGTTCGCGCAGCGCGGCGTGGATGACGTGGGTGGCGGTGTGCGCCTGGCAGGCGCCGAACCGGTTGACGGCGTCCACCTCGGCGTCCACCGGATCGCCGACCGCCAGGTCCCCGTCCAGGCGGACCTTGTGCACGATGAGGCCGGGCACCGGGCGCTGGACGTCGAGCACCTCGAGGTCGAAGCCGGAGGCCCGGATGACGCCGGTGTCGGAGTCCTGGCCGCCCATCTCGGCGTAGAACGGCGTCTCCGCGAGGACCACCTCGACCACCGAGCCGCTGGGGGCGCTGGCGACCGAGCGGCCGTCGGAGACGATCCCGGTGACCGTGGTGGGCACCGACAGCTCGGTGTAGCCGAGGAAGGGCGTCTCCCCCTTGGTGCGCAGCTCGGTGTAGGCCTCGGTGTCGGTGGTGAGGCCCTTCTTGGCGCGGGCGTCGGCCTTGGCGCGCTCCTTCTGCTCGGCCATCAGGGCGGTGAAGGTGTCGCGGTCGACGTCCAGGCCCTGCTCGGCGGCCATCTCGAGGGTGAGATCGATCGGGAAGCCGTAGGTGTCGTGCAGCTGGAAGGCCTTCTGGCCCGACAGGGTGGTTGACCCGGCGGCGCGGGTCTGGGCGACGGCGGCGTCCAGCATGGTGGTGCCGGCCGACAGGGTGCGCCGGAAGGTTTCCTCCTCGGCGGTGGCGGCGTCGATCACCCGGTCCCACTGGGCCAGGATGTCGGCGAATGTGTCGGCCATCAGGTCGCGGGAGACCGGCAGCAGGGCGGGCAGCACCGGCTGGTCGACGCCGAGCAGCTTCATGGCGCGCACCACGCGGCGCAGCAGGCGGCGCAGCACGTAGCCGCGGGCCTCATTGCCGGGGGTGACGCCGTCGGTCATCAGCATCAGGGCGGAGCGGACGTGGTCGGCCACCACGCGCATCCGCACATCGTCCTCGTGGTCGGCGCCGTAGCGCTTCCCCGACAGCTCGGCGGCCTTGGCGATGACCGGGTACACCTGGTCGATCTCGTACATGTTGTCGACGCCCTGGAGCAGCAGGGCGATCCGCTCCAGGCCGGCGCCGGTGTCGATGTTGAGGCTCTTGAGCGGCCCGGCGATGTCGAAATCGTCCTTGGCGCGGACCTTCGACAGGTCCTCGGTCTCGAAGACCAGGTTCCAGATCTCCAGGTAGCGGTCCTCGTCGGCCTCCGGGCCGCCGTCGGGGCCGTACTTGGGGCCGCGGTCGATGTAGATCTCCGAGCAGGGGCCGCCGGGGCCGGGAATCCCCATGTGCCAGTAGTTGTCCTTGAGACTGCGGCCCTGGATGTGATCGGGGCTCACACCGACCTCGAGCCAGGTCCGGCGGGCCTCGATGTCGCCCTCGGGGTAGTCGGGGTGGAAGCCGGGGCCGAGCACCGTGACCCAGATGGAGGCCGGGTCGAAGCCGAAACCGCCCTCGGACTGGGGGGTGGTGACCAGTTCCCAGGCGAAGGCGATGGCCTCTTTCTTGAAGTAGTCGCCGAAGGAGAAGTTGCCGAGCATCTGGAAGAAGGTGCCGTGCCGGGTGGTCTTGCCGACCTCCTCGATGTCCAGGGTGCGCACGCACTTCTGGATGCTGGTGGCGCGGTTCCAGGGGGAGGGCTCGACTCCCATCAGGTAGTGCTTGAAGGGCACCATGCCGGCGTTGACGAAGAGCAGTGTCGGATCGTTGTAGAGCAGCGAGGCGCTGGGGACGACGGTGTGTCCCTTCTTCTCGAAGAAGTCGAGGAAGCGCTGTCCGATCTCCGCAGTTCTCATACCCGTCCTAGCTTGAGTGGCCCCTTTTCCGCCGAGACAGCGGAACCGGAGAGCCAGCCTACCGCTCCCCGCCGGGCTCCCCCGCCTTACAGGTCCGTGGGGCGGTCTGTCGGCCGGTCTGCCGGCTGGTCGTCGAGGCCGAGCCGGGTGCGCAGCTCGGACTCCTTGGCCGCCGATTCGACCGAGACGATGCGGACGAAGTCCCTGGCCTGGTCGGTGAACCGGCGGAGGCCGGACCGCAGACCCGGCCGACCGTCTCCCGGATGGGAGATCGCCGGCAGCCGGGAGCCGGCGAGCTCACCGGAGCCGATCGCCGGTCCAGCCTGCCCGTCGGTTCCGGTGGTCAGTTCCCCGGCCCGGCCGGCGCGCAGCACGGCCCGCCCGGCCGCGGTGGCGACCGCGGCTCCGGCTGCCAGCAGCAGCCAGTTTCGTGCCCTCATGGCGATCAGCGGTCCTTTCGTCCCAGTTTGCCGGCACGTTGGGCCGCCGTGGCCTTGCGGACGCCGTGGGCCAGGCCGGCCACCTTGACCATCGGGGTGGCCACCGTCTCGGTGAACACCTTCGACAGCTCATTGGTCCGGGTCGAGATCTCGGTGACGTGCTCGGAGACCGTGTGCACATCGGAGGTGACGTCGCCGATCTTGGAGATCTCCTCGTTGGTGGCGGTGACGGTCGACTTGAGTTCGTCGAGAATCGGCACCGTCGCGTCGTCGAGGTCGCGCACCGCGGTGCGCAGCTGGTCCAGCACCCCGCCGAGCTTGAGCAGCGGCACGGCGAGCAGCGCCACCAGGACGAGGACCGCCGAGGCCGCGATGAGGGCCGCGATCTGGCCTGCTGTCATGTCTTCCTCTCCACCTGCATGGGCGCTGACGCTCCCACACTCTAGCCGGGGTGCCCCCGATGGCGACCGGTCAGTCCGGGTCCTTGCCGAGCAGGGCCCTCAGCTGACTCCAGCGGGTCGCGATGGCCTCCTCGTTGCCGTGATCGGTGGGCCGGTAGTAGCGGGCGCCGGCCAGATCGTCGGGCAGGTACTGCTGGGCGACGACGCCGTGCGGGAAGTCGTGGGCGTACTTGTAGGCCACGCCGTGGCCGAGTTTGGCGGCTCCCGAGTAGTGGGCGTCGCGCAGGTTGGCCGGGACCTCGCCGCCCCTGCCGGCCCGGACGTCGGCGAGGGCGGCGTCGATGGCGGTGATGACGGCATTGGACTTGGGTGCGGTGGCGGCGGCGATGGTGGCGTGGGCCAGGTTGATCCGGGCCTCGGGCATGCCGATCAGCTGAACCGCCTGGGCGGCCGCCACGCAGGTCTGCAGCACGCTGGGGGCGGCCATGCCGATGTCCTCGGAGGCCAGCACGATCAGACGCCGGGCGATGAATCGGGCGTCCTCGCCGGCCTCGATCATCCGGGCGAGCCAGTGCAGGGCGGCGTCGGCGTCGGACCCGCGGACCGACTTGATGAAGGCGCTGATGACGTCGTAGTGCTGGTCGCCGCCCTTGTCGTAGCGCACCGCGGCGCGGTCGACGGCGGTGGCGACGATGGCCGGGGTGATGGTCCCGGTGCCCGAGGCGGTGGCTCCGGCGGCGGCCTCCTCGAGATAGGTGAGCACCCGGCGGGCATCCCCGCCGGCCATCTGGAGCAGATCGGCGCGGCCCTGGTCGGTGAGGTCGTAGAGGCCGTCGTCGGGGGTGCGCAGGCCCCGCGGATCGGTGAGGGCGCGGTCGACCAGGGTGGAGATGTCGGCCTCGGAGAGCGGCCTGAGGGTGAGCAGCAGGGAGCGCGAGAGCAGCGGGGAGATCACCGAGAAGGAGGGGTTCTCGGTGGTGGCGGCGACCAGGGTGACGATGCGGTTCTCCACGGCGGGCAGCAGGACGTCCTGCTGGGCCTTGTTGAACCGGTGCACCTCGTCGACGAAGAGCACGGTGGGCCGGCCGAGGGCCAGTTCCCGGCGGGCCGTGTCGAGTTCGCGGCGGACGTCCTTGACCCCGGCGGTGACCGCCGACAGCTCCACGAAGCGGCGGTTCGAGGCGTGCGAGATGACCGATGCGATGGTGGTCTTGCCGACTCCGGGAGGGCCCCACAGGAAGACGCTCATCGCGGCGCTGCCCTCGGCCAGGCGCCGCAGCGGGGAGCCGGGGCCCAGAAGATGCTGCTGGCCGACGATCTCGTCGATGGTGCGCGGGCGCAGCCGGACCGCCAGCGGGGCCGACGGGTTGACGGCGTCCGACAGGGAGCCGCCCGTCGATGCGGACGAGGCGGACGAGCCGGATTGGCCGCCCACCGGATTGCCGAACAGGTCCTCGCTCATGCCAGCAGGTGCGATTCGAGACGGGCCTGGTCCTGGCCGTCCCAGCCGATCCGGTCCAGGTAGTTGGCGACGCCGCCGAGATCGTCGTCGATGAGATCGAGCAGGAGGGCCATGATCTCGGGAGGGGTGGCCTGCTCGGAACCGGCGTAGGCGTCCTGGCTGGCCGCACCGGCGGCCGCCGCCTCCCCCAGGCTCGCCATGATCCGGCCGAGCCGTTGGTTGGTGGCCTCGTAGTCGGCGATGATCGACTCCCGCGCCACGTCGAGGGCCGACAGCACCACCGCCATCAGGGTCCCGGTGCGGTCCTTGCCGGCGGCGCAGTGGATGTCGGTGGCCCCGCGGGCGGTGCTGATGACCTTGAGGTCGGCGAGCACCGTGTCGGGCCGGACCTGGAGGTACTCCAGATAGTGGTGGGCCATCGCCTCGGTGCGGGTGCTCGGCGTGATCGCGCTCATCTGCTCGCGCCACGGCGGGACGAGGGCAGGTCGGGTCGTCGTCGGGGTAGAGGGAGCCGGTCGTCACCGTCACCTGCGGATCGGCGCGCAGCGGGCCGGCTCCGATCCGGGTCAACTCGTAGTTGGTGCGCAGGTCGATGACGTCGGTGAGATCGTGCTGGTCCTTGAGGGCCCGGATGCTGGCGGGGGTCAGGCGGTCCAGGTTGTCGGAGCGCAGCAGCCGGTTCGCGGCGATCCGCCGGCCATCCGTGGTCCGGGTGCCCACCAGGTCGCGCATGTTCTCGACGCCGTCGAGGTCGATCCAGTGGATGGCGGTCGCGATGGTCATGGACCCACCCTATCGGCGCGGCCCCGGGAACTGTTCAGGTGATGGAGGGAGTCGAAAGTGTGTTGGATTCTGGTTCGAGTTCAAACGACAAGTCGTCAGACTTCCCAGGTCAGACCTCTTGGTCCCTGTCCCCCTGAACGGTCCCAGCGAGGAATGTCGCGTCGTCACAAGGCCGGGGAAGGGCGTGGTTGCCTTCACCCATTGGACCTCACCCGTTGGCGGGTCGAGGAAGGGAAGCCGCTCGGTAGGTTCGTGAGCGACCGCGGCCAGGGACCTGCTCGTACGAGGGCTCCAGAAGCCGCCGATTGGAGACGAAGCTCACGCCCGGGCCGAAACTGTTGTGAAGCATCAGTGCCCGATCGACACTGTTGGACACAGGTCGGTTCGACAGGGCGATGGCGCGGAATCCCGAGGCCCAGTGGACCCGATTCAGGCGATGCACCGAGATGCCGAACTCCAGCGGCGTCGTGGAGTATCCCTCCTCGAGGCTCAGTCGTGCTCGCGCGCCCAAAGCGGCTTCCACCGAGGTGAAGACGCCGTTGTATGTCCAAGACTCGATTGAGGGGCCGAGGTGCCACAGAAGGTACAGCACCTTCTCAGATTCATCGCGAAGGTCGGAACTCCATGGTCGGTGTGCGATCTCCACCCTCCTGGTGCGCGGAGCCTCGCCATATGCGTGAGCCCTGAAGAAGCCTCCGCGCCATCCGAGTTCATCGACCGGGTACTCATCAGTCACGAAATCTGACGGCGTCGAACCCGAGAAGCCGGGAAGGTCGAGCAGACGCATCACGGCGTCCTGAGCGATCTCGGGCGCAGAGAACAGGCCGATCGTCTTGGCTCTCGACTCGTCCTCATTGGGATAGTGAAAGAGAAGCCACACCCGTTCGGGCAGAGCCATTGCTGAGCCGCTCGCCACGACAGATCGGTCCCTTCAGCCCTTGCAGAGATATCCGTCCTGGACCAATGACGTGCCGCGGCAGTAGCCGTGGCCGGCCTTCAGCCCGCCGGTGTTGAGGGTCAGCTCCGAGATCGTCACGAGGGTGTAACCCTTTTCGGTGAGGGTGTTGACGATGGTCGTGACGGCATTGATGGTCGAGGCATGAATATCGTGCATCAAAGTGACCGGCTCGGTGTAGATCGGGGCGTCCTTGAGCACCTTCTGCTCGGTGGACCTGGTGTTCCTGGTCTTCCAGTCCTCGGTGTCGATGCTCCAGTTGACAACCGCCATGTCCAGCGAGTCCGCGATCTTGTCGACGGTCGCGTTGTGCGCCCCGTAGGGCGGCCGGAAGAGCAGCGGGGCGCGTCCGATGATCCCCTTGATCTTGGCGGAGTTGCCGGCCAGCTCCCGCTGCACGGAGTCGGCCTTGAGGGTCGTGAGATCGGGATGCGTGACGGTGTGATTGCCGATCTCGAATCCGGAGGCCGCGATGAACCGCGGCGTCTTCGGGAACTCGTCGATCGAGTTGCCCATCTCGAAGAAGGTCGCCGCTCCCTTGACCTTGTTGAAGGCGTCGATGACATGGGTGGTGCCGGCCGCCGGCCCGTCGTCGTAGGTCAGGGCCACCGCCTTGGTGACGATGCAGTCGATGCCGACCGCGGTGCTCGGGTGCTGGATCTTTTTCGCAGCACCGGACGGGGATGCCGAGGGAGTCGACTCTCCGCTCTTCGCGGTTGCGGTCGAATCACCCGGCAGCGGGTGCAGATTCGGGGACTCCGAGGCCTTCGGCCGGTCCTTCGGCGTCTTGTACCAGACCGCCGTGGTCGACGGGGTGCCGGTGAAGGCGCTCGGGTGATTCGATGCGCCCGCAGCTTTGGCGCCGTAGTCGGACAGCAGCGGGGAGACGACATCCTTGTCGAGCACCACCTGGACGAAGTCGGCGCCGAGCACCCCCGGCGGGAAGGAGACGATGAGACGACCATCGGCCGCGAAGCCCATCGCGGGTCCGTCGCCATAGGGGGCCGCGCTCTGCTGGAGGGCCGTCATCGCCTTGGCGCCGTCGAGTCCCTGGGCGGTGGCCTGTTTGCCGACCGCCGTGGCGAAGGCGTCCCAGCCCGGCCAGGAGATGAGCACCGAGGACGAGAAGGTCTGCGAAAGGGTCGCGTCGTACCACAGGGCCGCCGGGGTCGTCGTGGTCCTGCCTCCCGCCGTCACCTTCGCGCGCACCTCGACGCCGATCACATCGGTGGAGACCGCCAGATATCGGCTTGTGATGTCAACGGAGGTGGCACCGTTCCAGCCCGCCTGCCGCAGCATCCGCTCGCGAACCACTTCGAGGGCCTGACTGAGATTGCGGGCCAACGGAATCTGCGGGACGGCGGCGCTCACCGTGCGCGGGCTGGTCGCTGTGAGGGCGGTCGGTATCGCGCCCGCCACGAGGGGCCCGTCCACCGATGTCAGCTGCGCGGCACCCGCCTTGGAGGCCTGTCCGGCGGGACCGTTCGACCCCGAGTCATTGTTGCGGCATGCCGAAAGAGACAGTGCCGCGGCCATTCCAGCGGCCGTCCCACAGAACGTACGTCGAGTCAGGATCACGGTTCGCAGGTTACATGGAGCGCACTGCATTCCGGAGAAGACCCACCATGAAACCTCATCCCCATCCGAGTTCGTGGAGACGCGCGTCGGAGACTCCGAAGTGATGGGCCACCTCGTGGATGACGGTGATGGTGATCTGCTCGACGAGCTCCTCCCGGCTGGAGCAGATCCGGCTCAGCGGACCGGAGAAGATCGTGATGACATCGGGCGGCACGAACCCCCATGAGGAGTCCCGCCTGGTCAGCGGCACACCTTCGTAGAGCCCCAGCAGGGTCGGCGGCTGCCCCTCGTCCGGCTCCTCGGCGATCTCGATGACGACATTGTCGATGGCCGCGCTCAACCGCGGAGGAATCCGGTCCAGGGCGTCGTCGATGCAGGCCTCGAACTCGGCCTCCGACATCTCGACGGCCATGAATCGGCCCCTCCTTCCCCCGGATGAGTACGGGCCTGCCCGGGCGATCAGGATCTCCCGGGCAGGCTGGCGCTCAGCGAGCGATCATCGATCAGGCCTTGGCGGCGTCCTTCCCGGACTCCTCCTCGTGCTCCTTCTTGGAACCCTTCTTGACCGGCTTGGCGTCGACGCCGGCCTCCCGGCGCTGGGCCGGGGTGATCGGGGCCGGGGCCTGGGTCAGCGGATCGTAGCCGTTGCCGGTCTTCGGGAAGGCGATGACGTCGCGGATCGACTCGAATCCGCCCAGCAGCATCACCAGACGGTCCAGGCCGAAGGCGATGCCGCCGTGCGGCGGGGCGCCGAACTTGAAGGCGTCCAGCAGGAAGCCGAACTTCTGCTGGGCCTCCTCCTGCGCCAGTCCCATCACCTTGAAGACCCGCTCCTGCACGTCGCGGCGGTGGATACGGATCGATCCGCCGCCCACCTCGTTGCCGTTGCAGACGAAGTCGTAGCCGTAGCTCAGCGCCGATCCCGGATCGGTGTCGAAGGTGTCCAGGCACTCGGGCTTCGGGCTGGTGAAGGCGTGGTGGACGGCCGTCCACTCGCCGCCGCCGACCGCGACATCGCCCTCGGCCTCGGCCTCCTTGGTCGGCTTGAACATCGGGGCGTCGACCACCCAGCAGAAGGCCCAGTCGGCCGGGTCGTAGAGCTTGCAGCGCTGGCCGATCTCCAGTCGCGCGGCGCCGAGCAGTTCCTGGGACGCCGTGCGGGCGCCGGCGGCGAAGAAGATCGCGTCCCCGGGCTTCGCGCCGACCTTCTCTGCGATCCCGGCCTTCTCGGCCGGTGAGATGTTCTTGGCCACCGGTCCGGCCAGCTGACCGTCCTCCTGGACGGTGATGTAGGCCAGCCCCTTGGCGCCGCGGGTGCGCGCCCACTCCTGCCAGGCGTCGAACTGACGGCGGGGCAGGGAGGCCCCGCCGGGCATCACGACGGCGCCGACATAGGGGGCCTGGAAGACCCGGAACGGCGTCTCGGCGAAGAACTCGGTGACCTCGGTGATCTCATTGCCGAAGCGCAGGTCCGGCTTGTCGGAGCCGTAGCGGTTCATCGCGTCGTGCCAGGTGATCCGGGGCATCGGACGCGGGATCTCGACGCCGATCAGCTTCCAGCACTCGGCCATCACCTCCTCGCCCAGGGCGATGACGTCGTCCTGGTCGACGAAGCTCATCTCGACGTCGAGCTGGGTGAACTCGGGCTGCCGGTCGGCGCGGAAGTCCTCGTCGCGGTAGCACCGGGCGATCTGGTAGTAGCGCTCCATGCCGGCCACCATGAGCAGCTGCTTGAACAGCTGGGGGCTCTGCGGCAGGGCGTACCAGGATCCCGGCGCCAGCCGTGCCGGCACCAGGAAGTCGCGGGCGCCCTCGGGGGTGGACCGGGTCAGGGTCGGGGTCTCGATGTCGTAGAACTCGTGGCGGTCCAGCACCTCGCGGATCCGGTGGGTCACCCTGGGAGCGCAGCACCAGGGCCGCGTGCTGGCGCGGCCGGCGCAGGTCCAGATAGCGATAGCGCAGCCTGGCGTCCTCGCCGACGGTGACATGCTCGTCGATCTGGAAGGGCAGCGCCGCCGACCGGTTGAGCACCTCCAGCTCGGAGATGGCCACCTCGATCTCGCCGGAGGGCAGGTTCGGGTTCGCGTTGCCGTCGGGACGGGCCTCGACCACCCCGGTGACCTTAATGCAGAACTCGTTGCGCAGATCGTGGGCTCCCGAGGAGGCCAGGATCTCGTCGCGGATGACGACCTGGGCCAGCCCGGAGGCGTCTCGAAGATCGATGAAGGCGACACCGCCGTGATCGCGTCGGTGTCCCACCCATCCAGCCAGGGTCACCTCCTTGCCGATGTCGCTGGCTCGCAGGGTGCCTGCCTCGTGGGTTCGCAGCACGAACGTGATCCTTCCATTGTCGGGGCCTCGCATAGACGGTGCGGGCCTTCGACGCAGCCTATCGCGTGTGCGCCGACGACTGGTTGAACATTCCACTCGCGCAAGCCCCGGTTCCGCAGTTCCGCCGATGGATCGGGCCCTTACGCGATGCTTCTATGTCTGTC
>JALCLH010000015.1 GCA_022647765.1 Acidipropionibacterium sp.
TGATCAATCTTACTCGTCTCTGGGTCGATGTCAAATCGACTCGATCCGAGCCGCCACTCTTCCAACCTCCGCCAGGAGGTTCTTCCGAGCGACTTGGCCGCTGCTCCCGCAGAAGCCTTGGTGAAGTTTAGACCCTTTCGGATCATCGGTCAAGGCCTTCATCCGACTTGTCATCGGTTCGTCCTCAATCTGTCACCCGACCGTAACCCCAGGGGGCCCGGCCGAGGGATTACTATGCACCCTTCCAGGCCGCCCTGCAAGTCCGGACGCCGACCTGCACCCGGGCGGCTCCCAATCTCGTCACATGGCTGCCGCCCTCATAGACTCTGAACTGTGACTTTCCTTGGGCTCGGCTGCCGGCTCCGCCGGTCTGCCCTGCTCTCGGGCGTCCTGGCCGGCTGCCTGCTGGCGTCCGGGTGTCAGCACGTCCCCCTCGAGACCCCGAAGCCCAGTGTCGCGAGCATGGTTCCGTCCAGCTCCTACTCCTCCGGCGTCTCCCCCTTCTCGGGAACCGCCTCGCAGAAGATCGTCGACGAGCTGGTCCAGGCCTCCGGCGGCGCCCCCGGTCACGAAGGTCGATATCACCGACAAGCAGGTGAACGTCACGGTGCGCAACGGAGGCTCCGCACAGATCTGGACCTGGCAGGCGGGCAGGATCAGCTCAAGTCAGGCGGCCAGCTCGCAAACCGTCTCCCGGCCCTTCTACCCCGATCAGTTCGCCCTCGACCGGATCCCCCAGATGCTGAGCGCCGCCGAGACCGTCGCCGGATCGCGCAAGAACCAGGAACTCCAGATCCTCGAGTACAACCAGGGCGTGGTGCTGATCTCGGTCTCCACCAGGCCCGAGACCTCGCCGGTCTTCTTCCGACCCGACGGCAGCCTGATCGCCACCGTCGACTTCGCGACCACCGTCGGTATGACCGAGGCCCTTTCCGACGCCGTCGACGGAGCCAACCAGGTGCTGGCGATCAGCTATCAGCCGGGCAAGGGACTCATGGTCGACACTCGCACCGGCACCGACGGCATCCTGCTGCGCCGCACCCGGCCGGCAGCCCTGCCCGCCTGGGCGGTCCAACGTCGAGGAGACACCACCGCCCGGGAGTTCAGCCCCAGCGACGTGTCCCCGACGGTGCTGGCCGGCTTGATGGCCCAGATCCCGGTGACCCTCAACAAGGCCTCCGCCGCGGCGGACCTCTCCTTCACCATCGACATGTCCGACGGCCGTTCGCTGCCGACGATCCATTTCTCCCTGGGCGGCGCGACGGTGATCACCGACATGTCCGGCAAGGACATCACCTCCCAGGTCCGATGAGCCCGGATTCGGCCTGTTCGCCACCGGTGGTTCAATGAAAGTGTGCTGATAGTCGCGATAGGAGCACCGGGAAGCGGTAGGTCTCTCGCTTTCCATGTGCCGCACGGCATGAATCCGCACCTGGAACTGTGGCGCCGCGGACTCGTCGCCAAGGAGTACCTCTCGGCGGATCTCGCCGATGAGGAGGTCACGATCACCATCAGGGTCGCCCAGCGCACGGCGAGGTCGCGCCCGCCGCGGACCCGCAGCGGCGTCCCCGACCTCGCGAAGGACCGCAGGCCGGACGAACCGGTCAGGCCCTACCAGCGTCTTGCCGCCTACGCCGTGGTCCGCTCGAGCCTTGGCCTGCTGGGCACCGAGTGCTCCCCCATCACCGCCGTGCCCGGGCTGTGGGCGCTGCCGGGCGGTGGCATCGAGCACGGCGAGTCCCCGGCCCAGGCGGTCACCCGCGAGGTGATGGAGGAGTCCGGCCAGACGGTCCGGCTCAACCGGATCATCGACCTCCAGTCCGACCACTGGATCGGGCGCGCGCCCTCCGGCGGGCTGGAGGACTTCCACGCCCTGCGGATCATCTACAGCGCCACCAGCCAGGAGCCGACCGAGCCCGTGGTGCTGGACGTCGGGGGAACCACCACCCGGTCGCGGTGGATCCCGATCTGGCGTTGGCGGCGTCTGCCGTGGGGGGCCGCCACCCGATCCTGTCTGGAGCGCCATCTCCACGACGTCCCACCCACCTGAGCCTCACACCCGCGCGCGGTTCGCGCCGCACATGCGGATCGGCCCCAGCTGTGAGAACAGCTGGGGCCGATCCGCATGTAGAAGCCGGGCTATCAGTTTCCGCGGAAGTAGCTGAGAATCCGCAGGATCTCGGTGTAGAGCCAGACCATCGTCACCGCGATGCCGAAGGCGGCCCGCCAGGACTCGCTGGCCGGGGCCTGGTTGCGCACGCCCTGCTCGGCGGTGTCGAAGTCCACGACGAGGTTCATCGCGGCCAGCACCACACCGAGGGCCGAGCACAGGATGGACAGCCAGCCCGCGCCGGGGCCGATCTCCCGAAGACCCATCCCGGCCGGAACGAAGAAGGCCAGGACCAGGTTGATGAGCATCACCACGGCGAAGCCGATCGTGGCGATGGTGACGACCTGGCGGAACCGCGAGGTGACCCGGATGTTGAGGAACTTGTATGCGGCCAGCGTGACGCCCGCGGCGCAGAAGGTGCCCAGCACCGCCTGGACGACGATCCCCGGGTACAGCAGCTCGAAGATGGCCGAGATGGCGCCCAGGAAGACGCCCTCGATCACCGAGTAGGCGATGACGCCGGCGACCGGAACCTTGGCCCGAGTGCTCACGATCAGCACGGTGACGAATCCCACCAGCGCCGACAGCAGCGCGGCACCGTTGGCCAGCCCCGGCCTGTTGGCCACCCCGAAGAAGGTCAGCGCAGCGACCACGAAGAGGGTGAGAAGCACGACGCCGGTCTTGGCGACGACGTCGTCGAAGGTCATCACCGGCTCGGTGCGCTGCGTCTGCTGCTGGTAGGGGTCGTAACCTGCTCCGGCCGGAGCCGGCTGGAATCCCTGCGGGTAACCCTGCTGGCCCGACCAGGCCTGCTGATTGGCATGAGGCTGAAAAGCTTCAGCCCGAGCAAAGACGGGATTGCCCATCATGTACCTCCTGGTTGTCACTTGACTTCCACTCTATCCGGCGCGGCCAATACCACCCCGGCATCCGGGACCGCTCGGGGGCGGTGCAGACCGCGGTGCGTTCAACTTGCGCACACCCGGCGGACTCCCATAGTGTTCTTCTCTGTTGCCGGGAGCGGTTCAGCCGGGAGCATGCGGACGTGGCTCAGTTGGTAGAGCATCACCTTGCCAAGGTGAGGGTCGCGGGTTCGAGTCCCGTCGTCCGCTCGGAGAAGGTCTTTCGAGCTTCATCCAAGATGGTCCATCCGAGATGAGCATGGTGGAGTGGCCGAGAGGCGAGGCAGCGGACTGCAAATCCGTATACACGGGTTCAAATCCCGTCTCCACCTCGGGCGGTTGGCGCAGCGGTAGCGCGCTTCCCTGACACGGAAGAGGTCGCCAGTTCAAACCTGGCATCGCCCACTGAAGTACTCGAGCCTTCCAGCAGGCTGGAGAGGACCGGCAGCGAGTGCGCAGACGCCTGCTCGCCGGTGATCGCCATCTCGACGAACAGGCCGAAGACCACCTGTCGCAGCATCGCAGCCAGCGCCTCGGGATCGATGGCGCGACTGATCTCGCCGCGCTTCTGCCACAGCCGGACCAGCCGCACGGCGGCCTGCTGCTGCTCCTCCACATTGCGCCGCATCATGACGGCGAGATCGTCGTCGCGCGCCGCCTCCGCCCACACATTGACCGCCAGCAGCGCGAAGGTCTCGGCTCCCCGGCGTCCACCCTCCGGCTCCTCGCTCTGCACCGACCGCCACGGCGCGAGCATCGCCATGATGCGATCGATCGCCCCATGAGGACCGGGCGGATCCTGCTCCGCGGCCATCGCCTGAATGGTCTCGATGACCGGCGCCATGCGAGACCGGGACACCGCGTGGATGATCTCCACCTTGCTCGGGAAGTACCGGTAGACCGTGCTCGATGACATCCCGGTGGCCTCGATGATCTGATCCATCGAGGTGGCGTGGAAGCCGTTACGGGCGAAGCAGGCTCTCGGCGGCCGCGATGATGCGGGCCTCCTGCTTGCGTCGATACTCCTCGCTGACTCGCGGCATGACGCCGACCATACCGTCCCCGGCTCTGCCCAGCCGCCCCATCTCGAAACGATCGTTTTACTTTGGAGAACCCTTGCTCTACCCTTACCGAAAACGATCGTTTCGTTTTTGGATGAGGAGCAGGGAGCCATGGACTCAAGACGGAAGGCACTCGTGCTGGTGAGCGCGGTGCTGACTCAACTGATGATCGTGCTGGACATGACCGTGGTGGCGGTGGCACTGCCGTCGATGCAGTCCGATCTGGGGATGACCGCGGCGCAGAGACCGTGGGTGGTCACCGCCTATGCGCTGGCCTTCGGCGGGCTGGTGCTGTTCGGCGGCCGGGTGCAGACCGTGATCGGCCTGCCGATCGCCTATCGGGTCGGCCTCACCGGCTTCGCACTGGCCAGCCTGGCGGCCGGACTCTCGCCGAGCTTCCCCGCGCTGGCGGCCTCGCGCGCGGTCCAGGGAGCGTTCGCCGCGCTGCTCGCCCCCACTCTGCTGGCCCTGGTCAACCGCGTCTTCACCGAGCCGGCCGAGCGCAGCCGCGCCTTCGCCCTGCTCGGGTCGACCGCGGGGCTGGGTGCGGCGATCGGACTGCTGCTCGGCGGCGGTCTCACCGAGGCCCTCGACTGGCGCTGGACGATGTACGTCAATGTGCCGATCGCGGTCACCGCACTGCTCGTCTCGGTGGTCAGCCTGCCGGCGGCCGGACGCCGGATCCCGACCCGCCGTCTACTGGACGACGCCCTCGGGCTCCTGCTGGGGTGCGGCGCGATCTTTCTTCTGGTCTACGGCTGCGACCGGGCCCAGCAGGACGGCTGGGAGGCTCCCTCGACGCTGTCCTGCCTGATCTGCGGCGGCGTCCTGCTCGTGGGGTTCCTGGTGCGGGAGCACCTGGCGACCGCTCCCGTGCTCCCGCTGGGGATGCTCGGCAGCCCGTCGCGGGCCGGCTCCTACGCGGCGATGTTCGTGAGCACCTTCGCCCAGATGGGATGCATCGTCTATCTCACGTTCTACTTCCAGAACTGCTTCGGCTACTCGCCGATGAGGACCGGCGTCGTCTTCCTCCCGATGGTCGGCACGCTGACGCTCACCGCAGTGATCGCCGGACGGACCCTCGTGCCGCGCTTCGGCGCCAGATTCTGCTTCCCGGTGGGTCTGGCGGTGCAGGCCGCCGGGATCGGCGTCCTGTCCATGATGTCCGAGGGGGACGCCTACACCCGGGTGATGCTGCCCGGCCTGCTCATCCTCGGCGTCGGTTTCGGGCTGGTGCTGCCGGTCGTCTTCAACGCCGGCACCAGGGGCGTCCCGCGTGAGCGCGCCGGGCTGGCCTCGGCCGTCATCTCGACCTGTCAGCAGCTCGGGTCCTCCTTCGGCGTCGCCCTGCTGAGCACCTTCGCCACCCGGCGCGCCACGAGCTATCTCACCGAGCACACCGATGAGATCCGGCTCGAGGCGGCCCGCAGACTGGCCGGGGCCCGCGTCCTGCCGACGTCGGCGCAGGGACGCCAGATCGTGGCAGGACTCGAGCGCGAGCTCTCCGTCAGGGCCCAGATCGACGCCTATAGCGCCGGACTCACCCTCCTGGCGATCATCGTCGCCTCGTCGGCGCTGGTGCTCGCGATCGCCGTGGTGGCGATGGTCATCCGGCGCGTCCGCCGGCGCAGGCTCCCGATCTGCGAGCCTGCGCCGGTCGGCTCACGCGGCCGCGGTGTAGTGCTTGCCGAACAGCGGGCGGTAGGCGAAGCCGGCGATCAGCCCGCCGATGATCGGGAAGACGATGAACACCCACAGCTGCGACCAGGCCCAGCCGCCGCCGTAGACGGCCGCCGCCAGTGAGCGGGCCGGGTTCACCGAGGTGTTGTCGACCGGAATGGTGATGAGGTGGATGAGGGTCAGGGACAGCCCGATCGCCAGCGGGGCGAAGCCGGAGAAGCCGACCCGCGCCGTCGTCCCGAGCACGATCAGCACGAAGATCGCCATGAAGACGATCTCCACGACGATGGCGCCACCGATGCCGAAGCCGCCGGGAGAGTGGGCGCCGTAGCCGTTGGACGCGAAGCCACTCTGCCGGGCGGCCGAGAAGAACCCGCTCTTCGACGACGCGATGAGGGCGATGACCGAGGAACCCAGGATGCCGCCGACCAGCTGGGCGACGATGTAGCCGGGCGTCTCCTTCCACGGGAAGCGCCCGGAGGCCGCCGCGCCCAGCGTGATCGCCGGGTTGAAGTGGCCGCCGGAGATGGGGCCGAAGGCATACGCCCCGACGACCACGGTCAGGCCGAATGCGAGGGCGACGCCCAGGTGACCGACGCCGACGACGTTGTTGTCGGCGCTCGGGAAGGTCGCGTCGAGAACCGCGGTGCCGACACCGCCGGCGACCAGGATCAGAGTGCCGATGGCCTCGGCAACCATGCGATAGATGAGATCGGACCCCGACCCGGTGATGGGCGCCGAGGGTTCGGCTGTTGTCTCGGACACTGGATTATTCCCTTTTCTTCTGACGGAGGACGGGTTGTCCTCCGGGGCAACATGAGTACCGCGCCCGGATATTCCCGGAAGACGCCCGGCCCCTGAACCTGGACCATCTCCACGTCGCCCCTCGTCCACGAGACGCCCTTTCGCTCACTCAGTGCTTCCGGGGAGAGTCATTGCCCGGCGGCTCGAGTAGCCGCCTGACAAGGGCGGCACGGAAGTCGCGCCACTGGTCGACGATGAAGCGCCTCAGGACTCGACGCTCCTCCCTGCGAGGGCGGCGTCGAACCGTTCGAGGGCGATCTCGACGAGGCGCGGATCGGCTCCGAGCGGGGCTGAGACGAGGTCCGCCCCGGCCTCGCGCGCCAGACTCTCGAAATGGCCGGGCGCGAGCAGGTACGACGCCAACGCGACCCGGTCGGCGCCGCCCTTCCGGGCCACAGCGACAGCCGCCTGGAGACTCGGCTCCCGCGCAGCGCCGTAAGCGGCCGTGGCCGGGGCGCCGAGGGCTTCACTCACCCAGCGCAGCGTCACCTGCGTGTCCGGCACCGAGTCTGGATCCGATGACCCTGCGAAACCCACGACCAGCGCGTCGTCCGGATGCCATCCCACCGCCATGAGACGGTCGACGAGCACGTCCACCAGACGCCTGTCAGGTCCGAGCGGCGCCGCGGCCCGCGCCCCCGACCGGCCGCGCACAGCCCGGGCGATGTCGACCCGCGTGTGGTAGCCGACCGTCAGAAGCAACGGCACCACGACCACGGGACGCCCCGGCTCGACGCCGGCCACAACCTCGTCCACCCGCGGACGCTGCACATCGACGAAGGCCTCGTACACGTCGAGTTCCGGCCTCGCCTCCTGCACCTGCTCGAGCAGGGATATCACCGTCTCCCTTCCCCGCCTGGAGCGGGTCCCGTGCGAGCACCCCACGAACACCGGGCGCTGCCCGCCTCGCCCCGTCCGATCCGTCATGTGGCCATCCTTTCGCGCATGTCGGCCCGGTTGAGACGCTCTTGCATTTCGGACTGAGTTGCGCTTCCCGGACCCGTCAGTCACTGACGGCCCGGATGACAGCGAGAGCTCACACCGCCGAACCTCATCGCGGAACCACTACGGCATGTGTCACTGATGCCAACCCATGTGACGCGCGGATGATCAGTATCCGGCCGGGTGATCGTTGCGCATGGTCGTCTTCTTCTTTTGAGTTTCGATATGACAGAACGGCCAAAAAGATCTACCGAGTCCATCTCGATCAACCATGTCGCGGTATTCGTGCGCAATCTCGAAACCGTCCGAATGTTCTACGAAACCTACTTCGGGGCGAAATCCAACGAGCAGTATCACAATCCACGTACTGGACTGCGCACCTACTTCTTGAGGTTCGCCGGAGGCTGCTGTCTCGAGATCATGACGAGACCGGACGTCAATTCAGAGCCTTCCAGCGATCAAACCGGCTGGGCACATGTGGCACTCTCACTCGGCAGTGTGTTTCGTCAAGTTGAAGTGGGCCATCTCAGCGCGTCATCGAGCCACCGCTTCGCGGTCTCGTGCTTGGGCGCTGCTGAGGCATCGACCTCGTAGATGAGCACATTCGCATCGACGAGCTTCACTTGCCGATCTTGTGCTTCTCCAGCAGCGCCTCGTCCTCGAGCTCGCCCGCGAGGCGCATCGCATTCTCCACCGGTACACGCGGGCCACCGAGATCCAGAACTGCCGTCTCCACCCTCCGAGACTCTGGCTTCAGCCCGCGGACGATCGCCTCGTTCACCGCAGCCTTGAACTCCAGCCCGTGTTCGCACATCAACTGCCGCACGAGGAACTCCGCCTCTGCGGTCAACGTGATCGTCGTACGCATATGTGCATCATATGCATCAGAAGAGTTGATGTCCTGATGCCGAGTGACGCCGTCACCGCCTGCGCCGTACCCCACCCGCACGAGGCGCCAGTCCTTCCACGAAGCGCCTCATCTAGCTGGCGTCTCGTGGACCGAGGGGCGCCTCGTGGAAGGAAAGTTCGAGCCTTGTGCGTTGGGTACCCCCGGCGGGATTCGAACCCGCACTTGAGCGGGTTTAAGCCGCCTGCCTCTACCGTTGGGCTACGAGGGCCTGATACCGCCCGGTACGCACCAGCCGGTGCACACCAGCCGATCAATCAGCCGGCCAGCAGCCGACGGGCGATGCCATCAAGGATATCGGTCTCCGAGACGATGACCTCATCGCTGCCCATCCGGGCGCCGATCTCGTCCATGATGAGCGCCCCGGCGCAGATCACCTCGGCGCGGCGCCGCTTCAGCGGCCCCATCGCCTCCGCCTCATCCACCGTCGCGCCCAGCAGCTTCTCCGCCAGCTCATGAAGATCGGCCCGGCTCAACCGGGAGCGGTGTACCCGGGCCCGGTCGTAGACGCGCAACCCCTGGTGGATCGCGGACAGGCTGGTGACGGTTCCCGCCACCCCGATCGCGGTGCCGGCTCTTGCCAGGTCGACCGGCGCGCCGTCCAGCAACTCGCGAACCAGACCGCGGGCCTGCTCGATCTGCTCGGCGGTGGGCGGGTCGCCGTGCAGGAAGCGCTCGCGCAGCCGCACCGACCCGATGTCCAGACTCACCGAGGCGTCGATCACCGGCGTCTGGTCCTCGTCGTGGTGGCCCAGCACCATCTCGGTGGAGCCGCCGCCGCAGTCGACCACCAGAGCCGGCTCGGCGTCCACCGGCACTCCGGCCATCGCCCCGGAGAAGGACAGCGCGGCCTCCTCGGTGCCGGGCACCACCTCCGGCTCGACGCCCAGCCGGTCGCGCACCCCGTCGGTGAAGGCCTGCCGGTTCGAGACGTCTCTGGCGGCCGAGGTGGCGACGAAGCGCACGGCGTCGCACTGGTACTGCACGATGATCCCGGCGTACTGCTCGCAGGCGTCGAAGGTGCGCTGGAGGGCATCGGGGCTGAACGCGCCGGTGGCGTCGACCCCCTCACCCAGCCGAACCAACTCCAGACGCCGGTCGTGCTCGACCAGCCGGCCGTCATCCCCCCGCGAGGCGACCAGCAGCCGGATCGAGTTGGTGCCGCAGTCGATCGCCGCGACAGTGCGTTCCCTGGTCGTGGCGATGGGCGTCTTCAGGTCGTCGGTTGTCATGTCGTCTCCTCCTCGGGCTGGCGGCAGGAGACGCGGTGCTGGTCGAGGAACTCCTGGAGCATCCCGACCACCTCGTCCCCCAGTGGATTGACCCCCGGGCCCGCCGCCAGAGCGTGGGCGGCCAGGGCGTGCAGACATTTCACCCGGGTCGGCATGCCGCCTGCCGAGACCCCGGCGATCTCCGGCACCGGATCCAGCCCGGCCTGCTCGGCGTACCGTTCCCGATCGTCCAGATAGGCGCGATGCGCCCGACGATAGCCCTCGGCCAGGTCCTCGTCCTCGGCCAGCCTGCCCGTCATCCGGGCCATCTCGCCGGAGGCCTCGATGGTGCCGATCCTGGAGGCGAGCGCGGGGCAGGTGAGGTAGTAGGTGGTGGGGAACGGCGACCCGCCGGGCAGCCTCGGAAGGGTGGCGATCACCCCGGGCCGCCCGCAGGAGCAGCGCCAGGCGACGCCGACCACCCCGCGCGGCTCGCGGCCGAGCTGGGCCGCGACGTCGGTGCGGTCCTGTTCGGTGAAGGGTTCGAGCCGGGTCATCGCTGACCGGTGCTCCTGGCCGGCGCATCGGCAGTCCGCACGCTGCCCGCCAGCTTCTGCCACCACGGGCTCGCCTGAGTGGCCGAGGCGGCGTCGCCGGAGGCGTCCAGACCGGCCCCCTGACCGAGGACCTTGCCGTCCTTGCCGATCACCCGGTATCCGGTCTCCCCCGGCATCACCCAGCCGAGCTGGCTGCGAGCCTGGGTCTGGACGTAGCCCGGGTCGTCCCAGCGCTTGAGCTCGTCCTGGAGGTCGGTGATCTGCTGGCTGGTCCGGGTCTGCTGGGCGTTGAGATCGGCCAGCTCGGAGCGCTGCCTGAAGTAGACGCCGAGGCTCGGCGTGATCATCACGAAGACCATCACCACCGCCGCGGCCAGAATGAAGGCGCGCGAAGTGAGGCTGAGACGACCCAGACCGCCGAGCGCCTGCACCCCGCCGTTGGGGCGCTCATCGGGCCGGCGCTGACCGGTCTCGTGCTGCCCCGCCTGGCGCTCGCTGCTCTGGTGCTGGCCGCGATGCTGGCCCCGACCTGCGTCCACCCGCCCGGTCCGGAGCCTCGGTGCGCGGCGCCTCGCGCCGTGATCCGGCCGCACCCTTACGGCCCCCCGGGCGCGCCGGAGGACGCCGCATCGGGGAGCGGGGCGCGCCGCCGTGCGGTCGGGGTGCGGGAGTTGTCGGTGAGCTGGCCATCGCCATCCATGATGTCTCACCGACGGCGCCCGACAAGAGACCAACACGGCAAGACACCAACACGGCCCAAGGTCCGGATGGACCCTGGGCCGTGCTGAAGTGTGCTGCCGGAAACCGCGCTGAGGAGACCTCGGCGCAGCGGGTCAGCTCAGGCCTTGAACCGCGGGAAGGCGGAGGCCCCGGCGAACACCGCCTGGTCCTCCAGCTCCTCCTCGATGCGCAGCAGCTGGTTGTACTTGGCGATGCGCTCGCCGCGGGCCGGAGCACCGGACTTGATCTGGCCGGTGCCCAGGGCGACGGCCAGGTCGGCGATCGTGGTGTCCTCGGTCTCGCCGGAACGGTGCGACATCATGCAGCTGAACCCGTTGCGGTGGGCCAGCTCGACGGCGTCGATGGTCTCCGAGAGGGAGCCGATCTGGTTCACCTTGACCAGCAGGGCGTTGGCGGCCTTGAGGTCGATGCCCTTCTGGAGGCGCTTCGGGTTGGTCACGAAGAGATCGTCGCCGACGATCTGGATCTTGTCGCCGAAGCGGGCGGTGAAGGCCTGCCAGCCGTCCCAGTCCTCCTCGTCGAGCGGGTCCTCGATGGAGACCAGCGGGTAGTTCGAGATGAGCTTCTCGTAGTACTCGATCATCTCGGCCGAGGAGCGCTTCTCGCCCTCGTAGAGGTACTTGCCGTCCTCGTAGAACTCGGAGGAGGCGACGTCCAGAGCCAGGGCGACGTCCTTCCCGGGCTCGTAGCCGGCGGCCTTGATGGCGTCCTCGATGAGGTCGAGGGCGGCGGCATTGCTCGGCAGGTCGGGGGCGAAGCCGCCCTCGTCACCGAGGCCGGTGTTGAGGCCCTTGTCCTTGAGGACCTTCTTGAGGGCGTGGTAGACGTTCGCACCGATCTGGTAGGCCTCCGCGAAGGAGCCGGCACCGATCGGGGCGATCATGAACTCCTGGATGTCGACGTCGGAGTCCGCGTGGGCGCCGCCGTTGAGGATGTTCATCATCGGAACGGGCAGCAGGTGCGCGTTCGGGCCGCCGAGGTACTGGTAGAGCGGCAGGTCGGCGGAGGTGGCGGCGGCGCGAGCCACGGCCAGGGAGACGCCGAGGATCGCGTTGGCGCCGAGCTTGCCCTTGTTGTCGGTGCCGTCGAGCTCGAGCATGGCGGCGTCGATCGCACGCTGCTCGGAGGCGTCGTAGCCGAGAACCTCCTCGGCGAGCTTCTCCTTGACGTTCTCGACGGCCTTGGTGACGCCCTTGCCGCCGAACTGGGACTTGTCCCCGTCACGCAGCTCGACCGCCTCGAAGGCTCCGGTGGAGGCTCCCGAGGGAACTGCCGCCCGGGCCTCGGTGCCGTCGTCGAGGACGACCTCGACCTCGACGGTGGGGTTGCCGCGGGAGTCGAGAATCTGGCGAGCGTCGATGAATTCGATGGTTGCCATTGGCCAACCTTTCACAAAGATAGACTTTCCGCACCCACCCTAACCGAGGACGCCCGCGACACGCCCGGGAGGTCCGATATCCCGGCCGGCGCGACCACGGTTCATCTCCGGTTCAGGGCCGGTTCACAGCATCCTCGGCCCTTTAGGCCCTTGGGCCTGGCCGTCGGTCTGCTTTCGATTGCTATCCCGCTCGGCGTCGCGGACCCTGGCCTCCAGCCGGTGGACCGCATCGCGGGTCGCCTGATCGGCGTCGATCCCGCTGGCATGGGCCCTGGCGGCCAGCGCCAGGATCTGATCCCCGACCTCCTCGGCGTCGATCGGCTCGCCGGGCAGATCCACCGGCACATCGTGCTTGCGCACCCTGGCAATCACCTTGACGCCGCGCGCCAGGGCCGACAGCGACTCCGCAATCCCGTCGAGGGAGGACTCCCGGCCCTTCTCGGCGGCCTTCCGGGCCTCCCAGGTGCGATCCATGTCGTCGGGCACCGGGGCGTCGGCGAAGATGTGCGGATGGCGTCTGCGGAGCTTCGTGACGATCCCGCCGGCAACCTCGTGGATGTCGAAGCGGCCCTGCTGCTCGGCTATCCGGGAGTGCAGGACCACCTGGAGCAGCAGATCCCCGAGCTCCTCGACCAGGTCGTCATCGGTGCCGACCTCCACGGCGTCCACCACCTCGCCGGTCTCCTCGATGAGATAGGTGACCAGGCTGCGATGGGTCTGGCGGGAGTCCCACGGACAGCGGTCGCGCAGCAGCGCCACCAGGTCGACGAGCTCGTCCAGATCGGCGGTGGGCCGCTGATTCATGAACGCGGACCGGCCCACAGGCTCGACAGCGAGGAACTGCCGGCCACTGCCAGCTGCTCGGGATACCACCGGCCCAACCGCGGATTGACCTGGATGTCGAGGCTGTTGATCTGCTTGAGAACGGTGGCCTGATCCGATGTCTGAGCCACCGCGTAGAGGGCGGCCAGGCGGCGTCCCATCTCGCGGCAGGTCGGGTTGGCGTTGAGCGCGGTGAGGTTGTTCTGCTGCATCACGGCGTCGCGCTGAGCGGTGGTCAGGGTGCGCCCGGAGCGGGCCAGCAGCTCCTCCCCCACCGCGCCCTGGGTCACCGTGGTGGCGATGATCTGGCGGGGGCTCATGGTGTCGGAGTTGGCCAGCGAGGAGCAGGCGTCCACATCGGCCTGGAAGGTGTCCATCGAGACCCTCTGGTCGCCGGCCTGGACGGCGATGTTCGGGGTCGGCACGCATCCGGCGAGCGCACCGAGGGCCACTGCCGCCGCGACGGCCAGTGCGGCGGCCCGCGGCAATCCGCGGCTGCTGCGAGTCGAGTTGGAGGAGGGTGAGGAGGACGTCGTCATCGTGGAATCTCCTGACTGGTGCCTGACGCTGGCCCATGGAACCAGGCTGCCTGCGAGCCTATCGGTTTCTCAATCTCCTTCTCAGCCGACCGAGACCGGATTCTTGACCGGCGCCGCACCCGCCGGCCGGGGAACCGAGAGCACCTCGGTGACCACGGTGCGG
This sequence comes from Acidipropionibacterium sp., assembly GCA_022647765.1. Classification (GTDB taxonomy): domain Bacteria; phylum Actinomycetota; class Actinomycetes; order Propionibacteriales; family Propionibacteriaceae; genus Acidipropionibacterium. Next base: position 13,818 of record JALCLH010000015.1, read on the forward strand.
GCCCAGGCCAGCAGATCGGCCCCCTGCAACGGCCGTCCGCCGATCCGCGCGGTCCGCGGCTTGGGCACCAGGACCAGTCCGGCGGCGTCCTTGACGGTTGATCCGGGATAGAGCCGCTTGAGCCGCATCGTCCGCGACTCCGGAAGATGGACCGGGGAGAACCGGATCGCCGAACCGGTGGGGACCACCTCTCGGATGCCGTGAGCCCGGCACAGCAGCCGGAACCGGGCCACCCCGAGCAGCGCCTCGACGGTCTCGGGGAGCGGCCCGTAACGGTCCAGCAGCTCGTCGCGGATGGCGTCCACCTCCTCGTCGGAGCGCACCTCGGCAAGCCTCTTGTACATCTCCAGACGCAGCCGCTCGGACTCCACGTAGTCGACCGGGAGGCCGGCGTCGATCGGCAGTTCGATCCGCATCTCCGGCTCCTCCTCGGCGGAATCGCCGCGGAACTCGGCGACGGCGTCCCCGACCAGCCGGATGTACAGGTCGAAGCCGACATCGGCGATGTGGCCGGACTGCTCACCGCCCAGCAGATTCCCGGCGCCGCGGATCTCCAGATCCTTCATCGCGATCGCCATCCCGGCGCCCAGATCGGTGTGCTGGGCCATCGTGGCCAGCCGGTCGTGGGCGGTCTCGGTGAGCGGCTTGTCCGGCGGATAGAGGAAGTAGGCGTAGCCGCGCTCTCGGCTGCGGCCGACCCGCCCGCGCAGCTGGTGCAACTGGGACAGTCCCATCCGGTCGGCCCGGTCGACGATGAGGGTGTTGGCGGTGGAGATGTCCAGACCGGACTCGACGATGGTGGTGCACACCAGGACGTCGGCGCGCCGCTCCCAGAAGTCCACCATGATCTGCTCCAGCTGCTTCTCGTGCATCTGGCCGTGGGCGGTGGCGATCCGGGCCTCGGGGACCAGCTCGCGCAGCTTCGCGGCGGTCTTCTCGATGTCCTGCACCCGGTTGTGGATGAAGAAGACCTGCCCCTCGCGGGCCAGCTCGCGGCGGATCGCGGCGACCACCTGGCCGTCGTCGTAGGGACCGGCGAAGGTGAGCACGGGGTGGCGCTCCTCCGGCGGGGTGGCGATGGTGCTCATCTCCCGGATGCCGGTGACAGCCATCTCCAGGGTGCGCGGGATCGGGGTGGCGCTCATCGACAGCACGTCGACGGCGACCCTCAGCTTCTTGAGGGCCTCCTTGTGCTCGACGCCGAAGCGCTGCTCCTCGTCGATGATGACCAGTCCCAGGTCCTTGAACTTCATCGAGTCCGAGAGCAGCCGGTGGGTGCCGACGACGACGTCGATGGTGCCCCGCTCGAGCCCCTGTTTGACCGCCCGGGCCTCGGCCTCGGTCTGGAACCGCGACAGCGAGGCGACATTGACCGGGAAGCCGGCGTAGCGCTCGGTGAAGGTCTGGGTGTGCTGCTGGACCAGCAGGGTGGTGGGCACCAGCACCGCGACCTGCTTGCCGTCCTGGACGGCCTTGAAGGCGGCCCTCACGGCGATCTCGGTCTTGCCGTAGCCGACATCGCCGCAGACCAGGCGGTCCATCGGGACCACCTGCTCCATGTCGCTCTTGACCTCGGCGATGGTGGTGAGCTGGTCGGGGGTCTCGACGTAGGAGAAGGCGTCCTCCAGGTCGTGCTGCCAGGGGGTGTCGGGGCCGAAGGCGTGGCCCTTGGTGGCCTGCCGGGCGGCGTAGAGCTTGATGAGCTCGGCGGCGATCTTCCGGACCGCCTTGCGGGCCCGGGACTTGCGCTTCTTCCAGTCGGCGCCGCCCATCTTGTCCAGGGCCGGGGAGTCGGAGCCGACGTAGCGGGTGATCTGGTCCAGCGAGTCCATCGGGACGAAGAGGCGGTCCCCGGGCTGGCCCTTGCGGGCGGGGGCGTACTCGATGACGAGGTACTCGCGGGTGGCGCCGGCCACGGTGCGCTGGATCATCTCGACGTAGCGGCCCACCCCGTGCTGCTCGTGGACGACGAGCTCTCCGGGCGTGAGCTCCAAGGGCTGGATCTGGTTGCGCCGCCTGGCGGGAAGTTTGCGGGTGGAGCGGTCGGGGCTGTTGTCGGACTGGCCGGACAGGTCGGCGGTGCCGTGCACCACCAGCTTCAGTCGTTGCGAGCGGAATCCCTGGTGCTGGTGGGCGCGGATGATGTGGACGACGCCGTGCATCTGATCCATGCCGTCTGTCCGGTCCTCGTCGGTGGCGGGGAGGTCGGCCTCGATGCGGGAGGGGACGTCGTGCTCGGCGAGCAGCTCGGCCATTCTGTGGGCCAGTCCCTCACCCTCCACGGCCAGCACGACGGTCCATCCGTCGGAGAGCCGGCCGGCCATCGAGGCGACCGCGGAGTCGGTGTCGCCGTGCCAGGGGTCGACCTCCTCGAGTTTGAGGTCGAGGGAGTCGGGGGAGGAGGTGAAGTCGTCGGCGTCATCTGGCGTGGCTGTTGCGCACTTGTCGACATACTTGTCGACGTCGCCGGCCTGGGAGTCGGCGTCATCCCCTTCGGCGTCTCTTGCGCTGTCCGGCGCATCCATATTGAACGAAGGACAGCGACCACCAGCTCATACCGCGATCCAGCGCATGGTGGCGGACCTCGGCCAGGCTGCGGTAGCCCGAGGAGGCCAGGTCGATCGGCGCGTCGCCGCCGGCGGCAGCCGCCGCCCAGCCGGCGTTGAGGAACTCCTCGGAGGTCCGCACCAGTTCGGCGGCGCGGGTCCTGATGAGCTCGGGATCACAGGCCAGCACCATCGACTCGGCGGGCAGCACGTCGACCAGCAGCTCGATGTCGTCGACCAGGGCGGGGATGAGAGCCTCCATGCCCTCGACGGCCTGCCCCTGCCCGATCCTCTCCAGCATGTCGGCCAGCTCGGGGTGATGGGGCAGCAGAGCGCGGGCACGCGCCCTCACCCGATCGGTGAGGATGAGCTCGCGGCAGGGGGCGGCCGTCACGACGTCGTGGGACTCGTCGGTGGAGCGCTGGTCAGCGACCTCGAAGGAGCGGATCTCCTCGATCTCGTCGCCGAAGAAGTCGACCCGCACCGGATGGTCCAGCACCGGCGGGAAGATGTCGACGATCCCGCCGCGCACCGCGAACTCGCCGCGCCTCTCCACCATGTCGACGCGGACATAGGCGGCGTCCACGAGGTCCTGGGAGAGCGTGCTGAGGTCGTACTCCGCACCCACCCGGATGACCACCGGGGCGATCCTCCCCAGACCGGCGACCTGGGGCTGTAGCACCGCGCGCACCGGGGCCACGACGATCTTCGGGGCGGCCTGGTCGCCGGTGCCCAGCAGCCGGCGCAGCACCTCCAGCCGGCGTCCGACGGTGTCGGAGCGGGGGCTGAGACGCTCGTGCGGAAGGGTCTCCCAGGACGGGTAGTAACAGACCTCGTCGGGGCCGAGCCAGGACTCGAGGGTGGCGGTGACCTCCTCGGCCTGGCGGAAGGTGCTGGTCACCATGAGGATCGGAAGGCCGCGACCGGAGCCCTCGAAGGCGTCGGCCAGGGCGGCCGCCACCGCCGGTCGCGAGGGCGCCGCCGCGGTGAGGTCCAGGGCGTTGACGTGGCCGGTCAGGCCGTCCCGGATCGCCCGGGTGAGAACAGGTTCACGGGACAGCAGGGACACCAGGCCAGCAAGACGCACCCGAACACTCTACGTTGCGCCTCGCCCGGCAGCCAAGATCTCGACCGCTTCTCCGGACTCACCCTCCGGCCTAAGAGTTGAACCTGTTCTGGGCCGTCTCCAGGCCTTGAGTCATCAGGCACTCGACGGCGTCGGCGGCCAGCGCCACCTGCACCCCGATCTCCGGCTTCTCGCGCGCGGAGAAGCCCTTGAGCACGTAGTCGGCGGGGTCCTGGTGGCCGGGCGGGCGCCCCACCCCGATCCTGACGCGGATGAAGTCCCCGCTGCGCAGATGGGCCCGCAGGGACTTCAGCCCGTTGTGGCCGTTGTCCCCGCCGCCGCGCTTGATCCGGATCCGGCCCAGGGGCAGGTCGATCTCGTCGTGGATCACGATGATCCGGTCCAGCGGCACCCGGGAGAAGTCGGCCACCTTGCGCACCGCGATCCCCGACTCGTTCATATAGGTCCGGCTGCGCATGATGATCACCGGGGCCGCCTGGGCCGATGGCACGCCCAGTCCGGCCGGAGAGATCCGGGTGCGCGCCACGTCGGCCCGCTGACCGCGGGCCGACGACAGACCGACGCCGCTGCGACGGCACAGCTCCTCGGCCGCCATCGCACCGGCATTGTGGCGCGTCCCGGCGTAGGTCGGGCCGGGATTCCCCAGCCCGACCACCAGCCAGGGCTGGCTCACTCCGCGGAGTCCTCAGCGCCCTCAGCAGCCTCGTCGCCCTCGCCCTCGGCGTCCTCAGCGACAGCCTCGGGCTCCTCCGGCTCGGCAGCGGGAACGACGATCGAGACGGCGACCGCGTCGGGATCGGCGGCCAGCTCGACGCCCTCGGGCAGCGGCACCGCGCCCAGGGTGATGCTGTGGCCGGCGGGCAGGTCGGTGACGTCGACGGTCAAGCTCTCCGGGATGTTCAGCGGATCGGCGTTGACCTCGACCTCGTTGACGTCGACGGTGGCGACGGTGCCCATCTCGGGCTCGCCCTCGACGCGCAGGGACACGGTGATCGTGACCTTCTCGCCGCGGCGCACGGTCAGCAGGTCGACGTGACGGACGAACCCGGTGAGGATGTCGCGCTGGACCTCCTTCGGCAGGGCCAGCTGGGGCTCGTCGCTCTCGACCTCGATCGACAGCAGCGGGTTCTCGGACCGCAGCGCCAGCAGGGTCTCGTGGCCCGGCAGGGTGATGTGGATGGGATCGGAGCCGTGGCCGTACATGACGGCGGGAACCAGGTTCTCCCGACGGATGCGGCGAGCCGCGCCCTTGCCGAACTCGGTGCGCTTGGTGGCCTTGATGCTGATGACGTCAGCCATGTGTGTTTCTCCTACTCGGAACCGGACAGGGGCTCGACGAGTGGGATGTCCAGATGTCTGGACGGCCAGTCGATCACGGACCTCGCGGCCCCTCGCCAAGCAGATGATGATATTAAGGCAGGGGGACGACCCCTTGCAACCCCGTTTCGCCGGGTTGCATCGATGGTCCCGATCACTCCCGACACGCCGTGAATCTGCACCCGCGGGGCTGAAACAGGCCCTGTCGGGAGTGATCGGGACCAGCCGGCCACCGCGGATGACCCCTTACAACCCGAACGGCGGCGTCGCGCCCCCTATTCGGGAGTGATCGGGACCAGCCGCGGTCCCCTCAGCGGAACAGACCCGCGACCGAGCCGTCCTCGAAGACCTGCTGGATCGCCTTGGCGATCAGCGGGGCGATCGACAGCACCGTCATCTGCGGAATGTCGACGCCGCTGGCCGGAAGGGTGTTGGTGACGATCAGCTCCTGGATCGGGGATGCCTTGATGCGGTCCGCCGCCGGCCCGGACAGCACCGGGTGGGTGGCCGCCGCGATGACCTTGGCCGCGCCGTGATCCTCCAGGGCCTTGGCCGCCTGGCAGATGGTGCCGGCGGTGTCGATCATGTCGTCGACCAGGATGCAGGTCTTGCCCTCGACCTTGCCGACCACCTCGTGGGTGGTGGCCTCATTGGCCTTGGTGGGGTCGCGGCGCTTGTGGATGATGGCCAGCTGGCAGCCCAGCTTGTCGGTCCACATGTCGGCCAGCCGGACGCGACCGGCATCGGGGGAGACGATCACGACGTCCTCGTGGCCGTACTTCTCCTTGACGTAGTTCGACAGCACCGGAAGCGACCAGAGGTGGTCGACGGGGCCGTCAAAGAAGCCCTGGATCTGCGCCGCGTGCAGATCCACGGCCATGATGCGGTCCGCCCCGGCGGCCGAGAAGAGATCGGCCATCAGACGAGCGGAGATGGGCTCGCGGCCCAGGTGCTTCTTGTCCTGGCGGGCGTAGGGGTAGAAGGGCGCCACAACGGTGATCCGCTTGGCCGAGGCGCGCTTGAGGGCGTCGATCATGATGAGCTGCTCCATCATGGCCTCGTTGACGGGAGCGCAGTGGGACTGGACGACGAAGGCGTCGCACCCTCGCACCGACTCCTGGAACTGGACGTAGATCTCGGAGTTCGCGTAGGTGACCTGACGCGAGGGGACCAGGTCGACCCCCAGTTCCTCGGCGATCTCCTGTGCAAGTTCGGGGTAGGCCCGTCCCGAACACAGCATCAGGTGTTTGTTGTTGGGTCGTGTGGCACCGCTCACGAATGTTCCTCCGGCGTGGAAATGTGGTCTCGGCTGTCGGACCTGGGGTCCGAGTCTGGTGAGGGGACGCGACTCCCCTGATGGCGGGCGGCCCAGCCCGCGCTGATGTGACCGCGGCCCCTCGCGACGGCGAGAGCCTCGGCGGGCACATCCTCGGTGATCACCGAGCCGGCCGCCAGGAAGGCGTCCTGCCCGATATCGGCCGGTGCGACCACGACGACGTTGGAGCCCACGAATGCACCGTCACCCACGCTGGTGGTGCTGGTGGACTTCCCGTCGTTGTTGGCGAACACCGCCCCGGCGCCGATGGTGACATCCCTGCCGACGACGACGTCCCCGGCGTAGACCAGCCGCGGGATGGAGGTGCCGGCCCCCAGATGGGCGTTCTTGGTCTCCACGAAGGCGCCGATCCTGGTTCCGGCGTCGAGCACCGTGCCCGGCCTGAGATTGGCCCAGGGCCCGACCCGGACCCCGTCCCCCAGCACCGCCAGGGTGGCCTCGGTGCGGGTGATCACGGTGTCCTCACCGACCTCGCAGTCGGTCAGGGTGGTCTCCGGCCCGATCACCGCGCCCGACTCGACGCTGGTGGCGCCGTTGAGATGACTGCCGGGGAGGATGGTGACGTCGGCCGCAAGATCGACATCCGGCTCGATCCAGGTGCTGGACGGATCCGCGATGGTGACCCCGTCGCGCATCCACCTCTCCAGGATGCGACGGTTCATCTCGACATTGACCCGGGACAGCTGGACCCTGTCGTTGACCCCCTCGGTCTGCCACAGATCGTCCGTCTGGTGCGCGGCCACCCCGGACAGCCCCGGATCGTCGCCCCGGATCGCGCCGGTGGCGGCCATCGAGACGACGTCGGTCAGGTAGTACTCGCCCTGCGCATTGTCATTGGACAGGGCGGAGACGCCGTGGCGCAGGGCTGCGGCGTCGAACACGTAGATGCCGGAGTTGATCTCGCGGATCCGGCGCTGGGCGTCGTCGGCGTCCTTGTGCTCGACGATTCCGACGACATGGTCGCCGTTGCGCAGGATCCGCCCGTAGCCGGTCGGATCGGGCACCTCGGCGGTGAGCACGGTGGCCAGCGTTCCGGCCGCACGATGCGCCCGGACGAGCTCGGCCAGGGTCTCGGAGTTCAGCATCGGGACGTCGCCGTAGGTGACGACCACCTCGCCCTGCAGCTCCCCGAGACTGTCCAGGGCGCAGCCGACCGCGTGCCCGGTGCCCTTCTGCTCGGACTGGACGACGGTGAGGACGTCGGGGGCGTCCTCGGCCAGCTGGGCCTCGACCTGCTCGCGGAGATGGCCGACCACCACGACCAGATGCTGCGGATTGAGGCCACGGGCCGCATTGACGGCCCACGACAGCATGGGGCGCCCGGCCACCTCGTGCAGAAGCTTCGAGCGCTTCGACTTCATCCGGGTGCCGCCGCCGGCCGCCAACACGATGACGGCCGTCACGCCGCCGGGTGCCGTCTGGTCGCTGGTCGTGGTCACGTTCCTCACTCCTCGTCGCGTGGAGGCCTGATTGTGTGGAGGTTTCCTCCGGTCCGTCTCGGTCACTGCGCACCGCACCCCGTGAGCGCGACGACGAGTATCTCGTATATCGCTGCTGCCGGGGACGCCCACTGAGCCTACCGCTGGACGGCGGGCCTCGGCCTCCGCTCCCCGGACAGGAGTCGAACCTGTGTCGCTCATCCTGATTCAAAGTCAGGCGGGCCCTACCGACAGACCAACCGGGGATCGCTCGAGATCGAGCGGACCCCACGATACGGCAACGCACGGTCCGCCCGCGCGCCACGTACCTTCCGAGTATCTTCGGGGCATGGTCACCCCGTTCTCCGGCAAAGGCGCCCCCGCGGACCCGCCCCCGCCATGCGAGGCGCGGCGTCCCCGGGTCCGGATGACCAGCGCGCAGCGCCGCAATCAGCTCATCGGCGTCGCCCGCGGCCTCTTCGCGGCCAACGGCGTCGACGGCACCTCGGTCGAGGAGATCGCCGCCACCGCACAGGTCTCCAAGCCGGTGGTCTACGAGCACTTCGGCTCCAAGGACGGCCTCTACGCGGTCGTCGTCGACCGCGAGGTCCAGCTCCTCCAGACCAGCCTGCTGGCCGCCCTCACCCGGCCCCGTCAGAGCCCCCGCAGCATCCTGGAGTCCGGGGTGCTGGCCCTGCTGGACTACATCGACGACCATCCCGACGGGTTCCGGATCATCTCGCGGGACTCCTCGGTGGGCACCTCGACCGGGTCCTACGCCTCGATCCTGTCGGACGTCGCCACCTGGGTGGAGGGGCTGCTCAGCGAGACCTTCGCCGGCCACGGCTACGATCCGGCCGACGCCGGCATCTACGCCCAGGCCCTCACCGGCATGGTCGGGATGGCCGGCCAGGCGTGGCTCGACACCCGGGAGCCCTCCAAGGAGCAGGTGGCCGCGCACCTCGTCGACCTGGCCTTCAACGGCCTGGGGCGCCTGTCGGCGTCCCCCCAGCTCACCCGGTCGACCCGGCATGCCCGCGCCCTGCGCGACGGCCATGCCCAGACTCCGCCTGCGTCCCGGCCGGAGCGGTCGACCTGATCTCCTGATCGCCCAGCACCGCCCGCAGGCCGGCGCCGAGCCGCTCGACGTCGCGCGGGTCGATCTGGTGGAGCAGTCTCCCCTCCGACTCCAGCAGCGCCGACAGGGCGCCGTCGACCACCTCCATGCCCTTGCCGGTGAGCCCGACCAGGGCGCTGCGACCGTCCACCGGATGGGGACGCCGTATCACCAGGCCGCGCGCCGACAGCCGCGAGATCCGGTTGGTCATCGTCCCCGAGGAGACCTCCAGCTCCACCAGCAACTGGCCGGGGCTCAACTGATATGGCTTCCCGGAGCGGCGCAGCGCGGCCAGCACGTCGAACTCCCAGCCCTCCAGCCCGTGCTGGGCGAAGGCCCGCGAACGCTCCCGGTCCAGCAGCCGCGACAGCCGGGTGACCCGCGACCAGACCTCCATCCTGTCCACCGGCAGGTCGGGGCGCTCCCTGGCCCAGGCGGCGACGATGCGATCGACGGAGTCCGCCACCTCCCTCACATCCTCGCCTGAAGAGTGCCGGGGAGCAGCTGCGCCCCGGGCACCGGGCCGCGCACGACCCTGACGTCGTGGACCTGACTCAGCTCGAGGAGCGCCTTGGCGACGGTGCGGCCGGTCGCCTCGTCACTGACCAGGAAGGCCGTGGTGGGACCGGATCCGGAGACCAGGCCGGCCAGCGCCCCGGCCTCGGTGCCGGCCTCCAGCACTCCGGCGAGATCCGGCCGAAGATCCAGCGCGGCGTCCTGCAGATCGTTGCCCAGGCAGCCCGCCACGGTATCGATGTCTCCGCTGGTCAGCGCGGCGATCAGGGCGGTCGGCACCCAGTTCCCGCCGGCCCCGCCGAGTTCGTCGAAGCGCCGGTAGACCTGGGGGGTCGACAGCCCCTGGCAGGAGGTCGCGAACACCCAGTGATGGGTGCCCCGCGAGATCACCGGCACCAGCCGGTCCCCGCGTCCGCGCCCCAGCGCCACCCCCCCGACCAGGGCGAACGGGACGTCGGAGCCCAGTTCGGCGCCCAGTTGCTGCAGATCGTCGGGGCCGGTGTCCAGATCCCACAGCACCGAGCAGGCCAGCAGCGTGCCGGCCGCGTCCGCCGACCCGCCGGCCATTCCGCCGGCCACCGGGATGGACTTCTCGATCCGGATGTCGGCTCCCAGATGGGCGCCGGCCCAGCGATCCCTCATCAGCTCCGCCGCACGGTAGGCCAGGTTCGAGGAGTCGAGCGGGACCAGGTCGGCCTGCGGCCCCTCCACCGTGATCCGGATCTCCTCGTCGGAGCGGGACGCGACGGCGATCTGGTCGTAGATCCCGACGGCCTCGAAGACGGTGGCCAGCGGGTGGTAGCCGTCCTCGCCCAGAGGACCCACGCCCAGCGCAAGGTTCAGCTTCGCCGCGACCCTGACCATCACTGGCGGGGCCTCGGGAGTGGTGCGTGCGTTGCTGGCCATGGAGCCAACCTATCCACTCGGAGGCACAGGCACAGCCCGGGATCGGCTCAGACCCGGCCTGTTCAGATCCGACCGGCGGCCGCCAGCTGATCTGCGACCCGGGCGAACCGGCCGATGTCGAGGGCCTCCCCGCGTGCCGTCGGGTCGACGCCGGCCGCCGCGACCAGCTCCGAGGCCGCCGCGGAGCCCCCGCACAGCCCCGACAGCGCCGACCGCAGCATCTTGCGCCGGTTGGCGAAAGCGGCGTCGACGACGGTGAACACCTGTTCGCGCGTCGCTGAGCAGTCCGGCGGATCGCGCCGGACGATGCGGACCAGCCCGGAGTCCACATTGGGCACCGGCCAGAACACCCGGGGCGGGACGGTTCCGGCCTTGGTCGCCTCGGCATACCAGGCCAGCTTGGCGCTGGGGACGCCGTAGACCTTCGATCCTGGGGAGGCCACCAGCCGCTCGGCCACCTCCAGCTGCACCATCACCAGGCCGGTGCGCCAGCTCTCAGCGATCTGCAGCAGGTGCAGCAGCACCGGCACCGCGACGTTGTAGGGAAGATTGGCCACCAGCGCGGTGGCCGGCGGGTCCGTCGACGGATCTGGAAGGCTCGCCACCTTGAGGGCGTCGGACTCGATGAGCTGCAGCCGCTCCGCGGCGTCGGGCATCCGTTCGGCTACGGTGCGCGGAAGCTGGGCGGCCAGCAGCGGGTCGATCTCGATGGCGACCACCTCGGCGCCGGTCTCCAGCAGGCCCAGGGTGAGCGAGCCCAGACCCGGTCCGACCTCGATCACCCGGTCCTTTGGACCGACCCCGGCCAGTGAGACCAGGCGGCGCACCGTATTGGCGTCATGGACGAAGTTCTGTCCGCGCGACTTGGTCGGTCGCAGCCCGATCCGATCGGCCAGCTCGCGGATCTGACGCGGCCCCAGGAGCCCCTCGTCCTCACTCATTCTGCGGCTCCCTTGTGATCCCCGCGACCGCGCCCCACGGCCCGCCGTAGGCCGCCGAGCCGTTCTCGTTCAGCATCCGGCAGCAGTCCGTTTCCGTCATTGCGAGCTGTTCTGCGACGAATCGGGCGGTGTGGGCCACCAGGTAGGGCCCGTTGCGCTTGCCGCGACAGGGCATCGGGGTGAGGAAGGGCGCGTCGGTCTCGACCAGAATCCGGTCGGCCGGTGTGATGGCCAGCGCCTCGCGCTGCGGCGTCGCGGACTTGAAGGTCACCGTTCCGGAGAAGGACAGCCAGGCGCCGTGGTCCAGGCAGCGACGGGCGTGAGCGGCGTCCCCGGAGAAGCAGTGCATGATGACCCGCTCGGGCCAGCCCTCGGCGTCCAGAATGTCGAGGACGTCGTCATGGCCGTCGCGGTCGTGGATGGCCAGGGTGAGGCCGTGCCGCTTGGCCATCTGGACGTGGGCGGCGAAGGACTCGCGCTGGACCTGCCAGCCGGGGCCCTCGGGGGTGTTGTGGTGGTCGATGCCGGTCTCGCCGACGGCGCGCACATGGGGTCCGGCGCCCGCCAGCCGGTCGATCTCCTCGATCGCCTCGGCCAGCGCCCGGGGCGAGCGCGCGGCCAGCCGGGCGGCGTCGTCGGGATGGATGGCGACCTGCGGCGATCACCTGGGGGTGGGTTCGCGCCAGTTCCTCGGCGTACCGGGATCCGGCGACGTCGCAGCCGATCTCCACCAGCCGGGTGACGCCGGTCGCGGCGGCCGCGGCCAGCGAGAGCTCCGGATCGACGCCGACCATCTCGGCCACCGTGTCCAGATGGGTGTGGGAGTCGACGATCGGACAGGCCAGCGGCTCGGGCAGGGCGGGCAGGCCCAGCTCGGCCAGCTTGGCGGCGATCTCGGGGGTTCTCATCGATTCTCCCCGTCGTCGCCGGGCTGCGCAGGTTCGTCTTCCTCGGATTGCGCGGAACTCTCGGATCCCGCGGACTCCTCGGATCGCCTCGCCAGGGCCGCGGCGTAGAGCTCGCGACGACTCACCCCGGTGCTGGTGGCGACGCTGCCCACCGCGGTGGACATCCGCTCCCCCGCCGTCCACCAGCTCTGCGACCATGTCGGTGGCCTCTGCCACGCCGACCGAGCGGGCGGGAGCACCGCCGATCACCACGGTGATCTCCCCCTTGACCCCGTCGGCGGCCCACTCGGCCAGTTCCCCCAGGGGCCCGCGGCGCACCTCCTCGTAGGTCTTGGTGAGTTCCCGGCACACCGCCGCCGGCCGGTCGGCGCCCAGCTGGGCGGCCGCCTCGGCCAGCAGCGCGGCCAGCCGGTGCGGGGCCTCGTAGACCACCATGGTGCGCGGCTCGGCGGCCAGACCGGCCAGGGCGCGACGCCGTTCCCCCGCCTTGCGCGGCAGGAAGCCCTCGAAGCAGAACCGGTCGGTGGGCAGTCCCGACAGCGCCAGGGCGGTGGTGACGGCGGTGGGTCCGGGCACCGATGTGACGCCGATCCCCTCGTCGATGGCGGCCCGCACCAGCCGGAAGCCGGGGTCGGAGACCGACGGCATGCCGGCGTCGGTGACCACCACGACGTCGCGTCCGGCCCGCAGCTCCTCGAGCAGCTCGGGGAGCCGGTGAGCCTCATTGCCCTCGAAGAAGCTGATCACCCGGGCCGAACTGGTGATCCCCAGGCGCCGCAGCAGGTCGTGGTAGCGGCGGGTGTCCTCGGCGGCGACCACCTGCGCGGTCTGCAAGGTCTCCAGCAGGGCCTGGGACGCCGTTCGCCGGTCCCCGATCGGGGTGCCGGCCAGGATCACTCGCCCGGCCCCGGCGTCCAGCCCGGACCCGTCCAGCGGTGCAGTCTCATTCACCGGCCCAGTGTCCCATGGTCTCGACGCGGAGCTGGTGGCCCGATGGTCGTGGTCACATGGTCATGACAGCCGGACGCTCTACGATGGGCCGAGTGAGTGCACCGACCCGCCGCCCGACATCGACCCTGGACCGGCTCGATGACGGGCGAATGACCGACGGCTTCACCAGCTGGGTGGTCACCGCGGCGATCACCGCATTCGCCCTCATGCTGAGGATGTACAACGTCTCCACTCCGAAAACCCTGGTGTTCGACGAGACCTATTATCCCAAGGATGCCTGGACACTCCTCCATCTGGGTTATGAGGGGACTTGGCCCGATGCCAAGACGGCCAATCCGGATATCGTCAACGGGCTGACCGGAATCTGGAACAATCAGGCCGAATTCGTCGTTCATCCCCCGCTCGGAAAATGGCTCATCGCGCTGGGCGAGCAGATGTTCGGCATGAATTCCCTCGGCTGGCGGTTCATGTCGGTGGTCTTCGGCTCCCTGATGATTCTGATGACCATCCGGCTGGCCCGGAGGCTGTCGCGCTCCACCCTGGTCGGCGCGATCGCCGGAGTGCTGCTGAGTCTCGACGGACTGTCCTTCGTGATGAGCCGGATCGGTCTTCTCGACATTTTCCAGGCCTTCTTCCTGGTCGCCGGGGTGGCCTGCCGTCGCCGCCGATCGGGACTGGTTCCGGCACCGGTTGGCGGACCATCTGAGAGCCACCGGAGAGCTCAATCTCGCCGGCAGATACGGCCCGGGCCTGTACTTCCGCCCGTGGCGGCTCACCGCGGGGCTGATGTTCGGCTGCGCGACCGCGGTCAAGTGGAACTCAATGTTCGTGCTGGCGTCGATGGGCGTCATCTCGGTGTGCTGGGACTGGTCGGCGCGGCGTCTGGCGGGGGCGCGACGGCGGTCCTGGTGGTCGCTGCTGAGAGACGGCCTGCCCGCCTTCGTCCAGCTCGTGGTGGTCGCTGCCGCGGTCTATCTGGCCAGTTGGGCGCGTTGGCTGCAGGTGTACCCGCGAATGCATTTCGGACCCGGCTGGGCCGGCCCGGTGCCCGATCCCCAGGTCGAAAAACTAGTGGGCCGCCGCCTGGCCGCACTGTGGAATTATCACCAGCAGATCTACGATTTCCACACCGGTTCGTACATGATGACGCAGACCCATATCTACTCGGCGAATCCGTCCGGGTGGCTTGTCGTCCAGCGGCCGATAGGGATTGACGCCGTCAACAACATCAGCTCCGGTACCCAGGGCTGCCAGGCGGTCAACGACACCTGTCTGAGAGTGATCTCGGCAATCGGGACGCCGGTGCTGTGGTGGATGGCGGTTGTCGCGCTGGCGGCCGCGATCGTCTGGTGGATATTCGGGCGCGACTGGCGATTCACCCTGCCAATTGTGGCGATGGCGTCGGTGTGGATTCCGTGGTTCCGCTATGACGATCGGCCGCTGTTCTTCTTCTACGCGATCTGCATCATTCCGTTCACGGTCACGATCCTGGCGATCTGGCTCGGTCAGATTCTCGGCCCTGCGGAGAACTCCGCCCGGCGCCGGACCGGCGCCGCGATCGTGGGCTGTGCGGTGACCCTGGTGGCGGTGAACTTCGCCTTCATCTATCCGATTCTCACCGACACCCTGATGACCAGGAAGGCCTGGCTGGCCCGGATGTGGTTCCGCAGCTGGATCTAGGAGAGCATCAGGATCAGCACGACGACCAGTACGGCGGAGGCAACGATCGCGATCGCCAGGACGGCGTCGCCCGGAGACACCGAATGCCTGCGGGCAGGAGGTCGTCCGGCCTGATTCGACTGCCGCAGCTGTCCCACCTGCCCGGACGCGCTGGACGGCGTCGCTCCCCCGGAACCGGATATCGCGGGTCCGGGAGCGAGGAACTCCGGCCGGGGACCGGCGGCCCCCCATTGCGGCGGCAGCGGAGGGGTGCGGTCGGGAACCTGGACCGGCACGAACGGCGTCTCCTCCAGCACCGGGGCGAGCATCTGACGAGCCTGGACGGCGGTGGCCAGGCGATGCGGCGTCCCGGCCACGCAGGCTGAGATGAACCGGCCCAACGGCGTATCCCGAAGATGGCCGGGCAGCGGCGGCGGGGAATCCCCAACCGGTGGCGTGCCGGTGAGCAGCTGGATCATCGTGACGCCCAGCGAGTAGATGTCCTGGGAGGGGTCGGGATCAGCGCCGACGCGAGCCTGCGGCGACATGAATCCGGGAGTCCCGACCTGGTCGGTGACCCTGGTCATCCGAGGATCCCCGATCCTGGCGGAGATGCCGAAATCGGCCAGCCTGGCATCGGGAGCACCGCTTGCGGTGGGCTCCATCAGGATGTTGGCGGGTTTGACGTCGCGATGCACCAGCCCGGTGGCGTGAATCACCGTCAGGGCGTCGAGGATCTGATCCGCGACGGCCGCCACATAGGACGCTGGCAGCGGTCCCTGCTCGCGCAGCAGGGTCGCGATGGTGCCGCCACGGACCAGGGGCATGGCGAACATCACCCGGTCGTCCTCCCCGACCCACCCCAGCGGAGCGACGATGTGGGGATGGTCGAACCGCCGTCCGGTCTCGCGAACGAACCGCAGCAGCGACGCCGAGTCGGCCTGGTGAAGGACCTTGCCGGCGAGGTACCGGCGGCCGCGATGGTCCCAGACCCGCCAGACGTCCCCCGATCCGCCGCGTCCGAGGGCGTCGACCAGTTCATACCGGCCGCCGAAGATCTCACCCATCGGCGCAAAGTCTGCCACAGCCCCTCGTCGCACCCGGGCCTCCTGCAACCTGGCAGGCAGATCTGTTCAAGACCGACGCGCTCTAGGATGAGATCTGCCACCACAGCGCCGGGGAGTGGAATATCCAGCCCCTGCGCTCCTGGTGGCAGAACTCATTCGCAGCCGGCCCCGAGGCATCCCCCCCGACTTGCCGCTACAGCCGCAGTCTCTTGGCGAGCTCGCGTCGGGCGTCGGGGAACCAGGCGAGCAGCCTCACCAGCCCGGCCCCCGAGACGCCGACGCACACCCACGAGGCGATCGGATTGGGCGCCCAGCCGAAGACGAGGAAGAGAATGGGCACCAGCCCCGCCAGTGCGATGAGTCCGCTGTAGACGATGTGATCGCCCACCTCCATCCGCATCACCCGCACCGCGATGAGCACGGCCACGACGGAGCAGGCGCACACGATCGGCACGACGTAGCTCAGCGACCACCGGTGCCATCCGGTGAGGTAGTCCCAGTACGCCGACACCCCGCCGATCATCACCACGAGATAGACGGTGCCCTTGGCGGCATTGCGCCGCTTGCGCACGGCCATCAGGACCATCAGCCACATCGCCACCACTCCCAGCCAGATCGAGCGCAGGACGCCGATCCCGGCCGCGCCGTGGTGGAACAGCGGCTGGATGGCGAAGGATCCCAGGATCACCGCCAGTGAGCACCAGAACAGCACCCCGAACACCCGACGCCGGGAGAAGGTCAGAGGCACCGATGGCAACGGGTCTGCCGTCGGCTCGCCCTCGATCGGCTGGTGGCACAGCGGGCAGACCTCCCAGTCCCCCTCGATGTCGATCCGGCAGGCCTGGCAGCGTCTCATCGGTGCTCCCTGTGCGGCACTGTGCGCTGCGAGCGGGAGCCCCCGGCGTCCAGCTCGGCCTCGGTGACCCGGGAGGCGGCCACCGTCACCGTCGATCCCCTGCCCGGTGAGCAGCCGGGCGAACTCGCGGACATGGCCGGTCTGGACGAAGGGTGAGGTGAAACTGACGGTCAGCCTCCCGGCGTGGGTCATCGCGCAGAACTGGGGCCGGACCGCGGCGGTGTGGAACATCATCCGTCCCACCCGGGATTCGGCGGGTTCCGGCAGCCGGACCAGGCCGAGGTTGGAGACGGCGACGGTCAGCCCGCGGTTGGTGTTCCGGGCGGCGAGCCGCAGGGTGAGATTCTTGAGCGGGCTGGGCAGGATTCTCGCCGGCACATTCTGTTCCAGCCGGATGAGGCGCCGCAGCTTGTTCTCCAGCGCCTCGGGGGTGACGCTGGAGGCGAACTGGCGGTCCAGGTCGTGGCAGATCGCATCGATGTCGTCGAGGCCCCGGCCGAAGGTGTGCTCGATCCGGATGGTCGCGAAGAAGTTCCTGGCCGAGGTCGAGGGGAAGAACTGGCGCAGGTTCACCGGCACCGAGGCGGTGAATGTGGTCGCTCGTCCCAGTCCCGGCGAGGACAGCCGGACCGCCTTCAGGAACAGGGCCGTGAGGTAGATCGTGACCGCCACTCCGCAGCCGCGCGCCAGTGCCAGGACGGGGCCGGCGTCCATGCTGAGCTCCACCACCCGGGGGCGGTTGTCGGGGGTCCGGGTGCCGCGGACCCGGTGGATCCGGCGATCGAACAGGTGACGCCGGCGACCCCGCAGGATCTGGCCGGGTGATCCCGGCCCCTCGACCGAGAGCGCCGCGGGGGCGGCGGCACGCCGGAACTCGGCGCTGCTGGCGGACTGCCCGGGGGAGTTCCCACCAGCCGTCGGCCGGCGTCTGTGCTTGAAGTACTGGGCGAAGGAGTCGGTGGTGAGCCCGCGGACATGCTCCGGTCCGGGCGCGATCTCCGGCGCAGACTCAGGCCCGGGATCGTGCCGGGGGTGGTCGGACTCGCTGGCGAGCAGCCGGCAGTAGGCGTCCACCAGGTCGGTGAGGAACCACAGCGCACCGGTGCCGTCGGACAGGGCGTGGAAGATCTCGAGCATCACGCGGCGACGCCGGTAGAGCACCCGGAACAGCAGGTTGCGCCGATCGGGCCAGTAGATCGGAGCGCAGGGATAGTCGGTCTCGGGCTGGACGCGGGGGCGCAGCTCGCTGTCCTGGAGGTAGTACCAGAAGACGCCGCGCCGCAGCACCGCGTGGTACAGCGGGTACCGCTCGAAGGTGAGGTCAAGGGCCTCCTGCAGGACGCCGGGGTCGACCTCGTGGTCCATCTCGGCACTCATCCGGAAGACCTTCGAGTCGACGTCGCTTCGGGCGGCCAGGAAGATGTTGGAGGCGTTGTCGAGGGCGACCCAGTTGCGTCGGGTCATTCCGGCTGCTGGCTCTGGGGGCCGGGATCGGCGGGCTCAGGGCTGGCAGGCGCGGGGTCGGTGCCGTCAGCAGGCCCTGAGTTGATGGGTACAGAGCTGATGGGCACAGAGCTGATGGGCACAGAGCTGATGGGCACAGTATCGAGGAAATCGTTGATGGCCCGGTAGCCGTCGCGCACCGGCCGGGCGAATCGCGGCAGGGTGATGAACCCGTGCAGAGCCGAGGACACCCGCTGTATCCGCACCGTGTTGCCCGCATCCTCGAGAGCCCGGCCGTACGCCTCCCCCTCGTCGCGCAGCAGGTCCAGCTCGGCGGTCACCACCAGGGTGCTCGGCTGCCGGGTGAGATCGGTGGCCATCAGCGGGGCGACCATCGGATCCTTCGGATCGACGCGATCGTGGGTGTACAGCTCCAGGTACTCCTGCACCTCGGTATTGGTGAGCCGATAGTCGGTGCCGTGCTCGCGCACCGAGGCGAACGGCGAGGTCTGCGGATCGTGGTCCCAGTGGGTCACCGGATAGAGCAGGATCTGCCGGCCGGCGCCGCGCTGACCGCGGTCGCGCAGCAGCAGTGAGACGACGGCAGCGAGATTCGCGCCCGCCGAGTCGCCGATCAGCACGATCCTGTCGGCGTCCGCGATCTCGGCCAGCCCCGGATCGTCCAGCAGCAGGTGCGCGACCCGGTAGCAGTCCTCCAGACCGGCCGGAAAGGGGTGCTCGGGGGCCAGCCGGTAGTCGACCGAGGCCACCACCGCACCGGTGAGATCGGCCATCGTGATGCACGCCGGGGTATAGCTCTCGATGTCTCCGATCACCCATCCGCCGCCGTGGAAGAACAGCAGAATGTCGTCGCGACGGCGGTTCGCGGGTTCGAAGATCCGGACCGGGATCGGATGGCTGCCGTCCTCCGCCATGATCTCGCGGTCGAGGGGCCGGTATCCCTGCGTCGACAGGGCCGCGAGCGCTCGCTGAAACCTGCGAAATTTGTGGTAGTCCTCCCGCATGTCGATCCGCGGCGCGGAGAACAGGCTCATTGCGGCGCGGGCGAGCGGCCCCACCGGCGAGCGTCGGAAGCGGACGCGATCGGTTCCCATGCTCCCAGCGTAGGGGGACCCGTTGAAAGCCCGGGGTGGGGCCAGCCCGACAGCAGGTGTCCTGCTGACCCGCTGGCCGGCGCCCCGGGGCGACCGTAGGTTGAGCCCATGAGCAACTCCTCCGCCGCGGGTGCGGCGACCCGTCCCGGCCTCGGACACCCGTCTGGCCCGTTGGCAGGCCGGCATCTGGAGGCGGCTGGGATACGAGTCCGCGGGGTTCGTGATGGCCCTCCTGGCCCTCTGCCTGGTGCTGTTCTCCTTCTTCCTGGGAGCCGGCACCGTGGTGATCTGGATCGGCCTGCCGATCATGGTCCTGGCAGCCCTGATCGCCCGCGGATTCGCCTATCTGGAGCGGGGAATGCTGCGGGGGCTGCTGGACGACGACGCGCCGACCCCGGCTCCCCGACGCCCCGATCCGCAGGCGGGCTGGTTCTCCCGGATGCTCACCCCGCTGCGCGATCCGCAGTCCTGGCTCAACATCTCCTGGGTACTCGTCCACTTCGTGATCATCACGGTCACCTTCCCGATCGCCCTCGTCTGGCTGGTCGGGGCCATAGCTACCGTCGGCGGCCCGGTGTCCTCGCTGGTGACCTGGCTGGTGATACCCGACGACCAGACGCAGACCCTGGGCGAACTGCTGGGCTTCACCGGGGTCACCGCCCTGACGGTCGAGATGGTGCTGGAGTTTCTCGCCGGGGCGATCTTCCTGGTCACTCTGGCGCCGGGTACTGCGCGGGCTGACGGGCCTGCATCGCGCGGTGAGCCACGGAATGCTGTGCTCCCGATTCGACGCCCAACAGGAGCTGGAGCGCACCCGGGCCTCCCGAACCGCCGGCCGGGTGGCCGAGTCGGAGGGGCTGAGGCGGTTGGAGCGCGACCTGCACGACGGGCCGCAGCAGCGTCTCATCCGGACCCTGATGGATCTGGGTCGCGCCGAGCGGGCGATCTCCGAGGATCCGCAGCGGGCCGGCGCCCTCATCGGGGAGATCCGCGGCCAGACCAACGACACCCTGGCCGAGCTGCGCCGGCTCTCCCGCGGGATCGCGCCGCCGCTGCTGGTGGACCGAGGGCTGGCCGCCGCCCTCGCCGAGATCGCAGGCAACTCCGTGATCCCGACCACGGTCCGCTGCCCGTCCGACAGACTGCCGCTGCATGTGGAGACCGGCGTCTACTACGTCGCCTCCGAGGCCCTGGCCAACGCCAACAAGTACTCGGGGGCGAGCCGGATCAGCATCGACGTCGCGATCGGCAGGCAGGACGCCGCGGTCCGGATCGCCGACGACGGCGTCGGCGGGGCCCAGAGCCTGGCGGGCCACGGTCTGGAAGGATTGGCCGAACGGGTCGCCTCCCTGGAGGGCGCCCTGCAGATCGACTCCCCCGCCGGGGCGGGGACACGGGTGGAGGCCGTCATCCCATGCGCATCGTGATCGCCGACGACTCGGCGCTGATCCGTGAAGGGCTCCGGCTGGTGCTGGAGGACGCCGGCCATCGGGTGGTGGGCACCGCCGCCAGCGAGCCGGAACTGATTGCCGAGGCGCTGCACGCGCGTCCCGACCTGGTCATCGCCGACATCCGGATGCCCCCGCACCACACCGATGAGGGACTGAGAGCCGCCAAGCAGATCCGCGCGCAGTGGCCGGAGGCCGCCGTCATGCTGCTCAGCCAGTACGTCGTGGTGTCCTACGCGGCCGAGCTGATGGCCTCCGGCAGCCGATCGACCGGTTATCTGCTCAAGGACCGGATCAGCGATATCGACGCCTTTCTGGACGCCGTGGACCGGGTGGCCTCCGGCGGTCTGGTGATGGACCCGGAGGTGGTGTCCCAGGTGATCTCCTCGCAGCGGCGCACCCCGCTGGACGATCTCACCGCCCGGGAGCGCGAGGTGCTGGAACTCATCGGTCAGGGGCTCACCAATGGCGCCATCGCCGAGCGCCTGGTGGTCACCGACGGAGCGGTCGAGAAGCATATTCAGCGGATCTTCGCCAAGTTGGGACTGTCCGCGGACGCCACCGTGCACCGCCGGGTGATGGCGGTGCTCACCCTGCTGGGACGTTAATCCCGCGACTGTCGGGCTGGCCCCACCCCGATTCTCCCGGCAGCTGCAATGGCGGCAGCGCATCGCGGATATTGACTCGAGGTATGAGCCAATTCATCATTCGCCCACCCTCAAATGGTGGCACATACGGCCGAGCCCCCATTTTCCCCTTAGACACCGTCGATCTGGAGACGGGTCATGAGTATACCAGGTAGTGTCACGATCATGAGCCAATTCACCGTCGGGCTGGCAGTCCTTCTGGCCGTCATGGGGTCGTTCGGGCTGGCGGCGGGAGCCGTCGGACAGCACCGGGCGGTCGCCGGGCTCGGGGACGGCCGCACCCTGACGGTGCGTCAGATGGTCGCCCTGCTGACAGATCCCCGATGGTTGGCGGGGCTGGTGGCGATCGGCGCAGGCACCCTCGCCAATCTCACCGCCCTCGTGCTGGCCCCGGTGACGGTGATCCAGCCGATCGGCGTCCTCGCCATCGTGTGGTCGGTGCTGCTGGCCGCGCGGATCCAACGCAGCCGCCCGACCGGTGCGATCTGGCGAGCGGTGCTGGCGACCCTCCTGGGCCTGACCGGATTCACCGTCCTGTCGGCCTCCTCGGCCGGGGCACAGCCGCAACCGCCCCATCTGATGCTCGCCGCCATCGCCGCCGGCTGCCTCGGCTGCCTCGGTCTTGTGCTGGCGACCGCCCCTCGCGCGGCAGCGCTGCGCGGACATCGGTCCGGCTGTCTGGCGCTCTCCGGAGCAGTCTTCTACGGCCTCACCGCAGCCCTGGTGAAACTGGCCTCCACCCTGTTCTCGACGGGCTCCCCCATCCTCTCGGCGCCGGTTCTGCTGAGCGCCGCGGGTGCCGCGACCGCCTGCCTGATCGGCGGGGCGATGGTGCAGCAGGCCTACGCGGGCGGCCGCGCCGAGGTGGTGGTCGCAACGCTCACCACTGTCGACCCGATGGTGGCGGTCGGCTTCGGCATCATCGCCCTCGGCGAGGGCGCCCGGATCGGACCGGCGGCCGCTGCCGGGATGGTGGTCTGCGGGATGGGCGCCGTCGCAGGGGTTCTGAAACTGTCGCGGCACCATCCGCTGGCGGTCGAGCCGTCGGCACCGGCGCCCCTGACCGCCACCCGTGCCCGGCTCGTGGCAGTGCGCGATGGTGGCACCGCGTCCGAAGGAGACGATCGCGAGTCCCCTCCCGCGAGCAACGACGACCGGCCCCGACTCGCCGTGGCCGTGGTGAGCGATTACTCCCTGGCCACTCTCGGCGGCGCCGAGAACGCCTTCGCCGGCCAGGTCCGAGCGCTGCGCGAGACGGCCGACGTACTGGCCGTCTGCCCCGCCAGCCGGCGGCTCGAGGAGTTGGGCCGGCTGCCCGGCGTCCGCGTCCTGTCCGTCCCGGTGGCTCTCACCCTGCCCGGTCTCGGGCTGCCGGTCGCCCGGAACACCGCCCGGCTGCGCGCGATGCTCCGGGATGCCTTCGCCGCCCATCGGATCGACGTCGTCCACGTCCACTCGGAGTTCGGCATCGCATCGGCCGCCGTGGACGCCGCCCACCAGCTCGGCATCCCCACCGTGGAGACCGTGCACACCTTCTTCTGGCAGGCCGGCGGACCGGTCCAGCGGCCGTTGAACCTCCTCGGCCCCGCCTTTCACGGCTTCGTGACGGGCCTGGAGAGCACCGCCGAACCGCTGGCCGATCGGCCCGGGGACTCAGCCCTGCGCAATATGACCCTCACCTGCGCGCTCAGGGCGGACCGCGTCGTCTCACCGTCGGCCCATCAGGCCGAGAGGCTGCGTGCCGCGGGACTGCCCCGCGTCGACGTCCTGCCCAACACCGTGGACCCCGATCCTGACGCCGAGCCGATCGGTCAGGTCGATGGCCCCCTGCGGGTGCTGTGGATCGGCCGTTTCGCCCCCGAGAAGCGAGTCCTACCCTTCATCGAGGCCGCGCTGAAGGCTCTGGACGCCGTCGGACCCGAGCGTCTGCGGATCGATCTGGTCGGCTCCGGACCGCAGTTCCGCCGGGCCGTCCGAATGGTCGACGGGCGGCGTGGCATCCGGCTGGTCGGCCGCGTCGACAACACCGAGATCCCCGCCCTGCTGGCCGAATGTCATGTCACCGTGCTGAGCTCGGTCGGCTGGGACAACCAGCCGATGACGGTCGCGGAGTCCCTCACCGCCCTGCGCCCGGTGATCTGGTGCGATCCGGCCCTCACCGAGGGGGTCATCGAAGCCGGCATCCCCGCCTTCGGGGAGGGGGCGCTCGCAGAACGCCTGATCGGCCTGGCCCTCGACCCGGCGCCGATCATCAGCGCTTCCGAAGACTGCATCCGGGCCCGGCGGGTCTTCGCCGCCGAACACTTCACCCCCACCCTCCTGGACATCTACCGCCGCGCCGGAGCGGCGTCCACCACTATCGAACTGGAGCAGGTCTCATGAGAATCCTCATCGGAACCGACACCTACCCGCCCACCGTCAACGGCGCCGCGCAGTTCACCCGGCGTCTGGCCCAGGGCCTGGCCCGGCGCGGGCACCAGGTGCACCTGCTCTGCCCCTCGCCCACCGGGCACGCCGGCGTGCTGCAGGACGACGCCGGGGTGGTGATGCACCGGGTCCGCTCCTTCCGCTACGCCGGCTACCCGGACTTCCCGGTCAGCGATCCCTTCGCGGTGCGCGGCGCGGTGGCCCGGGCGATGGATGCGGCGAGGCCGGAGGCGGTGCATATCCAGAGCGGCTTCTTCCTGGGCCGCGCCATGGTGGACCAGGCCCAGAACCGCGGGATCGGCGTCGTGGCGACCAATCATCTGATGCCCGAGAACGTCCTGGATCATCTGCCCTGCCCGCGAGCACTGCGCGGCGTCGCCGCCAGAGCGCTGTGGAGAGACGTCGCCCACGTCTACCGGCGCGCCGGCGTCATCACCTCACCAACCCCTCGGGCCGTCGAGCTGATGCACCGCAACACCGGGCTGGCCGGGATCGCCGTCTCCAACGGAGTCGATGCCGCCCGCTACCGCTCGGCGGCTCTGGCCGGCGACCGCCGCGGCGTCCCGACCATTCTGTTCGTCGGCCGGCTCGACCCCGAGAAGCACCTGGAGGACGCCCTGGCCGCCATGGCTCTGCTGCCCGCCGACCTGCCGGCCCGTCTGGAAGTGGTGGGGGACGGCTCCCATCGGTCCGCCTGGGAGGCGATGGCCAGACGCCTGGGTCTGGGGACCGACCGGGTGGTCTTCCGGGGCCGGATCTGCGACCAGGAGCTGCTGGAGACCTACGCCCGGGTCAACGTGTTCTGCATGCCGGGAACCGCCGAACTGCAGAGCCTGGTGACCCTGGAGGCGATGGCGTCGGGGCTTCCGGTGCTCGCCGCCGACGCGATGGCGCTGCCCCATCTGGTGCACCCCGGCGAGAACGGCTTCCTGTTCCCTCCCGGGGACACCGCAGCCCTGGCCGGCCACCTGTCGACCCTGCTGCGAGACCCGGAGCTGCGCACCGGGATGGGCGCCGAGAGCCGGCGCATGGTGGCGCCGCACTGCATGACGCGCACTCTCGACACCTTCGAGAAGCCTCTACCGGCAGGTCCGCCGGGCCCCGGCCCTCTCCTTCCCGCCGACGGATCAGGCGAGGCTCCGCGTCGAGCTCGAGCCGCCCCGGCTGCGCATGCTGACGACGACCGCGGCCATCACGGCGAGGAACCCCAGGGCCACCCATCCGGAGCCGACGCCGATGCCCCCTTCGGCCACCGGCTTGTCGGAGCTGCAACCCGGCGTCGAACATATGCTCGGAAGTACGGCTCGTCAAGAGCGGATACCCATTCTTCCCGCCTCGGATAGGCTCTCCTCTCGTTGCCGATAAATGCGGGACCCGGCTCAATGTCCATATGCTGGATTTCATCAGGGAGAATGAATCATCGGCACCACATGGGGAGCACGAAGAACGGCCGGAACTCTCACTGCAGTATGAGCATTCCCCCATTGATCCCCCAATTGTGCCCTGTCGCCCAGCTTCCGCCGCAGGTCCACCGGTGCCTCGCACGGCGTTCGCCGGATGGGCCGGGGCGGCATACTATGGCCTGCCAGGTGATGGACCCCACCTGAGCTTTCCGGCTCGAAGCGTCGCATCCGACTGACGGCTCCTACCACGAGAGGTAGGGCCATGCACTCCGACCAGATACTGCAATCCGCGACCGCGCCGCCCAGCATGCTGCGGCCCGCCGGGATCGTCCCGGCGTCCGAACCGCCGATCTCCCCCGAAGCGCTGCACGATCTCGGGCTCGAGCAGATCGCCGCATCTCTCGCCACACGGCTGTCCCGCCCGGCTGGCGCGGGTCTTCACCACCCCGCTCGGCTCGGTGGACGCCGTCTCCTACCGCCAGGAGGTCTTCACCGACCTCGCCTGCCCGGCCGTCATGGCGGCGGTGTCCCGGCTGGTGACCGCGATGGACCGGGTGCAGACGATGCGCCGTGGCCGCGACGGCTCCCGGTACGCCCAGGCCTCCGACATCTGGGACGTCCACATCGCCTCGGGCTATGTCGCGGCCGTCGACCGGTGCGACCGCGATCTTCGCGAGCTGGCCGACGCCGGGAAGCTGGGTTCGCGGGCCCTCAACGCGTTGCGCTGCTGGCTCTGCGACTACGCCGGCTCCGACCCCTTCGTCCGCCCTGCGCGCCGACTGCCGCCGGGTCGTCGAGGCTCTGGCGGAGCTGCGCTATGCGGTCTGGCTGCACGACGACAAGGTGGTGGTCGGGCGCCCCGGCTCCGAACCCGACCTGGAGAGCAGGGTGCTGGAGCTCTTCGACCGGTTCCGAGAGGACCCCGCCGACACCGCATCCACCGCCGTCCGGAGGCCGCGGCCGGCCGGCATGGACCACGTTCAGGCGGCCATCCTGGAACGGATTGAGAGGCTCCATCCGGAGGTCCTTCGCCGAGGTCGCGAAGCTGGCCGCCGATGCGCGCCGGCTCGTTCCGGCCCCGGAAATGCGCCGAGCCGCCGAGGAGCTCGGCTTCTATCTGGCCTACCGCGAGCTCGTCGACCCGCTGACGGCGTCCGGCCTGCCGCTGTGCCTGCCCGATGTCGAGGCGGCGAGCACAGATCTGGAGGCGATCGGCGTCTGGGACCTGCCGCTGGCCCTCTCCCTGGCCGGCGAGGGCCGCATCCCCGTCCTCAACGCCCTGGAACTGCACGGCGCCGAGCGGATTCTGGTGATCTCCGGCCCCAACCAGGGCGGCAAGACCACCACGGCGCGCATTTTCGGGCAGCTGCATCATCTGGCCTCGATCGGCTGCCCGGTGCCGGGCTCGCGGGTGCGGATCATGCTCGCCGACCGCGTCCTCACCCTGTTCGAGCGCGAGGAGACCGCCGAGGACTTCGACGGACGGCTGGGCGGCGAGCTGCACCGCTGGCACCTGCTTCTCGATGAGATGACGCCGCGCACCGCGGTGGTGATCAACGAGATCTTCGGCTCGACGCCGCTGGCCGATGCCAGGCTGCTGGGCCGCACCCTCGTCGACCAGCTGATCGCCCGCGACGTGCCTGCGGTCCTGGTGACCTTCCTCGACGAGCTGTCGCGGGTCGGGCCGGCGACCGTCAGCATGGTGAGCACCCTGGATCCGTCCGATCCGTCGGTGCGCACCTTCGAAGTGGTGAGACGCCGTGCCGACGGCCGCGCCCATGCGGCGGCGCTGGCGGCGCGGTACCGGCTCGGATATCGGCAGATCACCGGGAGGCTGGCGTCATGAAGGTCCATCTGATGTCCCCGGTCCGCGACTTCGACCCGGAGCGACTGCCCGACCCGCTGCCGCCGCAGACCGCCGACCTGGTCCAGGATCTGGAACTCGACGTGCTGTTCGATGCGATGGCCGGCGGGGACGCCTTCATCCGGAAGGTCGTGCGCGCCGCCATCCTCGACCCGCCCGACGACCCCGAAGACGCCCGGCACCGGCTCGAGGTGCTCTCCTATCTGGCAGAGCGGCCCGAGGTCGCCCGCGCCCTCTACGAGATCGCCGGGCGCGCCCTGGCTCGGCCGCGCTCCCTCTGGCTGGTCTCCAACGGGCGGCCGGAGGCGTCGCTGAGACGCTCGACCGTCCTGCTCGGCCAGATGTGCGACGCCCTCGACGAGCTGCGTCGTCTCGTGGAGACCGGATTCGGCGGGCTCGGGTCCGCCGGGCTGCGGGATCTGGCCGAGACCGTCCGCACACAGCTGCCCGAGGAGTACATGGCGGAGCTGAGGGCCGTCCTGGAGGTGCTGAGCAGACGCGACGGAGTCCTGATGGCGGCCGGTCTCGGCGACGACGGCACGGTGGCCGGCATGGCGCCGCGGGTGATCGGTCAGGTCGGCCGGTTCGGCCAGCCTGCTGCACCGCGCCGGGATCGCCGGAAGGACCTATACCTGGACCCTGCCCGATCGCGACGAGGCCGGCGGCCAGGCCGTCCAGGCACTGTGCGACCGGGCCCTGTGGCGCACCGCGCTGGCCGCAGAACAGGCCACCAGCCATGTTCAGGGATTCTTCACCGCGCTGCGCCGGGAGTCCGCGTTCTTCCTCGGCTGCCTCACTCTGCGCGACCGGCTCGCGGACCTGCGCTCGGCGGTCTGTCTGCCCCTGCTCGCCCCGGATCCCGATGTCTTCGAGGCCCGTGGGCTCTACGACCCGGGACTGGCGCTGCGCACCGGTGCGCCGATCGTCGACAATGACATCGACACCCGGCGATCGCGGCTGACCGTCGTCACCGGGGCCAATCACGGCGGCAAGACGACGATCCTGCGGGCCGTCGGCGTCGCCCAGGTGCTGGCGGACGCCGGATGCTTCGCCCCCGCCGAGGAGCTGGCCGTCTCGCCCGCCGCCAGGGGTCTGCACGCACTGGCCGCGCCAGGAGGAGGCCGGGATGCGTCACGGCAAGCTGGACGAGGAGCTGTCCCGGATGAGCCGGATCGTCGATGAGCTGAGTCCCGGGGATGTGGTGCTGTCCAACGAGTCCTTCTCCTCGACCGATGAGGCCGAGGGGTCGCAGATCGGCGCCGAGGTGTTCGGCGCTCTGGCCGATTCCGGAGTCCGGGTGGTGGCCGTCACACACATGTACGACCTCGCCGGGGCTCTCCGGAAGGCGGAGCCGGACGCCGTCTTCCTGCGCGCCGAGCGCGGTCGCGACGGGGAGCGGCCCTACCGGATCGTGCCCGGGGAGCCGCTGCCGACCGCCTACGCCCGCGACTTCTACCGTCGCGAGTTCGGCGTGGAGCTCTCCGCCCCGGGAGCTTCTGAGGGCGCCGAAGGTGTCTGCAACTCCGGCCCCGATGTCGCCGGTTCCGACATTGCTGAACCCCACCCAGAAAGGATTCCCACATGAATGACACAGTTGCTCCACAACTGATCTACCTGGTGCGCCACGGACGCACCCATCTCAACGCGGAAGGCCGGCTGCGCGGGCGCGCCGATCCCCAGCTCGACGACACCGGCCGCCACGAGGCGGCACGCACCGCCGCCGCCCTGACCGGCTCGGGGATCGTGGGCGTGGTCACCAGCCCGCTGGCCCGTGCCGTCCAGACCGCGGTCGCGATCGAGGGACGACTGCATGTCCAGCACGTCGTCGACCCGAGGCTGGCCGACCGCGACTACGGCCCTCAGACCGGGCGGACCGAGGCCGAGGTGGCCGCCGAGTTCGGCTCCCTGGACGCTGCGCCAGGTGTGGAGCCGAGTGCCGATCTGGCCCGGCGGGCGATGGCGGCACTGAGCGAGGCGGCGGGCCGCTTCGCCCCCGACCCGGTCGCGGTGGTGAGCCCATGACGCCGTGATCCGAAGCGTGCTGCGCCAGATCGACCCCGGCGTCGATCCGAAGGCGCCGACGGCGTCCTGGCAGCTGTTGGAACTGCGCGACGGTCGGTGGTCCATCGCCCGGCTGGACTGCACGGCAGAGGAGCCGGCACGGAAGGAGCCCTGGACGGTGGGACCTGTGAAGTGAGTCGGCGTCCCGCCGCTCAGAACTCGCAGAATGCGCACTCGGTGAGACAGTGGATTGCATGAGCGATGACATCGATCAGCATCAGGGCGCGCAGGTGGAACAGCCAGAAGTCGTGCGATCCGTTGCCGTCCTGGGCCTGGGGACAATGGGCTCGGCGATGGCCGACCGTCTCATTGAGGCGGGCCTCGAGGTGAGCGTGTGGAACCGGTCGCCGGAGCGTGCCCAGGCATTCTCCGGACGAGCGAGAGTGGCGCCGACGGCTGCGGACGCCGCTGCGGGAGCAGACGCCGTGCTGACGATGCTCTTCGACGGGGACGCCGTTCGGGAGATGATGGGATCTGTTCTTCCCGCGATGCGCGCGGGGAGCGATCTGGATGCAGTCGTCCACTGTGGGCGTCCGGGCATCGGCGGCGCTTGCGCAGCAGGCCGAGCGCGACGGCGTCCGCTACGTGGACGCACCGATGCTCGGCACCAAGCAGCCGGCCCGCGACGGTGCTCTCACCGCGCTGGTCGCGGGGGATGATGCGGCCATTTCAGCACTCGCCCCGGTCCTCGACGCGGTGGCCTCCAGGACGGTGCGAGCGGGCGATGAGCCGCCCTCGGCGTCCGCGCTGAAGATCGCGGTGAACAGCTGGATCGCGACGATCACCGCAGGGCATCGGGCAGTCCCTCACCATCGCGGAGCGGCTCGGGGTGGACCCGCAGCTCGTCCTCGACGCGCTGGACGGGACCGCGCCGAACAGTCCGTATGCGCAGGTGAAGGGCCGGGCGGTGCTGGACCGCGGCTTCGATCCGCAGTTCGCGATCGCGGGCCTGCTCAAGGATGTGCGCCTGGCCCGGGACGAGACCCCCGGCGTCGACCCGTCGTTGTTGAATGCGCTCGAGGCGCTGTACTCCCATGCCGCCGATGCGGGAGCTACGGGAGAGGACATCGCCGCGGTATGGCGGGCCTTCCAGCGATAGGCAGCTGGGGCCGGGCACCACCACAGATGAACCGATCGATGCCGCTTGACCTCGCCCACGGCGACCACGGTGGAGGACCTCTCCCCACTCGAGAGCACACGACGGGCCAAGTCCACAGTGAACTCCAAGTCTCAGAAACCTCTGCCACACGAGAGCGCACGACGTCGCTATGCGGCTCCTCTCAACCCGTATCGGGGAGAAGATTGCCGACACGAACTTGCCGGGACGAGCGTGTCAGCACCCTGGATCCTGAAAAGCGCCCCTGAAGAACCTCCTGCCCCGTGTTCTGAGGGGAAGTCTGACGGATTGTCGTTTGAACTCAAACAAGAATCCGTCAGACTTCTGAATGCCCGTCACTACTTGAACAGTTACGACTGTCAGGGGCCTCGTGATGGAGTCGCACGATTGACCACGATTCGCGGGAAACTAATCCCGCCAGACCCTTGCATCCAGTGCTCACATCACGTAGTCTTTTCTCATGGACGCCGTATCGGGATTCCGGACACGACTCCAGGCCATCAGAGAACACCTCGACGGCCTGGATTACACGGTCCTGCCCCGCATGTCCGATGCGGAAATAGTCGACATGATGACCGAGATGCGCAGCCTGGCCGATCGCATGAGTGCCGGCGCCGCAGTGGTCACAGATGCGGTGGATAAGGCGAATGCGACAGAGCACACCACCGGGACGCCACTCGGTGATTTCCTGGCCAGTGCTGAAGGACGCACACCCAGCCAGGGAATCGGCATGGTGAAACGCGCCTCCAAACTCACCCAGAATCCAAAGGTCAAAGAGGCGGCGCTCTCCGGGGACGTGAGCCCCGACCACGCGACGGCCATCGGCGAAGAGTTGGGCAAACTGCCCCAGGATCAGCTGAGCCCCGAGCAGGTCGACCGGGCCGCCGGACTGTTCCTGGACCGGGCCGCCACCACACCTCCCGGGCAGCTGAAGCGCGCCACCAAGAAGATTCTCGAAGAGGTCGCCCCCGAGGCGGCACCCTCACCCGATGACGAGGCGGCCCGGATCGCCGCGCAACGCAGCCGGGCCGTCAAGGATCGGCGGCTGGTATGGGGTTCCGACGGTGAGGGTTCGACCTGGTTCTCCGGGCAACTGCCCGACCTGGAGGCCCAACAACTCATCGGCACTCTGCAGGCCTTCGGTGAGAAGGGACGCCGCGCCGAACGCGATGAGGCGAAAGCGTTGAGAGACAAGCGGGCCGAGGGGCACATCACGGACTCCCAGTACCTGTCCGCCCGCCTCGAGTTGGAGAATCGTGAGGCCCGGTCGACGGCGCAGCGGATGGCCGACGCCCTGGTCGACATGGTCGGGCTACTGGGCAGCCTGGACAAGGTCCCCAGTGCGGGTGGCCAGACGCCACGGCTGGTCGTCACCCTCAACTACCAGGGCCTCCACGATGCGCTCGAGGAGAAGCTCGCCGCGGGCGTCGTCCATGGTGCCACCGGTGAGATTCCCGTCGATGCGGGACCCCTGCGGCGGATGTGCTGCGGGGCCGGGATTCTCCCGGTGGTGCTGGGTGGTGAATCCCAGGTGATGGATATGGGTCAGGAGCGCCGCTTGGTGACCGGAGCGATCCGCAGGGCCTTGGAAGTCCGGGATGGCGGTTGCATCTTCCCGGGCTGCACGGTTCCGGCGGATTTATGCCAGGCCCATCACATCCGTCCGTGGTGGAATGAAGGACCGACCTCCCTGGATAACCTTTGCCTCGTCTGCCGCCATCACCATGCTTTGGTGGAACCCGATAGATATCATTCCCGGGATCAGTGGCGGATCGTCGTCGACCCGGACACGAAAATACCGCTGATGCTGCCACCGGAACGGTTGAAGAAACACTTGCCGCAATCCCCGGTCGACCCGGCAGCCGGCAGAACGGGAACCGAGAATCTGGGGGAAGAATCTCCCCGAACCGGGAGATCAGGAACCGATAGTCTGGGGGAAGAATCTGCTCGAACCGGGAGATCAGGAGCTGCGAGTCTGAGGGTGAACTCTGTCCGAATCTCGGGAGCGGTAACTGGGGCGAACTCCGCCCGAACCGGGACCCCGAACTCCGGGGAGAGCTCTGACCAAGCGCTCCTTATGGGATGAGCAGCTGTCCGGGATGACCCTGCCCAACGGGCACTGGTACGACGCCGACAGCGAGACCGAGGTATGGACCCCGGCCGACAAAGGCCAGGACGGACTGGCACTGAGGCGGCAGGGAGCGCGAGAGCCCTGGACGCGGGACCGGATCCCGCGTCCAGGGCTCTCGTTCTGTGAGCCATATGGTCCCGATCACTCCCGATACGCCGTGGATCTGCACGTCGGATGCCGAAACACCCGCCGTCTGGAGTGATCGGGACCACCCGCCTCGGGACTATGCGGTAAGGGTCTCCTCGATCGCGGCAGTGAAGGCCTCCAGATCGCCGGGCTGACGCGAGGTGATGAGACGGTAGCCATTCCCCGGGCACACCTTGACCTCCTGGTCCACCCAGGTGGCCCCGGCGTTGCGAAGGTCGCTGCCGATGGTGTGATACGAGGTGAGGGTCTTGCCCTCGGCGAGCCCGGCGTCGACAAGCAGCCAGGGCGCGTGGCAGATCATCGCCACCACCTTGCCGTCCTTCGCGAATGACTGGACCAGGGACTGGGCGTCGGCGTCGACCCTCAGCGAGTCGGCGTTGAGAGTGCCGCCGGGGACGACGACGACGTCATAACCGTCGGCGTCGGCCTGCGCCAGGGTGGTGTCGGGCTGGACGACAGTACTGGGTGTCTTGTCGCCGTCGAGGGTCTCGATGGGGTCGGTGGTGGTGGCCGCCACCGTCACCTGAGCGCCGTGCTCCTTGAGGAATGTCAGGGGTACCGTGAGCTCCGAGGTCTCGGTGCCGTAGTTCGTCGAGAGGATGAGAATCTTCTTGCCGTTCAACGTGTCTGTCATGAGAATCTCCCTTCCGCCACCGATGCTACGTGGCCCTCGACGGCGTCTCAGCGAGCGAGTTCCCCGATCTCCCGCACGACATCCCGCAGCGCCGCGCTCAGGGCCTGCGGCCCCGCCGGAGTCTCCTCGGAGTGCCCGATGAACTTGAGAGCCGCGACCACCACATTCACCGCCAGCCGCGACCTGCGGAGATCATTGCCGCGTCTGGTCGCCAGATCCACCAGGTCGCTGCACAGTTCGTTGACCTGCCGGCCGAGGTCGCTCAGCGGCCCCGGCTGACTGGCCGCCAGCCGCTTGAGGCCCGCGACGTCGGTGGAGGGGTCCACATGGCTGCCGACCAGACCGCACAGGTCCGACATCAGATCGCCCCGGCTGGCGAGGAACCGGCTGCGGTCCTCCTCGGTGAGCGGGCGGATCGTCATCCCGAGCACCGCGGCGGCCTTGGAGGGGTAGTAGTTGAAGAAGGTCCGCTGGGAAACGTCGGCGGCGGCGCAGATCTCCCCCACGGTGACGCCGTCGATGCCGCGCTCGGCGGCGAGCCCCAGCGCCGCGTGATGGATGGCCCGTCGGGTGGCCTGCTTCTTCTGCTCCCGCAGGCCACCCGGCCTGGCGTCTCCGGTCGTGTCCTCGGTCACGGCCGGGCTCCGGCCTGAGCCGTTCCCTGCTCCCCGGCATCCTCCTCGGCCTGCTCCTCGGCTCGTTTCCGGGCGTGATGGGCGCGCTCCTCGAGGGCCGAGTGCTCGCGCAGCGGCGGCACCTTGAAGAACCAGGTGAGGACGAAGGCGAGCAGGACCACGCCCAGGCCGACCTTGTAGACGATCTTGGCCGACTCCGTGAAGCCGTCCAGGAAGGGCTGGGCGAGCGCCTTGTCGGCGCCGTCGAGGAAGGAGGAGTCCGCCGTGCTGATGGCGGAGCCGCTGAGCCCGGAGCCGGACCTGATCCTGTCGGCGAGCTCGGGGGCCACCGCGTCGACGACGTGGGCGCGCTGCTGGGCATTGCTGTAGTCGACGGCCAGCCTGCCGCCGATGACGCTGACGTGCTCCTTGGCGGCGGCCTCCTGCAGCGCCTTGTCCACGGCCTGCTGCTGGGCGGCCGGAGGCAGATCGGCGGTCTCGGCCTTCACCTGCTGGGAGACCTTCTGGGTCGCCTGATCCAGTCCCTTGGCGTAGTTCTGCTGGATCTTGCCGGTGATCGGCGACCACATGGTGTCCATGATGGCCTTGTTGTTCGGGGCACCGGCGACCTTCGGATCCAGGGCCGCGTCCAGCGATGCGCTCAACGTCGGGCGGTCCGACATCGCCGCGCCGATATTGGCCGGCATCACCGAGAACAGCACCGACAGCAGCACCGCGGTGCCCAGCGTCCCGCCGATCTGCCGAAAGAAGGTCGACGAGCTGGTCGCCACACCCATGTCCCTGCCGGGCACCGCGTTCTGGCTGGCCTGGGTGAGCGCCTGCATCAGCAGGCCGAGCCCCAGACCGAGCACGAACATCCCGATCAGCACGTGCCAGAGCGGACCGCCGAGGGCCCACAGCAGGACCAGATAGCCGCAGGCGGTGATCCCGGTGCCGACCGGCGGGAACCACTGGTACTTCCCGGTCCGGGAGATGAGGACGCCGGCCAGGATCGAGGAGATCATCAGTCCGAGCATCATCGGCAGGGTCGCGAAACCGGACTCGGTCGGCGTCAACCCCACCACGATCTGGAGGTAGAGCGGGATCGTCATCATGGCGCCGAACATCCCGAAGCCGATCAGCAGGCCGAGCACCGAGGCCCACGAGAAGGCGCGATAGCCGAAGAGCCGCAGCGGGATGATGGCGTCGTCTCCGACGGCGTGCTCGATGAGGACGAACGCGACCAGCGAGACCGCCGAGACGACGTAGCAGACGATGGAGCCGATCGACGTCCACCCCCACTGGCGGCCCTGCTCGGCAACCAGGAGCATCGGGACCAGCGCCAGCACGACGGTGGTGGCTCCCCACCAGTCCACCCGCGGGCGCTTGCCGCTGGTGAAGGTCGGCAGGTGCAGGAAGAGGAAGACCATGACGATGGCGAGGACCCCGACCGGCACGTTGACCAGGAACACCCAGCGCCATCCCGCGATCCAGAGAATCTCGTGGGCATCGGCGAACAGGCCGCCGATCAGCGGCCCGACCACCGTCGAGATGCCGAACACGGCGAGGAAGTAGCCCTGGTACTTGGCCCGCTCGCGGGGCGCGAGCATGTCGCCCATGATGGCCAGCGGCAGCGACATCAGGCCGCCGGCGCCGATCCCCTGGAAGGCCCGGAAGGCGGCGAGCATCAGCATCGAGGTCGAGAAGGCCGAGGCGAAGGAGCCGATCACGAAGATCGAGATGGCGATCAGGAACAGCGGTCTGCGCCCGAACATGTCGGAGAGCTTGCCGTAGATCGGCGTCATGATCGTGGAGGTGATGAGGTAGGCCGTGGTCACCCAGGCCTGCTTGTCGAGGCCGTTGAGATCGTCGCCGATGGTCCGGATGGCCGTGGAGACGATGGTCTGGTCCAGCGAGCTGAGGAACATCGCCGTCATCAGCGACAGCACCACGAGCATGATCTGGCGCTGGCTCATCAGGGCACCGTCGTGCTGCCCTGGCGCCGACGAGGGGCTCGGCGCTCCCGCCCCGGCGGTTGTGGGTTGTGCGGTCACTGCAATCCTGCGATTCTCACTCGAGCAGGCAGGGGCGGGCCCGGGGCATCACCGCGGGGACTCGCCCCGCGTCCCTGCGGGTCGCGCGACGGGATCGCCGCGCGACCGCTAATCTAGCTCAACTTGCACAGTATGCAAGAATTTCGCTTCCAGCGTTGCCGGACCAGGGTTCGACACTGCCCCGGGGCGGTGTCACAGCGCGGCGCCGATCCGCTCGGAGAACTCGACCATCCGGTTGGAGAATCCCCACTCGTTGTCGTACCAGCCCAGCACCTTGACCTGCCTGCCGGCGACCTTGGTGAGCGGGGCGTCGAAGATCGAGGAGTGCGGGTTGCCGACGATATCGGCGGAGACGATCGGGGCGGTCGAGTACTGCAGGTACCTGGCCAGCTGGTCCGAGGACGCCGCCTCCGCGAAGGCCGCGTTGACCTCCTCGACACTCGCCGTGCGGGTCAGCTCGGCGGTGAGGTCGGTGATCGAGCCGACCGGCACCGGCACGCGCAGTGCGAAGCCGGTGAGCTTGCCGTCCAGCTCCGGGATGACGGCGCCGATCGCCTTGGCGGCCCCCGAGGTGGTCGGGATGGTCGACAGGGCTGCGGCGCGGGCGCGGCGCAGGTCCTTGTGCGGGGCGTCGTGCAGGCGCTGGTCGGCGGTGTAGGCGTGCACCGTGGTCATCAGGCCGGACTCGATGCCGAAGGTGTCGTTGAGCACCTTGGCCAGCGGGGCCAGCGAGTTCGTGGTGCAGGACCCGTTGGAGAAGACGTCGGAGGAGCCCGGGTCGAGCCGGTCGTCGTTGACGCCGAGCACGAAGGTGGGGACGTCGTTGCCCGCCGGCGCGGAGATGAGGACCTTCCTGGCCCCGCCCTTGAGGTGCAGCAGGGCCTTGTCGCGCGCGGTGAAGCGGCCGGTGGACTCGATGACGACGTCGGCCCCGTAGTCGCCCCAGGCGATGGCGGCAGGGTCGGGCTCCGAGAGCACCGCGAAGGAGCGGTCGCCCACGCTCAGGGTGCTGCCCTCGGCCGCGACGCCGTCCAGGTGCCCGGAGATCGAGTCCCACTCGAGGAGGTCTGCGAGGGTCGTGACGTCGGTGAGGTCGTTGACGGCGACCACCTGGACGTCGGCGTCGTTGGCGAGTGCGGCGCGCAGGTAGTTGCGGCCGATCCGGCCGAAGCCGTTGATTCCGATGCGAACAGTCATTGTGTGTCCTTATTGATTGTCCCGGCGGCGGCTGCCGCCGGAGGTGGTGGAGTTGGTGGTGGTCCTGGCGGTTGTGGAGTTGCCAGTTGCCGAGCTGCCGGGGATCGGGCTGCCGGACGCCGCAGTGCCCGCCGCGGCCCGCAACAGATCGAGGGCGCCCGCCCGGGCCTCATCGAAGGGACGCCGGTCCTGGGCGGCGATCGCCAGCACATAGCCGCCCTGGATGGTGGCGGTGAGCAGGTGCGCGAGCCTCCCGGCGTCCAAGGTTCCGGGGAGCTCCCCGATCGCGATGGCCTGGTCGACGACGGGGACCAGACATCGGTGGATCTCGGCGAAGGACTCCT
Source organism: Acidipropionibacterium sp. (assembly GCA_022647765.1). Lineage (GTDB taxonomy): Bacteria > Actinomycetota > Actinomycetes > Propionibacteriales > Propionibacteriaceae > Acidipropionibacterium. The sequence goes on from JALCLH010000015.1 coordinate 51,089, forward strand.
CGATCGGGGCGAGCATGCCCGGGTCGTCGACCACCTCGGGGTCCTGGGTGAGCCGGCCCACCTTGCAGCCTCTGAGCGGTTCGGCGTCACGGCTCAGGTAGCCGACGAGCCGGTCCATCGGGTCTCCGGGGCCTTTCAGGATCTCGAGGCTGCGGGGAAGCAGCGTCTCGCAGTTGCGCCGGATCGCGGCGATGCCGAGATCGCGCTTCGAGGGGAAGTGGTAGTACATGCTGCCCTGCCCCACCCCGGAGCGCTCGCGCACCTCGCGGGGGCTGGTGGCCGCGTAGCCGCGCTCCCAGATGAGGTCGCTCATCGTCTCGACGAGTTTCTCCTTGGAGTTCATGACCTTGACTGTACATACCTCTAGGTACAGACACAAGGGTCAATCAGTAACGTTGCACCGCTAGCATCGCTGCATCATGACCTCCGAGCCTGATCCCACCGCCTCGTCCATTCCCCCATCCCGGGCGGCTCTCGCCGCCTCCCCCGGTGCGACTCCCGGCGTCGTGCCCGACTCGATGATCCGGGTGACCGACGCCCGGGAGCACAACCTGCGGCATGTGTCGGTGGCAGCTCCCCGCGACTCCTTCGTCGTGTTCACCGGGGTGTCGGGGTCGGGCAAGTCGTCGCTGGCCTTCGGCACGGTCTACGCCGAGGCCCAGCGCCGCTACCTCGAGTCGGTCGCCCCCTACGCACGGCGTCTCATCGATCAGGTCGGCGCGCCCAAGGTCGGAGACATCACCGGCCTGCCGACGGCGATCGCCCTCCAGCAGCGCCGCGGGACGCCGTCGAGCAGGTCGACCGTCGGCACGATCACCATGCTGTCGAACTCGCTGCGCATGCTGTTCTCCCGGGCCGGCACCTACCCGGCGGGCACGACCGAGCGACTCGACTCGGACGCGTTCTCGCCCAACACTCCCGTCGGCGCCTGCCTCGAGTGCCACGGTCTGGGGCAGGTTCACGACGTCACCGAGGCGTCGATGGTGCCCGATCCGTCGCTGTCGATCCGGGAGAAGGCCGTCGCGGCCTGGCCGGGGGCCTGGCAGGGCAAGAACTACCTGGACATCCTGGTCGAACTGGGCCATGACGTCGACCGACCGTGGCGGGAGCTGCCGCAGGCCGAGCGGGACTGGATTCTGTTCACCGATGAGCAGCCGGTGGTCACCGTACATCCCGTCCGCAGGGCGGACCAGATCCAGCGCGAGTATCAGGGCACCTACATGAGCGCGCGGCGCTATGTGATGCACACCTTCGCGACGACCGGGTCGGCGACGATGCGCAAGCGGGTCTCCCGGTTCATGGTGTCGCGGCCCTGCCCGACCTGTCACGGGGCGCGGCTCGCGCCGGCCGCCCTCGCCGTGACTTTCGCGGGCCGCACCGTCACCGAACTGGCGGCCCTGCCGCTGCGCGACCTGGCCGAGGTACTGCGGCCCACCGCCGAGCTCGATCACCCGGCCGCGGCCTGGGCCTCGCCCGATTCCGGCGAGACGACCGAGGCCGCCGTCGCACTGGCGCGCGACCTGCGATCGCGCATCGAGACGCTCACCGAGCTCGGACTGGGCTACCTCGCGATCGGCCGCTCGACCCCGACCCTGTCGGCCGGCGAGCTGCAGCGCCTGCGCCTGGCCACCCAGCTGCGCTCGGGACTGTTCGGGGTGCTCTATGTTCTCGACGAGCCCTCGGCCGGGCTGCATCCGGCCGATACCGAGGCCCTGCTCGCCGCCCTCGAACGGCTGCGCGCGGCCGGGAACTCCCTGTTCGTCGTCGAGCACGACCTCGACGTGGTGCGGCGCGCCGACTGGATCGTCGACGTCGGCCCCGGTGCGGGCGAGCGCGGCGGAGAGGTGCTCTACTCCGGGCCGGTGGCCGGGCTCGAGGAGGTGCCGGCGTCCATCACGCGCCGGTACCTGTATCCGGACGCCGGGGAGAGGCTCGTCCGTCGTGTCCCGAGGACTCCGGCGAGCTGGCTGGAGCTATCCGGCATCACCCGGCACAACCTGCGCGACGTGTCGGCCGCGATTCCGCTGGGCGCGTTCACCGTGGTCACCGGGGTGTCGGGATCCGGAAAGTCGACACTGGTCAGCCAGGTGCTGACCGAGGTAGTGGCCGAGCAGCTGGCCGAGCGGGCTCGTCTGCGGCCGGGCCGTGGCGGCTCGGGACGCGACTATGGGCACCGTGGCGGTGGCGCAGCCCCCGAGGCGGATGGCGAGGGAGACGACACCGAGTCGCGCGTCGAGGTCGAGAGCCTGGTGCGCCAGGCCGGGGCCGTGCGGGTGCGCGGGCTGGACGGCGTCGACAGGTTGGTGCGGGTCGACCAGAAGCCGATCGGGCGCACTCCCCGGTCGAATCTCGCGACCTACACCGGGCTGTTCGATGCGGTGCGGAAGGTCTTCGCGGCCACCGAGGGTGCGAAGAAGCGGGGCTGGGGAGTCGGCCGGTTCTCCTTCAACGTTCCCGAGGGCCGGTGCGAGACCTGCCAGGGAGAGGGGATGGTGTCGGTCGAGCTGCTCTTCCTGCCCGGCACCTACGCGCCGTGCCCGGCCTGCCACGGGGCCCGGTACAACCCCGAGACCCTCGAGGTCGCCTGGCGCGGGAGGACCATCGCCGACGTCCTGCACATGACCGTCGAGGAGGCCGCCGGATTCTTCGCAGAAGTCCCGGCGGCGAAGCGATCGCTGCGCACCCTGGTCGACGTGGGCCTGGGATACCTGCGCCTGGGCCAGCCGGCCACCGAGCTGTCGGGCGGCGAGGCGCAGCGCATCAAGCTCGCCAGCGAGCTGCAACGCACCCGCCGCGGGCACACGCTCTATGTGCTCGACGAGCCGACCACGGGCCTCCACCCGGCCGACATCGACCAGCTCGTCGCCGAGCTGCAGGGCCTGGTGGACGGCGGAAACACCGTCGTGGTGGTCGAGCACGACATGCGCGTCGCGGCCGGCGCCGACTGGGTCATCGACATGGGCCCGGGCGGTGGTGATGCCGGTGGGGCCGTCGTGGCGGCGGGCACCCCGGAGACGGTCGCCGCGTGCGCGGAGAGCCGCACCGCCCCGTATCTCGCAGCGACCCTGGAGCTCCGGGCCTGACGCCGCGAGAACACGCGGGCTGAACCTGCACTTTTCACTCGCGTAAGGGCCGGTTTCCGCGTCGCACCTCAGAACCAGCCTCTTAGGCGAGTGAAATGTGCACCCCATGAGCTCACGGATGGCCCGCGGGGGTCGACTGTTCAAGCCCCTCAGAAGCTCAGACCGGGAGTCATCGTGTTGCACCGTGCTACACTCGCCTCATGTCCCGAACGAGCCAGCCGACCCGGCTTCCCGCCGACGTGTACGAGTCAGCCCTAGCGGCGTCGCAGGTCACGTCGCGCACGGTGCCGCAGCAGATCGCGCACTGGGCGCGCATCGGGCGCGAGCTGGAGATGTCACCGAAAGTGAACCTCCGTCAGATCGCCGCGGTGCTCGCAGGGACGGGATCCTACGATGCACTCGGCGAGCAGGAACAGGCGATCGTTCGCGAGGAGTGGGGCGACCGCATGGTCGCGCTGCGAGACGAACTCGACTATGCGGCGCGGTTTTCGGCCGAAGGCGAGTCGTACTCCGAGGCCGATGCGGATGGCAATCTGGTCATTCATCCGGCACGCAACTGATGCCCCTGCTGCACCTGCTCGCCGGGCCGAACGGCGCCGGGAAGTCCAGCTACGTTCACGACGTGCTCGCGCCGATCACCGGCTTGCCCTTTGTCAATGCCGATGAGATCGCCGCTGCCCGATGGCCGGATGCACAGGCCGAGCACGCCTACGAGGCAGCGCAGATCGCCGAGGCTCGGCGGCGGGAGCTGATTGGCGTGGGAGAGTCCTTCATTTCCGAAACCGTGTTCTCACATCCCAGCAAGGTCCAACTCGTCGCAGATGCCGTGAGCGCGGACTATCTGGTCCACCTCCATGTCGTCATCGTGCCCGTGGAACTCACCGTGCAACGCGTTCACGAGCGCGTGCGCCATGGAGGGCATTCCGTGCCGGAGCAGAAGATCCGAGATCGTTACGCGCGTCTGTGGGATCAGATAGCCGACGCAATCCAGATAGCGGATGTAACGGAAGTTCTCGACAACAGCCGTGCGGCAACTCCTTTCCGCCCCTGCGCGTCATTGGAGCGGGGCACGATCATCGGATCGCCGCGCTTGCCTTCCTGGGCACCCTCTGCTCTGGCGGAAGCACTGGCTTCACATCCCCCCAGGACCATCTGAATCTGCCCTGCGACCTCCCAGGAGATACCGAGCGATGCGTGACACCTCGGGATCGGGATCGGTGACCAGAGCGCGCAGGATCTCGGCCGCGGCATCCCCGGGAATCTCGCCGAGGGCCTGCGCCAGCCTGCTGCGGACTGCGGGGTCGGCTGTGGTGGGCCTTCCGGACCCGACCGCAGCCGCGTCGTCGCGTCGAGCAGCCGGGCCGGTGACGCCGATCCTCTCGCCCAGCATCCCGGCGATCCGATCGGCTTCCGTCTGTGACCGGGAGGCCAGCGCTCCCAAGGCCTCGGCGGCCTCGACATCTCCATCTCCGGCCACGATGAGCTCGACCAGCGGCGCGCAGATCGCGGGAAGGGATGTGCGGGACACAACGTCCTTGCGGGTGGCAAGCCGGATCGCAGCGAGTCCGGCAATCCCGGCGTCGGCGTCCTCCAGGCCGGTCGCCAGAGCCTCGGCCGCCTCCGATCCGTCGATCTCACCGAGGGCGAGGACCGCGCGGCGTCTCACCTCGGAAGTAGCGTCGGACAGGTGCGCGGCGAGCGCCGGCACGGCGGCGTCACCTGCTCGGGCAATCGCCCAGCGCAGCGACCCCGCCACCACCGCATCGGGCTCCGACAGGTAGATCCCGACCAGCGAATCGGACAGGGACGCAGCGACCGTCCCCGAGCGGAGCGCGGCGGCCTGGCGCTCGGCCGCCCCGCCGGAGCGCAGCGCCGACAGCAGCTCGACCGCGCCCAGCGCGTCGGACCAGTTGCGCGGCCCGGTGGACTGGATCTCGCGCACTCTGGCCAGCAGTTCGCGCTCGGCGGCGATCCGGCGCACCGTGCGGTCGATGAGCCCGGCGAGCATCTGCGCCGCGTCGAAGCCGGGGTCGTCCAGTGCCCGGCGGGCCTGCTCCAGGGACAGTCCGAGGGCGCGCAGCGCCTCGACCCGGAACAGCCGGCGCAGGTCCTCGGGTTCGTAGCGCCGGTATCCGGTGCTGGTGCGTCCCGAGGGGCGCACCAGCCCGATCCGGTCGTAGTGCCGCAGCATCCGGACGCTGACGCCCGAACGCTGCGACACCTCGCCGATGAGCATCAGCCGGTGCCCATCACATAGACCCGCATGGCCTCCTCGCTGGCGTCGTCGAAGCCGAGCTCGGGATGACGGATCATCCGGAGAGTCGCCTCGGCATGCAGCGCGGCCTCGGCATCGGCATTCTCGGCCGCATCCTTCAGGACGGCCTCGCCGGCCTCCCCCAGTTCGAGATAGGCGCGGCTGAGGCTGAGCTGCATGGTGTGGTCGCCGCGGCCGAGCTGGCCGGCCAGACGCCGGGCCAGGTGATCCTTCTCGCTCTCGGGCACCAGGGCGGAGGCCGCGCGCCAGGCGGAGCGGGCCACGTCGTCGTCCTCGGACTCGATGAACTCGTCGGTGACCGCCGGCCAGCCCCTCGGATCGCCTATCTTGGACAGGGCGTGGAGAGACTGGGCGCGCGCCTGCGGGTTGGCCGATCCGAGTTCGGCCAGCAGGGCCGGCACGGTGAGATCGGCCGGGTGGCTCAGCAGCGCCCAGACCAACATGTCGCGGACGAAGAAGTCGGGCTCGACGCCGGAGCGGCGGATGAGCACCGTGACGTCGCCCGGTTCGGGGTGGCTGCCGGCGGCCATCGCGATCTGGAGCCGCGCCGACGAGGAGGTCGACTCCAGGGCGGCTGCGAGCTGTTGCGGTGTGTGGTGCGTGTGGTGGGTTGAGGTCATCACCATCACCTCCTGACTCTCACCGAACACCCTGACACCGTGTCAGGGTCAAACATTCCTGCTCCGCTGTGAGCGAGAGGGGCCCGAGTACCGGCGAGAGGTCTGAAACACGTCAGCGAGCGGGCCGGGAGGCCGCCTGCACCTCGCGGATCTCCACGGCTGAGGCGATGTCGTGCTCGCCCGGGCCGCCGTCGAACCCCGCCTGGCGCATCAGGACGGCTCCGAAAACCTCGCCCCAGAACGTTCTCACTGCCGCTTCGACCCCGTGCGACACCGCCCACCCCCGCTCCTCGAGCACCCGCTCCAGATACCGGTCGGACTGACGGAAGAAGACGCTCATGGCGCTGCGGAGCTCCGGCCGGACGGCAGGGTTGGCCCGAGCCACCGACAACGTCCCGACGACGGCGGGCAACGAGGGCATCGCCAGTGCGGTGCGCGCCAGCTCACGTTTGAACAGATCGGGGCCACTGGCCCGGCGACCGCCGGTGCGCAGCCGGTCGGACTCGCGCAGCAGCAGCCCGAAGGCTGCGGTGATGTAGAGGGCGTCCTTGGACCCGTAGTGATGGGTGATCTGATTAGGGAAAACGCCGGCTTCGCGGGCAATGTCCTTGACCGTCACCTCGGCGAAGGCCCGCTGAGCGAACAGCGCCATCGCGGCGTCGCGGATCCTCTTGCGGGCCCCGGCACCGCGCGGAGAGGCGACTGGGCGGTACTGATCAGACACACCTTGATTGTATGTGATACAACTCATCTTGTTTGTCATACAAGAACTTGCGAGACGTCGGGAGCGGGAATGCAGATCTCCATCACCGGGTACGGAGCAGTGACCTCATTCGGACTGGGCGTGGACGCCCTGTGGTCAGGTCTGCTCGAGGGGCGATCAGGGGCCCGCGACCTCGAGGGGCCGGTCTGGGAAGGGCTGCCAGTCCGGATCGCCGCACCGGTCACCGCCGATCTGGAAGCCGAACTCGGACACCCGAAGGCGCGCCAACTCGACCGCTCCCAGCAGCTCGCCCTGATCGCCGCGGCCGAGGCCTGGCGGGACGCCGGCTCCCCCGAGGTTGAGCCCGAGCGGCTGGCAGTGGCTGTCGGCACCGGGATCGGCGGCGTCAACACACTGCTCGGCCAGGACGACGTGCTGGAGTCTCGCGGAGCCCGGCGGGTCTCCCCTCGTGCAGTGCCTATGCTCATGCCCAACGGCGCCGCCGCCCAGCTGAGCATCGAGTACGGGGCCAAGGCGGGGGCCTTCACGCCGGTCTCGGCCTGCGCGTCCGGCGCAGAGGCCATCACCATGGCGGCCCGGCTCATCGCCTGCGACGAGGCCGATGTCGTCATCGCCGGCGGCACCGAGTCGGCCGTCGTCCCCCTCACGATGGCGTCCTTCGCCCAGGCGACAGCGCTGGCCAGACCCGACGGCGACCCGGCGACGGTGTCCCGTCCCTTCTCCGCGGACCGCCGCGGCTTCCTGCTCGGCGAGGGAGCCGGCATCGTCATCCTGGAGCGGGCCGACCACGCCGCCGCCCGGCGAGCCCGCGCCCACGCGGAGCTGGCGGGCTGGGCGGTCACCTCAGACGCTTACCACATCACCGCTACCGAGCCTTCCGGCGCCCAGCAGGTCCGGGCGATCCGCGGTTCGCTGCGTCGGGCCGGCCTCTCCCCCTCCGATGTGGATCACGTCAACGCCCATGCCACCGGGACGCCGGTCGGAGATCTCTCGGAGGCCACCGCCATCGAGGAGGTGCTGGGAACCGGGGTGTCCGTGACTGCCCCGAAGAGCGCCATCGGCCACCTGTTCGGCGGCGCGGGCGCGGTGGAGACGATCATCGCGGTGAAGACCATCGAGGATGGCGTCATCCCGGCCACCCTCAACCTTGACGAGCCCGATCCGCAGATCCACGTCGACGTCGTCAGCGGGACCCCGCGTCGCCAAGAGGTTCGGGTCGCCCTCAACAATTCCTTCGGGTTCGGCGGGCAGAATGTCACGCTGGCTCTCACCAAGTGACCTGGCCGCTCTTGCGCTGTTCGTTGCGACTTCCCGCAGCGCCGGCCCGGGCGACTACCGTGGACCCGATCACCGTCGCCGACAAGGAGACCGACATGGCCCCGACCCCGCAGAATGCCCAGTTCGCCGCCGACTGGAAGAGCTGGCACGACGCCCATGAGAGGTCGCGCACCAACCCGCTCGGCATTCTCGCCGCGACTGGGCTGTACTTTCTGGACGCCGATCCGCTGACCGTGCCGGGAGTACCGGGCACCTGGAAGCTGGCCGGCGGGCAGCCGCAGGTCGAACTCTCCGAGGGCGAGACGTTGAGCGACGGAGACCGGGTGCTGACCGGCACGGTGCCGCTCGGCGACCGGATCGCCGACGGCGGCGTCATGCTGGGGTTCACCGACGGCGGCGTCCACGGGGTGGCCGAGGTGGCCTGGCGCGGTTCCTCGGTGATGCTGCGGCCGCGCCGCGAGGGCAGCTCGTACCTGGCGGATTTCCCGGGTACCCCGGCCTATCCTGCCGATCCCGCCTGGGCGGTGCCCGCCCACCTTGAGGCCTTCGGCGAGGACCGCACCGAGACCGTCGGCGCGGTGATCGAGGGCCTGTCGCACGAGTACACCGCGCCGGGTGTGCTGGTGTTTTCCATCGGCGGTACCGAGTACCGGCTCACCGCCTTCGCCAGCGGCCATGACGGCTCCCTCATGGTGCTGCTGCGCGACGCCACCAGCGGCGTCACCACCTACGGCGCCAGCCGGACCCTCGGCGTCCCGGCCCCGGACGCCGGGGGCAACACCGTCATCGACTTCAACCGGGCCACCAACCTGCCGTGCGCCTACACCGACTACGCCACCTGCCCGCTGCCGCCGGCCGAGAACCGGCTGCCGATCGCGGTGGAGGCCGGGGAGAAGCTGCCGCTGGCCCGGGTGTCCTGAGCCGGGCATAGGACGGGCATAGGGATGGGATTGGCCACTGTGCGGCCGGCGCGTGGATTATCCAGACGGCGGCCGATATATGGCCAAGTTCATTTCTATCGGCCGGCCAACAGCCTCTCCATCCGGGCGTACGAGGCCTCCATGCCCTGAACCATCCCGGTGCCGAGAATCATGTCCCGGGTGGCGGCGTCGGGATACTCGATGACCGTGGTGATCAGGGTGGCCCCGTCCTCCTCGAACAGGGTGAGGTCGTTGACGGTGGTCGGGCCGCCGGTTCCCGACATCCGCTCGGTGGTGACTGCGCGAACGGGCTCCCGGCTCAGCAGCAGTTCCCCCTCGAAGCCGAAGGGCTCCCCCTCGACCCCGGGATCGGGCGCCCAGGCGAAGCGGTACGGCTGACCCACCCCGGCCGGCGTCTCGCAGGCGGTCATCGACCAGCCGTCGGGGCCGAGCATCCACTGCGGGATCAGCTCCGGGTCGTTCTGGGCCCGCCAGACGACGGCCGCGGGGGCAGCGATCGCGCGGGTGATGCGGACCAGGGTGTCGGTGAGGATCTCCTCCTCGGCGTCTCGGCCCGCGTACCGCTCGCGCACTCCGGCGAGCACGCCGTCGATCTGGCCCATGGCGAGGCTGGTGCCCTCTACGACGCCCATCTGCAGGACGGTCCGGAGCGCCTCGCGTGAGTCGAATGCCGAGCGGGCGGTCAGCCGGGTGCCCTCGGCGGTCGGCTCGAACACGAAATCCATCCGCATCGTGGGCATCCCGGGGGTCGGGGTTCCGGTCTCGTCGGCGAAGAAGTCCGCCACGGCGAAACTGCGCTCCGGTTCGATCTCCAGGAAGTCCCAGCGCGCATAGGACTTCTCTCCCCTGGGGCCGGTCATGTGATAGAGGGCGCGACCGCCGACCCGATGGTCCCACTCGGTGAAGGTCGCGGGGTAGGTGGGAGGTCCCCAGAATCTCTCGAGTTGCCGGGGATCGGCGTAGGCCTGCCACACGCGGGCGACGGGGTGGGGAAAGTCGGCGATGATGGTGAGGCTGAGGTTGTTCTCGTCGGTGATGATGTCGGTGACGGGCATGTTGGGCTCCTCGGGGAGTCGGCTGTGCGGAAGGTTCAGGCCTGCCGGGCTGGCCGGAGGCGGTGGGCCCGGTAGCCGCCCACGATGACCACCACCGCGACCACCGCGTGGAGGGCCATCAGGCCCCCGGTCGCGGCTGCCGAGACGGCGCCCAGGGCACCCAGCAGTGAGGCAACGGCGACCACGATCGCCAGCACCGTCCAGATCCGCAGGCCATGGGCCGAGACCATCTCCAGGATGCGGAGCACCAGCAGGCCCGCGATGGCGGCGGACGCGGCCATCAGTGCCACTGAGCCGCCGCCGACCGTGATCGTCCGGCCGCTGCTGTCGACCCGGAGTTCCACTCCGGCCAGTGGTGAGACGACCAGCCATGTGATCATTGCGCAGATCACGGCGGCCGCGACGACCGCCAGGTCATTGATCAGGAGCCGGGTCCTTGGCACGGCTCGGGTGTTCGATCTCGTGTCGGATTCAGATTCGGTCATGTCACTCATCCCTCCGTCGGGCACCGGCCGAGGCGACGCCTGCGGGCGGCATCGCCCGGGCCGCGGGTCAAGAGATCGAGAGCTCTCGCTGTATCTGCGGAAAGCTACCACGCGATCCGCTCAGCTCAGCAGCAGCCGGACGTCATCGGCGGTGAGCCGGGAGCCTCCCGTCGCGCCCGCCCCCGGACCGGCGTCCAGCACCCCGGAGATGAGTTTCCGCTTGGCGTCCTGGAGGGCCAGCACCTTCTCCTCGATGGTGTCGCGGGAGACCATCCGGTAGACGTGGACGGGCCGGGTCTGCCCGATCCGGTGGGCCCGGTCGACGGCCTGGCTCTCGGCCGCCGGGTTCCACCAGGGGTCGGCGAGGATGGCGTAGTCGGCCTGGGTGAGGTTGATCCCCGAGCCGCCGGCCTTGAGGCTGATCAGGAAGACCGGGTCGTCACCCTCGGTGAACCCCTTGATCACCGCACCGCGATGGGCCGTGGCGCCATCGAGGTACGAATAGCCGATGCCCTCGTGGTTCAGCCGATCGGCGATCTTGCGCAGGTAGCGCGTGAACTGGCTGAAGACCAGGATGCGGTGGCCCTCCTCGGCGGCCTCGACCAGCAGCGGGACCAGGGCGTCGAGCTTCGACGAGGGGGCCTTCGTCGCCTTCTCCCCCTGGTCGACCAGAGTCGGGTCGATGGCCAGCTGACGCAGCCGGGTGAGGGCGGCGAGCACCTCGATCTGGTTGTGCTCGATGTCGTCGGTGAGCTGGAGGACCCGCTGGCGCTCGTGCTGGAGCTGCCTGTCGTAGACCCGCCGGTGCGCCGGGGCCAGGTCGACGTGAATGATCTGCTCCTGCTTGGACGGCAGGTCCAGGGCGATCTGGTCCTTCGTGCGGCGCAGCAGGAAGGGTGCGATCCGGCGTCTCAGCACCGCCATCCGCTCCCCGGCGTCGTCCGCGCTGCGCTCGATGGGACGCCGGAAGGCCGCCTGGAACTGCTTGGGGCTGCCGAGCAGACCGGGCGCGGTGAGGGAGAACATCGCCCACAACTCCCCCAGGTTGTTCTCCATCGGGGTGCCGGTGATCGCGTAGCGGACCGGCGCGCCGACCCGCATGATGGCGGCGAACACCTTGGAGGTGTGGTTCTTGGCGTTCTGCGCCTCGTCCAGCAGCATCCCGGCCCAGGGCAGCGCGGCATAGTCGTCGGCCTCCATCCGCAGCAGGGCGTAGGAGGTGATGACGACGTCGGCCGCGGCGGCGATCTCGGCCAGGCTCCGGCCGCGGCGGACGGCGGTCGACTCGATGGTCTCCACCCTCAGACTCGGGGCGAACCGCTCGGCCTCGGAGGCCCAGTTGCCCACCACCGAGGTCGGTGCGACCACCAGCCAGGCCGGCCGCCCGGCGTCCCCCGCAGGCGATTCGGAGGCAAGCTCTGCCCCGGAAGGGTGCATGCCGGGATGTTCCCGCTCGTCGAGGACCATGGCCAGGGCCTGCACCGTCTTGCCCAGCCCCATGTCGTCGGCAAGCACCCCGCCCAGCCCGGAGCGACGCAGCCCGGCGAGCCACCGGAAACCGTCCTGCTGGTAGGGCCGCAGCGTCGCGTTGAGCCCATCGGGGATCTCGGCCGGTGCGGGTGGCGCGCTCAGGGCCTTCCGCAGGGTGGAGAACCAGGAGTCCTCGGAGGTCTGCACGATCCCCAGTGCCAGCAACTCCTCCCACCACGAGACGCGCACCGTCGGAACCTGGACGCCGGTGCGGCGCTGGTCTCCGAGTTCGGCGGCCTCGGCGAGCAGGGCGCGGAGCCGGTCCAGTTCGGGGTTGTCGAGCATCAGGTACGAGCCGTCGGGCAGGAACAGAGCCTCCTCGTGCAGGGTCAGCGCGCGGATGAGGTTCGCCAGGGGCAGCTGATGGCCGTCGACATCGACGCTGATCTCCAGATCGAGCCAGTCATTGCCGCCCTCGTGGTCCACGCCGATCTGGATCTGCGGATCGGAGGTGCGGTGGAAGTCGGGCAGTTCGGCCGACTCGATCACCACGCCGAGCTCCTCCAGACACGGCTTGACCTCCTCGAGGAGGCGGACCACGTCGAGCCCGGCGAGCTCGGCGTCCTGTCGCAGGGCAGGCCCGGCCGAGGACTCCTCGAGTGCCGACGGGATGCCGGCAAGCTCCTCGGCGGCAGACGCGGCGATGCGCTTCTCCTCCTCGGCGTCGCGCCCGGCGCCCTTCCGGCCGGAAACCAGGGGGAGCGGGCCGCGGCCCCGGCCCTGCTCATCGCGGTAGTGCCAGCCCCAGTGCAGCAGCGCCCTCGGCACGGCGTTGGCGTCGGCGGAATCGCTACCGCCTCCTGAGGAGACGCCGAGCTCCAGATGAAGGCTGGGAGCGGGCGGATCGGGAGGGGTGAAGCTGTCGTCGGGCGAGGTCCAGCCGACCTGCGCCATGCGCGGCAGGACCTCCGTGACGAAATCCTCACGCCCATCCGGGGGAATATGGAGGCCCTCCGGCTCACCGGCCAGTCGAGACCACGAGGCGTCGGCCGGGCGCCCGAAGCGGGCCAGGTGAAGGCCGCTGTCATCTCTCCAGCAGACGCCGTGCGAGGGATCTCCGAACCGCGTCCTGGGAGGATTTCCGCTCATCGCCGGATGGCGGATGGCTGCCTTCAGATCGAGGCCGCCATGGGCATTCTGCTGGATCTCGATATCGGCGCTGGCCGGCTTCTCCTCGAGCGCCACGGGCCGGAAGGTGTCCTTCTCGATGAGTGCGACGCCGCTGTCGACGACCTGCCGCAGCACCAGCCACAGCGCCTGGCTGCCGATCGCATTCAAGGGGATCGGGTCCTGCCCCGCCAGATAGCCGCCCCCACCGAAGTAGAGCTGCCGCAGGGAGTCGAGGGCCTCCATCTGGTCCGGGTCACTGGTGCGCCCGCCATCCTCGAACCTCCACCACGACATATTGCCGCGCACCCATTTCTTCGCCTTGCCGGGACGGACCGGCTGGGCCTGCACCGATCCCGGCGCCGGCAGCGGTGGGATCGTGACGGGAAAGGCGAAGCGGGAGCCGAACGGGTTGGAGACCTGCGCACTCCGCTGGCTCTTCTGGTTCTTCGCCGGCTTCGGATCCGGGGTGAAGGTGAGCATCAGGCCGATCTGAGACGGCTCGGCCTCGGGATCCAACGGATCGGCGGCGGGCACGAAGATGCGGTCCAGCTGACGGCGCCATGCCGGCTCCTGTTGCCGCCTCTCCTGCTGCGAAACCGGGGCGGCCGACGGGCGGTCCACCAGGCCGAGGGCGACCAGCAGGGCCGCCACACAGTGCTTGCAGTTGTAGCCGACGGGGCAGCTGCACTCGCCGTCGATCCAGGCGAGCTCGCCGTCGGGGCCGTAGTCGTACCCGAGGCTGACCATGTAGCGCTTCCCTCGGGAGCCGAGGCACTGAGCGAAGATCTCGCCGTCGGCGCGATCGTGACGCAGGATCGTCACTCTCCCCTGGCGGGCATACTCCTCGCCCCGGTCCCACGAGTTCGGGGTCGCCAGGTTCTGGAATGCGGCGAGCGGCTTCATGCCGGTCAGACTACGCACCGACTCCGACAGTTCTCCAACGCTGTGCTCTCAGTCCTCGCCAACACCTGCACCAATGAGATCTGCCAGCCGGCGACCGCCCTCTGGATAATCCAGAGGGCGACGCCTCAGTGGCAGATCTCATTCCGGGCCGCTCCCCCTGGGGAATGAGATCTGCCACGACCGCGGCGGCAGCTGGAATATCCACACCCTGGCCGCTCTGTGGCAGAACTCATCCCGCACGGGGGCAGGCCGCACCCTCTAGACTTCTGCCAACGACCCGCCGCCATGCCACATGAGCGGCGCCAGACGGTGCGGCAGATCCGAAGGAGCACGGAGCGGATGAACGGTTTATTCCTGGGCCCAAGCTTCTTCGTCGTCATCGAGTACCTCATCAAGATCATCGCCGTCGGGGTGGTGCCGGAGAACCGGAAGCCGTCCGCGTCGACGGCCTGGCTTCTGCTGATCCTCTTCATGCCGATCGTCGGGGTGCCGCTGTTCCTGATCCTCGGCAGCCCCTACGTCTCGGGCCGCCGCGCCCGCATCCAGGCCAGTGCGAACAAGCTGCTCAAGCTGGGCACCGACGGGGTGCCGAACTCCCCCGAGTCGGTGACCCTGCCCAGGGGTCTGGGCGAGGTCGTCGAACTCTCGCGCTCCCTCACCTCGCTGCCGATGGTCACCGGCGTCAACCACGGCATCATCATGGATTACGAGGCGAGCATCGAGCGGATGACCCGCCTGGTGGAGACGGCCGAGGAAGAGGTGAACGTCGAGATCTACATCATGGCCCGCGACGACACCACACGGCCCTTCTTCGACGCCCTCGAGGCCGCGGTGAAGCGCGGCGTGACGGTGCGCGTCCTGATGGATCACATCGGCTCGCGCAAGTACTCCGGCTTTCACCAACTCCTCAAGGACATGACCACGGCCGGCATCGAGTGGCACCTGATGATGCCCTGCCTGCCGCTGCAGGGCAAGGTCCGGCGCATCGACCTGCGCAACCACCGCAAGCTTCTCATCGTCGACGGGCGGGTCGCGGTGATGGGTTCGCAGAACATGATCGAGGCGCCCTACGGCTCACCGAAGAACAAGAAGATCGGGCGACGCTGGAATGACATCACGGTCGAGCTGACCGGTGAGATCGTCTCCTCCCTGGAGGCGATCTTCGTCGTCGACTGGTACACCGAGTCCCACGAGGTCATCGACATCCATGCCTACCGCGGCACCGGCGATCCAGCCGTGGACTCGCACATCCTGCCGAGCCGTCACGACCAGCGGCGCGATGTCGGCGGCGACGTGAACGCGGTGCAGCTGATCCCCTCGGGTCCCGGTTTCCGCACCGATCCGAATCTGCGCTCCTTCACCTCTCTGATGTACCTGGCGAAGCATCGCCTGGCCGTGGTGAGCCCCTACTTCGTGCCGGACGAGTCCCTGCTGGCCGCGATCACCACGGCTGCCTTCCGCGGCGTCACCGTCGAGCTCTACGTCAGCGAGCAGGCCGACCAGTTCGCCGTCGACCGCGCCCAGTCCTCCTACTACCAGGCGCTCCTGGACGCCGGGGTGAAGATCTACCAGTACCCCGCCCCCGAGGTGCTGCACACCAAGGGCTTCCTGGTCGACGACGAGATCGCCGTGATGGGCTCGTCCAATCTGGACATGCGCTCCTTCGGACTCAACTACGAGATCAGCCTGCTCGCCTACGGCGGGGACATCGTCGAGCAGCTCCGGGACGTCGTCGCCGACTACGCCTCCCGGAGCAGTCTCCTGGACCCGGAGACCTGGCCGGATCGTTCGCTGGCCAGGCGATACTCCGAGTCCGTGATGCGCCTCACCTCTGCTCTCCAGTAAAGGGCCCTCCAGCAGGGACGCCGCCTTCCCTCCCTCTCGCCCTCCTGACCGCCCGGCTGTCATCTCGAGATGACTCCCGGCCGCCGTGCCTTGGAGTGCGCGGCGGCAACCTCCCAGAGTGGACTCCGACCGAGACGGAGACACGATCAGGAGGGCGATGGACATGCCACGCAGGGTGCTGAATGAGGACGACACAGGGTCCTCGGTGGAGAGAGTGGCGATCACAGCGTCGGGGCTCCACAAGGTGTTCCGGCCCCGGCGCGACGAGACCGTGACCGCGCTGAGAGACGTCGGCTTCGCAGCCGAATGGGGACGCCTGACCGGGATCGTCGGACCCTCCGGATCGGGGAAGTCGACCCTGATGTACTGCCTGGCGGGGCTGGAGCCGGTGACCTCGGGGTCGGTGCGGCTCCTGGGCCAGGAGATCACGACGATGGGCCGCGCCCGGTCGGCCCGGTTCCGGCGCGATCACCTGGGATTCGTCTTCCAGTCCTACAACCTCGTGCCGTCGATGACGGTCGCCGGCAACCTGCGCCTGCCCTTCACCCTGCGTCGCCGGCCGTTCCCGGCGCGATCCGGGGACGCCGTTCTTCAGCGGCTGGGGATCGCCCGGCTCACCGGGGCGAGGGCGGCGCAGCTCTCGGGCGGAGAGCAGCAGCGAGTAGCCCTGGCCCGGGTGCTCATCAGCGATCCCGAGATCGTCTTCGCCGACGAGCCGACCGGGGCGCTCGACTCGGAGTCGAGCGAGCGCGTCGTCGAGCAGTTGCGGCGGGTGGCCGAGCGAGGTGACCGGGCGGTGGTGATGGTCACCCACAGCGCCGAGGTCGCCGCGGCGTGCGACCGCGTCGTGCAGGTGCGCGACGGCCGCGTCGTCGAGCCCGCCCCGGCCGGGAGCGCGGCCTGATGCGCGGCGTCATCCGGGAGTTCCGGGAGGCCCCCGCCGTCTGGGGAGCGGTGCTGTTCCTGCTCGCCGTCGTGCAGACGACCATGAGCGCGATGACGATCATGACGGCGAACGCCGCATGGGCCCAGGCGGTGCCCGCGCTCCGGGAGAGGGCGGCGATCTTCCGATCGGAGATGGCATTGCCCCTGGTGACGACGGTGATCGTCGCCGTCCTCGTGGTGCTCTCGGTGGTCTCCGCGGCGATTCAGCAGCGCCGCCGCAGTCTCGCTCTGCTGGCCCTGCACGGCGCGACGCCGTGGCAGCTCACCTGGCGGATCTGCACCCAGGTGCTCTGCCTCAGCGCCCTCGCAGCCGCCGTCTCGCTGATCGTCTCCCCGCTGCTGGCCCGCGTCCTCTATCCGACGGCCACCTCGCAGCTGGAGTCGGCCGGACTGGTGTTCCAGGCCGTCCCGATCTCCGGGACCCTGGCGTCATGGGCGCTGGGAGCGATACTCGCGGTCTCCGTGGCGCTGGTCGCGGCACTGCTGACGGTCCGCCCGATCGGGCGGATCCCTCCGGTGGAGGCGCTGCGGTCCGCCTCGACCCCGCCACGAACCGTCGGGCGAGTTCGCGGCGTCCTGGCAGTTCTCTCGGTTCTGGCGGCGCTGGCGGCCTTCGCCGTCGGGCTGGCCACGACGCGCCCGACGTCGATGTCCGCGATGACGGCGCGTCTCACGTTTTCGACGATGACGCCGATGTTCGCCGGCTGCACGGTCGGCATGCTGCTGCTCGTGGTCGCCCTCTGCCTGGCCGGCCCGCCGACCCTCGCCCGCACGGTGACGCTGTGGACCGGCCTGGTGCGGCTTCCCGCAGCGAGCTGGCAGGTCGCCCGAGGACAGGCCGCGGCCCGGGCGAGGGCGTCGAGCTCCACGGTCATTCCGCTGACCGCCGGGCTCATCCTCCTGATGTTCTTCCGCGACCTCTCCCTCATCATCGACGCCTGGTCGCGACTGCTCCCGGCGGGTCTGCGCGGCCAGTTCGAGGTGCCCGGTTTCGCGCGGACTCTCGCCCTGCTGGCCCCGGCGATGCTCGTGGTGCTGGCCGGGGTGTGCGCCGGGTATCTCATCGCCGCCCGCGGTCGCGTCCTGGATCTCGCGCTCGTCTCGGTGGGCGGCGCCGATCGCGGGCAGCTCAACCGGATCGCGGCCCTCGACGGCCTGATGACGGTCGTCACCGCGCTGCTGCTCGCTCTTGCGACGAGCACGGTGGCCGCCGGGATGTTCGTGCTCGCCGAGCTGCGCTCCTTCGGCGTCGCGACGCCGGTGGTGCCGTGGCCGGAGTGGCTGCTGGTGGCGATCGCCCTCGCAGGCCTGGGGATGCTCGCCTCCTGGCTCACCGTCCGGGGCTCGCTGCAGGCCTCTCCGGCCGCCACGATCGCCCGGTTCACGGGAGAATGAGCGGGTGAGCAGCGTGCGGATCGAGAGCGGCCGGCCCGGCCGGGTCAGCCGATGGGCCGTCCCGGCCGGGTGCGCGCTGCTCCTCGTGACGGCGCTCGTGATGCAGCGAATCGTGGTTCGGCCCTCCGACGTCACGTATCGGTTCATGCACAGCAACGGCGTCCTCGCCGCACTGATCGCCGGTGGGCTCGCCGGCTGTGCCGTGCTCCTGTGGCGGCGCGAGCGGCCGCTCGTCGTGCTCGGCGTCGAGTCCCTGCTGGCGCTGGCCGCGGGCCCGCTCGGGCTCGACTCCTTCGCCGCTCCCCTGCTGCTGATCGCCTACTGGTCCGTCGTCCTCGCCTCATCCGGCCTTGTCACCGTGCTGTCCGGGGTCTGGACGGCCGCGGTGATGCTCGGCCCCGTCGTTCTGGCGGCGCCGGCGAATCCGCTTCTGGAGAGCCTCCCCCGCGTCGTACCGGTGCTGCTGGTCGGCGTCGTCGCCGTCGCCGTGCGAGCCCGCCGCGAGGTGGCCGACGCCCGGGCGCGCGAGCTCGCGGAACAGCGGCGCGCCGCGGTTCTTGCCGGCCAGCGAGACGCGGCGCGGCGTCGCAGCCGCATCGCCGGGGAGCTCCACGACTCGGTCGGCCACGGCCTCACCACGATCATCGCGCTCTCGCAGGGGATCGAGGAGCGGCTCGGCGGCACGACCGGCGATCCGGACGCCGATCGGGCGCTGGCCGCGATCATCGGCGTCGCCAGGGACAGTCTCGACGACACCCGCACCGCGCTGCGGGCGCTGGCGGCGACCGATGAGGGCGATGCCTCTTCGTCTCCATCGTTGACGCCGCCGGAACGGACCTGGGAGGACATCCGGCCGGTCCTGGACGCCGCCCGGGCCGCCGGCTGCGTCGTCACCCTCACCGAGACCGGACGACGCCCCGAGGACGCACGGCAGGCCGAACTCTGCTTTTCCGTCACTCGCGAGGCGGTCACCAATGCGCTGCGGCACGGCGTCGCGGTCACCCGCATCGGCGTGGCCTGGGACCATGCCCGCGACGGGAGCATGACCGCGGTCATCACCAACGACGGAGGGGTCGCCGGGACTGCCCAGCCCTGGACTGCCCGGCCCTCCGCCGGCGGAACCGGGCTGCGCAGGCTCGGCCGATCCCTTCGCGAGGCCGGCGGCAGCCTGTCCGCCGGGCCCTCTCCCCTCGACGGGGCCGGATGGCAGGTCCGCGCCGTCATCCCCGCGCTGAGCCTCGAGGCGGATACGAGATGATCCGGATCATGCTGGTCGACGACCGCCAGTACGCCCGCCTCGGCTACCGGCTCATGCTGGCGGGGCCGGACGGGAAGTCCACCGGTCTTCATGAGCGCGAACATTTTGACGTCGTGGCGGAGGCCGGGAACGGACGCGAGGCGATCGAGACCATCGAAACCCTCGAATCGGACCAGCTGCCACTGCCCCGGGTGATCCTGATGGACGTCCGCATGCCCGTCATGGACGGCATCACCGCGACCCGCGAGATCACCCGGCGCTGGCCGGCCGTCAAGGTCCTCATCCTCACCACCTACGACGAGGACGACTACGCCTTCGGCGGGCTGGACGCCGGGGCCTCCGGATTCCTGCTCAAGGACGCCACCGCCCGGGCACTGCGCGAGGCGATTCATGCGGTCGCCGGCGGCGACGCCGTCCTCACCCCTCGGATCACCAGGGAGGTTCTCCGGCGCGGCGTCCCGCATCCGGCCGGCGACAGCCGGAGCCACGAGCTGCGGGCCATGTTCGACGCGCTCACGCCGCGGCAGCGCGAGATCTGCTCACTGGTCGCCGAGGGCCTCTCCAACCACGAGATCGCAACCCGGCTCGTGGTCGAGACAGCCTCGATCCGGCGCGCCATCAGCCGGATTCTGGCGGCACTGGACCTGCACGACCGCACCCAGATCGCCGTCGCCTGGTACCGGGCCGGGAAGTAGAGTCTCCGGTAATGCCACGCATCACGATCAATGACACGAACATCGACGCGGCCATCGAACGCACGACGGGGATCTTCCGAGCGCTGAGCACGGGCTCACGACTGCGGATACTGCTGACCCTCGTCGAGGACGACGCCACGGTCACCGAGATCGTCCAGGCCACCGGGCTTTCGCAGCCGTTGGTCTCCCAGCATCTGAGGACCCTGCGAGATCTGCGCCTGGTCCGCGTCCGACGAACCGGTCGAGAGGCCCACTACTCCCTCGAAGATGCGCACGTGATGAGCGTCGTCCAGGATGCTCTCGCCCACGCCATTGAGGACGGCCCCATCCGATAGGCACCCGCTCTACGACGCGACCACCCGATCGCGCGCCGTTCACGCCAGCTGTTCGTCGAGCCAGTCGAACATGCGCTGGGCGGCAAGCCCGCGGGCGAGTGGCTGGCAGTGCTCCGCCGCCCCCTCCTCCGCCGTGAATGACACCAGCGTCGAGACCTTGCCCGTCAATCCGGCGAGCCGCTCGCCCTGCCCGGGCCAGAACTGCTCCTGCTCAGGCGACAGGATGAGCAAAGGAGTGGTGATCTGCCCGGCCACCTCTATCACGTTGTAGGCGCGGACCGCCTCGATCGTCTCCGCGTAACCCTCCGTGCCATAAGGGCGTGCCCGGAAACGCCAGGTGCGCGCAGTGCCGGGAGAGAACTTCATGCCGAGCGCCATCTGCCGATCAAACTTCTGTGTGCTGCCAGCATTGAGAAGTTTGAGCATGCTCTTCGGTATCTGGGAAGTCCAAGAGGCCGACACGTCGACGATTCCGGGGTCGGTGACACCCGCGGCGAAGCGGTGCTCGAAGGCAAGCGCCCGGGCCACCCAGTAACCACCCTGACTAATGCCGTAGACAGCGATTTTCGATTTATCCACACCATCCTGCGCCGCGATGAAGTCATAGACGGGGGTCAGCACATGCTCCCAATCGAGGCGGAACGGCACGCCCTTCTCGAAGATCTGAGACTGCTGTCCCGGGCCGTCGAAGACGAGCACGTTGTAACCACGCCTCAGCCCGCTCGCCACGCACGACGCCCACACCGAGGCCCGCGAGCCATCGGAGCCGTTCACCGCGACCAGCGTCCTGCCGCTGGGGCGATCGGGACGGAAGAACCAGCCCGGTAGCGATTCGCCATCATAGGGAATGGCCAGCTCCTCCACAGAAACCGGAGTGGTCGCGATGAATCCGCTCCACGCCTCCTGCTGCCGGGCAAAGGTCGGGGCGAGGCGGTCACTCTGCGCAAGCGCACTGATGGCATTGACGGCGATGCCATAGTAGGCGGATGCCCGCAGGTAAGCCTCCGCGGCGCTTTCGTGATGCTCTGCTGCCCGGGCTGCCTGCGCAATGCCGAGCGAGCGTTCAGCGAGCCGCCACCACGCCTGATACCAGCCTTCGTGATCGTTTGACTGCACCGGCGTGACCGCGGCAAGAATCTCTCCCGGGATGCCAGCACCCTCAACGCTGTGCCCGACCGCGCAACGGATCTCATAGTCACGGTCGGCGTTCTTGGAAAAGACGTGGGTGGACGGTGCGCTGCTCATCGTACGGGCCTTTCAATGCGGTGCGACGGGCCATCGTGCGGCACATCAGACGCCGACCCCGGTCGCCCCGAGTCTATGGCATCTGCGGGGTCCAAGGTCAGCGTGAAGTCCGAACATCTCCTGACCTGCATCGATTCTATGCAGACGCTCGTCGCCAAGTTTTAGGTATACGGCCCAAGGAATCGTTCACCGTTGTAGTGGATCATGTGAGTTGGATGATCGGCGCACCAGACTTCAGATTCCCAGGCGATCTTGTCGACGTACTTGCGGAACTCAGCGCGGTCAGGGAAGCACGAAACATAGACGAGGCCTGCGGTGGACTGGAAGAAGAGCGACGCCAGTTCGGTTTGCCGCGTGGAATCGACGGGGCCATGGGAGCTGGCGGCCTCCATCAGAACGAGCCAGTTGCGATCGGCGAGATAGACGACGAGGTCGGGCATCTTTCCGTGCTCGTCGACCTCGACCTCGAGCGACGAAAGCACTTCGTGCTCGAACAGTGCCCACTTCTCCCCGGCGTCACCGATATAGAGGACCTGCCCGCCTGGGGTGAACCGTGGGCAGAAGTCCTCGACCATGGCTTTGAGGAGAATGTTCTGCCCGCCGGGTGAGAGCGTGAAGTCCGAGCCATCTGGTAGCGTCAGTGGAATCCGATCCATTTCGCGGACTGCTGCGTACCGCGCTTTCAGACCGGGCAACTCCTCGAGATACTGGTCAACTGTGTGTGTCCAAGCATCGGTGTCGTACGCACGCAGGACTTCCAGAGCTTCACTGGTGATCTGGTAATTCCACTTTGGGGAGTTCACCGGGCGTGTCGGTTGGTCAGGGTTCTGGACGACGAGCTGAGCCTCGACGAACTGGTGGAGAGTAAAGCGCCTGACGATTTCTCGTGTGTTCGGCGCATACTCTTTGCCGTACTCGTCACGGATGAAGTCCATGATGGCGCGTGTGCCGAGCATTGGATTGACAGCGTGGTCCCAGCGCTCGCCGGGTTTCAATCCGGCCAGTGCGAGCAGGACGAGACCGGACCGTTCGTTGCTACGCTCGGCATCCATGCCGAGCGTCTCCAGTACGATTCTCGCGTTCTCCACTTGGTCATGTCCGGCGACGGTCAGATCACTCACGCGGCAATCAGCTCCTTCACTCTGATGTCGACATCGCGCTGGGACACCGCGTGGGTGCATCCCAGCTCCCGGAGGTCTTCAAGAGTGGGGAACCGCAGGGTTCGCAGGTCGGTCGCGTTGACCTGTGTGTGGCCGGAGAAGGTGCGGAAAAACTTGTCGATCAGAGAGGAGTTCAGCCAGACCGCCAAACCAGCGGCGAGCTCGTGGTCCAGACCGTGACCACGGGAGTGGAAGACGTTGAGATGGTTCTCGAACGCAACCTGTCCCGGGTGAGCCACAGGAGACCAGACCGAGGATACGATTCTGCGGCGTTCCTCTTTGGAGCTGAATCGCTTCACGATCGCATACCAGCCCTCGGGCATCAGCAAGCCATGGTCTTTGTCGCCGGAGGGCTGGAACCACTGTGCTTTGCGAATGGCACGCGGCCACTCCACAGCCCCGTCTCGCAGGTTCCCGGGATAGATCAGCGGAACCGCACCGGGAAGCTCAATATCGCTCAGCGCATGCCTCGACCGAAAATCGACCACTCGTCCCGTCGAGACTTGGATACCAAGGTTAGACAACGAGCATGGCTGCGACAGCACCAGTTCAGCGATCTCCGTGTCTGCATCATCGGTAGCGAGGCGAATGAACTTGTTCGGGTCGTCAGGGAAGACGACCTTCTCGTATGGCACCGTTCGGGAGGAGACCGCGTCCGTGTGGTCATGACTCACCGAGAGCTCCACCACACTGGAGGTCTTGCTACGCGTCCCGGAGAAGATGATGTTCTCCTGGAGCACACCCGTATCAGCGAACACCGTGGACCGTGAGTCGAACACATGAATCCGGTCCAGGCCGATCATGTTGAGCAGGTAAGTGCGGAATTCACCGAAATATGGACCGTTGAAGAACGACCTAGGCGTGATTGCTACGACCTGACCGCCGGGCCGAAGGGCAATGAGCGAGAGCGCCAGAAACGCCGCGTACAGATTGGGGACGTCGACTCCCGCTGCCCGTAATGCTCGCCGGTGGGCGCTCGTTACCCCTAGCTTCCCGTAGGGGGGATTCTCGATGACTAGATCGAACTGTGACTCCAAAGAGAGTGAGGCACCCAGACCGGTCGAGTCCAGGATGAAGTCCGCCTGAACCACGCGCGTCTTCACCCGACCAGCCCCGGCCTGCTCACAGGCTGCCAGCGTCGCCATCAGATGGGACATGACTGTCGGGTCTCGCTCAATCGCGAGCAGTTCGATCAGCATGTCAGGCCGCTCGTCGAGGATTCGTCCGATGAGCGCCGCAGAGAGGACTCCCGATCCTGCCCCTGGGTCCAAGATGCGCAACAATCCGGTCTCCTCAAGAGCTGGCATCGAGGCAATGAGGCTCGCTGCTGCAGCCGGGGTGAAAAACTGGCCCAAGTCTGCCTGTGTGTGCGCGTCAAGGGCCCCGAGGGCGGCCAGGCGCTCGCCTTCGGCAACCTCCAAGAGGTGGGTCGCTATCACAGGATCATCGTATCGGGGCCTACCGACATTCGGATGAGGCGAGCAGAGGCGAGGCCGCCAACCAGGTCTTCTTCGAGAAGCTCTACGTCATGCCCGGCGACCACATCGACGCCCAGCCTGGAGAGCCCTTCAACATCCTCTTCGACCCGGAAGTACAACAGCTCGCCGTCACGAGACAGCGAGCTGTTGAATCCGGTCATCGAACCGATAAAGTCGTTGGTTTGAACAACGACCAGATGGTGGACCTACGGGGACTGTTTTCGAAACTTGCCCCGCGGCTCCGACGTGCGCTGATGGTCGTCAGGAAGGTTCGGCGCCGCCCGAACGGGGGCACGGCGCGCT
The DNA here is from genome assembly GCA_022647765.1 of Acidipropionibacterium sp. Lineage (GTDB taxonomy): Bacteria > Actinomycetota > Actinomycetes > Propionibacteriales > Propionibacteriaceae > Acidipropionibacterium. Next base: position 75,752 of record JALCLH010000015.1, read on the forward strand.
GGCGCCGCGAGTCTCACCAGGTTGTCCAGTTGAGCGAGCGGCAACTTGCCGCGGCTGAGGCTCGCTACGCGGAGGGGGCCAAGCTCCGGGACCTCGCACCGGAGCTTGGCGTTAGCCGAGTCCGACTCGCCGACCTGCTCCGTCAACGAGGCGTACGAATCCGCAATGCCTCTCCGACACCCGACGAGGTCACGGAGATGGTGCGCCGCTACGAGTCCGGGGAGTCGTTGGAGCAAATTGGAGAGCGTCTCGGGTTCAACGGCGGTACCGTGCGAAATCGCTTGGTTGCCTGTGGCGTAGCGATGCGCGACTCGCACGGCCGCGCCCGGTAGGACGCCGAACTTTTCAGAGGGGAAGGGCGCTTGAGAGCCCCTCGATCAGTTGGCGGGTCACCTCAGCCATTTCGGCCGTGGTACCAGTGACGACTCCTGCCGCGATGGGTGCCAGCAGCCCCTTCAGGAACGTCGTCGCCCGCTTCACAACACTCTTCTCGGGCTCCGGCTTCACAACCTCACCAAGAATCACATCGGCATTGTCCCGAGCGTCCGCCCTATCGTCCTCATCAAGCGGCAGGTTCGGAAGCTCGTTCAGCAGCGTGGACACAATCTGGGCGAGTTGCTCGTACCCCTGCGCGACCTCTTCCGTCCGCTCCTGCGTCTGCGTTACGTGGTCCGCATCCCAGGCGAGCTGTGCGTGATCCCCGTTGACTGTCACGATCGGCGCGTTGTAGTTGTTGACGGTAGTCGAGTGAGACCCAGTGCCACGTGGCCGGTCGGCCTCCAACGGGACTCTGACTGGGTTGCGCGCGAACTCTCGTTCGATTTCCTTGGTCATCTTTCGAATCCCTTGCTTGTTGATCCTAAAACCATTCGTCATGGACGGCCCCTCTACCCGGTCTGTACGTTCAGGAACCAAGATCGCATCCCGGTCCGACAACTACGGTGACTCTCGCGCTACCGATGCCCTGCACGGTCTTCCCAGCGCGCGGAACTCGCGCTAGATTAGTGGTGGCGATCTCCATCAGCTTGTCCCGTCGCTGGACGCGATGGGACGGCTAGCCTTTCGACTGGCCGATCCTCTTCATCCCTGTCGCCGAAGACTTGGGGAGGACTGTCGCCGTGCTTCGCCTGATATGGACCGCCAGCGTCCACGTGAGAATCATCATGCGTCGGTATATGCCGACGAACATCGCGCTCGACGGGCTCCGCTCGCGCCGCGGCCTCAAGTGGGGCATCCCAGCGATGCTCCTCGCGATCCCCTATCTCTACACCGCCTCGCTCCTCACGGCGCTGATCGACAGCGGAGCGCCCCGATGGCTCTTCGCCTTCACGGTCATCTTGATTTGGGACGCCTTCAAGTTCATCGCCATGGGGCCGGTAAGCCTCGTAGCGCTGCTCCACGTGCGCACTGCCGAGTCCCGCCAGCACCGAGCGCTCCGGCGCCCTGTAGGCCCACTCACCCACCTGTAGAACACGTTCCATCGAGCCACCAGCCTGTCGGTCACTTTAGGTACGGCAAGAGGGACACAACCTTTCGGCTGCCGTCCTCTTCCGGATGTTCGTTCGCACCGATTCCCGGCGCTCGTGCGGTCGCAACTTCGAACAGCGAATCAGGCACACACGACTCCTCGACGAGGACCGGAACTTCGATGCCATCTTCATCGAGCAGCGCCACTGCTCGCGGCATGAGAGACGGCTGTTCCAAGATCTTCACACGACCAGGTTCCTCCCGGCGCCAGCCGCGGGACGACAAGACCATCATGGCGTTGCGATACGACACATCTGACAGGCACCCCAGCTGCCTCGCCCGATACAAAAGTGCTTGAAGGCTTACCCCCCACTCTTCTTTCAAGCGAGCGAGTCTTCCCCATGCATCCTTGCCCATCGAGGCAGGCAAGAGTGGGAGGAGCTGATTTCGCGGCATGAGAAGTTCCGCAGCAAATCGATTAGCTTGGTCTTCAATCACACGCCCTCCGGGTTCTGAATCCGTGTGCATCACCAAGTGTCCCAGTTCATGAGCAACGTCGAATCGCTGTCGGTAGTAGTCACGCTTAATCGGATTCAGAACGACCACAGGCCGCACCTTCGATTCGAACGAATACGCGTCAACAGTCGAAGCCTGAGGTGGACTGAAGACGACCAAGACGCCGTGAGTTTCAAGAATCCTGACGAGATGCCCGACTGGTCCGTCACCCAGCTCCCACGTCTCCCTCAAGGAGCGAGCCGCATCCTCGGGGGTGGCGGCAGAATCTTGATACAGGTACACGGGAAGTGACGGCACGTCGACCGCTGGAAACTCGACATGCTTCTCAAGGGCGATCGAAATCTCCAGCGCGATCTTGCCGTATGCCGCAGCTTGATCCCTGGCAAGCTGCGTTGTGGATCGGAGAGACCGAAAGTGAGGGGTAGAAAGCGCAGCTACATCGCTTCCGCCAGCGGTAAAGAACTCTGGCGCAACGCCCAGCCCCATTGACAGCTGTCCGACAGTTTCAGCTGAAGGGCGCTTCCTTCCGGACTCCCATGCTGTAACGGCAGCTGGACTCTTTGCGATCATGCCTGCCAACTCCGTCTTTCGGAGACCGGCAAGCTGCCGCGCTGTCGTCAGACGCGCACCATCAAAAAACTTCGCGACAGTGGCAAGTCGATCTCCCCTGCTCACTGATTCCCTCCGACCGTGTTGTTGATCTGCGACGCGGCTGGGCGGCGAAGCTTGACAGGAGCGTCAGGAACCTCGTCGGGCTGGACGAACGCATGTTCAGCCGCATCACCGCGAGCCCCGCCTGGGGCCTGTCCGGCGAGGAGATCCATGGTCCAATACCACGCAGACGTGCCGTCTGGATTCCATCGCGACTGTCCAAGAACAAGCTCTCGGCCATATGTAACAAGATCGAGCGAATACCCAACAACAAAGGTATCGACATCGAAGGGGTCCCCGTTCCAAACGAAGAGTTCGTCACTGTCTACATTTCCCGCGTAGTTATCGAACAAAGATGGACTCTCTTCGCTCTTGCCGAACTGACGCGCGACCAACTGCTTTGTAGGACTTTTACCTGTCCACTCAATGGCATCGATTCCACCTGAGCGCGCAGAGGCAAGAAGCCAGCGAACGCCTCCGAAACGCCAACCAGCACTACCGTTCAAGTCCGACCTTGAGACGATGCCAGCGGCAATCTTAGGAAGAGTGGCAACTTCATCGGAGGTCAGCTCTGCATACAGCAGATCGAGCCCAGAGTCCTCCGTCTGATCAGGATCCACCGCGTACTTACCACAGGAGAACACTCGATCCAGCCGATCCGCAAACAGGGCAAGGAGGCCGACACCTGCGCAAGTCGCGTTGTACCCAGCAGATTCCGAAAAGTCCTCCACCAATCGACTGGCGGCCGAACGGTAGGCCCAAGCGATCCCGGCGAGAACCCCGGTCTCTCCAAGCTGGTTGCAGAGCTGCTCCTGACTCATCATGGCACGAGCATACACCATCCGCAGTAGACTCCGCGTGAAACTGAACCACATGAGTGCTCGCGCGACCCAGACTGCACCACACTTCGCCCGGGGGCGACGGTCCCGACACGCGCAAGCTGCACAACCCCTCGCTTCAGCGCGAAGGTCTCTTCCCAGCTCCCCGGTCACAAGAATCGTCCCGATGACGGTGCCGCAGTCTGTACTTTCTCCATCGGCATGCTGCTGGCCGCAAGCCTGCGGACGGCGTCGAGCGCTGCCTGAGCTCTGGCTGCGTCGATCTTTTGCCCAATGGTCTCGGCCTGGGTGCCGATCGCTGCCTCAGTGATTACCTGGTACCGATCTCGGTAGGCGGCCACCACCCGGGCGGAATGTCTCCAGGTCGCCAGCTTCTCGACGTTCGTGGGACGTGGTCCCAGCTCCGCGGTCCATGGCGCGGCTTCAGCGAGTGCATTATCGAGGACAGCGTCGGCGCGGGCTTCGATGAGGTCGCGGCGTTCGTTGAGGGCCTGGCGCATCTCGTCGCTCATACTGCCGGTGGCTTCCGGGATGAGACCAGCAATCAGCCGTGGGGTTTTGCGGGTGCGTCCTGATCCTGCTGGGCGTGCGGTGGCCATGGCGACGCGGTGGTGGAGGACGGCTGCGACGTCGTCGGCGTTGTCGAGCCGTCGCGCACGCACCAGTTTCGGGAGAAGAACGTCGACGTCGTGATGGTTTGCTTCTGCCCGGCGCAGTTCTGCGGTGAGTGGCCCGAAGGCGTCGGAGGCGAGCACGTCGGCTGCCTGGGTTTCGGTGAGGCCGGAGTTCTGGATGAGGGTGGCCCAGCGGTCATGTTGGGCGGCCGCGGCGATGGTCTCGTATTCGGCAGCCAGCTGAGCAATCGAGCCCCAGGTCTCCTGCTCGGCTGCGATCGTCTCATGGGCCGACAGTTCTGCGCCCGCGTGCTGAACGACGCCGTACAGGACGCTGCGGCCGGTAGCGGCCTGGTTGTCGCCGGGGTGCGGAATGTCGTGGGCTGTATCGGGTTGGTCGACGGCGACGTAGGCGATGTTCGCGTCCCGTCCGCGTGTCATGGCCACGTACAGGTTCTCCCGGGTCATCGCCGAATCGACGAGGACGTGCGCGGTGTCGGTGGTGATGCCTTGCGCCCGGTATGAGGTGACCGCGTACCCGAGTTCCACGTGCTCAGCGACGTAGTCCGCGGGGACGATGACCGTCGCACCCCCACTTTGCTCCAGCGCGTTGGAGGGCGATGGAGCCATCGTCACGGACGTCCATCACGTTCCAACGGTCACCGTTGCGCACCCATCCCCGCCCGGCCCGCAGGCGTCGATCGTTGCGTCGGGTGATGACGACATCGCCAGTGGCGGCGCGCGTCCCGTCGTGGAGGTCGACTTCCCTTGGGCCCCGGACGGCCCCATCGAGGATGAGGTCGGTGCGGGCTCGCGTGTTCAAGGCGGTGACCGACTCGTTGGAGTCCGACACCAAGACAGTGGATTTGCCTGCCAGCAGGTCGGCGCGCCAGGCGGTGTAGGCGGAGTCGATCATCTCCTCGGTCTCTCCATCGTGGATGCGGCCGTGAGCATCGTAGCTGTCGATGACATCGGTGCGTCCATGCCGCAAATCGAGGGATGCTGTCTTCTCCCACGCGTGGGTGAAGCGATGGACGTCCACCAGCTCCGGGGCGTCGCCTCGGTCGTGGACCAGCAGCCCGAATGAACCGCCCGCATCGACAGCCTGGAGCTGCGCGTGGTCGCCGACCAGCAGCACCTTCGCGCCTTCTTCGGCGGCGAGGCGGGTGATGCGGATCGAAGGGAGAGCGTGCCTGCAAGCGACGCTTCGTCCACGATGACGAGTTGCCCGGCGTTGAACGTGGCGCCCGTGGTCTGGTGGCTCTGCCACCATTTCGCCGTGTTCTCCGTCGCGATCCCCAGATCCTCCGCCAGAACCTGGGCGGCACCCGCCGACGGCGCCAGCCCAACGACGGAGCCCGCACCGTGCTCGGTCCTCCCAGGCTCGACGCAAGGCGTTCATCGCAGTGGTCTTCCCAGCACCCGCGGGACCGACCAGCACGTCCAAGACACGGCCAGACACTGCGATCCGTACGAGCGCGTCGGATTGGTCCTCGCCCAGCACGCGTCCATCGGAGTCAGGACGCCTGGCGATGCGTTCCATCGTCCTCAGGCCTGACCTGTCGGGCCGGTGGTGTCATGACTGCGCTCCAAAAGCCGGTCCTCGGCGTCGAGGAGCTGGTGGGAGGAGTAGATAGTGGAGTTCTTCGGCCGGAAGACCGAGGTCGCGTCCGGGGCGGCGAAACGCTGCGGGGCTGGAGGCCAGTTCGAACGGCGTCAACCGGAGCGACACCGCTTCGGCGGCGTCCACGACCAGTGCGACGATGGCTTCGCGGTCCTGGGTGGTGGCGAACCGGTAGTCCATGGTCTGGCGGGCTGCTTCGGCGGTGAGGTTCCAACGCCGCCACGTTGAGCGCTTCTCGCCGACCGCCGCCACGACGTTCTCACCGAGGGCGCGAACAACGTCGAGCGGTATGTCGTCGGCCCTCAGCAACAGCGGCTGCTCGTTGGCTGCAACCCGGCGTGCCCACCCGGTTGCATCCTGACCCAGCACAGCAGTGGCGCGGTTGCGCCAGGCTGCGGTGAGGTCGGCCAGGGAGTGCACCGTCTTCTCGGGCCGAGTGGAGAGTGTTGCTTGGGCGCGCAACTTCATGATCGTCGCCGCCGACGGACGCCGCCCGTGCCCGGCCACGTACGTGTCGATGAGCCGGTCGGTTACCTCGTCGATGTGGCGTGCACGGGTCGAGAACTCCGCAACCAGCTCTTCGGGAACGTCGTGATCGCCCATGCCGGGTTGCGGTCCCGACCGCGGGCCCGTGCCTCCCACTCAACCCCGAGCATCCGTGTCAGGTGGTCGGCAAAGACGGCCTCGTGCAGCTCCGAGAGCGCGACGGTCGCGCCGTGCATCGGGCGACTGTCCAGAGGACCTCCACTTGCCATCCAGCACGGTCTGGACCTTGTTGCTGATCACCACGTGCGTATGCAGGTGCGGGTCACCGGCACGGGAGTCGTAGTGGTCGTAGGCGGTGGCGATGACACCGCGAACGTCGACCTGGGCGACCGCGCCGTCGCCTGCGGTCGTGCCGGTGCGGGTGGCGGCGACCTCACGCTCCATGTAGGCGATCATGTCGGCAACGGCGTCATGGTGGGCTTGGGCGATCAGGGATTGCGTGCCTGCGTCAGCGACGGCCCACAGCACGCTGGCGGATTTCGG
>JALCLH010000016.1 GCA_022647765.1 Acidipropionibacterium sp.
GAGTGAAAAGTGCACCTCGGCGCTCAGCCCGCCTCGGGGAACCAGTCGAGGATCTGGGCGCGCAGCGCCTCATTGCCCTCGGCCCGGGTGTGATTGCCCAGGATCCATTCCCGCAGCGACCCGCCGGCCGACTCGTCGACGGCCGCGCGGGCCGCCGCCGGGTCCGAGAGCACCTCCTGGAGCATGTCGGCGGCCTGATCCTCGGTGGCGTACAGATAGGGGTAGAAGGCCGGCACCAGGTGGGCCGCCCACGGCTTGTGCGGGAAGACGCCGATCGCCCCGGCCAGCAGCGCCTCCAGGTACTCCAGCCCGTAGGCCTCCTCGTGGGCGGTGGCCAGGAAGGCGGTGGCGTGGCTCAGCGACTCCCAGTACTCCTCCTTCTCACCGAACAGCGGCGAGACCTTCGCCCACCGCGGCGAGGACATCTTCATCGCCATCACACTGGCCAGATCGCGCTGGGCCAGCCGGGCCTCCATCGTCAACGGCACCCGGCCGGCGACCTCTTTGACGATCCGCAGGAAGGTCTTCGGCTTCTTGGCGTCGGTGAGGTGAATGGCCGGGTAGAGCACCACCGGGACGTCGAGGTCGGTGTGCGGGCGCACCAGATCGTCGCGGATGCCCGGCTGGAACCAGCCGATCCGGGCCTGGTGGGCCAGCGGCGGGATGGTCCAGCGGCGCACGATCTCGCTCACCTCGCCAGCGGTGCGCTCCCCCGAGCACAGGGTCGGGAAGAGCGCGAAGGACAGCCCCATCGCCGCGAAGTTGACCCGGTGGTGGTAGTGCGAGGGCGGTAGCCACTGCAGGTTGAGGATCTTGGGCTCGGCGCCGTGGCGGTGCAGGGACTGGAACAGCCCGACCGAGTCGAGCACGTCGAGGTTGATGACGAGGTCGCTGCGGGCGTCCAGGCTCCACAGGGTGCGCATCGTGATGTCGCCGAAGGTGTTGTCCTCATTGCCGATCAGGACGGCGTCGGGGAAGATCGTGAACAGCCGGCCGGCGATCGCACCACCGGCGCCTCGGGCCGCGAAATTTCCCTTCTCATCGACCACCGGATCCTCATCGAGGAATCCGATCTTGATGGCGATCGTCATGGCGAACTCCTTGCGTTGTCGGCTGCACACCGTTGTGCGTGGCACTACGCTATCGCGTCGGCGGGGGCCCGGTGAGCACCTGCTGAAGGCTGGGGCCCTCGCGGGCCACCAACTCGTCGCCGGAGATCTGCGCCACGGCGTCCAGCCCGACGACGTAGCGGGTGCAGAACAGTCCCAGCAGCCGGGCCAGCCCGATGCTGGCGCGCAGTTCGGCCTCCTCGTGGTCGTACCGGTCCTCCAGCAGTTCGACGACGGGGTCGATGAGGGAGTGCTGGTAGAACTCGGTGACCTGCTCGAAGGCGTAGGGCTGGGTCATCATGGCCTGCACCACGCCTTGCAGGGTGGACGAGCCGCGCTCGGTGAACTCCCCCACATGGCCGTCCCAAGCCTGTACGAAGGCCCGGATCAGGGCCTCCCCCAGCTCGTCGGCGCCGTGCTTGGCGCACACCCTGGCGATGATGTGGTGGGGGCCGGTCGGCACCGACATCGCCTCGTTGTAGAGGTTCTGCTTGGTGCCGAAGTAGTACCTCACCAGGGAGGTGTCGACGCCGGCCGTCCGGGCGATGGCGCGCAGGCTCACCGCACTGAATTCGCTGTCGACGAACAGTCTCCGTGCGGCGCTGAGAATGGCGGCGCGGGCCTGGCCGGATTCGGCGCGAGGGCCGCGCCGTGAGGTCCCCGACTGGGACTCGTCCGCTCCTCGCACTGTGGCCGTCATGGGGACAAGGGTAGATACCGGCGTTCTCCGGCACGCACGCGGGCCCCGGTTCCCAATTGAGGGGGGTGGGGTGCCGGCCCGGATTTCCATGGTGTTGAAATTGACCCATGGACGCTGGAAGAGCAGATCTGCGGATGGGCCTGGACGTCGGCTCGACCACCATCAAGGCGGTCGTCTTCGACGGGGATCCCCTCGACGGTGCGTCGATCGTCTTCGAGGACTACCGAAGACACCATGCCGACATCACCGGCGCCATCGCCTCCCTGCTCGACGACGCCTCGGCCGGACTGCCCGGCGCGATGGTCCGGGTCTCGGTCACCGGCTCGGCCGGGCTGGGCACCGCCGACGCTCTGGACGTCCCCTTCATCCAGGAGGTGATGGCCGAGACCGCGGCCGTCCAGCACTGGAATCCGGACGCCGACGTGCTGCTGGAGCTCGGCGGCGAGGACGCCAAGATCACCTATCTCAAGCCGGTGCCCGAGCAGCGCATGAACGGCTCCTGCGCCGGCGGCACGGGAGCCTTCATCGACCAGATGGCCACCCTGCTGCACACCGATGCGCCGGGCCTCAACGAGCTGGCCCTGCACGCCACCACCACCCATCCGATCGCCTCGCGCTGCGGCGTCTTCGCCAAGTCCGACCTGCAGCCCCTGCTCAACGAGGGGGCGCGGCACGAGGACCTGGCCGCCTCGGTGATGAAGGCGGTCGCCACCCAGTGCATCGCCGGGCTGGCCTGCGGCCGCCCGATCCGCGGCCAGGTGATCTTCCTGGGCGGCCCGCTGCACTTCATGCCCAGCCTGCGCAAGGCCTTCGGAGACGTCCTGGACGGGAAGGTCGACGAGTTCGTCACCCCCGAGCGGGCCCAGCTGTATGTCGCGATGGGCGCCGCCCTCAACGCCGAGTCCGCCCCGCTGAGCCTGGCCGATCTGGCGCGGCGCGCCCACACCGCCCGCACCCAGACCGGGGTGAGCCAGTCGATGCCCCCGCTGTTCCACGACCAGGCGGAGCTGGACGCCTTCCACGCCCGTCACGCCCGCACCAAGCTGCCGGCCAAGCCGCTCAGCCAGGCCAAGGGGGATCTCTTCCTGGGCATCGACGCCGGTTCCACCACCATCAAGTCAGTGCTGCTGGACGACTCGCTGACCATCGTCGCCTCCCACTACGCCTCCAACGAGGGCGACCCGGTCAACGCCGCCGTCGGCATCCTGGCCGACCTCTACGACAGGCTGCCCGAGGGGGCCCGGATCGCCCGCACCTGCACCACCGGCTACGGCGAGGGGCTGGTCAAGGCGGCCCTGGGGGCCGAGGACGGCGAGGTCGAGACGATGGCCCACTACCGGGCCGCCGAGCACCTGTGCCCCGGCGTCACCTCGATCATCGACATCGGCGGCCAGGACATGAAGTACCTCAAGGTCTTCGACGACTGCATCGACTCGATCAGCGTCAACGAGGCCTGCTCCTCGGGCTGCGGCTCCTTCCTGCAGACCTTCGCCGCCACCATGGACACCGACATCCGCAGCTTCGCGTCGATGAGCCTGTTGGCGTCCCACCCGGTGGATCTGGGCAGCCGGTGCACCGTGTTCATGAACTCCTCGGTGAAGCAGGCCCAGAAGGAGGGAGCGACCCCCAACGACATCGCCGCCGGGCTGTCCTACTCGGTGGTGCGAAACGCCCTCTACAAGGTGATCAAGCTCACCGACCCGGCCCAGCTCGGCGAGCGGGTCGTGGTGCAGGGCGGCACCTTCCTCAATGACGCCGTGCTGCGGGCCTTCGAGCTGCTCACCGGCCGCGAGGTGGTCCGGCCCAACGAGGCCGGGCTGATGGGCGCCTACGGCGCCGCGCTGACCGCCCGGGCCCGGTTCCACGACGGCGAGGAGTCCGACGGGCTGGGCCTGCGGGACCGCTCCGAGCTCGACGGGTTCGCCGTGGAGACCCATCGCGACGACTGCATGCTGTGCCAGAACCACTGCCAGCGCACCATCTCCACCTTCTCCGACGGGCGCGTCTTCGTCTCCGGCAATCGCTGCGACCGCGGTGCCGAGGTCGACAACCGGGCCGCCGCACGGCGTCCGAAGTCCGAACTGCCGAATGTCTTCGAGGCCAAGTACAAGCGGCTCTTCTCCTACCGCCGGCTCACCGCCAAGAAGGCCTTCCGCGGCGACCTCGGACTGCCGAGGGCGCTCAACATGTACGAGAACTACCCGTTCTGGTTCACCACCCTGTCGGCCCTGGGCTACCGGGTGATGATCTCCGGGCGCTCCTCCCACGACCTGTTCGACAAGGGCATGGAGTCGATCGCCAGCGAGAACATCTGCTACCCGGCCAAGCTCAACAACGGCCATGTCGAGGATCTCATCGAGCGCGGCGTCAAGCGGATCTTCGATCCCTGCATCCGCTTCGAGCAGGTCAGTGTGGCCGACGCCGACAATCACTTCAACTGCCCCGTCGTCGCCTCCTACCCCGAGGTGATCCGGGCCAATGTCGAGGACCTGCGGGAGAAGGACGTCGAGCTCATCTCGCCGTTCCTGTCTCTGGCCGACCCCGACAAGCTTGCGGAGCGGCTGGCCGAGGTCTTCGGCTCCGACGGGGTCACCCGCCAGGAGGCCCGCGAGGCCATCGACAAGGGGATGGCCGAGGACGCCGCCTTCCATGCCGACGTCCGGAAGATGGGCGAGGATGCGCTGGCCTATATGGAGGAGCATCATGTGCCCGGCATCGTGCTGGCCGGGCGCCCCTACCACGTCGACCCCGAGATCCATCACGGCATCCCCGAGATGGCCAACTCGCTGGGACTGGCCGTGCTCACCGAGGACTCGGTCGCCCATCTGGGCGCCGACCTGCTGGAGCGCCCGCTGCGGGTCCGCGACCAGTGGATGTTCCACTCCCGGCTCTACCAGGCGGCCGCCTTCGTGGCCTCCCGCAAGGACCTGGAGATCGTCCAGCTCAACTCCTTCGGCTGCGGGCTGGACGCCATCACCACCGATCAGGTGCGCGAGATCATGGCCGCGAAGGATCGGATCTACACCACCCTCAAGATCGACGAGGTGTCGAACCTGGGGGCCGCCCGGATCCGGCTGCGCTCCCTCAAGGCGGCGTCGAAGGACCGGCAGAGCCATGAGCGCCCGGTGGTCGACCTGCACCTGCAGGACGATCGGGTGCCCTTCACCAAGGAGATGAAGGCCACTCACACCATCCTGATCCCCCAGTTGGCGCCCTATCAGACCTCTCTGGCCGAGGCCGCGCTGCAGGCCGCCGGGTACCGGGTCGAGGTGCTCAAGACGGCGCCGAAGTCCGACATCGAGTACGGGCTGTCGCTGGTCAACAACGACGCCTGCTTCCCCGCGATCGTCGTCATCGGCCAGCTCGTCGGTGCGCTGAGGTCCGGGAAGTACGACCTGGACCACACCACCCTGTTCCTCACCCAGACCGGCGGCATGTGCCGCGCGACGAACTACATCGCGCTGCTGCGCAAGGGGCTCAAGGACGCCGGCTTCGGCAAGATCCCGGTGATCGCCGCCAGCCTGCAGGGCATCGAGGACAATCCCGGTTTCTCGCTCACCGCCCCGCTGGTCCACAAGATGGTCCAGGCGATCTCGCTGGGCGACCTGCTGCAGAAGGTGCACCTGCGCACCCGGCCCTATGTGGCCGTCCAGGGGTCCGCGGACGCCCTGATGGAGCGCTGGACCACCATCTGCCGGGAGCACTTCCTGACCGGCGGCCACTCGGAGACGCTGGGGGCGCGCACCTCCTACAAGAAGCTCATCCGGGGCATCGTCGACGACTTCGAGGCCCTCGAGCTGCGCGACATTCCGCGCAAGCCGCGGGTCGGGGTGCTCGGTGAGATCCTGGTGCAGTTCCACCCCGACGCCAACAACCACATCGTCGAGACCATCGAGTCCGAGGACTGCGAGGCGGTGCTGCCGGGCCTGATGTGGTTCGTCTACAACTGCCTGTCGTCGGGCGACTACAACTACAAGACCTTCGGCACCGACAAGTGGAGCCGGCACGTCAAGACGGCCTTCCGGGCGCTGCTGATGCAGTACCAGAAGCCGATCGACGCCGAGCTGCGCAAGAGCTCCCGGTTCGAGCCCGCGACCCCCATCACCACCCTGATGGACGAGGCCCAGAAGATCGTCCAGCTGGGCAACCAGGCCGGCGAGGGCTGGTACCTGGTCGGTGAGATGGTCGACATGATCCGCGAGGGGGTGCCGAACATCGCCTGCGTGCAGCCCTTCGCCTGCCTGCCGAATCACGTCACCGGACGCGGCATCTTCCGCGAGCTGCGCCGCCAGTTCCCGCAGGCCAATATCGTCTCGGTCGACTACGACCCGGGGGCCTCCCAGGTGAACCAGCTCAACCGGATCAAGCTGATGGCGGCCACCGCGCGGGACCGGAATGCGGCTCCGGCCGAGGACATCCCGACCTCGCCGGCGACCGCCACGGTGGAGCCGCACGAGCTGGCGGAGGTCTGATCGGGTAGCGTGGTCCTCCCGGATACTCCCCGGGGGTTTATCGAGAAGGGTTCTCGAGATCATGTCCGAGACTCATGCGCCACACGATCATGGCGCTTCCGCCCACGCAGTGTCGCGACGGCGTCTGTCAGCCGCCCTGGCGGTGACCGTGCTGGTCCTGGTGGCCGAGCTGATCGGCGCCGGGATCACCGGTTCGCTGGCCCTGGCGGCCGATGCCGGCCACATGGCCGTCGACTCCACCGGGCTGGTGGTGGCGCTGATCGCCACCGTGCTGATGTCGCGGCCCCGCGACGACCGGCACACCTGGGGCTGGGAACGATCGGAGATCATCGCCGCCGCCCTGCAGGCCGGCATGCTCGTCGTCATCTGCCTGATGGTCGCCTGGGAGGCCGTTCAGCGGCTGCTGTCCCCCGGTCGGCTGGACGCCGGGCCGATGCTGGTGATCGGCGTCATCGGCCTGGTCGCCAACGCGGTGTCCCTGCTGATCCTGTCCGGCGGGCGCACCGAGTCGCTCAATATGCGCGCGGCCTTCCTGGAAGTGGCCAACGACGCCCTCGGATCGCTGGCGGTCATCGTCGCCGCGACCCTGGCGCTGACCACCGGCTGGCACGGGGGTGACGCCGTCGCCTCCCTGCTGATCGCGGTCCTGATGGCGCCGAGGGCAGCCGCCATGCTGCGCCGGTCGCTGCGCATTCTCATGGAGGAGACGCCGGAGGGGCTGGATCTGGCGGTGGTGCGCGACCACATCCTGTCGGTTCCCGGGGTCGACGACGTCCACGACCTGCACGTCACCACCATCGCGACCGGCATTGTCTCCCTCACCGCCCACGTCACCGTGAGCCCCTCGACGAACGACCGGGCGGGCATCAAGATCGTCCACACCCTGCAGGAGTGCGTGGCCCAGCACTTCCCGGTGCCGGTGGCCCATGCGACCTTCCAGGTCGACTCCCCGAGCATCGCGACCATGAGGCGCTCAACCACTGAGCAGGGCGATCCCCGATAGTGTCGGGATGTGAATCACCTGGGAACCGTCACCCTCACCACCGACCGGCTCGTGCTGAGGAGGCTGACCCTCGACGACGCCCAGGAGATGTTCGACCACTGGGCCTGCGATCCCGAGGTGACTCGGCACCTGTCCTGGCAGACCCATCCCGACGTCGACGAGTCCCGCGCGGTGCTGGGAATGTGGGTGCCCCACTACGCGGAACCAGATTTCTATCACTGGGGAGCCACGATCAGGGGAAGCGGCGAGCTCATCGGGACGATCGATGTCGTCACCACCATCGAGGAGGTGGGGCTGTTCAACATCGGCTACTGCTACGGGCGCGCCTGGTGGGGTCGGGGTCTGGGCACCGAGGCGCTGAGTGCGGTCGTCGACCTGCTCATCGGCCGGGTCGGGGCGCACAAGGTGGAGGCCACCCACGACCCTCGCAATCCCGCCTCGGGACGGGTGATGGAGAAGGCGGGCATGCGTCTGGAGGGCGTGCGCCGGCAGGCTCATCGCAGCTCACTGGGGATCTGCGACTCCTGCTACCACGGCATCCTGGCCGAGGAGTGGCGGGCGGCCCGGTAGGGGTGAGGGCGCGCGGATAGGCCGCGGGACGATGCACGGAGCATACGGATGACGCTTCTCGGCTGAACCGCCCAGGAGCACGTCCCTAGGCTGCGGTCTCCATCCGGTCGGAGTTCTGGAGGTCGGGGAGTCGGTGGGTGTGGCCGTTGACGACCGCGAACCGCTGACCCGTCGGCGATGTCCACACATACAACCCCTGCGCCGGCTGGCTGACCTTCCAGAGGCCGGCGGTCTTGGCGCGGTGCTCCCGGCGCGACAGGGGTCCGAGGTTCGAGATCCTCGTCTGGCCCGGCGGTCTTGGGCTGTCGGGTGTGCTGAACTGAAACGGCTCGGTGTGGTCCAGGTCGCATGACCACGACCTTCGTGACGAGTACGGGAACACCGAGGTCTCCTCCCGCAACTGCAACGCCATCCGCATCCGCTCCGGAATCTGATAGGCATCCACACTCGGGTCGCCGTTCTGGTCGATCACCGGGATCACTCTTACCCGGAAATGTCCGAGCAGGCGGGCGATGTCGGGCAGCAGGACCGGACCCACATCACCACCCCGAGCCGCCACCTCGGCGAGTTTCCCGGCTTGGGTGTCGGGGTCGAGGTCCTCGGCCTGAATATGGACCACGACGTCGGCCAACGGCAGTGTGGGAGCCGGATTGGCCGACGAGAATCCGCCGGTCCTTCCCGAGTCCACGCTCTCGTCACCCTTGGCCTGTGCGTCGCCCTCGTCGCCGGCGCTGTTACCGGCGCCCTGGCCGCTCTGACCGTCGTGGAGATAGGGGGTGGCGAGCATCTCCAACGCCCGCGCCCGCAACAGGGGCAGGGGCTCGGTGGCCCCGTCGGCGATCAGATGATCGGTCAACCGCCCCAGACTCGCCTGAAGATTCAGCGCCGCACCGGTGTCCAACCGGGCGATCAGCCACGAGGTGGAGTCTCCGTTGTGGCGGATCGACACGTACCGCTCATCCTGAGCGGCCCGGGCCTTCTCCCTGGCCAGCGCGGTGTCGGCGGCGGCCATGAGACTGGACAGTTTCTTGGAGATCTTCGACCACGGGAGGACGCCCCAGCTGGAGGCGAGCTTCCGATCCACCGCCAACACGGCGTCGGCAGGAAGTTCGTGGCAGGTCCTGACGACCTTGCGGGCCTGCCACACCTCCAGCTTCAGCTCCTGGACCGCCGCCCACATGAGCGGATGCCGGGACCGCAGGTCGGCGACGTCGTCACAGCGCTGAGGCGCGGGTCGGAGATCCCAGGACGGCGGCGACTTCAGGGTGACGAATCGCCCACCCGGGCGCCCGAATCCACGGCTTCTCGGCGGGTGTCATTGAGAGCGTCGGGGATCGGCCAGGTGTCGATCATGGTCAGGACCGCTTGGGCCTTGTTCACTTCGGCGCGTTGTCGCGCCTGTTCGGCGTCGGCCAGCACTGGCCTGCCGTATCGGATCGGGTATCGGTTCACTTCCATGACAAGTCAAGCAGGAGGGTGTGACAGTTTTCGGCGACAGTTGGGCCCAACACCCCCGATACGGACAACCGATGTGGAGGAATTTCCGGGACCGTTCCCGCTGTGTGCAGATGGCCCAGAATCCCTCTACCTGATAAGTCCGTTCAGGGCTATCCATCTGGGCTGACCTGGCGTGGCGATTCCGCTGTTCTCCGCCAAGGCCGGTTCGCAGGGCCTCGTTCCAGACTGACAGGATGCCCCCGCCCACTCGGCGGCCTGACAGGACCCTGCGCGGACCCGGGCATGGCCACAAGATCGGTGTAGCGCACCGGCTCATGACCCACCGCCAGCTCCATCACCCGCAGAAACACCAGCCCACGACTGCGCGACCGGCGCCGATTGAACCGGAAGCAGAACTCATCCAGGTACTCCTGAAGATGCTCGGGCCCGACCCCGCCCTGATGCGTCGACAGCAACCATCGCTTCACCAGGGACGCCACCCGGTGAACCCCTGGCAGCAGGGAGTCGATGTCGCCACCGCGGGCCTTGACCGCGCGCTGACTTCGCCGGTCATGGACATACCCGTCCCCGGTGATCGACAGGTAGCCGCTCCACCCGTCGGTGATCACCGTGGACCCGGGCGCCACGGTCCCGGTGATGAACCCTCGCAGTGTGGCCGCCGACGCGTCGTCAATCACCTGCATCCGGGCCCGGCCCAGCCCCCCGGCAACCCGATGTTCCACAGCCACCACGACGAGAGTCTTCTTGCCCTTGGCCCGGCCCCCGGCAAGACCCTTCTCCTGTCCGCCG
Organism: Acidipropionibacterium sp.; assembly: GCA_022647765.1. Taxonomy (GTDB): domain Bacteria; phylum Actinomycetota; class Actinomycetes; order Propionibacteriales; family Propionibacteriaceae; genus Acidipropionibacterium. Next base: position 10,102 of record JALCLH010000016.1, read on the forward strand.
ATGTAGGTCTCGTCGACCTCCACGGTCCCGGCCAGCAGGTCGCGGCCCGGCCGGTTGAGCACGCGGCGCAGCCGGTGGAGCATCGACCACGCGGTCTGGTAGGAACCGATGCTCAGGCGCTGCTGCAGCGACAGCGCCGAGACCCCGTCCTTGGATGCGGCGAACTCCCAGCAGGCCTGGAACCACACCGTCAGTGGTGTGCGGCGACGGTCGAACAGGGTGCCCGCAGTGACCGCGGTGGTCCTGCGGCACCCCGGGCACTTGATAGCTGAAGCGCTCACGTGCCAGCCGCCCTGGTGGGCGCAGTGAGGACAGATGAACCCGTCGGGCCAGCGCAGCCATTCCAGGTAGTCCAGGCAGTCGGCATCGGTGGTGAACCATGACTGGAACTCGCCCAGCGAGGCGGGGTAGTCCCGGCCCGCGCGCCGACGTGTCGCATCAGGCTCGTACATGGGACACCAGTCTAGGTCAGCTCAGATGGATAGCCCTGAGTCCGTTACCGATTGTCCGCCCGCGGCGGGATTCCCGAAGGAGCGGGTTGCCGCTGTCCCACGACGAAGACTGTGATCCCGCCGACGATCAGCAGCACCCCGACCACCCCCAGAGCCCAGTCCATTGGATTGTTCAGATCGGGGACCATGTCGCGGTTCTCGATCCAGCTGTACGTGATGGCATCGCTGACATAGGTGAAGACCACCACCAGCAGCCCGAGAACCGCCGATACGAGTCCCCAGCCTCGATCTTTCATCGATCAGGGGCCGGTCGCTGCCCGACGGCCGTGCCGCCGGTCCGGCCCCCGAGTCTGCCAGAAGAGCATGACGATCCGCCGCATCACGCTGCGCAGGGCGGGCGGTCCAGGCCGAGGGTCTCCAGGTCGTAGGCGAGCAGAAGCCAGGCCGACGGCCTATCCTGCCGGGCCCGGCAGCCCGCGCATCGCGAGCACCGCCGCGGCGACCGTGGCCGCCCAGCGATGCCGATCCGAGACGTGCAGCACCACTCGCCGCCCACTCCGCGCGATGGTTGCGGGCACTACGAACAGGCGATGCCGCAGTTTCTTCGGCTCCCACCTGCGCACCGCCTCCTGCGGGTGGGCCAGCAGTCCCATCCACGCCAACAGATCGGCGGCCATCGCCACGATCTGGCACCAGATACGGTTGGGCCCGAACCCATACAACGGCAGGTTCACCAGCCCCGTGTCCTTCGCATTACGGATCCGGTCCTCGCACCGGGCCCTCCGCCGGTGCCGCACCTCCAGATCCGGCAACTGGCCCTTCGTCGCGTTGGTGGCGAAGGCGGTCAACCGGTAGCCGTCCACATCATCGAACCGCAGCTCAGCTCCAGCATCGGGATACTCCCGGCGCACGATGACCCGCATCTCCTTCGGCCACCCGGAAAGGTCCAGCAGCCCGGTGAACTCTGCGATGTCGGCCCCCTCACGCACTTCTCCGTTGCTGTTGTAGGCCGGGGTCCACACCTCTTCGGGGATCTTCTCGTACAACTCCGGTGTGTCCATCGGCAGCGTGAACCCCACCGAGTAGGGCACCCGCCGGCGCACCAGCTCGTCGAGGGTCTGGTGGGTCGATCCGGCCCCATCGATGCGGACCAGGACCCGCCGGCCGGGCCGCCCGCCGACTCCGGCCTGATCCAGGGCCGCCCGGATCACCGTGGTGTGGTCGGCGGCCGTGTTGGATCCGGCGTTGCCCGGACGCAACATGATGACCCCGACCTCCCCGGAGCCGTGGGTGCCGTGGTCGATGAACGCGCACAACGGATGGTGCCCGTAACCCTTCTTGAACGTCGGGGCCGCCTGCTCCTTGTCCGAATGGGCGGTCACCAGGGTCGCGTCCACATCGATGATCAACGGATCCGCAGCGCTGATCCCGGAGTTCGGGGCATGATCACCGGCCAGCGCCCACACGCGGGCGCGGGCGGCCTTCCGGGCGCGGCCGATGGCTTTCTCGGCGCGCTCGGCGTCGTCGCCGAGCAGGGCGATGAGTCGGGAGACGGTGGGGTCGGAGGCCACCGGCCCGTAGAGGCCGGGTTCGGCGCGGACCTCCGACAGGTCGGACAGGCAGTCCCCGCCCAGCGCCACCGACAGGGCCAGGTCGCAGACGATCTTTCCCGGATCGTGGGTGGCCAAGGGCTTGGCCCACCGGGACAGGGCCGCCGAGAGCTCCCGGTCCAGCCCGGAGGCGCGGATGGTCTCGGTCAGCAGGATGCCGCCGGCCTGGCCGACAGCAGGCACGCTGGCGGTGTCGATGTGGAGGCGGGGGTACGAGCCGGTAGTCTTCATCTTGAAGGTGCTCCTTGATCTTGGTGGATTCTGACTCTCAACAAGCCCTATCCTGCCAAGTCAGGAGCACTTTCATCTACTTTTGGGCGAGGGCCCGGGCACTCAACGATGAAATACCCAGGCCAGTAGTGCACCGGTACCTCATGCGATGGGTGTCGCGTCTTCTCTCCGTCCCCGCCGCGCATCGGCTGCACTTCTGTCCCTCGGACGCCCCAATCTCACCACTGACCGACGACCCCCTGGGCGCAGATCGGCGGCCGGAGGCTCCCAGACCGCGGCGTCGGCGTCCACCTGATCCCCGGAGCGGATGTCCTTGACCTGGTCGGCGTCTTCCTGCCCGGCGCGACCGGGGAAACCATACGAAGGGAATCCCGCGCCGGTCGGCGTGCTTGATCTGCTTGCCGTACTTGTCCGCCTTCGGCGCCACCTCGCAAGCGATCCCCCGTGTCCGCAGGGAGCGCGCCACGGCCTCGGAGGCGTCCCTCTCCTGTTCGGTGTTGACCGCCACCAGCACCGCACTCGGCACAGAACGGGTTGAACTCAGCTGACCCTTGGAGATCACCGGGGCCAGCAGCCGGGTGAGCCCCAACGAGATGCCGACGCCGGGGTAGGTGTGCTTGCCGTCGGAGGCCAGCGAGTCGTATCGGCCGCCCGAGGACACCGATCCCATCGACTCGTGGCCGACCAGCTCGGTCTCGTAGACGGTGCCGGTGTAGTAGTCCAGCCCGCGGGCGATCTTGAGATCGGCAACCATCCGTCCGGGCACCGCCCGGTTGACCGCGGTGACGACCCGGTCGAGGGAGTCCAGCCCCTCCTCCAGCATGTCGTTGGCCACCCCGAGCTCGCGGACCTGCTCGATGAAGGTGTGATCGGCCGAGGAGATCCCGGCCAGCGCCACGCACTTGTCGGCCTGCTCGTCGCTCAGCCCGAGTTCGGTGGTGAGCAGCTCGTGGACGGCGTCCGGCCCGATCTTGTCGTACTTGTCGACCCGCTGCAGGACGCCGGCCGGCTCCTCGATCCCCAGCCCGCGGTAGAACCCCTCGGACAGCTTGCGGTTGTTGACGTGCATCAGCACCGGCGGGAAGCCGAGCTCGACGTGCAGCCGCTCCAGGGCCTCCAGCATCACCAGCGGCGCCTCGACGTCGTGGTGCTCGGCCAGCGTCTCGGAGCCGACGATGTCGATGTCGGCCTGGGTGAACTCGCGGTAGCGGCCCTCCTGGGGCCTCTCCCCGCGCCACACCTTCTGGATCTGGTAGCGGCGGAACGGGAAGGCCAGATGCCCGGCATTCTCCAGCACGTAGCGGGCGAAGGGCACCGTGAGGTCGAAGTGCAGGCCCAGCTGGTCCTTGTCCTTGCGGGAGTCGTGCTCGTCGGCCTGCAGCCGGCTCACGACGTAGACCTCTTTGTCGATCTCGCCCTTGCGAGTCAGCGATTCCATCGTCTCCACCGCGCGGGTGGTCACCGGGGCGAATCCGTGAAGCTCGAAGGTCTCCTCAAGAATCCTGACGACATGGTTCTCCACCATCTGCCCCGCGGGCAGGAACTCGGGGAAACCGGACAGGGGCTTGAGGCGGGACATGAGAAATTCCTTCTGATATGAGTCTGATCTGAGATTGAGCGGATATGAGCTGAGGACAAGTGTGGCTGAATGCGCCGGCGGGCGGGACGCCGTCTCAGGCGAAGGCCTGAAGATACGGGTTGGTCCGCCGCTCCTGGTCCATGGTGGTCGCCGGGCCGTGACCCGGCAGCAGATGGCTGGCGTCGTCCAGCGGGCGGACGACCCGCTCGAGACTGGTGGCCATCACCTCCGGGTCTCCGCCGGGAAGGTCGGTGCGCCCGATCGAACCGGCGAAGACGACGTCCCCGGACATCACGATCGGCCCGTACTCATCGTCGATGAACCGGATCATCGAGCAGCCCGGGGTGTGGCCGGGGGCGTGCAGGAACTCCAGATCGAAGCCGGCCAGCAGGTGATGGGAGCCGGGGGCGACGTCGACCACCTCCTCGGGCTCGGTGAGCCGGGTGCTCCCGTAGTACTGGGTGAGCAGCGGCGCGGCCTCGGCCATCAGCCCGGCCATCGGGTCCGACAGCAGATGCCGGTCGTCGACCGGGCACAGCACCGGCGTCCGATAGCGCTGGCAGACCTCGCGAGCCGAGCCGACATGGTCGATGTGGCCGTGGGTGAGGGCGACGCCGACCGGATTGAGATGGTGCTCCTCGAGGCCGCGACCCAGCATCTCCATCGCCCCCATGCCGGGGTCGACGATGACGCAGTCAGAGCCCGGACCGGCCGCCAGGAGGTAGCAATTGGCCTGCCAAGGGCCGGTGGCGAAGGAGGCGATGAACACAACAGCCACCTTATCGGGCAAGATGGCCCTATGAGTCAGGTAGCAGGTCCGCAGTCATTCGGTCGTGTCGGCGAGGACGGGACCGTCTATGTCCAGACCCCCGAGGGGGAACGGGCTGTTGGACAGGTCCCCGATGTCTCCGGCGAGGAGGCCATCGAGTTCTTCGTCAGACGGTACCGGTCGCTGGAGACGGAGGTGGATCTTCTGGAGTCGCGGCTGAACTCCGGCCGGTTGTCCCCGCACAACGCCCAGCAGACCGCCGAGAAGCTGCACAGCGAGATCCTGGAGGCCAACGCGGTGGGCGATCTCGCCGCTCTGGCGGCGCGGCTGGACGCCCTCACCCCCAGTATCGAGGCGAAGGCGGCGTCCCAGCGCGAGGCGAAGGCCGATGCCCAGGCCAAGGCGCGCCAGGCCAAGGAGGAGATGGTCGGCAAGGCCGAGCAGATCGCCGCCGGCACCGACTGGCGCGGCGGGGTGACGAAGTTCCGCAACCTCCTGGACGAGTGGAAGAAGCTGCCCCGGATCGACAAGATCACCGACGACGAGCTGTGGCACCGCTTCTCCAGCGCCCGCACCACCTACACCAGACGCCGCAAGGCCCAGTTCGCCGAGCAGAACGCCAAGCGCGAACAGGCCCAGAAGCTCAAGCAGGCCATCCTCGAGGAGGCCCGTCCGCTGGCCGGCTCCACCGACTGGGGCGCGACCGCACGGGACTTCCGCGATCTGATGGCCCGCTGGAAGGCCGCCGGTCCCGCCCCGCGAGAGGTCGATGACAAGCTGTGGAAGGAGTTCCGTTCGATTCAGGACACCTTCTTCGACGCCCGCAACGCGACGATGGCCCAGCAGGACGAGGAGTTCAAGGGCAATCAGCAGGCCAAGGAGGAGCTGCTGGACGCCGCCGAGAAGCAGATCCTGCCGATCACCGACGTCAACACCGCCAAGGCGCAGTTCCGCACCTTCCTCGATCAGTTCAACGAGATCGGCAAGGTGCCCCGCGACTCGATCCGCCGGATCGATGCCCGGGTCCGCGATCTGGAGCAGAAGGTCCACGCGGCCGAGGAGAAGGAGTGGAAGCGCACCGATCCGCAGGCCCGCGAGCGCGCCGAGGACACGGTGCGGATGCTCCAGGGCCAGATCGAGAAACTCACCGCGGACGCCGAGAAGGCCGAGGCGGCGGGCAAGCAGAAGGACGCCGCGAAGGCCAGGGAGTCGATCGGCACCTACCAGAGCTGGCTGGATCAGGCGCAGAAGACCCTCGACGACTTCACCTCCTGAGCCAAGCCAGTTCGGCTGAGGCGGTCCGACGGCTAGTTGTCGACCCGGCTAGTCGCCGGAGCGCTCGGCGATGAGGGCCTTGAGGGCTTCGACATCGTTGGGCAGGTCGATGACGTGGCGGGGCTTCTCCTCCAGGCCCACGAACCGCGCCGGGCGATCGGGGCGGCGTCCGGTCGCCTCCTTGATGGTCTGCGAGAACTTCACCGGCAGGGCGGTCTCCAGCACGATCATCGGCACCTGCGGGTCGACGTGGCGCCGGGCCACCGTGACCGCGTCGGCGGTGTGCGGGTCGATGAGAACGCCGTCGCGCCGGTCGAGGTCGGAGATGGCGGCCAGCCGGTCGGCGTGGGTCGAGGAGCCGGAGACGAAGCCGAACCGGTCGCGGACGGCGGCGAACTCGGGCGTGCCGGACAGGTCGAAGACGCCGTCTTCGGGCAGCCGCCCGGCGAACAGCTCGCGGACCCGCGCGGAGTCGCGGCCCAGCAGATCGAAGATGAACCGCTCGAAGTTCGAGGCCTTCGAAATGTCCATGCTGGGCGAGGAGGTGGCCAGAGTCTCGGACGCCGAGCGGATCCGGTAGACCCCGGTGCGGAAGAACTCGTCCAGCACGTCGTTCTCGTTGGTGGCCAGCACCAGGGTGTCGATCGGCAGTCCCATCATCCGGGCGACGTGGCCGGCCATGATGTCGCCGAAGTTGCCGGTCGGCACCGCGAAGGAGACCCGCTGGTCGTCGGCTGTGGTCACCCGCAACCAGGCGGCGATGTAGTACACCACCTGGGCGACCAGCCGTGCCCAGTTGATCGAGTTCACCGCCCCGAGCCGATAGCGGTGCTTGAACTCCAGATCCCCCGATACCGCCTTGACCAGGTCCTGGCAGTCGTCGAAGACGCCGTCCACGGCGATGTTGACGATCGCCGGGTCGTCCAGGCTGAACATCTGCGCCTGCTGGAAGGGGGTCATCCGGCCGGCCGGGGTGAGCATGAACACCCGGATGCCGCGCCTGCCCCGCATCGCGTACTCGGCCGCCGATCCGGTGTCACCGCTGGTGGCACCCAGGATGGTGAGGGCGGAGTCGCGGCGGGCCAGCTCGAACTCGAAGAGCTGGCCGAGCAGCTGCATGGCCATGTCCTTGAAGGCGGCGGTCGGGCCGTTGGACAGGTGGGCCAGCCACAGCCCGCCGTCCAGCTCGTCGACCGGGACGATCCGGGGGTCGGAGAAGACCTCGGCGCTGTAGGCGCGCTCGCACAGCGCACGGAGCTGTGCGGCATCGATGTCGTCGATGAACAGGGAGAGCACGGCCTGGGCCAGGGCGGGGTAGCCCTCGGCGTCGAGGATCTGCCGCCAGCGGCCCAGGGTGGCGGTGTCCAGCTGCGGGTAGCTCTCGGGCAGATAGAGACCCCCGTCGGGGGCCAGGCCCTCCAGGAGGATGTCCCAGAAGCCGGGCCGGGGGTCGTCGGGCAGTCCGCGAGTGGAGAGATAACGCACGGAAGAAACTCTACTCAAGTGGCCAGCGCGCACCCGCGGACCGGAGCAGCGCGGTTCCACGGTGCACTTTTCACTCGCGTAAGGACCGGATTCGCGGTGGGCGCCGATCTCATGGGGGTTGCGCGAGTGAAATGTGCAGGCTCACGTGGCCGGCGCGCACTCGAGTCTCCGCTCGCGGACCGGAGCAGCGCGGTTCCACGGTGCACTTTTCACTCGCGTAAGGACCGGATTCGCGGTGGGCGCCGATCACATGGGGGTTGCGCGAGTGAAATGTGCAGGCTCACGTGGCCGGCGCGCACTCGAGGTCTCCGCTCGCGGACCGGAGCAGCGCGGTTCCACGGTGCACTTTTCACTCGCGTAAGGACCGGATTCGCGGTGGGCGCCGATCTCATGGGGGTTGCGCGAGTGAAATGTGCAGGCTCACGTGGCCGGCACGCACTCGAGTCTCCGCCGCCGGCGGCAATTACGATTTGACGCGATAGACGTCGTAGACGCCGGAGACCCGGCGGATCGACTCCACGAGGTGCTTCAGATGGGTCGGGTCCGGAGACTCGAAGGTGAGCCGAAGCCGCGCCAGATGGTTCTTCGAGGTGCTCATATTCGCCGACAGGATGGAGACCCCCTGCTCGGCCAGGATCCGCGAGGTGTCGAAGAGCAGGCCGGAGCGGTCCAGCCCCTCCACCTGGACAGTCACCAGGTAGCCCTCCTCGGCCTCCGCGGACCAGGTCACCGGGACGATCCGCTCGGGATACTCCAGCAGGTGCTTGGCGTTGCTGCAGTCGGTCCGGTGCACCGACACCCCGTCGGTGCGTGTCACGAAGCCCATGATCTTGTCGCCGGGCATCGGGGTGCAGCAGCGGGCCAGCTTCACCAGCATGTCGGGCTGGCCGTCCACCTCCACTCCGGACTCGCTGTGCCGGCGGGACCGCTGAGGGGCGGCCTTGACAGCGGCGTCCTCCTCGAGTTCGGCGCGGGTCTCCTCGGCTCCCCCGCCCAGGGCGATCAGCCTCTCCACCACGGCCTGCGGGCCGATGTTGTGCTCCCCCACCGCGGCGTACAGCGAGTTGATGTCACCGACCTTGAGGTCGTCGGCAACCGCGGTGAGGTACTCCACGGTGAGCAGCGACTGCAGGTGGATCCCGGCGTGGCGGATCTGCCGGGCGATCGCCTCCCGGCCGGCCTCGATGGACTCCTCCCGGCGCTCGCGGGTGAAATGAGCCTTGATCTTGGAGCGGGCCCTCGGACTGGACACGAAGTTCAGCCAGTCCCGGCTCGGACCGGCGTCCGGGGCGTTGGAGGTGAGGACGTCGACCATGTCGCCGTTGGACAGCTGGGTGTCCAACGGCACCAGCTTCCCGTTCACCCGGGCGCCGATGCAGTGATGGCCCACCTCGGTGTGCACGGCGTAGGCGAAGTCGACCGGCGTCGCCCCTTGCGGCAGCGACATCACATCGCCCTTGGGGGTGAAGACGTAGACCTCGGTGGAGTTGATCTCGAAGCGCAGCGAGTCGAGGAACTCGCTGGGATCGGCCTCCTCGCGCGACCACTGGTTGAGGCTGCGCACCCAGGACAGCTCGGAGCCGTCGGGCTGGACCCCCTTGCCCACCGAGTTGGGATTCTCCTTGTACTTCCAGTGCGCGGCGACGCCGTACTCGGCCCGGCGGTGCATCTCGTGGGTGCGGATCTGCAGCTCGACGGGCCTCCCGCCGGGACCCAGCACTGTGGTGTGCAGGGACTGGTACATGTTGTACTTCGGCATCGCGATGTAGTCCTTGAACCGCCCCGGCAGCGGATTCCATCGCACATGCATCACCCCCAGCGCGGCGTAGCAGTCGCGCGGGGTGTCGACCAGGATGCGCAGCCCCACCAGGTCGTAGATGTCGGAGAAGTCGCGGCCGCGCACCACCATCTTCTGGTAGATCGAGTAGTAGTGCTTCGGGCGCCCGTAGACGGTGGCCTTGATGCCGGCCTCGTCGAGATCCTGCCGGACGATCTCGATGACTTCCCGCAGCTGCTTCTCCCGTTGCGGGGCCTGCTCGGCCACCAGGTGGACGATCTCGTCGTAGACCTTGGGCTGGGTGGTGGAGAAGGCCAGATCCTCCAGCTCCCACTTGATGGCGTTCATGCCGAGCCGGTGGGCCAGCGGGGCGAAGATCTCCAGGGTCTCCTGGGCGATCCGGTTCTGCTTGTCCGGCCTCAGGAAGCCGATGGTGCGCATATTGTGCAGCCGGTCGGCGAGTTTGATCACCAGCACCCGGATGTCGCGGCTCATCGCGATGACCATCTTGCGGATCGTCTCGGCCTTCGCCGAGGAGCCGTACTGCACCTTGTCCAGCTTGGTGACGCCGTCGACCAGCAGCGCGACCTCCTGGCCGAAGTCGGCGGTGAGCTGGTCCATCGTGTAGGAGGTGTCCTCCACCGTGTCGTGCAGCAGCCCGGCGCACAGCGTCTGGTCGTCCATGCCCAGCTCGGCGAGGATCATCGCCACCGCCAGCGGGTGGGTGATGTAGGGATCCCCGGAGATCCGGGTCTGGCCGCGGTGGTAGTGATCGGCGGTCTCGTAGGCGCGCTGCAGCAGGGTGACGTCGGCGCTGGGATGGGAGGCCAGCACCGTCGACAGCAACGGGTCGAGGACGGCCTGCACCGGGGGCTTGGGGGCCCGCCAGCGCACGATCCTCTCGCGCATCCGCATCCGCGGCTGGGGGGTGATCTCGGCCTTCGGGGCGTGCGGCTGCCCGGGGACGCCGCGGTCTGTGCCGTAGGGCCCGTAGACGCTCTCCTCAGCCACGATCGACCTCCTTGCAGCTTCGGTCCCCTGAAGCCGTGAACTCTGAAGCCATGAACTCAGCGGCCGTGAACCCAGGCAAGTCTAGTGCCATGCTCCTCAGCTGTGCGGCGGCTGAGGAGAGGTCCGGCGCCGGCTCAGCGCTCGGCGTACCACGATGACCGAGTCGCCGGCCTGCAGCTTCTCCAGGGTCGGGTCGTAGAAGTTGCGCAGCGTGCCGTTGCGCACCACGGCCAGCACCCGCTCGTTGGAGATGTCGGCGGGCCGGGCTCCCACCTCGTGGGCGCTCACCATCCGCTGGATGACCTCCATCCCGTGGGCGCTGGAGATGAGGTCGTCGACCACCTCACCGACGTGCGGGTTGACCGTGGTGAGCCCGAGCAGGCGCCCCACGGCGTCGGCCGAGGTGAGCACCGAGTTGGCCCCGGACTCGCGCAGCAGCGGGAGGTTCTCCTCCTCGCGGCCGGCCACCACGATGTGGCAGCGGGCGTTGAGCTGGCGGACGGTGAGGGTGGTGAGGATGGCGGTGTCGTCGCGGGGCAGGGTGATGATCACCTCGCGGGCCTTGGCCACCTCTGCGCGGCGCAGCAGGTCGCGGCGGGTGGCGTCCCCCTCGAAGGCGGCCAGGCCGTGCCGGTTGGCCTCGGCGACCGCGGTGCCCTTGGCGTCGATGACGACGATCCGGTCGAGCGGGACGTCGTGGTTGAGCAGGGTGTTGATCGCGGCGCGTCCCTTGGTGCCGTATCCGATGACGACGGTGTGATTGCGCATGTGCCTTCTCCAACTGGCGTCGCGGATGCCCCGCCTGCCCTCGGTGGCCAGCACCTCCAGGGTGGCGCCCACCAACAGCACCAGGAAGGCGATTCTCAACGGGGTGATGACGATGGCGCTGATCAGCCGCGCCGAGGGGGTGAGCGGCGTGATGTCGCCGTAGCCGGTGGTGGTGACGGTGACCGTCGAGTAGTACAGGGAGTCGATGAAGGTGATCGGCTGGTGGGTCACGTTGTCGATGTAGGAGCCGCGGTCGAGGTAGACGATCGCGGTGCTGATCGCCATCATCAGCAGGGCCAGCAGGACCCGGCGGGCGAGCTCCGCGATCGGGCTGTGAGTCTTGAACGGCAGGCTCACCATTGCGGTGCGCCGGATCTGGCGCACCGACGACTCCGGCTGTTGCTCCTCGGCCATGGCGGTCCCCGCTCAGCCCCTCAGGACCGCGGACACCCGGGGCACCCCGGCGTCGGCCAGGGCCTCGCGGCCGCCCAGGCCCTCCAGCTCCATCAGCACCGAGGCCTGGACCAGCTCGACGTCCAGATCGGCGAGCAGGGCGGCGGTGGCGGCCAGGGTTCCGCCGGTGGCCAGGATGTCGTCGACGATCATCACCCGCGAGCCCGCCGGAATGGCGTCCCGGTGGATGGTGAGGGTCTCGGCGCCGTACTCGAGGTCGAAGCTCTTCGAGAACACCTCGCAGGGCAGCTTGCCGGGCTTGCGGACCGGCACGAAGCCGACCTTGAGGGACAGCGCCACCGGGGCCGCGAAGACGAACCCGCGAGCCTCGATGCCGACCACCACGTCGATGTCGTCCGGGGCGCCGGCCACCAGTTCCGAGATGGCGGCGTCGAACCCCTGCGGGCTGCCGAGCAGCGGGGTGATGTCCTTGAAGTCCACCCCGGGCTTGGGGAAGTCCGGCACCGAGCGGATCAGCCCGGCGATCAGATCGGTCCTGCTGGTGGTCATTTCGTCCTCTTCGAGGTATTCGTCGGCAGGTCGGCCTCGGGCAGGTCTGCGACGCCGGTGGCCTGCTGCCGCGACGGTCTGCGCACTGACCTTCGGCGCCGACTGGGCGGCCTTGGCGCGGCGCCGGTTCACCGCCTCGGTGTGCTTGCGGATCGCGGGCTCCCGCTCGCGCATCTGGGCCAGCAGCGGGGTGGCGATGAAGATCGACGAGTAGGCGCCGATGATCATGCCGACGAACAGCGCCAGGCCGAGATCCTCCAGCGGTCCGGAGCCGAGCAGGAAGGCTCCGGCGAAGAGCAGCGCGGCCACCGGCAGGACGCCGATGATGGTGGTGTTGATGGACCTCACCAGCACCTGGTTGACCGCCCGGTTGGCCCCCTCGGAGTAGGTGATGTCGGTCCCCTCGAGGTGCGAGGTGTTCTCGCGGACCTTGTCGAAGACCACCACCGTGTCGTACAGCGAGTAGCCGAGGATGGTGAGGACGCCGATCAGCGTGGAGGGGGTGACGGTGAAGCCCACCAGGGCGTAGACGCCGACCGTGATGATGATGTCGTGGATCAGCGCGACGATGGCCGATACCGACATCTTCCAGTCGCGGAAGTAGATCCAGATCAGGATCATCACCAGGGCCAGGAAGACCGCCAGCGCCTGGAGCCCCTTGATGGTGATCTGGCGGCCCCACTGGGCGCCGACATTGGAGTAGGTGACCGCATCGTTGCTGGAGCCGGTCGCCTTGGCGATCGCCTCACGCACCGTGACGGTCTCCTGCGGGTTCAGCGGGCGGGTCTGCACCCGGACGTGGTTGGAGCCCACCGTGACCACCTCGGTGCCGTCCAGATCCGAGGGCCCCGAGGAGGTGACCGCCTGGCGGACCGTGTCGATGGTGCTGGTGGTCACCTGGGCCGGGGAGTTGAACTCGACGCCGCCGCGGAAGTCGATGCCCAGGTTCAGCCCGCGGACCAGAAGCCCGATGATCGAGACGGCGATGAGCACCGCCGAGAGGGTGTACCAGATCCTGCGCCGCCCGACGAAGGAGTACGAGATCTCGCCGGTGTACAGAGCATGGGCGAAGCCCGACCTGCGCTCAGCCATCTCAGGCCTCCTCGTCGTCGTGGTGGTCGTCACTGCCGTGCCCGGTACTGCTGGACGCCTTCGCCGGTTGCCGGCGGTGGTGGGCGCGGCGTCCCAGCAGCTGGGCCTCGGTGACGCCCATGTGGGTGGGTTCCAGACCGGAGCCGCGGCGTCCCGTCCCCCAGAATCTCGTCCCGCCGAGCAGCAGCACGATCGGATGGGTGAAGAAGAAGCAGATCAGCAGGTCGATGGCGGTGGTGAGTCCCAGGGTGAAGGCGAATCCCTTCACCTGGTCGACCGACAGGATGAACAGGATGACCGCCGACAGCAGCTGGACGCCGTCGGCCATCGCGATGGTGCCGCGGGCCTTGCGCCAGCCGGTCTGCAGGGAGGTGCGCAGGGTGCGGCCCTCCCGGATCTCGTCGCGGATCCGTTCAAAGTAGATGATGAAGGAGTCGGCGGTGATGCCGATCGCCACGATCGCCCCGGCGATGCCGGCCAGCGACAGGGTGAAGCCCATCGAGTCTCCCAGCAGCACCATCGCGGCATAGGTGAAGGCGCCGGCGATCACCAGGGAGCTGATCACCACCAGGCCGAGGCCCCGGTAGTACAGGATGCAGTAGGCGGCGACCAGCACCAGGCCGATCAGGCCGGCGATCAGGCCGACCTTCAACTGCTCGCCGCCGAGGGTGGGCGAGACGGTGTCGACGCTGGACGGGGTGAAGGACAGCGGCAGGGCGCCGTACTTGAGGATATTGGCCAGTTCGTCGGCCGAGGCCTGGGTGAAGCTGCCGGAGATCTCCGCCTGACCGGTGGTGATGGGGCAGGCGGCGCCCTTGTTGCCGTCGAGCTGCGGGTAGGAGATGACCTTGCCGTCCAGGACGACCGCGAACTGGTTCTGCGGGTTCTGCTGGGAGCACAGGTAGGTGGTGGCGGTGCCGAAGCTGGTGGCGCCGATCGAGTTGAAGGTGAGGTTGACGACGTAGGACACGTTGCCCTGCGGAATCCCCGAGGTGGCCTTGGTCACCAGGGTTCCCGGCAGCGCCACCGGGGAGAGCAGGAACTTCATGGTGCCCTCGCGATTGCAGGTCACCAGGGAGCTGGAGTCCTGGGCCTCGACGGTGGCGGCGCACTTGTGGTCGGTGAAGGCCTGCTGATCGGCTGGACTCGGCGTCCAGGTCTGGGCCGCCTGGACCTGCTTGGCCTGGGCCTTGGCGTCGGTGGCGGAATAGGTCTTGGGGGATGCGCTGGGGCTGGCCGAGCCGGCCTTGGCCGACGCTCCGGCAGAGGCAGAAGCGCTCGGCTTCGGCGCGGGAGGCGCCGAGGGCAGTGCGGTCGGGGTGTAGGGCCCGGCCTTCGGCGTCGCGGAGGCCACCGGCTGCTCGGCGTAGACGAAGCGGAAGCCCAGCTGGGCGGTCTGGCCGACCATCTGGAGCAGCTTGTCGGAGTTGACGTTGGGGGCCGAGACGACGATGTTGCGATCCCCGGAGGTCTTCACCGACGACTCGCCGACTCCCATCGAGTCGACCCGCTGCTGGATGATGTTGCGAGCCTGTTCGAGGTTGGCCGCCGAGGGCGCCTTCCCGTCACTGGTCTTGGCGGTGAGGGTGATGGTGGTGCCGCCCTTGAGATCCAGGCCGAGCCGTGGGGACCACGAATGGGTGAAGAACATCAGCCCGTACATCGCGGCGATGAGCACCAGGAAGATGATGAGTGTCCTGGCTGGATGGGGCTTGTGCTGGGTACTAGCCACGTATCGGAGTCCTTGGTCGGTGATCAGGAGACGCCGGCTCGCGCCGACGCCTCCTGCGGGTGGTGTCCGGGATCTGGGCCGGAGCGATCCCCGGCCGGGAGACTACTCCGACGCCTTGTTCTGGGGGGTCTGAGGGGCGGGCTGGGTCTCGGTGGGGGCCGACGCCGGCTCGGTGATCTCGGCCTGCGCGGCATCTGCCTGCACCGTCTCGACCTGCGCGGGCTCGGTGATCTCGTCGGCGAAGGAGAACTCCTCCTCGGCGGGGCTGACCACCTTGCTGATGGCCTGCTTGACGACGACGATCTCCGCGCCGGGGGCGAGTTCGACGATGGCCTGCTTGTCACCGACATGGGTCAGGGTGCCGTAGATGCCGCTGGTGAGCATCACCCGGGCTCCCTCGCCCATCGAGTTCTCCAGCTCCTGGCGCGCGGTCTGCTGCTTCTTCATATTGCGGCGAGTGGTCATGGTCATGATTCCCAGGAACAGGATGAGAATGATGACCATCGGCAGTAGGCCGCCGAGGCCCGCAAGAAGTGGCATGGATGATCCCCTGTGTTGGATTGGGTACTGGACTGATGAAGTACCGAATTGTTGAGTATCGGCACGGCTGACCCACTCATGCTACCCGTCCGCGCCGACGGCGTCCTCCCGCGGTTCTCCGCCCCCGGGAGGGGTGAGGCCGAGGTGGGTCCAGGCGCGGTCGGTGGCCACCCGCCCGCGAGGGGTGCGCATCAGGAAGCCCAACCGCACCAGGAAGGGCTCGGCGACCTCCTCGACGGTCTGCGGCTCCTCCCCCACCGCGATCGCCAGCGTGGACAGTCCGACCGGGCCGCCGGCGAATTTGACGCAGACGGCGTCCAGCACCGCCCGGTCCAGCCGGTCCAGGCCGAGCGGATCGACCTCGTAGAGGTCCAGCGCGGAGGCGGCCACCTCGGGCTGCACCGGACCGGGCCCGACGTTGACCTCGGCGTAGTCGCGAACCCGTCTCAGCAGCCGGTTGGCGATCCTGGGAGTGCCGCGGGACCGCCCGGCGATGGTGGTCGCGGTGCCGGGAGCCAGTTCGACCCCCAGCACCCGGGCCGAGCGGGTGATGATGAACTCCAGGTCGGCCGGGTCGTAGAACTCCAGCTGGGCGGTGAAGCCGAACCGGTCGCGCAGCGGCCCGGGCAGCAGCCCGGCCCGGGTGGTCGCCCCGACCAGGGTGAAGGGCGGGATCTCGATCGGGATGGCGGTGGCGCCGGGCCCCTTGCCGACGACGACGTCGACCCGGAAGTCCTCCATGGCCAGGTAGAGCATCTCCTCGGCCGGTTTGGACATCCGGTGGATCTCGTCGAGGAAGAACACCTCGCCGGGCACCAGGGAGGACAGGATGGCGGCCAGGTCGCCGGCGTGCTGGATGGCCGGGCCCGAGGAGATCCGGATCGGTGAGCCCATCTCGGTGGCGATGATCATCGCCAGGGTGGTCTTGCCCAGCCCGGGAGGGCCCGACAGCAGGACATGGTCGGGGGTGGTCTGGCGGGCCTTCGCGGCCTCCAGCACCAGCCCGAGCTGGTCGGAGACCCGCGGCTGGCCGCGGAACTCCGCCAGCGCGCCGGGGCGCAGCGCGGCCTCCTCGGCCTTCTCGGGTGGTTCGGCCCAAGGATCGACCGGCGAGTTCTCCATTGCCCCTCTTCTCGTCACGTGTGCGGCACGTCACGTCCTGTGGATCAGGTTCTGTAGGTCACGATAGTCATCGGCACCGACAGTTCGGCACTCACCAGATGTCGTCAGGCCAGGCTGCGCAGCGCCGCCCGCATCAGCACCCCGATCGAGACCCCGGGATCCTCCTGGCGCATCCCGGCCACCGAGTCGGCCGCTCCCTCGGCGTCCCGGCTCGACCATCCCAGGCCGATCAGCCCGTCGACCACCTGTTCGCGCCACAGCTGCGATCCGGGGGCCGATGAGGGTCCGCTCGGGCCTGGCAATGGGCCGGAGGAGAGCAGCGCGGCGCGGTCCTTCAGCTCGAGGATGAGCTTTGGCGGCGCCCTTCTTCCCGATCCCGGGCACCCGGCACAGGGTCGCGGCGTCCTCGCCGGACAGGGCCGCGGCGAGCTCATCGGCGCTGAGCACCGACAGCATCGCCATCGCCAGCTTCGGTCCGACCCCCGAGGCGGTCTGCACCAGTTCAAAGGCGTCCCGGTCCTCTGAGGTGGCGAAGCCGTGCAGGGTGAGCGAGTCCTCGCGGACCACCAGGGAGGTCTCCAGGGTCATCTCGGAGCCGGGCCTGGCGGTGGCTGCGGTGGCGGGCGGGCAGTTGACCTTCATCCCGAACCCGCCGATGTCCAGCACCACCCAGGTGGGGCCGGCGGCCGAGACGGTGCCGCGCAGATGGGAGATCATCGTGCCAGGTCCTTCCAGGAGCGGGGGGGACGCCGTCCGGTGGCGGCGCGCTGGGCCGCGGCGGCGTCCTGCAGTCGTTGGTCGGCCGATCCGCGCCAGATCTGGCAGATCGCCAGAGCCACCGCGTCGGCGGCGTCGGCGGGCTTGGGAGCCTCCTTGAGGCGCAGCACCCGGGCCACCATGAGCCCGACCTGCGCCTTGTCGGCGCGCCCCGACCCGGAGATCGCGGCCTTCACCTCACTGGGGGTGTGCAGGGCCACCGGCAGCCCGTGCCGGGCGCCGACCACCATCGCCAGGCCGGCCGCCTGGGCGGTCCCGGCGACGGTGGAGCGGTTGTGCTGGGCGAAGACCCGTTCGATGGCCACCTGATCTGGGTGGTACGTGGTGCACCACTCCTCCAGGCCGTCGTGAATCCGCAGCAGACGCCGAGAGGTGTCCAGATCAGCGGGGGTCCGGATGACGCCGACCGCCACCAGCTCCAGGGGACGGCCGTATCCGCCCTCGACCAGCGCCACGCCACACCGGGTGAGGCCCGGATCGACCCCCATCACGCGCAGCAGGCGGCGGTCGGTGGAGGTGACCCGGTTGATCCTCTGGACCGGCGCCTGAGAAACCGACTCGGGGGGCCGGTGCTCTCCGGTCAGTCCTCGTCCTCAAGCGCCGCGGCCACCTCGGGGGTGATGTCGGCATTGGAGAAGACGTTCTGGACGTCGTCCAGATCGTCGAGGGCGTCCAGGATCTTGAACAGCTTGCGCGCGTCCTCGACCTCGACCGGCTGCTCGAAGTCGGCCCGGAAGGAGACCTCGGCGGAGTCGTAATCGATTCCGGCGGCCTGCACGGCCTTGCGGACATCGACCACCACATTGGGGTCGGAGATGATCTCGAAGGACTCGCCGTCGTCGACGATGTCCTCGGGCTCGGCCTCCAGGGTCGCCTCGAGCAGGTCGTCCTCGCTGACCTCCTTGGTGACCGCCTTGCGGCCCTCCTCGACCTCGTAGGTCTTGGAGACCTCGACGACTCCCTTGCGCTGGAAGAGCCGCTGCACCGAGCCGCCGTCGGCCATCGTGCCGCCGTTGCGGGTGACCGCGACCCGCACGTCGGAGACGGCGCGGTTGCGGTTGTCGGTGAGGCACTCGATGAGGATGGCGATCCCGGCCGGCCCGTAGGCCTCGTACATGATCGTCTCGTAGGTGACGGCGTCGGAGCCCTCGCCGGAGCCGCGCTTCACCGCGCGGTTGATGTTGTCGTTGGGGACCGAGTTCTTCTTGGCCTTCTGGATGGCGTCGTAGAGGGTCGGGTTGCCCGAGGGATCGCCGCCCCCCACCCGGGCCGAGACCTCGATGTTCTTGATGAGCTTGGCGAACAGCTTGCCGCGCTTGGCGTCGATCGCCGCTTTCTTGTGCTTCGTGGTGGCCCACTTGGAGTGACCGCTCATGGACACGCCTCCTGATGTTCGGTGGAATGTGATCGTGCTGCCCGCGGGCAGCCGGAACTGGGCGCGGAGCGTACCCGCGCGAACGACCTGTAAGTTTACTCCCGCGGGCCCGGGTGGGGTGGGGGGATGAAATACCTGGGGTGCAGGGATCCGACGCAGGTGCGAGGTTCAGACCCGGGTCGGCTGTTCGTGGCAGACCTCCAGGGCGTCGGGCAGGGTGAAATTGCCCAGGTAGAGGGCGGTGCCGACGATGGCCCCCTCGACGCCGATCGGCACCAGGCCGCGCAGCTGGCGCAGATCCTCCAGGGTGGAGATGCCGCCGGAGGCGACCACCTTGCCCTGGGTGCGGGCGCACACCGTGCCGAGCAGTTCGTAGTTTGGGGCCGGTGAGCATTCCGTCGCTGTTGACGTCGGTGACGACGTAGCGGCGGCAGCCCGCCTCCTCCAGCCGGGTGAGCACCTCCAGCAGCTCCCCGCCCTCCTGGGTCCAGCCGCGGGCGGCGAGCCGCTCCCCGCGGACGTCCAGTCCGATGGCGACCCGGTCGCCGAACTCGCCGACCACCTCGTCGCACCACTGCGGGTTCTCCAGAGCGGCGGTGCCGATGTTGACCCTGGTCGCCCCGGCGGCCAGCGCGGCATCCAGGCTGGCCTGGTCGCGGATGCCGCCGGAGACCTCGACATTGATGCCCATCTCTCCGACCACCCGGCGGATCAGCTCGGTGTTGGCGCCGCGCCCGAAGGCGGCGTCCAGATCGACCAGGTGAATCCACTCGGCGCCCTGGGACTGCCACCGTCTGGCCGCCTCCAGGGGGTCGCCGAAGACCTTCTCGGAGCCCGCCACCCCCTGCTGGAGCTGGACGGCCTGGCCGTCCTGCACGTCGACGGCCGGTAGCAAAGTCAATTCCTCAGTCACAGGGCGAGATTATCAAGGCCTGAGACAACCGGGCCAGATGTCACCACGCACTGATCTCATCCATCTCAGCGGCGAGCGCCTTGGCAGCGGCTCGCTCCTGGGGGTCGTCGCGCAGCGCCTGCGCCTCTTCCCGCATCAACTCCCGGCGGTGAGCGCGTCCAGCCTCGAGAATGGCCTCGCGCGCAACCTCGGATTTCGACAGCCCTTGGGCAGTCAGCTCCTCGAGCACCCGCTCGGTCTCTCGATCAGTGCGAATCGTCAGCGTTCCCATGCCACATATTGTGTGACGATTCCCCTTGCGCCCGCCAGCCCTCGCATCAGGTCCAGAACGATTACGCTCGGGACCATGGCTGCCGTTCCCGCCCGCGTCATCACCGTCTCCGACCGATGCTCCGCCGGGGAGGCGGTCGACCGGTCCGGCTCTCTCGCCAGGACCATGCTGGAGGAGGCCGGAGCCTCCGTCGACGCCGTGGACATCGTGCCGGACGGCGTCGAGCCGGTGCGCGGAGCCATCGGAGCGGCAATCTCGGCGGGAGCGCGACTGATCGTGACCACCGGCGGAACCGGCATCTCGCCGAGCGATCTCACCCCCGAGGCCACCGAGCCGCTGCTGGTCGCCAGGCTGGACGGTCTGGCCGAGCAGATCCGCACCCGGGGCCAGGTGCCGACCGCGGGCTGTCGCGCGGGCTGGTGGGCCTCACCTCGCGCGACGCCGATGCCGCGCTGATCGTCAACGCGCCGGGATCGACCGGCGGGGTGCGCGACTGCGATCGGAGTGATCGGACCGCTGATCGGTCACATCTTCGATCAGCTGGCCGGAGGGGACCACTGATCGGGACGAGCTGAGTCTCACTCCTCGGGCCGGGTCCACTCCCCGCTGCGCCCGCCGGCCTTGTGGGTGATGATCGCGTGCTCGATGGCGAATCCGCGGTCGACCCCCTTGACCATGTCGGCCACCGTGAGCGCCGCGACCGTGACCGCGGTGAGCGCCTCCATCTCCACACCGGTGCGATCGGCGGTGCGCACCGTGGCGCGGATCCGAACCCGGTCGTCGCCGAGCCACAGATCCACCTCGGCCCCGTGGACACCGATCCGGTGGGCCAGCGGCAGCAGGTCCGGAGTGTGCTTGGCGGCCTGGATGCCGGCCACCCGCGCCACCGCCAGTACATCCCCCTTCGGGACGCTCCGGTCGTTCAGGGCGGCCATGATGGGAGCCGAGCAGACCACCGAACACTCGGCGGTGGCCTCGCGCACGGTCGGCGTCTTGGCGGTGACGTCGACCATCCGGGCCGTCCCATCACTGCGCAGGTGGGTCAGCGGAGACCTGCTCACAGCGCACCTCCCCGCGTCACCAGCACCTCAAGGGAGTCTCCGGGGTCGACCCGGTCGACTCCGGCGGGCACCACAGCCAGTCCCTGGACGAGCGGCAGAGTGGCCACCAGGTGGGACTTCGATCCCAGCCGGTGAGTGGGTACGACAACCACGTCCCCGTCCCACCGGATCGGCATGAACTGGGTCTTGGCGGCCGGTGAATGCCATCCGGAGCCCGCGGTGGCGCGCACCGTCGGCCGCCCGAACCGGCCCTCGACAGCCAGCCCGCGCATGGTCGCGATGAGCAGAGAGGCGTAGACGTGGAAGCTCACATAGACGCTCACCGGATTGCCCGGCAGAGCCAGCACCGGCGTCGAGCCGACGACCCCTGCCCCCTGCGGGCCGCCGGGCTGCTGGGCCACCTTGTGGAAGGTCAGTTCCGGCAGCCCTTGGCGCACCACCTCGTAGGCGCCGGCCGAGATGCCGCCCGCGGTGATCACCAGATCCACATCCCAGCCGGCGATCACCTCGCGCAGCAGCGCCGGCTCGTCGGGGACGCGGGCCTGCTCGGCCACCTGGGCGCCGGCTGCGGTGACCAGCCCGGCGAGCAGGATGCCATTGGAGTCGGGGATGTGGCCGGCGCTGAGCCCGGCTCCGGCGTCCGCCAGCTCGGAGCCGGTGGAGATCACTCCCACCCGGAGCGCCGGATGGACCTCCAGTGTCCCGTGACCGGCCGATGCGGCGGCCGCCAGAGCAGGGCCGTCGAGCACCGTCCCGGCATCCAGCACCGTCTCGCCGACGCCCAGGTCCTCGCCGTGGTAGCGCACATTGATCCCGGCCTGCGGAGTGTGAAAGATCGTCACCGCGGATGGCACCTGCGCCTGCCCGGGCCGATGGTCGGTGTCCTCCACCTTGACCACGGTGTCGGCGCCGGCCGGCATCCTGGCCCCGGTCATGATCCGCTGGGCAGCGCCTGGCTCGAGAGGGGAGGAAGCGGGTGATCCGGCGGGGATGTCGCCGGAAACCGGCAGCCGGACAGGGGCCTGCGGCGTCGCGGTGCTCACGTCCTCGAAGCGCACCGCGAAACCGTCCATCGCTGAGTTGGTGAAGGGCGGCACCTCCAGTCTCGTGGTCACCGGCTCGGCCGTCACGAGACCCAGGCACTGATCCAGGGGCAGGGTCACCGTCGCGGAGGCCGTGGCCAACGACATCACCAGCCGGCGGTGCTCTGCGATCTCCACGGGCTCAGGATTCATCAGGATCTCCTTGCGGCAGTCCGGCCCACTCATGGGACCCGTCGGCCAGCCATTGACATTTCCACACCGGCACCCGGGCTTTGACGGCGTCGACCAGGCCGGAGGCGGCGGCGAAGGCCTCGCCGCGGTGCTCGGCCGAGACCGCGACCACCATCGCCAGGTCGCCGACCTCCAGATGGCCGATCCGGTGTACCGCAGCTGCCCGGTGCACCCCGGGACGGGCGGCCCACTCCTCCACCAGACCGGACAGCAGACGGCCGGCCTGCGGGTGGGCGCTGTAGTCGATGGCGGTCACCGCCTTCCCGGCATCGTGATTGCGGACCACCCCGGTGAAGGTCACCACCGCCCCGCAGCGCTCGTCGGCCACCGTCGCGGCGATCTCGTCTGCAGACAACGGCTCGCCGCTGATGCGTGCGTACACGGCTCAGCCTCCCGCGAACGGGGGCAGGACGTCGAGATGGGCGCCGGCGGGCAGCACCGCGTCGCGGCGGGCCGATGCGCCGTCGATGAAGAAACTGCACACCCCGATGATGGGCCGAGATTCGGGTGTCGTGCCACCAGCCGGTCGGCGGCCCCTTGAACCGCCTCCCCCGGCGACTCCTCGATGGTCTCCTCGGCCAGTCCGGCGGCCTCGGCCGCGCCGGCGTAGTAGTGCACGATCATCTCATCCTCCGATTGCCGACATCCGGCGGGCCGAGTCGGCGAAGCCGTCCTCGTTGGTTCCATGGGCAGCCTTCTTTCGCCACATCTCACCTTGCCAGAGCCTGATGAGCCGGTCATCGTCGGCGCCCTCGCGCAGCGCCGTGCGCAGATCGGTCTCCTGGGTGGAGAACAGGCAGTTGCGGATCTGGCCGTCGGCGGTCAACCGCGTGCGAGAACAGTCGCCGCAGAACGGTCGGGTCACCGAGGCGATGATCCCCACCCGGCCGGTATCTCCGTTCGGACTGGTCGCCATCCACCGCTCTGCCGGAGCCGAGCCGGCGCGGGCAATCACTCTCGGCGAGCATGAACCCCGCCGATCGCAGCGCCGCCAGGATGTCGGCGGCGCTCACCATCCTGTCCGTGTCCCAGCCTGGAGCACCGATCGGCATGAACTCGATGAACCGCAGCTCGAGCCCGCGGCGCAGGCAGAAGTCCAGCAGTTGCGGGGCGTCCTCGCGGTAGGAGCCGGGTTGCGGAACGGCGTTGATCTTCACCGGCGACAGACCTGCTCCGACGGCGGCGTCGATACCGGCCAGCACGTCGTCGAGCCGATTGCGCCGTGCGATGAGGGCGAATCGCGCCGGGTCCAGGGAGTCCAGCGAGATGTTGACCCGATCCAGTCCGGCCTGCGGCGAGTTCGGCGGCGCGGCGCTCCAGGCCGATCCCGTTGGTGGTGAGTGCGGTGCCCGGGGTGTGGCCGTCCGCGGTCCGCATATCGGCGATCGCGGCGATGATCGAGGCCAGCGAGGGCCGGATGAGCGGTTCCCCACCGGTGAGGCGCACCTGGGTGATGCCCAGCCGCTCCACACCGATGCGGATCAGCCGGATCAGCTCGTCGTCGGTGAGCAGTTCGTCGCGCTGCCGCCAGGCCATTCCCCCGGCGGGCATGCAGTAGGTGCACCGCAGATTGCAGCGGTCCGTCACCGAGACGCGCAGGTCGGTGGCCACCCGGCCGAACCGGTCGGGCAGGTTCCGAACGAGCGGGGACCGACCAGACGGGGAATGTACTGGCGAGCCAGGCCTCCGGGGGACGCCAGTGATGGTCACGACACGGGCTCCGATTGCGGCCGGATGGTCCCCGTCGGGACGAGAATCACCTCGCAGACCCTGGGATCCGGACCCGAGCGGAAGGTGGGTGTGGCCGTGCCGCGAGCAGTCCGCTCGATGATCCGCTCCACCATGCCCCGCCGGATGGCGAAAGCGACCGGATCGGGATCGTCGCCTTCGGCGAAGGGGCTGTCGCGCAGCACGAGCGCGGTCGGTATCTCCGGGTGAGCCTCGGCAGCCAGCCCGTAGGCGATCAGCAGCACGCGGATCTTGGTCATGTGGTTGGCCAGCTTGAAGTCGGCCGGAAAGTCGATGGCCTCATGATCGGGAACACTGGCGGTGGCCAGCGCGTCGTCGCCCAGGTAGTGGCCCAGCTCGCGCCCGGCGGCCATCGGGTCGGGGGCGGTGGCCCGGATCCAGGAGATGGTGGACCGGGCGATGTGGTGCAGCATGTCGACCGAGGAGGCGACTCCGGACAGAGCCCGGCTCAGGTACCCCCAGGCCGGCCGGCCGCGACCGCTGGCGGGCATCCCCTCGCGCTCCACAAGCCCCAGCGACCGAAGCACGCCGAGAGGTTCGCGCACGGTGTTGACGTGCAGCCCGCACTCCTCCGCCAGATCGGCGACGGTGACCGGATTCTCGTGCTTCGAGACGGCGCCCAGCACGCTCTGCTGGGCCGGTGTCAGGGAGCCGATCGTCGAGAAGATGTGGTCGAGTCCGGCTGTCAACGCCTCACCACCCCCGGGGCCGGGGCCCGGCAGCCAATTCCTCATCCCGGGACCGGTACACGATGTAGGGCCGGGTGGTGTAGCCCACCGGGGCCGAGACGACGTGCACCAGCCGAGTGAACGGCCAGACGCAGAACAGGATCATGGCCGCAATGATATGCATCTTGTAGTCAAGCGGCACCGAGGTCATCAGCCCGGGATCCGGATGCAGCACCGGAATGGACCGGAACCACGGACTGATCGTCTGCCGGTAGTCGTAGCCCCCGCCGATGATCTGCTGGTGGACGGTCGCCCACGATCCCAGCGCCACGGCGACGCCCAACAGGATGTACATCACGATGTCGGCCGGCGTGGTGGCCAGCCGCACCGACTTCACCACCACCCGGCGATAGATCAGCCCGCCCATCCCGATCAGGGCGGCGAGGGCGGCCAGGGTGCCGGGAATCATCGAGATGTAGTGGTAGACGTCCTCGGAGACTCCCGCCGCGACAGTCCAGGACTGCGGCACCGCCAGCCCGATCACATGCCCGAGGAAGACGAAGAGCATCCCGAAGTGGAACAGCGGGGAGGCCCAGCGCAGCACCGCCGGCTCATTCCACTGGCTGGACCGGCTGGTCCAGCCGAACTGGTCGGTGCGATAACGCCAGATGTGGCCGCCCACCAGCAGCACGATGGACAGGTAGGGCAGTACCACCCAGATCAGCAGCGTTCCGGTACTCATGACTGTCTCCCGGTCTCAGCGGCGATGGGCGGGTCGATACGGTTCACGGCCTCGGGGTCCAGATCATGAACGTCAAGGTTGGACAGCCCCACCATCTCGGTGGGCGGTCCCTGGTCGATGAGCGCCTGATAGCGGGCCAGGGTCGCGGCGTCCAGCGGCGGCAGGGTGGTGCACAGCGCCTCCAGCAGGTGGGCGTAGGGGCTGGACGCCGACACCAGCGCGGCGCGGATCACCTCGAGGCCCTCCCGGTTGGCGCGCAGCAGGTCGTCTCCCCCGGTCTGCTCATGTCCACTCTGTCCGTGGCCCGAGTCCTCGTTGCGGGCGCAGAACTCCAGGACCACCGGCAGATAGTCCGGCAGTTCCTCGCGGGCCAGCTCGAATCCGGCCCGGCGCATGATCTCGCGGAATCCCAGCAGGGCCGCACCCCGACCTCGGGTGTCACCGGCCGAGTAGTAGCTGAGGTACAGGGCGCAGCGCCGACGCTGGTCGAAGGTCTCCACATAGTGCTCCTGGAGCCGACGCACCCCCCAGGTCCGGGCCACCTCGCAGAAGGCCATGATCTCCGCGACTGCCGGTCCGGGCATGAGCTCGCGGTCGTGGTCGACGGCGTCGATGACCTGCGACAGCGAGTCCCCGGGGTAGTCGAGCAGCAGCCCGGCGGCCATCTGCACCACCCGGCGCTGATCGGGAGTGGCGTCCACCGAGGCGCTCACCGGCATCCGCGGAGCGCCGATGAAGACACCCACCTCAGATCACCTCCAGCGGCAGGGTGCGGGTGCCGGCCACCGCTCCCGCGGGATTGATCGACCCGGCGGGATTGGCCGCGCCCTGGTAGTCCCCCTGCGAAAAGCTCGGCGTCGTAGCTCACCGGGCAGTCCTCCAGCTCGGTGATGCCCCGCGGCATCCCCGTGCGAGTGGTGGGAATCACATAGCGGTCCTGATACTTGGCGATCGACAGCAGCCGATACATGGCCCGGACATCCTCCCCGGTCATCCCGACCGCCGCCGGAATGGACTCGTCGGCGTCGCCCCCCATGAAGACGTCGCGCATATAGGAGCGCATCGCCGCAAGCCGGCGCAACGACTTCTCGACGGGCGCAGTGTCGCCGGCGGTGAACAGCCCGGCCAGGTACTCCATCGGGATGCGCATCTGGGAGATCGCCGACAGCAGCACCTTGTGGTTCTCCCCGTCGGAGCCGGAGGCGGTGACGGCGTCCACCACCGGCGACAACGGGGGCACATACCAGACCATCGGCAGGGTGCGGTACTCCGGATGCAGCGGCAGGGCGATCTGGTAGCGGGCTGATGAGGCTCCACACCGGCGAGGCCTGTGCGGCCTCGATCCAGGAATGGGAGACGCCGTCGGCCTTGGCCCGCGCGACCACATCGGGGTCATTCGGGTCGAGCAGGATCTCGCGCTGGGCGGCGTAGAGATCGCGCTCGTCGGCTCGGGATGCGGCCCAGGTGACCCGATCGGCGTCGTACAGCAGCACCCCGAGGTAGCGCAGCCGGCCCACGCAGGTCTCCGAGCAGACGGTCGGCTGTCCGGCCTCCAGACGCGGGTAGCACAGCGTGCACTTCTCGGCCTTGCCGGTGCGGTGATTGAAGTAGACCTTCTTGTAGGGGCATCCCGACACGCACATCCGCCAGCCGCGGCAGCGGTCCTGATCGACCAGCACGATGCCGTCCTCGGCGCGCTTGTACATCGCCCCGGAGGGGCAGGACGCCACGCAGGCCGGATTGAGACAGTGCTCGCAGATCCGAGGCAGGTAGAACATGAAGGTGTCCTCAATGCTCTTGCGCACCTGCAGGTTCATCTGATGGAGCACCGGGTCGTCGTCCAGGGTCTCCATCGAGCCGCCGAGGTCGTCGTCCCAGTTGGGCCCCCAGGAGATGGTGTCCTTGTGCTCCCCGGTGAGGGTTGATCTCGCCCGGGCGGTGGGGGTGTTCGCCGACGCCGGGGCCGACAGCAGCTTGTCGTACTCGTAGGTCCACGGCTCGTAGTAGTCATCGACGCCGGGCAGGTTCGGGTTGGAGAAGATCTTGCCCAGGGTGGCCAGGCGCCCGCCCTGGCGGGGCACCAGCCTGCCGGTGGCGGTGCGCCGCCAGCCGCCCTTCCACTTGTCCTGATCCTCCCAGCCGCGCGGGTAGCCGACCCCGGGCCGGGTCTCCACATCGTTGAACCACATGTACTCGGTGCCCTCGCGGTTGGTCCACGCCTGCTTGCAGGTGACCGAGCAGGTGTGGCACCCGATGCACTTGTCGAGATTCATCACCATCGCGACCTGCGCCATGACCTTCATCAGAACTGAACCTCCTGGCTGCGACGCCGGATCAGCGTCACCTCGTCGCGCTGGTTGCCGGTGGGACCGTAGTAGTTGAACGAGTAGCTCAGCTGGGCGTACCCGCCGATGAAGTGGCTGGGTTTGAGCATGATGCGGGTCAGCGAGTTGTGGATCCCGCCCCGCCTGCCCGAGCGCTCGCTCAGCGGGGTGTTCATGGTGCGCTCCTGGGCGTGGTACATGAACACCGTTCCCTCCGGGATGCGGTGGCTGACGATCGCGCGGGCATCGACGGTGCCATTGCGGTTGTAGGCCTCCACCCAGTCGTTGTCGGCCACCCCGACCTTCGCGGCGTCGGCCGGCGACATCCAGATCGTCTGGCCGCCGCGGCCCAGGGTGAGCATGTGCGGGTTGTCGAAGTACTGGGAGTGGATGGCCCACTTGTTGTGCGCGGTGATGAACCTCACCGCCACCTCGGCGACCCCCGTCGCCGGACTGCCCGAGGTATCCGGCTGGCCGCTCCCCGTAGAGATGGGCGATGTCGAGCGGGGGACGGTAGACCGGCAGATTCTCCCCCATATCGCGCATCCAGTCGTGATCCAGGTAGTAGTGCATCCGCCCGGTCAGGGTGTGCCAGGGCTTGTGGCGCTCCACATTGACCACGAAGGCCGAGTACCGCCGCCCGCCGTGCTCCGAGCCGGACCACTCCGGGGACGTGATGACCGGCCTGCGGCTGGGTGACGGTGTCGGAGAAGGTCACCCTGCGCTCCTGCGACCCGGACGCCAGGTCCGCCATCGCGGTGCCGGTGCGCGCCTCCAGCTGGGTGAAACCGGCAGGTCGCCAGCCTCCCGTTGGTGGTGCCGGAGGTGGCCAGGATGGTGTCGGCGGCCTTGATGTCGGTGTCGACCAGCGGTCTGTCCTTCGCCGGCCCGAGGGTGGAGACGCCGTTGCGGTGCCTCAGCTGCTCGACCTCCTGATCGGGATGGAAGGTGACTCCCTTGGTCGCCATCCCGACCTTGTCGGTGAGTGGCCCGAGGGCGTCGAACTTGGCGCCGATCTGGGTGTAGTCGCGCTCCACCGGCACCAGCTTCGGCATCGTGACGCCCGGGATCCAGCGTCGCTCGCCGGTACCGGGATCGGTGATGCCGCCGGTGAGGCCGGCCGGATCGGTCATCTCGTCGGGGGTGTCGTGCATCAGCGGGGCGGCCACGACATCGGTGCGGGTGCCCAGGTGCTTCTCCGCCATCCCGGAGACCAGATGGGCCAGGGTCTGGAAGGTCTCGAAATCGGTGCGCGCCTCCCAGGGCGGGTCGACAGCCGCATTGAAGGAGTGCACGAAGGGGTGCATATCGGTGCTCGACAGATCGTGCTTCTCATACCAGGTGGCGGCCGGAAGAACGATATCGGAATGCAGCGTGGTGGACGTGTTGCGAAAATCGGCGGTCCACATCAGATCGAGTTTCCCGGCGGGAAGATCATCTCGCCATCGAATATCCTTGGGGCGCTGTTCCGGGGGCAGCTCGGCGGCATTGACATCGGAGTCGCAGCCCAGCATGTGGCGCAGGAAGAACTCGGTGCCCTTGGCGCTGGAGCCCAGCAGATTGGTGCGCCAGTTCGCCAGGATGCGCGGCCGGTTGGCCTCGGCGTCGGGATCCTGGCAGGCGAACCCGAGGGTCCCGGCGGCCAGCTGATCGGCGATGTAGGGGCCGGGCTTCTGTCCCGCGGCGGCGGCCTCGTCGGCCAGATCCAGGGGGTTGCGATCGAAGGTCGGGTAGCTCGGCGACCAGCCGCGCCTGGCCGAATCGACCAGGCAGTCGGCGGTGGTCCGCCCGGACAGAGTGCCGGCGCCCAGCGGGGAGGCGACCTTCTCGGCCCGGGCCCCGTCGTATCGCCACTGGTCGGTGGTGAGGTAGTACCAGGCGGTGGAGATCATCTGCCGGGCCGGGCGGGCCCAGTCCAGGGCGAAGGCGTAATTGGCCCATCCGGTGAAGGGGCGTACCTTCTCCTGACCGACATAATGCGCCCAGCCGCCGCCGTTGACTCCCTGGGTGGCGCACATATTCGTCAATGACAGGAATGTCCGGTAGATCTCGTCGGCGTGGTAGAAATGGTTCACTCCGGCACCCATGATGATCATGGATCGCCCGCCCGATTCGATGGCGTTGAGGGCGAATTCCCGGCCGATCCGCTCGGCCGCGGCAGCCGGGACGCCGGTCAGCTCGGCCTGCCAGGCCGGGGTGCCGGGGGTGGTGGCGTCGTCATATCCGGTGGGCCAGTCCCCGGGCAGACCGTCGCGGCGCACCGCGTAGCGGGCCAGCAGCAGGTCGTAGACGGTGGTGACTAGCCTGCCCTCGACGCGTCTGGCCGGCACTCCGCGGCGCACGATCCCGGCGCCCAAGCTGGCCTGGTCGGGCGAGGCCGGCAGGTCGAAGCGCGGCATGGCGACCTCGACCGGCTCCCAGGAGTCGGTGTCCATGACGCTCATCACCGGGTCGACGCCGTCCAGATCGAGGTTCCAGTGGCCGGCCCCGGACTCGGAGAAGCGATCGGCCAGGGTGCCTCCGGGATCCTTCACGGAGCCGTCGGCCTCCATCACCAGGGGCCGGAAGGCCGGTCGATCGGGCCGGGTCTGCACCGAGACCTTGTCCGCGGTGAGGAACTTGCCGGGAATCTGCGCCCCGGCAGCGGCGGCGTCGGACCCCTGGTAGTCGTCGAGCTCGATGAGGAAGGGAGAGTCGGTGTAGCGCCGCATGTAGTCCAGGAACATCGGCTCGCGGCGCCCGACGTGGAACTCGGAGAGGATGACGTGGCCCATTGCCATCGCCAGCGCCCCGTCGGTGCCGGGCTGCAGCCGCAGCCACTCGTCGGCGAATTTCGTGTTGTCGGCGTAGTCCGGGCTCACCACCACGACCTTCGTGCCGTGGTAGCGGGCCTCGGTCATGAAGTGGGCGTCGGGGGTGCGGGTGACCGGGACGTTGGAGCCCCACATGATGAGGTACTGCGAGTTGAACCAGTCCCCGGACTCGGGCACGTCGGTCTGATCCCCGAAGACCTGCGGGCTGGCCGGCGGCAGGTCGGCGTACCAGTCGTAGAAGCTGAGCATGGTGCCGCCGAGCAGTTCGGTGAACCGGGAGCCGGCCCCATACGAGATCATCGACATGGCGGGGATGACGGAGAATCCGGCGATCCTGTCCGGCCCGTATGCCTTGATCGTGTGGACATAGGCGGCGGCGATCATCTGGGTGGCCTCCTCCCAGGACACCCTCACCATTCCCGCCGTGGCCCCGTGCGCTCTTGTAGGCGCGGACCAGGTCCCGGGTCGGAGACCGACCGGCGGCCCAGGCGTCGACCGGGTCGCCGAGCTCGGCCAGCTTGTCCCGCCAGCCGTCGAGCAGCACCGAGCGCACATAGGGGTGGCGGATCCGCGTCGGGGAGTACTCGTACCAGCTGAACGCGGCCCCGCGGGGGCATCCGCGCGGCTCGTACTCGGGCATGTCCGGGCCGGTTGTCGGATAGTCGGTCTCCTGGGACTCCCAGGTGATGATCCCGTCCTTGACGTAGATCTTCCAGGAACAGGATCCGGTGCAGTTGACGCCGTGGGTCGAGCGCACCACCTTGTCGTAGGACCAGCGCTGCCGGTAGAAGACGTCGGCCTGCCGTCCACCCTCCAGATGGAGCTGGCGGGTGTCGGGCGAGGCCTTGCCGCGACGCAGCCAGCTGCCCATCCGGAGCAGGGCCGAGGGCTTCTGCCCGGAACTCGTCGAACTCGTCGTCATGAGATCTCCTTGTCAGCCTCGGTGGTGTCAGCCCGTGCCGGTCAGCCCGGGAACGGAGCCCTGGGGCGGGCGTACTGGAACCAGCAGACCACCGAGCAGAGCAGGCAGAAGGCGGCGCAGATCCAGAACCAGGTCGCCGCCGCCATCCCGGACAGCGCCACCCCGATGACGAAGGGACCGAAGCAGCCGATCGCCGCGGTGAACCCGATCGCCCCGCCGGCCTGACGGCCGGGCATGATCATCGGCATCTGCTTGAAGGTGCCGGCATTGCCGATGCCGGCGAAGAAGAACATGGCGAGCATGCCCCACAGGAAGAAGGTGAACTGGCCGGGAGCGGTCGGCTTGAGGAAGAGGGCGCAGAAGGCGAGGGTCAGCGTCATCCCGACCCCCGACACGAAGGTCCAGATCGCTCCGCCGAAGCGGTCGCACAGCGGGCCCCAGGCCACCCTCACCAGACAGCCGATGAGCGGTCCGAGGAAGGCGTAGGTGGCGCCGGCCGGGAGGTTCGAGAACTTTCCGGCGAGGCTGGAAGCATCCCCGAAGGTGTTGTTGATGAGCAGCCCGAACTGAGCGCTGAAACCGCTGAACAACCCGAAGGTCATGACGTACATGAGAGTCATGACCCAGGTGTTGGGGTTGGAGAAGATGTCGATCTGCTGACGGAAGTTGGCCTTTACCGGCACATCCTTGAGCAGGGCGAAGGCCAGGATCGCCGCCAGGATGGTCCACGGGACGAAGACGATGGCGGCGTTGTGCACCCACAGAGGGTTGGCGCCGGCGTGCTCGGGGGCGACCCAGGTGAGGCCGAGCAGGCCGAATCCCATCAGCCAGGGCCCGAGCAGCTGGATGATCGACATGCCGAGGTTCCCGACGCCGGCCTGAATGCCCAGCGCGGTGCCCACCTTGCGCTTGGGGAAGAAGTAGCCGGTCGAGGGCATGTAGCCGGAGAAGGACCCGCCGCCGATGCCGCACAGGAAGGACAGCACCAGCAGCGTGCCGTAGCCGGTCGAGGTGTTCTGGACCGCGAAGAACCAGCCGAGCATCGGGATGAGGTAGAGCAGGGAGCTGATTCCCACCAGCTTGCGGGTGCCGATGACCGGTGGCAGGAACATGTAGACCAGCCGGATCAGCCCGCCCGACAGGCCGGGCATCGCCGTCAGCCAGTACAGCTGGGATTTCGTGAGGTGGAAGCCGATGGCGTTGAGCTTGGGGGCGATGGCGCTCACCAGGAACCAGACGCAGAAGGCGATGATGAGTGAGAAGGTCGAGACGATGAGGGTGCGCCAGGCCAGGCGGGAGTCCCAGTTCCCCTCCGGGTCCCAGTTCTCCACGACATGGCGCGATGGCGCTGTTGCTGTGCTCACGAACTCTCTTTCCCTCCGTGAAGGGTTAACCAGGTTTTTACCGGAACTTACCAGGGAAAAATTTCAGGCGTGTGACAAGGGGACACGACGGTGCGTCTCGGTATCTCTATTTGCCACGGTTAACTGTGATATATTCATGTCATCACCCACCGGACGGAGGCGAATCATGGCAGACCGTGGCAACGAGGGACTTCGGGCGGAGCCCGGGTCGCGCCGTTCGCTCAGCCGTGCGGAGCTGCTGGAGGTACTGGGACGGGAAGGCGCGTGCACCGTGTCGATGCTGGCAGCGCGCACCGGGCTGCACGAGAACACGATTCGGGGACACCTGGACCGTCTGCTCGCAGGAGGCCGGGTAATACGCGCCACGGAAAGGCCGACCGGCCGTGGACGGCCGAGCAAGGTCTACCGGCTGGCCGGCACCGACCCCTCCGAACCGGGCGAGGCCGTCGAGCGCGACAGGCCGCAGTTGACGGCCCGCGCTGCGGCTATTCGCGCGGAGGTCCTGGGTCGCCTCGTGTGCGGATACGGAGCCGGAGCAGACGACGTGACGGCGGCCGCCGTCGGCGACGGGGCGCAGATGGCCCGGACGATTCCCCTTCCCCCGATCTCCGGCGAGGATCCGCAGCGCCGCCAGTTCAATACCGTCCTGGCCCAGCTCGAGGACTCGGGTTTCGCACCTCATCCCGACCCCGACGGCATGACCGTGAACCTGTGGGGATGCCCGGTACGCGACCTGGCCTCCGGGCGCACCGAGGTGATCTGCGCCATGCACCTGGGGATGGAACGCGAACTCGCCCAGCGCGCCGGGGGTCCGCTGGAGGTCGAGTCCCTGTGCCCGTTCGTGGGCCCGCGGCAGTGCCGTCTCCGCCTCACACACACGAACAGCCCCTCCGGGCCGCCCGGCAGGTGACAAGCCTGCGGCCCGTGCCCCGTCCCGGGGTGCCGGGCCACCCTCTTCTCATTCTCCAAGACAAGCCAAGGAGGCCCTCATGGTGACACTGTCACGCATCTACACCCGGACCGGCGACCACGGTTCGACCCGACTCGCCGACGGAACGATCACCACCAAGACCGGCCCACGCGTGGAGGCCTACGGCTCGGTCGACGCCGCCAACACCACGATCGGCCTGGCACTCGCGTTTGATGCCGGAAAGATCCTTCCCGAGCGCATACGGCATGCCCTGAGCCTGATCCAGAACGAACTGTTCGACGTCGGATCCGACCTCGCCTCGCCGCTGGTCACCCGGCCCAGATTCGAGCCGGTCCGCATGGAGCAGCGCTCCATCGACCGTCTGGAGGCCTGGTGCGACGAGTTCGGCGGGCCGCTGCCCACCCTGAACTCGTTCATCCTGCCCGGCGGCAACCCGGTCGGCGCCCAACTGCATGTGGCCAGGACCGCCGTCCGAAGCGCCGAGCGGGCCGCATGGAGAGCGGTCGAGGCCTACGGCACCGACATCGTGGACAACGCGGAATCGGAGGCCCGGGAAGGCGGCGTCGATGAACTGGCCATCACATATCTCAACCGCCTGTCGGACCTGCTGTTCATCCTCGCCAGAGTCGCCAACAGAGCCGACGACCGGGACGCCGATGAGGTGCTGTGGATACCCGCCGGCCATCGCGACGAGTAATGAGCCCCTTGGAGCGGATCACCTGAGGCGAGTGGCCGAACGCTCCGTGGCGGGTGGGTTCAGCCCGGCTGTCTCTGCTGTCAGACGATCTCTTCGACGATCCGCCGGATATGGATCTCGGCGGCATCCAGGCAGGGAATCGGCGAGCCGGGAGCGCTCCCCCGCACCGGCCAGTTCGTTCGTCTGCTCACCAACTTCCTGCCCGATCCCAGACCAGCCGAGGGCTTACGCAGCCGAAGGGGCGAAGTTCTCCACCACGACCCGCTCGGCGGGCAGGCCCGCCTGCGCCGCGATCTTCTTGGTGGCGGCCACCATTCCGGGCGGGCCGCAGGCATAGATGTCCGGGGCATCGGAAGCCTCGGCCAGCGCCTCTGCCAGATGGTCGGTCGGTCTGCCGACCGGGCCCCGCCAGCCGTTCGACGGATGCCCGACGACCACCTCGTAGCGGAATCCGGGCAGCTGCCCGACCAGGGCGTCCAGTACCTCGGTGCCGAAGATCTCAGCCTCGGTGTGCACCCCGAACCACAGACGGCTCGACTGCGGCTCGCCCCACTCGGCCATTCGCTCCAGCATCGACAGCAGCGGTGACAGACCGGTGCCCCCGGCGATGAACCAGCGCGGCCGGATTCCGGTATCGCGGAGCCCGAAGGCGCCCTGGGGCCCTCGAACCGCCAGCCTCTGCCCGGGTTCGACCCTGCGCAGGAACCCGGGAGAACTCGCCTCCGGCGCGCAGTTTGATGAAGAACCGGGCGAGGCCGTCCCAGTTGGGTGTGTTCGCCAAGGAGTACGAGCGGCGCGAGGCTGTGCCCGGGATCGTCAGCTCCAGGAACTGGCCGGGATCGAACTCGCATCCGGCGCCGTTCTCGTCGGCCTCCAGGGTCAGATCCAGCCGGATCGTGTCGGCGGCCGCCTCGGTGACCGCAGTGACGACGGCCGTGCGCTCGGGGATCCTCCCCGAGATGATCCGGCCCTGCTCGTAGGGAAGCGCGATGGTGAGCGGGCCGTGGGCGTAGGTCCGGCACAGCAGCACCTCGCCACGGCCCGCGGCGTCGTCGTCCAGCACCGTGCTGGCATGGTCACCGAGTTCATAGTCACCGACCGCGCGGGCATGGCAGGCCCCGCAGTTGCCCGCCCTGCAGGACGAGGGCAGCAGCATGCCGGCATCCTCGGCAGCCTCGATGATCGACTCGCCGGCACCGCTGCGCAGATCCAGATGGGCCCCGTCGGCGGTGGTCAGCGAATGGGTCCAGGTCGCGGCGCTCATGCGACGGCCCCCGCCAGGGCCTGATGAAGATCGGCGATCGGGTCGTCGCCGATGAGATGCAGACCGAAGCGCTCGACGACGATCTGGATGGCCGCCGGGGTGAGGAAGGCCGGCAGAGTGGGCCCCAGGTTGATGTTGCGGATTCCCAGGGCCAGCAAGGTCAGCAGCACCGCCACAGCCTTCTGCTCGAACCAGGAGAGCACCATCGTCAGCGGAAGGTCGTTGACCTCGCAGCCCAGCCCATCGGCCAACCCCATCGCGATCCGCACCGCCGAGTAGGAGTCGTTGCACTGACCGACGTCCAGCAGCCTCGGCAGCCCGATGAGCGTGCCGAAGTCCAGGTCGTTGAACCGGTACTTGGCGCAGCCCATCGTGAGGATCAGCGTGTCGTCGGGCGTGGCCTGGGCGTACTCGCGGAAGTAGTTGCGGCCCGGCGAGGCGCCGTCGCAGCCTCCCATCACGAAGATGTGCGTCAACTGTCCGGTGCGCACGGCGTCGAGCACCTCGTCGGACAGTTCGAGGACCGCCCGGTGACCGAATCCGACCGGGATGGACTT
Organism: Acidipropionibacterium sp.; assembly: GCA_022647765.1. GTDB lineage: Bacteria > Actinomycetota > Actinomycetes > Propionibacteriales > Propionibacteriaceae > Acidipropionibacterium. The sequence goes on from JALCLH010000016.1 coordinate 46,210, forward strand.
CTCCGGCACGGTCTCGGGGAAACCCGGCAGGGCGCGGGCAGCCCTGATGACCTCGGAGAAATCGTGGTCGACGATATGGCGCACACCGGGCCAGCCGACCGGTCCGTTGGTGAAGATCTGGTGCTTATAGGCCTGCCGGGGCTCGATCATGCAGTTACTGGTCATGACGATCGGCCCCGGGAAGTTCGCGAAGTCGACCTGCTGATCCTGCCAGGCGCCGCCGTAGTTCCCCACCAGATTCGGATAGCGGCGCAGCTCGGGGTAGCCGTGGGCCGGCAGCATCTCGCCGTGGGTGTAGACGTTGATGCCGGTTCCCTCGGTCTGTTCCAGCAGGGCCTTCAGCCCCGGGAAGTCGTGGCCCGAGATGAGGATCGCGTGGCCCGCCACCGGGGTGGTGCGCACCAGGGTGGGGGACGGCGTCCCGAAGGAGCCGCTGTTGGCGCGATTGAGCATGTCCAGCACCGCCAGATTCGTGCGGCCCAGGCCGAGGGCGTGCTCGAGCAGGTCCTCGATGCCGGACGGGTCGGTGCCCAGGTAGACCAGGGCGTCCTCGACATCCTTGAAGACCGCCGGGTCGGTGTACCCCATGACGGCGGCGTGGTGGATGTAGGCGCAGATCCCCTTCAACCCGTAGAGGTTGAGGGCTCGCAGGCCAATGACGTCGGGGCCCACCTCCTCGACCCCGGCCAGAATCCCCCGCGACGCGGCCTGCTCAATGAGGCCGTCCGTGGTGCCGGCCGGAACGAAGGCGGCCGGGCCGGTGAGGATCTGGGGCTTGACGCCGGCGTCCGCGGCGGCCCGCTCGTAGCGGGCCTTGAGACGGATTCTGAGCTTCTCGGCCTGCCGGATGAGCTCGACGAACCGGGCCTGGCTGAAGTTGACATTGGTGAGCGTGGTGAACATCGCCAGGGCCAGGAAGCCCGCCGCCTCGTCGTCGCCAGCACCGAGGCTGCGAGCATGGGCGGCGTAGTCGGCGACGCCCTTGAGCTGGTAGATCAGCAGATCCTGCAGAGCCGACGTCGGCTCGTCCTTGCCGCAGGTGCCGCGGATCAGCGAGCATCCCGGGATCGGGCCCGAGCGATCGGCCTGCTCGCACTGGTAGCAGAACATCATGCATTCCCTTCCCCGGCCGGGGCCTTCCCCGCCCCGTCAGGTTTTTGACTAGTTAATCACTGTTATTCGTCGCCAGTCTAGGTAACGCCCTTTGCCGAGCTCGCTCGGGGGTGCGGCCAAGCGAATCCGAGGCATGATCGGTTCCATGACGACTCCTCGTATCGATGCCGTGGTCCTGGCCGGTGGCACCGCGGAGCGGCTCGGTGGCGTCTCGAAGGCGGACCTGATGCTGGGCGGGAAGCGACTGCTCGATCTCGTGCTGGAATCGATCCGAGAGCTTCGGAAAGAGCGCGCCGGGCACGACGTCGTCGTCGCCCCCTCCTCGGTGCTGGTGCCCGAGCCTGCTCTGCGGACCATGGAGAATCCGCCCGGATCCGGCCCACTGGCCGGGATCGGGAAAGGCCTGAGCGTGCTGCCCAGGCCTTTCCGGCCACGCTATCGGGACCCGACGACAGCCTGGTGCTGGTGTGCGCAGTGGACACGCCGGGGATCGGCACCTGGGCACCCGCACTGTTGGACGCCCTGGCGTCGGAGCCTGACGAGGCCGATGATGCCGGGGCGGTCGCCCTGGGCGGCGAGCCCGAGCCCTTCCGTCAGTATCTGGAGGGGATCTACCGGCGTCGCGCCCTCTCGCAGGTATTGAGCGCTGTCGGGAGCCTCGGCAATCGATCCGTGCGCGGAGTGCTGTCGCGGCTCAGTCTGGTCGAAGTGCCGGTCGACTCAGACTCCTGCCGGGATCTGGACACCCCCGAGGATCTCGCCTGGTGGCGGAACCGGGTCTCGGGAGGCATCACGACAGGCTGATCTCACTCCTCATCGAGCTGGGTGAAGATCTGGCCCAGCAGCGGGATCAGCACATCAAGGGTGTCGGAGGCACCGCCGCGAGATCCTGGAGAGGCCACCACCAGGGCGCCGTCGCGCCCCCGGGATGTGACGCCGACGACTCCGCGCGACAGGACCGACAGCGGAGTCGCGGCGAGCCCGTGGCTGCGGATCTGCTCGGCGATCCCGGGCAGTTCGACCGCGATCACTTCGCGCACCGCTTCCGGAGCGTGGTCGTGACGGCTGAATCCGGTGCCGCCCAGCAGCAGGACGAGCCGGGCCGAACCGGCCAGCGCAGTCGCCAGCGCATGGTGCACCTCCTCGGCGGCCTCGCTGATCACTGTGAGGCCGGTATCCGCCAGGCCCGCCTCCTGGAGCCGGCTGCGGGCCATCGGCCCCGCCTTGTCGGGGCGCTCACCCGCGATCACGCGGTCGTTGACGACGATGATCTGTGCGGCGATCGTGGCCAGATCGTATGACATGCGCTCTCCTCATTATCGGATGTATCTGTCTCATCGTTCCTCATACACGGAAGAGAATCCTAATTTCCACGGATTCTCTGGTACATTGTCGCGCATGCCATCGCATCGCATCTCAGACGTGGCCACGCTGCTCGGGATTTCCGACGACTCCGTGCGCCGATGGATCGATCAGGGCCAGATTCAGGCCACCAAGGACGACGCCGGCATCCTGCGGGTCGATGGAGCCGATCTGGCAGGCTTCCTGGCCACCCAGCAACAGAGCCGCCAGCGGCTCGAGGATGGTTCCGAGGTGCAGTCCGCGCGCAATCACATCCAGGGGATCATCACGGCGGTCCACTCCGACCCGGTGATGAGCCAGGTCGACATGGTCGCCGGGAACGCCAGGATCGTCTCGCTGATCTCCACCGAGGCGGTGAACGAACTCCATCTGGAGGTCGGGACGATCGCCGTGGCCCAGGTGAAGGCCACCAATGTGTCGATCGAACTGCCCAAGACGCGCTGATCCCGGTCAGCAAGAACACCAACTCACAACTCCAGAAACGAGCAGGACCCACTCATGAAACTGCGTACCGCACTCGCCTCCGCCATCGCGGTGGCACTGCTCGCCCCCGTCGCCGCCTGCTCCTCCTCCGATTCCTCATCGGGTGCCTCGGGCTCGGCCTCCCCCTCAGCCACCCAGACCACACTCACTGTCTTCGCGGCGGCCTCCCTCACCAAGTCCTACGACCAGATCGGCCAGCAGTTCGAGAAGGCCCACCCCGGCGTCACCGTCAAGTTCTCCTACGCGGGTTCCCAGAGCCTGGTCGACCAGCTGGACCAGGGCGCTCCGGCCGACGTGCTGGCCACCGCCGACACCAAGACCATGGACAAGGCCGGCAAGGGCTCCCTGGTCGGCCCGACCAAGATCTACACCAGCAACCTGCTGACCGTCATCACCCCTCCCGGCAACCCGGGCAAGGTCACCGGGTTCAACGACTCCCTCAGTTCGGTGAAGCTGGTGATCTGCGCCCCCGCGGTGCCCTGCGGCAACGCCACCAAGAAGCTTGAGAAGGCGCTCGACGTCACCCTCAGGCCGGTGAGCGAGGAGCAGCAGGTCACTGATGTGCGCGGCAAGGTCGAGTCGGGCGAGGCCGATGCCGGCATCGTGTACCGCACCGACGCCAAGGTCAGCGGCGACAAGGTCGACACCATCGACATCAAGGGCGCCGACAAGGCGGTCAACCTCTATCCGATCGCGGTCACCAAGAACGCCAAGAGCCCGGAGGTCGCCCAGCAGTTCGTCGACTACGTCACCTCCGACGCGGGCAAGAAGGTCCTCACCGCCAACGGTTTCACCCCCGCCTCCTGATCGCGACCCGTTTCATGACCTCGAGCGTTCGCCAGGGCCGACGTCCGAACCCGGCTCCGTTGCCGGTGTGGACGACGACCCTGGCGATCGTCGGCGTCTGCGCCCTGGTGCTGCCACTGGCCGGCATGGGTCACCAGGCGCCGTGGTCGCGTCTTCCCCAGCTCATCACCTCCGATGAGGCCCTGTCGGCGCTGCTGCTGAGCCTGCGCACCTGCATAGCGGCGACCATCTGCGATGTTGTCCTCGGCGTCCCTCTGGCCCTGCTGCTGGCGCGCGACTGGCCTGGCGTGCAGACGACTCGCGTCGTCGTGCTGCTGCCACTGTCCCTGCCCCCGGTGGTCGCCGGCCTGGCGCTGCTGGCCACCTTCGGCCGTCGCGGGCTGCTCGGCCCGTCGCTCCAGGTCCTCGGCATCACCATCGCCTTCTCGACGACGGCCGTGGTGATGGCCCAGGTCTTCGTCTCGCTGCCCTTCCTGGTGACCACTCTGGAGGCGGCGCTGCGGGCCCGTCCGAGCGGGCTCGAGGAGACCGCCGCAGGGCTGGGCGCCCGCCCCACCAGGGTGCTCGGCACCATCACCCTGCCCACGATCGTGCCCGAGCTGACCCGTGGGACGGCGTTGGCGATGGCCCGCTGTCTGGGCGAGTTCGGGGCGACCATCACCTTCGCCGGGTCGCTGCAGGGAGTCACCCGCACCATGCCGTTGGAGATCTATCTGGCCCGGGAGACCGATACCGATACCGCACTGGCCCTGGGGATGGTGCTGGTGGCGGTGGGGGCCGTCGTGGTGGCACTCACCCAGTGGCAGCCGTCCCGCCGGCGTCGCGACCGCAGACCGCGGACTGGGCGCCAATGGACAAGTGACGATCTGCCGCCGGTGACGCACCTGCCCGCTCAGGCCTCCTCGGTGGATGTGAAGGGCCGGGTCCTGGCCCGCAACTGGTCGGTGGATTTCTCCATCGATGCCGGCCAGGTGGTCGCAGTGATGGGCCGCAACGGCGCCGGAAAGTCCACCCTCGCGGCGGTCATCAGCGGGATGCTCAGCCTGGACGAGGGACAGGTCCGGATCGGCGACCGGCTCGTCGACGGCCGGTCCGGCAACGATAGCGGGAGGCGCGTCCTGGTGGGCCCGCGGCGCCGCAATGTGGCGCTGCTGGCCCAGCATCCCCGGATCTTCGGCCATATGTCGGTGCTGGCCAATGTCGCCTACGGACCCCGATGCCACCGGGTACCCCGAGCCCGCGCCCGGGCCATCGCGCTGGCCGAGCTCGACGCCGTGGGCTGCCTGGACCTGGCGTCGCGCCGCGGCGACCAGCTCTCCGGGGGCCAGGCCGCCAGGGTCGCTCTGGCCCGGGCCCTGGCGGTGCGTCCGGCGGTGCTCATCCTGGACGAGCCCACGGCGGCTCTGGATGTCGAGGCCACCGCGGCCGTGCACCGGGTGCTGCGCTCGCGGCTCGCCGAGACCGGAACCACCGCGATTCTCATCACCCACGACGTGGTCGACGCCGTCTCGGTGGCCTCGCGGCTGGTGGTGCTGGAGGGTGGCGCGGTTGCCGAGCAGGGCCCGCCGCGGTCTCTGCTCAGCAAGCCCGAATCGCCGTTCACGGCGCGTCTGGCCGGCCTCAATCTGATCCGTGATGCGACTGGCACAACGGTCGTTCCCCCGGAGGGAGTCACCCTGCGTCGCACCGAGCCCGGCGCGACGCAGGGCCTGCCGGGAGTCATCGCCGGAGCCGAGGAGTCCGCTGCGCAGGTTGTCGTGCTGGTCGCCCTGGACTCCGGCCAGACCATCCGCTCCCGGACCACCCTGGCGAGGTGGACCGGACTTGGGCTCGACCTCGGCGATCCGGTGCGTTGCCAGGTGGACCCCGCCGCGGTCAGGGCGCTGCCCGAACCCGGCAGACCGTAGCCGTCAGAACCCGCCGACCCCTCAGAACTCGTCCAGAAGGGCGAGCCAGTTGCGCAGCAACCTGGCCCCGGCCGCCCCGGACTTCTCGGGGTGGAACTGGGTGGAGCAGACCGGGCCGAGCTCGGTGGCCGCGACGAACTCGGCGTCCTCGTGCCGGCAGGTGGTGATTCCGCTGTGCGGGGAGCTCGCCAGCACCCCGTAGGAGTGCACGAAGTAGAACCTCTCGGACTCGACGCCGGTGAACAGCCGGCTCCCCGGGCACGGAGCGACGCGGTTCCAGCCCATGTGCGGCAGCCGCTCGGCGGGCAGCATGGTCACCGAGCCGGGCAGCACGCCCAGGCAGCTCACCGCCTCGCCGCGCTCCTCGCCGTCCTCGAAGAGCATCTGGTGGCCCACGCAGATGCCCAGCAGGGGGCGTCCCCGTTCGACCCAGCCGGCCACCAGGTCGTCCCCGCCCATCGCGCGCAGCCCGGCCATGCAGGCGCCCAGCGCGCCCACTCCGGGCAGCACCAGGGCGTCGGTGCGCTCCAGCTCGTCGATGTCGGCCGACAGCACCACCTCGGCGCCGGCCACCGCCAGCGCCCGGCAGGCCGAGTGCAGGTTGCCCGAGCCGTGGTCGATGACTCCGATCCGTGTCGTCTCAGGCATTGAGAGTCCCCTTGGTGCTGGGCACCCGACCGGCCATCCGGGGGTCGGGGGCCACCGCGATCCGCAGGGCCCGGGCCAGGGCCTTGTACTGGGCCTCGCAGATGTGGTGCGGGTCGCGCCCGGCGAGCAGCCGCAGGTGCACGCACAGCCCGGCATTGGTGGCCAGGGACTCCACCACGTGGTAGGTCATCGACCCCTGGTAGGCGACCCCGGAGCCGCCGATCCGCACCGTGATCTGGGAGTCCGGCTCCCCGCTGCACACCACATAGGGCCGGCCGGCGATGTCGACCACGCACTGCGCGAGGGCTTCGTCGAGGGGGACGACGGCGTCGCCGAAGCGGGTGATCCCGGACTTGTCTCCGAGCGCCTCCTTCAGCGCCTGGCCGAGCGCGATGGCGGTGTCCTCGACACTGTGGTGCCCGTCGATCTCGACATCGCCGGTGGTGCGGATCGCCATGTCGATGCCCGAGTGCTTCGACAGGGCGGTGAGCATGTGGTCGTAGAAGCCCACGCCGGTGGAGATAGTGGACTCCCCGGTGCCGTCCAGGTCGATGGAGACATCGACCTGGGACTCCGAGGTGTTGCGGATGACGTGTGCGGTGCGGCTCATCGCGGGATGTTCCTGCTCTCTGATCTGGGCTTGTCTGATCCTGGGCTGTCTGTCCGGGGCTCTACTCGGCCCGGGGGGAGGTGCGGACGTGGTTCTTGGAACTGATCGCCTCGCCGGCCGGGGCGGGCATCATCTCCGCGCGCGGGGTGACCTCCAGGGCCACCCGCTGGAAGGCGTCCACCTCGGCGGCGGTTCCGGCGCAGACCCGCAGGTATCCCTCGGGCCCGACCTCGCGGATCAGCACGCCGTGCTCCAGGAAGTCGGCCCACACCGCGTGCCGGTCGGCGAACCGGCCGAAGAGCAGGAAGTTCGACTGGCTGGACACCACGTCCAGGCCGTGCATCCGCAGCCACTGCTCCATCCCGGCCCGGGTTTCGCGCAGCTCGTCGACCCGGGCCAGCATCTCGGGGGCGTGGCGCAGGGCCACCCGGGCCACCGTCTGGGTGGTCGCCGAGAGGTGGTAGGGCAGCCGGACGATCCGCAGCGCATCGACCACCGCCGGTGCGGCCACGGCATAGCCGACCCGCCCGCCGGCCAGCGCGAAGGCCTTCGACAGGGTGCGGGCCACGATCAGCCGGCCGTACTTCGGCAGCAGCGCAATGGCCGAGTCCTCCGGGGTGTCGTTGAACTCCTGGTAGGCCTCGTCGACCACCACGATGGCATCGGTGGCCGCGCACACCTCGTCGATCACGGCCACCGGGGTGGCGGTGCCGGTCGGATTGTTCGGCGAGGTGATGAGCACGATGTCGGCGCCGCTGGCGGCGATCGCCGAGGTCACCCGCCCGGCGTCCAACCCGAAGTAGTCGTCGCGCGGGAAGGTGACATAGCGGGTGTGGGTGTTGCGGGCGTACTCGGGGTACATCGAGTAGGTGGGGGTGAAGGTCAGCAGGGTGCGACCGGGCCCGCCGAAGGCCTGCAGGATGTGGGTCATCACCTCATTGGAGCCGTTGGCCGGCCAGATCTGATCGGCCCCCACCCCGAAGCCGATGTACTCGGCCAGGTCGGCGCGCAGCCCGTCGGCCTCCCGGTCGGGGTAGCGGTTGAGGGTGCCGGCGATCTTCCCGACCGCATGGGCCATGTCGCGGCGCACCGCCTCGGAGGGGGGGTAGGGATTCTCGTTGACGTTGAGACAGACCGGGACGTCCAGCTGCGGGGCGCCGTAGGGCTCCTCCCCCACCAGCTCGGGGACGCAGCGGCAGCTCGGAGAGCGTGATCGGGTTCACCGTGGGAATGGCCTGGCCGGGCAGGCGGTCGGAGCTCATCGGTCCCTCCGCACGGTGATCGCGTTGGCGTGCCCGGGAAGGTTCTCGGCCAGGGCGAAGGCCTCCACCGGGGAGGACAACTGGTCCAGCGCCTTGTGGGAGTAGTTGATGACGTGCACCGCCTTCATGAAGCTGCGCACCGACAGGCCCGAGGAGTGGGCCGCCGAGCCGGCGGTGGGCAGCACGTGGGTCGATCCGGCAGAGTAGTCGCCCAGCGAGACCGGGGACCAGGGGCCGACGAAGATCGCGCCGGCGTTGTGCACCCGGGAGGCGACCTCCTCGGCGTCGGCGGTCTGGATCTCCAGGTGCTCGGCTCCGTAGCCGTCGACCACCTTGAGGCCCTGCTCGATATCGCGCACCAGCACGATCGCCGACTGCGGGGAGCCCAGCGAGGTGCGGATCCGCTCGGAGTGCAGGGTCGCCGCGACCATCGGCTCAAGCTCGGTGCGGACCTGCTCGGCCAGCTGCGGCGAGTCGGTGACCAGTACGGCGGCGGCCAGCGGGTCGTGCTCGGCCTGGCTCATCAGGTCGGCCGCGACCAGCCGGGGATCGGCGGTGGAATCGGCGAGTACCGCGATCTCGGTGGGCCCGGCCTCCGAGTCGATGCCGACGACCCCGCGCAGGTAGCGCTTGGCGGCTACCACGTAGACATTGCCGGGGCCGGTCACCATGTCCACCCGGGGACACAGGCCGGGGACGCCGTAGGCGAACATCGCGATCGCCTGGGCGCCGCCGACGGCGTAGACCTCGTCGATGCCGAGGATGTCGCACAGGGCCAGGATGTTGGGGTGCGGCAGTCCGCCGAAGTCGGCCTGCGGGGGCGAGGCCACCGCGATCGAGGAGACGCCGGCGACCTGGGCCGGGACCACATTCATGATGACGCTGGAGGCCAGCGGGGCGAAACCGCCGGGCACGTACAGCCCGACCCGGTTCACCGGGATGATGCGCTGGCTCACCAGCGCCCCGGGAGCCAGCTCGACCGGCTCCGAGGAGGTCTCCAGCTCGGCCTGCTCGCACACCGTGCGGCGTCGGCGGATCGACTCGGTGAAGGCCGAGCGCAGGGTCGGGCTGAGCTCGCCGGCGGCCTTGGCGATCTCGTCGACCGGGACCCGCAGGTGCTCCGGCTCGACATGATCGAAGGTGCGACTGAACTCGCGCAGCGCGTCCTCCCCGTCGCTGCGCACCCGATGGCAGACCGGCACGATGGCGTCCATCGCCGAGTCCACGTCGATATCGGCCCTGGGCACGACATTGCGGTAGTCGTCTGGATCGGAGGAGGTGAGGTCCACGGTTCGAATCACGGCACCAGTTTAGTGATCCGGCCCCGATGACGCCGAGGGGTCCGCGGCGGCGCCATCCGACGTGCCGGACGGCGTCCGGGGCGACCCCGCAGAACCCGCTGTCGCGTCCTGGTGCGGCCGACGGCGTCGCGAGCCGCCGTGGCGCAGACGCTCGGCGCCGTCCCACTTCACCATGGAGATCACCAGCACCGGCAGCAGCCCGGCGAACAGCCACACCAGCAGCGGCACCCAGGTGCGCAGGGCCAGATCGACCGGCACCTCGTCGCCGGACTTGGCCCCCGAGATCCGGATCGCGAACCCGGCCGGGCCGATCAGCACGCCGACCCACCAGCAGGCCAGCGCGCCCAGCGCCGCCCCCGCCGCCGCCAGCACCACGACCGCCACCGGCCGACGGGAGAACCACCACCAGGCCAGCAGGCCGAGCAGCAGACCGGTCACCAGCCCGATCAGGCAGAAGGTGGCGTCGGAGGAGAACACCGATGTGAGGCCGCGCTCGGACATGCCGGCCGAGCCGTCCGCGTTGATCCGGTAGGTCGGCAGGCTGGTGGTGGCGTGCCAGACCAGCCCGGCCACACCGCCCAGCATCAGGCAGGCGATCAGGTACAGCAGGATTCCGCGCAGCAGAGGGGCGCGGTGCTGCCAGGCCGTCGCGGGTCGGCGCCCGGGCGCGGGGGGACGCCGTACGGCCTGCTCGCGACGGGTTGCGGTATCGGCTGAAAGGTTGGTCATCGTGTCACCGTCCCGGGATGCAGGAGGGCCCGAGCAGAGCCTTGAGGTCGGCCATCAGGGGCTGCTCGGCAGTCACCTTGAGATCGTCGGCCAGCCGGAACACCGTGGTCTGCTGCTCCTCCTTGAGCTGGAGGTGCACCTCCGATGCTCCCGGATGGCTGCGCAGCACCGTGCGAAGGCCCTGGATCACCGAGGGGGTGCACCGCCCGGAGCGCAGCGCGATGGTCACCGGAGCATTGCCCGACTCGGTGAGATCGAGCACCGTGACCTCGGAGGCCGACATCTCGGCGGCGTCGTCGCGCTCGCGGACCCTTCCACGGACCTTGAGGATGGTGTCGAGGGCCAGCAGCGGCTCGACCCGCTGGTAGACCTTCGGGAAGCAGGCCACGGTGATCGCGGCGTCCAGATCCTCCAGGGTCACCGAGGCCCAGATGTCGCCGTTCTTGGTGGTGCGGCGGAGGATCTGGGTCACCATGCCGGCGATCGTGAACTGCCCCTCGCGCGGCCCGTCGGGGGCCATCAGGGCGGCGATCGGGATATCCCGCTCGGCCTCCAGAGCGCTCTCCAGGCCGTGCAGCGGATGGTCGGAGACGTAGAGGCCGAGCATGTCGCGCTCGAAGGCGAGCTTGGTGCGCCGGTCCCAGTCCTCCTCGGGCACCACTCGCTCGACGCCCAGCTGGGCCGGCTCCTCGCCGCCGCCCATCCCGAACAGGTCGTCCTGACCGTTCGCCTCGTTGCGCTTGAGGTCGATGACGGCGTCGACCGCCTGCTCGAAGACGGCCATCAGACCGCGCCGGGAGTGCCCCATGGAGTCGAAGGCGCCGGCCTTGATGAGGGACTCGATGGCCCTCTTGTTGCAGACGTCGATCGGCATGTGGTCCAGGAACTCGAAGAAGTCGTGGGCCGGGCCGTGCTCCTCGCGGGCCTTGATCATGGAGTCCACCAGGTGCTCGCCGACATTGCGGATGGCCCCCAGGCCGAACCGGATGTCCTTGCCGACGGCGGTGAAGGCCAGCGACGAGGCGTTGACATCGGGCGGCAGCACCTTGATGTGCTGGGCCCGCATGTCGGACAGGTACATCGCCATCTTGTCCTTGTCGTCGCCGACGCTGGTGAGCAGCGCGGCGCCGTACTCGGCCGGATAGTTGGCCTTGAGATAGGCCGTCCAGTAGGACACCAGGCCGTACCCGGCGGCGTGGGACTTGTTGAAGGCGTATCCGGCGAAGGGCACCATGACGTCCCAGAGCGCCTGGATCGCCTGGTCGGAATAGCCGTTCTTGCGCATCCCGGCCTGGAAGGGCACGAAGTTCTGGTCCAGGATGTACTTCTTCTTCTTGCCCATCGCGCGGCGCAGCAGGTCGGCGCCGCCCAGGGTGTAGCCCGCCAGCTTGCGGGCGATGGACATGATCTGCTCCTGATAGACGATCAGGTGGTAGGTCGGTGCCAGGATCTCGTCCAGGGCCTCCTTGAGTTCCGGATGGATCGGGGTGAGGGGCTGGCGGCCGTTCTTGCGCTCGGCGTAGTTGATGTGGGCGTTGGCGCCCATCGGGCCGGGCCGATACAGCGCGATGACGGCGATGATGTCGTCGAAGTTCGTGGGCCCCATCAGGCGCAGCAGGGAGCGCATCGCGGTGCCGTCGAGCTGGAAGACGCCGAGGGTGTCGCCGCGGGCCAGCAGCTCGTAGGTGTTCTTGTCGTCCAGCGGCAGGTTCTGCAGGTCCACCTCCTCGCCCCGGTTCTCAGCGATGATCTTGAGGCAGTGGTCCATGATGCCGAGGTTCCGCAGGCCGAGGAAGTCCATCTTCATCAGCCCCATCTCCTCGAGCTGGGGATAGGCGAAGCCGGCGATGATGGTGCCGTCCTTGTCCCGCCGGTGCATCGGAACCAGGTCGAGCAGCTTGGCGCTGGACAGGATGAAGGCGCAGGCGTGGACGCCGGTGCCGCGGATCAGCCCCTCGATGCCGCGAGCGGTGTCGACGATCTTGTGGACGTCGGGGTTGTCCTGGTAGAGGTCGCGGAACTCTGCCCCCTCGGCGTAGCGGGCGTCCTTCGGGTCGAAAATCTTCGACAGCGGGACGCCCTTGCCCATCACGTCGGGGGGCATCGCCTTGGTGATCTTGTCGCCCAGGGCGAAGGGGTAGCCGAGGATCCGGTTGGCGTCCTTGACGGCGTTCTTCGCCTTGATCTTGCCGAAGGTGTTGACCTGGCTGGTGTACTCCTTGCCGTACTTGTGGGTGACGTAGTCGATCACCTTGTCGCGCTGGCGATCGTCGAAGTCCAGGTCGATGTCGGGCGGATTGACCCGCTCCGGGTTGAGGAAGCGCTCGAACAGCAGATCGTGCTCCAGCGGGTTGATCTGGATGATGCCGGTGAGGTAGGCGACCATCGACCCGGCGGCCGAGCCGCGGCCCGGGCCGACCGGCACGCCCATCGACCGGGCGGCGTCGCAGATGTCGGAGACCACCAGGAAGTAGGAGGAGAAGCCCAGCGGCTCGATGGTCGCCAGCTCGGTCTCGACCCGCTCGAGGACCGCCTGCGGCGGGTTGTCGCCGAACTTCTCCGCCAGGCCCTTGTGCAGCTTCTTGCGCAGCCAGGACTCCTGGGTCTCCCCCTCCGGGACGTCGAACTGCGGCATCCGGTCGACATAGCTGAAGACCTCGTCGTAGGGCTCGATCATCTCGGTCAGCGCCAGCGTGTTGTCGGCCGCCTCCGGATGATCCGGGAACAGGGCCCGCATCTCCTCGGAGGTCTTGATGTAGTAGCCCGAGCCGTTGAACCGGAACCGGTTCGGATCGTCCTTGTTGCGCCCCACGCCCACGCACAGCAGCGAGTCGTGGGCGTCGGCCTGATCCTCGGTGACGTAGTGGGAGTCGTTGGTGGCCAGCAGCGGGATGTCGAGCTTCTTGGCCAGCCGCAGCAGGTCGGCGCGCACCTCCCGCTCGATCGGGACGCCGTGATCCATCAACTCGCAGAAGTAGTTCTCGCGCCCGAAGATCTCCTGATAGGCCCCGGCCGCCTGGCAGGCCTGGTCGAACTGGCCCAGCCGCAGCCTGGTCTGGACCTCCCCCGAGGGGCATCCGGTGGAGCCGATGACCCCCTCGGAGTACCGCTCGATGAGTTCGCGATCCATCCGCGGCTTCATGTAGTAGCCCTCGTAGGAGGCCAGGGAGGAGGCCTTGAAGAGGTTGTGCAGGCCGGTCGGATTCTTCGCCCACAGCGTCATGTGGGTGTACCGGCCGCCGCCCGAGACGTCCTTGCCGCCCTCGGTGTCCGGGTCCGCGGCGTTCCCCCGGCCCCGGCGTCCCCAGAACTCCTGCACCCGGGAGAACCGGGAGCTGGGGGCCACATAGGCCTCGATCCCGATGATCGGCTTGACCAGCGGGTTCTCGGTGCCGTCGTACTTCTTGGCGAGCTGGAAGAACTCGTAGGCGCCGAACATATTCCCGTGGTCGGTCATCGCCACCGCGGGCATGCCCTGGCGGGCCACCTCGGCGAAGAGCTTGTCGTTGCTGGCAGCCCCGTCGAGCATCGAGTACTCGGTGTGGGTGTGCAGATGGACGAAGTCGGATCGTGCCACGGGTGCACCTCTCGGGTCGGGATCGGGAACACGATAGTCCCCTGCCGGAAAGGGAGTGCCGCGGCACCGGCCGCCGACCGGGGACGGACCATATGCTGGAACCATGTCAACCCGAACGCCGAGCTCCGGCACGCCGAGCCCTCAGTCGCTGAGGCGCAGTCTGAGATCCCTGTGGTGGCTGCCGATGATCAAGGGGGTGCTGGCCGTCGCCGCGGGAGTCGTGGCGCTGGTCTGGCCCGCGCCGACGATCACCGTCCTGGTGGTGGTGCTCGGCGTCTACCTGCTGGTGGACGCGGTGCTCAATCTGATCAACGCCCGGGCGATGTCCGGGGTGCCCGGCCGCAGCGCGATGATCCTGTTCGGGATCCTCGGACTGCTGCTCGGCGCCCTCATGCTGTGGCATCCCGGCCCGATGATGCGGATCATCGTCACCCTCATCGGCGCCTGCGTGGTGGTGCTGGGGCTCATCCTGGTGGCAGTGGCGCTGATGCTGACGCCGCTCACCCGCCGGGCCTGGCTGGCACCGCTGGTGGCGGGGCTGGTCTGCCTGGGACTGGGCTTCGCCGGCGTCATCCACCCCGGTTTCGGCGCCCGGGCGCTGGGGATACTGATCGGCGCCGGGGTGCTCGTCTACGGGGCCGCCCACATCGGCCTGGCGATCGGGCTGCGGCGTCTCTCGGGTGTCATCGAGCGGACCGCCCCGACGGTGATCGAGGGAGAGGTGGTCCCCGACAACCCCGGCAACCAGCCCGGCGAGGTCATCGAGGGCCGGATCAGCGACGGGGACTGATCCCTCGCGCTGATCCCTGTGAAGATCACTCCCGCCTCGCCGTCCCGTAGCCCTGTTGAGGCTCGGGGACGGCGAGGCGGGAGTGATCTATCACAGCCTCAGAGCCGGGTCTGCCGATTTCTCACTTCCGGAGCTCCCGGTAGCGGCGGATCAGCGCATTGGTCGAGCCGTCGTGGGACAGCTCGGGCTCATCCTCGGACTCCAGTTCGGGAATGATCCGCTTGGCGAGCACCTTGCCGAGCTCGACTCCCCACTGGTCGAAGGAGTCGATCCCCCAGACGACCCCCTGGGTGAACACGTTGTGCTCGTACAGGGCGACCAGGGTGCCCAGGGTGAACGGGGTGATCTTCTCGGCCAGGATCACATTCGACGGGCGGTTGCCCTCGAAGACGCGGTGCGGGACCACGGCCGGGTGCGGTGCCCTCGGCGACGACCTCCTCCTCGGTCTTGCCCAGGGCCAGCGCCTCGGCCTGCGCGAACACATTCGACATCAGCACGTCGTGGTGATCGCGAATCGGGTTGAGGGTCTTGCCGAAGCCGATCAGGTCGACCGGGATCAGCTTGGTGCCCTGGTGGATGAGCTGGTAGAAGCTGTGCTGACCATTGGTGCCGGGCTCCCCCCAGTACACCGCACAGGTCTCGTAGTCGACCGCCTGGCCGTCCAGGGTGACGTGCTTGCCGTTGGACTCCATGGTCAGCTGCTGGAGATACGCCGGGAAGCGCTTGAGGTACTGCTCATAGGGCAGCACGGCGACGGTCTGGGCGCCGAAGAAGTTGCCGTACCAGACGCTGAGCAGGGCCATGATGACCGGCAGGTTCTGCTCGAAGGGCGCGGTGCGGAAGTGCTCGTCCATGGCGTGGAAGCCGGCCAGCAGCTCGCGGAAGTTCTCCGGCCCGATGGCCAGCATGGTCGACAGCCCGATCGCGGAGTCCATCGAGTAGCGCCCGCCGACCCATTCCCAGAAGCCGAACATGTTGTCGGTGTCGATGCCGAACTCCGACACCGCCTCCGCGTTGGTGGAGACCGCGACGAAGTGCTTGGCGATGGCGGCCTCGTCACCGAGACCGGCCAGGGCCCAGTCGCGCGCGGTCCGGGCGTTGGTCATCGTCTCGAGAGTGGTGAAGGTCTTGGAGGAGATGATGAACAGCGTCTCCTCCGGATCCAGATCGTGGGTCGCCTCGGCGAAGTCGGTCGAATCCACATTGGAGACGAATCGGAAGGTCATGTCGCGCCGGGTGTAGTGGCGAAGCGCCTCATAGGCCATCACCGGGCCGAGATCCGAACCGCCGATGCCGACATTGACGACGTTCTTGATCGCCTTTCCGGTGTATCCCCTCCACTGGCCGGAGCGGACCCGGTCGGCGAAGCTCGCCATCCGGTCCAGCACCTCGTTGACCTCCTGGACGACGTCGACGCCGTCCACGATCAGCGATTCCCCGCGGGGCTTGCGCAGCGCGATGTGCAGCACGGAGCGATTCTCCGAGACATTGATCCGGTCCCCGCGGAACATCGCCTCGATGTGCTCGCGAAGCCCGGACTCCTCGGCCAGCTTGATCAGCAGCGGAAGGGTCTCGTCGGTGATCCGGTTCTTCGAGTAGTCCAGGTACAGGCCGACCGCCTCGGCGGTGAGGCGCTCGCCCCGCTGGGGGTCGGCGGCGAACTGGTCGCGCAGGTGAAGATCGCGGATCTCCTCGTAGTGCTGCTTCAGCGCAGCCCATGCCGGACGTTGGGTGAGGGGGGTGTTCATCAGGCTTCCTTCGTGCGGCTAGCCGCGTCGTCGATGTGGGCAGATCGTGGATGAGTGATGTCGTTGCAAGCGGTCACGTTCCTGTCAGCCTAGCCTCGGAGCCGCCGCCGGTCAGCGCAGAGTGCGAGTCTCCACCCGGTCGCCGCTGGCGATGACGACGTCGGAGACCATCGATGGTGGAAACAGCCCGTGCTCCACCACGCCGACGGTGTTCGCCAGCCGGTCGGCGAGTTCGGCCGGATCGTCGAAGGGCGTCATGTAGTCGGCGATGACCCCGCCGTCGGGGCTGATCGGCACGTCGCGCAGCCGCACGCCGCCGAGCCGACGCAGAGTCGAGGCGAGCCCGAACTGGGCCAGTTCCAACGGCACCGGCGGAGTCAACCGATCCACGGCCTTGTTGCCGGAGACGACCACGACGAACCGGTCGGCGGCCGCGGCGACCGCCTTCTCGCGGGTGTGCGCGGCACCGCCGCCCTTGACCAGCCAGCCGGAATCCGCCACCTCGTCGGCGCCGTCGATGGCGATGTCGAGGTGCGCCACCCCGTCGGTGCCCGAGAAGGTGTCCACCCTCAATCCCAGCTTCCTCGCCAGGGCCGAGGTGGCGGGCGAGGTGGAGACGCAGCGCAGATTCTTCAGTCTGCGCTCGGCGAGGGCCGGCAACAGGAAGGCCACCGTCGATCCGGTGCCGAGTCCGACGCTCATCCCATCCTCGACGAACTGCGCGGAAGCCACTGCGGCCACCTGCTTGTCGTGGGCGAAGGGGTCGGTCATGAGTGCTTCTCCTGTGTGAAAGCTACGGGTGTCGAGGATCATCGGCTGCTCTGCCACCGGGACGCCGGCCGCCGGAATCGCGAGGTCGTCCTCGCGCAGCCGACCCGCCGCCGTCCACCTTGTCAGGCCCGGACAGGAGCCGCTCGCCCACTCTACCCTGGGAACTCACTCGACGATCGTTCATGGCCGATGCGGTCTGGATTGTTGACGCGCCGGGTCCTTTGTCGAAGGTGGTGGTTCCCGAGATCGGCACCTGTGGAGATCACTCCCGCCTCGCCGTCCCGTGACCCTGTCAGGGCTTCAGGACGGCGAGGCGGGAGTGATCTCCTTGCGCTTCGCGGGGTCAGCGGGCCAGGCCGGCCGATCAGACCATCAGCTGCCGGGTCGACGGATCGATCGGCCTGGGCAGCACCGACCGGGTACCGGACAGGTAGGCGTCCACCCCGTTGGCCGCCGAGCGGCCCTCGGCGATCGCCCAGACGATGAGCGATTGGCCGCGCCCGGCGTCGCCGCAGGCGAAGACTCCCGGCACCGAGGTGGAGAAGTCCTTGTGGCGCACGATATTGCCGCGGGCGTCCAGGTCCAGCCCGAGCTCTTCGACCAGGCCCTTCTGCTGGGGCCCGGTGAAGCCCATCGCCAGAACGACCAGCTGGGCGGGCAGCTCACGCTCGGTGCCGGGCACCGGCACGAAGGCCCGGCCCTCCCGGCGCACCTCGGTGACCTTGAGCGCGCGGACCTTGCCGTCCTCGTCGCCCAGGTACTCCAGGGTGTTGGTGGAGTAGACCCGCTCGCCGCCCTCCTCGTTGGCGCTGGCCACCCGGTAGATCATCGGGTAGGTCGGCCAGGGCTGGCCGCCCGGCCGATCGATCGGCGGGTGCGGCATGATCTCCAGCTGGGTCACCGAACGGGCCCCCTGGCGCAGCGCGGTGCCCAGGCAGTCGTTGGAGGTGTCGCCGCCGCCGATGACGATGACGTCCTTACCGGTGGCGACCACCTGGTCGGGGATCTCGGCCCCGTGGACCACCTTGGTGTTCTGGGTGAGGTACTCCACCGCCTGATGGATGCCGTCCAGCTCGCGGCCGGGGGCGCCCAGGTCGCGGGGAGTGGTCGAGCCGATCGCCAGCACGACCGCGTCGAAGCTCTCCCGCAACTCCTCGCCGGTGACGTCGACGCCGACCTCGACATTGGTCCGGAAGACGGTGCCCTCCAGATCCATCTGCTTGACCCGCCGGTCCAGCACCGCCTTCTCGAGCTTGAATTCGGGAATGCCGTAGCGCATCAGGCCGCCGATGGCGTCGGCCCGCTCGTAGACCACCACGGTGTGCCCGGCGCGGGTGAGCTGCTGGGCGACGGCCAGCCCGGCGGGCCCCGAGCCCACCACGGCGACGGTCTTTAGGGAGTGCCAGTCGGGCACCTCCGGGATCACCCGGCGGTCCTCCCAGGCCTTGTCGATGATCGAGACCTCGATGTTCTTGATGGTCACCGGATCGCGATTGATCCCCTCGACGCAGGCCGTCTCGCAGGGCGCCGGGCACAGCCTCCCGGTGAACTCCGGGAAGTTGTTCGTGGCGTGCAGCCGGTCCAGCGCCTCGCGCCACTCATCGCGGTAGATGAGGTCGTTCCACTCCGGGATGAGATTCCCCAGCGGACAGCCGTTGTGGCAGAACGGAATGCCGCAGTCCATGCAGCGCGCCGCCTGGGTGGTGATGATCGGCAGCAGGGCCCGCCCGGGGGTGCCCGGGTAGACCTCCTTCCAGTCATCCAGTCGCTCCTCGACGGGGCGGCGCTCGGCCACCTCGCGGGGGTACTTCATGAATCCGCGCGGATCAGCCATGGGAGGCCTCCATCAGCAGTTCGGTCGTTGCTTCCTCGGTCAGATGCAGGTCCTTGGCCTCCTGGGCCACCCGCAGGATGCGGGCGTAGTCGCGGGGCACGATCTTGGTGAAGGCCGAGGCCAGAGCCCCGTCGTCGAGGCCCAGCAGGTCGGCGGCGACCGTCGATCCGGTGGCATCGCGATGGGCCTGCAGCAGTTCGCGGATCCGGGCCACATCGGCGGCCTCGACGGGGATGCCGTCGACCATCTCGGGGTTGAGACGGGTCGGATCCAGGTGCAGCACCCAGGCGGTGCCGCCCGACATGCCGGCGGCGAAGTTGCGACCGGTCGGGCCGATCACCAGGGCCTCTCCCCCGGTCATGTACTCGCAGCCGTGGTCGCCGACCCCCTCGGCCACCGCGATGGCACCGGAGTTGCGCACGCAGAAGCGCTCGCCGACGACCCCCCGCAGGAAGATCTCACCGCTGGTGGCGCCGTATCCGATGACATTGCCGGCGATGATCTGCTCCTCGGGCCGGAATGCCGCGTCGGCGGGCGGGGTCACGATGATCCGCCCCCCGGACAGGCCCTTGGCGACGTAGTCGTTGGCGTCGCCGATCAGTCTGAGGGTGACGCCGGCCGGCAGGAAGGCGCCGAAGCTCTGGCCCGCTGTGCCGTCGAAGGTGATGTCGATGGTGCCGTCGGGCAGCCCCTTGCCGTCGGTGGCCACCGTCACCCGGTTGCCGAGCATGGTGCCGACGGTGCGGTTCACATTGCGGATCGGCAGCCTGGCGGTCACCTTCTCGCGGCGCTCCAGGGCCGGGGCGGCCAGTTCGATGAGGGAGACGTCGAGGCTGTCGGCGATCTCGTGGTCCTGATCGATGCGGTGGTGCAGGGTCTGGCCGTAGGGCACCTCGACCTGGGCCAGGATCGGGGACAGGTCGAGCCCCCGGGCCTTCCAGTGCGTGATCCCCTCGCGCGCCTTAAGCACCTCGACATGGCCGACCGCCTCCTCGACGGACCGGAATCCCAGTTCGGCGAGGATCTCGCGGACCTGGCGGGCCATGAACATGAAGAAGGTCACCACATGGTCGGGGTTGCCGGCGAACTTCTTGCGCAGCTCCGGGTTCTGGGTGGCGATGCCGACCGGACAGTTGTCGGTGTGGCACTTGCGCATCATGATGCAGCCCTCGACCACCAGGGCGGTGGTGGCGCAGCCGAACTCCTCGGCGCCCAGCAGCATCGCCACCACGACGTCGCGGCCGGTCTTGAGCTGACCGTCGCACTGCACCACGATCCGGTCGCGCAGACCGTTGATGAGCAGGGTCTGCTGGGTCTCGGCCAGGCCGAGCTCCCAGGGACCGCCGGCGTGCTTGATCGAGGTGAGCGGAGCCGCGCCGGTGCCGCCGTCGTGGCCCGAGATGAGCACCACATCGGCCTTGGCCTTGGAGACTCCGGTGGCCACCGTACCCACCCCGGCCTCGGCCACCAGCTTCACATGCACGCGGGCACGCGGGTTGGCGCACTTGAGGTCGTGGATGAGCTGCTTGATGTCCTCGATGGAGTAGATGTCGTGGTGCGGGGGCGGGGAGATCAGCCCGACTCCCGGCGTCGAGTGCCGGGTCCGGGCGATCCACGGATAGGCCTTCGGACCGGGCAGCTGGCCGCCCTCGCCGGGCTTGGCCCCCTGGGCCATCTTGATCTGCAGATCGTCGGCGTTGACCAGGTAGTCGCTGGTCACCCCGAACCTGCCGGAGGCGACCTGCTTGATCGCCGAGCGGCGCTGCGGGTCGTGCAGACGCTCGGGGTCCTCGCCTCCCTCGCCGGTGTTCGACTTGCCGCCGATCCGGTTCATCGCGATCGCCAGGGTCTGGTGGGCCTCCATCGAGATCGAGCCGTAGCTCATCGCCCCGGTGGCGAACCGCTTGACGATCTCGGTCTCCGGCTCCACCTCCTCGATCGGCACCGGCGGACGGTCGTGCCGGAACTCCAACATCGAGCGCAGGGTCATCAGGTGAGTGGAGTTCTGGTTCACCAGATCGGTGTAACGCTCGAACTGCTCGTAGTCCTCGGTCCGGGTGGCCTGCTGGAGGCGGAACACCGTCTCCGGGTTGAGCAGGTGCTCCTCGCCCTCTCGACGCCACTGGTAGTGACCGCCGACCGGAAGGGTCCGGTGCGGCAGCCGGACGCCGGTCTCCGGGTAGGCGCGACGGTGCCGCAGCCCGATCTCGGCGGCGATCTCGTTGAGCCCGATGCCGCCGATCTGGCTGATCGTGCCGGTGAAGTACTCGTCGATGAAGTCCTGGGACAGCCCGGTGGCCTCGAAGATCTGGGCGCCCTTGTAGGAGGAGATGGTCGAGACGCCCATCTTGCTCATCACCTTGAGCACGCCCTTGCCCAGCGCGTTGTACACGTTGTGAATGGCGGCGTCCGGGTTGACCTTGACGAAGGTCTCGTGGCGGGCCATGTCCTCGGCGGTCTCGAAGCACAGGTACGGGTTGACGGCCGAGGCGCCGTAGCCGATCAGCAGGGCGACGTGATGCACCTCGCGGACATCGCCGGCCTCCACCACCAGACCGACCTGGGTGCGGGTCTTCTGGCGCACCAGATGATGGTGCACCGCCGAGGTGAGCAGCAGGGACGGAATGGGAGCCAGCTCACGGGTGGCGTGACGGTCGGACAGCACGATGATCCGCGCACCGTCCTCGATCGCCGCGGACACCTCGGCCCGGATCTCCTCGAGCCTGGCGGCCAGTCCCTGGCCGCCCAGGTCGACCTGGAACAGCCCGCTCACCACATGGGTCTGGTGACCGGGATGGGACCCGTCGGAGTTGATGTGGACGATCTTGGCCAGCTGGTCGGAGTCCAGGATCGGGAAGTTGACGACGAGCTGACGACAGGAGTCGGGGCCCGGATCCAGCAGATTCGACTCGGGGCCGATGGACCCGGTGAGCGAGGTGACCAGCTCCTCGCGGATCGAGTCGAGCGGCGGGTTGGTCACCTGGGCGAAGAGCTGGGTGAAGTAGTCCCACAGCATCCGGGACCGGTTGGACAGCACCGCCAGCGGGGTGTCGTTGCCCATCGAGCCCAGCGCCTCCTTGCCGGTGTTGGCCATCGGCGCGATGAGGATGCGCTCATCCTCGGTGGTGTAGCCGAACAGCTGCTGCCGCCGGGTCACCGAGGAGTGCGAGTGGACGATGTGCGGACGATCGGGGATGTCGTCGAGGTTCATCGTCCCCTTGAGCCACTCGCCGTAGGGGGCGGCGCCGGCCAGGGTGGACTTGATCTCGGCGTCGTCGACGATCCGGTGCTCCGACAGGTCGACCAGGAACATCCGGCCGGGCTGCAGGCGCCCCTTCTGGATCACCCGGTCGGTGGGGATGTCCAGCACCCCGGACTCGGAGGCGAAGACCACCAGGCCGTCGGAGGTGACCCAGTAGCGGGCCGGTCGCAGGCCGTTGCGGTCCAGCACCGCGCCAATCTGGTTGCCGTCGGTGAAGGTGACGCAGGCCGGGCCGTCCCAGGGCTCCATCAGGAAGGAGTGGAAGGAGTAGAAGTCGCGCAGCCTGGGGTCCATGTCGGTGCGCTTCTGCCACGCCTCGGGGATCATCATGAGCACCGCGTGGGGCAGGCTGCGCCCGCCCAGGTGGAGCAGCTCCAGGACCTCGTCGAAGGACGCCGAGTCGGACCCGCCGGGGGTGCAGATCGGGTAGAGCCGCGACAGCTCGCCGGGGATCAGGTCGGACTTGAGCAGCGCCTCGCGGGCGCGCATCCAGTTCCGATTGCCCGCCACGGTGTTGATCTCGCCGTTGTGGGCGATCATCCGGAACGGGTGGGCCAGCTCCCAGGTGGGGAAGGTGTTGGTGGAGAACCGCGAGTGCACCAGGGCGAGAGCGCTGGTGAAGTCCTGGTCGCCGAGCTCGGGGAAAAGCTCCTCGAGCTGGTCGGTGGTGAGCATGCCCTTGTAGACCAGGGTGCGCGAGGACAACGAGGCGAAGTAGACCCCCGCCTCGTGCTGGGCGCGACGCCGCAGCACGAATGCCAGGCGCTCCAGGTCCATCCCGACCCGGCCGTCCCGGGCGCTGATCAGGACCTGCTCGAAGTGCGGCATGGTCGACAGGGAGATCGGCGAGAGAGTCTCGGTGTGCACCGGGACCTCGCGCCAGCCGAGGATCTGGATGCCCTCGTCGGCGGCGATCAGCTCGATCACCGCCCGGGAACGGGCCCGCTTGGCCTCGTCAACCGGCATGTAGGCCATCCCGACGGCGTAGGAGCCCGGCTCGGGCAGCCGCAGCCCGGTCACCCGGCGCAGGAAGGCGTCCGGAACCTGAACCAGGATTCCCGCACCGTCGCCGGCCGCCGGATCGGCGCCGGTGGCGCCGCGGTGGTCCAGATTGCGCAGCACCTCGAGGGACTGCTCAATGATCTGATGGCTGGCGACGCCGGTCATCGTGGCGACGAAAGCGACGCCACAGGCGTCATGGTCGAAGGAGGGGTCGTACAACCCCTGCTTGGGGTGATGGCCAAAGGTCATCCGGGTCTCCTTTCAGACTCCGCCCAGCGCGGTGCGGTCACCGCTCCGCATCCGCGCTCAGCGCTGCTCAGGCCGGTTCGGCCTGCTCAGAACTGCGTTGGGGATGCGAAGAGGTCCCGGGCCGCGCGCCGCGGGTACCCACACAGTGCCACAGAGTGCCCAATAGATGAAACAGCTGTCCATAAAGTGATACCGGCGGTGATCACTCCGCGGCATCATCGGACTTCAGCTCGGTGTCCCCGGACTCGTCTGCCTGCTGACTACCGGTTTTCCGGCCGCCAGTTGCCTGACCGGCCGCGCGGGCCGAGACCGGTCTGGGGTCGGGGCCGGGACGGAACCGCATCAGCCAGCCGAGCCAGATCAGGCCGGCGCAGAAGACGATCACCGAGGTGTATGAGTTGATCCGCCATCCGCCGAGGTGGTTCGCGGGATCTATCCGCAGCCTCTCGACCCAGAATCGGCCGAATGTGTACACCACGACGTACAGCGCAAAGAGCTTACCGCGCTCCAGCCGCCAGTGCCGATCGACCCACAGCAGGAAGAGCGCGCCGGCGACATTCCAGACGAGTTCGTAGAGGAAGGTCGGGTGGAAGGTCTGGTACTGCAGGTAGCCGGCCGGCCGGTGGGCCGGGTCGATCTGCAGGGCCCAGGGAAGGGTGGTCGGGCGGCCGAACAGCTCCTGGTTGAACCAGTTGCCGAGCCGTCCCACCCCCTGGGCCAGCAGGATGCCGGGGGCCAGCGAGTCGGCGATCGGGGCGAAGGTGAGACCGCGGCGATGGCAGACCCACAGCACCGCCAGGGCGCCGCCGGTGATCGATCCCCAGATCCCCAGCCCGCCCTGCCAGATGTAGAAGGCGTGGTACCAGGTCCTCCCGGGGCCGAAGTACAGCTCGTGATCGGTGATGACGTGGTAGAGCCGGGCGCCGATGATCCCGAAGACGACGGCCCAGATGGCCACCGCCTCGAAATCCTCATCGGAGCCGCCCCGGTCGCGATATCGCCGCTCTCCCATCACATAGGCCACCACGATCCCGGCCAGCAGGCACAGGGCGTAGATGTGAATCGTGATCGGCCCCAGCGAGAACTGACCGATCGGGGGGCTGGGGATCGACAGCGCGGCGACGCTCACCGGGCTCCCTGCGGGGTCCGGGCGCGCCGCACACCGGCCGCCAGGTCGTCGACGATGGTGCGCATCCGGGCGATCCCGGCCGCCGCTCCCTCGCCGGACTCGTCGGCCTCCACCAGGGTGCGCACCAGCGCAGAGCCGACGATGACGCCGTCGGCGAAGGCTCCGATCTCGGCAGCCTGGTCGCCGTTGGAGACGCCGAGGCCGACCCCGACCGGAAGGTCCGGATCCACCTGCTTGACCCGGGCGACCAGCTCGGGGGCTGCGGTGGAGGTCTGGTTGCGGGCCCCGGTGACCCCCATCACGCTGGTGGCGTACACCCAGCCGCGGCAGGCGTGCACCGTCTTGGCCAGGCGCTGCGGCGTCGAGGAGGGGGCCACCAGGAAGATCCGGTCCAGCCCGTGGGCGTCGGAGGCCTCGAACCACTGCTCGGCCTCGTCGGGGGTGAGATCGGGGGTGATCAGCCCGGAGCCGCCGGCGGCGGCGAAATCACGGGCGAAGGCGTCCACCCCGTAGTGCTCGATGAGGTTCCAGTAGGTCATCACGACGCAGTGGGTGCCGGTGGAGGCGACCGCCTCGGCGGCCCGCAGCGCGTCGCGGGTGTGCACCCCGCGGCTCAGCGCGGTGGTGGTGGCGTGCTGGATGACGGTGCCGTCCATCATCGGGTCCGAGTAGGGCAGGCCGATCTCGACCAGGTCGACGCCGACTCCCTGGGTGCCGTCGGTGAGCGCCTTCATGGCCTCCAGCGAGTCGTCGACGCTGGGGTGGCCGACCGGCAGATAGCCGACCAGGGCCGGTCGGTTCTCGGCCCGTGCGGCCCTGTAGGCCTCGCCGCTGCTGCTCACTTCATGCCTCCCGTCGTGGCGTCGACGCTGCCGTCGAGGCCGAACCATTTCAGTGCCGTGTCGACGTCCTTGTCGCCGCGCCCGGAGATCGTGATGATGATGACCGGCGGTTCTCCGTTCCTGCCGGTCAGCTTCTCGCTGATCTTCATCGCCCCGGCCACCGCGTGGGCCGACTCGATGGCCGGCATGATGCCCTCGGTGCGGGTGAGGATCCGCAGCGCCTCCATCGCCTCGTCGTCGTTGATCGGCAGGTAGGAGGCCCTCCCGGTGGCCGCCAGCCAGGAGTGCTCGGGGCCGACGCCGGGGTAGTCCAGACCGGCCGAGATCGAGTGCGACTCGATGGTCTGGCCGTCCTCGTCCTGGAGGATGAAGGTGCGGGTGCCGTGCAGCACGCCGACCGAGCCGCCGTTGATCGAGGCGGCGTGGCGTCCGGTCGCGATGCCCTCCCCGCCGGCCTCGAAGCCGAAGAGGCGGACCTCGGGCTCGTCGATGTACTCGGCGAAGGAGCCGATGGCGTTGGAGCCGCCGCCGACGCAGGCGCAGATGGCATCCGGCAGGGCGCCGGTGTCGGCCACGATCTGCCTCTTGGACTCGGCGGAGATCACGCTCTGGAACTGCTTGACCATCATCGGGAAGGGGTGCGGGCCCGAGGCGGTGCCGATCAGGTAGTGGGTGTCGGCGACATTGGTGACCCAGTCGCGCATCGCCTCGTTCATGGCATCCTTGAGGGTCTTGGAGCCGGCCTCCACGGCCACCACCTCGGCGCCCAGCAACTGCATCCGGGCCACATTGAGGGCCTGCCGGTCGGTGTCGACCTTGCCCATGTAGACCCGGCAGGCCATCCCGAGCATCGCCGCGACGGTGGCGGTGGCGACGCCGTGCTGACCGGCGCCGGTCTCGGCGATGAGCCGGTGCTTGCCCATCCGGCGGGCCAGCAGGGCCTGGCCGAGGACGTTGTTGATCTTGTGCGATCCGGTGTGGTTGAGGTCCTCGCGCTTGAGGAAGACCCGGGCGCCGTGACAGTACTCGGCGAATCGGTGGGCCTCGGTGAGCGGGCTGGGGCGCCCGGCGTAGTTGCGGCGCAGATCGTCCAGCTCGGCGTCGAAGGCGGGATCGGTCATCGCCGTCCTGAAGGTCTGCTCGAGCTGGTCCAGGGCGGCCTGCAGAGCCTCGGGGACGAACCTGCCCCCGAACTGGTCGAAGTGGCCGGTGGCGTCGGGCACGTGCCGCGGGCCGCCGGGGGCGGGTGTTCCGGATGATGGCGTGGTTGAAGTCATGTTCTCGCGTTCACTAGGGACGAAATGTCCGGCGCAGGCCGGACGGGGATGTTCGGGGCCGGATCAGGACCCGCCGGAGGGGGCCGGGTCGGCGCTCTCGTGGGCCGGGGTGTGCGCGGCGACGGAGGGGGCGGTGGCGGCCGAGATCTGGGAGATCAGGGCCGCCGGGTCCTCGGCGCGCACCAGGGCCTCGCCGACCAGGATGGCGTCGGCCCCGGCCCGGTGGGCGTCCACCGCGTCGTCCAGGCTGAGGATGCCGGATTCGGCGACCTTCACCGCCTGGTCCGGAAGCAGGTCGAGCAGCCGGCCGAAGTTCGAGGTGTCGACCTTGAGGGTCTTGAGGTTGCGGGCGTTGACGCCGATCAGTCCAGCGCCGAGGTCGGCCGCGCGACGGGCCTCATCGGGGGTGTGAACCTCCACCAGAGGGGTCATTCCGAGACTGACCACCAGCCGGTACAGGCTCGCCAGCTCCCGGTCGTCGAGGGCGGCGACGATCAGCAGGACGATGTCGGCGCCGTGCGCGCGGGCCTCCAGAACCTGGTACTCGGTGACGACGAAGTCCTTGCGCAGCACCGGGATGCTCACCGCCGCGCGGACGTCGTCGAGGTCGGCCAGGGTGCCGGAGAACCGTCTGCGCTCGGTGAGCACGCTGATCGCGGCGGCCCCGCCGGCCTGATAGCGCCGGGCCAGGGCGGCCGGGTCGGGGATCTCGGCCAGGGCTCCCTTGGAGGGGCTGGACCGCTTGACCTCGGAGATCACCGAGAGTCCGGGACGCCGCAGGGCCGGCAGCGGGTCCAGGGGCGCCGCGAGCAGGTCGATCGCGCCCCGCAGGCTGGCCTCGCTCACCATCAATTGGCGCTCGCGCAGATCGATGAGCACCCCGGAGATGATGCTGTCGAGGACGGTTCCGGTCTGGCGGCGGGACTGGCGGGTGCCGGTGGACGGAGCCGAGGAGGATGACGATGCTGACATATGCACGACCTCAGTAGCTCTGGCCGTAGCCGAGGGCCTTGAGGACGACGACTGCGATGAGGGCGATGGCCACCAGTGCCCCGCCGATGATGCACAGCGGCCAGTTGGGTCCGGCCATCGCGCCGACGGTGGCCGCGACGAAGCCGGCTCCGGCGATGGCGGTTCCGGTCCAGGCGGCGGGACTCCTCCCGTCGGTGTACTCGCGACCCTGGCGGGCGGGAACAGAAGCGGTCTCGCGGCTCATGGCTCCTCCTGGAAGGCTGGGACTTGTCTCGCTTGCGACTGGCCGGGCTGAGGTCGCCCTTGGCGACAATTCCTTGGTGATGATGTTCTGATGAGAACGTCAGGCGAAAGATGCCCTGGCGGACACGCTTCCTGTGCCGCACTGTAGCGCGCCGCCGCGCCCCGGCGGGGTGTGATCGAGGTGTGGTCAGTCCGGTTTCCGCTCGGCGGTGGGGTCCTCTCCCCGGTCCAGCGCCGCCCACACCTCGCGCGGGTCGTCCTCGGCGGTCACCGGGCCGCTGTCCCGATTCCGGGTGAACCTGGAGGTCCTGGCCGGCCAGCGCCCGGCCGCCACCGCCAGCGCCGCCCCGCCGAGAGCCATCGCGGCCCCGGCCACCGCGGCCAGCC
>JALCLH010000017.1 GCA_022647765.1 Acidipropionibacterium sp.
TATGAGCTCTCATCGCATGGTGGGGGTTGGAAAGTTCTGGCGGTGGTGGATGGACTCGCGTCCTATCAGCTTGTTGGTGAGGTTGTGGCTCACCAAGGCGTCGACGGGTAGCCGGCCTGAGAGGGTGACCGGCCACATTGGGACTGAGATACGGCCCAGACTCCTACGGGAGGCAGCAGTGGGGAATATTGCACAATGGGCGGAAGCCTGATGCAGCAACGCCGCGTGCGGGATGACGGCCTTCGGGTTGTAAACCGCTTTCACCAGGGACGAAGCACTCTTTGGGTGTGACGGTACCTGGAGAAGAAGCACCGGCTAACTACGTGCCAGCAGCCGCGGTGATACGTAGGGTGCGAGCGTTGTCCGGATTTATTGGGCGTAAAGAGCTCGTAGGTGGTTGATCACGTCGGAAGTGAAAACTTGGGGCTTAACCCTGGGCGTGCTTTCGATACGGGTCAACTGGAGGAAGGTAGGGGAGAATGGAATTCCTGGTGGAGCGGTGGAATGCGCAGATATCAGGAGGAACACCAGTGGCGAAGGCGGTTCTCTGGACCTTTCCTGACGCTGAGGAGCGAAAGCGTGGGGAGCAAACAGGCTTAGATACCCTGGTAGTCCACGCTGTAAACGGTGGGTACTAGGTGTGGGGTCCATTCCACGGATTCCGTGCCGTAGCTAACGCATTAAGTACCCCGCCTGGGGAGTACGGCCGCAAGGCTAAAACTCAAAGGAATTGACGGGGCCCCGCACAAGCGGCGGAGCATGCGGATTAATTCGATGCAACGCGAAGAACCTTACCTGGGTTTGACATGGATTGGTAACGGTCAGAGATGGCCGCCCCCCTTGTGGGCCGGTTCACAGGTGGTGCATGGCTGTCGTCAGCTCGTGTCGTGAGATGTTGGGTTAAGTCCCGCAACGAGCGCAACCCTCGTCCACTGTTGCCAGCAATTCGGTTGGGGACTCAGTGGAGACCGCCGGGGTCAACTCGGAGGAAGGTGGGGATGACGTCAAGTCATCATGCCCCTTATGTCCAGGGCTTCACGCATGCTACAATGGCCGGTACAAAGAGTTGCGACACTGTGAGGTGGAGCGAATCTCAGAAAGCCGGTCTCAGTTCGGATTGGGGTCTGCAACTCGACCCCATGAAGTCGGAGTCGCTAGTAATCGCAGATCAGCAACGCTGCGGTGAATACGTTCCCGGGGCTTGTACACACCGCCCGTCAAGTCATGAAAGTCGGTAACACCCGAAGCCGATGGCCTAACACCTCGTGTGGGGGAGTCGTCGAAGGTGGGACTGGTAATTAGGACTAAGTCGTAACAAGGTAGCCGTACCGGAAGGTGCGGCTGGATCACCTCCTTTCTAAGGAGCACGTGTGGCCGGCATGGTTCCACCGTTGGGGTGGGGCTATGGGTCTGGTCCACGCATCTGCTGGGGTCTCTTCGGGGATCGTGGTGGGTGTGCTCGTGTGGAATGTCGATCAGTGAATGATGGGTGGGCGCACTGTTGGGGTTCTGGGATATCACGCACTGGTGTGTGTGGTGGTCCTGTGCCAATGCCGCTGCCCGGTGGGCTCGTGTGAGTCTGGTTCGGGTGGGTGTCTGGTGTGGTGGTTGAGAACTGTACAGTGGATATGAGCATCTTTGTAGAATTTTGTTGTGTGTATTGCAAGCTACTAAGTGCGGTCGGTGGATGCCTTGGCACCAAGAGCCGATGAAGGACGTTGTAACCTGCGATAAGCCCCGGGGAGTTGGTAAACGAACTGTGATCCGGGGATGTCCGAATGGGGAAACCTGAAAGTGCCGGAGTCATGTCCGGTGACCCTGCCCTGAATGTATAGGGGTGTGGGAGGGAACGCGGGGAAGTGAAACATCTCAGTACCCGTAGGAAGAGAAAACAATTGTGATTCCGTGAGTAGCGGCGAGCGAAAGCGGATGAGGCCAAACCGTGTGTGTGTTCAAACCGGCAGGTGTTGCATGCGCGGGGTTGTGGGGTCTTCTGGGTTCGACTGCCGTCGGGCCGTCCAGTGAGAAATGGTGTGTGAAGTCGAATCGTCTGGGAAGGCGGACCGGAGTGGGTGAGAGTCCCGTAGACGTGAGCGTGCCACTGGTGGGAGTTGCCCCAAGTAGCGTGGAACTCGTGAAATTTCGCGTGAATCTGGCGGGACCACCCGTCAAGCCTGAATACTTCTTGGTGACCGATAGCGGATAGTACCGTGAGGGAATGGTGAAAAGTACCCCGGGAGGGGAGTGAAAGAGTACCTGAAACCGGCCGCATACAATCCGTCGGAGCCCCTGTGTGGGGTGACGGCGTGCCTTTTGAAGAATGAGCCTGCGAGTCAGTGGTGCGTGGCGAGGTTAACCCGTGTGGGGTAGTCGTAGCGAAAGCGAGTCCGATAAGGGCGTATAGTCGCGTGCTCTGGACCCGAAGCGGTGTGATCTATCCATGGCCAGGATGAAGCGACGGTAAGACGTCGTGGAGGTCCGCACCCACTTCAGTTGAAAATGGAGGGGATGAGCTGTGGATAGGGGTGAAAGGCCAATCAAACACCGTGATAGCTGGTTCTCCCCGAAATGCATATAGGTGCAGCGTCATGTGGTGCGTGTCGGAGGTAGAGCACTGGATGGTCTAGGGGGCCTATCAGCTTACCGAAATCAGCCAAACTCCGAATGCCGGCATGTTGTAGCGTGGCAGTGAGACGGCGGGGGATAAGCTTCGTCGTCGAGAGGGAAACAGCCCAGATCATCAGCTAAGGCCCCTAAGGGGTGGCTAAGTGGAAAAGGATGTGGAGTTGCGGTGACAACCAGGAGGTTGGCTTGGAAGCAGCCATCCTTGAAAGAGTGCGTAATAGCTCACTGGTCAAGTGATTCCGCGCCGACAATGTAGCGGGGCTCAAGCCATCCGCCGAAGCTGTGGCAATCGGCCCGTTGTGGCTGGTTGGGTAGGGGAGCGTCGTGTCCGTGGTGAAGCGGTGGGGTGACCTGTCGTGGAGTGGGCGCGAGTGAGAATGCAGGCATGAGTAGCGAATGACGGGTGAGAAACCCGTCCGCCGAATATCCAAGGGTTCCAGGGTCAAGCTAATCTGCCCTGGGTGAGTCGGGACCTAAGGCGAGGCCGACAGGCGTAGTCGATGGACGACCAGTTGATATTCTGGTACCGGTGTGGCACCGTCCGTGTCGAGGCGTGTGATGCTAAGCGTGTGAGCTGCTGTTCTGTGCCTCTTTGAGGTGTGGGGTGGTGGTGAGTGTGCGGACCGATCGCGTAGTAGGCAAGCTGCGGAGGGACGTAGTGAGGTAGCTCATCCCCGGGGATGGTTGTCCGGGGCTAAATGTGTGGACCGTCTGGTAGGTAAATCCGCCAGGCATGTGGTTGAGGCATGATGGCGAGCCCACTGTTGTGGGTGAGTGAGTGATCCTGTGCTACCGAGAAAAGCTTCGTGAGCGAGGTGTTGGACCGCCCGTACCCTAAACCGACACTGGTGGATTGGTAGAGTATACCGAGGCGATCGAGAGAATCATGGTGAAGGAACTCGGCAAAATGCCCCCGTAACTTCGGGATAAGGGGGGCCCGAACCGTGACAGCTCTTCGCGACTGACAGCGGTGAGGGTCGCAGAGACCAGGGGGAAGCGACTGTTTACTAAAAACACAGGTCCGTGCGAAGTTGTAAGACGATGTATACGGACTGACTCCTGCCCGGTGCTGGAAGGTTAAGGGGAACCGTCAGAATCTTTTGTGGTTTGAAGCGGTGAACTTAAGCCCCAGTAAACGGCGGTGGTAACTATAACCATCCTAAGGTAGCGAAATTCCTTGTCGGGTAAGTTCCGACCTGCACGAATGGAGTAACGACTTCCCTACTGTCTCCACCATGAACTCGGCGAAATTGCAGTACGAGTAAAGATGCTCGTTACGCGCAGCAGGACGGAAAGACCCCGGGACCTTTACTATAGTTTGGTATTGGTGATTGGTGCGACTTGTGTAGGATAGGTGGGAGACGTTGATACTGTCACGCTAGTGGTGGTGGAGTCGTTGGTGAAATACCACTCTGGTCGTTCTGGTTATCTCACCGTGGACCGTGATCCGGTTCAGGGACAGTGCCTGATGGGTAGTTTGACTGGGGCGGTCGCCTCCTAAAAGGTAACGGAGGCGCCCAAAGGTTCCCTCAGCCTGGTTGGTAATCAGGTGGTGAGTGCAAGTGCACAAGGGGGCTTGACTGTGAGACAGGCGTGTCGAGCAGGGACGAAAGTCGGGACTAGTGATCTGACGGTGGCTTGTGGGAGTGCCGTCACTCAACGGATAAAAGGTACCCCGGGGATAACAGGCTGATCTTGCCCGAGCGCTCACAGCGACGGCATGGTTTGGCACCTCGATGTCGGCTCGTCGCATCCTGGGGCTGGAGTCGGTCCCAAGGGTTGGGCTGTTCGCCCATTAAAGCGGCACGCGAGCTGGGTTTAGAACGTCGTGAGACAGTTCGGTCCCTATCCGCTGCGCGCGGAGGAATCTTGAGAAGAGCTGTCTCTAGTACGAGAGGACCGAGACGGACTGACCTCTGGTGTGCCAGTTGTTCCGCCAGGAGCATGGCTGGTTGGCTACGTCGGGTTGTGATAACCGCTGAAAGCATCTAAGCGGGAAGCGCGCTTCGAGATGAGGGTTCCCGCAGATGAATCTGGTAAGGCCCCCGAGAGATGATCGGGTTGATAGGTCGGGTGTGGACGCATTGTAAGGTGTGGAGCTGACTGATACTAATAGGCCGAGGGCTTGCTACACATATCGTGTGTTCTGCGTGTATGAGATTGTTCGTGTCCACTGTGCGGCTCTGTGCCACCACCCTGTGGGGGTTGGTGTGTGCGAGTTGTGAATTGCTGCTGTGGTGCTCTGCGTGTGTGGGGTGTGTGGTGGTTGAATATGGTTTTTGTGCGGTGGTCTTGGCTGGAGGGAAACACCCGGTCTCATTCCGAACCCGGAAGTTAAGCCTTCACGCGCTGATGGTACTGCCTGCGGGAGCAGGTGGGAGAGTAGGGCGCTGCCGCACAATATTTTTGGTGGGAGTGGTCCCGGGACAGTGTCCCGGGACCATTCTTGCGTTTGAGGGAAGTTTCAGCACAGCCCTTGGAGATGCGCCCGGCCTGCCGCGCGCTGGTGTCAGGGCTGATGCTGCGCGAGAATGTGGACATGGCAGATTCCACAGATCGCGGCGGCAGATCGGGCCGGGGATTCTCCGGCGACCGGCGTCACGGAGGCTCGAGCCGCTCAGGAGGCTATGGGAAGTCCTCATCGCATCGAGGCGGGGGCTATCGTTCCGGCGGTGACCGCGACCGGAGTGGCGACCGGCACAGTGAAGATCGGCACAGGGGCGACAGGTACGGCGACGATCGACCCAGGGGCGATCGTCATAACAACGACCGGCGCAGGAGCGATGATGACCGGCGAAGAGGCGACTGGCACCGCGACGGTGACCGCAGACCGCCGCGCCGTGAGGGCTCCGACCGGACAGACAGCTCCGGCGTGGAGAGGCGCGGTTACGGAAAGCATCCCGATGAGCCGTTGGCTCCCCTGGATTTCGACGAGGATGCGCTGCCGATATCGGTGAAGGCGGAGCTGCGCGGCGTCCCCTCGGATGTCGCCCACATCATCGAGGGGCATCTGGTCGCCGCGGCCGAGGCGCTGGAGGAAGATCCGAAACTTGCCCACGAGCACGCCCAGGCGGCACTGCGCCGGGCGGCTCGCCTGCCCGTTCTGCGCGAGGTGGCCGCCGAAACGGCCTACGCCGCGGGCGAGTACAGCTCGGCCCTCAACGACTACCGCGCACTGCGCCGGATGACCGGCAATGACAACCTGCTGCCGGTGATGGCCGACTGCGAACGCGCACTGGGCCGTCCGCAGGCCGCCCTCAAGCTCATCCGGGAGGCGGAGGAGGGCGGTCCGCTCAGCTCCTCCCAGCAGGTCGAGCTGGTGCTCGTGAAGGCCGGTGCCCGCCAGGACCTGGGGCAGGAGGCCGAGGCCAGGCGACTGCTGCATGCGGCCGTCCAGTCTGTGCAGGCCTCTGACGAGGCGAAGGCGCGGCTCTACTACGGCTACGCCGAGATGCTGCTGGCCTCGGGGGACACGGCCGGCGCGAAGAGCTACTTCGCCTCGGCAGAGGAACTCGACGCCTCCGAGCTGCTGGACGCCGCCGATCGGCTCGCTGAACTTTCTGCCGGACCGGCGGATGGAGCCGATGAGGGCGCCGACGAGAAGATTGACGACCAGGACGATCAGGACGACAAGGACGTGCAGAAGTGAGCCGAGCTCTCATCGAGGACTATGACGCAGCCCTCTTCGACCTGGACGGCGTCATCTATCTGGGACCGGATCCGATCCCGGCGGCGCCGCCCACGGTGGCGGCCCTGCAGGAGCGCGGCGTGAAGGTCGGCTTCGTCACCAACAACGCCGCCCGCCGGACGGACGTGGTGGCCGAGGTGCTGCGGGGGATGGGAATCCGCACGACTGCCAATGACGTGGTGTCGTCGGCCCAGGCGATCACGGATCTGGCCTCCTCGCAGCTTCCCGCCGGTGCCAAGGTCCTCATCGTGGGCACCGAGGCGCTGGCCGAGGAGGCCAGGAGCAAGGGCCTGGAACCCGTGGCGACCGCCGATGACGGTCCGGTCGCGGTGATTCAGGGCTACCACCCGCAGATGCCGTGGTCGCTGCTGGTGGAGGCGGGCATCGCGATCCAGCACGGGGCCGCATGGTACGGCGCCAATCCCGATATGACGCGCCCCACCGACCGCGGCCTGGTTCCCGGCATCGGCGCCCAGCTGGCGGCGGTGGCAACCACTGTCGACGCCGAACCGGTCATCGCGGGCAAGCCGAACCGCCCGCTGCTGGATGCCACGGTGGCCCGGCTGGGCTGCCGCACGCCGATCTTCGTCGGGGACCGGCTGGACACCGACGTGCTCGGCGCCAACCGCGTCGCAATGGCGTCCATGATGGTGTTCTCCGGTGCTCACGGCAAGCACGACCTTCTGGACGCCGATCCGCAGAGCCGGCCCCGGTTCATCGCCAAGGACGTCTCGGGACTGCTGGCCGAGCCCCGGCGGGCCGTCATCGACGGGGATCGGGCGGTCTGCAGGGCCGGCGAGGCCAGGGTCAATGGCGGAGTCGTCGAGGTCTCCGGCGCTGTCGGAGGCGATCTGGACACCCAGCTCGACAGCCTGGCCGCGGTGCTTGCCCTGGTCTGGGCGGGCCGCGGGGAGGCCTCGCACCGGGCGCTTGAGGTTCTCGATCTGGTCCACTGAACACCGTTCAGGAGATTTCGGTATGATGCCGGATGGCCCGGTCAGAGCGGCCGGGCCGTCATTGCGCGTCCAGGAGAACACCATGGCCGATTCATCAGCACCCGTGTCGAGATCGAGATTCCAGGCGACCGACCTGGCACTGATCGCCGTCTTTGCCGCCCTCATCGCGGTGCTGGCCCTCATCCCGCCGCTCTTCATGGTCGGAGCGGTGCCCTTCGCACTGCAGATGATCGGCGTGATGCTGGCGCCGATAGTTCTCGGCTCGGTGCGCGGCGGCTGCGCACTCGGTCTGTACTTCATCGTCGGCCTGCTGGGACTTCCCGTCTTCGGCGGCCAGACGAGCGGTCCCGGCGTCCTGCTGGGGGCCACCGGCGGCTTCATCATCGGCTTCATCGTCGGGGCCTTCGTCGCCGGTGCGGCCTCCACCGCGGTGCTGAGGGCCAGGCCGCGTCAGCAGATGCTGCCGGTTCTGCTGTATCTGGTGGCGGTGCTCGACCTCGTCTTCGTCTACGTCTTCGGCGTCGCCGGGATGATGATCAATGTCGGCATGTCCCTGACCGCCGCGGTGACCGCCAATGCGATCTTCGCCGCGCTCGACCTAGCCAAGGCCGTTCTGGTGGTGGCGATCGCGATCGCGATCTTCAAGGCATTCCCCCGGATGCTGCCCGCCGTCCGCGGTTCACGATGAGCCCCGAGGGGAGCCGAGCGTGATTGAGTTCCGGCAGGTCGGCCTCACGGTCGACGAGTACGACATCCAGGGCGTGCACCGGCAGGTGACCATCCTGTCCGGGATCGACCTTCGGCTGCCCGAGCGCAGGGTGGCGGTGATCGGCCCCAACGGGGCCGGCAAGTCGACTCTGCTGCAGATGGTCAACGGACTGGTGGCCCCCACCTCGGGGGTCGTCCTCGCCGACGGCGTCGACCCCGTCCGGGATCCGCGCCGAGCGCGCTCTCAGGCCGGCTACATCTTCACCGATCCGCGGTCCCAGCTGGTGATGTCGACCCCGGTCGCCGACATCGAACTCAGCCTGCGCTCTCTCGTCAAGAAGCGCGCCGACCGGCACCGGCGTGCTCTCGAGCTGCTGGCCGAGCGCGGGCTGGCCGACATCGCCGCGCGCAGCGTCCACGACCTGTCGGGCGGAGAGCGACAGATGGTGGCTCTGGCCAGTGTGCTGGCGGTGGAGCCGACGATCATCCTGGCCGACGAACCCACCACTCTGCTCGATCTGCGCAACCGGGAGCAGCTGCGTCGCGCCTTCGAGACGCTGGACCAGCAGATCCTGTGCTCCACCCACGACCTGGAACTGGCCGCCTCGATGGATCGGGTGATCGCTGTCGAGGGCGGCCGGATCGTCGATGACGGGGAGCCCGGAGCGGTCATCCAGCGCTATCGCGACCGGATGGTGCGGCTGGCCGATCCGAACCCGGTGCACCGGTGAGCGGCCGGGGTCGCGTCGAGGACTATCTCGGCGTCTACGTCCCGGGCAGCACTCCGGCCCACCGGATGCCGGTGGGGGCCAAGTACCTGATGCTGATCGTGGTCGGGGTGTTGCCCTTCGTGCTGCGCATCTGGTGGTTCTCGGTGCTCTGCCTGGCGGTCTCGGTGCTGATCTCACTGCTGGTCGCGAGACTTCCCAGGCGAATCGCCCTGAGAATCGGGATCCCGCTGTGGATCATGAACGGCCTCATCCTCGCCTACCATGTGGTGCTCGGCGACTGGCGGCGCGGCGTCGTCTACGTCGCCTCCCTGATGGCCTGCCTGTACATGTCCAGGGTGCTCACCTGCACCACCTCCGCCGACGCCCTGATGGACGCCATCGCCGGTTTCGCCAGGATCTTCAAGCCGCTGGGCGCCAGCCCGGAGAAGTTCGCCCTGGCGGTCACCCTGATGTGGGCGACCATCCCCTACCTGCTGGGCGCCGTGCTGTCTATTCAGCTGACGGCCAAGGCTCGCGGCCTGGAGCGCTCCTCCTGGCGATTCGTGATCCCGGTGATGGTGGGGATCGTCGGCCACGCCCTGGAGGTCGGCGATGCGCTGCGGGCCCGCGGGCTCGGCGACGAGCCCGGACCCGGGCCGGAGACCAGGCAGCTGTCGGAAAGCTAGTCTGGGTGGGTGACTTCCCCGATGAGCACCTCTCAGCGGAGTTCGGTGCCCGCGTCTGACCGGTCGCGCGCGGTCGTCGTGCTCTCGCACGCCTACCGGCAGGAGGCCTTCGACGCCGCCGCCGAGTTCATCGCCGCGATGGACCAGCGCGGCATCGTCTGCCTGGTCACCGACGAGCAGCGCGCCCAGCTCGGCGCGCGGCTGCCCGGCATCGAGCTGCTGAGCCTGTCCAGGGGGCGCGACGACATCGAGGCCGTGGTGGTCTTCGGCGGCGACGGGACGATCCTGCGGGCGGCCGAGTGGTCGCTGCCCCACCAGGTGCCGATGCTGGGGGTCAACCTCGGCCACGTCGGCTTCCTGGCCGAGCTGGAGCGCTCCGACATGGCCTCCCTGGTGCGCCAGGTCTGCGCTCGCGACTACACCGTGGAGGATCGGCTGGTGCTGGACGTCCGCGTCCTGGACCACCACGGCGACGAGCTGTGGAGATCCTTCGCGGTCAACGAGCTCAGCCTGGAGAAGGCTGCCCGGCGTCGGATGCTCGACGTCCTGGTCTCGGTCGACGAGCTGCCGGTGCAGCGCTGGAGCTGCGACGGCATCCTGGTCTCCACCCCGACCGGCTCCACCGCCTACGCCTTCTCGGCCGGCGGGCCGGTGATGTGGCCCGACCTCGACGCCATGCTGATGGTGCCGCTGTGCGCCCACGCGCTGTTCGCCCGGCCGATGGTGCTCAGCCCCGAGGCCCGGGTCGACCTCGACATCCAGCCCGCCGGGTCGGACTCCGGGGTGATGTGGTGCGACGGGCGGCGCAGCTTCGATGTGAGCCCCGGTCGGCGGATCACGGTCACCCGGCACCCCCAGCGGCTGCGGATCGCGCGGCTGGCCGAGCAGCCCTTCACCTCCAGGCTGGTCAAGAAGTTCGCGCTGCCGGTCGAGGGGTGGCGCCAGAGCGAGGGTGATCTGGACAGATGATCCGGCATTTCGTCATCCGCGACCTGGGAGTCATCGACGAGGCCTCGGTCGAGTTCGCCCCCGGGCTGACCGCCGTCACCGGTGAGACCGGCGCGGGCAAGACCATGGTGGTGAGCGGGCTCGGGCTGCTGCTGGGGCAGCGGGCCGATCCCGGCCTGGTGCGCCAGGGCGCCTCACGGGCCGTGGTGGAGGCCGCCATCGACCTGGACGACGAGACGGCCCGGCAGGTCGACGCCCTGGGCGGGGAGGCCGAGGAGGGCGAGGTCATCTGCTCCCGCCAGGTGCTCGCCTCGCACAGATCGCGTTCGGCGGTCGGCGGGGTCCAGGTCACCGCTGGCCAGCTGGGCCGGTTGACCGGTGCGGCGATCACCATCCACGGCCAGTCCGAGCAGCTCAGGCTGGCCTCCCCCGAGCACCAGCTCGAGGTGCTCGACCGGGCCGCCGGGCCCTGCCCTGTCACAGCTTCTGGAGGCCCATCGGCGCAGCTGGCAGCAGCACCGCGAGGTGAGCGCCCGGCTGGATGCGCTGCGCACCGGCGAGCAGGACCGCTCGCTGGAGATCGAGGTGCTGCGCCGCCGGCTGGCCGATGTGGACGCCGTCGACCCCGCGGCCCGGCGAGGACGAGGAGCTCATCGAGGAGGCCAGGCAGCTGCGCACCGCCCAGGACTCCAGGGCCGGCCTGGTCCGCGCCGACAGACTCCTCAACGGCGTCGAGACCGAGTCCGGCATGGAACCGGGCGCACTGTCCCTGCTGGAGCAGGCCCGCCACGAGCTCGACGCGCTGTCCTCCGACGATCCTCAGATCGCCGGCTGGGCGCAGACCGCCCGCACCATGGGCTACGACCTGGCCGACCTGGCCGCCGAGCTGGCCGGACGCGCCGAACGGGCCTGGACCGATCCGGCCCGGATCGAGCAGGTGAACTCACGGCTGGCGGCGATCCAGAGGCTGCTGCGCGCCCGGGCGA
Organism: Acidipropionibacterium sp.; assembly: GCA_022647765.1. Classification (GTDB taxonomy): domain Bacteria; phylum Actinomycetota; class Actinomycetes; order Propionibacteriales; family Propionibacteriaceae; genus Acidipropionibacterium. The sequence continues at coordinate 11,308 of JALCLH010000017.1, forward strand.
CCACCCTGGAGAGGCTGCTCGCAGACACCGACGCCGATCGACGCCGGCTCGACCAGCTGGAGGGCGGCGGGGAGAATCTGGCCGATCTGGAGCAGGCTCTCGCGGAGCTCTCGACAGACCTGGCGGACAGCGCAGGCCAGGATCTCGCGGCTGCGCGCCGCGACCGCCGCAGAGCTGACGGAGAAGATCCGGCCGGAGCTGAGCGCCCTGGCGATGCCCTCGGCCAGCCTCGAGTTCCGTGTTCAGGCGGCGCCGATGGGTCCCACCGGCGCCGACCAGGTGACCATCATGCTGGCCGCCAACCCCGGCACCGCCCCGGCGCCGCTGGCCCGGGCCGCCTCCGGCGGCGAGCTGTCGCGGGTCCGGCTGGCCCTGGAGGTGGTGCTCGCCGCCACCGAGCAGAACCAGACCTTCGTCTTCGACGAGATCGACGCCGGGGTCGGCGGCGCCGTCGGCATCGAGATCGGACGGCGGCTGGCCCGGCTGGCACGGCGTCACCAGGTGATCGTGGTGACCCACCTGCCGCAGGTGGCGGCCTTCGCGGACTGTCATCTCGTCGTCACCAAGGCCTCCGACGGCCGGATCACCCGCTCCGGCGTCCGCCAGGTGAGCGGTGCCGACCGGCGCAGCGAACTGGCACGGATGATGACCGGAATGGCCGACTCCGAGCTGGCCGTCGAGCACGCCCAGGAGCTCCTCGACCTGCGTTCCGGGCTCGGCTAGAGCTGGAGGGCCATCACCGGATAGGCTGGAACTCCGTGAGCACCGACAATCACCGCAGCAAGCACGTATTCGTCACCGGGGGAGTCGTCTCGTCGCTGGGAAAGGGGCTCACGGCGTCGTCCCTCGGGTCCCTGCTGAAGAGCCGCGGCCTCAAGGTCACGATGCAGAAGCTCGATCCCTACCTCAACGTGGATCCGGGCACCATGAACCCCTTCCAGCACGGCGAGGTGTTCGTCACCGAGGACGGCGCCGAGACCGATCTGGACATCGGCCACTACGAGCGATTCCTCAACGAGAACCTCTCCGGGGACGCGAACGTCACCACCGGCAAGGTGTACTCCACGGTGATCGCCAAGGAGCGTCGCGGTGACTTCCTGGGCGACACCGTCCAGGTGATCCCGCACATCACCAATGAGATCAAGGCCCAGATGCTCGCCATGGAGGCCGGCCACCCCGACGTCGTCATCCATGAGATCGGCGGCACCGTCGGCGATATCGAGTCGCTGCCCTTCCTGGAGGCCGCCCGCCAGGTCCGCCACGAACTGGGACGGGAGAACGTCTTCTTCCTGCACGTCTCCCTGGTGCCCTACATCAAGCCCTCCGGCGAGATGAAGACCAAGCCCACCCAGCACTCGGTGGCGGCGCTGCGCGAGGTCGGCATCCAGCCCGACGCCATCGTCTGCCGCTCCGAGCGGCCGCTGGTCAAGGGGCTCAAGGCCAAGATCGCCCTGATGTGCGATGTCGAGGAGCAGGGCGTGGTGTCCTGCCCCGACGCCCCCTCGATCTACCTCATACCCGAAGGTGCTGCACCGCGAGGGACTGGACGCCTACGTCGTCCAGCGGCTCTCGATGTTCTTCCGCGATGTGGACTGGACGATCTGGGACGACCTGCTGGACCGCGTCCAGCACCCCACCGAGGAGCTCACCGTCGCCCTGGTCGGCAAGTACATCGACCTGCCCGACGCCTACCTGTCGGTGACCGAGGCGCTGCACGCCGGCGGCTACGCCAACCGCGTCAAGGTCGACGTGAAGTGGGTCGCCTCCGACACCTGCGCCACCCCCGAGGGGGCGCGTCACGCCCTCGCCGGGGTGGACGCCATCTGCGTCCCCGGCGGCTTCGGGATCCGCGGCGTGGAGGGCAAGGTCGGAGCGATCCGGCACGCCCGCGAGACCGGACTGCCCTTCCTCGGGCTGTGCCTGGGCCTGCAGTGCGCGGTCATCGAGGTGGCCCGCGACCTGGCCGGAATCACGGACGCCGCCTCCAGCGAGTTCGACCCCGAGTCCGCGAACCCGGTCATCGCCACGATGGCCGAACAGGTCGACGCGGTCTCCGGCAATGCCGACCTGGGCGGCACCATGAGGCTCGGCGCCTATCCGGCGAAGCTTTCCAAGGACAGCATGATCGCCAAGCTGTACGGCACCACGACCGTCTCGGAGCGTCACCGGCACCGCTACGAGGTCAACAACGCCTACCGCGACCGCCTCGAGGCGGCCGGGCTGCACATCGCGGGGACCTCTCCCGATGGCGACCTGGTGGAGTTCATCGAGCTGGACCACGACCTGCATCCCTATTTCGTGGCCACCCAGGCCCACCCCGAGCTCAAGTCCCGGCCCACCCACGCCCACCCGCTGTTCCGCGGGCTGATCGCCGCGGCGATCGCCCACCGGCACGGCGAGGACCAGGCGGTGCCGCTGCCCGACGAGAGCCCTCTGACAAGAGCTCCTCTGCTAAGGGCGAGGCCGGAACGGACGGCGCCGAATGACCACCGCACGCTGGGATCACGACGAAGCCTGGCAGATCGACTCGCACGAGGTGCTCGCCACCGGACGGGTCTGCGACTTCGTCAACGACCGGCTCACCACCCCGGCGGACGAGCAGATCGCCCGCCAGTACATCACCCACCCCGGTGCGGTCGGGATCATCGCCCTGGACGAGCAGGACCGGGTCGCCGTGGTCCGCCAGTACCGCCAACCCGTTCGGATGATCCTGGTCGAGCCCCCGGCCGGCCTGCTGGACGTCGAGAACGAGGACTACCTCCACGCGGCCCAGCGCGAGCTCGCCGAGGAGGCCCAGCTGGCCGCTGCCGACTGGCGGATCCTGGTCGACATCTTCACCTCCCCGGGCGGCTCCCAAGAGTCCCTGCGGATCTACCTGGCCCGCGACCTCCACTCCGCTCCCAGGCCCGAGGGATTCGTGCTGGAGGGCGAGGAGGCCACCATGAGCCACGACTGGGAGCCCCTCGACGACCTGGTCGACGCCATCTTCGCCGGACACTGCCAGTCGCCCACCCTGGTGGCCGGGGTGATGGCCCTGGCGACCGCCAGGGCCCAGGACCGGATCGACCGGCTGCGTCCGGCCGACTCCCCGTGGCCGGTCCGGGAGCGCCCCGGCGGCCTGCCCGGCCTGCCCGCCGACCTGATCGGCCGCCCGGAGACGGCTTGACCGACTCATCGGTCCGCGACCTGGTCGACGACTACCTGTCCCACCTGGGCGTGGAACGGGGACTGTCCGACAACACCATCGCGGCCTACCGGCGGGATCTGAATCGCTACATCGCCTTCCTGGCCGGTCGCGGCCTGGACGACCTGGCCCAGGTCAGCGCGGTCGACATCTCCGAGTTCTCCCGGGATCTGGGCGAGCAGAACCTGGCCCCGGCCTCGGTGATCCGGGCCGTGGTGGCGGTGCGCAATCTGCACGCTTTCGCCCTGAGCGAGGGGAGGGTCGACGGCCGATGTGGCCCACGACGTCTCCCCGGGGACGCGGCCGCGGCGTCTGCCCAAGGCCCTGCCCCTGGAGTCGGTCGAGGCGCTGCTGGCCTCCTGCGACACCAGCACGGTCGAGGGACTGCGGGACCGCGCCCTGCTGGAACTGCTCTACGGCACCGGGGCGCGGGTCTCCGAGGTGTGCGACCTGGACGTCGACGACCTCACGGCGGTGCTGGCCGACCCCGACGCCGGACTGCGCCTGATCGGCAAGGGGAACAAGGAGCGGATCGTCCCGCTGGGCAGCTACGCCGCCGACGCCGTGCGGGCCTGGCTGGTCCGCGGGCGTCCCGACTGGGCATCCCGGGGCAGCGGCACACCGGCCCTGCTGCTCAACCAGCGCGGCGGACGGCTCTCCCGCCAGAGCGCATGGGCGTCGCTGCAGCGGGCCGGGGCGCGCGCCGGGATCTCCGAACACCTGTCCCCGCACAGCCTGCGGCACTCCTTCGCCACCCACCTGCTGGACGGCGGGGCCGACGTCCGCGTCGTCCAGGAACTCCTGGGTCACGCCTCGGTGACCACCACCCAGATCTACACCCTGGTCACCGCCGAGCACCTGCGCGAGGTCTACCGGAGCTCTCATCCCCGGGCTGTGTCTGCCGCGGGCGGGGGAGACGACGTCGATGGCTGAGCGCGAAGGCACATCACCGACTAGGGTTGTTCCAGCCCGGGGACGCCGGGTCCGACCCAGACGAGAGGAAGGTCCGAGGTGCCCGATGCGACGGATCAGGAGGAGCTCGTCCACGTGCCGGCCCCCGACAAGCGGGCCGCCGAGGACGACGGCCCCGAGCTCGGGCTGACCGGCCGGCCGCTGCCCGAGCTTCCCGAGCCCGCGCCGGTGCCCGAGGGTCCCAAGCGCGCCACCGTCATCTCGCTGTGCAATCAGAAGGGCGGGGTCGGCAAGACCACCACCACGATCAACCTGGGCGCGGCCCTGGCGGAGTTCGGACGCCGGGTGCTGCTGGTCGACTTCGACCCGCAGGGATCGCTGTCAGGTGGGTCTGGGAATCAACCCGCACAACCTCGAGGTCAGCATCTACAACCTGCTGCTGTCGCGCCGGGACCGGGTCGAGGACGTCATCCAGGAGACCGGTCATCAACGGGATGGACCTGCTGCCGGCCAATATCGACCTGTCGGCCGCCGAGGTCCAGCTGGTCTCTGAGGTGGCCCGCGAGCAGACCCTCAAGAGGGTCATCGACAAGGTCCGCGACCAGTACGACATCATCCTCATCGACTGCGCCCCCTCGCTGGGGCTGCTCACCATCAACGCGCTGACCGCCTCCGACTACGTCGTCGTGCCGCTGGAGTGCGAGTTCTTCGCGCTGCGCGGCGTCGCCCTGCTCACCGACACCATCGACAAGGTGCAGGACCGCCTCAACCCCGATCTGGAGATCCTGGGAATTCTGGGGACGATGTTCGACCCGCGCACCCTGCACGCCCGCGAGGTGATGGAGCGGGTGGTCCAGGCCTTCGGCGACATCGTCTTCCACACCGTGATCAAGCGCACCATCAAGTTCCCCGAGACCACCGTGGCCGGTGAGCCGATCACCACCTACGCGTCCTCCTCGCCGGGGGCCGAGGCCTACCGCAACCTGGCCAAGGAGGTGCTGGCACGATGTCGCGTCGGGTGAGCCTGCCGGGCGCCGACGAGCTGTTCCGCCCCACCTCGGAGAAGTCGGTACCCGGACTCCGCCCGGGCCCCGGGGAGCACAGCTCCGAGAAGAGCAGTTCCCGAGAAGCAGAGCCGAGAGAAGTCCGAGCCGGGCCGGGTGACCGGCCGGGTCCGCCATGACGAGAAGATCACCGTCTATGTGAGCCGCGACGAGCTGGTGGCCCTGGAGAGCGCCCGCCTCACCCTGCGGTCCCACGGCATCAACGCCGACCGCGGGCGGGTGGTGCGCGAGGCCATCGCCATCGCGCTGGCAGATCTGGACGCCGATCCCGCCGACTCGGCGCTGCTGGCCCGGCTCTCGCGCTGAGCGCCCGGAACCGCCGGAGGACAACCCCCAATGACAGGAGAAATTCGATGAGCGACGAGTCACCCCAGGGTGTCCGACTCCAGAAGGTGCTCGCCCAGGCCGGTGTGGCCTCGCGGCGGGCGGCCGAGGAGATGATCGCCGATGGCCGGGTCGAGGTCAACGGCGAGATCATCATCGCCCAGGGACGCCGGGTCGACCCCGAGCACGACGAGATCCGGGTCGACGGGTCGCGCATCCCCACCGCACGGCGTCACCTCTACTACGTGCTCAACAAGCCGCGCGGCGTCGTCTCGACGATGGACGACCCGGACGGCCGGGCCTGTCTGGCCGATCTGGAGGGGGTGCCCAATCACGAGCGGCTGTTCCACGTCGGGCGCCTCGACACCGAGACCGAGGGACTCATCCTGCTCACCAATGACGGCGAGTTCGCCTACCGCATGGCGCACCCCTCCTACAAGGTGCTCAAGACCTATCTGGCCGAGGTCGAGGGCTTCGTCGACGACAAGGTGATCCGGCGTCTCACCAAGGGGGTCACCCTGGAGGACGGCCCGGTGCATCCCGATTCGGTGCGCCTGGTGCAGCCAGGGGAGACGAAATCCCTGGTGGAGGTGGGCCTGCACGAGGGCCGCAATCGGATCGTGCGCCGGATGATGGACTCGGTGGCCCACCCGGTGCGCCGGCTCTCCCGGACCGCCATCGGCCCGGTGCGGGTCGGCCGGCTCGGCGTCGGTGACATGCGCCCGCTGACCCGCGAGGAGCTCGGCAAGCTGTTCGACCTGGTCAACCTGTGATCGGCCAATCTCACATGGCAAGGTCGGGTAACGTGCATCGGGTGATCTCTCGTGCCCTCCGTTCCCGTCGCGCCACCTCGGCGGGGCTCGCCGCCCTGCTCTGCGCGGCGGCCATCGGCCTGACGGCCTGCAGCTCGGACAACGCCTCCGGGCAGCCGACGCCTTCCTCCAGCCCCTCCAGTTCGGTCTCGGCCAGTCCGGCCGCCTCCGGTTCGGCCACTCCCGAGCCCCTCGGCCACCCCGACGAAGCCGGCGACCCTGATCACCAGCCTGGACGCCATCACCGTCACCGGAGCGCCCGGCAAGGCGCCGACCGTCACCGCGAAGTGGCCGATCAGGATCGCCAAGACCGCCTCGAAGGTGCTCACCGCCGGATCCGGCATGACCGTCGGCAACGAGTCCACCGTGCAGATCAACTACGTCGGCATCGACGCGCGCACCGGCAAGGCCTTCGACTCCAGCTTCTCCCGCGGCGCTCCCGCCAGCTTCCCGCTGACCCAGGTCATCCCCGGATTCCAGAAGGGCCTGGCCGGCCACAAGGTGGGCGACCGGGTGCTCGTCATGATGCCCGGCACCGACGCCTACGACTCCCAGGGCGGCAACCCGCAGGCCGGCATCCTGACCGGCGACTCGCTGATCTTCGTGGTCGACATCCTGAGCGCCTCCTACCCGACCGCCACCGGGACCGCCGTCGCCCCGGCCGCCGGGCTGCCCACCGTGACCGTCAAGAACAACGTCCCCACCGTCACCATCGGCAACGCCACCAAGCCCACCGCGCTGGTCGCCCAGACCCTCATCAAGGGCAACGGGCCGAAGGTCACCGCCACCGACCAGCTCCAGGTGCACTACCGCAGCTGGGCCTGGTCGAACGGGAAGATGATCGAGGACGGGTTCGCCGGGCCCGGCGTCACCGGGCAGATGTCCGCCGTCGTCGAGGGCTGGAAGAAGGGCCTGGTGGGCCAGACCTGTGGGCTCCCGGGTGATGCTCATCGTGCCGCCGGCGATGGCCTATCCCGACGGCAACGCGACCCCGTCCATCGCCAAGAACGAGACCCTGGTCTACGTCGTCGACATCCTGTTCGCCGCTCCCGCCTCCTGATCAGCGCTCTGACGGACGAAGGTCGAGGGGTGAGATCGGGATCTCAGCATCCGACCACCAGCCGATCGGCCCGGTGAGCGGGCCGGCCTCCAGCGGCGTCACGCCGCGCGACGACGCATTCCCCTCGGAGGGCGCAGGAGGGCGCAGGGCGGCGTCGATCCGCGGGTCCTCGGTGAGCAGCTCCTCGAGCCGGTCGATCTCGGGCAGTCCCAGCGACCGGCACAGCAGGCGTCTGACCCGGTCGACGCCGATCCCGGCGGCGGCCAGCTCCGCCAGCCCGGCGTCTCCCCCCGACTTGGCCAGACGCCGCCCACCGGGGCCGGTGACCAGGCCGGTGTGGGCATAGCCGGGCACCGGCAGCGCGAGCATCCCGGCGATCATCGCCTGGCGCGGGGCCGAGGGCCACAGGTCCCGGGCCCGCACCACCTGATCGACCCCCTGCAGGGCGTCGTCGACGACCACCGCCAGGTTGTAGGCGGGGGTGCCGTCATTGCGGCGCAGCACCACGTCGTCCACCCGGCCCGACTGGACCCCGCGCGCCAGATCGCGCACGGCGCGCCGGGAGATCGGGGCCCGCAGCCGCAGCGCGGCCGGACGCTCCCGAGCCCTGGCCGCCCGCTCGGCGTCCGACAGTCCTCGGCAGGTGCCGGGGTAGGGCAGCCAGCCGCCGTCCCCCGAGGCCGGGTTGCCGTCCGGCGCCCGCGAGGCGGCGGCGATCTCGCGGCGGGTGCAGAAGCACGGATAGCACGGCAGCCGATCGATCATCTCGGCATAGATCTCCAATCGCCGGGACTGCCGCAGGACCGGGCCGTCCCAGTCCAGGCCCAGCGCCTCCAGGTCGGCCAGCTGCCGGCCGGCGATGTCCCCGGCCGCCGCAACCCGGGCCTGATCCAGATCCTCGATGCGCACCACGAACCCCCGGCCGGATCGTCTGGCCAGCAGCCAGGCGGCCAGCGCGGTGCGCAGATTGCCCAGGTGCAGGGCCGAGGTGGGGGAGGGGGCGAAGCGGCCGCACCCCGGCCGGCCGCTGCTCGCCTGGACGCGGGGATCTCGGGCGGGCTCCATGAAGGTCACTGTAGAGGGGTGGCAGTAGGCTGAGGAGCCGCGGCGGCCTGCGGTGGTCGCGCCTCGGGAGGTGCTCATGTCGTCACGTCGTTCGGAACGGTTGGTCAACCTCGTCATCGCCCTGCTGGTGACCGACCGGCCGCTCACCCGGACCGAGCTGCGCGAGACCATCAAGGACTATCGCGAGAGATCCGTCGCGACCTTCGAGCGCACCTTCGAGCGCGACAAGGAGGAGCTGCGCAGGCAGGGCATCGACGTGCGCGCGGTCACCATCGACAACTACTTCGGCAGCGAGCTCGGCTACCGCATTCCGCGCTCGGACTTCGAGCTGCCGCCGGTCCAGTTCAGCCAGGCCGAGGCGGACGCGCTGGGAATGGCCGCCAGGGTGTGGCGCGACCAGGTCCTCGACGAGTCCTCGGCCTCGGCCCTCACCAAGCTGCGCGCCGCCGGCGTCGAGCCCGACACCGAGGCCGGGATCTCCACCCAGGTGTCCTCGGGGCCCGACGAGACCGGTTTTCCGGAACTGTGGCGGGCGACCCTGGAGGGCATCCCGGTGACATTCGGCTACCGGGACGCCGACGAGCGCCATGTCGAGCCGTGGCGGCTGGTGCTGCGCCGCGGCCACTGGTACCTGCTCGGCTTCGACCGGGATCGCGACGACGCCCGCGTCTTCCGGCTCTCGCGGATCAGCTCGCCGGTGGTCGAGGACGGCCCGGCCGGATCGGTGCGCAGACCCGAGCCCGAGGTCGTCCAGCAGCACCTGAGCCGGCTGGAACCGCCCGCCGCCGAGCCGGTCACGGCCCTGGTGGCGCGCGACCCGTCGCTGCGGCTGCCCGGTCCGGCCGAGCCCGCTCAGCTCCCGGAGCAGCTTCCCGAGGGGGTGCGGGTGCCCGGCGGATTCGTCGTCGAGACGGTCGTCTTCCCCGGGATGGAGCAGCTGGTCACCAGCGTCCTGCAGGCCGGTGGACGCGCCGTGCTGCTCGGACCGCGGGAGGCCCGCAGTGCGCTGGCCGACCGGTTCTCGGCGGTCTCGGCCCGATCCTGGAGCCGTCTTCCGCAGGGCCAGGGGCATGGCCGGGAGGTGGCGGCCCGGTGACGCGCTCCCAGGCCGAGGTCACCAGGCTGCTCTCCCTGGTGCCGTATCTTCGCGCCCATCCCGGCGTCCCGCTGAGCCAGGTCGCGGAGGTCTTCGGGGTGCGCCCGGCGCGGATCGTCTCCGACCTCAAGACGCTGTGGATGTGCGGGCTGCCCGGGGGCCTGCCCGACGACCTCATCGACATCGACATGGATGCCGTCGACGATGACGGGACGGTGACGATCGGCAATGCCGACGCCCTGCCGCGCCCGATGCGGCTCACCCCCGACGAGGCCTGGTCGCTGCTGGCGGCGCTCCAGGTGGTCGGGGACCTCGCCGATCCCTCGGTGCGCCCGGCGGTGGACTCGGCGATCGCCACCCTGCGCACCGTGGTGCCGCAGGTCGGGCCGGATCCGGTTCAGGCCAGTTCGGGGGCCGGTTCCGATCAGCGCCGGGAGTGGTTCGGCCATGCGATCGCAGAGGGCTGGCGGGTGAGGCTGGTGCACCGGCGGGAGGAGACCGCCGAGCCCACCACTCCCGTCGTCGACCCGGCGCGGGTCGAGGTGCGCGAGGGCCACAGCTATCTGCTCGGCTGGTCGCTGGAGCGCAAGGCCTGGCGGACCTGGCGGCTGGACCGCATCGAGCGCGCCGACCAGGTCGGGATGGCCGCCCGGCACGGCCGGCCGCCGGTCGACCTGCAGTGGTTCAGCGACCTGCCCGCATCCGACGAGGTCACCGTCACCCTGGCACCCTCGGCCGGCTGGGTTGCCGAGTACCACCCGACCCGCCGGGTCGAGAAGCTTGCCGACCGCTGGCGGGTCACCTTCGCGGTGGCCTCCGCCGGCCTGGCTGGCCGACCTGCTCATCGCGCTGGGCCCCGAGGTCTACGAGGTGACGCCGGAGCGGGCGGCGATCAGGGCGGCGCGGCTGCTGCGCAGCGCGGCGAGGGCCAACGGACTCGACGAGGCGCACGGCCAGGCAGGGGATGCGGGATGAGCGGGCTGTGGCTGTGGATACTGATCCTCGGACTGGTCGCGGGTCTGGCCCTCACCTGCTGGGGGGTGTGGTGGCTGTGGCGCAAGGTGATGGCGATCTGGCACGAGCTGGAGCGGGTCATGGGTCGCCTCGACGAGATCGGCGAGTTGCTGGAACAGGTCGATCTGAGCCCCCTGGACGAGGCCGCTTCGGGACCCGGCGGGCGGGGTGAGGCGTGGTAGCCTGATCGATGATGTCGAGTTGCGTGGACGCCCACGCGGCCCGAATTGCCACACGCCAGAAAGGTTGTCAGCAATGGCTCCAGAGCTGATTCTCATCGCTAATGAGATGACAATCCTCATCATCGTCATCCTCGCCCTGGTGCTCTTCGGCGGATCCCGGATCGCCGGGGTCGGCAAGGGTGCCGGCCGTGCCATCAGGGAGTTCAAGGAGGAGACCAAGAGCCTCGACGGGGACAAGAAGGAGGAGGGCGCGGAGACTCCCGCCGCCAATCCTTCGGCTGCTACTCCGCCCGCCGCCACGCCGCCGGTCAGCAATCCTCCCGCCGCCAACCCCACCGACTCCCGGTCGGAGTGACTGTCTCGGTCTGATCCGGGCAGGCGAGGATGAGCATCGACACCAGCGGGGACGTCGGCAACACGGACGTCGCGAGCAAGGATTCCCAGGACGCGGGGCTCGAGCAGCCCCAGCAGCCGGGACGCCTTGCCTGGCTGCGTCCGCCCAAGGGCGGCGAGGGCGGCACCATGTCGCTCACCGACCACCTCAAGGAACTGCGCTATCGAGTGGTCCTGTCGCTGATCGCCGTCGTCGTCACCAGCTCGATCGCCTTCGTCTTCTACCGCCCCCTGGTGGAGGTGGTGATGTGGCCCTATCACAAGGCCAGCGCCTCGATCATGGCGAAGAACCCCGACGCCCACCTCCAGGTCGTCAACACCGGCGTCACAGCGCCCTTCATGCTGAACCTGCGGATCGCGGTCCTGGTCGGTCTCATCGCGGCCTGCCCGATCTGGCTCTATCAGCTGTGGGCCTTCATCGTTCCCGGGCTGATCACCAACGAGAAGCGCTGGGCGATCCGCTTCCTGGGCTCCGCCATTCCGCTGTTCCTGCTCGGATCGGCGCTGGGCTACTGGGTGATGCCCAATGCCATCTCGATGCTGTTGAACTTCACCCCGAACGGGATGGGGATCACCAACCTGCTCGACATGAACGCCTTCCTCGACCTGGAGTTGAGGCTGGTGCTGCTCTTCGGTGCCAGCTTCCTGCTGCCGGTGGTGCTGGTGATTCTCAACATGGTGGGTGTCATCAAAGCCACCCAGCTGGCGGCCGCCCGCAAGTGGGCGATCTTCGGATTCTTCGTGCTGGGCGCCTTCGCCAACCCGGCCGGCGACCCGATCTCGATGTCGGCCCTGGCCATCCCGCTGACGGTGATGTATCTCATCGCCGAGGTGATCGCCCGGGCCCACGACAAGAAGGCCGCCGCCACCAGCGATCAGCTCGGCATCAACCCCGGACGAGTTCAAGATCGACGTCGATTGAGCGAGCACTCCCGCTCTCGGAGCGCGGAACTGGAGCGACCAGCTACCCTCACCCTGGTCGTCAATCCGGCCTCTGGCGGAGGCACAGCCCGTCGGCTGGCCCTGCTGGTCGCCGGGCGGCTGTCCGCTGAGATGCCGGCCACCGCCGTCCGCACCGTGATCAGCGAGTCCATGGCCGACGCCCATCGAGTGATGGCCCAGGTGGTCGCCCAGGCCGCCGATGGCAGCTCCGGGCCGCACAGTCTGGTCGTGATGGGCGGCGACGGGATGGCCCACCTGGGGCTCAACGCGGTGGCCGGCAGTCCGGTGAGGCTCGGCGTCGTGCCGGCCGGCACCGGCAACGACTTCTGCCGGGGCGTCGGGCTGCCGCGGCAGATGGGCCGGGCGGTGAGCGCGATCGTCTCGGGCCGGGTGGCCGATATCGATCTGGCCGAGGCGTCCGGAGCGCTCCGCCACCCCAGCGGGACCGGTGAGGCCGGACGGCGATGGCTCGGCTCGGTGCTGTCGACCGGCTACGACGCCCGGGTCAATCGCCGCGTCAACCACTTTCCGCTGCGGTTCGGACCGGCGTCCTACGGCTACCTGGCGCTGGCCGAACTGGCCCATTTCCGGCCGCTGCGCTACCGGATCGAGGTGGACGGGAGACGCCGGGAACTGGACGCCATGCTGGTGGCGGTCGGCAATGCGGGATACATCGGCGGGGGCATGAGGATCTGTCCGAGGGCCGATGTCGGCGACGGGATGCTCGACGTCACCATCGTCCATCCGGTGCCGCGCACCGTCCTGCTGGCCGCCCTGGGGTCGGTGTACACAGGATCTTTCCAGAAACTGCCCTTCGTCGAGCTGCTGCGCGCCCGCAGCGTCACCGTCGATGGCGACGGGATGTTCTCGATGGCCGACGGGGAGGAGTTCGGCGAGCTGCCGATCACGCTCACCTGCCGGCCCCGCGCCCTCCATCTGCTGGGAGCCTCCTGAACTCGGGGAGTGCCCTATGTTGGGCCCATGGACTCCGCGTTCTCCCGGTTCGCCGCCGGCTACGACTTCCCCCTCGACGACTACCAGGTGAGGGCCTGCCGCGATCTCGATGACGACGCCGGGGTGCTGGTGGCCGCGCCCACCGGGGCGGGCAAGACGGTGGTCGGGGAGTACGCCACCTTCCTGGCCCTGGAGAGCGGCCGCAAGTGCTTCTACACCACCCCCATCAAGGCGCTGTCCAACCAGAAGTTCCACGACCTGGCCGAACGGTACGGGGCCGAGCAGGTCGGACTGCTCACCGGCGACGTCTCGGTGAACTCCGAGGCGCCCATCGTGGTGATGACCACCGAGGTGCTGCGCAATATGATCTACGCCTCCTCGCACACCCTCGACGGGCTGGGCTGGGTGGTGATGGACGAGGTGCACTACCTGGCCGATCGGTTCCGCGGGCCGGTCTGGGAGGAGGTGATCCTCGGCCTGGCCTCCTCGGTGCGGCTGGTGTGCCTGTCGGCCACCGTCTCCAACGCCGAGGAGTTCGGCGAGTGGCTCGCGGAGGTCCGCGGCGATATCCGGGTGGTGGTCTCGGAGACCAGGCCGGTGCCGCTGGACCAGCATGTCGCGGTGAGCCGGCGTCTGATCGACCTCTTCGCACCGGAGGCGCCCCGCGACGTCAACCCCGAACTGGTGCGGATCGCCCGGGACGAGGCGCGGTTCCAGCGCGACGACTCCCGGCGTCCCCGGGGGCGGAACGGGCGCGGCCGCAAGACGGTCAACTACGGCTCGGGACGGTTCGGCGGGGCGGGATCCTCCCGCGATCGCGACCGGGAGAGCCACCGCGGCCCGCGCAACAGCCCCAGCCGCGCCCAGGTGGTGCGGTCGCTGCGCCAGGCCGGGCTGCTGCCGGCGATCATCTTCGTCTTCTCCCGCACCGGCTGCGACGCGGCGGTGAGTCAGCTGATGAACTCCGACGTGGTGCTCACCAACCAGGCCGAGGCGGCCGGGCTGCGCGAGATCGCTGAGCGCCACGGCGCCGGGCTCACCGCCGCGGAGCGGACGGCGCTGGGATGGGACCGGTTCCTGTTGGCCTTCCAGCGCGGGTATCGCCGCCCACCACGCCGGGCTGCTGCCGGTGATCAAGGAGATCGTCGAGGAGGGATTCGTCACCGGCCTGCTCAAGGTGGTGGTGGCCACCGAGACGCTGGCCCTGGGCATCAACATGCCGCCCGCACCGTGGTCATCGAGAAGCTCGTCAAGTACAACGGCCAGACCCACGCCGACATCACTCCCGGCGAGTACACCCAGCTCACCGGACGGGCCGGGCGACGCGGCATCGACGTCGAGGGCCACGCGGTGGTGTGCTGGCAGCCCGGGATGGACCCGCGGGCGGTCGCCGGCCTGGCCGCCCGGCGCACCTATCCGCTGCGCTCGGCCTTCACCCCCACCTACAACATGGCCGTCAACCTGGTCGCGGCGATGGGGAGACGCCGTGCCGCCGGCCTCCTGGAGCACAGCTTCGCCCAGTTCCAGACCGAGCGACGGCTGGGCGGGCCGGTGTCTCGGCGTCGCGATGACGAGAAGGCGATCAGCGACCTGCTGGCCGAGGCCGGCTGCGACCTGGGCGACTTCACCGAGTACGCCGAGCTGCGCGAGCAGGTCTCGCAGCTGGAGGCCGAGCAGGTCAAGCTGCGCCGCGGAGCCCGCGACGGCGAGATAGCCGACTCGCTGTCGGCCCTGGACCCCGGCGACATCATCGCGGTTCCCGACGGGCCGCACCGCGGCTGGGCGGTCATCATCGAACCGGGTACCCACGGCGGGCACCGGTCCCGCGTCGGACGGCCGCATCCGCTGGCGATGGTCGAGGGCCGGGTGGTGCTGAGGCTCGGGGACGCCGACATCGACGCGCCGGTGCGCCGGTACGGCGGGCTGCGGATTCCGGCCCACTTCCATCCCCGGGACGCCGCCGCCCGCAAGCGCCTCGGTCAGGCCTTCGAGCAGGCCGCCGAGAAGCTCCCGGAGCTGCCGGAGCGGCCTGACAAGGCTCGGGTCGACGCCGAGCTGGCTGGCCGGATCGCGGAGCTGCGCTCGGCTGTCCGGAGCCACCCCTGCCACTCCTGTCCCGACCGGGAGTCCCATGCTCGGTTCGCGGAGAAGGCGATGGCGCTGCGCCGCAGCACCGATCAGAGCGCCGAGCGGATGCGCCGGAAGGCCGGTTCGATCGCCGCCCGGTTCGATCGGATCTGCCTGGTCCTGGAGGCGCTCGGCTATCTCACCGAGGGCGGGGCCGAGGTGAGCGAGCGCGGCCGGATGCTGTCGCGGATCTTCTCCGAACTCGACCTGGTCACTGCCGAGGCGGTGCACGACGGTGTGTTGTCCGGGCTGGACGCCCCTCAGCTGGCGGCCGTGCTGTCCACCCTGGTCTTCGAGTCGAGGCCGGCCGACCGCCGCCGGGCCTCCTGGCTTCCCGACGATGCCTGTGAGCGGGCCGTCACAGCCCTGCGAGCGGTCCGCGCCAGGGTGAGCCGGGTGGAGCGCGACCACCGCCTGGAGCCGCCCCGCGACCTGGACATCGGCTTCGCGGAGGAGATCTACGCCTGGGCCGCCGGCGCCGGCCTGGAGACGGTCCTGGCCGAGGGGATGAGCGCCGGGGATTTCGTGCGCCAGGCCCGGCAGGTGGCCGATCTGGCCGGGCAGATCGCCTCCGCCGGGGTCGACGAGGAGCTGGCCCGCATCTGCCGCCGGGTGGTCAACGCGGTGCAGCGCGGAGTGGTCTCGATGTCGGGAGAGGATGCCTGAGATTGAGCTGCAGGGACGATCCACGGATTTCTTACGAGACGATGGCGCGGACAGCCATCAGAGGCGCCGACCGGGGACCGTCTCGTACGTTTTCCGCGGATCGGCAACCGCACAGTGAGACGGCGGCTCCGGGTCGATAGGCTCGCCCCATGGGTGTTGCGCTGCGGGTGATCCCGTGTCTGGACGTCAAGGACGGCCGAGTCGTCAAGGGAGTGAACTTCACCGGGCTCCGTGACGCCGGGGATCCGGTCGAGCTGGCACAGCGGTACGGGCAGATGGGCGCCGACGAACTCACCTTCCTCGACATCTCCGCCTCCACCGAGGGCCGCGCCACCACCCGCGAGATGGTCACCCGGTGCGCGCAGACCGTCTTCATCCCGCTCACCGTCGGCGGGGGAGTGCGTTCCGTCGACGACGTCGACGCCCTGCTGCGCTGCGGGGCCGACAAGGTGGGCATCAACACCGGAGCGATCGCCCGCCCAGAGGTCATCGGGGAGATCGCCGACCGGTTCGGCAACCAGGTGATGGTGCTCTCCCTGGACGCCCGCCGGGAGCCCGGCCACCCCTCGGGGTTCGGCGTCACCACTCACGGCGGCACCCGCCCAGCAGGCCTGGACGCCCTGGCCTGGTGCAAGGAGGCGGTCGACCGCGGAGTCGGGGAGATCCTGCTCAACTCGATGGATGCCGACGGCACCACCGACGGATTCGACATCGAGATGATCGAGGCGGTCCGCGCCGAGGTCGAGGTCCCGCTGATCGCCTCGGGCGGGGCGGGCACCGTCGAGCACTTCGTGGACGCTGCCCGGGCCGGGGCCGACGCCGTGCTGGCCGCCTCGGTCTTCCACTACCACACCCTCACCATCGCCGCCGTCAAGGACGGCCTGCGCACCGCCGGCTTCGAGGTGCGCTGAGCCCCGCTGAATCCTGGGCTGGGTCCGGGACGGCCCCGGATCAGGGCGTGGAACCGGCGCCCGCGACGGCCGGGATCCATGGTAGGCATGCATCATGGACTGCCTCTTCTGCTCGATCATCGCCGGTGACATTCCCTCTCGCAGGGTGGCGGCCGACGAGACCGGTTACGCCTTCCTCGATGTCGCCCCCTTCCAGAACGGCCACACCCTGGTGGTGCCCCGTCGTCACGTCACCTCCGTGCTCGACAACGACGGCGAACTGGCCCGGATCGCTCCGCTGGTCACCGCGGTCTCCAAGCTGCTCATGACGAAGCTGGACGCCCAGGGCATGAACGTCGTCTCGAATATCGGCGAGGTTTCCGGACAGTCGGTCTTCCACCTGCATGTGCATCTGATCCCGCGGTACGAGGACGAGCCCGGGTTCGGCGCGATGCGATCGGCGCGTCCGCTGCGCGATCCGGACGAGGTGCTGGCTCTCATCCGCGGCTGAGCTGTCGCGCTCACCCACCACCTGTCCACAATGCGAGACAATTGTTTCAACTTTTTGACATGAGGCCGCTCATGGGGAATTCTGTTCCTTGTGAACGGCCTCGTTGTTCTTAGCTAGCGTCCCGACCCCCGGTCAGGACGCTCCCTCGTATGCCAGTCGGCAGCGAGGGTTTTTTCTTGTCAGGGGCGAGGGTGCCGAGGGACTCGATGACCGAGTACCGGCCAAGGGATCGATACCGCGTCACGGATATTCACGACTGGAAGGGATGGAGGATCAGCGATGGCTGACAAACCCCGGCAACCGAGACTGATGACAGGCGCCCAGATGATTGTGGCCAGCCTGGAGAAGCTCGGTGTCGACGTGGTCTTCGGGCTACCGGGCGGCGCGATCATGCCGACCTACGACCCGCTGATGGACTCCACCAAGCTGCGTCACATCCTGGTGCGCCACGAGCAGGGAGCCGGCCACGCCGCCGAGGGATACGCCGTCGTCACCGGTCGCGTCGGGGTCTGTATGGCGACCTCGGGTCCCGGTGCCACCAACCTCGTCACCCCCCTCTACGACGCCTACCTCGACTCGGTGCCGGTGGTGGCCATCACCGGGCAGGTCGGCCAGGCGCTGATCGGCACCGACGGCTTCCAGGAGGCCGACATCCGCGGCATCACGATGCCGATCACCAAGCACAACTTCCTCATCACCCGCGCGGCCGATATTCCGCTGGCCCTGGCCGAGGCCTTCCACATCGCCTCGACCGGGCGCCCCGGCCCGGTGCTGGTCGACGTCGCCAAGAACGCCCAGCAGGAGACCGCAGAGTTCATCTGGCCCAAGCAGTACGACCTGCCCGGCTACAAGCCGACCCTGCGGCCGCACTCCCGCCAGATCAAGGAGGCCACCACCCTCATCCGCGAGGCCTCCCGCCCGGTGCTCTACATCGGCGGGGGAGTGGCCAAGGCGAACGCCGCCCCGGAGCTGATGAAGCTGGTGGAGATGACCAATATCCCGGTCACCACCACCTTGATGGCCCGCGACGTCTTCCCCGACTCCCACCCGCGCGCTCTCGGCATGCCGGGCATGCACGGCTCGGTGGCGGCCGTCGGTGCTCTCCAGCGCGCCGACCTCATCATCGCGGTGGGCACCCGATTCGACGACCGGGTGACCGGGCGCCTCGACACCTTCGCCCCGCTGGCCAAGGTGATCCACGCCGACGTGGACCCCGCCGAGATCGGCAAGAACCGGCACGCCGATGTCCCGATCGTCGGTGACGCCCGGCAGACCCTGGCCAAATTCATCGATTCTCTGGCCGGCAAGTCGCTGCCCGACATCTCGGCCTGGAACGACCAGCTGGATGAGATGAAGAAGGTCTACGCGCCGTCCTGGGAGCAGCCTCCCGCCGGCGAGATCTCGCCGCAGTGGGTGATCTCGCGGATCGGCGCGCTGGCCCCCGAGAACTCGGTCTTCGTCACCGGGGTGGGCCAGCACCAGATGTGGTCCTCCCACTTCCTGCCCCACAACAATCCGCACAGCTGGCTGACCTCGGGGGGAGCCGGCACGATGGGCTACTGCGTGCCGGCGGCGATGGGCGCCCAGGTGGGCCGCCCGGATGCCACCGTGTGGGGGATCGACGGGGACGGCTGCTTTCAGATGACCAACCAGGAGCTGGTCACCTGCGCGCTCAACAACATCCCGGTGAAGATCGCCATCATCAACAACAACGTGCTGGGCATGGTCCGGCAGTGGCAGAACCTCTTCTATGACAAGCGGTTCTCCCAGACCGACCTGCACTCCGATTTCCTGCCGGACTTCGTCAAGCTCGCCGAGGCCCTGGGCTGCGCGGCCTTCCGGGTCACCGACGCCGATGACGTCGACGCGGCCATCGAGAAGGCGAATGCGATCACCGACCGCCCGGTGGTGGTGGAGTTCGTCGTCCACAAGGACGCCATGGTGTGGCCGATGGTCGCATCGGGTACCAGCAACGACGACATCAAGATCGCTCGAGGACTGGCACCGGACTGGGGAGACCTGTCCGACGGCGAGGACGCCCCGGCGGACGGCGCCGAGATTCCCGCGGCGGCCGCACACAGCGAGGAGCGCTGACACTATGCAACCCACTCACATCCTGTCCGTGCTCGTCGTCAACCGTCCCGGCGTCCTCACCCGCGTGGCGGGCCTGTTCGCCCGGCGCGGCTTCAACATCGAGTCGCTGACCGTCTCACCGACCAATGACCCGGAGGAGTCGCGGATGACCATCGGCGTCGACGTCGACTCCCCCCAGACCCTTGAGCAGATCGTCAAGCAGCTCAACAAACTCATCGAGGTGCACAAGATCATCGAGCTGGAGGGCAGCGCGGTGGCCCGCGAGCTGGTGCTGGTCAAGGTGCGCTCGACCCCGGAGACCCGCTCCCAGGTGATCGACACCGTCTCGCTGTTCCGCGGCAAGGCCGTCGACGTCTCACAGGAGTCCATCACGGTGGAGGTCACCGGCGGACGTGAGAAGCTGGAGGCGTTGGTGAAGATGCTGGAGCCCTTCGGCATCATCGAGGTTGTGCAGTCCGGCCGGGTGGCCCTCAACCGGGGGGTGACGGCGCTCACCTCGCGAGGATCGCGCAGCAGCTCCTGATCGGGGCCGTTGTCGGGCCCTTTCATACAGACTTTCTATTCCAATCAACAAGGAGAGAAATCCATGGCAAAGATCTATTACGACGACGACGCGGATCTGTCGATCATTCAGAACCGCCAGGTGGCGATCATCGGGTACGGCTCTCAGGGCCACGCCCATGCGCTGAACCTGCGCGACTCCGGCGTCGACGTCCGGGTCGGTCTTCGTCCCGGATCCAAGTCAATCGCCAAGGCCGAGGCTCAGGGCCTGCGCGTGGTCGGCATCGAGGAGGCCTGTGAGGAGGCCGACGTCATCATGGTGCTGGCCCCCGACCAGAACCAGCGTCAGCTGTACGCCGAGCAGATCGCCCCGCATCTCAAGCCCGGTGACGCGCTGTTCTTCGCTCACGGCTTCAACATCCACTTCGGCTACATCAAGGCCCCCGCCGATGTCGACGTGTGCATGGTCGCCCCGAAGGGTCCCGGTCACATCGTCCGTCGTGAGTACGAGGACGGCCGCGGCGTCCCGGTGCTGGTGTGCGTCCAGCAGGACGCCACCGGCAAGGCCTGGGATCTCACCAAGTCCTACGCGAAGGCCCTGGGCGGTCTGCGCGCCGGCGGCATCGAGACCACCTTCCGCGAGGAGACCGAGACCGACCTGTTCGGCGAGCAGGACGTGCTGTGCGGCGGCCTGTCCCACCTCATCGAGACCGGCTTCGAGGTCCTGGTCGAGGCCGGGTACCAGCCCGAGATGGCTTACTTCGAGGTCTGTCACGAGATGAAGATGATCGTCGACCTCATCAACGAGGGCGGCATCTCCAAGCAGCGCTGGTCGATCTCCGACACCGCCGAGTACGGCGACTACGTCTCCGGCCCGCGGGTCATCGACGAGCACGTCAAGGAGAACATGAAGGGCGTGCTGGCCGACATCCAGTCCGGCGCCTTCGCTGAGAAGTTCATCGCCGATCAGGACGCCGGAGCCCCGGAGTTCAAGCGCCTGCGCGCCGCCGAGGCTCAGCACCCCATCGAGGCCACCGGCAAGGAGCTTCGCAAGATGTTCTCCTGGCTCGAGAACAAGGACGAGGACTACACCGAGGGCTCTGCCGCTCGCTGATCTTCCGATCCTGCTCAGCTCTTGCTGATCGGAGGGCCCGTCACCTGGTGGCGGGCCCTCCGGCCGTTTCGGCGGACACCAAGTGAGCAAGGTGTGAGCAAGGTGCGTGAGCAAGTGAGCAAGCAGACCCTCGCCTTGCTCACTCTGGCGTCAGGAGAGACTCGCTCACGTGCCGATCTGTTGGAAAGCACCGGCCTAGCCGACGCGTATGGAAATTATCGACGCCCATCGGTGAGGGAGGTACGCAGACGAGCGAAATGCTCATCCGCATCTATCATCTTAACCGCGCCGGAGCGCATCTCATCGAGCCGTCTGTCGACTTCGACACGCCACGCATCGTCAATTTCACTCGGCTCGTCGTCGGGGTCGTGAATGCTATTGGGAAGCGCGTTGGCGACGACCGCGCGCTGATCGACGTCGAGCGCGAGAGCGTCTTGGATCACGGTTGCAGTGTCGGGTCCCATGGCGTGAGCCTACTCGACAGTGCGATAAAAGTCGGGGCCCGAGTGCGTGAACCTGGCCCGTCGTACCGTCCGGAAGACTGCCAGGTTCTAAGAGCTACTGCTCACCGCACATCAAGGCTAATACATGTGCCCAGGCAACGGGGCTCGGCCGAAGAATGTCACTCACGCCACTTGCACTCACGGGGTTGTAGGGGTGCCCATGGGTTTAGGCGGCCGGCTCGCGATGAACCTCCAGGCGGAGCCCCAGTGCGGTTACGACCTTGAGAATCGTCGACCAGGTCGGGTTGCCGGACTCTGACAGGGCGCGGTACAGGCCGTCGCGGCTCATCCCGACGCGGCGGGCGAGTTCGCTCATATTGCCGGAGCGAGCGATGATGCCGAGCGCGGTGGGCAGGGCAGAGGGATCGGCTGCGGAGTCCTCAAGTGCTGTCTGAAGCATGAGTGCCGCGTCGTCGACACTGGTGACGTAGTCTGCGGCGTCGAACAGTTCATATGTGTCGTTGCTCATGATGTTCCGTCCTGATGGTCGTATCTCCAGCGGTCGGCAAGCATGCGAGCCGTGGCGATGTCCCTTGTCTGTGTTGACTTGTCGCCGCCGCACAGTAGAAGGACCAAGGCCTTGGCCTCGCGGAGATAGTAGACGCGGTAGCCGGGACCGGTGCTGATTCTCAACTCGAACAACCCGCCTCCGACGGGTTTGGTGTCGCCAGGGTTTCCTCGGGCGAGTCGTTCGAGTCGCATGACGATTCGGGTTCTGCCGCGGCCGTCAGCGAGCTTCCTCAACCATTGGTCGAAGTCGTGTGTGCGTCGAACCTCCCACATATGTCTACTATAGTAGACAGGCTGCCGTGGCTCAAGTCTCCGGTCAGGGCACAAGTCGATGGATCTTGTGGC
Organism: Acidipropionibacterium sp.; assembly: GCA_022647765.1. GTDB lineage: Bacteria > Actinomycetota > Actinomycetes > Propionibacteriales > Propionibacteriaceae > Acidipropionibacterium. The sequence goes on from JALCLH010000017.1 coordinate 33,571, forward strand.
GGCTGACGTCGCTCTAGGCCGACGAGAATCTGATCGAAGCGAGCCGCGGATGGCGCTCGAGTCGAGGAGGACCTAACCAGCATCGTCGCCAGCTGCCGTGAAGGCCGGACGCGTGATGCGTCGCTGCTCCTGCCTATCTGCGTTCACACAGCCGCCCGCAGCTGGGGGAACCGTCCTTCCCACAGGTTGCGTACCCGCGGGTCCATGTTGAGGATCGGCCAGGTCTCGATGAGCCGGTCCCGGTTCATCAGGCGGCACTGCTCAGTAACAAGCCCTTCGGCGAGCAGGGCTTGGTAGGCCATGCGCCGCCAACCCAGGTTCGACACGTCCACACCCAACCGGTCGGACTGCCAGCGCACCGCGTGAGGCAGGTCGATGAGCCCGTCGTGCGGGCCGTGGAGCTCATCGAGCGACTCGGGTGCGTCGTAGGGCTTGATGTCGCGATATCGCACGCGAGTCTGGGACATTGATGGTCTCCCTTCCGCCGCCTCCGATGCTACCTGTCCCTCTGGAACTCGTCGGCTCGGCGTTTCGGTTCACCGTGACTGCTGAGCGCGGACGGGATAGCTGGTGGGTCACCGAGTGCGCTGAAGTCGGGGCGGTCTCCCAGACTCGCAGACTTGATCAGGTCGCCGGTGACATTCGGAAGGCCATCGCCTACTTGACGGGCCTTGACGAATCTGACGTTGACATCGACGCGGTGCCCGCTTGTGGCCACTTCGCTACTTCATGCAGTCCAGATAATGGATGCTGTCGATACTGAGTGTGTTTATTTCTTGATCCCGTGTACATAAGCGGTCAGGTCGGCTCGACGCTCGGCCGGGAGATGATGCCAGCGGATGCCTTGGATCGCGCCTTCCAGCGCCAGCAGACTGCTGGCGCAATCGAACTCGTCGGCTTCGCGTAGACGTTCCCATGCCGATACGGCTCCTTCAGCGCGGAGCTGGTCGAGGTTGGTGATACCGACGGCGCGCAACCCTGCTGCGAGCTTCGGGCCGATGTTCACGATCGTTTCCAGGCGCTCGGTCATTGGTCGGCCCACTGGCTCCGACCGACCAGAGAGGATTTCGGCCAGATGGGGGTGGATGCGGATGGAGATGAAGACACGTGGACCCCTCAGGGTGCGATGGACGCAGAGTGCTGAAGGTAGCTTAGGACGAGCTCAGCGCTGTTGGCGCGCGGACTCCCAGAGTTCAGTGGGAGTCTGACGGCTTGTCGTTTGAACTCAAACGACAAGCCGTCAGACTTTCATCCAGGGGAACAGACGGGGACGGTCTCAGTGGGCGAGTTGCTGTACCCGTTGCCGGGAGATTCCGAGGACGGCTGCCGTATCGGCCTGGGACAGCCCCTCCTGACGGAGCGCATGAACTGCGCGGCGACGCAGGACGGCGGCGTCCTCCAACGCGGTCCGTCCTTCCTCTTCGCGTTTCTGGGCGCCGGCCATGTCGTCCTGGACCGCTTGGGGGAGGCGGAAGGTGATGTCGCGAACTGTGGCGTCCTGGTCATCGGTCCACATGACTGCCACATCCCGTGCTGACTCGCGGATCTCCGCTGCGGTGCGTGCCTGTCCCATGGCCACGATCCGGTGGTCCTCGCCACGGGGGGAGGGGGCGGAGAGCGCTGGAATCTCGAACGTCCACCACTTGCCATCGCGCCACGCCGTGACGCTGTACCCAATGCTCATCGTGACCTCCATGATGTCGGGGTGCCGGGAACCTCTCGGATGATCTGCTTGATGATCCCCGCGCTGATCTCCCCATGGACCGGGAGCGACAGCTTGGCCCCGGTGGCGGGATCGGACCAGATCTCGTGGGATCCTTTGGCCTGGCGCAGGAGCACCCACCCTTGAGCGCGGAGGAACCGGACAACGTCCCGGTACTTCTGCGGCTTCGGCATTTCTCCCATGCTACCCCCTATGGCAAGAATGAAGCAAGAGGGGCTAGCTTTCACTGCAGCCCGGCGATTCGCGGTGCCACCTGTGACTGTCCTGCCGCTCCCCGGGGGCAGATGAAGACTCGCATGTTTCGGCGCCGATCTGAGGTGCGACGGGTGTGGATGCAGTTCGCCAGATGCCCCTCACCGGGAGTCTGACGGTTTGTCGTTTGAGTTCAAACGACAAACCGTCAGACTTTCGCCAGGGGAACAGACGGGGACGGTTTCAGTGGGCGAGTTGCTGCACCCGTTACCGGGAGATTCCGTATCTAGTGTCCGGCGCCACGCGGCCAGACCGGCAGGACGACTTTGCCGTGGGTGGTGTTGATCACACCTGCCGCCGAGTTGTACCACGCCAGGATAGCCGCGCCTAATCCCAGCCAGCCGCCGATCCGGGTGGCCACGGTCAACTCGGACAGGTCACCGACGGTCAGCGCGATGAAGGCGCCGAGCAGCACGACAAACGTGGCGAAGAGCCCGCCGGTCACCTTGCTCGCTGCGACCGTCATATATGCGGTGAAGATCGTCCAGCCCAGCAGAAAGATGCCGACGCCCTGTGCCTTCGGCGCGTCCGGAGCGAAGAAATCGGGATGGGTCGACAGGTACCAGAAGGACATCCAGAAGGCTCCGTAGGAGCAGAACGCGACACCGCCGAATTGGTTGTTCTTGAAGAACTCGATGACGCCGGCGATAATTTGCACGATGCCGCCAAAGGACAGCGCCAGACCGAAGACGACGGGCTCCGCCTTGAGGCTCAGAAGGCCAGCGTTGAAAACGGACAGTACGAAGGTGGTCAGGGCGAAGGCCGCCAGCCCGAGTGGACCGGGATCGGCGATCGTGATCGCGGGGGTCGGGGCGGCGATGCCGGATGAAGATGGTGCTGGAGAGGTCATTGGGCTGCTTTCGGTAGATATTCAGCTCGTGGTCTCTGGTCCGGTTTCACGACAGTTGTGACCCGGATTCATCAGTGTATGGCCGGTCAAGCCTCTGCGAGTGGCGATTGCCAAACTCGAGGACAGGGCATGCGGCCTATCTGATGCGCTCACCGGCGAATGCACGTCGTCTGATCGACGCCATGGAACGATTGGAAGCCGGCCAGGGCGAGCATCACGGCCTCCTGGAGTCAGACTGACCATGCTGCTCGTCTGGGACGAGAACGCCTGGGCCGACTACTCCTGGTGGCAGGCACAGGACCGTCGGATTCTCAAGCGCATCAACACCTTGATCGAAGACGTCGCACGCAACGGCAATGAGGGCATCGGCAAGCCCGAGGCGCTCAAGCACAACTCAGCCGGCTACTGGTCGCGCCGGATCACCGACGAACACCGGCTCGTCTACAAGGTCGTCGGCGAGGAGATTCGGGTGGCTTCCTGCCGCTATCACTACGGGCGCTAGCCTGGACATCTCCTCGTTGAGGATCTTCGGAGTGGTCGGATCGAGGACCGGCTCGGTGTGTCCAGCTTCGAGACCGGGCCGCAATTTTGACGCGACAGGTTCTCGCAGAGTCCAGAGGCGTCTCGTCAATGCGAGGTTCTGATTACTTCGAAGTTGTGGAGCCTGACTCGCGTGAAGATGCTGCTGCGATGCATTGGATCAGTTCGTTGGCCCAGGCGACGGCTTCTTCCACGGTCGGCAAGACGTCGATGCCTTCTGCTGCCTCGATATAGAGGGTGTCCCATCGGTCGGTGACCTGGATGGTCGGTGGCCAGTGTTGCTGGCGACGATAGTCGAACAGCCGGACACATGTTTCGGCGACCTGGGCTAGGTCAAGGTCTTCGCCTCTGTCGAGCAGCTGGAGGTCGACCAAGTCCTTGGCCCGCTCGCTGCCCGAACTCGATGCGGCGTGAAGTTTCTGCGCGACCTGATGATCGGCTCGCATCACCGGAACGGGCTTCGGCTCTTCCAGCCCGACCTCGGTGAACAGCCCGGCGAGACTGTTGGAGAGCTGGTACTCGGGCTGGTCGGCGTCGCCAAGCTCGTTATGCCCCAGCTCGAACGTCACCGTGCACCACGGCCTGCCTCGATAATCCAGCTTCACGTCGAACGGCTGCATCACGTACGCGGTCGGCACTCCTGTCGGTCGAGGCGCTGGTTGATCGACGAGGCGACCGGTGAACCCCGCCCATCCTGCCGCCAGTGCGTCTTCGAAATCGCTGCGGAACCCGGCCAAAGATTGAACTCGCGCGGCATCCAAGTCTTGGGTGAACCGCGTTCCCCGCCCATACCGCAAGGCCATGGCGCTGCCGCCCTTGACGGCACCCTCAGGAAGCATCGAGCAATGATCAGAACCTGTGGATGAGGCCCCGGGAGAACGGGACGCTGGAGGCGTACCCTCCCGGGCAGAATCCGACCGAAGAAGTCATCTGATCAGGACCGGCGTTGGCGCGCTGGTCCGGGAAGGCACGCCCAATGCCCACCATAACCGACCAGCCCGAGCCCGTGGCCGACCTCCTGACCCGAACAGGCGACAGCGCCAACCTGCTCGACGATCTTGTCCGCGAAGGCGCCCGCCGCATGCTCGCCGCAGCTCTCCAGGCCGAGGTCGACGCCTACATCGCCGCGCACACCGGCGACCTGGACGATCAGGGCCACCGCCTGGTCGTGCGCAACGGCCACCACCAGCCGCGCACCGTGACCACCAGCGCCGGAGCGATCGAGGTCCGCGCCCCCCGGGTCAACGACCGCAGACACGACGAGAACGGCCGGCGGCACCGCTTCGCCAGTTCGATCCTGCCGGCCTGGGCCCGCACGTCCCCCAAGATCGCCGAGGTCCTGCCACTGCTGTATCTCCACGGCCTGTCGACCAATGACTTCGCCCCGGCCCTGCGCCAGTTCCTCGGTAGCGACGCCGGCCTGTCGCCGGCGGTGATCCAGCGCACGACCACGACATGGCAACAGGAGGCCAAGACCTTCCAGGATCGGGACCTGCACGGGGTCGACTACGTGTACATGTGGGTCGACGGGGTGTGGTTCAACGTGCGGCTGGCCGATGAGCGCACGTGCTTGCTGGTGATGATCGGGGTCCGGGCCGATGGCGCCAAGGAGCTCATCGGGCTCCAGGAGGGGTTCAGGGAGTCCTCGGAGTCGTGGGCGGATCTGCTGCGGGATTGCCGGCGTCGCGGGATGAGGGATCCCGTGCTGGCGGTGGGGGACGGGGCGCTGGGGTTCTGGGACGCGCTGGGCCAGGTGTTCGCGTCCACCCGCGCTCAGAGGTGCACGGTTCATAAGACCCGCAACGTCCTGGCCAGTCTGCCGAAGTCCCAGCATCCGGGTGCGAAGAAGGCGATGGCCGAGATCTGGAATGCGTCCGACAAGGATCATGCCCGCGCTGCGGCCAGGGCCTTCGCCAGGACCTACGGGGTGAAGTGGCCCAAGGCCGCTGCGAAGATCACCGGGGATCTGGAGGACCTGCTGGCGTTCTATGATTTCCCGGCTGAGCACTGGGCGCATCTGAAGACCACGAACCCGATCGAGTCCACGTTCGCGACGGTGCGGCTGCGCACCCATGCGACGAAGGGGCCGGGGTCTCGGGATGCGGGAGTGGCGATGGCGTTCAAGTTGATCGAGTCGGCTCAGGCGCGGTGGCGCAGGATCACCGGGCCGGAGTTGGTGGCATTGGTGCGGGCCGGGGTCGAGTTCCATGATGGGGTGCGTGTGGAGCGTCCTGATGCCGAGCCCGCTGACATGGGCTCGGGGGCCTTGTCAGCGAGTCCTGAAAGTCACGCCGCGTAAGACCCCTCATCCACAGGATTTGACAATAACTCGGAAGCATCTGGCCCACCACAACCAACGCCATCGACATACGGCGGCGCAACGCCAGTCCCTCCGAGCCTTCGAGGTTGCGGATGCGCTGCTCCAAAGATCGCACGCTCACTGGTGCGCTGTCGTAGCTCATGGCCGTAGTCCTTTCCTGACCTTCCGCCACTCCGTAGTGGTCAGCAAGCCTTCGCGCCGAGCCTTCCCCGCTGCATCCAGCAAACGCTCTGTCTCGATCCGACCTCGGCATTCGAGGACCGCCTCGGCCACTGGCTGCGACGCCAATCCTTCATAGAAGGTGGTGCGCGCACCGTCGAGAACCTGCGTCAGCTCGATGAAGGCCGGTAGCTTGGTGCGCACCCTGTGGGGAACCGCGACCTTGATCTGCCTAGGGTTCACGTCGGCTAACCCGAACAGCGCCAACACCGATTCCCCGTGTAGATATGCGCCGTCTCCGACTCGCAGCAGAGCCTCGGCGAACTGGTCGAAGCGCGTCGGCGG
>JALCLH010000018.1 GCA_022647765.1 Acidipropionibacterium sp.
AAATCAACGGAGGGGGCGACCCCTCCGCGCTCCGCTGCCTCCCCGTTGCGCCGGTCCCTGAGAGCCGGTCTGGGGAGGCGCTGGCCACTCCGCGCTCATCAATGGTCCCGATCACTCCCGATACGCCGAGTTTCTGCATCGCCTGTGCAGATTCACGGCGTTTCGGGAGTGATCGGGACCGCTTGCTCTTCACCGCGAGCGGTGGTCTAACATGACGGGCATCCCACGGGAGTCCTCGGCAGAGGACTGAGATCGGGCTCATGCCGCCCGGACCGTTCGAACCTGTTCGGATCATGCCGACGTAGGAAGAAGGAGCTGACTGGCATGCCCACGTCCACTCACACCCAGAAGAATCAATTCCCCGCTCAGAATCAATCAACCGGGGAGAACTACCCCACCCATCACCTCGGCCGGCTGACCGACGCCGCCCACGGAATCTCCGTTCCGGTCACCCTGATCGACCAGGACGACGCCCCGGACGGCAGCGCCAACCCGCCACTGGCCGTGTACCGGACCATCGGCCCCGACTGCGACGTCACCCGCGGCCTACCCGCCCTGCGCTCCGACTGGATCAGCGAGCGCGAGGACGTCGAGAGCTACCAACCCAGAGGCCGCAAGCTGGTCGACGACGGCCGCTCGGCGGTGCGCCGCGGAGCCGCCAGCCAGGAATGGCAGGGCGAACGGCGTCCCCCACTGCGGGCAAAGGCCGGAGCCACCGTCACCCAGATGCACTACGCCCGGGCCGGCGCCATCACCCCCGAGATGCGCTACGTGGCGCTGCGCGAGGGCTGCGACGTCTCCCTGGTGCGCGACGAGGTGGCCGCCGGGCGGGCGATCATCCCCGCCAACGTCAACCATCCCGAGGCCGAGCCGATGATCATCGGGAAGGCCTTCGGGGTGAAGGTCAACGCCAATATCGGCAACTCCGCCGTCACCTCCTCGATCGCCGACGAGGTCGACAAGCTGCGCTGGGCCACCCGCTGGGGCGCCGACACCGTGATGGACCTGTCCACCGGCGACGACATCCACACCACCCGCGAGTGGATCCTGCGCAACTCCCCGGTGCCGATCGGCACCGTGCCGATCTACCAGGCCCTGGAGAAGGTGGACGGGGACCATCAGGCGCTCACCTGGGAGATCTTCCGCGACACCGTCATCGAGCAGTGCGAGCAGGGCGTCGACTACATGACGATCCACGCCGGGGTGCTGCTGCGCTACGTCCCGCTGACCGCCGACCGGGTCACCGGCATCGTCTCGCGCGGCGGCTCGATCCTGGCCGGCTGGTGCCTGGCCCATCACCGGGAGAACTTCCTCTACGAGCACTTCGACGAGCTCTGCGAGATCTTCGCCCGCTACGACGTCGCCTTCTCCCTGGGCGACGGCCTGCGCCCCGGCTGCCTGGCCGACGCCAACGACGCCGCCCAGTTCGCCGAGCTGGACACCCTCGCCGAGCTCACCAAGCGGGCCTGGACCCACGACGTCCAGGTGATGGTGGAGGGGCCCGGGCACATCCCCTTCCACCTGGTCCGCGAGAACGTGGAGCGCGAGCAGGAGCTGTGCGACGGCGCCCCGTTCTACACCCTGGGGCCGCTGGTCACCGACATCGCGCCGGGCTACGACCACATCACCTCGGCGATCGGGGCCACCGAGATCGCCCGCTACGGCACCGCGATGCTGTGCTACGTCACCCCCAAGGAGCACCTCGGGCTGCCCGACCGCGACGACGTCAAGACCGGCGTCATCACCTATCGGATCGCCGCCCATGCGGCCGACGTCGCCAAGGGCCATCCCGGTGCGCGCGAGCGGGACGACGCGCTGTCGAAGGCCCGGTTCGAGTTCCGCTGGCGCGACCAGTTCGGGCTCTCCCTGGACCCGCAGACCGCCGAGTCCATGCACGACGAGACGCTGCCCGCCGAGCCGGCGAAGACCGCGCACTTCTGCTCGATGTGCGGGCCGAAGTTCTGCTCGATGAAGATCTCCCAGGACATCCGCGACGACTTCGGGGACGCCGCCGAGCAGCGGCGCATCGCGGAGGAGGGGATGGCCGCCAAGGCGGCGGAGTTCAGGGCGGCCGGGGGCGAGGTCTATCTGCCGGATCCGGTGAGGATCTGAGAAACGCCCCTCACACCACCGATTCGCGTCTCAGGTCGGCGTAGGTGACCTCGTGCTCGTCGAGCAGATCCGCGAAGGCCTCGTAGTCGTGGCCGGCCAGCCACTGCCGCTCGGCCTCGGTGATCGGCATCGCCACCAGCCAGTGCACGGTGAGGTCCTGGTCGACCTTCACCGCGCCCAGGTCGGTGGCGGTGAAGGGGTGGGCCCACATGATGTGGGGGGTGGTGGTCTCGGGATCGTAGAGGGAGACGACATCGCCGAAGACGATCCCGGGAGCCATCATCCAGTGATCCTGCAGCACCGCGAAGGCGCAGGATCCGACCACCTTGCCCATCACCTCGGAGCCGGGGACGCCGACCGCCATCAGCTCGGCCCGGATCTCCAGGCTCTCCCCCGAGGCCATCGGCAGGACATTGGGCTGGGTGTGCAGAGTGACCGTCGACCAGGTGGTCCAGCCCGGCGCCGGGGAGTTGCGGCAGGTGAGCACGTCCACCCGGGTGTCGCCGGCGGCGTCCACCATCCCCTCGACCTCGGGTTCGCCGCCGATCGCCTGGACCGCCGCCTTGACCACGGCGGCGCCGGTCGGCGGCAGGGCCTCGGGGGAGACGACGTCGTCGGGGAGATCCGCGGGATCCACCCGGCCGAGGCCCCCGGGAAGTCGTGCTGCATCGGAGATGTGATCGTCGTTGCTCATTGCTCGATCCTATTCTGAGCCGGAAGTCGGCTTGAGCCGACCCGCGCGGAATCCTGCTCGGAATCCCGCTCCGCGCCGGCGACCCGTCCGGAACCGCCGGGAGGTTTCGGGGTTCTGGGAGCGGTGAGATACAACAGAGGCCATGACCACTCTCACGACTTCTCACTCATCCGCCGGGACCATCGGCCCCGAGCTGCTGGCCAAGGTCGCCGAGGCCGATCTCGATCCGAGCCTGAGGCTGGCCCTCAACGCCGTGACGCGCTCCGGCATCGACGAGTCCGCCCTGGACCGCGACAAGGTCATCGCCACCCCGACCGTGGTCTCGAACCGCCTGGACAACTGGGCGGCCACCTCCCAGAAGAAGTCGGGACGCTGCTGGCTGTTCTCCTCCCTCAACCTGCTGCGCGCCACCGCGCGCAAGAATCTCGGCGTCAAGGACTTCGAGTTCTCCCAGAACTACGCGATGTTCTGGGACAAGTTCGAGCGGGCCAACTTCTTCCTCAACGACATCATCGCCACCGCCTCCGAGCCGCTGGACTCCCGCCTCGTCCAGTTCCTGCTGCGAGAGGTCGAGGGCGACGGCGGCCAGTGGGACATGGCGGTCTCGGTGTACCAGAAGCACGGCGTCGTCCCGAAGCAGGCGATGCCCGAGACCCAGCCCTCCTCCAACACCCACCGGATGGACACCCAGCTGCAGACCCTGCTGCGGCGTCGCGCCCTTGATCTGCGCGAGCTGGCCACCTCCGGCGCCGGCGAGGAGGAGCTGTCGGCGGCCCGCGAGGGTGTGCTGGCCGATGTCTGGCGGATCCTCGTCATCAGCCTCGGCAACCCGCCCTCCTCCTTCGAGTTCGGCTGGCGGGACGACGACGGCGGCTACCACACCGACGGCACCCTCACCCCTCTCGAGTTCTACGAGCGCCACGTCGGGATCGACCTGTCGGGCTATGTCTGCCTGGTCGACGATCCCCGTCGCGAGCACCCGAAGGGCCGCGCGCTGACCGTCGAGCACCTGGGCAATGTGGCCGGCGGGCGGGACATCCGCTACGTCAACGCCCCGATCGAGATCATGAAGAAGCTGGCCGCCGAGACCATCGAGAACGGCGATCCGGTGTGGTTCGGCGCCGACGTCTCCCCGCAGTCCGAGCGCGATTCGGGCCTGCTGGTCGGGGATCTGTACGACTACTCCGGACTGTTCGGCGTGGACCTGTCCACCAGCAAGGAGCAGCGCGTCATCTCCGGCGAGTCCGCGATGAACCACGCGATGCTGTTCACCGGGGTCGACATCGCAGACGGTGCGCCGCGCCGCTGGCGGGTGGAGAACTCCTGGGGCGACGCGCCCGGTGACAAGGGCTTCTTCACGATGGACGACGCCTGGTTCAGCGACTACGTGTTCGAGGTGGTGGTGCGGATCGACGCGCTGCCCGATGAGCTGAGGAGCGCCGTCACCGAGGAGCCGCTGGCCCTGCCGGCCTGGGACCCGATGGGCACCCTGGCCTGAGTCTGGGTTGAGGCCGAGTCGAGTGGGGTGGTTCACAACCAGATTGACAGACAGGGTCCGGGGCCTTCGGCGAGTGATTTGTTCACACCGTCCCAGGTCATCGCCCGGTAATGGGTGATCGCCGTGCCGCCGATGGCGCAGATGTAGACCGCCACGGTGACGATCCACTCCGAGTTCGGGGTCAGGGCTCCCCAATCGATGACATTGAACAGCCACACCATCGCCACCGCGGCCGCGGCCGTCGCAAGGGTGCCGATGAGCACGGTGGCCGCTGCCCTCCGGGGGTTCCCGACCCAGTACCACCACGTCAGGGCGGGCAGCACTGCGAGTATCGCCAGCGCGCCGGCGATGGCGGCCACGAAGGCCGCCGCCCCGAAGAAGGACGCCGCGAAGACCGCCATCAGCAGGAACCAAGTCGCCACCGCCATCACCACGACCGCAGCGGCAGCCGCGATCCACGGATAGCGCAGCCGACTGTGATGGGACCAACGAGGGGATCGATCGGGCAGGGTCCGCACCAGCAGAGCAATCGCCACGACGACGCCGAGAATCCCGACGCAGGTGGCCACCAAGGTCACCGTCTGCATCACGCTCACCAGACGCCAGGAACAGGTTCCCGCATCGATACACCGCGGCGAATCCATCACGGCACTGAATCGCGACCCCACCAGAGCCCCGGCCACGATGACCAGGATGGAGACGGCCGCCAGGGCTGCGGCGCGGAGTCGATACGTTGACAGCGACGTCGTTGACATTGGAGTCCCCTCCCCGAAGGGCGTCGACTCCGACGCCGGGCACCGTCGACGCTACTCGATATACCCCCGCAGCGGGCGGCTTTCGGGAAGGAGTCGGGGAAGCATCCGGGACCGCTTCAGCCCCCGGTCAGTACCGCTGATCCGATGGAACTCACTCCCGCCTCGCCGTCATCCAGCCCAGCCAGGGCTGCGGGACGGCGAGGCGGGAGTGAGTTCCTGCAGAAGATCACGTCTCCCAACCGATCTGTCGAAGCCCCTGCCGCCGTCTTAGGTGAACATTTCACTCGCGTAAGGCCCCGGATCGAAATCGAGATTTCGATCCGGAACCTTCGGCGAGTGATTTGTTCACTCCGTCACGGTGCCGGGGCCCTCAGTCCCAGTCGAGAGTGGCGTTCCAGCGCTGGCTCTTGGTGGCCGCCTTCACGGCGTCCACCGAGCAGCCCATCGCCACCAGGAAGATCGCCATCCGGACCCGCAGGCCGTTGTCGGTCTGGTGAAAGATCGACAGCCCGGGCAGGTCGTCGACATCGGTGGACAGGTCGAAGGAGTCCAGCCGCGAGTCGCGCGGCAGCGGGTGCATGATGATGATGTCCTCGGACCCGGCCTCGCGCAGCATCCCCCGGTTGAGCAGATTGCCCGAGACGTTGGCGCTGGTGAGCACCTCCTCGGTCATCCGCTCGCGCTGAACCCGGGTGGCGTAGACCGCGTCGGCGCCGGTCACCGCCTCGGTCGCCGAGTCGGCCTCGACGATGCGATGACCCCGCTCGACGACATAGCGCTCGATGTCGACCGGCAGTTCCAGACTGGGCGGGCTGAACAGCCGGAAGGTGATGTCTTTCGACAGGGTCAGCAGCTTCATCAGGGAGTGCACGGTGCGCCCGTACTTGAGATCGCCCACGATGGCGATCGTGGCGCCGGAGACCGTCTTCCCGCGACGCTCCAGCTCCGTGCTGAGGGTGTACAGATCGAGCAGCGCCTGGCTGGGGTGCTCGCCGGTGCCGTCGCCGGCGTTGATCACCGGGACCACCGAGGCGCGGGCGAACTCGGCCACCGAGCCCTCGTCGGGATGGCGCACGACCATGATGTCGGAGTAGCCGGAGACCACCCGCGAGGTGTCGTGGATCGACTCCCCCTTGGCCATCGAGGAGAAGGTGAAGCCGGTCGTGGTGGTCACCTCCCCACCCAGCCGCAGGAAGGCCGACTCGAAGCTCAGCCGGGTACGGGTGGAGGGCTCGAAGAACAGGCTGCCCAGCACGGCCCCATCCAGCACCGTGCATCGCACCCTGCCGGACGCGATCGGGTCGACCACCTCGGCCAGCTCGAAGATCTGGTCGAGCATCTGCGTGTCGAGCTGCTGAACGCTCAACAGGTGACGCCCGGCGCCGAAGGGCGGGAACTCATCGGGGGTCCGGGTCATGACTGGCTGCTCCTTCGGCCGCCGAAGACTGCGCCGCCTGCTGTCTGGTGCGCTGTTTGGCGGGTGTGCTGGGGTTCGCCCGCAGCTTATCGCCCGGGGGACGCCGTCGTCCCGCAAGTCCACCAGAGACGCCGGGGACGCACATGAAGGAGGGGCGGCCCCGAATGGGACCGCCCCTCCAACTCGATCTCGAGTGGCCAGCGACGGGAAACCTCACCACCCGCCGAGCCATTGCCACGAGGTGGCCGGCGACGGAGACGCAACCCCCGCCGAGCCCCCGCTACGGGGGCCCGGGGGGAGCCGTCTCCCCCGCTTAGCACAGCTCAGATCACATCATTCCGCCCATGCCACCCATGCCGTCGTCGCCGCCGGGGGCCGGAGCCTTGACGGGCTCGGGCTTGGTGGCGATGACAGCCTCGGTGGTGAGGAACAGGGCCGCGATGGAGGCCGCGTTCTGCAGGGCGGAACGGGTCACCTTGGCGGGATCGATGATCCCGGCCTCGACCATGTCGACGTAGTCGCCGGTGGCCGCGTTGAGGCCCTGTCCGGCGGGCAGGTTGGCGACCTTCTCGGCCACCACCCCGCCCTCGAGGCCGGCGTTGACGGCGATCTGCTTGAGCGGAGCGGTGCAGGCGTCGAAGACGATCTGCGCGCCGGTCGCCTCGTCGCCGGCCAGGCCGGAGACCTCGGCGGCCTTGGAGGCCTGGATCAGAGCGACGCCACCCCCGGGGATGATGCCCTCCTCGACGGCCGCCTTGGCGTTGCGAACGGCGTCCTCGATGCGGTGCTTGCGCTCCTTGAGCTCGACCTCGGTGGCCGCGCCGACCTTGATCACGGCGACGCCGCCGGCCAGCTTGGCGAGGCGCTCCTGGAGCTTCTCGCGGTCGTAGTCGGAGTCGGAGTTCTCGATCTCGGTGCGGATCTGGGCGACCCGGCCGGCGATCTGCTCGGAGTCCCCGGCGCCGTCGACGATGGTGGTCTCGTCCTTGGTGACGCGGACCGAGCGGGCCTTGCCGAGCAGGTCGAGGGTGACGGCGTCCAGGGACAGGCCGACCTCCTCGGAGATGACCTGGCCACCGGTGAGGATGGCGATGTCGGCCAGCATGGCCTTGCGGCGGTCGCCGAAGCCCGGGGCCTTGACGGCGACGGACTTGAAGGTGCCGCGGATCTTGTTGACGATGAGGCCGGCCAGGGCCTCGCCCTCGACGTCCTCCGCGATGACCAGCAGCGGCTTGCTGGACTGCATGACCTTCTCGAGGACGGGCAGCAGGTCCTTCAGGCCGGAGATCTTCGAGTTGACGATGAGGATGTAGGGGTCGTCGAGGACGGCCTCCATCTGCTCGGTGTCGGTGACGAAGTACGGGGAGATGTAGCCCTTGTCGAAGCGCATGCCCTCGGTGAGCTCGAGGTCCAGCCCGAAGGTGTTGGATTCCTCGACGGTGATGACGCCTTCCTTGCCGACCTTGTCCATCGCCTCGGCGATGACATCGCCGACGGTGGCGTCAGCGGCCGAGATCGACGCGGTGGCGGCGATCTGGTCCTTGGTCTCGATGTCGATGGCCATCTCGGCGAGCTTGCCGGTGATCGCCTCGACGGCGGTCTCGATGCCCTTCTTGAGACCCAGCGGGTTGGCCCCGGCGGTCACATTGCGAAGGCCCTCGCGGACCATCGCCTGGGCGAGCACGGTGGCGGTGGTGGTGCCGTCCCCGGCGACGTCGTCGGTCTTCTTGGCGACCTCCTTGACCAGCTCGGCGCCGATCTTCTCGTACGGATCGCCGAGCTCGATCTCCTTGGCGATGGAGACGCCGTCATTGGTGATGGTGGGGGCGCCCCAGGACTTCTCCAGGACGACGTTGCGGCCCTTGGGGCCGAGGGTGACCTTGACCGCGTCGGCGAGGGTGTTCATACCCCGCTCGAGCCCGCGGCGGGCCTCGATGTTGAATTCGATGAGCTTAGCCATGTGTTGGGGAGTCCTCCGCTCCTGCGGGCCGTTGGGGCCCTGGACGTCAGGTCTGCATGTTGTGCATGTAACGGGATCCTCCGACCCCGCGATGTTGACCTCCCGAGATGCCCGCGACGGACGATCTGGTGATCTCATCACCGGAAGGAACTCGCTGTCGTCGGCGCTCGCAACACCGACCACGGCGATGGCACTCTCGTAGTCCGAGTGCCAAGGTCATTATTAGCACTCGACCCAAGCGAGTGCAAAGGGTCGGGCGCATGTCGAGGCATCGGCGGGTGCGCGGGAGGTGCGCGAGATCGGAGCCGTGCCGGGGACGCGGCAGAATGTCCTTGTCGCAGTAGCGATGCCGGGACGCCCGGATGGAGGCACCCTCTTCACAGCACGGACTCTTCACGGCACGAGATTCTCACAACACTAAGCGGCTGACAGGAGACGAGATGGATGACGCCACCGCCCTGAGAAGCGCCGCCGCGCTCATCGACGCCGGTCAGGACGCCGCCGCGCTGCGCCACATCGGCCAGGTGCTCGGCCACGATCCCGCCAATCCGCTCGCCCGGCTGTACGAGGTGATGGCCCTGGAGGGGGTCGACGCCGAGAAGGCCCGGACCCGCGCCGAGGCCCTGGTGGCGGGCCATCCGGAATGGGCCGAGGCCTGGGTGCAGCTCACCTTCATCCTGGCCCACCACGCCACCGCCTCCGAGGCCGCCGCGGCGGCCAGCCGCACCCTTCAGCTGGATCCGGACAACGTCCAGGTGCATCTGTCGATGTCGGACGCCCTGTTCAACGCTCACGAGTACCAGCCGAGTCTGGACGCCGTCGAGCGCGCCCTGGCGCTGGGGGTCCGGCTGTGGCAGGCGCAGGTCCGCAAGGGCTACTGCCTGTTCATGCTGGGCCATCAGGCCGAGGGGCTGGAGATCGTCCGCCGGGTGGTCGGCGAGCACCCCGACGAGCCGGAGGCGGTGAAGGCGCTGGCCGCCCTGGAGGCCGACTCCGGGAACCACCAGCGGGCCCTGGAGCTGGCGAACCGGGCGGCCGCGGAGGCGATGGGCCAGAAGGGCACCGCCGAGATGGTCCGGCGGATCCTCATCAGCTCCCTCAACCGGGTGGTGCTCACCTGGCTGGGATGCGGTCTGGTGCTCTCGATCATCTGGGCCCGGACCTGGCAGCTCGGCGCGGCAGCCGGCGCGGGGCTCGGCGTCGCGGTGGCGGGGCTGCTGCCCGGCGTCCTGATCGGCGGCCAGGTGCTCGCCTGGCCGAGGCTGTCGCGCGGCCAGACCCGCCGGAAGGTGATCAGCACGGTCTGTCACGACGCCGGGATGGCGGTGCTGATGGGGACGGGCGTGGTGCTCTACGCGCAGCCGCTCGTCACGACGATTCTGCGGCGTCTCGGCCATCGGGTCGACACCCCGACCGCGATCGCCGCCGGGGTGGTGGTGGTCGCGCTGGCCATCTCACTGGCATTCAGCTGGTTGACCGGGCGCTCGGGAAATCGTCGCTCCTAGCCGGGCGGCGGTGATCGAACCAGGCTTGATCAGGCGGACTTGCCCGGATCGGGACTGCTCGGCGGGCGGTACGCTCCCTGACAGGACAGCAGAGCCCATCAGGAGACGCCGTGAACCCACTCATCGAAAGCCTGCGCCGCGCTGTCGAGGCGGCTCCCGAGGACGTCCCGCTGCGCCTCCACCTGGCCGGGCTGCTGCTCGATGAGGGGGACGCCGCAGCTGCCATCGCCGAGTGCGGGCAGGCCCTGGTGACCGATCCCAACAGCGCCGAGGCGCGGGCCCTGATGGGCCGGGCGCTGGGCGGAACGGCGTCGCCGAGCCGGACCTCCCCAGCCCCGGGCGGGTCGGCGTCGTCCCCCTCCCAGGCCACCTCGGATCGGCCCGGGCCAGGCGAGACGACGTCCCCCGAACAGCCTGCGCCACAGCACCCCGCCGCCAAGCAACCCACCCAGCCTCCCCGCCCCACTCCCCCGGCGTCCTCCCGGCCGGAGCAGCCCGGCTCCCAGCACAAGGACTTCGACTGGGGAGCCGCCGAGGAGGAGGTCTCCGACCTGGTCGAGCCGATGTTCGTCGGCGACCGGCCGCCGGAGCTGGGAGCGGACTCCCTCGACGTCGAGAGGCCGTCCTTCGGGCTGGATCAGGTGGCCGGGATGAGCAGCGTCAAGGACCGCATCAACGCCTCCTTCCTGGCCCCGCTGCGCAATCCGGAGATGCGGCGTCTCTACGGCAAGAGCCTCAAGGGCGGCCTGCTGATGTACGGCCCGCCGGGCTGCGGCAAGACCTACATCGCCCGCGCGCTGGCCGGGGAGCTGGGCACCGGATTCCTGTCCATCTCGATCTCCGACGTGCTGGGGCCCTATATCGGCCAGAGCGAGGACGCCGTCCATCAGCTCTTCCAGTTCGCCCGGCAGAATGCGCCGATGGTGGTCTTCCTGGACGAGGTCGACACGCTGGGGGGACGCCGCTCGCAGTCCCACGGGTCGGCGGCGATGCGCTCGACCATCAACCAGCTGCTGGTGGAGCTGGACGGCGTCGACTCCCTCAACGACTCGATCTTCGTGCTCGGCGCGACCAACCAGCCCTGGGACATCGACCCGGCGCTGCGGCGTCCCGGACGCCTGGACCGCACCATCCTGGTGCTGCCTCCCGACGAGGAGGCGCGGGCCGGGATCTTCACCCTGCACCTGCGGTCCCGGCCGGTGGAGGCCATCGACGTGCGCGCCCTGGCCAGGCGGAGCGAGGGGTTCTCCAGCGCCGACATCGCTTATGCCTGTGACATGGCTGCCGAGCGGGCGCTGATGGACAGCGTGGCGTCGGGGAGCACCCGGATGATCGCGATGGCGGACCTCAACGCCGCCCTCAAGCAGGTTCAGCCGTCGATGACCTCATGGTTCGCCTCGGCGCGCAATATGCTCGAGTACGGGGCCGAGGACGGCACCCACGCTGATCTGCGCAGTTATATGAAGTCGCACCACCTGATGTGACGCCGATGTGAGGCGAGCGGGGACCATGCGGAGGGCTGTGCGGCGGGTTCCCGGTGCCGTCTCCCGCGCAGCCCGGCCCCGGCGTCCTACCTTGCCCTCCCCGGCGCCGCCTCCCCGTTCTTTCTGCCCTCCCCGGCTCAGCGCAGCCGGTCCGCGGAGCGGGCCTCGCGCCTCTCCTCGCGGACTCTTCGCAGCCGGTTGACCAGGGCCGGCGAGTGGCGCGCGGCATCCGGGTCGTCGAGCAGCACGTTGAGACGCTGGTGGTAGCGCGGGGAGGAGATCTCCAGCCGGTCGCGAATGAGGGTCTCCTTGTCGCCGGTCAGCCTGCCGTGCTGCCAGGCGTCCTCCAGATCGAGCAGAGCGGCGTCCTCGGGAGGCAGGGCGCGGGTGTCCTTCGCGGCGTCCCGGACCGGCTCGCCGCGCTCCTCGCCGGCGTCGTCGTTGGGAAGGTCGCTCACGGGAACCAGTGTATTGACGTGTCATGATGGACAGGGGGCCGCGCACAACGATGTGCTCGGGAGCGAATGGATAAGGGGACACCATGGAGAGACTCTCCGGCACGTTCAGGGATTACGCGTGGGGGTCGACGGACACCATCCCGGAGATCCTCGGCGTCGAGCCGGACGGCCTGCCGAAGGCCGAGTACTGGCTGGGGGCCTACGAGGGTTCGCCGTCGACGCTGGCCAGCGGGGAGTCGCTCAGCGACCATCTGGCGGAGCATCCGGAGGAGCTCGGGGAGGGCTGCCGCCGGGTGTTCGGGGACCGCCTGCCCTTCCTGCTCAAGATCCTGTCGGCCGCCGAGCCGCTCAGTCTGCAGGCCCATCCCGACTGCCAGGACGCCTGCGACGGGTTCGACTTGGAGCAGTCGGCGGGGACGCCGCCGGATGACCGGACCTTCATCGACGACTGGCCGCGGCCCGAGACCCTGGTGGCGCTCACCGAGGTGGAGGGGCTGTGCGGTTTCCGGGACCCCCTGGAGACCCGTGCCCTGCTCGACGGTCTCGGAGTGAAGGACTCCCTCGACGATGTCTTCGGGCCGCTCACCGAGAGGGCCGGCTCGGCCGGGCTGGCCGAGGTCTTCCTGGACTGCCTCACCGGCGACGGACGGCGTCTGGAACTGGTCGGCGAAGTGGTCTCGGCGGCGGTCAACCATGTGGAGGACGCCGGAGAGCTGGGACTGCTCTCGCGCACCGCGGTCGAGCTGGACGAGTACCATCCCGGCGACCCGTCGATCCTGGCGGCGCTGCTGCTGAACCGGGTGCATCTGGCGCCGGGCCAGGGACTTCGGGTGCCGCCCGGGACCATGCACACCTACCTGCGCGGGACCGGGATCGAGCTGGCCGCGAATTCGAGCAACACCGTGCGCGGCGGGCTGACCGACAAGCACATCGACGTCGACTCCCTGGTGCGGATCGTCAACTTCGGGTCTGGGCCGGTGGAGCGGGTCGAGGCAGTCGTTGAAGGGGCTGAGGGAGTCGAGGGAGCTGAGGGTTCGGGGGTTTTCCGCGAGTACCCGACCCGGCGTCCGGAGTGCCGGCTGTGGGCGCTGCGGGTGCGGCCGGGCGACGCCGAGATGCTGCCCGCCACCGACCATCCCCGCATTCTGCTGGTGCTGGACGGCCATCTGGTGTGCTCCAGCGCGGCCTCCACCGAGGAGATCGTGCGAGGCCAGTCGCTATGGATTCCGGCCGGTGAGCAGGTGCAGATCCAGGGGAACTGCGACGGATATCTCGCCAGCAGCGGGCTGGAGACCGAGTGGGAGTGCGACTGCAGGTGATCGAGCCGAGTCATTCGCCAGAGGCGAGACTCGCCAACCAGGCATCGACCTGACGCCAGCACGGACGAGCGGGATCACTGACGTCGAAGTGACCGGCGTCGTGATCGAGAATCAGATCGATGGGAGCCTCGGGCAACGCCGCTGCCCGGCATGGTCCCGATCACTCCCGACACGCCGTGAAACTGCACTGGCATCGCCGAAACACCCTCCAGCGGGAGTGATCGGGACCACGACTGGCTCCGCACAACCTGGGCGCGAAGGGCAAGAGGCCCAAACTCGTCGCCGCCGAGGTGATCCGCCCGACCCTCGGCCGGCGACAGTGGGGTATGGAGACCAACGCCGCGAGCGATGCGGAACTGCTCGCCCGGATCAGCGCCGGGGACGAGGCCGCCCTGCGCGAGCTGATCCAGCGGCACAGCGGCTGGCTGCTGCTGAGGTTGCGTCGCCGCGCCGGCGACGAGGATCTGGCGGCCACGGCCCTTCAGGACGCCTTCGTCGCGGTCTGGCACCAGGCCGGCCGCTACCGGGGCGACGGAGACGTCGGGGCCTGGCTGTGGGGAATCGCCGTCCGCCGGCTGATCTCCTGTCTGCGCAGCCGGCCGGCGCCGGTGGCGCTGCGCTACGAGGTCGTCGCGCGCTACGCCGGTTCGACGCTGAGCGCGGAGGAGCAGCTTCTGCTGGCCGTTGAGCACGGCGATCTCGGAGACGCGATGGCCCGCCTGTCCCCCGAGCTGAGGGCCGCTCTGCGGGCCACCGTGCTCGACGGACTCACCACCCGGGAGGCCGCGCGACTGCTCGGCGTCCCCCACGGCACCGTCAAGAGCCGCGTCCGGCTCGCCAAGATCCACCTTCGCCGGGACCTGATGGAGGCACTGACATGACCGGCCAGCACATCACCACCGACATCTGGCGGGCCTACGCGGCCGGCCATCTGGACACCCGGACGGAGTCGGCCGTCGAGGCCCACGTCCTGTCCTGCAGCTCCTGCCGCCGGGACGCCGCCGTGGTCGCCGGTGACCCGGAACCGGTCTGGCGAGCGGTGCACGCGCGCATCGATCATCCCCGGCGATCCCTGCCGATGCGGCTGCTGGCCCGGCTCGGCGTCCCCGAGGCGGACGTCGTCGTCATCGCGGCCGCCGACGACCTCCGCCTGCCCTGGGCGGTCGCGGTCGGCGGGGCGATCGTCTGCGCGGTCGCCGCCGCCCTGTCGGGGGTGAGCTACCTCCCGGTGTTCCTGGCCCTGGCGCCGCTGGTGCCGGTGATGGCCGTCTCGGCGGCCTTCGACGCCATGGATCCGCTGCGCGAACTCACCAACACCGCACCCTGCCCGAGACTGCGTCTCACCCTGCTGCGCACCCTGTCCACCCTCCTGGTGGCCCTGCCGGCGGTCCTGGTCCTCGGCTCGATGGTGCCGGGGCTCGGCAGGGCCATGTGGCTGTGGCTGCTGCCGGGCCTGCTGCTCACCTCCACCACCCTGATGCTGCTCACCTGGCTCCCCGCCCGGGGAGCGGCTGCGGTCAGCGCGACCGCCTGGCTGCTGATCGTCTCCTCCATGGCCTGGCTCCGGGCCGCCGACCTTCTCGGTCGGCTCTCGGCCCAAGGTCTGTTCGCCGTACTCACCGTCCTGTTCGCGGTCGCCTTCGGGGCCCTGACGAGCAGACCCCAGAAGATAGGTGCCTCCTCATGACCACCCGACTGAACGACGTCTCCAAGACATATGCGCCCGGGCCGCGCGCCCGCACCCGCTCCACCACCGCCCTGCACCCGACCACGCTGACCCTCGGATCGGGGGTGATCGGGCTGCTGGGACCCAACGGGGCGGGCAAGACGACCCTGCTGCGCCTGCTGTCCACCGCCATGGCACCCAGCACCGGAAGAATCGTCGTCGAAGGACACGAGACCACCGGCTCGACAGCCGAACGGACCGCAGCCAGACGCCTCATCGGCTACCTGCCGCAGGAGGTCGTCTTCCCCCACGGGATGACGGCCTTCGGCTTCCTCGACTACATCGCCGTGCTGAAAGAGTGGGATCTCACCGGCCCCCGGCACGCCGAGGTGCGCAGGGTGCTCGCCCTGGTGGGGCTCGGTGAGCGGTCCACGGTCAAGGTGCGCCGGCTCTCGGGAGGGCAGCGACGGCGTCTGGCCATCGCGCAGGCCCTGCTGGGGACGCCGTCCTTGTTGATTCTCGACGAGCCCACCACCGGTCTCGATCCCGAGCAGCGCGCCTCTCTGCGGCGAATCCTCTCCGAGCTGGAGGGCACGGTGCTGCTGTCGACCCATCAGACCGAGGACGTCTCGGCCTTGTGCGACCGGGTGGTCGTCCTGGACGCCGGCCGAGTCCGCTTCGACGGGGCCGTGGCCGAACTTCTCGCCACCGCCTCCGATCACGTTCACGTCGGGCCCTCTGGAGAACGAGGGGGCCGTGCACACCTGGCGCACCGGCACCGGCATGGTGCGCTCGGTCGGCGGTCTTCCCCGCCCCGGGGCGACGCCGGTCGCTCCGACAGTGGAGGACGCCTACCTGCTGCTGCGACATCAGACCAGAGACGACAGCCCCTCCAGAAACGAAGGAGTCCTCCGATGACCCAGACACTGCCCACCACCGCCTCCGGACCGTCCGCCCGCACCGTCCTGGCGGTCCGGGAGATCCGGAACTACGCCACCTCACCGCTGTTCCTCATCGGCCTCGCCCTGACCATCGCCCTGCTGATCTACCGTCTCGTCTGGTCCCGGAACTCCGCCGAAGCCCTCACCGACCCGATCGCTCCGGCGGCGACGATCGGCCTGCTCGGCATCATCGTGATGGCCCGGCTCACCCGTCGTTCCGATCGGGCCGCCGAGGCTGCCGGAGCCACCGCCGTCAGCGAATCGGAGCGCACGATCGCCCTCGCCTGGGCCGTCACCGTGCCGGTGGCCGTCGCGCTCATCTGGTACCTGCCCACCGCATGGCTGGTGATCTCACGGCCCCCGGCCGCCTGGGCTGTGCCGTCGGGGCCGGTGACATACGCCTACGTGCTCTCGGCGATGTTCGCGCAGAGTGTCGTGGCTGCAGCCGGAGGGCCGCTGCTGGGGCTGGTCATCGCGCGCTGGCTGAAGTTCCGCGGAGCGGCGGTGCTGAGCTCCGTGCTGATGGTCATCATCACGATGCCCCTGCAGGGGTGGTTCGAGTCGACCTGGCGCTGGCACGTCGTCTGGCCATGGACGTACTGGTACGGCCCTCTCACATTCACCGCCGAGGGCGAGCCCGTCCACTGGGTGGCGCTGCCCGGATCGCCGCAGATGTGGATCGTCTACCTGCTTCTGCTGTGCGCCGTCGGGGTGACGGTGGCCCTGTACCACGACCCGGACGGCCGGCGATCACGGCTGCGGGCGATGCTCGCGGTCCTCGTCGCGGCGTCTCTCATCGCGCTGGTCCTCACGATGTTCACCGGCCTCCCGGAGGCCTACCACAACCCACTCGTCGCACCGGCATAAGGAGGAGAGGACATGTGGATCTACGCCGTGCGGGCCGTCGCCTGGCGGCTCGTGCTGGCCAGCGCGGTGCTGCTCGTGGTGCTCCTGGCGCTGGTGGAGTACAACCCGTGGCTGCTGTGGCCGCTCCAGGGCATCGCCGTGGGACTGCTGACCGCGGCCGCCTGCTGGTGTCTCGACGAGCCGGCGGCAGAGGTCGTCGACGCCGCCCCGCGAGGGATCCTGTGGCGGACCGTGGCGCGGATGGCCGGCGTCCTCCCCCTCCTCATCCTCTGGCTGGCGCTGGTGTGGTGGGCGCGCGGGTCGCTGTTCGGCCATCCCGGTGCGGTCGCGGTTCAGGGGGTGGCCGGTGTCCTGGTGGCCCTGGCCTGGGGCACCGCCCGGCGATGCGCGGGCAGTGCCGTCCCGGGGCAGCACTGGGCGGCGATCGTGCTCCCGCTGGTCACCGCGTGGGCCCTGATCCGGCCCATGGAGCTGCGGATCCCGGTCTTTCCCTACGCGACGCACGGGTATGGCGGTTCGTGGACCTCCAGTACCGCCGGGTGGTCGATCGTCGGGGCGATCGCCCTGATCGTGCTGATCTGCCTGCTCGCCTCCGACGGGCGCCCGCCCCGGCCATTCGGTTCTGGGAGCGAGAGATGAGCCGATGGGATCGGGATCGTCGGGGCTCCGCCGCGACCTGCGGATTTCTTACGAGATGATGGCCTCAGCGGCCGTCTACCCGTCCGTTCCGCTGTATGTCAAACTGGTGTGAACCAGTCGAGGTGGTTCTTCAGCCTGCCAGCAGTTCCAGCAGGGTCGAGGGACTATGAGTCTTGTGGTCGTCATGGCCCAGGTTCAACCCCACCACCGAGGCCGGGACCCGTACCTGCGGACGCCGGCGATACCTGTCGGGGTGAGCCCGCCAATGCGCGTCCAGGACCTCCTGACGGGCCCGGGCCACCTGAATCCACGACCCGTCATGGACCTCGCCGGGCGTGAACCCCGCCAGCTTCGTGTGATGATGGGCATGGTTGTAGGCCTCGGCGAACCCGCCGAACCACTGCTCGGCCTCATCAATGGTGGCGAAGACCCCCGGATACGCCGGCCCGTACTTCACCGTGCGGAACAACGACTCCATCTGCGCGTTGTCATTGCTGACCGAGGGGCGGATCAACGACTGATCGACGGTGTGCTTGCCCAAGACCTCGGCCATCGCCTTCGACGTCATCGCCGACCCGTTGTCACTATGGACCGTCAGGACCCGGCCCGTGGTCTTGCTCAGCACGTCGTCCATGAGGTCGGCGGCGATCACCGCGTCCTCGGCGTGCTGGATCGTCCAGCCCAGGATCTTGCGGGAGAACAGGTCGATGATCAGATACAACGCGTAGTGCTGGCCGCGGAACGTCCCGGGCAGGAAACTGATGTCCCAGCACACGACCTGCTCGGGCCTGGTGGCCCGCACCACCGGGACCGGGCGGGGCACCGGGGCCCGGGTGGCCCGGCGCACCCCGGTGGCGGCCATCTCGATGTGCTCGCAGCGGGCCCGCCGGTAGAACGTGGACAGGGACCCCAGGTACTCCCCGGAGTCCAGGTGATCGTAGAAGGTCTGCTGGATCGAGACGTGCGAGTCGGCCAGCAGCCCGGTGATGGCCTGGTCCTCGGCCGGGTCCAGGCGGGCCGGGTGGTGGCGGCGGTCGTGGGGGATCGGGTCGGCGACGCGGGGTCTGGGGTGGGTGCGCAGGTGGTAGGAGCTCTTGGACAGCCCGATCAGGTCCAGGGCCCGGTTGAGGGACAGTCCGGTGTCGGTGAGGGTGGCGATGAGTTGGGTCTCGGCGTTCAGGCCGGCGGTGTAGAGGTCCTGCTGCTCGTCGGTCAGGAGGGTGCGTCCGCGTCGTAGTCCACGCCATGCTCGCGCATGACGTCGATAGCTTTTCCCAGGGCATCAGCTGCCTTGGCGAGCATGTCGCGTTCGGTCTCGGCCTTGTCCCTGGCTGCGCGCAGGTGCGCGTTCTCGGTTTGGAGTCGTCGGATCTCGGCGACGTCGCGTGTGGTCATGGTTCCAGTCTTGCGGGGGATCTGGTGGTCTCCAAGGTTCCCGTCGGCCATGGCCGCGGTCCAGTTGTGGAGTTGCCGGACGCTGATGTGGTGCTCGGCCAGGTAGGCGCGCTTGGTGCCGTAGGGGCGTTCGGCGTAGGCCAGGACGTGTTCTTGCTGTTCCTGGAGGGTGAATGCTCGGGTCTTCACTGGGATCGTCACGGTCATGATCGTGTCCTCACTGTTTATCGGGGTGGGGTGGTTCACAACCAGATTGACAGACAGGGTTCGGGGTCGATCTCGTACGTTTTCCGTGGATCGCCGAGTCGACTCTGCGGGATCGCCGGGATCGGCGGCTGTCGCGACGCGCAATGATGGGTCCATGACGCAGAAGATGAATGTCGAGAGCTTCAACCTCGACCACACCAAGGTCGCGGCGCCCTTCATCCGGGTGGCCGATGTCAAGCATCTGCCGGCCGGTGACACCCTCACCAAGTACGACGTGAGGTTCTGCCAGCCCAACGCCGCCCATCTGGAGATGCCCGCCGTGCACTCGGTCGAGCACTCCTTCGCCGAGTGCGTCCGTAACCACTCCGACGCCGTCATCGACTTCGGCCCGATGGGCTGCCAGACCGGCTTCTATCTCATCATGGTCGGAGAGCCCGATGTACCGGCCACCTGCGACCTCGTGGAGACCACGCTCAAGGACATCCTCACCCTGGACGCGGTGCCCGCCGCGAACACCACCCAGTGCGGATGGGGAGCCCACCACAGCCTCGAGGGTGCTCAGGCGGCCGCTCGGGGGATGCTCGCTCATCGTGCCGAGTGGGAACAGGTGATGGCCTGAGCCTGGACGGCGCACCGGAAGTATGGAGCCTGTGACAGGAATCGAACCCGCGACCATCGCTTTACAAGAGCGGCGCTCTACCAACTGAGCTACACAGGCGCAGCCCCGCAGAGCTACCCGGCCATTCTGGCAGCACGGTATCGGCTCCGCGAAATCTGAGTATCCGCGAGACTCACCGAACGGCGTCCTCCAGGTACTGGCGGGCGCCGACCATCGAGGGCCCGTACCAAGCCAGTTTCTGCCCGTCGACCAGCCGGACGTCCTGGCCGGGGAAGGCCTCCGGGCCGTCCTCGGCCGAGAAGTGGTAGGGCTCGTCGGGCAGCACGAGCCGGTCGGCACCCAGATTGCGCAGGGTCTCCAGCTCGACGTGCGGATACCGGGTCCCGTCGTCGGGGAGCGCCGCCAGCCGCACCCCGCAGTGCGCCAGCACATCCTGGATGTAGGTGGTGGGCCCGGCGCACATCCACGGGTCCCGCCAGATCGCCACGACCGCGCTCAACTCGGGTTCGGGTGCCGGGGCCGACCACTCCCGGCGCGCCTGCCCCAGCCAGTCCGGCTCGTCGATCCCGAGCGCCTCGGCGAACAGCCGGGCCAGGCTGGCGATGGCCTGCTCGGTGCCGTCGATACTGGTCACCCACACCGGGATCCCCGCCTCGCGCAGCAGGTCGACGTCGTACTCGCGGTTCTCCTCGCGATTGGCGACCACCAGATCGGGGCGCAGCGCGGCAATCGCGTCGCGGTCGGGGTTCTTGGTGCCGCGCACCCGCGCGACCTCATGGCCGGCGCGCTCCTTGATATCGGTCGGCCGAATGCACCACTCGGTGCACCCCACCAGGCGTTGCGGGCAGGTCAGCGCGATGGCCTCGGTGATCGAGGGCACCAGGCTGACGATGCGCCGGGCCGGTCCCGTCAGCTCGACGGGGGTTTCACAATCGTCGACAATCACGTCTCCACCCTGCCACCCCGGGGAGGACGCCGTCCGTCCAGCCCCGGTGGGACGGCGCGAGCTCTGCCAGGAGTGAGTAGGACAGAATGAGGTTGTGTCCCATCACGAGGAAGCGGTCGATGGCTGGCTGCGCACCGAAGTCGTCGCCTCCTACGACGAGCTGCATACCGACCCCTCCCAGGCGATCAGCGATGCCGACATGCGCGCCCATCTCGCCGAAGTGCACGCGCAGCGGCCCACGGAACGCAACTCGTGACCCGGGGCATCGTGCCTTACGACAGCCGGACTATGAGTCCCTCATCTCCAGACCAGGTGGCGAATATGGCCGGGCTGCTGGATGAGCTGATGAAGACCGAGGCCGGGAACAGCGGCGGCGGAAGGCCGCCGATTCACAGTGCCAAGCAGAACTCGGCAGACGATCCTGACTGGTCCGAAGATGACTGGCGGAAGGTCTGGGACGGGAAGATCGCGGTCAGCTCACGAGGGCGTGCACTTCTCCATGGCGGTCACCGGGCTGGCAAGGGATGGCCCGGAAAGAGCGAGTTCCCGGCGTCATGGACCAGGTCCGACATGATCGAGGCCACCAAGCTGACGTGGAGGCACCCGGATGCGTTTCGCATGTCGGGTGACAGGCGGGCGGCCCGTAGAGTCGTCAACGGCGTCATGGTCGAGGTGCAGGCGTACGGTCCTCGCTTCAGGATCTTCCGTGAATCTGTGCCGCTCTCCGGCGAAGGTGTCTTCAAGAACACCCCGGATGGTAAAATCAGGCTCACCTTGAACAAGGGTGTCCTTGACGAGGAGGGATGGGATCGTGGCTGACATGAGGGCGCTTGTTGAGCGGATGCGCCGTGATTTCCTGCCAAGACTGGCTCCCGGAGACCAGTCAATCGTCAACTCCGAGCTGGACTTCTCTGATGACATCGACATGGCGCTCGATGACATGCTCCAGTTCTCTCTGGTGAGCGGCGTGCCGATGCCGACCGATATGGTCGACGAGGCCGAGGCCGTCCTCAACTCCGGCGACTGCGACCCTGAGCTCGCCGATCGGACGCGCGGCTGGATCAACCAGCACCGAACGCGTCTCGCCGCCGCCTGACCTACTGCATCTTCTTCTGAAGCCCCGCACCAATCCGGTGCGGGGCTTCGCTATTCCCCCAAATTGACGACATCACTCAAGGATTGCTGACTCGCGCGATCCAGCCGGCCGGAGGGGACGGCGTCTCACCAGAACGGCATCTCACCAGATCAGTGCAGCGCCGATCGCCAGGGCGCCCCACAGCACGCACTGGGTGGTCTCGTTGAGGGAGCCGAAGCAGTCCCCGGTCACCCCGCCCAGACGCCGGACCAGATGACGGGTCCAGGCCTGCGCCCAGCCCAGCGCGACCGCCGCGCAGACCACCACCAGAACGGCCCCGGTCCAGCCCCGGGCGAGCCATCCCAACCCGGCCCAGACCAGCCCCAGGCAGACCACATTGAGCGCGGCGGCGCCGGGCCGCGTCACCCCCGCGACCAGCGACCCGAAGCCGCCCGGACGCGCGCAGGGCACGCTCGGCAGGGTCGCCAGCAGGATGGACGCCCGCCCGACCGACGGGCCGATCAGGACCAGCAGCGCGACCCGCCACCAGGAGCCGACGCCGAGTGCGGCCGAGGTCGCGGCGAGGCTGGTCAACGACCCGACGTCGATGAGCAGCACCATCAGCAGGCTGATGACCCCCATCGGCCCGATGTCGGACTGCTTCATGATCTCCAGGGCACGTTCGGCGGGAGCCCGTGAGCCGAGTCCGTCGGCGGTGTCGGCGACGCCGTCCAGATGAAATCCGCCGGTAGCGGCGGCCAGCCAGGCCAGCGCCAGGATCCCGGCCAGCCAGGAGCCGGCCCCGGCCGCCAGGACGCCGCCCGCGACCAGTCCGGCCACCACGCCGAGGAGCATCCCCATCCAGGGGAAGGCGCGGATCGCCCGGGTGGTGATCCTCCGGTCGACGGTCGGCAGCACCGGCGCCGGAATGATCGAGAACAGGGCGAAGGCCGAGACGATGCCCAGCAAAGGTCCTGGGATCCGGGCCGGGGTGGGGGTGGGGTCTGGGGACGGAGCGGAAGTGGAGGGCTCTTCGGGAGCAGGTGACCGACTCACTTCCACCTCTTCGGAATCCCGGCGACGCACAGCCACACCTCGTCGCAGGTGCCGGCGACGGCGGCGTTGAGTCGCCCCAGCTCGTCGCGGAAGAGCCGGCCGGCCGGCGTCTCGGGGACGACCCCCATACCGACCTCGTTGGAGACCATGACCAGCTCGCGGCGGGTGTGATGGACGGCGTCCACCAGCGTGTCGACCCGGCCGCGCAGCTTCTCCTGCCAGCCGTCCTCGCCGGTCCACGCGCCGACCTCGTCGAGCACCCGGGTGATCCACACCCCGAGGCAGTCGACCAGCACCGGGGAGTCGTCGCGGCGCCACAGCACCCCGGCGATGTCGAGGGTCTCCACCGTCGTCCAGGACGCCGGACGGCGCTCCCGGTGGATGCGGATACGCTCCTCCCACTCGGCGTCGTCGGGATTGCGGGCCGAGGTGGCAACGTAGGTGACCTCGGGGAACCGGGCCATCCGCCCCTCGGCCCAGCTCGACTTGCCCGACCGCGCGCCGCCCAGCACCAGGGCGCCCACCGGCGGAGCGTCGACCGGGGTCGGAACGTGGATCGCGCTCATGCCCGGGCCCCGCCCTCCACCGCGTCATCCCCAACGGCGTCATCCCCAACGGCAAGGGGAGACGCCGGGAGATCGGTCTCCCCGGTCACCTTGATGTCGGTGACCTCGGCGTCCTCGAAGGTGGCCATCTCGTTGAGGATGTGGGCCGCCGCCTGGACGATCGGCAGGGCCAGGACGGCCCCGGACCCCTCGCCGAGCCGCAGCCCCAGGTCGAGCAGGGCGGGCAGCCCAAGCGATCCCAGGGCTGCCGTGATGCCCGGTTCGGCCCCGGCGTGCCCGGGCACCAGGAAGGCCGCCGCGGCCGGCACGATGGCGGTGGCCAGCAGGGCCGAGGAGCAGGCGATGACGCCGTCCAGCACGACCGGCACCCGGTGGGCGGCGGCCCCCAGGATGAGCCCGGCCATCGCGCCGTGCTCGAATCCGCCGACCTTGGCCAGCGCCTCGACGGGATGCTCGGCGTCCGGCCGATTGACCGTCAGGGCGCGGTCGATGACCGCGATCTTGTGCTGGTGGCGGGCGTCGTCGGAGCCGGCCCCGTGCCCCGTCACGGCCGCTGCCGGCTGACCGGTGAAGACGCTGATGAGGGCCGAGGCGGGGGTGGTGTTGGCGATACCCATCTCGCCGGTGACCAGGATGTCGGCACCGGCGGCGACCGCCTCGTCGGCGGTGGAGATGCCGATCTCCAGTGACTCGACCGCCTCGTCGAGACTCATCGCCGGGCCCCGGGAGATGTCGTCGGTGCTGTGCCGGATGCACCTGTCGCGCAGGCCCGGGGTGGCCGGAAGATCCACTGCGACGCCGACATTGGTCACCCACACCTCGGCCGCCATCTGGCGGGCCAGGACGGTGACGCCGGCCCCGCCGGCGGCCATATTGAGGGCCATCTGGGCGGTGATCTCCTGCGGATCGGGGGAGACTCCCTGGGCCCAGACGCCGTGGTCTCCGGCGAACAGGCCGACCACCGGATGCGAGGGGACCGGGGTCGGCACCTGGCCGCTGATCCCGGCCAGCCTGATCGACAGATCCTCCAGCTGGCCGAGCGAACCCTCGGGCTTGGTGAGGATCTGCTGGCGGGCGCGGGCGGCCGCGAGGGCCTCGGGGTCGGCGGGACGGATGGCGGCCGCGGTGCGGGCGAGCAGCGCCTGCGACGGCAGCGAATCGGGGAGCCGGTTGTCGGCCATGCTGTGGTTCTCCTGGTTCTGGACGCATGGCCGGGCCCGGAAATCCTGTGTCCTCGCAGTGCTCCCGGCCCACCTCGGCCTGCGCCCGAGGGGTCTGGCGGGTCGCTGCTGCGGCCCGCGATCCATCGGTGTGACCTGGCTCGCGTCTTCTACTCTCCGGGCGAAGCCGGATCGCATGGCGCTCACAGTGGCGGGACCGCCCCGGAATCGCACCGGAGTTCCACCTGGGACCGGGGTCGATTCTCCCACACTCCTGGAAGCTGCTTGGATGGCGCCATGGACGTTCTCATCCTCGGCGGCACCCGGCACGCCCGGGCGCTGGCCCAGCGGATGGTCGACGACGGGGTCGACGCGGTCACCTCACTGGCCGGAGTGACCTCCTCGCGGCGCCCGCTGCCGGGAGCGACGCGGGTGGGGGGATTCGGCGGCGTCGACGGCCTTGTCGATTTCTTGCGCGAGAACCAGGTGAAGGCGCTGGTGAATGCCACCCATCCGTTCGCCGGGTCGATGACCACCCATGCGGCCTCGGCCGCCGCACGCCTGGGGCTGCCGCTGTTGCGACTGCAGGCCCCGAGCTGGCGGACCCTGCCGGAGTCCGGGGAGTGGACCTGGGTGGCCGATCACGACGAGGCCGCCCGAGCGGCCGCCGCCGTGCCGGGCACTGTCCTGCTGACCGTGGGGCGCCAGCCGGTCCCCCACTATCTGCCTCCGCTGGCCGACCGGACCGTCATCGCCCGCTGCATCGATGCCCCCGATGGTCCGCTGCCACCTCGCTGGACGGTGCTGCGGGACAAGGGGCCGTTCACCCTGGAGTCCGAGAAAACCCTTCTGACTAGGGTCGATGTGATGGTGTCGAAGGACTCCGGGGGTTCTGGGCCGGATCCGAAACTGGTCGCCGCCCGCGAGTCGGGGGTCGCGGTGGTGATGATCTCCCGGCCTTCCGCGCCCGCCTACGGCGAGGAGGTGGCCACCCCGGAACAGGCCGCGGAGTGGGTTCGCGCCCGGCTCGGCTGAGGTTCCACGGATTTCTTACAAGACGAGAGCCGATTTGCGGATCAGCCCGCCGAAACCTCGGTCATCTCGTAAGAAGTCCGTGGATCTGCTCGGGAGACGAGGCCGAGACGGCCGCACTCGACCGAATCTCAGTGGTCCGAGGGGTGCCTCACCGCCGCGTCGAAAACCGCAGCGAACCTCCAGCAGCCAAACGCTGGCGGGCTTTGTCGTAGTCAACCCCGCGCTTGACCCGACCAGAAACTCTCGCCGCACACGAACCAACGTGCTAGTGTGTACACACCGTTACACAAGAGGGGAGCTACTCATGAGCACAACCGTTGGTGTTCGAGAGTTCCGTCAGGGCCTCGCAGAGTACATCGACCAGAGCGAGCCTGTCACCATCACGCGGCACGGGCAGACGGTCGGCCTGTTCATCCCGGTGCATCGGGATCGCAAGGCTGACATCGCGGCCTACGCCGAGGCTGCGCGGAAGGCGAACGCGCTGCTCGAAGAGTGGGGCACGACCGAGGATGAAGTGGTTGCCGAGTTCGAGGTGCTGCGGAAAGCCGAGCATCAGGCCGAACAGGACACATGACCTCGCGGCGCATCGTCCTCGATGCGAACATCCTCATCCGAGCTGTGCTCGGAAAACGTGTGCGTGAGCCCATCGAGCAGTACGGCTATGAGGTCGCGTTCTTCGTGCCTGAACTCGCGTTCGAGGAAGCGGAACGCCACCTCCCGGTAATCGCCACCAAGAGAGGCCACGACCCGAACACACTCCTCGAATCGCTCGACAGCTTGCGCCCCCTTGTGGCGACGGTGGCCGAGGAAGCGATCACTCCTCTTCGAAGTGCGGCGCTTGCGCGCATCGGCTCTCGCGATCCAATGGATTGGCCGGTTGTCGCTGCCTCGCTCGCGCTCAGTTGTCCGGTCTGGACCGAGGATCACGACTTCTTCGGCGCCGGGGTTGCCACCTGGACAAGCGCAAACGTAGAAATCTATCTCTGCGGAGAGTGAAGAGACAGCGCGCTGCGCGAGTGCCCGCGCTTACCGAGAGTCCCTTGCGACAGCCGCACTCGACCGAATCTCAGTGGTCCGAGGGGTGCCTCACCGCCGCGTCGGTGTGATCCAGATCGAGCCCGGCGACATCTCCGACCACCACGATGGCGGGCGGGCGGACCTCTGCCGCGGCCATCTCGTCGGCCACCGAGGCCAAGGTCGTGGACATCACCGACTGGCCGGGCAACGACGCCCTGCGCACCACCGCGACCGGGGTTCCGGCGTCCAGACCGCCGCCGATGAGATCTTCGGCGATCTGGCGGATGTGCGTCACGCCCATCAGGATCACCAGAGTGGTGCCGCACTTGGCGAGCTGGCTCCAGTCGAGCACCGAGCGGGAGTCGCCGGGAGCGACGTGGCCGGAGACCACGGTGAATCCCTGCACCATGTGGCGGTGGGTGAGCGGGATTCCGGCCAGCTCCGGACCGGCGACCGACGACGTCACCCCCGGAATCACCCGGACCGGCACTCCGGCCGCCGCGCAGGCCTGCCACTCCTCGCCGCCGCGCCCGAAGACGAAGGAGTCGCCGCCCTTGAGCCGGACCACCCGCCGCCCGGCGCGAGCATGCTCGACCAGCAGCTGGTTGATCCGCTCCTGCGGCACGAAGGGACCCTGGGGCACCTTGCCGACCGGGATCTTCTGTGCCCCGGGAGCCTCGTCGAGGACATCCTGGGGGGCCAGCCGGTCATAGAGGATCACGTCCGCCTGGCAGACGGCCTGGTATCCCGCCAGGGTGAGCAGTCCGGGGTCGCCGGGGCCACCGCCGACCAGGGTGACGGTGCCGGGCACCAGGTCTGGCGCGTACCGGGGGGTGGTCATCGGGGGTTCTCCTTGGGATTGTCTGGTTGAGAGTTCTGGGGCAGAGGGTTCTGGAGCTCGCGGCCTGCAGCAACGCCGCTGATCGCCTCGACGAGACCGGCATGGGTCGCCGGGTCGCGCACGGCCAGCCGGATCCAGGTCGGGCCGAGACCGGGGAAGGTCTCCCCGCGCCTCACCGCGAAACCCCGCTCGGCCAGCGGCCGGCGGATCGACCGCAGCGGGTCGATCGACGAGGTGTCGACGAGCACGAAGGGGGCCTGTGAGTCGATGACCGTCAGCCCGATTGTCCGCAATCTCCCGGTCAAGTCCTCGCGCAATCCGGGAAGCGCCTCAGCGAGACCCGTCCGGTGCTGCTCGGCCGCGGCGGAGCAGCAGGCGATCATCGCCGGCAATCGCGGGGGTCGACGCCGACCACGGCGGCTGCTGGGCGGCCAGCCGGGCGATGAGGCGCGGGTCCCCGACGACGTATCCGGCGCGGATCCCGGCGAGGCCGTAGGTCTTGGTGAGGGAGCGCAGCACCAGTAGTCCCTCCATGTCCTCGCTGATGAGGGACTGTGCGCCGTCTGTGGCGTCCATGAAGGCCTCGTCCACCACCAGCACCCGGCCCGGCCTGCTCAAGGACTTCAGCACCTCGGCAGGATGCAACACTCCCGTCGGGTTGGTCGGATTGCCGACCACGATCAGATCGGCGTCCCGGGGCACCACCGCCGGGTTGAGCTGGAAGCCGTCGGCCGGGCCCAGGAGCAACCGGTCGACCTGGTGACCGGCGGCGCGCAGGGCCGCCTCGGGCTCGGTGAACTGCGGGTGGATGACGACCGGATGGCGCGGATGGAGCGCCCGGGCGAGCAGGACGAAACCCTCGGCGCCGCCGCTGGTCGGCAGCACCATCGCCGGGTCGACGCCGTGATGATCGGCCAGCGCCTGCCGGGCGGGCTCGGGATCCGGGTACTTCGCCCAGCCGGCGGAGGTGGCGGTGATCGCGTCGACGAGCCACCGCGGGGTCCGGTCGACGCGGACGTTGACGGCGAGGTCGACCAGACCGGGTGCCGCATCGCGGTCGCCGTGGTGGAGGAGGTCGGGCTCGGCGGGCGGCGCGGGCACAATCTCCTGCGCAGCCTTCTCTTGCGCAGCCTTCCGGGATGTGCTCGGAGAGTCCGCCAGCGGCGCAGTCTTGTTCGCAGTGTCCGAAGGGGCAGTTGAAAACCCCCCGTACCTCCACGCCTCGGCCGCGAACCGGGCCGCGCATCCCGGCTGACCGGCCCAGTGAAGATGCAGGTAGGAGGCGTGAACAGTCGGTCGCCCGATCCCGGCCGGATCCAGAGAGACTCCTTCGAGCCGCTCGGTGCCGTCGGGCATGGTGAACCGCCAGGCCGGAGTCGGCACCTCCCCGGTGATCCCGGTGCGGTGGAACTCGTGGCCGATCACCCTCTCCCCCGCCCTGGCGAGCAGGGTGCCGGAACCGGCAACCGCATCGCGGTACCCCATCGTGAGCCGCGGCCGCATCGCGGCGTCCAGATCCAGCACGCCGGTCATCGGATGACCATCCAAAGTACGGCACAGCATCAACAGCCCGGCGCACTCCGCGACCACCGGCATCCCCGCGGCGACGTGACGTCGGATCGAGGCGTGCAGGGAGCGGTTGGCGGCGAGCTCGGCGGCGTGCACCTCCGGGAACCCGCCGCCCAGGTACAGCCCCGAGACTCCGTCGGGCAGGGCGGGGTCGGTGAGTGGGTCGACCTCGACGATCCGGCAGCCGGCGGCCTCCAGCAGTTCGGTGGTCTCGGCGTAGCGGAAGGTGAAGGCCCGCCCGGAGGCCATCGCGATGAGCGGGGTGAACATTTCACTCGCGTAAGGGCCCT
The DNA here is from genome assembly GCA_022647765.1 of Acidipropionibacterium sp. GTDB lineage: Bacteria > Actinomycetota > Actinomycetes > Propionibacteriales > Propionibacteriaceae > Acidipropionibacterium. The sequence goes on from JALCLH010000018.1 coordinate 29,092, forward strand.
TTCCGAACTCCGCAGACGCAAGACCGCGCTTAGGCGAGTGAAATGTCGCCTTGCCACTGGAGCCAGCGCCCGAATCCACCCCAGAACGGCCCCTGACGGCCTCCAGAACCGGCCATGCATCGCTTTCCCCGCAGTGCTTCGGCCGGGTCCCAGGGTCGGACAGCGAGATCCGGCGCCGAGGAGGCGACCCCCAGCACGGCGTCCAGATCGACATGGTCGGCGATCAACCCGGCGAGGGCCTCCACCTGGGCCGCGGAGACATCGCGTTCGGCGGCGGGCACGAGGCCCAGGTGCCGCGAGGGCACGAAGATCTCCCGATCGGTCGGGATCTCACCGAGCACCGGAATCCCCAGGCCCTCCACCCCGCGCCGGATCTCCGCGCCGTGCCGAACCGAGGACACCCGGTTGAGCACCACGCCGGCAACCGTGACATCGGGATCGAAACCCGCCAGCCCGGCGACCACTGCGGCATGGGTCAGCGAGGCGTGGGAGGCGTCCACCACCAGCACGACCGGGGTCCCGGTGAGCCGGGCGATCTCGGCCGAGGAGCCCGCGCCGTCGCCGAGCCGCCCGTCGAACAGACCCATCACGCCCTCCACCACGGCGATGTCGGCCGGGTCGGGGGTGAGGAATCCGTGCGCCAGCAGCGGCGCCATCAACTGCGGCCCGCACATCACAGAGTCGAGGTTGCGCCCCGGCCGGCCGGCGGCCAGCGCATGGTATCCGGGGTCGATGTAGTCGGGACCGACCTTGAACGGCGCCACCTCATGACCTGCCAGCCGCAGTGCGGCCATCAGCCCGGTGGCGACGGTCGTCTTGCCGCCGCCGGAGGCCGGGGCGGCGATGAGGATCCGCGGCAGGCTCAGCGGCGCGGCATCTGACGACGATCCGGTGCTCGATGCGTTCACCATTCGATCCCCGCCTGCCCGCGCTGTCCGGTGTCGAAGGGATGCTTGACCTTGGTCATCTCGGTCACCAGATCGGCGGCGTCGACAAGCTTCTGGGGGGCGTTCCGGCCGGTGATCACCACATGCTGCACGCCGGGGCGATCGCGCAGCGTCGCAACCACCTCGTCGACGTCGATCCACCCCCAGGTCAGTGGGTAGCAGAACTCGTCGAGCAGGTAGAAGTCCAGGGCCTCTTCGGCCAGCAGCTCGCGGATGTGACGCCATCCCTCCCGCGCCACCTCGGCCGGGTCGGTCTCGGCGGAGAAGGCCCGGGTCCACGACCAGCCGGTGCCCATCGTCTCCCAGCTGACCGGCCCGCCCTCGCCGGTCTGGTCGTGCAGGCGTCCCAGCGCTTCCAGGGCGGCGTGCTCGCCGGGGTGCCAGCGCCCCGACTTGATGAATTGGAAGACGCCGACCGACCAGCCCTGGTGCCAGGCGCGCAGTGCGGTGCCCATCGCGGCCGTCGTCTTGCCCTTGCCCTCGCCGGTGTTGACCGCCAGGATCGGCCGAAGCCGACGCTGACGGGTGGACAATCCGTCGTCGGGCTCGCCGATGGTCTGTGCGTGCGGCATGCCGGTGACCTCCTCGCGGGTCCTCGCCCACATCGCGTCCCCGATGACATCACGGGGTGCCGGAGGAGATGACCTGGCTTGCGCTGATGCGCTCACAGTGGCGGGACCGCTCCGGATTTCGGGACGGAACGCCGCCCCGGCACCGGGATTCCTCCCGACCGGCCGTTGGCGATTGTGTCACAAGTTCCCTCGAAGTCCCTCGTAGGGTGTGCCCCATGACCCACGATCCCGACACCACACTCCTGGGACGCACTCCCGGGCTGGGCGAGGAGCACTTCGCCCATGACGGCCTCATCACCAAGCACCCGATCCGCGCGATGGCGCTGGCCGCCCTGCGCCCGCTGCCCGGCCGGCTGCTGTGGGACCTGGGCACCGGGGCCGGATCGGTGGCCGTCGAATGGTGCCGCACCGATCCCACCTGCCATGCCATCGGCATCGAGCGGCGCGCCGATCGGGCGGCCAACGCCCGGGCGAACGCCGAGGCCCTCACCCTGCCGGGCCAGTTCGAGATCATCGAGGCCGACCTCGCACAGGGCCTGCCGGAGCTGCCCGACCCGGACGCCGTGTTCATCGGCGGCGGGGCAACCCGCGAACTGGCCGAGAAGTGTCGCGAGAGGCTGTCGGCCGGCGGCCGGTTCGTCATCCACGGCGTGACCATCGAGGCCGAGACCCTGCTCGCCCAGCTGCACGCGGAATGGGGCGGCGAGCTGATGAGAGTCGGCGTGGAGACCGCGGACCGCATCGGCAGGCTGCACGGCTGGAAACCCGCCCGCACCGTGGTGGCATGGAGCTGGACGAAGTAGCACCCGGAGAAGATGGTCCCGATCACTCCCGACACGCCGTGATCCTGCGCCGGCGATGCCGGAAGGGGGTCCGGCGGGAGTAATCGGGACCATGGCCGCGCTCAGCCGGCGACCTCGGGCCTCCGTCCGCCGAGCAGCCCCACCACCTCGTCGAGGTTGCGGGGGCGTCCCGGCAGCTCCAGGCGCCGCGCCAGCGCCAGCGGCCAGGGCAGCTCCAGGTGGGCGCGACCGATGAGGTCGGCGTCGGCCAGCAGCTCGTCGACCGGCCCCTGGACGACCCGGTGGTCCACCACCACGAGGGCCTCGTCGGCCCATTCCAGGGCCAGGTCGACGTCATGGGTCGCCATCGCGACCGTGGTCCCCGCCTCCCGCAGCCGGTCCAGGGCGGCCATCATCTGGACGACGCCGGCCGGATCCAGCCCGGCGGTCGGCTCGTCGAGGAGCAGCAGGTCGGGCATCATGGCGACCGCACCGGCCACCGCGACGCGCTTGCGCTCCCCGTAGGACAGCTGGTGGGTGGCGCGCTCGGCAAGATGATCGGCCCCCAGCAGGGTCAGCGCGCGGTCCACCCGGTCGCGCACCTCGTCGACCGGCAGCCCCATGTTCATCGGCCCGAAGGACACGTCCTGGGTGACGTCGGCGCTGAACAGCTGGTCGTCGGGGTCCTGCAGCACCAGCTGCACCGCCCGGCGGTGCTCCCGCAGCGCCCTGCGGTCGTGCCGCAGCTCGGCGCCGAGGCGTCTCACGCATCCCGATACCGGCTTCAGGGATCCCGACAGGCAGCGCAGCAGGGTCGTCTTCCCGGAGCCGTTGGCGCCGAGGATGGCGACCCGCACCCCGCGCCGCATGTCGACCGAGACGTCCTGCAGCACTATCGGACGGCCCGGGTGGGTGGCGCACAGCGCCTCGGTGCCCAGCAGCGGGTCCTCGCTCATCTCCACAACCTTCCTGCGACGGGCCAGCATGCGGCCCAGGAACCCGCGATGACGAGCAGGGTCACCGCCTTGAACCGCCACGACCCGGCCCGCCGCACCGGCAGGGTGAGCAGGGAGTCCTCGAACCCGCGGTTCACCAGGCCGTCGTTGAGACGGTTGGCGCGCGACCAGGCCCGGATCCCCACCGACCCCATCAGGGCCGCGGTGTTCTCCCAGCGGCGCCGGAAGCCGTTGAGCCTGCCGATCGGGGCGTCGCCCAGCCGGCACCGAGACGCCTCGTGGGCGGTGGCGACGGTGTCGAGGAGGACGAAGATGAGCCGGTAGGTGAGATTGGCGATCTCCAGCAGGGAGTCCGGCACGCGGAACCTCCGCATCCAGGTGAGCAGATCGACCATCGGGGTGGTGAGGGCCAGGATCATCAGGGCCAGGGTGCCGGCCAGCCCGTGGGCGACCAGGTTGGCGGCCTGGCGCGCCGAGACCGGGCCCACCGAGAGGATCCCGGCATGCCACCACACGGCGGTCGGGTCCTGAGCGGTGCCGACGCTGACCAGCACCGAGACGCCGCCCAGCGCGAGGAAGACGAGCGGCGCGCACATCGCCTGCCACAGCACCCTCGCCCGGATTCGGGCGAACGCCAGGATGGCGACCGCGGCCGCCACCGAGACGAACAGCGTCCCCGGCCAGGCCGGGGTGCACAGGGCGGTGGCGACCAGGCCGAGCGACAGCGCGACCTTCTCCCCCACCGGACGACGCCGCCAGGGGGAGTCCCAGGCGGCGTCGTCGAGAGAGGTGATGGTCATCGCCGGGAGCCGCCGGCGGCCGCCGGCCCCTGGGACGTCGGCCCGTCCGTCGTCATCGGGTCGGCGGACGCCGGCATCGGGCCGGGCAGCCGGGAGGCGGCCATCGCCTCGTCGTGACCCTTCCTCCGGCCGCTCATCCGACCCAGGGCGTAGCCGACGATGCCGGCCCCCAGGGCCGCCTGGAGAGCGAACAGACCGGACTCGACCTCGCCGGAGTTCGGCTCGAAGATCGGCTTGATCCACTCCTTGGCGCCGGCCTTCTCCGCGGCCTGCGCGGCGGCGTCGTCGGTACCGGCGAACCCCTCTCCCTCCTCGGCGGGCTTCCGCCCGCCGAGCACCAGGCTGACGACGAAGATCGCCACCAGGATCACCAGCAGGACGGGAGTGACCCACTTGTGGGAGCTGGTGAGGAAGTTGCTCTTCTGACTCTGAACGGTCTCAGACACCGGCGGTCTCCTTCATCGAGGCGTCGGCGGGGCCGTCGGCGCCGCCGGACAGGACGCCGAGGGAGCGCAGCTGGGGGCCAGCGACCCTGGCGAGGAAGCGGAACAGCAGGATGCCGAGGACGCCCTCGGCCAGGGCCAGCGGGATCTGGGTGACGGCGAAGATGCCGAGGAACTTCCCGGCGGCGCCCAGGATTCCCGAGTGGGGGTCGGGGAAGGCGATGGCGAGCTGGAAGGAGGTCACGCAGTAGGTGCTGAAGTCGGCGAAGACCATGCACAGGAAGATCGCCAGGGCGTCGGGGCCGCCCAGCTTCTTCGTGAGCCGGTAGAAGGCGTACCCGACCCAGGGACCGGCGATCGCCATCGAGAAGGTGTTGGCGCCCAGCGTGCTGATGCCGCCGTGGGCGAGCAGGAGGGCCTGGAAGATGAGCACGATCATGCCGAGGAAGGCCATCACCGGCGGTTTGAAGAGGACGGCCCCGACGCCGGTGCCGGTGGGGTGGGAGGAGGAGCCGGAGACGCTGGGGAGCTTGATGGCCGACAGCACGAAGGTGAAGGCGCCGGCGGTGGCCAGCAGCAGCCTGTTCTCGGGATGCTCCTTGACCTGGCGGACGACCTGGCGGGCGCCGTGGATGACGAAGGGTGCGGCCGCCGCGTACCAGACGGCGCACTCGGTGGGCGAGAGAATTCCCTCTGCGATGTGCACGGGGAGTCCACTCCTTTCTCGGGATCTGCGTCCCATCATGGAAAGGATCGAGGCCATGGCGTCTCTGACTTCCACCCCTTGCAGGAGGTGCTCACAGTGGCGCGACCGTGCCGGCTGGGTCCGGCTTCCGCACATGGCATCGAAACGTTCTTCACTTGGTCGCCGTCCCGGCGCGGGGTCTGGACCCGCGCGCCGCGGGGAGGACGGCTGACGTCAATCCAAGCACACCGTTCGCCCTGGGCTGAGCACCGGGTCCCGGGCGGGACGCCGCGGCCCCCGGGCCGGTCGCGGCCTCCGATACCCTCGAGGCAGACCGGGGACGATGCTCCCGGACACGAGCGAGG
>JALCLH010000019.1 GCA_022647765.1 Acidipropionibacterium sp.
CATTGCCACATCCCTCGGATTCTGGGGAGCCCAGTACTTCCCCGGAGACGACGGATCCATCGCAGGCCTGCTCGCCGCCTTCAGCTCCAATGCCTTCGGCGCCGCGATCGGCGCCCTCATCGGCGGTCCGCTGTGCGACAAGTACGGCCGCAAGTTCATCTACACCTACGACCTGCTGCTTTACGCGGTCGGCGGCCTGGTCGTCACCTTCGCTGCGAACCTCGCCATGCTCTTCATCGGCTTCGTCATCATCGGCTTGGCCGTCGGAGCATCGGTACCAGCAGGCTGGACCTACATCGCCGAGTTCGCTCCCCCGAACCGGCGCGGCCGCCATGTCGGAGCGACCCAGCTGGCATGGTCCTTCGGCCCCTTCATCGGCTTCGGGCTGGCGGCTGCGCTCACCCCGCTCGGTCTGCTCGGCAGCCGAATCATCTTCGCCCACCTGGTCGTCATCGCTCTAGTCACGTGGTGGATCCGCCAAGGACTAGACGAGTCCAAGGCATGGCAGGCATCGAAGGGCGGCAAGCAGGCGAAGGCGCCGTCCATGTGGACCTCCTTCCGAGGGCTGTTCAGCCGAAAGGCCAATATCACCGCGCTGCTCTTCCTGGCCGCGATCTATACCTTCTGGAACCAGGCAGCCAGCCAGAACGGCATCTTCCTGCCGACGATCCTCGGCCACATGGGCTGGGGCACCCTCGCCTCCGACCTGTTCTCCATGCTGACCTGGGGAATCGTCATTCTCTCCACAGCCGTCTACATGCTTCTGGTCGACCGAGTCCCCTACCGCTGGTTCTTCCTCGTCGGAGGGGTCCTCGCGGTCGCCTCCTGGGGGGTGCTCGTGTTCGGACCTTCCACCGCCGCCGCGACCGCCTTCGGCTACGCGCTCCTGTGGGGCCTGTCCTCCGGGCCGTCGGCTCAGGCCTTCTACTCGATCTGGTCACCAGAGCTGTTCGCAACCCCGTACCGGGCGGGCGCCCAGGGAATCGTCTTCTTCGTCGTCCGCTGCGCCTCGGGCGCCATCTCGCTGGTGTTCCCAGTGATCCTCGCCCAGCACAACGGACTGCTCAAGGATGGCCTCATCCTCATCGGCTTCCTGCTCGCCTCCACCCTGATCGGCACCATCTGGGCACCGAGGACTCAGGGCAGGCCGCTCGAGGAAATTGAGATCCAGCGCTACGGAGAGATCGTCTCGACTCAAGCCATCCAATCCGAACTCGACGACGAGGCCTCTCTCGCCGCCGCATCCTCCACCACCACCAAGGAGTGAACGACATGGTCGCACTGTCTGATCTGACCCCGGAGCAACATCGCCTACTCACCGAGCAGACCATTGAACTTCCCAGCTGGGCGTTCGGAAACTCAGGAACCCGGTTCAAGGTGTTCGCCACCCCCGGCACCCCGCGCGATCCCTACGAAAAGATCGCCGACGCCGCCCAGGTCAACAACCTCACCGGCATCACCCCGCGAGTCTCCCTGCACATCCCCTGGGACGAGACCGAGGACTACGCCAAGCTGCGCGCCTACGCGAAGGACCAGGGCATCACGCTGGGCAACATCAACTCCAACGTCTTCCAGGACGACGACTACAAGTTCGGATCCCTGACGAACTCCGACCCGAAGCTGCGCCGCAAGGCGATCGACGCCCACAAGCACTGCATCGACATCATGGGCCTGACAGGCTCCGACACCCTGAAGATCTGGCTGGGCGACGGCACCAACTACCCGGGCCAGGACTCCATCAACGCCCGGCAGGACCGCCTGGCGGACTCCCTCCAGCAGATCTACGGCTACCTCTCCGGGGACCAGAAGTTGCTGCTCGAGTACAAGTTCTTCGAGCCGGCCTTCTACGCCACCGACGTCCCCGACTGGGGCACCGCCCTGCTGCACGTGCTCGCCCTGGGCGAGCGCGCGGTCGTCTGCCTCGACACGGGCCACCACGCGCCCGGCACGAACGTCGAGTTCATCGTCAACCAGCTGCTGCGGGCGGGGAGGCTGGGCGCCTTCGACTTCAACTCGCGCTTCTACGCCGACGACGATCTCATGGTGGGCGCCGCCGATCCGTTCCAGCTGTTCCGGATCATGAGCGAGATCGTGTCCTATGGCGCCCTGGATAAGGACTCCGGCGTCAACTTCATGCTCGACCAGTGCCACCAGCTGGAGGAGAAGATCCCCGGCGAGATCCGCTCGGCGATGAACGTCCAGGAGGCGACGGCCAAGGCGCTCCTCGTCGACCGCGAGGCCCTGTCGGCCGCCCAGGAGGCGCACGACGTGCTGGGCGCCAACGGCGTGCTCATGGACGCCTTCTACACGGACGTCCGTCCGCTGCTCGCCGAGCTCCGCGAGGAGCAGGGTCTGGATCCCGACCCCTACGGCGCGTTCCTGCGCTCCGGGTACCTGGAGAAGGCCCGCGAGGAGCGCGTCGGCGGCACGCAGGCCAGCTGGGGAGCCTGACATCCGTCCGCGGGGGCGCCGAGGCCGGTCCGCCTGTCCCGGCGCTCCCGCCCCCACCGCCCCACCACGTATCCGTTCACAGACCAGATCCATCCATATGGAACACAGAGGAGAGCACCCATGAGCAGCACCGCGGTTGCCATCGACCTGGGAGCGTCCAGCGGACGAGTCCTGCGCGGCATCCTGACTGATGGCCGGCTCTCCGTCGAGGAGTGCTCGCGGTTCGCCAACAGCCCCGTGACCCTTCCCCACGGCGCGAGCCGGGACGCCGGCGCCGACGAGGAGGACCTGGTCTGGGACGTCCTCTCCCTGTGGTCCGGGATCCGCGCTGGACTGGTCGAGGCAGCCCGGCGCGGCCCCGTCGATGCGATCGGCATCGATACCTGGGGGGTCGACTACGGCTTGCTGTCAGCCGATGGCCGGCTGATCGCCAATCCCTGGGCCTACCGCTGCAAGCGCACCGATCAGGCCGTCGAGCGGGTGCACACTGAGATGCCCCAGGAAACCCTCTACCGGTACAACGGGACTCAGCACCAGCCGTTCAACACCCTCTTCCAACTGGTCGCAGACCGATCCCTGGCTCCTACCGAGGCAGCGCGCACGGCCCTGCTCATCCCTGATCTCATCGCCTACTGGCTCACCGGACGGCAGGTCTGCGAGGTCACCAACGCCTCGACCACCGGGCTCATCGACCCGGCGTCTCGCAGATGGTCCCCCGAGATCCTCGGCCTGCTGCATGATCAGTTCCGCGTCCGGGTACCCGATCTGCTCGCCGATCTGGTCGAACCCGGCACCCTCGTCGGCTCCGCGGCGCTCTCCGACCTCTCGTTGCGAACCTCGGCCGGGGCCCCCACTCCCGTGGTGGCGGTCGGCAGCCACGACACCGCATCTGCAGTGGTCGGAGTTCCTGCCCCCGGGCGCTCCGGCCGGTTCGGCTTCATCTCATCCGGCACCTGGTCGCTGGTCGGCGTCGAACTCGATCATCCGGTCCGCAGCCCAGCCTCGGCCACCGCAAACTTCACCAACGAACTCGGCGTGGACGGCACCGTTCGCTACCTCAGCAACGTCATGGGCATGTGGATGCTCCAGGAGATCCTGCGTCAGTGGCGTGAAGCCGGCGAAGCCGATCTCAGCTGGCCGCAGGCCTGCAAGCTGGCCGGACAGGCGGAGCCGTGGCGCACGATGGTCGACGTCAACGATGAACTGTTCGCCCTGCCCGGGCCGATGACCGAGCGGATCGACCTGTGGGCTCTCGACCACCACGAACAACCGCCCCAGACCCACGGCCAGTACCTGCGCGCCGTCATCGACTCCCTGGCGGCAGCCTACCGGCGGGCGCTGGGCCAGGCACAGCAGCTGTCCGGAACTCACATCGAGACGGTCAACATCGTCGGCGGCGGTTCCCAGAACGCACTGCTGTGCCAACTCACCGCAGATGCCACCGGGCTGCCCGTGATCGCCGGCCCCGTGGAGGGCACCGCGATGGGCAACATCGTCGTCTCCCTACGGGCGATCGGTGCCCTCGACGGCGGGCTTGACGAACTTCGTCAGGTCATCGCCAACTCCGTCATCACCACCCGCTATGAGGCCCGCCCCGGTCGTGGCACCGCCTGGCAGGCCGCCGAGGAACGAGTCCTCTGCACCGGGCAGTCACTCGTCGAATCTCACTGAATCCTCAACTCCATCCGATACACAACACAGCACAGGAGCAGACATGAATCATCCGACAAGCGCCGCCGAGATCCTGGCATCCATGGGAGCAGCCGGGGCGCGTCTGGATCACATGGACGCCGTCGAGTCGGCGGCCGGCAATGTCTCGGTGTCCATCCGCGACACCCCAGCGGATCTGGACGAGTTCTTCCCCGAGACCGGCAGCATCGACCTGCCCGTCGAGGTGCCCGGCCTGACCGGCTGGACCTTCTTCGTCACCGGCTCCGGTTCGCGGCTGCGCGACCTGGCCGTCGACCCCGCCGCTCAGGTCTCGGTACTTATCGTTGAGGAGGGCGGGAAGACCGCCGTGTGGCGCACCAACCCGAACCGCACCTTCGACCACCCCACCTCTGAGTTCAACTCCCACCTCGGCGTTCATGAGGACCAGGTGGCCCGCCGCGGTCTGGACTTCCAGGCTGTCATCCACGCCCAGCCGCCCCACCTGGTGACCCTGTCCCACGTGCGTGAGCTGCGCAACGACCACGACTTCAACCATGCGATCCTGCGCTGGGAGCCCGAAACCCTCGTTCAGGTGCCGAACGGCATCAAGGTGCTCGACTTCATGGTTCCCGGTTCTGAGGAGCTCGGCAGAGCCAACGTCGCCGGGCTGCGCGACCACGTGATCACCCTCTGGTCCAAGCACGGCCTCATGGTGCGTTCGGACAAGTCTCCCCTCGACGCCGTCGACAAGGTGGAGTACCTGGAGGCCGGGGCCGCCTATGAGATCCGCAACCGCCAGCTTGGCGGAGTCGGGGAAGGTCTGCTGGATTCCGAAATCAGGCGGGTCATCGAGGCATTCGCCATCGAGACCGACCTCTACTGATTCCCACCCTCTATTCGTGTTTTCGCTCCACTGCCTGCACTGGATTTACAGAATGAACGGTGCGGGTCTGTTCCCGATCCACTAGGACCGGTCCTCGCGCATTCATCCCACACATCTGCACCCAAGGAGCAACAATGTCGATTCCTCGCTACCAGAACTTCATCAACGGCGTCTTCACCGAGCACACCGGTGACTACTTCCAGGTTCTCAACCCATCCACGAAGGAAGTGATCGCCGAGGCCCCGAGCACCTCTGCGGCTGATACCGATGCCGCCGTCGCGGCTGCTCGGGCCGCGCAGCCAGTGTGGGAGCACACGTCCGACGTCGAACGCGCCGGATATCTCCACACCATCGCCGCGCTGCTGCGCGACGAAGAGCAGAAGTTCACCGACATCATCGTCGCAGAGCAGGGCAAGACGCAGCAGCTGGCCAACGTCGAGGTGAACTTCACCGCCGACTACATCGACTACATCGCCGAGTGGGCGCGCCGCCTGGAGGGTGAGGTGATCGCCGACGAACGGCCAGGCGAGACCATGATTCTGAGCTATCGCCCACTGGGGGTGGTGGCTGGCATCCTGCCATGGAATTTCCCCTTCTTCCTCATCGCCCGCAAGGCCGCGCCCGCTCTGCTGACCGGAAACACCATCGTCATCAAGCCCAGTTCCGACACCCCCATCAACGCATTCGAGTTCGCCAGGATCGTCGAGAAGTCCGGGCTGCCGGCCGGCGTATTCAATCTGGTGTCGGGCCGCGGATCTGTGACCGGGGAAGCGCTGATCCAGAACCCCGATATCGACCTCATCACGTTTACCGGCTCCATCCCACAGGGCAAGCACATCATGACTGAGGCCGGCAAGCACCTGACCCGCGTCAACCTCGAACTGGGTGGCAAGGCCCCGGCGATCGTGCTCGCAGACGCCGACCTCGATCTGGCCGCCGCCGCCATCTGGCAGTCCCGCATCGGCAACTCGGGACAGATCTGCAACTGCGCCGAACGGGTCTACGTCGAGCGCCCGGTTCACGATGCGTTCGTGGCCAGACTGAAGGCCAAGTTCGAGTCCACCCGGTTCGGCAATCCCGCCGAGGACGACACTCTGGACTACGGTCCGCTCATCAATGAGGGTGCTCTCAAGTCGGTTTCGGCGATCGTCGACAAAGCCGTGGAGCAGGGAGCCAAGGTCGTGTGCGGCTCTCAGGACGGCGTCTCGACCGACGGGTACTTCTTCGCGCCGGTGCTGCTGGATAACACCACCCCCGACGCCTCAGTGATGCAGGAGGAGACCTTCGGACCAGTGCTGCCCATCCAGATCGTCGACAGTCTCGACGAAGCCATCGCCCTGGCCAACGACTCGGTGTACGGACTGACCTCCTCGGTGTTCACTGAGAACATCAACTCGGCAACCAAAGCCTGCCGCGAGCTGCAGTATGGGCGAGACCTACATCAACCGGGAGAACTTCGAATCGATGCTGGGCTTCCACGCCGGGCGCAAGCACTCGGGCATCGGAGGGGCCGACGGCAAGCACGGTCTGCTGGAGTTTGTCGAGACCCATGTCACCTACCTGCAAACTCACCAGCCCTCGATCACGTCCTGACCGTGCGACCGACGGCGCCGCCCAGTTGTCGTCCAGACCGGATCCCGTCAGCCCCGCCGCCCCCGCGTCAGGTAGATCAGCGGCAGCAGCCCGACCGAGTTCACCGTCGTCAGGCTCAGCGCCCACGCCGCCTTGGACCCCCGGATCTGGGCCGCCGGCCGCCGGGCCAGGTCGACCAGACTCCAGATCCTCAGCAGCGCTTCCACGCTTCCGGCCGCCGCCAACCCGATCTGCGCCGCCCTCGGCAGATCGGCCCACCGGGTGCGCGCCCTCATCGTCCCCATCGTGATCTCCTTCGGCCGCCGAATGAGCCTCAGACTACCCGCACGAACCGCGCCAGGGCGCCCGACCTTCTAGGCTGGAGTCATGACCGACACCTCGGACGCCAGTCACCGGAACCTGCGCATCGGGGACGCCGATCGAGCCCGTCTGGCGGACCTCCTCGACGACGCCTACGCCGACGGACGCCTGAACCGCGACGAGCACCAGGAGCGGATGACCGCCGCGCTGGCCGCCCGGACGGTCTCCGACGTCTCCCCGCTGGTGCGCGACCTGGCACCCCTTGAGTCGGTGGTGCCCGACCTCGTCGGGCCCTCGGCATCCACGCCAGCCGCCCCGTGGCAGGGAAACCTGCCGGTCCATCTCCCGAAGTTCCCGGCTCCGCCGGTCGTCGTCGGCGACCAGGAGGACCGGATCGTCACAGTCCTGGGCGACACCACTCGCGGGGCCGGATACACCCTGGCCGCCCACACCGAGATCGTCTCCGGCCTCGGCGACGTCCGCCTCGACCTCACCTCCATCTCGCTGGCGGCCCACGACGTGGTGATCGACATCCGATCCGGGCTGGGCGACGTCGTCCTCCTGGTGCCCGAGGGGATCCGGGTCATCGACCAGGTCGGCCGGATCCTGGGCTCCAGCAAGTTCGAGGGCCTGGTGACGCCGCCCGCCGACGCCCCCACGGTCACCCTCACCGGCTTCATAGCCCTCGGAGACCTCCGCGTCCTCGGCCCCCAGCACAGATCCTTCGCCAAGAAGCTGCGCCGGTGGTTCGGAAAGTCATGAGCTGACAGCCACGACCGGGCCATTCTTCGGCGGCGCTCATCCAGAAAATCTTCGGCGTCTCACATCGCCGAGAAGGAGATTCAATCATGAAGATCACAGGAGCGGTTCTCGAAGAGATCGGGCGCAAGACCCCCTACGCGTCCAGCACCCCGATCAGCATCAGCCCGCTCGAACTGGACGGCCCCCAGCAGGACGAGGTCCTGGTGCGCATCACGGCGTCCGGAATCTGCCATTCCGACCTTTCGGTGCTCAACGGGGCCCGCCCCCGTCCCCGTGCCCATGCTCCTCGGCCACGAGTCCACCGGCGTCGTGGAGAAGCTCGGACCCGGCGTCGACGACCTGAAGATCGGGCAGCACGTCACGCTCGCCTTCCTGCCCCGATGCGGCACCTGCTCCGGATGCCTCACCGACGGCAAGCTTCCGTGTATTCCAGGCACCGAGGCCAACACGGCGGGGACCCTCCTGGGAGGCGGCATCAGACTGCATCGCGACGGGCGGCCGGTCCTGCACCATCTCGGCGTCTCCGGATTCGCCGACCACGCCGTCGTCAACCGCAAGTCCGTCGTGCCGGTTCCCGACGAGCTCCCGCGCGAGATCGCCGCAGTTCTCGGCTGCGCCGTGCTCACCGGAGGCGGGGCGGTCATCAACGCCGGGCGCCCGCAGCCGGGCGACGACATCGTCGTGGTCGGCCTGGGCGGAGTCGGGATGTCCGCCGTGCTGACGGCCGCGGCCCAGGAGACCGGCGAGGTGATCGCCGTCGACGCCAATCCGGCCAAGCTCACCGAGGCCCGCAGCTTCGGAGCCACCCAGACCCTGACTCCGGACGAGGCCCTCGCCAAGCACCTCAAGGCCCCCGTCGTCATCGAGGCCGCCGGCCACCCCAAGGCCTTCGAGAACGCCGTGCTCTACACCGCCCCCGGGGGCATCACGGTCACTGTGGGCCTGCCGCATCCCGATGCCCGCTCGGAGATCTCGCCGGCCGCCCTCACCGGGGAGGCCCGCACAATCGTCGGCTGCTACCTCGGCTCGGCCGTCCCCGCCCGCGACATTCCGAAGTATGCGCAGATGTGGATCGACGGCAAGTTGCATGTGGAGAAACTCATCACCTCCAGGATCCGACTCGACCAGATCAACCAGGCGATGGACATCCTGGCCGCCGGCAACGCCATCCGCCAGGTCATCCTGTTCGACTGATCCCAGTATGCGGCCCGAGATCCCGACCCGACACCGGGGCCACGGTGCCCCGGTGCCCGGAAGTGGGAAGGCCACCGTCCAGCCGTGTGAGGCCCGGGCGGTGGCCGTCTCATAGTGTGGGTCCCATGGACCACCTGTTCGACCCTCCCGGCGGCGCCTGGCAGCCGGTCTCCCCGCGATACGCCACCGCCAAGCGGTTCGCGGTGCTGCTCGGCTGGGGGCTGCCGACGGTCGTCGTCGCGGTGGGGCTGGGCATCGTCTGGACCTGGTGGGCGGCCGCGATCGCCGGAGCAGTCGGGGCGGCCTGGACACTCTGGCGGTGGTTCCGGATGCCGCGGATCGTCGCCGCCTGGGGATGGTGCGAGCGAGGCACCGACCTGTGCATCCGCTCCGGCCCGTGGTTCCAGCGCCTCACCATCGTGCCCTACGGCCGGATGCAGGCCGTCAACATCAACTCCGGCCCGGTGGACCGCTACCTCGGCCTGGCCTCGGTCGAACTGGTCACCGCCTCACCGGCCAGCGACGCCGTCATCCCCGGGCTGCGGCTGGACGACGCCACCTCCCTGCGCGACCGGATCACCGCCATCGCCGAGACCGCGGACGCCGGGCTATGACCGGGACGCCGTCCGGCCCGCTGCGGACGCCTCCCGGCACCCCGTCCGATCAGTCCCGATCCGGATCCCGCCATGGCCGGGCCCGACGCCGCTCCTCCCATCTCCGAGGGGGACTATTCACTCCGGTCACTCCGGCTCCGAGATCCGCGAACAGCGGCCCCACTGGGCCACCCCGATCGTCCGCGGCTGGGTGATCCTGATCGGCGTCATCGCCTGGACCCTCAAGCAGCTCCTCGACAGCTGGCAGCCCGGGCAGCGGATACCCCCGGTCCGGGCGATCCTCCTCGTGGTCGGCGCGGTGCTGGCCCTCACCCTGATCCAGGCCGCGATCGGCTATTTCCAGTGGCGCACCACCACCTTCCGGATCGACGAGGAGGAGGTGCGCATCGACCGCCGCTTCATCCAGCACAACTCCGACCGGATCTCGCTGTCGAAGATCCAGTCGGTGGACGTCGTCCAGCCGCTGGCCGCCCGGCTGCTGGGTCTGGCCCGGCTGCGGATCGACGTCGGCGGATCCAGCGCCCGCACCATCGAGTACCTGTCGCGGGCCGACGCCTACCGGTTCCGGGACTTCCTCATCGGCCGAGCACGCCAGAGTCACCAGGCCACCACACCGGCCGGCACCGGAGCGCAAAGACAGCAGGCTCCGCGCCCCGGCGTCCCGGAGAGGCCCGGGTCCAGCTGGCAGGACCGCCGCTTCGACGAACCGGAGATCACACACGTCGCCCCGCGCCAGATCGTCCTCGGCACCCTGATCTCCGGCGGATTCATCTGGTCGGTGCTGCTGGCCGGAGCCGGCATCGCCCTGCCGGTCATCTTCCACCTGGAGGTGATCACCCTTCCGCTGGTGCTCGCGGCCCTGCTCACGGCGATCCGCGCGGTGACCGGCCTTCTGGTGAAGTACTGGCGGTTCACCCTGCTGCGCGCCGACGGCGGGCTCAAGATGGTCCACGGCCTCACCACCCTCGCCACTCGGACGGTGCCCCGGCACCGGATCCAGGGGCTCGAGATCGCCCAGCCGCTGTTCTGGCGGCCGGCCGGCCTGTACCGGGTCCGCCTGACCGTCCTGGGCGGAGTGAAACTGGACGGCGAGCTGGAGGCGCAGGTCCTGCTCCCGGTCGGCACCGCGACGCAGGTGAGCGAGGCGATCGATGCGATCTGGCCCGGCGTCGCCCTGGACGCCGTGGCCCTGCACCCGATCCCCCGCCGGGCGCGGTGGCTGCGCTGGCTGGACCGCCAGACCATCTTGTGGGGCCTGGACGAGCGGATCATGGTGGCCCGCCACGGCCTGCTGCAGCGCCGCGCCGAAATGGTTCCGCACTCCCGGGTGCAGTCCATCGGCCTGCGCCAGGGCCCGCTGCAGCGCCGACTCCGGCTGGCCGATGTGGTGCTCCACCTCCCGGCCGGGCCGGTCTACCTGAAGTGCCGGCAGCTGGACGCCGACGACGCCCGGCGTCTGCTGCTGGGAGAGATGGATCTGTGCCGGGCCGCCCGTTCCGCCGAACTGCGTCCGACGCCGAGTGCGAACTCGGCGCCGAATCCCGACATTGGCGGGACGTCCGCCGAGACCCCTCCAGTAATGTGACCGACCATGAACAATGTGCTGGGCATCGACGTCGGCGGATCAGGGATCAAAGGGGCTCCCGTGGACCTGGAGGTGGGCGATTTCGCGGAGCCGCGACTTCGCATCCCGACGCCGCAGAAGTCCTCCCCGAAGAACGTCGCCGCGGTCATCAAGGAGATCATCGAGCACTTCTCCGACTCGATCGGAGACTCCCCGGTGGGGGTGTCCTTCCCGGCCCCCTCGCGTCACGGCGTCATCCGCTTCATCGCCAACCTGGACCAGGGCTGGGCCGGCCTGAACGCCGAGGACTACCTCTCCGACAAGCTCGGTCACGCCGTCACCATGGTCAATGACGCCGACGCCGCCGGCCTCGGAGAGGTGCACTACGGCGCCGCCAAGGGCGTGCCCGGCGTCGTCATCTCACCACCCTGGGCACCGGCATCGGCACCGCCATCCTCAACGACGGCATTCTGCTGCCCAACACCGAGATCGGCCACCTGGAGATCGACGGCTACGACGCGGAGAAGCGCGCCGCCTCCTCGGTGAAGGACAAGAAGCACATGTCCTACAAGGACTGGGCCACCAAGCGGCTGCAGCGCTACTACGAGGTGGTCGAGATGCTCTTCTCCCCCGACCTCTTCGTGGTCGGCGGCGGGGTGAGCAAGGATCACGCGAAATTCTTCAAGTACCTCAACCTGGAGACGCCGATCGTCCCGGCCACCCTGTTCAACCGGGCCGGCATCATCGGGGCGGCCTGGCAGGCCAACTGGCGCATCGAGCACCCGGACTCCGTCAACCGGGACACCGCGCGCGAGACCGCCGAGAAGGCCATCCGGGCCGCCGGCGGGGAGGACTGAGCCAGGGATTTGGTCCCGATCACTCCCGACAGGGCATGTTTCTGCATCGCGAGCGCAGAATCACGGCCTATCGGGAGTGATCGGGACCATTGATCTCCGCAATGCCGCTGCTGGAAGGCCGGAATCCGGCATCCGGGGCCGCCCCCCGGATGCCGTCTGCTCACATCCGGTCCTCACATCCGGTCGGGGGCGTCGATCCCCAGCAGCCCCAGCCCGACCCCCAGCACCCGGCGGGTCGCCGCGCACAGCGCCAGCCGGGAGGCCCGGACCTCACCCTCGGACTTGAGCACCGGGCACTTCTCGTAGAACGAGGAGTAGGCCCCGGCCAGCTCGTAGAGATAGGTGCACAGCTTGTGCGGGGTGAGGTCGGCGGCGACCACCTCGACGGTCTCCCCGAAGCGGGACAGCAGCAGGGCCAGCTGCTGTTCGGCGGGCTCCTCGAGAACCGTCACGGCGCCCCAGTCCAGACCCGCCAGGTCGGCCTGCGGATCGACCGCCGGATCGGCCTCGGCGGCCGCCCTGCGAAGGATCTGGGAGACCCGGGCATGGGCGTACTGGAGGTACGGGCCGGTGTCGCCGGTGGTCTGGACCATCCGCTCGGCGTCGAAGACGTAGTCCTTCTGCAGCCCGTTCGACAGGTCGGCGTACTTGATCGCGGCCAGCGCGATATTCGGCGCGGCATGCTCCTCGGCGGCGTCCAGCAGGCTGGCCAGCGACACCGTGCCACCCTCGCGGGTCTTGAAGGGGTGGCCGTCGGGGCCCAGCACCATGCCGTATCCGACGTGCTCGGCCGAGACGCTCTCAGGCAGGAAGCCGGCCATCCGGGCCACCGTGAAGACCATCACGAAGTGGTGGTGCTGGCGCACATCGGTCACGTAGATGATCCGGTCGGCCTTCAGGGCGCCGACCCGGCGTCGGATCGCGGCCAGGTCGGTGGCGTCGTAGCCGTAGCCGCCGTCCTTCTTGCGGACGATCATCGGGGCGTCCTCGCCATCGACGAAGACGCACAGCGCGCCGTCGTCCTCGCGCGCCAGCCCGTCGGCCTCGAGCTCGTCGACCACCCGGGGCAGGTCGTCGTTGTAGGTGGACTCCCCGGCCAGGTCGTCGTCGGTGAGCAGGACGCCGAGCCGGTCGTAGGTCTCGTTGAACCCGGCCAGCGAGACGGTGATGAGGGAGGTCCAGATGGACCTGGTCTGGGGGTCGCCGCCCTGCAGCATGACGACCCGCCTGCGGGCCCGGTCGGCGAACTCGGCGTCGGCGTCGAAGGCCTTCTTGGAGTCCTTGTAGAGCTGCTCGGTCTCGGCCAGGTCCAGCGCCGACACATCGACCTCGTGCTCGACGATGTACTGCACCAGCATCCCGAACTGGGTGCCCCAGTCCCCGATGTGGTTCTGCGGGATGACGGTGTGCCCCTGGGCGGTGAGCACCCGGTTGAAGCAGTCGCCGATGATGGTCGAGCGCAGGTGGCCGACGTGCATCTGCTTGGCCACATTGGGGGCCGAGTAGTCGATGACGACCCGCTGCGGGTTCTCCGCCTGGACGATCCCGGCGTGCGGATCCGCGACCAGCTCGGAGGCCACCTTCGCCAGCAGATCGGTGCGCAGCCGGAAGTTGATGAATCCGGGGCCGGCGATCTCCGGGGTCTCCACCAGGTCGGCGGCGTCCAGTTTCGCCACGATGTCGGCGGCCACCTCGCGCGGCGGGCGGCCCTGCGACTTCGCCAGGCGCAGCGCCACATTGGACTGGAAATGACCGAACTGGGGCTTGGTGGCCGGGCGCAGCTCGGGGTCGACTCCGGTGACGGACTCGATGCGGGCGGCCAGTTGGGAGGGCAGAGACGACATGATCCGCATTCTCCCACAGTGCTGCGGGGCCCTGGTCGACGATCCGTCACGGGGAACACCGGCACCCGGCGATGGCGTTGTAGGAGGATGTAGAAGACATCTGGTAGACGCAGCAAGAAGACTTGAGCACATCAACCCCATGGAGGCTTCAGATGACAGTCCCGACCATCACTCTCAATGACGGCGCCACCATCCCCCAGCTCGGCTTCGGGACCTGGCAGGTCGCCGACGACGTCGCGGAGAGATCCGTCTCCACCGCCCTGCAGATCGGCTACCGGCACATCGACACCGCCGCGATCTACGGCAACGAGAAGGGGGTCGGCCGCGCCATCGCCGCCTCGGGGTCCCGCGCGATGAGCTCTTCGTGACCACCAAGCTGTGGAACGACAAGCACCTCAAGGACGACGCCCGGCAGGCCCTGGAGACCAGTCTCACCAAGCTCGGCCTGGACCACGTCGACCTCTACCTCATCCACTGGCCCGCTGTGAAGTTCCCGGGCCGGTTCGTCGAGGCCTGGGACGCCATGCAGACCTTCAAGTACGAGGGCCTGGTCCGCTCGATCGGCGTCTCCAACTTCAACCAGGAGCATCTGGACGCCCTCAACGGCGCCACCCCGGCGATCAACCAGATCGAGATGCACCCGACCTTCGCCCAGCCGGCCTACCGGGAGTCGCTGTTGAAGCAGGGCATCCGTCCGGAGGCGTGGAGCCCGCTCGGGATGTCGAAAGACCTTGCCAACCCGGTGATCGAGGCCATCGCCACCGAGCTCGGAAAGACGCCGGCGCAGGTGATCATCCGCTGGCACCTCCAGCTCGGCACCGTGGTGATCCCGAAGTCGGTGACGCCGGAGCGGATCGCCTCGAACTTCGACGTCTTCGACTTCCAGCTGTCCCCCGAGCAGATCGCCCAGATCAACGGGCTGGACGCCGGGGCGCGGCTGGGCGGGGATCCGCTGGAGTTCTGATCCCGGGAGGACGCCCGGGCGCACCCTCCAGGAAATCCACGAAAATGCGACAGCGCCCCGCCGTCGGCCCCCAGATGGGGACCGGCGGCGGGGCGCGGCGTCCAGCTTGTGGGCCCGATTCGCAGGCCCCTACGGGCTACACCGTCATGCCGAGGCCGGCTTCGGATCTGCCGGAGCGGTCTTCGGGCCGCCGCCGGCGCCCGCCCCGTTGGAGCCGCCGTCCTTGCTGGGCTTGAGGCCGTAGGTCAGACCACCGCCGACCACATGCAGCGCGGCGTAGAGGATCATCAGCCCGCCGACGCCGAGCGGTCCGGCCAACGGCACCAGCGCGGGCCCGACGAAGTTGGACAGCCCGGCGCCCAGGTTGAGGATCGCCACCGCCGACCCCTTCTGCTCGGGAGCCAGCATCGGCATCAGCGCCGACAGCGGCACATAGGCGGCCAGGAAGATGCCGAACAGGATGCCGGCGAAGAGCTCGGCGCCGAAGCTGGCGCCCCACAGGTGGGGGAACCACCACATCAGGAAGACCGAGATGCCGCAGCCGAGACCGCCGAACCAGGCGACGGTGCGCACTCGGCCGACGGCGTCACCGATGTAGCCGAAGGCCAGGTTGGCGAACACATTGGCCAGGTTCAGGGTGCCCCAGATGGTGAGCCATTTCGCCTGGGGGATGCCCACCGTGCTGACGATCCAGGGGGCGAAGAACACCGGGATGCCGAAGTAGGCGCACTGGTTGATGATGCGGACGATGCCGCCGACGCCGGTCTTCGGGTGCGTCTTGAGGATGGTGACGCCGCGCACCAGGCCGCCGGCGGTCTGGCTGAGGGAGGGCGCCGAACCGGTCTCGGCGGCGGTCTGCATCTCCTTGGGCCGACGCACGAAGAGGATGGCGATCAGCCCGCCGATGATGACGAAGACGAAGGACATCCACAGGGTGCCCATCTCACCGACGGCCGAGATGAGGAAGAAGCTCGGGATGTAGGCCGCCAGGGCCCCCATGCCCAGGGACTGGGCGAACCAGAACCAGCCGACGCCGCGTCCCAGCGTCTCCTCCGGGGTGTCCATCGTCACCCAGGCGAGGAACCCGTAGCAGAACAGCGGGTAGCCGAAGCCTCGCAGCGCGTAGCCGACCACCATCACCCAGTAGGTGCCGGTGCTGACGCCTCCGCCGAGGAAGACCAGCTCGAAGACCAGCCAGGCGATGAAGCCGAGGATCATGACGCGCCGGGGCCCCCAGGCGTCGGCCAGCGCCCCGGAGAACCAGGACGCGATGGCGATGACGATTCCGTAGGCCGCGGTCATCGCGGCCACCTGGCCCGAACTCAGGCCCTTGCTGGTCTGGAGGAAGTTGGAGTAGAAGCCGAGCTCCATGCCGTTGCCGGTCTGGAACAGGATCACGGCGACGAAACCCCACGCCAGGTACTTCACGATTCCCTGTCGTTCAAGGAAGCCCGACGATGGGCTTGCACCACCTTGTTGTGTACTCATCTCAATCCTTCTTGTTGTTTCTGTCGTATCTGCGGTGAAAACGGTGAAACACAGCCATTGGCGCACACATCGGCGACACGGGGGCCAGTCACAGGGACGTCCCCATTGACCTGTGCGACGGACGACAAGTTACGCCTGTCAGAGCATCTGGGAACCGATGATCCGGCGTCATGCACACTTGTGCATCATTGGGACGTGAGAATTTCACACCCGATCATGTGATCTGGTGGTGATGACCGTGCGAATCAGTGCGTCAGCGCGCCGACAGGGCCTTGGCGACGCCGTCCTCGGGAGCTCCCAGGACCGGCGTCCGCCGGGAGACCACATCCCCGATCATCTTGAGCCGGGCGCCGAACTCGCGACTCCAGCCGTACCACCAGATCCGGCCGCGCGGCGGATGGTCGGCCGTCCCCTGGACGTCGAGACCGGTCATCCGGCAGGTCGCCACCGCCCGGGCGAGGTGATAGTCCTGCGTGACGACGACGGCGGAGGTCACGCCGAAGATCTTGCGGGCCCGCACGCAGGTGTCGTAGGTGTCGAAGCCGGCGTAGTCGGTGACCACCTTGACCGACGGCACCCCGCGGTCGTCCACCAGGTAGCGCTTCATATTGTCGGGCTCGTTGTAGTGCTCGGTGCCGTTGTCGCCGGAGACCAGGATGGCGCGCACCGTGCCGTTCCGGTACAGATCGGCGGCGGCGTCGAGCCGCCCCTGGAGGTAGCCCGAGGGGGTGCCGTCGGGCCGGACCGCGGCCCCGAAGACGATGGCGACATCCTCCTTGGGAGTGTCGTCGACCTCGTGGATCCTGCCGACCGACAGTCCCTCGGCCAGTGCCCAGGGGCCGATGAGAGCCGCCCCGGCCAGGCTCGCTGCCGTCACGATGCCGCGTCTGACCCAGCGTCCGCGCCCGTTCGAGCGCCGATTCGATCCCATGCGCCCGAGCATATGCGGCGCGCCAGGGTCTCTGGGCGACGCGACTCCGCCACTCCGCAACTCCGCCACTCCGCGACGACGAATGGCCGCATTCGGCAATCGCCCTGTCAGCCGGAGCGGCCGGGAGACCGTCTGGAACGGCCGCGCCACTAGGGTGACCTGGAGAACGGTCGGCGGCGTCGCGGTACTCGGCGCGGTCGGAATACTCGGACGGGTGTGGGGAGGCTCGGTGAGCGGCAGCGGGCGGGAGCTGGTGCGGCGGCTGGTGGCCGCCGCGGCCGCCGCACTCATCGGTGCCACGACCGGCCCTCGCCGCGGTGACTCAGAATGCGGCCGATGCCGCGCCCTCCCCCTCGGCCCATGCCAGCACTGCCCGTTCCGGCGCCTCGACTCGACCGGTCTCCTCCGGCGCGCCGCCTCGGCCCTGCCGGCGGCACGCCTGACTGCCTCGATGGCCCCGGCTCAGGGCGCTCCCAAGAGCATCATCCGGATCACCGGCACACTCACCGATTCCCGTGGCGGGCCGGTCGACGGGGCCTCGATCGCGATCCAGGGCTCCTTCGACGACGTGCCCCGGGCGTTCTCCGCCACCGACCGGAGGGGCGCCTTCACCGCGGCGATCCAGGTTCCGCCCGGCACCCTCCCGGGAGCCGTCACGATCCGGGCGAGCCTGGTCGGCGACACCCGGTTCCAGCCCGTCTCCCAGACCTGGCGCTACACCGTGGTGGGCCCGGTCGGGTCGCCGGTGCCGTCCGCGCAGAGCTCGGGAGACTCGCCCGGGCCGTCCGGCTCAACGCCAATCGGTTCCGGGCCGGCGGGTTCCGGGCCGGTCAGTCCCGGGGCGCTCGGTTCCGGGACGAGCGGCACCGCTCAGCAGCAGGATTCCGCGGACCAACCCGACCTTCCCCAGCTCCCGGGATCGGCGTCTCCCCTGGCCGCGGGCCAGCAGCAGAACTCCCCGAGACCGCCCGGGCTGGTCGCCGCCCTCGGGGGTCGCACCGCTGTGCTGGCCTTTCTCATCGTGCTGGGCTCGCTGCTCGCACTGGCCCTGATCGGCTGGGTGATCCGGGGGATCACGCGCTGGATCCGACGTCGCCGCGACGGCGGCCTCTCCGACACCGGCCCCAGAGACGGGGCCAACGACCTCTTCGACTGAGATCTTCGGGCGATCAGGACCGTCTCGTCTCAGGCCCTCAGATCGGCGACCACCGCGAGAGTCGAGCGGCACCGCTCGCGCAGCGCCGGCATCGTGCCGCCGTCGCAGGCATCGCCGACCAGGGTCTCGTCCAGGCAGACCGCCGGGGCGCCGGCCTTCAGCCACTGGCGCAGCGCATAGCTGCCCACCCCGCCGCGGGGCACGCAGGCCGCCCCGGGGGCCAGCTCGGCCAGCTGGTCCGGGTAGCTCGCCCCGCCCAGATCGGCGGGAACCACCTGGACGGCGTCCGCCCCGCGGGCCCAGACGCCGCGCACCTCGGTCGGGGTGAGGGCGTCCGGCGCCGCCGGGATGCCGGCCTCGCGCAGCGCCGCCAGCAGCTCGGCCGAGGCGGCGACCGGCAGGCAGAAGGACATTCCGGCGGTCACCAGGGCATCGATCGAATCGATCTCGACGAGGCCGTGGACCCCGAAGGTGGCGCGAGCGCCGAAGACCGTGGTGAGAGTCGTGAACCGCGCCGTGTCCCCGGCCGGCACGCTGAAGGCCTTGACACCCTCCTCGACCATCACCTCCAGGGGCGCGAAGAGGCCGCCGACCGCGGCATCGGGCAGCACCGCGATGATCCGCGAGGCCAGCACCGGATCGGGGAGGGGAAAGCGCCCGTCCGTGGACGCCGGCTCAGAACTCATGGGCCCCATCATGCCCATCCGCCGAACCGGGCCCCAAACCGGCATACTCCTGAATCCGGCCATCCACCGGACGCCGCGTGGATAATCCAGATCCCGGGCCGCATGTGGCCGTTTCCCGGACGACCATTGCGCCGGCCGTCCTGAATCCGGCCATATTCCGGACACCGCGTGGATTATCCAGCCCCCGGCCCACATATGGCCGGATTCAGGAGTACGTCGGATAGCGTGGGCCCGACGAGCAACCTGGAGGAGACATCGTGCGACTGGCCGAGGCACTGGACGACATGGTCGACGGCCGGCCGCCGGTCGGGACCGACCGCGAGGAGCGCCCGCGCGGCTGGGACTCCCCCGGCGCCCGGCCGATCAATCCGGACATGGCCATCGACCATCTGGAGCGGGCGGTCGCCGCCGACGGCCTGGAGATGTACGAGCACCAAGAGGAGGCGGTGCTCGACATCGTCACCGGCTCCCATGTCATCGTCACCACCCCGACCGGCTCCGGGAAGTCGCTGATCGCCACCGCGGCGCACTTCGCCTGCGTCGCCGGCGGCGGCCGCTCCTACTACACCGCTCCGATCAAGGCCCTGGTGAGCGAGAAGTTCTTCTCCCTGTGCGAGATCTTCGGCGCCTCCCGGGTAGGCATGGTCACCGGCGACGCCTCGGTCAATCCCGATGCCCCGATCATCTGCTGCACCGCTGAGATCCTCGCCAATATCGCCCTGCGCGAGGGCCGGCACGCGATGGTCGACCAGGTGGTGATGGACGAGTTCCACTTCATCGGAGACCCGGACCGCGGCTGGGCCTGGCAGGTCCCCCTCACCGAGCTGCCCCAGGCCCAGCAGATCATCATGAGCGCCACCCTGGGCGACGTCTCCCAGCTGGCCGAGAACCTCACCGACGCCACCGGCCGGCCCACCGAGGTGATCACCGGCGTCACCCGCCCGGTGCCGCTGCTCTACGAGTGGTCGATGGAGCCCGACCACGAGACCATCGCGAGCCTCGTCGACGACGGCAAGGCGCCGGTCTACATCGTCCACCCCTCCCAGAAGCAGGCGCTGGAGCGGGCCCAGTCGCTCACCTCGGTGAAGCTGGTGAGCACCGAGGAGCGCCGCGAGATCGCCGCCGAGATCGCCGACTTCCGGTTCTCCAAGGGATTCGGCTCCACGGTGCGTAAATTCATCACCGCCGGGATCGGGGTGCACCACGCCGGGATGCTGCCGAAGTACCGGCGTCTGGTGGAGACCCTGGCCCAACAGGGGCGGCTCAAGGTGATCTGCGGCACCGACACCCTCGGGGTGGGGATCAATGTGCCGATCCGCTCGGTGATGTTCACCTCGCTCACCAAGTTCGACGGCTCCCGGATGAGGGTGCTGAAGTCCCGCGAGTTCCACCAGATCGCCGGGCGGGCCGGGCGAGCCGGTTTCGACACCGTCGGCTATGTCGTCGGGCAGGCCCCCGAGCACGCCGTCGCCAACGCGAAGGCCCTTGCCAAGGCCGGCGGGGACGCCAAGAAGGCCCGCCGGATCCAGAAGCACAAGGCCCCCGAGGGATTCGTCAACTACGACGAGGAGACCTTCCGCAAACTCATCGACTCGACGCCGGAGACCCTGCACGCCCGGATGCGGATCACCGACGCGATGCTGCTCAATCTGCTGTCCCGCGACGAGGACACCGTCGCCGCGGTGAAGCACCTGGTCGACGGCGCCACCGGCAATCCGCAGGAGCGGCGCCGGCTCTACAAGCGGGCCCTCCAGCTGGGCCATGCGCTGCTGAGATCCGGGGTGGTGCACCGGCTGGACGAGCCGACCGCGGGCGGGCGCCGCTATGCGATGAGCGAGGAGCTGCAGGAGGACTTCGCCCTCAACCAGCCGCTGAGTTCCTTCGCCGCAGAGGCCATCGAGACGCTGGATCCGGAGTCGCCCGAGCATGCCCTGGACGTCGTCTCGGTAATCGAGGCCACCCTCGACAATCCGATGGCGGTGCTCTTCGCTCAGCAGCACGAGGCGCGCGGCGAGGCCATCGGCGAGATGAAGGCCGAGGGGCTGGACTACGAGGAGCGGATGGAGGCCCTCGACGAGGTCGAGTGGCCCAAGCCGCTGGAGGAGACCCTCGACGCCCTGTTCGAGATCTTCTCCCCGGCCCACCCCTGGGTGCCGGCCGACGCCCTGTCGCCCAAGTCGATCGTCCGCGACATGTACGAGCGGGCGATGACCTTCGGCGAGTTCTGCGCCTTCTACAAGGTGCAGCGCTCCGAGGGCCTGGTGCTGCGCTACCTCACCGACGCCTACCGCGCGCTGCGCCAGACGGTTCCGGAGGCCGAGCGGACCGAGGAGCTGGAGGACATCATCTCCTGGCTCGGCGAAGTGGTCCGCACCACCGACTCCTCCCTCATCGACGAGTGGGAGGCGCTCACCCATCCGGTGGATGAGGAGGGCGCCGAGGAGGTCCGCCCGGTGCGGACCTTCACCTCCAACCAGCGGGCCTTCGGGGTGGCGCTGCGCAATGCGATGTTCCGCAAGGTGATCCTGGCCGCCGACGACGACTTCGAGGCGCTGGCCGCACTGGAGCCCGACGGGTCGCGGATGCGGGCCCGCGACTGGGAGGACGCCCTGGGCGCCTACTGGGACGAGCACGAGGAGCTCAACGACGGGCCCGACGCCCGGTCGCCGGCGCTGCTGCTGATCGAGAAGGAGCCCTCCCGGGGCGGCTCGCGGATCTGGCTGGTGCGTCAGATCATCGACGATCCGGAGGGGAACCACGACTGGTCGATCGCCGCCACCGTCGACCTGGACGAGTGCGACGAGGCCGACGATCTGGTGCTGCGGACCCGGGCCTTCGCCCGGATGGACTGACCTTTGCGAACTCCGTCGTCGCGTGACGCAGGCGCGGTCTCCCGGATCGGGCGCGGCATGATAGGCACAGATTGTTGAGCACGGATCGTTGAGCGCAGAGTGCTCAGCGCAGCACCATTCGCGCACCACCATCAGCAGCATCGAGGAAGGACGAGCCATGGAACTCACCAGCACCTCCATCACCGAGGGCGAGCCGATCGACCTCAGCTACGCCCACGCCAGCGTCGGCGGGCGCAATGTCATCCCGCAGCTGTCCTGGACTCCCGGCCCGGCCGGCACGAAGTCCTATGCGATCACCATCTACGATCCCGATGCTCCGACCGGTTCGGGGTTCTGGCACTGGATCCTGGCCGACATCCCGGCCGACGTCACCGAGATTCCCGAGGGCGGGCCGCTGCCGGCCGGGGTGCGTCAGTGGGTCAACGACGCCCAGGAGCCGGGCTACTCCGGGCCGTTCCCGCCGGCGGGTCCGGCGCACCGCTACATCCACACCGTGCACGCAATGCCGTCGGCGCACCTGGATGCCGCCGATGACGCCGCGAATGTGCAGGTGCGGTTCGCCATCCACACCACCGAGCTCGATCAGGCCTCGGTCACCGGAACCTTCCAGGTCGACTGATCGGTGGTGAGCACCCGGCTGGCCGGTCTCCTGATGGCCCTGGTACTGCTCAGCGTCCCGGCATTCGCCGCCCCGACAGCCGCGGCGGCGGACCCGGGGGACCCAGCGGACCCGGGCTCCGGCTGGCGATCGGCGCCGGTCGCCTCGGGGAATGCCTCCAGCCAGCCCTGCGCCTCCCTGATGTTCGTCGGGGTGCGCGGCTCGGGCGAGACGGCCCCCTACGGGACCACCGTCACCGGGATCCGCGACGGCCTGGCCAGCCGATGGGCCGGCAGGGGCACCGTCCGTCAGGTCTGGCTCGACTATCCGGCGGCCGATCCGCTGACCCTGAAGTCGGCGTCGATGAGCGCCCTGCTGCTCGACGACCCGATGCCCTCGACCCCCTATTTCGACTCCGCGAGGATCGGCGCCGAGAGACTGTCGGCCCTGCTCACCGGCCAGTCGAAGCGATGCCCGAAGGAGTGGGTGGTGCTGGCCGGATTCTCCCAGGGAGCCCAGGCGATCACCGAGGCGCTGGCCCGCACCGACACCAGCAGTCGCCTGGCCGGGGCGATCCTGGCCGGGAACCCGGACCATCACCCCGGTCAGAACGCCCAGGAGCTCTCCGGCACGGCGCCGCTCACCTCGATCGGCCTGTCGGCCCTGCTGTACTACCTGCGGGGTCGGGTCGAACAGGTCGGCGGAACCGGGACACCCAGGTCAAGACCCTCATCCAGACCACCATCGACATCCACAACGGCTCCTACAACCTGGTCCAGGCGCGCGCCGCCGTCACCAAGCACCACGCGCTCATCCCGGCCACCGCATATCCGAACACCTACTCGGTCTGCCTGTCGGGGGATCCGGTGTGCGACGCGACCCCGGCGATGACGCGGAATCCTCACCATGCAGTCCACCTTCGACTCCGAGCTGGCGCAGGGACTCCCGACCCATCGGAAGTACACCCCCCAGCTGCTCGCCGCCACCCTGGACGCCGTCGCCAAACGGGCGAACACCGTCGCGGCGGCCGCCTCTCAGGGGCGCCCGGTTCCGCACGGCCAGCAGCTCGACTCGACGAGGACGCCGAGACCGGCCTGGGGGCGTCCTCAGATCCTGGTGGCCGTCGGCGCCGGGCTGGCCGGTCTGGCGATCGGGATCGCCACCGGCGTGCTGGGCCATGCGCGGCGCGTGGGGTCGCCGCGCCATCAGAAGGAGTGAGCCCGGGGTTCGAGGGGCGTCCTCAGATCTTGAGCAGCCACCTTCCGGTGGCGAGCGCGTAGCCGGCGTCGACCAGGAACAGGATGCCGAGCGCCCCGGCCACGATGGCGATCCCGCGCCGAATGGCGACTTTGTGACCAGTAGCCGACCTTCTCGACGAGCTGCTCGACCCGTTGCCCGCCGACGGCGAAGTAGGCCACCGTCAGCGCGATCAGCAGCGAGTGGCTGCAGATCACCCAGATGAGCGCCTCGATGACGCGCCAGGAGGTCCTCGACCAGCGGGAGGCGTCGACCACCATCGCCCAGAATGCGGGATCGGCCAGTGAGGAGAGCCCGACCAGCAGTCCGCTGAATGCCAGCGCCCCGGGGCTGGCCGAGCGCGGTTTCGCCGCGCCCGCCTTCGGTTCCTCATCACCGGACGGAGATCTGAACAGCAGGAACAGCGCCCAGATCAGCAATCCCAGGCCGACCGCGGCGGCCAGCGCCAGCCAGACCGCGTGCGGGATGTGCGGCGGATGGATGCCGATGGTTGTCGCGAGCGCGTCCAGGCCGAAGATCGACGCCAGCGCCAGCACCAGGGATGTGCCCACCGAGCAGACGGCCAGGGTGAGCACCCCGCGGCGCTTGGCGCCGAGGCCGAGCGCGGCCAGAAGGACCGCAGAGCCGAGTGGATCGAAGCCTGCGATACCGAGGGCGAAGGCCGGGGCGAGGAGACCAAGCACAGGGTCACTGTTCCATACTCGGCCGACGCTGGTTTTGGCCGCCCGTCTCCCCGTGCTATATTTCCCGGGTTGGGTTCGCACGGCGGACCCGTTGCGCGAGTGGCGGAATGGCAGACGCGCTGGCTTCAGGTGCCAGTGTCCCTTGGGACGTGGAGGTTCAACTCCTCTCTCGCGCACAGCAGGGAGATCCCCTCCGGCTAGGTGAAACACTGAGCCGGAGGGGATTTCGTCATTTTTCCATCAGCTCCACGACCGGTGGCCGCGTAGGGTCGGGGGGACGCCGCAGACCGCGTCTCCCATTTGTCAGGAGGATCCGATGAAGTACCGCAAGCTCGGCCCCTACCAGGCCAGCGCCATCTCCTACGGCAACATGCCGCTGGCGATCGAGGGACGCCCCGACCGGTCCACCGCGATCGGCGTCATCCACGACGCCCTGAACGCCGGCGTCACCCATATCGACACCGCCTGGGCCTACTACCCCTCCGGGGACACCCCGCAGTACGGCGAGGAGCTGGCCGCCGAGGCGCTGCGCACCTGGTCCGGGGACCAGTCGAAGATCACCATCGCGACCAAGGTCGGGCACTTCCGCAACTTCACCGACGGCAAGCCGACCTGGGGGATCGACGACGAGCCGGACCATCTCAAGGAGCGCGCCCACGAGTCCGCCCGGGCGCTCGGCGTCGACACCATCGACCTGCTCTACTCCCACCGCCCCTCCCCCGACGTCCCCTATGAGAAGGTCATCGGGGCCCTCGCGGACCTGCTCGAGGAGGGGGTCGCGGCCACCGTCGGGATCTCCAACGCCGATCCCGAGCAGATCCGGCTGGCCCACCGGATTCTCGGCGACAAGGCTGATCGCCGTCCAGAATCAGTTCTCCCCCGGTTTCCGCAGTTCGGAGCCGGAGATCGAGGTCACCGGCGAGCTCGGCCTGGCCTTCGTGGCCTGGAGCCCGCTGGGCGGCTATCGCAGGCCCCTCGACGCGCCGCTGTTCGAGCCCTTCCAGAAGGTCGCGGACGCCCGTGGCATCAGCCGCGCCCAGGTGATCCTGGCCTGGGAGCTGGCCAAGGGCCCGCACGTCATCCCGATCCCCGGGTCGCACCGCAGCGCCACGATCCTGGACTCCCTCAAGGCCGCCGATCTCGAGCTCACCGCCGACGAGCTGGCCCTTCTGGGCTGAGTGTCGGCTGTCGGCCCCGACTCCAGGCCGGACGGTGACGCCGGCTCCCCCGGCCGGCCTCCCACTCCCCGTTCCAGGTTCCAGCTCAACCCCCGGAGCCCACTCGAGAATCAGCCGATGACCATCCCCAGCCCGGCGGCGAGGGTGCTGAGCAGCAGCATCCCGCCGCCGTGCAACAGGCCAGCCCGGGTCCGCCCGGACAGGAAGAGCCGGGCGCCCTCCACCGAGGCGGTGCTGAAAGTCGAGTAGCCGCCGCAGAACCCGGTGCCGATCACCGATGTCCAGGCCTTGGTCATGGTGTGGTCGATCCCCATCCCGGTGGCCAGGCCGAGCACGAAACTGGCCGTCACATTGATGACGATGGTCCCCATCGGGGTGTTGAGGCGATTGTGCCGGGCGATCCACGAATCGACCACGAATCGGGTCGCCGAGCCGAGTCCGCCAGCCAGCGAGACGAACAGCCAGATCATCGGCGGGCCCCCCTGACCCTTGGATCCGGCAGGTCCGGCAGATCCGGGGGATTCAGGACGCCGTTCGAGCCGCGAGACCGCCCGGCGGGCCACCGTGATCCCAGCGACCGCGCACAGCACGCCGGCCACCACCGAGCCGACGGCGTAGATCAGTCCGAGAGCGGCCGACCCGCCGCCGATCAGCCGGTCGATCTCCACCATGAAGGTCGAGTAGGTGGTGAATCCGCCGATCACTCCGGTGCCCACGCCGAGCCGGACCGCCTTGCGGACGCCGATGTCGTCCCCGGTGCGCGCCAGGCCCTCGAGCAGCATGCCCAGGATCAGCGACCCGACCAGGTTGATCAGCAGCGTGGTCACCGGGAGGTGGCCGTGCGGCGTCGCGAAGGCGCTCTCCAGCAGCGCCCGCGCCAGGGTCCCGATGCAGCCGCCCGCTGCCACCAGCAGCGCCAGGGCCCACATCGGCGCGGGTCTGCCGGGCTTGCGGTCGGCGGCGTCCTCAGTAGTCACGGTCTCCACGGTGCGCGTTCGTCCTTCCAGTCGACGACCTCGACCGGCACGGTGAGCACCGGGCGGTGCTGATGGTGTGCCAGATGGTTTGCGACGGACCCCTCAGCGAGCTCGCGCAACCGGCGTCCACCCTTGTGGGGACGTGGTCCGACGACGATCACCGAGGCGTCGACGGCGCGCGCCAGGTGAGTCAGGGCCCGGTCCGGACGACCGGCCAGATACCAGACCTTCCAGTCGACGCCAGTTCCCTCAAGGGCCTTGGCGACCTGATCCTCCAGACCGGAGAGCACCGTCCGCCAGTCCCCGGCGTCCGGCGTCGGGATCGATGGCGGCGTGGCGCACCGTGCCGTCGGGAAACTCCTCGACCGTGTAGCGGGTGGTGTCGACGAAGGCGAGGTGGAGGAAGGGGTGCCCGAGCGCCTCGGACAGTCGCGCCGCCGTCACCGCGATGAGCGGATTCTGACCGGGAACGACCGCGGCCAGTACCGGCCCCGATCTGAAATCGACCAATCTGTCGAGCCCCGGCTGGGGTACATCGGCCATCTGGAACCTCACCATCCGGCGAGCACGGGCGCCCGCCTCCTGCGGACCGCGCCGGGCGCGGCCCTCCCACGAGGCAGGGCCCATCAGCCATCTGGCGGTTCGTGTCCGGCTCCCAATAGCGCGGGCACGGGCGGGGTCCATCGCCCATGAAGTCGCACCTCGGTGCGTCCTCGGCAACAGCCTATACGAGACGCCAGGATGGATCGGCAGGTGAGACGCGACGCCGCGGGTGGCAAGGGGTCGGCCCAGGTGGTCCCGATCACTCCCGATACGCCGTGTTTCTGCATCGGGAGCGCCGTTTTGCAGCGTGTCGGGAGTGATTGGGACCATTGACGGCGCGGCGGACCCCTCCACCCGCAAAAGTCCCCGCAGGAGGTCGCGACGGGTACTCCCCTGGCGCACGGCGCCTTCCCACCGACACGACCACCAGACCCAGCCATCGGCGAACCCCAAGATTCACGCAGGCTCGTACCGCTCGGGGGATGCAAGGGGGTAGTCCCCCTGCTACTGTCAAGTGGGGCGATGGAACCCGCCCGGGAGCTCTCCCGAACCGCCAGATGGCTGATGGTCCCTGCACGTCGTTGCACGTGTAGGAACCGCGTGCACATTCGGTTGAGGAGTAGCAATGCCCACCTATCACCACACTCAGCGCCCTCGAGATTCTCGATTCGCGCAGCCGCCCGACCGTCAAGGTCAAGCTCACCCTGGACGACGGCACCCGTGCCGAGGCCCAGGTCCCCTCCGGCGCCTCCACCGGCACCCGCGAGGCCGTCGAACTGCGAGACGGCGATCCGGCCCGCTACTCCGGCATGGGGGTGCTCAAGGCGGTCGGCAATGTCACCGGCCCGATCGCGAAAGCCGTCGTCGGCAAGCCCTTCGAGACCGTCGAGGAGCTCGACCGCACCCTCATCGACCTGGACGGCCACCCCGAACAAGGCGACGCTGGGCGCCAATGCGATCCTCGGCGTCTCGATGGCCTTCACCCGGGCGGTCGCCGCCTCCCAGGGCAAGGAGCTCTTCGAGTTCCTGCCGGCGATCGGGTCCCAGACCCCGCGGCTGCCGGTGCCGTGTTTCAACGTCCTCAACGGCGGCGTCCATGCCGCCAACCCGCTGGACTTCCAGGAGTTCATGATCTGCCCGCTGGGGCTGCCTACCATCGCCGAGGCAGGTGCGCGCCGGCTCCGAGATCTATGCGGCGCTGAAGAAGAAGCTGGCGGCGGCCGGTCATCCGGTCGGTCTGGGCGACGAGGGCGGCTTCGCCCCCGACATCGCCCAGCCGGAGGAGGTGCTGGCCACCATCGTCTCGGCCATCGAGGCGGCCGGCTACACACCCGGGCGCGAAGGCGTCGCGATCGCGATGGATCCGGCATCCTCGGAGTTCCGGGCCGACGACGGCTCCTACGTCGTGGCCGGGGAGCGCTTCAGCTCCGACCAGATGATCGAGCGCTACGAGAAGATCGTCGACGACTTCCCGGTCTGGTTGCTGGAGGACGGCCTGGCC
The DNA here is from genome assembly GCA_022647765.1 of Acidipropionibacterium sp. Taxonomy (GTDB): domain Bacteria; phylum Actinomycetota; class Actinomycetes; order Propionibacteriales; family Propionibacteriaceae; genus Acidipropionibacterium. The sequence continues at coordinate 28,527 of JALCLH010000019.1, forward strand.
GAGAACGACTGGGAGGGCTGGCAGCGCCTCACCGAGAGGCTGGGCGACAGGATCGAACTGGTCGGCGACGACATCTTCTGCACCAACCCGGCGATCATCTCCCGGGGCATCGAGAAGGGCGTGGCGAATGCCTCGCTCATCAAACTCAATCAGATCGGCAGCGTCTCGGAAACCCTGGACGCCCAGCGCACCTGCGCGGCCGCAGGCTACCGGCAGTTCATGTCCCACCGCTCCGGCGAGACCCCGGACACCTTCATCGCCGATCTGGCGGTGGCGACCGGCTGCGGCCACATCAAGACCGGCGCCCCGGCGCGCGGCGAGCGGGTGGCAAAGTACAACCGGCTGATGGAGATCTCCGCCGAGCATCCCGAGCTGCCCTACGGCCTCCCCGAGTGAGCTGAGTCGTTACCGGCCCGCCCCGGCCGCCCCACGGATGCATAGGGTGTGGGGATGCTCACCTCCTGGCCGGCCGAGGCGGTCGCGGCCGCGATCCTCGCGATCGTGCTGGTGTTCGCCGTCATCCGGCCGCGGGACCTGCCCGAGGCGGTGCCGGCGGTTCCGGGGGCTCTGCTGCTGTGCGTCCTCGGGGCGATCAGCTGGTCCGAGGCCTGGTCGAAGGTCGACCAGATGCTCCCCACCGTCCTCTTCCTGGCCGGCGTGCTGATGCTGGCCCACCTGTGCCAGGCCGAGGGCATGTTCGACCTGGCGGGCCGGTTGATGGCCCGGGGATCGCGCGGCAGCCCGGTGCGCCTGTTGACCCTGGTCTTCGTGACGGCATCGGTGACGACCGCGCTGCTCAGCCTGGACGCCACCATCGTGCTGCTCACCCCGGTGATCTTCACCACCGCCGCGCGGGTCGGCGCGCGCCCGAAGCCCTACGTCTACGGCGCCGCCCACCTGGCCAACTCGGCCTCCCTGCTGCTGCCGGTCTCCAACCTCACCAATCTGCTCGCGCTGACCGCCGCCGGGATCACCTTCCCGCGGTTCGCCGCGCTGATGGCGGGCCCCTGGCTGGTGGCCATCCTCATCGAGTACGTCGCCCATCGCCGCTACTTCGCCACCGATCTGTCGGTCTCCTCCGGTCCCGGGGACGCCGAGGGCACGGGGGACGCCGACTACCGGAGCGCCGAGGACCAGAGAATCGCGGTTCCGGTCTTCTCCCTGGTGGTGCTGGCCCTCACCCTGGCCGGCTTCGTGGTGCTGTCGGTGCTGGGGGCCGAGCCCTTCTGGGCCGCCCTGGCCGGGGTGGCGGTGATCTGCGCCAAGCGGCTCCTCCCCGACTCGACAGGGTCGGGACGCCGGGAGCGGATCGACGAACTCGCGGACCTGGGTCGGGCGGCCAATCCGTGGTTCCTGGCATTCGTGCTGAGCCTCAGCATCATCGTCGCGACGGTCGTCGATCACGGCGTGGCGGCGGCGATGCGCACCGTCATCCCGGACGGCCACGGCCTGGGCAGTCTGCTGCTCATCACCCTGATGGCGGCCGTGCTGGCCAATCTGGTCAACAATCTGCCGGCCGTGCTGGTGATGCTGCCGCTGGTCGCCGCATCCGGGCCGACGGCGGTGCTCGCGGTGCTCATCGGCGTGAATGTCGGACCCAATCTCACCTACGTGGGCTCCCTGGCCACCCTGCTGTGGCGCCGGATCGTCGCCTCCCACGATCATGACGCCGAGACCGCGGAGTTCACCAAGCTGGGCCTGATCACAGTGCCGGCCTGTCTGGTGGCCTGCACCGTGGCATTGTGGGCGGCAGCCGAACTCATGGGAGCGAACCGATGAGAGTCACAGCCTGGATCGCCCCGGGCACCTGGCCCGCGGTCGTGGACGCCCTGCGCGACCATCATGGCGACGACGAGATCTCGCTGGTCGCCGCGGCCGATCCCACCGAGGTGATGCCGCCCGGGATGGACCGCTCGCTGATGGGCCGGGGAAGACGCCGCCGGCCCTCCGGCGAGACCACCCGGATGGCCACCGAGCAGGCCGAGAGCCTGTTGAGGAGGGCGACAGTTCGGCTGGGGCGGGAAGCCGCCACCGCCCTCCTCACCGGACGCACCGAGCGGGCCGTCATCGAAGCGGCCGACGGCGCCGACTGGTTCGTGATGGCCCGCGATGGGGACCGCAGCCGGCTCGGCCCGCGCAGCCTCGGCCGGGCCGCCCGGTTCATCATCGATCACGCGCCGTGCACCGTCGAACTCATCTGGCCCGAGGAGACGCCGGAGCTGGACACCATCCCCCCGCCTCCCCCGAATCTCCAGAGTCCCCCGAATCCTCCTGATCCCCAAGGCCCGCCAGCTCCAGGCCCGCCGGCTCCAGGCGCACCGGACCGCCGCTGAATCGCGCCACCCCGCCCGGTTTCCCACGGTCTGGGAATCTCGACGACCACCACAGGTGCACATTTCACTCGCGTAAGGACCGATACGCGATCCAGATCGCTCCGAAC
>JALCLH010000020.1 GCA_022647765.1 Acidipropionibacterium sp.
CATCGTCGAGAGGGGACCCGGGGTCCGGACTCCCGGCCCGCCCGGCGGCCAGCAGCTCGCTCATCACCGTCCCCTGACAGCTGGGCAGGCCAACGCCCAGCACCGCGGCGAAGGTGGCCGCCTCATCGACCATCGAGTGGCGCCCCGCATCGGCACCGGCAACGAAGTCGGGCCCGGTGGCGAAGAACACCGGCTGGTCCCCGACTCCGGGATGGTGACCGTGGTTGCCCAGGGTCCCGCCGAAGTCCGGATCCCCGCGGCGCACGATGACCCGACGATCAAGAGCACCACCGACGATGACGCCGGGATCGGACTCCACGACGTAGTCGAAGGGTCCGTCCAGGCCGAATCTCTCACGGCTCTCGGCAGCCGTCCAGACCTTGCGGATCCGGTAGGCCGGGTCGGCGACGATCTCGTCGAGCAGGTCCTCCAGCTGACGGCGCTGCTGGGCCGAGATGTCCTCGGCGCAGAACAGCTGACCCGACAGGCCGGAGCTGTGCAGATAGGCGTCCCAACTCACCAGCCGATGGTTCTCGTCGAGCTCGAGCAGGCCGCGCTGGGCCAGCAGCACATTGAGATTGGTGTGCTGGACGACGTCGAGCTGGCCGTGGTCCGAGACGATGACGACATTGGTCTGGTCGGCCGTACCGGCGTCCTCCAGGACTCCCAGCACCTCCTGAAGCCGCGAGTCGATGGTCCGCAGCGCCTCGGCGACATGGGGCCCGCGCGGACCGGACTTGTGCCGGGCGGCGTCCAGCTCGACCAGATGCAGCATCAGCACATCGGGCCGGTCCTCGCGCAGTATGTCGGCGGCCACCGCTGCGGCGAAGGCGCCGTGGTTGCGCTTGGGGCGGGGACCGATGAGGTCCCGGTGACGCAGCCACAACTGGTAGCCGCGCGGCGAGCAGACCGCCGCCATCGTGGCCTCCTCCCCGCCGGTCCTCTCCTCATTGGCGATCTCGGGAATGACGACGCCGAAGGGGGCTCCAGCGGTCACCGGCCAGTCCACCGTGGCGACCGAGCGGCCGTCGGCCGCTGCGGCGTCCAGAATGCTGGGCACCCGGATCATGTCGTAGTACCAGAACCAGTCGGGATGATCGACGCCGGGCTGCATCAGGACGTTGTTGAAGATGCCGCTGGCCGCCGGCCGGCAGCCGGTGATCTGGGCCGTGTGGTTGGGGTAGGTGAGGGTCGGGTAGACCGACTCGATCTGCGCACGGGCCGAGCGGTTCAGCAGACGCCCGAAGTACGGCAGAGTGGCGGCGTAGGCCTCGTCGACGTCCTCCATCGCGTCGACCGAGATGACGATGAGGCGATTGCGGCTCATTGCCCCTTCACCTTCTCGATGGCGCCGGCGAACTTCTTCATCTGGGGCTCCAGGACGGTCTGCAGGGTCGCGACCTGGGACTTGGGATCCTTCCCGTCGCCGTAGACCGAGGCCATCGCCTTGTTGATGTTGTCCACCGGGCCGTCGAACCAGGTGATGGTGTCGGCGGACTGGGCGTTCTTCACCTGATTGAGGGCGGTGACGAAGTTGGGGTTGGCCTTCTGGAGATTCTTGACGATGCTCGTCTGGGCGGCAGCGATGACGATCGGCAGATAGCCGGTGTCCTTGTGCCACTGGGCCGACTGCTCGGGCCTGGCCAGGAACTTGAACAGCTCGGCACAGGCATCCTGGCGCTCCTTGGAGTCGGCGCGCACGATCGACAGTCCGGAGCCGCCGGTGGGGACCTTCGGGCCCGCGGAGTCCTTGCCGAGCAGGAAGGCGGTGCCGATGTTGAACTTGGCGGTCTTGGTGGCTCCGGCCAGGGCGGCGGTCGACTGATGGGCGGCCGCCGAGACGCCGCTGGTGAAGTCGGTGAAGCCGTCCTGGGACATGTACCCGAAGCCGTTCTTGTGGATGAAGGTGTTCATCCATCCCAACCACTCGGCCATCGGGCCCTGGTCGGCGGTCACCGTGGTGCGATCGGAGAACTTGCCTCCCCAGGCCCAGATGTGGGACTGGCCGTACCACTCGTCGGTCGCGCCGAAGGCGAAGGCCTTGAGGGGCTTCCCGCTGACATTGATCTTGAGCAGGTCGGGGGCCATCTCGGCGTACTCGGCCCAGGTCGTGGGGCCGGTCTCGGGCAGCCCGGCCTTGGCGAACAGATCCCGATTGAAGTAGAACAGCGGGGTCGAGCGGGCGAATGGCACGACATAGGTGTGGCCCGCCGCCTGGCCCTCGGGGGTGTAGTTGTGCATGTAGACGTCCAGCGACCACTCCTTGTCGAAGTACCGATCCAGGGAGCTCAGCGCATCGGCCTGCCAGAACTGCAGCCAGCGGTGCTCGGGGAAGCAGACGATATCGGGGACGACCTTGGCCTGCAGGGCGGCGGTGAACTTCTGGTACAGGGTCGCGTAATCGGCCTGGGACTCGGTGGCGGCGAAGATCTTGTCCTGGGAGTCGTTGAACTGGGTGAACTGCTTCTGGAGGGCCAGATAGTTGACGCCGCTGAAGGGGGCCCAGAACAAGATGTTGGTGCGCCCCGCATACTTCGCCGGGACCTTGATCGGCGCCTGACTGAAGCCGCTGCGGGTGGTGGCTGTCTTGGCATCGCCGGCCTCCGCGGCGCTGGAGGCGGTGGAGACGCCGGTGCAGCCGCTGAGTCCCAGGGCTGCCGCTCCGACGCCGGCTCCGAGGAGCCCGAGCATCGCACGGCGTGAGGTTCTGGTCTGCAGGAGATCAGACATGGGATGTTGCCTTTCGTTGAAGAAATCCGGGTTGACACACTTTGGAATGGGGACGCCGTCTCAGCCCTTGAGAGCTCCGGCGCTGATACCGCCGACGATCTGCTTCTGGGCGATGAAGAAGACGATGAGCATCGGGGCTGCGACCATCACGGAACCGGCCATCACCGCTCCCCAGTTCGTGTAGCCCTCCTGCGACTGGAGGAACTTCAGGCCGATCGGCAGGGTTCGCATGTCTGCGGTCGAGGTGACGATGAGGGGCCAGACGTACTCGTTCCACTTGCCCATGAAGGTGATGAGTCCGGCGGTGATGACCATCGGCCGGCAGATCGGAAGCACCACCTGCATGAGCCTGCGCAGGTGGCCCGCGCCATCGATGACGGCAGCCTCGATGATCTCGGTGGAGACCTGCCTCATCTGCTGATAGAGCAGGAACATCGCGAATGCCGACCCCAGGCCGGGAAGAATAATTCCGGCCCAGGTGTTCAGCAGGTGCATTCGCGAGATCGTGATGTAATTGACCAGCAGCGTGACATGGCCGGGCAGCATCATTGATCCGAGCATCAGCATGAACAGGAAGTTCTTGAGGGGCACCCTGATAAATGCGAAGGCGTAGGCGCTCATGATGGCGAATGTCAGTTCGAGAGCAGTTCCCACCACGCTGGTGACCACCGAGTTGATGAAGAACCGTCCGAACGGTGCGGTGCGCATCGCGTCGATGAAGTTCTCCATCGTGGGATGCATGCTGAACCACTTGATCGGCCACGAGTAGACATCGCTATTGGGTTTGAGTGCCGAGCTGAACATCCAGTAGATCGGTACCGTGAACACCAGCAGAACGCAGATCATCAGCAGATAGATGACAATCCGTGACGGCGCGATCCTCCGCTGCCGCCCGAATGGACCCGGCTGAACCTGCTCGTTGTCGGCGGGCACCGCCGCTCCTCCGCCGTGGGAGCTCGAAGTGGCCGTCGCGGGCTCCCCGCTCAGTGGAGAATCGCCCGGCAGGGCCGGATGGCGGGCCTCGAAACGCTCCCGATCCTGAACATCAGTGGGAACAGACATCACTCGTCCACCTTCTTGCTGCCGACCCTGACCTGGATGACGGTGACGATCATCAAGATGACGAACAGCACCATCGACTGCGCCGCCGCACTGCCGATATCGAAGTCGATGAAGGCCTTCTGGTAGACCATCCAGGTCAGCGTCGCCGAGGACACTCCGGGCCCTCCCTCGGTGAGAGTGGCGATGATGTCGAAGGCCTGTGCGCTGGCGATGATTCCGGTGATCAGTAGGAAGTAGGTCACCGGATGGAGCAGCGGGTAGGTCATATGGCGGAACAGCCGCCAGCCGCGGGCGCCGTCCATCCGGGCCGCCTCGAAGACCTCCGCGGGCAGGTCGAGGATCGCGCAGTAGTAGATGATCGCCACGAACCCCAACCGCTGCCACGAGTAGGCGATGATGATCGCCCACAGCGACCACTTCGAGGTGGCCGTCCACTGCGGGGAACTCTGCCCGAACAGGGCGAACGCCCACCGGCTCAGGCCGTACTGCGGATCGAACATGAACATCCACAGGATGCCGACCACGGCGCCCGGAATCATGTGCGGCGCAAATGTCATCGTTCGGGCCAATCCGGAGATCTTGGTCCTCTGGGCCAACAGCATCGCTATCGCCAGACCGCCGATGATGGTGACAATCACCGTGAAGAAGGTGAACACCGCAGTGTTCCTCAATACCAGGTAGAACTCGGAGTCCTGAAACAGATCTACATAGTTCTTCAATCCCACCCAGATCGGCGAGGGCTGAACGAAATCCCAGTCGGTAAGACTGAAGAATGCGTTATAGAGGGTCGGCCAGTACGAGAAAGTCAGAATCATGGCAAGGTTGGGGAGAATCAGAATACTGAACACTCCGACATCCTTGGCACGGAACTTTCGGCGCTTTCGCGATAACTGACCGTTCGGTAGAACGGTGACATTATGTGGAACCGTCTCAACGCTCACCTGCAAACCTTCCCGTGCGTCAACAACAGGAAGTACGTTAGGCCATCAATCCCCTACGATGCTCGCTCAGAGCGTAGTCTTGGCCGATCATTCATGTATATTTCATCTGGCCGTGGGCGTCTGGATACCCACATTCCATGCATTTTCCCGGCCCGTCCTGCACCGGCCGCCGTCAACGCCCACGGCATCCCGGCACGGACTCGTCGTGAGCTGACGACGCGTTGTTCACCCAGTGTTCAGATGGGATGGCGGCTCAGGACATCTCCCGTGCTCCACCGGCGTCGAGACCGTGGAAATCACTCCCGCCTCGCCGTCCCGGAGCCCTGTCAGGGCTGAATGACGGCGAGGCGGGAGTGATCTCCACCATTGTGGGGTTGAGGGAGTTGTGGAGGGGGAGGCCAGATCTCCCGGTGGGCGGGGGCTACGCCGATCTCAGGCGGCGAGCATGGCGTCGAGCTTGGCGACGGTGTCCTGCCACCCGGTCACCGCGACGCACGGCACGCCCATCGCCTTGACCGGGTAGTCGTTGCCGTTGACGTCGAGCCGGTCGCCGTAGAACAGCAGGTCGTCGCGGTCCAGGCCGGTGGCCGAGATCAGCCGGGTGATCCCGAAGGACTTGTCCCGGCCCACCCGGGTGATGTCCACCGAGGTCGACCCGCCGGAGCGGACCTCGAGGTCGGGCACCAGTGCGGCCACCGCCTCGCGCAGTTCCAGCTTCTTCTCCCCGGTCGGATCCCAGGCCCGCTTGGCATCGACAGGGGCCTCTTGTCCCAGCGCCGAGAAGGTGATCTGCGACTCGCGATCCTCCAGCCGGGGGCCCCAGGTGTGCTCCTCCCACAGCCCCAGCCTCCGGGCGCACTGCTCGACGGCCGTCACCGCGCGAGACTTCTCGTCCTCGCTGAGGGCCTCCAGGTAGACCCGATCCCACTGCTCGTCGACGAACCGGTAGTACTGCGTGCCGCAGGCCGGCATCAGGTGCAACCGGTCCAGCCCGGTCGCGTTCACCGCCTCGAGGGGTTCGACCACCTGGGTCCGGAACTGCCCGAACTGACCGCCCGAGATGACGCAGACCTGGGTATTCTCCAGCAGCCTGGCCAGGGTTCGGGCCATCGGTTCGGGCAGCCTCGTCTTGGAGGGCGCCAGGGTGTCGTCGAGGTCGAAGGCGACCATCGGGGGGATCGAGGAAGTCACGGCCTCAACCTACCGGAGTCGCATCCGCCCCGCCCGGGGACGCCGCCTCCCGCCTCATCTGGTTCCGCCTCGGTTGATCACGCTTCAACTGATCGACGCCTGATAGATCGACGCGATTGAGGACGCCAGGGTCGCCTCGAACTCCTCGGTCGACTGATCGACCGACAGCCCCTCGGCCAGCGCCCGGGAGAAGCTCGCGATCAGCCCGTGGTTCTTCGCCAGGAGCTCGTCGGCCTCCGCCCGGGAGTACCCGCCCGACAGCGCGACCACGCGGACCACCTTGGGGTCTGCGATGAGATCGGCATACAGATCGGTCCGGCTGGGGATGGTGAGCTTGAGCATGATCGCGGCGTCGTCGGGCAGGGCGTCGATGTGCTGGCGGAGCTGCGCGTGCAGGATGTCCTCGGCTCCCCTCTTGTCCGGGGCATGGATGTCGACCTCCGGCTCCAGGATCGGCACCAGACCCGCGGCCCGAACCTGGTCCCCGATCTCGAACTGCTGGTCGACGATCCGGGCGATGCCCTTCTCGTCGGCGTCCAGGATGACCGAGCGCTCCTTGGTGCCGAAGATGTGCTTCTCGTCCCGTGCCCGGGCCAGCCTCTCGTCCAGTCCGGGAATCGGCTTCATCAGCCGGGCATGGTCGGTCTCCTCCTCCAGCCCCTTGTCGATCTTGAGGATCGGCACGATCCCCTTGCGCTGCCACAGGAAGTCGGCGGTGGGAATCCCCTCCACCTCGCGGTCCATGGTCATCTCGAACAGGATGGCGGCCAGAATGTGCGCGCTGGTGAACGACTGGCTGGTGATGATCCGTGACCTCATCTGATGGACAAGATCGAACATCTTCTGCCGGTCGTCGCCATAGGTGTCCTCGGTGATGCCATAGGCCCTCAGCGCCTTCGGCGTGGAGCCGCCGGACTGGTCGAGAGCGGCCACGAAGCCGGGCGCCCGGTGCATCCGGTGGAGCTGTTCGGCCCGCACCTCGGCGGGGTCGGCAGTGGTGATGGTGGGATTGACAGTGGTGTTGGTCATGATGATCTCCTTCGACCCGATGACCTCGGCGAAGGGCGGCGTCCTCGTCGTCGAGGTACACCTTCCACGATACCCGACGTCATCTGCGGACACAGCGACTTCACCGATCCCGGACCCGTCTCAGCCCGATATCTCTCGCACCAGACTGGCTCAGCCACGTTCTCAGCGCGGCACCGAGTGCCAGCGCCGACCCATCCACACCATCCCCGCCGGGCCCCGGCGTCCCGGCTCGATCCGGTCTGCCTCCAGCACCAGCAGGGTGGACGGGCCGAGGTCGATCATCCGCGTGATCGCGCAGTGCAGCCGGGGGGTGGTGACGTTGAGACAGGGCACTCCCTCCGCCGACGTCTGCCAGCAGGACGGCGGCACGGTGCCGCCGTGGCGGGCGAACTCGTTGCCCAGCCGCTCCTGGCCGGCGTCCAGCGGATGGAGGACGACGCGGGTCCCGAGGCTCAGCGCGGACAGGGTCGCCGAATCGTGCCCGATCGACAGCGACACCATCGCCGGATCCACCGAGACCGAGGCCAGCGACGACACCGTCAACCCCACCGGCCCGGACTCGCCGTTCGCGGTGAGGACGGCCGCCCCGGCCGGGTGCCAGCGGAACACGCCTGCCAGATCCCGCCGCAGCGACGACTCTGACGACTCTTCAGACGGTTGACTCACGACACCGAGCGTGTCACGCTGAGCCCAGCCTCACCAGCCCGGACATCCCCGGATTCGCTACCCGCTGACCGCAGCCCCACGCGCGCCGGAGTGCAGACGGCGGCATACCCGATGAACTGCGATCAGGAGACATGAATATGGCGAATCTCGCCGGAGCCGAGGATGCCGAGACCCCCGAGAACGCTCTCGGGATCTCGCCGGACCGCACCATGGCGGCCCAGTCGGCGTCTCGGCGGCCCTCCTTCGGCCCGATCCTCCAGCCCGGCGTCGGACCCATCAGCGGGGACCACTACCTGAGCTCCGAGGTCGACGAGGTGCTGTGGGGATACGTCCCCACCACCCGCGCCACACCGGTACTTTCGATGCGATCGGGCGAGACCCTCACCGTGGACGCCGTCTCCCACGAGGGCCTCCTCGAGGACCAGGGCCGCGATCCGGTGTCCTTCTTCGCAGGCAAGGGCGTGGCCCGCCACCAGATCCTGGACGACGCCGTCGCCATCGCCGCCGGCTACCGGCGCACCCCCCGCAACTTCGACGTCGACGGCCCGCACGTCGTCACCGGACCGGTGCGGATCGAGGGGGCCGAGCCCGGGGACGTCCTCAAGATCGAGACCCTGGAGGCCCTGCCCCGGGTGCCCTACGGCGTCGTCTCCAGCCGGCACGGCAGGGGGGCGCTGGCCCTGCGGCCCGACGGCACGGCCCCCGACGGAATCACCCTGGACGAGGTGATGCCGCCGATCTCCACCGACGGCCGCTCCACCGGACACCCCGCCGAGTACGGCAATGTCTCCACATTCACCGCCATCGAGAATGGCCGGGCGGTGATGCGCTCTGGGGACAGGAAGGTGTCATTCCCGCTCAACTGCTTCATGGGAATCATGGGCGTGGCCTATTCCGACGACGCCGGCCTCACATCCCCGAATGCGAATTCCATTCCGCCCACCCTCGGCGGCGGGAATATCGACATCAGCCTGCTGGGGGTCGGCTCGACCTTCTATCTGCCGGTCTTCACCGAGGGTGCGCTGTTCTACGTGGGCGATCCCCACATGGCGATGGGCGACGGCGAGGTGTCGCTCACCGCGATGGAGGGCTCTCTGCGCGCCACCTTCCGGCTGACCGTGGTCAAGAAGGAGTCACGGGAGGCTCCCGGAGTCGCCTTCCACTACCCCTTCGCCGAGACCCCGGACTCCTGGATCCCGATCGGCCTGTCCGACCCGGACGGGGCGGCCCACGGCCAGGGCTCCGACCTCAATGTCGCGATGCGCCGCGCCGTCGTCAACTCGCTGGACTTCCTGGAGCAGGACCGGGGGCTGGACCGGGCGACCGCCTACGCCTATCTGTCGGCCGCCTCCGGGTTCATCGTCTCCCAGGTGGTCGACCGCACCGTCGGCGTCCACGGGCAGATCGTCAAGTCGCACTTCGCCTGACCGCCCCGGACCTGCCTCGCTCCGGACCTGCCGTCGGCGGGCTCGCCGCAAAACTTCCATGGTCGGGCTCACCCCCGCGACCCTCCTAGACTTGGCCCGGTGAAGGACAGAGCGGTCGTGACCCTGCAGGACGTGGCCGAAAGATCCGGCGTCACCCGCGGCACGGCGTCCCTGGCGCTCAGCGGCAAGGGCAGGGTCGCCCCGAAGACTCGCGAGCGGGTCCGCCAGGCCGCCGCCGAACTCGGCTATGTCGCGAACCGGGTGGCCCAGAACCTGCGCGCGGCCAGATCGGGGGTCGTCGGGATCTACGTGCCCGACCGGGTCTCCGCGCTGCGCTACTACTTGGACGCCACCCTCGCCGCGGTGCGACGCGGCGCCCCCTCCGATCTCGTGGTGACGCTGTTACCGGCGGATCTGGCGGCTCGCTCCCAGCGCGCCCTCCAGCTCGACGGCTACATCCTCATCGATCCCGAGGACGGCGATCCGGTGGTGGAGCGCCTGCTGGGCAGCGGTCGCCCGACGGTCAGCTGCGAGCCGGTGCCCCGGGGCCTTCCGATGCCGGACGGGCTCGTCTTCGGAGACCACGCGCGAGCAGTCCGGACCCTGCTCGACCATCTGTGGGGGCGGGGCGCCCGCAATCCGCTTCTCATCCATCCCCCGCTGACCATGGCCTGGGGCCGCGAGGTGGAAGCCGCCCATCGCGCCTGGTGCGAGGAGCACCAGGTCGAGGCGAGGACCCTGCCCTCCTCCCCCGGTCGCATCGACGAGCTGCTCCCCGGCGCGCTCGCCTCGATGCTGGGCAGCGATCCGGCCATCGACGCCGTCATCGGCGGACCCGAGGGCACCGCCCTGGTCGCGATGGGCGTGGCCCGGGGTCTGGGACGCCGGATCGGCGTCGATCTGATGCTCGCCAGCTGCGTCGACGAGGCCTCCCTGGTGCTGATGGATCCGCCGATCACCGCTCTGGACATGGCGCCGGCCGAGGTCGGGGCGGCCTGCATGGACCTCCTCCTGACCACCCTGGAGGGCTCCGACCACCGCCCGGATCCGGTCGAGATTCCGCTCCGGCTCCTCGAGCGGGGGTCCACGCGGCTGAGGCCGTGAAACCCCCGAAACCATTCGCTGAAACCATCGACGCCACCGCCTGGGCCCGCCCGCCCCGATACCGACGCGCAACGTAAGAGTCGTGTTTCAGTTGTGAAAAATCGATTGTGCATCGTTCGCCGGTAGCCGAGAATCAGCCCATCGGCATCTCGCCGGGGCGATCACATCTGTTCCGGCCGGATCTCAGAGAAGGCCCACGAACCCCGCCCGGACGGGTCCGTGCGTGCATCTTCACGGTTCAAAGGAACGCCATGTCCACATCAGCTGTCGGCACCGTCGCGGATGCGCGCGATCTGCCGAGTCCCACGTCGACGGCACTGCGCACAGGCGCACTCGGCACCGGCGACATCGTCTTCACCGTGATCTCGGCCGCGGCCCCGCTGACCATCGTGGCCGGCATGTCGCCGCTGTCCATCCTCGTCGGGGGCATCGGTGCCCCCTCGGCCTACGCGATCGCCGGGATCGTCCTGGGCATCTTCGCCGTCGCCTTCATGGCCATGACCCGCCACGTCAACGCGTTGGGCGGCTTCTACGTGTACATCACCGCGGCGCTCGGCCGGCCGCTCGGCCTGGGATCCAGCCTGCTGGCCCTGCTCTCCTACAACGGATTGCAGATCGGGCTCTACGGGCTCTTCGGTGTCTCGGCCCACGGTCTGCTCGTCACCACCCTGGGCATCCAGGTCCCCTGGTGGGCGCTGGCCCTGGGATGCATCCTCGCCGTCTACGCTGTCGCCGCACGCGGCGTCGACGTCGGAGCCCGGGTGCTGACCGTGCTGCTCACCGCCGAGTCCTCGATCCTGCTGATCTTCGCCTTCAGCGTGCTGCTGCACGGCGGGGCCGAGGGCATCACGCTCGGATCGTTCAACCCCGCGAATGTGTTCAACCCCGGCATGTTCGCCGTCCTGGGCGGCGGATTCGCCGCCTTCATGGGATTCGAGTCGACGGCGCTGTACCGCGAGGAGGCGCGCAACCCGAAGAAGACCATCCCGCGGGCCACCTACATCTCGGTCGCCTTCCTCGCCGTCTTCTACACCTTCGTGACCTGGGCGCTGGTCGTGGCCGGCGGCGAGCACCACGTGCAGGGCATGGCCGAGAAGAACACCGAGGGGCTGTTCTACCAGCTGATCTCCGGCTACCTCGGCAACTGGGCCGCCACGGCGTCCTACATCCTCATCGTCTCCAGCATCTTCGCCTCGCAGCTGGCCTTCCACAACACCATCAACCGCTACACCTACTGCCTGGCCCGCGACGGCGCCCTTCCGGCGATCTTCCAGCGCACCGGGGAGCGCACCAAGTCCCCCTGGGTGGCCGGCCTGGCGCAGAGCATCCTGGCCATCATCGTGGTGGCGGTCTTCGCGATCATCGGCGCCGACCCCTACCGCCAGCTGCTGCTGTGGATCAACAGCCCGGGCATCCTCGGCATCATCGGGCTGCAGTTCCTCACCTCGGTCGCGGTCGTCGTGTACTTCGTGAAGCGGCGGGTGCCCCGGCCGCACTACGTCATCCCCGCGGCCGTGCTGGCCAGCCTGCTGCTCGGTGCCGCCGAGCTCCTGATCGCCCGCTACCTGGACTTCCTCACCGCCGCCGGCCCGACCATCAACGCGGTGATCATCGGGCTGGTGCCGGCGACCGTGGTGATCGGCATCGCCATCGCCCTGGTCTGGCGGCGGCGCTCCCCCGGGCGCTACCGGCGCATCGGAGGCGGCATGGAGCCCGAGCTCGCGAAGGCCGGCGCCGATGCCTGAGCCGATCGATCTCCTTCTCCTGGCCGATACCGTCCTCACCCCCGAGGTGCTCGCCGGGGCCGAACCGGAGCCCGGCTATGTCGCGGTGAGCGGGAACCGGATCGTCTCGGTGGGGCCGGCCGCCGACTCGGCGTCCTGGCGCGAGCGGGCCGCCCGGGTCATCGACCTCGGACCCTCCGTCATCTCGTCGGGATTCATCGACGCCCATATCCATCCGATCCTCGGGCTGGAGTTCAGCCGCGGCATCGAGCTGACCGAGTTCCGCGACCGGGAGTCGGTCAGCTCGGCGGTCGCCGCCTACTGCCGGGACACCTCCTCGGAGTGGGTGCTCGGCTGGGGGCTCGACCCGTCGGCCCTGGACAACCGCCTCGACAACAGCTTCCTGGACGACGCCGCCCAGGCCCGCAAGGTCTGCCTCACCCTCAGCGACGACCACGCCGTGATCGTCTCCGACGCCGCTCTGGAGGCCGCCGGGATCACCGGGCACGAGACCTTCCCGGACGCCTCCGTCGTGGGCACCGACTCGGCCGGCGTCCCCAACGGGGCACTCATCGAGAACTCCGCAGCCGACCTGGTGCGCGCCCTCGTCCCGCCGCTGACCTTCGATCAGCGGGTCGACGCCCTGGAGGATCTGCTCACCGGAATGGCCGCCTCGGGGCTGGTGGCCGGCCAGATGCTCGACCTGGCGGTCGCGGACTCCTTCGACCTGCTGGACGCCCTCGAGGCGCGCACCGAACTGCCGATCCGGCTGCGGGTCTCTCCCTGGCTGGACGCCGGCTCCGACGATCGGAGGATGGAGGAGCTGGCCGAGATGCAGGGACGCCACGGCCGGCGGTGGAAGGTGCGCGGCATCAAGATGATGATCGACGGCACCATCGACAACGGGACGGCGTGGCTGCAGGAGCCCGACACCCGCGGCGAGTCGACCAGTTCGCTGTGGCTGGATCCGGACCGCTACCGCCGGGCCGTCGAGTACTACGACTTCAAGGGGATCCCCACCACCACCCACGCCATCGGGGACCGCGCGGTCGACTTCGTCGCCGGTGTGATCTCCGGGCTGCCCGAGGGCGGGCCGCAGCACCGGATCGAGCACCTCGAAACCCTGCCCGACGACATCCTGCAGCGCGTCGTGGACTCTGGGGCCGCGGTCAGCATGCAGCCCACCCACTGCACCCTCTACACCTACGCGGATCACCACGACAACTGGTCGCAGCGCCTCGGCGCGGAACGGGCCGACCATGCCTGGCGCACGGCCGACCTGCGCGGTCGTGGCGTCATCGTGACGCTGGGATCGGACTGGAACGTCGCTCCCTACGATCCGCGGGCGATCCTCGCCTCTGCCGTGCTCCGCCGGCCCGCCGGCCATCCCGAGATCGCCCCGATCCACCCCGAGCAGGGATTGTCGAGGCGCGAGTCCGTCGAGGGCTACACCTCCCAGTACTGGGCCTCGGTCGGGGAGACCGGAGGCGAGATCGTGGCGGGCGGGCGCGCGGATCTCAGCGTCTTCGGCGCCAATCCCCTCACCTGCCACCCCGACGAGTTCGCCGAGGCGGCGGTGATCCTCACCGTCGTCGACGGCGTCATCTCGACCGATAACCTGGCAGCTCTCCCGGACCGGGCTTCAAGTACCCGATGAGCAATCGATGAGCAATGCCCGCCGCTCCCCCCACACGGAACAACGGAGCGGAATAACAGAACAACAAGCACTGAGGAAGGACGCCGAATGACCTGGAGGATGCCACCCGAGACGGCGCGCCACACCCGGATGTGGATGGCCTTCCCCCGCGAGGGCATCACCCTCGGCTCCGGTGACGCCGAGAAGGAGGAGGGGTACGCGGCCTGGGCCGCGGTCGCCATGGCCGTGGCCGAGTTCGAGCCGGTGACCATGGTCGTCGACCCCTCCGAGACGGCGCGGGCACGCCGGATGCTCGGCGGCGGGATCGACCTCCTCGAGGCGCCCCTGGACGAGTTCTGGATGCGCGACGTCGGCCCCACCTTCGTTCTCGACGACCAGCAGCCGCACCTGCTGGGGGCCGTCGACTGGACCTTCAACGGCTGGGGGGCGCCGGCCTGGGCGCAGTGGCAGAAGTCGGCGAAGCTCGGGGCGGTCGTCGGCGCGGCCGCCGGAGCAGCGGTGATCGACTCGGCGCTGGTCAATGAGGGCGGCGCGATCCACGTCGACGGCCGGGGCACCCTGCTGGCCACCGAGACCGTCCAGCTGGACCCGCATCGCAACCCGGACGCCGACAAGGCCCGGGTCGAGGCCGAGTTCGCCCGCACCCTCGGCGTCGACCATGTCATCTGGCTGCCCCGCGGACTCACCCGCGACTACGAGGACTTCGGCACCCGCGGACATGTCGACATGGTCGCGACGATGCCCGAGCCCGGCACCGTCCTGCTGCACTCCCAGCAGAATCCGGACCACCCGGACCACGGCGTCACCGCCTCCCTGCGCGCCCTGCTCGAGGACGAGGTGGACGCCGACGGCCAGCCGTTGCGGGTCATCGATCTGCCGGCCCCCGACCAGATCCGCGACGACACGGGATTCGTCGACTACTCCTACGTCAACCACGTCGTGGTGAACGGGGGCGTCATCGCCTGCGGCTTCGGTGACGACCGGGCCGATGCCCGAGCCCGCGAGATCCTGGCCGGCGCCTACCCCGGCCGGCGCGTGGTGAGCGTGGAGGCGCGGCCGATCTTCGCCAGGGGCGGCGGCATCCACTGCATCACCCAGCAGGAACCCGCCGCGTGAGCCGGCCGAACGTCGTCGAGGCCTCCATCCGGACCCTGCGCAGCCGGTTGGAGGATGGCCTCAGCACCAGCGAGGAGATCATCTGCGCCTATCTGGACCGGATCGCCCGCCTCGACACCCGCCTCAACTCGGTCGTCGTCACCAACCGGGACGCCGTGGCGGAGGCTCGCGCCTCCGACTCCCGGCGCGCAACCGGCCGCACCCTCGGGCCTCTCGACGGCGTCCCGTACACCGCCAAGGACTCCTACCTGGTCCGGGGACTCACCGCAGCCGCCGGAAGCCCCGCCTTCGCCGACCTGCGCGCACAAGGAGACGCCTTCGCCATCGAGCGGTTGCGAGCCGGCGGGGCGATCTGCCTGGGGCTGACGAATATGCCGCCGATGGCCAACGGCGGCATGCAGCGCGGCCTCTACGGGCGGGCCGAGAGCCCCTACAACAGCGCCTATCTCACCAGCGCCTTCGCCTCCGGATCCTCCAACGGCTCGGGCACCGCGACCGCCGCCAGCCTGGCCGCCTTCGGGCTGGCCGAGGAGACCTGGTCCAGCGGCCGGGCCCCGGCCTCCTGCAATGCTCTGTGCGCCTACACGCCCTCCCGCGGGGTCATCTCGATGCGCGGCAACTGGCCCCTGGTGCCGACCATGGACGTCGTCGTCCCCCACACCCGGTCGATGGACGACCTGCTCGAGGTCCTCGACGTCGTCGTCGCCGACGATCCGCAGACCCGCGGGGACTTCTGGCGCGTCCAGCCGTGGATCAGTCTTCCGGCCGCCTCGCAGATCCGCCCCGGATCGTATCTCGAACTGGCCTGCGGCGAGGTTGGGGAGGCGCGCCGACGCCTTGCCGGGCGGCGGTTCGGGGTCCCCCGGATGTACATCAACGCCGACCCCGACGCCGGAACCGGCGAACGGCCCGGCATCGGCGGGCCGACCGGGCAGCCGATCCGGACCCGGGAATCGATCATCGAGCTGTGGCGGCGGGCCCGCGCCGACCTGGAGGACGCCGGAGCCACCGTCGTCGAGGTCGACCTCCCGGTGGTCTCGAACTACGAGGGCGACCGGCCGGGGGCCTCCCGGATCGAGGAGCGCATCAAGGCCGGCCGCGAGTATCTGGATCGCGAGATCCTCGACCTGTCGGCCTGGGCCTGGCAGGACTTCCTGGCCGCCAACGGCGACCCCTCCTGCCCCGGGCTGGACGGCGTCGACGGGTCGCAGATATTCCCCGAGACGCCCGGAACTCTGCCCGACCGGTACACCGGGTTCACCGACGACATCTCGGCCTACCCGGAGTTCATCCGCCAGCATCCGGGCCTGCGCCTCACCGATATTCCGCACCTGGAGGCCGGGGTCCGGGGGCTGGAGGAGATCCGCCGGTCCGACCTCGAGGACTGGATGGACGCCAACGGGCTGGACGCGGTGGTCTTCCCGGCACTGGCCGACGTCGCCCCCGCGGACATGGACGTCAACCCGGCCTCGGCCGAGATCGGATGGCGCAACGGGGTGTGGGTCGCCAACGGCAATCTCGCCATCCGGCACCTGGGCATCCCGACCGTCACCGTGCCGATGGGGACCATGGCCGACACCCGGATGCCGGTGGGACTCACCTTCGCCGGCCGCGGCTACGACGACAACCGGCTGCTCGCCCTCGCCGCCGCATTCGAGGCCACCGGGGACCGGAGGGAGGAGCCGGGGTATCTCACCGACTCGCTCTCCGAGGCGTCTGAGACGCTTGAGATGAGCCGGATGGGCTGCGCGGGCTGAGCCCGGTCCGCGCTGGGCGGGCTGTCGGCGTCCCCCGGCAATGGCGTCCTCCCACAGGAGGATGCCCGACGAGGGTGCCGGTCTCTAAGCTCGACGGGTGAGCATTCGCGGGATCCACGACTGGTTCGGCAGCCATCCGATGGTGTGGGACACCATTCTCGCGCTCCTGCTCACCCCGCTGGCCCTGGCCGGCACGATGGCCTCCCACACCTACTGGCAGCGGGCGCTGTGGGCACTGCTCTATGTCGTTCCGCTGGTCTGGCGCCGCACCCGCCCCGATATCGCCGCCGCCGGGGTGGCGGCCGCCTGCCTGATCCAGCTCGCGGTGGGCGGAGGCGCCGTCGCGGGCAATCTGTGCGTCCCGATCGTCGTCTACGCCGCCATCGCCTACGGAAACCCCCGGCGCGCCCGGTGGTGGCTGTGGGGGGCGCTGGCCGGCAGCGTCATCGCCGGGTGGAGATGGACCACCGGCAATGAGTTCATCTCCAGCGGAAACCGCCGGGATCTCATCTTCAATATGATCGCCATCACCATCAGCTGCGCGGTGACGGTGCTGATGGCCTGGTACGCCGGACGGTTCGCCCGGGAGCGCCGGATGAACGTCGAGCAGCTGCGCCAGCGGGCCGCCGACCTGGAGCGCGAGCGCGACCAGCGGGTGAGGCTGGCCACCCAGGAGGAGCGCACCCGGATCGCCCGGGAGATGCACGACATCGTCGCCCACTCGCTGTCGGTGATCGTGGTACAGGCCGATGGCGGGGCCTACCTCGCCCACCACGAGGATGCCGGCGCTCCGCAGGCCCGGCTGGAGGCCTCCGGCAAGGCCCTGGACACCATCGCCGAGACCGCCCGCCAGGCCCTCACCGAGACCCGCCGGCTGGTCGGCGTGCTGCGCGACGACTCCGGGCGTCCCGCCGATCTCGCACCCTCCCAGGGGCTGGCCGATCTGCCCGCGCTCATCGAGGAGACCCGCCAGGCGCTGCCGGTGACCCTCGAGGTCTCCGGGGATCCCGGCGTCCACCCGCCTCTTCCCGATGGCGCCGACCTGGCCTGCTACCGGGTGGTCCAGGAGTCGCTCACCAACGTTCTCAAGCACGCCGGGCCCCGCGCCACCGCCCGGGTCGGCGTCACCCATCTGCCAGACCGGGTGGAGATCCTGGTCACCGACGACGGTCTCGGCTCCTCGGGCGCCGCCGACGACGGCGCCGGGCACGGTCTGGTCGGGATGCGCGAGCGCGTCGCCGCCTGGGGTGGCACGCTGGAGGCCAGACAACGGCTGGACGGCGGCTTCCAGGTGCACGCCGTCGTCCCGGTGGTGTCATGAGCACAGCCCCTGAACCGTCCCGCACCGACCGAGTCATATCGACCGCCAGCACATCATCGAGGAGAGACGCCGTGAACCCCGACCAACCCATCCGACTCCTGCTCGCCGACGACCAGGAGATGGTGCGGGTGGGGTTCCGGATGGTGCTGGACGCCCAGCCCGACATGACCGTGGTCGGTGAGGCCGGAGACGGCTCCCGCGCCGTCGAGATGTCCGCCGAACTGCGCCCCGATGTCGTGCTGATGGACATCCGGATGCCGAGGATGGACGGGCTTGAGGCCACCCGGCAGATCCTCGCCGCCGACTCCGGCACCCGGGTGCTGGTGCTCACCACCTTCGATCTGGACGAGTACGTGCACGCCGCGCTGCGCGCCGGCGCCTCCGGATTCCTGCTCAAGGACGCCGGGCCCGCCGAGCTGCTGGCCGGCATCCGCTCGGTGGCCTCGGGGGACGCCGTCGTCGCGCCGTCGGCGACCCGTCGGCTGCTGGAGCGATTCCTGCCCCGCGACGACGGCGACGGCGCCCCGGCGCCGACCGACCCGGCTCTCATCGAGACTCTCTCGGATCGGGAGCGCGAGGTGCTCGGCTGCGTCGGGGAGGGGCTCACCAATGCTGAGATCGCGGCGAAGCTGTTCCTCGCCGAGACCACCGTCAAGACCCACATCGGCCACATCCTCGCCAAGCTCGGGCTGCGCGACCGGGTTCAGATGGTGATCACGGCCTATGACGCCGGTCTGGTGAGGCCGGGCCGGTGAGGGGCGGGTCTGAGGTGCCGTGGGGAGCGAGCCGACCGGGAATGGCCTTGTGAACGGCGGGTCTTCCGGGAATAGCCCTGTGAGCAGCGAGTCCGGGGGCGATGGGAGGAATGGGAGCAGCACCTTGCCACGGCTGATCGGCGTCGCCCTGGGTTGTCGGCCGCTGAGGATCGCCTGCACCATCGCCCTGGCCCTGGTGATCGGGGTCATCGTCTTCGATCCCAGCCCTCCCGACACCAGCGGCTCCATATTCTCCATCCCGCCCGTGGAGTTCGCCGCCAACATCGTCATGTTCCTGCCGGTCGGGGCGGTGGCCCGGTGGTGGCGGCCGTCGGTGTGGCGCAATGTGCTGGTGGGTCTGGTGTGCACCGTCATCATCGAGTCGGTTCAGGGGCTTTTCCTGCCCCATCGGGTGGCCGACATCCGCGACATCGTCGCCAACACCTCCGGAGCCCTCATCGGCTCAGTGGTCTGCTGGGCGATCGCCGGCACGCTCAGACGGCGAGGTAGGCCCTGACGGCTCGCTCGATGAGCTCGGCGTCCGTGACACCCTCATCAACGGCTCGGGCATGCAGAGCCTGCTGGACATTGTCAGGCAGAAGCCGGGACATGCCCGGGCCCCACGAGGTGCCGGCCGCATCGAGGCGCTGCTCGGACCACCCGCTCTCGAAGTCGGACGCGATGGCGTCCAGCTGCTCCGGTGACAGATTCGTCATCAGTCCATCCACCTCAACCTTCGGGTGTATCGAGGCCGTGCTCGCATGGCGTGAATAATCAGTACCTCTCCAGTGTCTGTCACAACGCCTCCGATCTCCAGCATCCTCCCGGAACGGTCCATCCCGAGACGGATCGACTTCGGCGGATCCTCGCGCTCCAGGAACTCCACAACGAAGTTCTCCCAGGCGTACGCGATGTCCTCCTCGCGACAACCGTGCCGGAATGCGGAGAGCAAGATCCTCATGTGCGCCAATCATGAAGGACTGGGAGTCCATCTGGGAAGTGGTTGCGCAGGATCGTGGTCCCGATCACTCCCGATACGCCGTGAATCTGCACTCGCAGTGTCGAAACATGCCCTTTCGGGAGTGATCGGGACTATCGGCCTCCGGCACATCCTCCCGGGGGATGAGGGATCGAACCGTCCCGGCGGATGATTCGCGACGATGCGGCCGATTCGTAGCGTCATCGGTGTTCGATGACCTACCCAGGAGATGCACCATGTCGCACCCGCTGTCCCCCACCGGCCTCGCCCCGACCGGCCCCGATCCCATCGCGCCCACGCCTGCCAACGGCACGCCTGTCAGCGCCGCAGCCACCA
This sequence comes from Acidipropionibacterium sp., assembly GCA_022647765.1. GTDB lineage: Bacteria > Actinomycetota > Actinomycetes > Propionibacteriales > Propionibacteriaceae > Acidipropionibacterium. Next base: position 19,796 of record JALCLH010000020.1, read on the forward strand.
GCCCCACCGGCCCCACATCCTCGCTGCGTTCGGCGGTGCGCGCCGCCGGCCTCACCAAGACCTACGGCTCAGGACCGGCCACGGTTCACGCCCTCGACGGAGTCGACCTCGATCTGCCCGCCAGCCACCTCACCGCCATCATGGGGGCCTCCGGATCGGGCAAGTCGACCCTGCTGCACTGCCTCACCGGGCTGGACTCCCCCACCAGCGGCACGGTGTGGATCGGCGGCACCGAGATCACCCGGCTGAGCGACGACGACCTCACCAGACTGCGCCGCGACCGGATCGGATTCGTGTTCCAGTCCTTCAACCTGATGCCCACCCTCACCGCCGAGAAGAACATCCTGCTGCCGCTGAAACTGTCGCGCAGGAAGGCCGACCGGCAGTGGTTCGACCGGATCGTCGGCATGCTCGGCCTCGACGAGCGCCTGGCGCACCGCCCCTCCGAGCTGTCCGGCGGCCAGCAGCAGCGGGTCGCGGTGGCCCGGGCGCTCATCACCCGCCCCGACGTCATCGTCGCCGACGAGCCCACCGGCGCCCTGGACTCCGCCGCCAGCGACGGCCTGCTCACCTTCCTGCGCAACTGCGTCGACGACCTGGGCCAGACGGTCGTCATGGTCACCCACGACCACCACGCCGCCGACTACGCCGACCGGGTCGTCACGATGCGCGACGGCCGGACCTGCGAGGACCGGTGGCGCTCGGTGCGAACCGGAACCATCGCCGGGCATCCGGCAGGCGCCGGCTGGCGACCACCACCCGTGACGCACGCCGAGCCGCTGATTCCGCCGCTGTTTCCGCTGCCGATCTTGCCAAGGGAGCCACCCGATGAATCCCGAACGCCGCAGACTCCTGCCCACCATCCTGGCGGTCCTGCTCGGGGTCGCCTTCCTGGCCGCCACCCTCGTGCTGTCGGCCACCATGAAGTCCTCCATCATCGCCCAGACCGCGGCCTCGGTCGAGGGGGCCGACGCCGTGGTGACCGCGAACTTCTCCAACACCATTCACGCCAGCACCGTCGCCGCCATCGGAGCACAACCCGGAATCACCGGCACCGAGGCGACCATCTCCACCTCGCTGACGGCGTCGCGCAGCAGCGGACAGTCCCAGGTCGAGGGGCACGTCGCCCCGGCCCCGGGACACGGCAGCACCCTGGTCCAGGGGCGTCTCCCGAAATCCCCCGGCGAGGCCGCCGTCAATCCCCTGATGGTCGACGCCGGGGTGAAACCCGGCACCACCCTCACCGTCGCCGGATACGCGAAGGGCGCCAAGCCGCAGACCCTCCGGGTGGTCGGCGTGCTGCGCCCCGGCCCGCGAGTCTCGATGAACACCGGCACCCAGCAGCTGTACACCGACGCGCAGACCCTGATGGCCGCCCGCGGCGTCCCCGGCTATGACACCGTCTACGTCACCGGAACCGGCGGGCAGGACGCCGTCGCCGCGGCCGTGTCGCGGGCGCCGGGGGCCAAGGCCGCCGGAATCACGGTGCGCACCGCCGACGCCCAGCGGACCTGGCTCACCGATCAGGCGCTGTCGGGGACCGGCTTCCTCACCGGGTTCATGGCCGCCTTCGCCGCCATCGCGATCGCCGTGGCCGCGATCGTCATCGTCAACACCTTCGCCATCCTGGTGGCCCAGCGCACCCGCACCCTGGCACTGGCCCGCTGCGTCGGCGCCACCCGCGCCCAGGTCCGCCGCTCGGTGCTCGCCGAGGCCCTGGCGACCGGCGCGATCGGCTCGGTGCTCGGCCTGGCGGCCGGAATCGGACTGTCCCAGCTGCTGGTGACCATCGGCGGGTCGAGCACGAATCTGCCGCTCAACTCCACCGTCTCCCTCACCCCCGTCTCGGTCCTGGTGCCGATCGGGGTCGGGATCCTGGTGACCGTCCTGGCCGCCCTGCCGCCGGCCCGCCGGGCCACCCGGGTGCCGCCGGTTGCTGCGCTGTCCCCGGTGGCTCCCGAGCCCACCAAGCGGGTCGGGCGGATCCGGATCGCGATCGGCCTGGTGCTGCTGGTCGCCGGAGCCGGGCTGCTCATCTTCGGCGCCTGCGGGGGCCAAGGGCACCGCTGTCGCCCTGGCCTGCGGGATCGCCGGGGGTCTGGTGAGTTTCGTCGGCGTCCTGGTGCTGGCCGTCGCCGTCATCCCGAAGCTGTCGCTGGCACTGGGGCGCATCGCCGCCCGCGTCGGCGGCGTCCCGGCCGAACTGGCCACCGAGAACACCCAGCGCAATCCGGGACGGGCGGCGTCCACCGTCTCCGCCCTGCTGGTCGGGGTCACCCTCATCGTCATGATGGCGGTCGGGGCCGCCAGCACCCAGGCCAGCGCCAACAAGGCCCTGGACAAGCACTTCCCCACCGACGCCATCGTGGAGACCGGCTCCGGACCTGTCACCGACCGCCTGCTGACGGCCGTCAAGAACACCCGGGGAGTGGCCGGGGCCGGGACGATCAGCACCACCGGGCCAGTCACCATGACCACCGGCGGGAAGTCCCAGAAGATGACCGCGATCGGCTACTCCGCCGACGCCATCGCTTCGCTGCGCGATCCCGGCAAGCTGGCGCAGCTGGACGACCGCCACGCACTGGTGTCGAAGCCCGGGGTGAGCACCGGGCAGACGGTAACGGTGAGTTCGGGGGGCCGCTCGGTCTCGTTGACCGCGATCGCGGTCGAGTCGGGGGACGAGTCCGCCGGCTCCAGCATCGCGCTGAGCGGAAGCGTCCTGAAGCGGCTGGTTCCCGGGGCCGGCGGTTCCCAGATCCTGGTGCGCTATGCCCAGGGAACGACGTCATCGGAGGTCACAGCGGCGATCACCAAGGCGATCAGCGCGATCCCCGGGGCCTCGGTGACCAGTGCCGCCGACAGCCGGGCGCAGATCGAACAGGTGGTGACGATCATGCTGGCCCTGGTGGTCGGGCTGCTGGCGATCTCGGTGGTGATCGCTCTGGTCGGGGTCGGCAACACCCTCGGCCTGTCGGTGCTGGAGCGCACCCGCGAGATCGGCCTGCTGCGGGCGCTGGGGCTGACCCGCAGCCAGGTGCGGGCGATGTTCGGACACGAGGCGGTGCTGGAATCGGTGGCCGCGGTGGTGGTCGGGCTGGTGCTGGGCACCGGCTACGGCATCGCCGGCTGCTACGCCCTGCTGAGGAGCGAGGGCATGGACGTCGTGGTGTCCCTGCCGTTGTTGAGGCTGGTCGCGGTGGCCGCGATCGCTCTGGCCGCCGGCTGGTTCGCCTCGATCATCCCCGGACGCCACGCGGCCAGGGTGCTGCCGTCGGTGGCGCTGGCGGGCGAGTAACGGGGCCTATTTGGCCAAGAGGTCTGTTGGCCGGCGCGACGCGGGTCTCGCAGCGGTTTTCCCGCCTGCGAGCCCCGTTGCGCGTCAGCCGTCAGAGGCCGCCTCAGATCAGGCCCCGGTTTCGCAGGGCCGGGATCACCGAGTCCACCAGCAGGGGAGCCTGTCTGGGGTCGTCGGCGCAGCGGTCGAGCGGCGTCCACTCGTACTCCACGATCTCGTGATCGGGAGTGGGATGGGGCCACGACTCCTCCCAGCCGCGGATGAAGACGGCGCACCGGATCCCGTCGGCGTCATCGTTGGCGGGCACCGCGTCGAAGGTGCCCAGATAGTCCCAGGTCGTCCGGGTCGAGCTCGAGGCGCACCTCCTCACAAGCCTCCCGGATGGCCGCCTGCACCGGCGTCTCCCCGGCCTCGATCTTGCCGCCGGGCAGGATGACGTGGTCGGTGCCGGCCTTGCGGACATTGAGGCAGCTGCGGTCGCGCAGCAGGCAGACCGCGGCGAGATCAAGAATCACGATGCGAGGATAGGCCCGCAGAGCACATCCCGGAGACGCCGTCGGGCCGGGGACTCCGACGCTCGCCCGCCGGCGTCTCTAGGATGCTGGGAGTGAGTCAACTCCAGTCCCCCACCGGCACAGCCGCCGGATCTGAGGGCCAAGAGCATCCACCGCACGCCGACGCCGCACTGCACCGCAGCCTGCGCAACCGTCACATCCAGCTCATCGCCCTGGGCGGGGCGATCGGCACCGGACTGTTCTACGGGGCCGCAGACTCCATCGGGGCGGCCGGACCGGCCGTCATCGTCAGCTATCTGGTGGGCGGCGTCATCATCTATCTGGTGATGCGGGCGCTGGGCGAGATGAGCGTCGACAATCCCATCTCCGGGGCCTTCTCCCAGTACGCCCACGACTACTGGGGCGATCTGGCGGGCTTCGTCTCGGGCTGGAACTACTGGTTCAACTACATCGCCGTGTCGATGGCCGAGCTGTCAGTCGTCGGCATCTACATCAACTACTGGTTCCCCGCGATGCGGCCGTGGGCCTCGGCCGCCGCGATGCTGCTGCTCATCACCGCGGTCAACCTGCTCCAGGTGAAGGCCTACGGGGAGTTCGAGTTCTGGTTCGCCATCATCAAGGTGGTCGCGATCTGCGCGATGATCGCCTTCGGCCTGTGGATCATGGCCTTCGGCGCCGGCGGCACCCCCGCCACCGGGATCTCCAACCTGTGGTCCCACGGCGGCTTCGCCCCGCACGGGCTGCACGGCGTCATGACCGGTCTGGTCGTGGTGATGTTCTCCTTCGGCGGCGTCGAACTCATCGGGATCACCGCCGGAGAGGCCGAGGACCCGCAGCGGTCCATCCCGAAGGCCATCAACCAGGTGGTCTACCGGATCCTCATCTTCTACATCGGCGCGGTCTTCGTCATCGTCTCGCTGACGCCGTGGAACCGGATCGACGGCAAGGCGAGCCCCTTCGTCCAGATCTTCGACCAGATCGGCATTCCGGGGGCCGCCGCGATCCTCAACGCCGTCGTCCTCACCGCCGCGATATCGGCCTACAACTCCGGGCTCTACTCCAACGGCCGGATGCTCTTCTCGCTCGCCCACCAGGGCAACGCGCCTCGAGTCCTCGGGACGGTGAACCGGCAGGGCTCCCCCTGGGTCGGCGTCGTCGCCTCCAGCGCCGTCACCGCCGCGGCCGTGGTGCTCACCGCGGTGCTCCCGTCGCAGGCCTTCGAGTACGTGATGTCGATCGCCCTCATCGCCGCCTTCATCAACTGGGGGATGGTCGTCGTCACCCAGCTGCTCTTCCGGCGCAGGCTGGACGCCGGGGCGGTCGCCGCGCTGCGGTTCAGGATGCCGGGGGCGCCGTACACGAACTGGCTCGTGCTGGCGTTCATGGCCGTTATCGTCGTCCTGATGGTCGCGTCGGGAAACCCCGCCTATCAGATCGCGGTGGGGATCGGGCCGGTCTGGCTCACTATCCTCGTCGTCGGATGGGCGCTGTCCCGGCTCGCCCGGCGACGCCGTTCGGAGTCGGCGCAGAATCCACAGAATCAAGGAGAGGCGGATCCGCGATGAGTATCGTGCTGGACTTCCTGGCCGCCCACCAGCTGGTCACCATTCTCGTGGTGCTGGCGCTGGGCGCCCTGCTGGGCCAGATTCCGTTCGGGCCGCTGAAGTTCGGCGCCGCGGGGGCGCTGTTCATGGGCCTGGTGGTCGGCACCCTGGATCCCCGCCTCGGGGACGGGCTGAACAGCGTCAAGGCCCTCGGCGTCGTGCTGTTCTGCTACACCGTCGGGCTGTCCGCCGGATCGACCTTCCTGTCGGACCTCAAACGCCAGTGGTCCCTGATGGTCGCCGGGGTGGTGGGGCTGGCGGCGATGGCCGCGGCCGCCATCGGCCTGGGCCGGCTGTTCGGGCTGACCTCGGCCCACATCGCCGGGCTCTACGCCGGCGTCCTCACCTCACCGGCCATCGACGCCGCCACCTCGGCCACCCAGGGAGCCGGCGACACCCTGGTGGGATACGCCATCGCCTACCCGGTCGGGGTGGTCGTCGCGATGGTGATGGTCTCCATGGTCGCCACCAAGAAATGGCCCGCCACCAGGGACAACACCTCGATGGCCGAGGCCGGACTGACAGCGGTCTCCACCGTCGTCGACCGGGAGACCTCGATCCGCGCCACGCCGGGATTCACCGACGACCAGATCCGGATGTCCTACCTGCTGCGCCAGGGCGAGATGCTGCTCGCCCGGCCCGGCGACGACCTGCACGTCGGCGATCAGGTGCTCGTGGTCGGCAATCCCGACGACGTCAACCGGGCGGTGGAGCACCTGGGCCACCGGTCCAAGAGACGCCTCACCGACGACCGCAACACCGTCGACTTCCGGCGCTACCTGGTGTCCAACCCCAACCTGGTCGGACGCCGTCTCGGCGACATCGACGTCCGAAGCCGCACCAACGGCCAGGTGACCCGGGTGCGCCGCGGCGACCTCGACATGCTCGCCACCGACGACATCATCCTGCAGCCGGGCGACCGGGTACTCGTCGTGGTACCGGCCAACCGTCTCTCCGACGCCGCCGACTTCTTCGGCGACTCGGAGGCCAGGGTCGCCCAGGTGGACGCCCTGTCGCTGGGCCTGGGGGCTGCGATGGGCCTGGTGCTCGGGGCGATGCTGGTGGCCCTGCCCGGCGGGCTGAAATTCGAGCTGGGAGCGGCCGCCGGCCCGCTGGTGATGGGCATGATCCTCGGCGCGGTGCACCGGACCGGCCCGCTGCGCTGGGACCTGCCGCACGCCACCAACAATGTGCTGCGCCAACTGGGCCTGATGATCTTCCTGGCCTGCGTCGGGCTGGCCTCCGGTCAGGCCTTCCTCTCCCAGGCGCTGACCTGGAACGGGCTGGCGATCCTCATCGTCTCCGGTGTCGCCCTGGTCCTCGGCGGTGTCATTCTGCTGGCCGGTGCCCGGTGGATGGGACTGTCGGCCCAGCGGGC
>JALCLH010000021.1 GCA_022647765.1 Acidipropionibacterium sp.
GGTCGAGACCATCGGCTCCCCGCGCGACTTCGCCGCCGAGGGGTTCGAGCCGAAGGACCACCTGGAGATCGGTGAGGCCCTCGGCGCCATCGACATGGAGCGCGGCACCAAGATCTCCGGATCGCGGTTCTACGTGCTCACCGGGATCGGCGCCCAGCTGGAGATCGCTCTGCTCAACCTCGCGATGACCAAGGCCGCCGGCTGGGGATTCACCCCGATGATCCCCCCGGCCCTGGTGAAGCCCTCGGCCATGGAGGGCACCGGCTTCCTCGGCCAGGCCGCCGACGACGTCTACTACCTGCCCAAGGACGATCAGTACCTGGTCGGCACCTCCGAGGTGGCGCTGGCCGCCTTCCACTCCGAGGAGATCCTGGACGACGCCGAGCTGCCCAAGCGCTACGTCGCCTTCTCGCCGTGCTTCCGCCGCGAGGCCGGCTCCTACGGCAAGGACACCCGCGGCATCTTCCGGGTGCACTGGTTCGACAAGGTGGAGATGTTCGTCTACTGCCTTCCCGCCGAGGCCGAGGCCTGGCACGCCAAGCTGCTGGGTTTCGAGAAGGAGTTCATCGAGGCCCTTGAGATCCCCTTCCAGGTGCTGGACGTCGCCTCCGGAGACCTCGGCCTGTCGGCCGCCCGCAAGTACGACTGCTACGGCTGGCTGCCCACCCAGAACCGCTACCGGGAGATCACCTCGACCTCGAACTGCACCACCTTCCAGGCCCGCCGGCTGTCCATCCGGCACCGCGGCCCGGACGGGGTCGAGCCCCTGGCCACTCTCAACGGCACCCTGTGCGCGATGACCAGGATCATCATCATGATCCTGGAGAATCACCAGAACGCCGACGGATCGGTGACCATCCCCGCCGCTCTTCGGCCCTACCTCGGTGGCAAGGAGAAGTTCGAGGTGCTGGGCTGATCCCGGGGTGGATTTCACTCCAGCCTCGCCGTAATCCAGCCCTGGAAGGGCGGCGGGGATGGCGAGGCTGGAGTGAAATCCACCTCTTCTGGACTGTCTGCGGCCTCGGCCACTCGGTGTGTCATTCTTGACCATTGTGACGGCATTGACAGAGGGCGGCCAGTACTACCGCGAGCTGCCCGACGGGACCATCAAGCAGATGAACCCGTTCTCCGGGGTGCAGGTGTGGACGGTTCCCGGTCGTGGCGCCCGGCCGCTGGGACAGCCCTTCGTCAATCCGCGTCCGATCAGCGACGCCGACCGGGTCTCGGCCTGCTCCTTCTGCGCCGACCGGGTGCTGGAGACCCCTCCCGAGAAGTCCCGTCTGGTCGGCGATCCGTTCGGCGAGATGCGCGGCGCCTTCCGGACCCTGCGTCACCTTCCCGCCGACGAGCTGTCGTCCACCACCGCGGAGTTCCGGCGGATACCCAACCTCTTCGAGATCCTCACCTGGCAGTACTGGCACGCCAACCACGGCGCCGACCTGCCCGAGGATGCCCGCCGGTGGCAGGAGTCCTATCTGTCCGACCTGGCGGGGCTCGCCCACGTCCGTCGGGTGCTGGACGCCAAGTTCGCCGCCCAGGGGCTCTCGCTGCGGGCGTCGCGACTCGACGCCGCCGGGCTGCGCCGGGAGTCCGCACCCTTCTTCGGCGGCGGCCACGACCTCATCGTGGCCCGGCGCCACTACACCGACGACGCCACGACGACGGCCGGGCTGGCGGGCTCCGGGCAGCTGAGTGTGAGCGAGCACCGCGCCTTCATCGCGATGACCGTCTCCGCCACCGCGGACCTCTACGCCAGCAACCCGAAAGCTCGCTATGTGGCCGTCTTCCAGAACTGGTTGCAGGCGGCCGGGGCGTCCTTCGATCATCTCCACAAGCAGCTGGTCGCCATCGATGAGATCGGCGCCAGCAATGAGTGGGCCCTGGAGAAGGTGGTGGGCGACCCGTACATGTTCAACCGCTGGGGGCCCGATTTCGCCATCGATCACCACCTGGTGCTGGCGGCCAATGACCATGCGGTCGCCTTCGTCACCTTCGGACACCGCTACCCGTCGGTCGAGATCTGGTCCACCAGCCGACTCGACCAGCCCTGGAGAATGGACTCCCAGGAGGTCGATGCCGTCTCGGATCTGCTGCACGCCGTGCATGTGGCGATCGGTGCGGACGTGCCGACCAATGAGGAGTGGCACCATCGGCCGCCCGAGGTGGAGACCCCGATGCCCTGGCATGTCGTGCTGAAACTGCGGGTCTCCAACCCGGCCGGGTTCGAGGGAGGCACCAAGATCTACATCAACACCGTCTCCCCGGCGTCGTTGTGCGCCCGCCTGCTGCCCAGGCTGTTCGATGCCCGCCAGGCGGGCAGGCTCGCGGAGGGAATCCGGATCGGCGAGGAGTGCGACCTCCCCAGAGGGGTCATTCAAGCCGCGCACTGAGGAGGACGTCGAAAGGGTTCCGCGGATTTCTTACGAGATGAGAACCCACTGAGCCGGTTCGCGGCCAGATCGCGGAGATCTCGTAAGAAATCCGCGGATCCCCACGGGTCACCCGAACCAGGCCACGTAACAGCCGGCCGGGCCAGCTCAGGCGGCCTCGGTCTCCTCGGCGCTGCGGCTCATGCCGGTGACAGACTCGAAGGCGGTGATGATGTCGGCGCGGTCGGGACGGGTTGCGATGAACGGGGTCGGTTCGTCGGCCTCGGTGCGGGCCCGGCGCAGGTGGCGCTTGACGGTGGACAGCGAGCATCCGAGGCTCTGGGCGATGAAGTCCAGTGGCTCGCCGGGGTGAGAGCGGCGCAGCCGGACGACGTCGTGGGTGGCGATCTGGCGCCCCGAGGAGAGGATGCCGACCAGCGCGTCCATGTCATCGGGCTGCACCCGGACGTGGAGCAGGCCGCGAATCCGGGTGCGCTGGCGGCTCGTGGTGCCGGCGACGAAGCCGGCGACGTCGTGCTCGCTGATCGAGGTCTCGAGGCAGTCCTCGAAGTATGGGCAGTTCATGCAGACGTCGGTCGCTCGCGCCGTCAGGTTGGTGTGGAGACGGCGCTGCTCGGCACTGCGGGGGGTGGCGTCCTCCTCGAGGAAGGGGTGCTGGAAGACCTCGGTGAGGGTTGCGCAGGGGGGAATGCTGCTGACGTCGGGACTGGCGGTGGTACTGGTCACTGGAGGGCCTTTCTGCTGGCGGCACTGCTCAGATGATCTGCTGCTGGGCGGCGCCAGGCCCCTGGAACCGACCACAGTGAGGATGCAAATCACGGGATTGAGATGACTCTCAATGTGAAATCCGTCACATCTTGGTAAGAAGCCTGCCATGTGATGGCGGCCGCCTGTAGAGCTGTCATTGGGGACCACTACTCAATGTTCTCTGAGTAGCATACGAAGGGCCGCTGAGTACAAGTACTCAGCGGCCCTTCGTGCCGAAATGGTACGACCGACCAGCGCCCAAGAGGCCATCCCGCAGGATGCCTCAACCCGCAGACCGGCGAAACGGGGTTCCGAAGGGGTCGACCCCTTCGCTTGACTCAGTCCACACCGAACTCCATCGCGGCCCGGTCGAGGGAGTTCTGCGCCTCGTCCTGGCCCTCCTTGTTGTTGGACGAGATCGCCTTGGCGCCACCGACGTCCAGCTGGCCGACCAGGTCGGCGTGGTTGGAGAGCTGCCCCTGCTTGGAGTACTGCTCGAGCTTCTCGCGGGTGTCGGCGATGTCGAGGTTGCGCATGGTGAGCTGGCCGATCCGGTCGACCGGGCCGAAGGCGGCCCCCTCGACCTTCTCCATCGACAGCTTCTCGGCGTGGTAGGAGAAGTTCGGGCCGGTGGTGTTGAGGATCGTGTAGTCCCAGCCGCGGCGCAGCTTGAGGGTGACGGTGCCCGTGATCGCCGAGGCGACCCAGTGCTGGAGGGACTCGCGGATCATCAGGGACTGCGGATCCAGCCAGCGTCCCTCGTAGAGCAGACGGCCCAGACGGCGTCCCTCATTGTGGTAGGTGGCCAGGGTGTCCTCGTTGTGGATGGCGTTGACCAGCCGCTCGTAGGCGATGTGCAGCAGGGCCATCCCGGGGGCCTCGTAGATGCCGCGGGACTTCGCCTCGATGATCCGGTTCTCGATCTGATCGCTCATGCCCAGGCCGTGACGCCCGCCGATCGCGTTGGCCTCCAGCACCAGCGCGACCTTGTCGTCGTACTCGGTGCCGTTGATCGCCACCGGGAAACCCTGCTCGAAGGTGACCGAGACCTCCTCGGTCTCGATCTTCACATCGGGATCCCAGAACTTGACCCCCATGATCGGCTCGACGCTCTCCATCGAGACGTCGAGGCTCTCCAGGGTCTTGGCCTCGTGGGTGGCCCCCCAGATGTTGGCGTCGGTGGAGTACGCCTTCTCCTTGGAGTCGCGGTAGGGCAGGCCGTGGGCGGTGAGCCAGACGCTCATCTCGTCGCGGCCGCCGAGCTCGGTGACGAAGTCCTCGTCGAGCCAGGGCTTGTAGATCCGCAGCTGCGGGTTGGCGAGCAGGCCGTAGCGGTAGAACCGCTCGATGTCGTTGCCCTTGTAGGTGGAGCCGTCTCCCCAGATGGAGACGTCGTCGGCGGCCATCGCGCGGACCAGCAGGGTTCCGGTGACGGCGCGGCCGATCGGGGTGGTGTTGAAGTAGGGGCGCCCGGCGGAGCGCACGTTGAAGGCGCCGCAGGCGATGGCGGAGAGCCCCTCGTCCACCAGCGAGACCTTGCAGTCGACCAGGCGCGAGATCTCGGCGCCGTAGGCGTGGGCGCGGCCGGGGACCGAGTCGACGTCGGGCTCGTCGTACTGGCCGATATCGGCCGTGTAGGTGCAGGGGATGGCGCCTTTGGAGCGCATCCAGGCGACCGCGACGGAGGTGTCGAGACCTCCGGAGAAGGCGATGCCGATGCGTTCACCGACGGGGAGATGCGTGAGAACCTTGGACACGCCCCAGAGTCTAGAGCATAGATATGCAGAGGTTCAAATTAATATTAGAGACGCCGTGCGTCCGGGAGGCTCACTCGCTCGGTCTGGGAACTGGCAAGCCCTCGGGCAGGCGGCGCGCAGCCTCAGCGGGGGCTCTGCGTGTAGCCCCGGTCGGCGTCCAGACGCCGTGCCACGTCGGCGGCCAGATCGTCCATCTCCTTGGGGTCGCCCACCCCGGGCCGGACGATATGAGTGCGCTTCACCTGGCCGTGGTAGAGGGTCAGCCGGGAGCGGGTCTCGGTGAGGGCGGCCTTGGTGACGTCGGCCCAGCGGCCCCGGCGGTCCTGCCCGGCGCCGTGGATGTGGTAGCCCTCGGCGTCCAGATCGACGAAGAGGCGCATCCGGAACATCGACCAGGTGGCGGTCAGCGCCAGCGCGATGCCGAAGGCCAGGATCACCGCGAACAGCGCGATCCAGCCGTTCGACCAGCCCTGGGAGGCGGCGACCACGATGAGGACGGCGCCGGCGATCGAGAGCACGGCCGCGATCGCGAAGCCGACGAAGGGAGGACGCGGTTTGAGCACATGCCTGGTCGTGCCATCGGGAAGTCCCTGGGACGCATCGCGCTGAGTACCCGGCATGCCCGACCTCCTTCTGCGCGACTCCTCGTGTCGTGTCCTCATATCGTCGTTGACCGGCAGCTGCCGGTCCCCGCGGCGAGAGTGGGATTCGAACCCACGGAGGTTTCCCTCGGCCGCTTTCAAGGCGGCTGCACTCGTCCACTATGCGATCTCGCCATCCCGGTCGCCCGGGTGCCATCTCATCCTAGCCATTCGGGCGATGGTCCCGATCACTCCCGACACGCCGTGTTTCTGCATCTGCCGTGCCGAAAACCGGCCCGGCGGGAGTGATCGGGACCACACAGGTGGGCCAGCGGGCATGGCAGGGTGGGGTCATGCATGCGATCACAGTCCGTCCCACCGAGAAGGTGGACGCCAAGGGCCGGCACCGCCCCGGCCCCGAGAACATCGAGTGGGCCGAGGTCGAGACTCCGGAGCCGGGTCCCGGCGAGGCGCTGGTGAAGGTCGCCGCGGCCGGGATGAACCGGGCCGACCTGTTGCAGCGCCAGGGCCTGTACCCGCCGCCGGCCGGCGTCTCCGAGATCATGGGTTTCGAGGTGGTGGGCACCGTCGCCGCCCTCGGCCCCGAGGTGACCGGCTGGGCTCAGGGGGACCAGGTCGTCGCGCTGCTGGCCGGCGGTGGCTATGCCGAGTACGCGGTGGTCCCGGCCGGGCAGCTGCTGCACATGCCGCCCGGCGTCGACCCGGTGGTGGCCTCCACCCTGGTCGAGGTGGCGGCCACCGTGATCTCCAATATGGATCATGTCGGGCTGACCGGCGGGGAGACCTTCCTGGTGCACGGCGGGGCCGGAGGCGTCGGTCAGTTCGCCATCCAGTACGCCAAGGGACTCGGCTGCACCGTGCTCACCACCTGCGGCACCGACGCCAAGCGCGAGTTCTGCCGGGGTCTGGGCGCCGACGTCGCGCTGGACTACCACGAGGACTGGGTGGCCGGGGTCAAGGAGGCCACCGGCGGCAGGGGTGCCGACGTCATCCTCGACGTGATGGGCGCCAAGTACCTCGGTCTCAACGTGAACTCCCTGGCCACCGGCGGACGGCTGGTCATCATCGGGATGCAGGGCGGCAGCAGGGGGGAGCTCAATATCGGCAAGCTGCTCGCCAAGCGCGCCCTGGTGACCGCGACCAGCCTGCGGTTCCGGCCGCTGGAGGAGAAGGCCGGCGATCTGCCGTCGGGTCGAGGAGCTGGCCTGGCCGATGTACGGGGACGGCCGGATCACTCCGGCCCCGGTGGAGACCTTCCCGATCACCGAGGCGGCCGCGGCCCACGCCCGGCTGGAGTCCGGCGAGGTGCTCGGCAAGATCGCGCTCACCTTCTGAGGGCGCTCTGAGGGTGCTCCGTGGTCCCGGCCCGGCGGGGCGTGCCACAATCGTGATGGCGCGCAGATCCGCCCGGCCGGCAGCGGAGCCGGTCGTCACCCCGAACATCGTGGAGTCATCGTGGACGCAGTGGAGATCGCCGGAGCCTGGACCCCCGAGGAGGGCTCCCGGCGCGCCCGGGAGCTGTTCGAGGACCGCCACCCGGGCGCGCCCGACGGCGTCTGGGCGGCTCCCGGCCGGGTCAACCTGATCGGCGAGCACACCGATTACAACGGCGGCCTCTGCCTGCCGATCGCGCTGCCGCACCGCACCTATGTCGCGCTGCGCCGCCGCGAGGACGACGAGGTCCACCTGGCCTCGGCCTTCGAGGGGGAGGTGCTGGGCTGGGACGGCGCGCTGTCCGACCTGCATCCCGGCGGGGTGGCGGGCTGGGCCGCCTACGCCGCGGGCATCGCCTGGGCCCTGGCCGAGGCGGGGACGCCGGTGACCGGATTCGACGCCGCCCTGTCCAGCTGCGTGCCGACCGCCGCCGGGCTGTCCTCCTCGGCGGCGGTGGAGTGCGCCGTCGGGCTGGCCCTCGACGAGGTCAACGATCTTGGAATGGGCGGCAGCGACGAGGGCCGGGCGGACCTGGTGAGGATCGCGGTGCGCACCGAGAACGAGGTCGTCGGCGCCCGCACCGGCGACCTCGACCAGTCCGCCGCACTGCGCACCAGCGCGGGCAACGCCCTGCTGCTGGACTGCCTGGACGGGTCGGCCCGCCAGGTGCCCTTCGATCTGGACGCGGCGGGCCTGGAGCTGCTGGTCATCGACACCCGGGCCACGCACAGCCACGCCACCGGCGCCTACGGCCAGCGTCGCGCCACCTGTGAGGCCGCTGCGAAGATCCTGGGTATTCGGACCCTGCGCGAGATCACCGACCTCGACGCCGCGCTGGCCGTGCTGAAGGACGAGGGGCTGAAGGACGAGGTGGAGGGCCAGAAGAGCCAGGACGCCCAGGAGATGGTGCGCCGGGTGCGCCACGTCGTCACCGAGATCCAGCGGGTCCGCGACTTCGTCGCCCTGGTCGACGCCGGCCGACTGCTCGAGGTCGGACCGCTGATGAACGCCTCCCACGACTCGCTGCGCGACGACTACCAGGTGAGCTGCCCCGAACTCGACGTGGCGGTGGACGCCGCGCGCGCCGCCGGGGCGATCGGCGCCCGGATGACCGGCGGCGGTTTCGGCGGCTGCGCGATCGCCCTCATCGAGGCGGATCGGCGCGACGCCGTGGCCCGGGCTGCGGTGGAGGCCTTCGCCGAGCACGGCTTCGGCATCCCGAGGATCTACGTCGCTGTCCCCTCGGCCGCCGGCGGCCGGGTTGGTTGAGTCGCGGCGGCCGGGTTGGTTGAGTCGCGGCGGCCGGGTTGGTTGAGTCGCGGCGGCCGGGTCGGCTGAGTCGCGGCGGCCGAATCGGCAGAGAGGCGGCCGAACGGCGTCCCCTATTTCTGAATCGGGTTGTAGGCGCAGACGTCGGTGACCGACTGACTCACCGCGGTGGGGGTGGGAGTGGACGATGGCGTCGGGCTCGGCGTCGGCGTGGGTGTGGGGGTCGGTGTGCGAGTCGGCCGGGGGGAGGCCGAGGTGACCGGCCGGTTCTTGTTGGTCGAGTCGGAGGCGTCGGTCGATGGCCTGCTGCACCTGCTTGCGCATCAGGGAGTAGTTCGGCTGGTAGGGGACGAAGCCGTTCTTGCCCTGGGTGAAGAGCAGCCGGTTGATATTGGCGCCCCGCATCCGTATCGCGAGTTCCACGAAGGCCGGCAGCATCTCCTGCGGGATGTCGGAGACGACCATGTCTCCGGAGGCTGCCGCGATCGCCTCGAAGCGGGTGAGCACGACCTGCGGGCTCACCTGGTCCAGCACCGCCTTGAGCAGGCAGGACTGGCGTCCCATCCGGTCGTAGTCGGTGGACGCCGATCGGCTTCTGGCGTACCACATCGCCCGATAGCCGTTGAGATGCTGGTCGGGACCCTGCTCAATGTATCCGGTCGGCACCTTGCCCTCGGTGTTGCCGGCGATCGGCAGGCGCTCGTTGACATTGACGGTCACCCCGCCGACGGCGTCCACGAACTTCTGGAGGCCGTCGATGTCCAGCATCACGAAGTAGTCGATGTTGAGCCCCAGGGCCTCGCCGATGCCCAGTTTGAGGGCGTCGGCGCCGGGATAGTCGGTGGCGCCCATGGCGTCCTTGTGCTTGTTCTCCACCGTGCTCCACACGGCGTTGGCGAAGAAGGTCTCGTCGTCTCCGTGGCCGTTGGTGAATCCGTCCGGATAGACCTTGTGGAGCGCGGAGTCCTTCGGGAAGGGCAGGTCGGCGAGGTTGCGGGGGATCTGGATGATGGTCGTGTTGCCGGTCTGGGTGTCGATGGAGGCCACCATCATGGTGTCGGTGTTCATCTCGCCGTGCTGGCGGTAGTTGCGGGTCGAGGAGTCGTCCCCGCCGACCAGCAGCACGTTGACCCGGGGCTTCTGCTGCCAGATCTCGGCGACGCTCTGGCTGTAGTCGATGGAGGGGCGGGTGCCGGATCTGCCGCCGGCGAAGATCCTGCCCAGGGCGGCCGACTCGTCCCTGGCGTAGCGCGCCGAGATCGCCAGCGGTGCGGCGATGGCGAGCGACAGGGTCCCGACCAGAAGAGCCGATATCCAGCGCTGGGCGTGTGTGATCCGGTGCGGCCGAAGGTTGAGATGGGTGAAGACCAGCAGTCCGACCAGGGCCACCGCCAGCAGTGGCAGCACCACTGAGAGGGTGTTGAGGAGTCTGGGGCGGACCGCCACCGAGGCGAGTTGGGCCGGGTCGATGACGCCGATGACGAGCAGCACGGTGAGGCAGGCCAGCGCCACGCCGGTGACGATCAGGCCGAATCGTCGGTGGGTGTGCTGGCGGCTCGCCCACAGGCCCAGGCCCGGCACCAGCGCGCCCAGCGTCGTCCAGATGGCCGACCTGCGGTAGGCGGCCCTGTCCCGATCGTCGGGGAGGGCTGAGGCCGGCGGCGTCTTGTTCGAGTTCTTCGAGGCGCGGCCGGAGGTGGGAGACGCGCTGTGCCGGGGATGCCCGGGCGGGTTGTCTCCGGCATGTCCGGACGTCTTGGCTCTGGCCGGCCCCGACGCCGTCGAGCCACCCGCCCAATCGTGCTGGGCGTCGAGGATCGACGAACCGTCGTCGGTTGCGGCGCGCCGGATTCGCTCCCTGTCCCGGGCGGCCGTCGACAGGTCCGGACCGGCGTCGGAGTCCCGTGGGCGCAGAGCGTGGGTCGGTTCGTAGCTGGGGTCGTCGTCGCCCGACAGGTCCTGCCACGTTGCTGGATCGGAGGGGGAGTCCGGTGCCGAGCCCAACCCGCTCTCCAATGAGCGGCGGCCGTACACGTGGGTCTCCGCCATGGACTCGGGATCGTTCATCCACCAGGGATCGGCGTGTCGAGGGACGTGCGAGTCACCACCGGAGTGGGAGTCGACCATGCTCGTCCTCTCGACGACGGATAGATACCGGCGGCCGCTGGCTCAGCCCGCCGTGGCGCGAACGGGCCGGAAGGCTGTTGTGCTGAGCGCCGAGCCCATGGTAATCACCTTCTCAGAATTGCTGAGGTGATGACTTGCCGATAGGGTGGACCGGCACCGTGGAGGTGTCGCCTAGTCTGGTCTATGGCGCCCGCCTGCTAAGCGGGTTTGGGACTTAAATCCCATCGCGGGTTCAAATCCCGCCACCTCCGCCATATCGCCCCGGGTGACCGGGTCGGGACGCCCTGGTCGTCCTGGTCCGGTCACCCGGAGTTCGTTCTCGGCGGCGCTCAGCTGACCTTGAGATCAGCTGACCTTGAGAGAGGTCTTCGCGGTCGCGGAGTTGACGACCGGCATGCCGGAGTACGACGTGATCACGGTCTGGCGGCCGGTCCTGGAGATCTTCGTCACCTTGACGGCAGCGGTGCCCTTCGAGTTCAGTGCTGCTCGTGCCGAGCGGCCCGCCACGGTCACGGTGACCGTCCCGCCCGGGATCGTCCCGCGCGCCTTGACCGTCACCTGGAAGGTCGCCTGGCCGTTCTTCCTGATGCCTGCCGGACCCTTCACGGCGATTGACGCCGGGACGCGGGCGGTGACCGGCGTCCAGGCCGGAGCCGGCTTGATGGTCGCAGGGGTGGTGCCGCTGGTGGTTCCGAACTCCCAGGCCTCGATCGTTCCCGCGGCCGGGCGGCGCATGACGGGCCCCGCCGGCGAATAGCCCCACTTGAATGTGGTCGACGTGCTGGTGGACTTCTTCGGCGAGGCCAGCCAGTAGGACCAGTATCGCCGGTCCTGGTTCCATGGGCGCACGGTCGCCGGGTTGCCGCCGATCTGGGTGATCAACCCGTCACTGCGCAGACGCACCGAGAAGCCTGCGCTCTGCAGGGCCTGCAGGCCGGTGCCGAACTTGCTGGCGCATCCGCCCGTCGTGGTGGTCGTGGTCTTCTGAACCACGACCCACACCCGCTTCTGCTTGAGGCATTGCGTCGCCGCGGCGTTGAGACCCGCCGCGCTCGTTCCCGCCGCCCGCGCGGTGGGCGCGACGGCGAAGGAGAGGGCTGCGACGAGGCCGACGGCCAACCAGCGGCGAAAGTGCATTGCGAAACCTCCAGTTTCGGTGAGCCGGCTCCGTGCTGAGGAGCGGCCACCATCTTTGCAGCGATGCGAGGAGGGTGGTGACGGCAGGGGTTGAGTTGGGGCGGTGGATGATCTGCGGTAGACTGCCGTAGGCGGTTGGCGATGAGCCGATTGCAGGCGCCCGTGGCTTAACGGATAGAGCATCTGACTACGGATCAGAAGGTTGGGGGTTCGAATCCCTCCGGGCGCGCCAGACGGGGCCGAGATTGATCTCGGTCGGTCATCAGGACGACTCATCTCTGGATCACACCGGGATGAGTCGTTCTGCTTTTCCGGCCCCTCTTCTGCGTCACCGCCGCATCTGCTGCTCGATCGGGATCGACGCCCTCTCCGGCGACCAGTCGGGTGGCAGGCCGGCTGCGACCAGCGCCTTGGCGAAGTCCATGCAGGCCGCTTCATAGGCGTCGGCCTTCGCTCGCGCAGTGGTCGCCAGAACGGCTGCCAGCTGGGACTGGTTCTCGATCTGGGAGATCAGGCCCTTCTCCGCCACCAGCTGTTCAAGTTCGCCGGCGGCCGCCTTGGCCGCGGTGGCGCTGGAGTGCATCTCGCGCTCGGCAGTGAGCATCCGCGCATAGCCGGTGACCACGTCTGTGGGCGGGGCGCTCGCCACCCGCCAGTCGCGGTGCCTCCGCTTCTTCCACCATGACACGATGGCCATCGCTCTCTTCATCAGCCGCACTCGGACCGTCCGCCACGGGAGTTGCCGTGCCGGTCTCACATGCAGACGGGGTATTCCGCTGCCTCAGATAATCCTAAGTGATCCCATAAGACGTCCGGGGGCTGGGTCATCAGAATTTCTCCCGTGCGCCCATTTCAGCGCGCTCCAGGTACCCGGATACCGCGCCGTCACCGATGTCGACGGCTGTGCGATGCTGGGGTCAGAACCGATCTCACCGGCTGATCGACCGAACTCAGAAGGAACACCGATGCCAGCCCTCTTCGCCCATCGCGGGGCGCACAAGGATCTCCCCGAGAACACCATGGCGGCCTTCGAGAGGGCCCTCGACCAGGAGGCCGACGGGATCGAGCTCGACGTCCAGGCGACCAGCGACGGCCGTCTCGTGGTGTGCCACGACGAGACGGTCGACCGGGTCAGCGACGGCACCGGCCTGGTCGTCGATCACTCCTTCGCCGAGCTCCGAAAACTCAACTTCGCCGCCGGGAACGAGTCCTGGGCGCCCGCCTCGATTCCGCTGCTGGACGAGGTGCTGGACCTGCTCGCCCCCACCGAGGTCAGCCTCAACATCGAACTCAAGAACAGCGTGATCCGCTACCAGAATCTGGAGGAGAAGGCCGCCGAAGCCGTCCGCGCCCACAGATGGCCGACCAGGTGGTCTTCTCCAGCTTCAACCATCGCAGCCTGGTGAGGCTGGCCGAGGTCGCACCCACCATCCGCCGCGGCGTCCTCTACGCCGATGACCTGGTCGATCCCTGGGACTATGCGGTGGGCATCGGGGTGCAGGCCGTGCACCCCGGCGGCTGGCTGCTGCGGGGGCGCGACGACGTGCCGCGGTTCCACGCCGCCGGGCTCGGCGTCCGGGTGTGGACCATCGACGAGCCCGATCAGATCCGTGAGGCCGCCGCCCTCGGGGTGGACGCCATCATCACCAACGATCCGGCGGGGGCCCGCGCAGCCCTGGGCTGAGGGTGCTTCCCGGCGATTCACGGATTTCTTACGAGATCAGGGCCGATTCGCGACCGAGCCGCTCCAGATCGGCCCCGTCTCGTAAGAAATCCGTGGATCAATGAGCCGGAGCATCAGTCCCGGGACAGAATGACCACCGAGTAGGGCGGCAGGACGAGGGTGGCCTGCGCCGATTGCCCGTCGTAGGGCTCCTCCTCGGCCTCGACCCGGGGCGGCACCGGCGTTCCGACGAAGGCGCCGGAGTAGACGGTTGCGTCGCTGTTGAGCCTGGTGGTCCAGGAGCCGGCCGCCGGCATCCCGACCGTGTACTCCCCCCACAGGGAGTTGCTCAGGTTGACCGCCACCACGACATCGTCGCCGGGACCGCCGTCGTACCAGCGGTGGAAGACGTAGACGTTGTGCTCGTCGTTGAGATGCAGGGTCGCGACGTGCTGGCCGGTGAGTCCCTTGGTGCGGCCCTCGGAGTTCAGCCTCAGCGAGATGAGATCGGCGTAGAGCCGCACGATCCCGCTGAACTCCTCGTCGCGGTGCCAGTCCAGCGGCACGGTGTCGCGGAACCAGCCGTCGGTGAGGAACTCCTGGCCCTGGAAGATCATCGGGATTCCCGGCGAGGTGAGGACCAGCGCCGCCCCCAGTGTCGAGCGCTTCTGGGCGTAGTAGCCCTCGGGATCCTCGGCGTCGATCTCCTCGGGCACTCGGGCCGATCCGTTGGCCACCTCGTCGTGGGACTCGGTGTAGATCACCCGGGAGAAGGCGTCGCCGTAGCTGAACTCGACGGCGTCGCGCACCGCGTTCATGTCCCGGGCGGCGTCGTCGGAGGCGATCACCGCGGCCCGCACCGGGTGGACGAAGTGGTTGTCCCACTGGGCGTGGAAGGCCGCGCCGTCGTCGGCGGCCGAGACCACCGCGCCATAGCCGTGCAGGTCCTCGGCGATCAGGATCCGGGACGGGTCGAGACGCCGGATGTCGGTGTTGATCCAGTGGGACAGTGACCAGCCCTCGGGGATGTTCGTCTCCCCGGCGTCGACGCTGCGCATGTACGGGGTCATGTCGTAGCGCAGCCCGTCGGCGTGGAACTCCTCGAGCCACATCATCGCGTTGTCGTGGATGAACTGGCGCACCTCGCCGCGGCCGTAGTCGGGGCGGGTGTCTCCCCACGGGGTGGCCGACCGCCAGTCGTTGTAGAAGTAGATCCCGCCCTTGCCGTTCTCGCTCCAGCCGTCGAACTGCCACAGGTCCAGATCCGAGGGGCCGAAGTGGTTGTAGACGACGTCGACGATGACCGCGATTCCGTGCGAGTGGGCGATCCGGACCAGATCGCGCAGCTTCTCCGGGCCGCCGTAGGCGCTCTCGACGGCGAAGATGTTGGCGGGGTTGTAGCCCCACGAGTAGTCCCCGGCGAACTCGGCCAGCGGCATCAGCTCGATGGCATTGATACCGAGGTGGGTCAGGTGATCCATCTTGTCCTCGACGCCGTCGAGGGTGGCCGGGCGGTCGTCGGCCGGGTCCTGGTCGAAGAAGGTGCCGACGTGCATCTCGTAGACGACCAGTTCGTTGAGAGCGGGCGGGGTGAAGTCGTCCCCCTGCCAGTCGTAGTCGGTCGGGTCGGTGATGACGCCGTTGCCCACCGAGCTGGTCACTGTGCGGGCATAGGGGTCGATCCGGCTGATGAGACGCCCGTCCGAGGCGTGGACGACGAATCGGTACTCCTGGCCGGCCTGCGCCTCGGGAACCTCGCCGTACCAGTAGCCGTTGTTCTCGGAGACGAGGGTGTGGGCCGGTGAGGGCCCGGTCTGGGTGGGGGAGAGCGCAGTGCTGGCCTCGGCGTTGTCGGCGTCTTCCCCGGGAGTCTCCTCGGCGTCGGGGAGGGCGGACCAATCGTCGAACTCGCCGGTCACGTCGACCGCGGTGGCGTGCGGAGCCCATACTCGGAAGGCGACCCCGCCGTCGATGAGCACCGCCCCCATCCCCTCGGCGTGATGCTCGCTCTGTCGGTCCTGCGTGCCGCCGTCCCCGGTGGCGTTCTCGGTGGTGGTGATCCCAGCCTCGGCCATCTGGCCCTCCCTGCTCGCGGTCTCATCGATCCTAGGGCCGTGGACGCGGGAACCCGTGCCCGGAACGCTGACTAGGCTCGGAGCATGTTCGACTCCGCACCCCACCTTCCCGCTATCGACCATCCCGAGCTGCTCGGTGAACCCGTCCGCCGACTCATCGGCCTGCTCCCCTCGGCGCAGGTGTTCACCATCGATCCCGCCCTGTCGGACACCGAGGCGCTGTGCAGCGCATTCGGTGAGCCCGAGTCCACCTGCGGTAACTGCGTCATCGTGCGCGGCCATCGCGGCGAGATCACCCGCACCGTCGCCTGCCTGGCGCTGGCCACCACCCGGATCGACGTCAACAAGCTGGTCCGCAAGCGGCTGGACGTCCGCAAGGCCTCCTTCGCCCCGATGGACGAGGCGACCAGCGAGTCCGGGATGGAGTACGGCGCCATCACGCCGGTGGGTCTGCCCGAGGACTGGCCGATCTGGATCGATCCGGCGGTGGCGCGGGCCCCCGAGGTCTGCATCGGCGCCGGGACCAGGGCCTCGAAGCTGGTGCTGCCGGGCGAGGCCCTGTTGGCCCTGCCGAATACCGAGGTGGTCGAGGGTCTGGCGGCCTGACGGGGTGGTTGCGACCCTCCTGATGGTCCCGATCACTCCCGATACGCCGTGTTTCTGCACGGGGAGTGCGTTTTCACGGCGTATCGGGAGCGATCGGTCCTTCGTGGGCAGCTCCCCGGGGGTCAGACCAGGGAGGCGGTGGCGGTGACCACCCTGTCGGGACGCCGGACCACCAGTTCCGCGGCGTCCCCCTCGCCCACCGACATCACCGCGGGCGCGGTGGCCGGGGCGGTGAGCCGGTAGGAGAAGGTGCGGCCGGTGGCCTCGGCCCCGCGCCGGGCGAACTCCTCGGCCAGCCACAGCGCCTGGAGGGGTCCGTGGATCACCAGCCCCGGGTGACCGGCGCGGGCGCAGAAGTCGCGGTCCCAGTGGATCCGGTAGGGGTTCGCGGTCAGCGCCGAGAAGAGCACCAGCATCGGCTCGGTCACCGCGATCTGCCCCGGCTCTGGGGCCGATGGCAGTGATCCGGGCTCCGGCACATCGGGGGCATCGGTGGATCTGGACGCCGCGGTGAAGACGTAGTCCTGCTCGTCGACGATCATGGTTCGCCCGCTCTGGCTCCATTCAGACGCCAGAGTGACGAATCGCAGTGGGCCGCGTGCCGGCCGTTCTTGACCGTGACCTTGGCGACACGGGTGCTGCGGATGGTCCGGACGCCGAGCCGCAGTGGCGCCTCGGTGCGCACCCGACCGCCGGCGAACATCCTTGTCATGTCGGGTTCGGGAGTGATCATTCCGCCGATCAGGTAGCCGTCCTGGTCCAGTCCGCGCGGGTCCACCGGGTCCAGCAGCTGGCACCAGTGCCAGCACGGCGGGACGGTGTCGCCGGAGGGAGCCCGGCCCAGGAAGGCGGCCAGCGGCTCCAGGTCCGCGCGGTCGATGACCCCGGACCGCCGGATCTCCTCATTCATCGTCTTCACCGCCGGCACTGCCTTCATAGACACCACATCACTATGAAGCCGTGCCTCACTCGGCCAGACCGTAGAGCCGGTCCCCGGCGTCTCCCAGGCCCGGCACGATGAAGCCGTGCTCGTTGAGGTGGTCGTCGACCGCGGCGACCACCAGGTTGCACGGCACGTCCAGCTTGTGAACCAGGTCGCGGAAGTGCTCGATGCCCTGGGGAGCGGCCAGGATGCACAGGCAGGTGATGTGGGTGGCGCCCCGGCGGACCAGGAACTCGACCGCCCCGCCCAGCGATCCGCCGGTGGCCAGCATCGGGTCGAGCACGAAGCACTGCCGCCCGGTGAGGTCGTGGGGGAGTCGCTCGGCGTAGGTGACCGGGATCAGGGTCTCCTCGTCGCGGGTCATCCCGACGAACCCGACCTCGGCGCTGGGCATCAGCCGCATCATGCCTTCGAGCATGCCCAGTCCGGCGCGCAGGATCGGCACCACCAGCGGCTTGGGGTGGGAGAGCGCGACCCCGGCGGCCTCGGCGATCGGCGTCTGGACCGTGGTGGGCTCGACGCGCACATTGCGGGTGGCCTCGTAGGCCAGCAGGGTGACGAGTTCGTCGACGAGATGGCGGAAGTTCGGGCTCGGGGTCTCGACCGACCTCAGCAGGGTGATCTTGTGCGAGACCAGCGGATGGTCCATGACGTGAAGTTCCACGGACTCCACCCTCCCACATCGCCGGGCATGTCGTGAGTGCCGGGCGGCGTCGAGCCCCGGCGTCACCGGATCGTCGGTGGGGAAGCTGACAGAATTCTCCGGTGTTTCTCCCGGTAGAAGTGTGATCCGGTCGGGTTCTCTGACACGATGGGTGGGTCGGCTTAAGGAGGACGCTGTGTGCCCGTTCAATGATGAGGATGTGGATCCGTTCGACGAGGATCGCGTCGAGGCACCGGCGGGCCCCGATGAGGCGGCGGACGCCCTGCCGGATGAGGACTACGACGACCTCGACGACGACACGGCCGAGTACGACGGGGATGACGACGCCGACGAGGACTCGGAGGACGATTCCGACGCCGATGATGAGGACGACGAGGTCGGTGATGAGGACGACTACGACGATCTCGACGATCTGGAGGACGCCGTCGACGACGAGATCGACCTCGTGGTGGCCCTCTACAACGACGACGGCGAGCGGATCGCGGTCTCGCTGGACAAGCAGCTCGCCAACGACCTGGATGAGCTGATCACCCAGCTTCGACGCCTGCCCGGAGACGCGGGAGCGGTCGGGATGGTCTCGATCGATCACCAGTTCTTCGTCATCGTGCGGGTTCGGGGGCGTCATGTCGGGGTCTTCCTGTCCGACGCCGTCGAGGGCAATGACTGGCCGATCGCCCGCGATGTGGCCGACTACCTGGGCGAGGACATCCCCGATCCGGACGACGATCCCGAGGCGATGGGCGACTTCGCCCTGCTCTCGGACGCCGGGATCAGCGAGTTCGATCTGGAGGCCTTCGCCGATCTCGACGAGGACTCCGACGAGGTGCTCGCCCGGATCGCCCGGCGGATCAACTACGGGCGTCAGTTCGAGCACGCATCCCCCTCGATCCGCTGAGGTGGGCTCCGATACCGGCGTCCCGGTCCCCGGCAGGCCGTGTCAGGGGAGGCCGCGCTCGGCAGGTCCGTGGCTGGCGAGGCCGTTCCGGTCGCGACGCCGTCCGGCCCGATGACGGCCTGGAGATCAGCGATGCGGCAGGCCCTCGAGCTCGCCGCCCAGGCCCCGGCCTGGGGGGATGTTCCGATCGGGGCGGTGCTGCTGGCACCCGACGGGTCGGTGCTCTCGCAGGCGGCCAATGAGCGGGAGGCGACCGGCGACCCCACGGCCCATGCCGAGATCCTGGCGATCCGGCGAGGCGCCCGGCGGTTGCAGGAGGATACGGCCGAGGGCGGCAGGAGCGTCGATGGCGGGGTTGCTGGAGGGTGGCGGCTGGAGGGGTGCACCCTCGTCGTCACCCTGGAGCCGTGCACGATGTGCGCCGGGGCGATCGTCGCCGCCCGGATCGGGAGGGTGGTGTTCGGCGCCTTCGACCCCAAGGCCGGGGCGGTGGCCTCGCTGTGGGACGTGGTTCGCGATCCTCGGCTCAATCATCGGGTCGAGGTGGTCTCCGGGGTGCTGGCCGAGGAGTCGACGGCCCTGCTGAGGGAGTTCTTCGCGGACAGGCGTCGGAGCGAATGAGGGAAAACCGACGAAACGGGGCCTGTTTCGCGCAGTTGCCGGCTTGGGGGCCGCCATCTCGTCGATTTTCCGCAGATGACCGCCGGCGCCCCGCCCCGGCTCGATCCTCCGGGGCGTCCTATACGGTGGGGCGGGTGAGCAGAGCGGCAGAGCAGAGCACCCCGGGGCCGGGCGAGAGCGACTCCCGGGTCGACGAGGAGGCCCCGGAGGAGGAATCGTCGGCAGCGGAGCCGCCGAAGCACTTCGCCCGGATCCGCGGGTTCCTCACCCGCCACGAGTTCCTCTCCTCGGTGATGAAGGTGATGAGCGGCACCGGCGTCGCCCAGATCATCGCGATGGTCGCCACCGTGTACGTCACTCACCGGGTCGCGCCGGCCGAGTGGGGCACCTACGCGGCGATCATGGCGGTGGCGCAGTTCGTCATCCCGGTCGCCGCACTGAGATACGACATGGCCATCGTGCTGCCCCACGACGACGGCGAGGCCAAGCGCGTCTTCAAGCTGGCGACCATCATCAATGCGGTGATGTCGGTGCTGGCGACGATCGTGATGATCCCGGTCGGCGGACTGCTCGCCAAGGCTCTGGAGGCGCCGCAGGCCCGCTGGTGGATGTTGGCGGTCGGGCCGATCATCTTCACCTTCGCCGAGTTGGCGATCGTCAACTACTGGGCCAATCGCCGCAAGCGGTTCGGCGTCATCGGCACCAATGCGGTGTGGAACCAGTCGGTCACCGCGGCCGGCCGGTTCGCCGCGGCCTTCGCCGGGCTCGGTGGGTTCGGCCAGCTGGCCGCCACATTCGTCGGCGAGCTGGCCGCACTCAACAACTTCCGGCGTCGCCTGGGCGCCGACCTGCGCTCCATCCCGGAATCGGACACCCCGATGCGGCTGCTGCTGCGCAAGTACATCAAGATGCCGCTGCTCACCGCGCCGAATGCCATCGTCGACGCGCTGCGGCTGCAGGGCATCAACCTGTCCATCGGCCTGTACTTCTCCAGGGCTACCCTGGGCACCTTCAACATGGCCTGGTCGTTGATGCAGGTGCCGGCCTCGGTGATCAACTCGGCGATGTCCCAGGTCTTCTTCCAGAAGCTGTCGGTGACCGACGCCGGTCGGATGTACCGCAGCGTCAAGGCCTCGGTGGTGAGGTCCGCACTGATCGGCGTCGTGCCCTTCGCTCTGCTCTACTTCCTCATTCCGCCGGTTCTGCCGTGGCTGCTGGGCGCGAAGTATGCGCAGTCTGCGCCCATCGCGGTGGCCCTGGTGCCCTGGCTTTTCGTCAACTTCATCACCTCGCCGATCTCCAATATGTTCATCGTGACCCGCAACAACGGCATCGCGCTGGCCTTCGCGGTCGTCTACGCGGCAGCGCCGCTGAGCTATCTGGCGCTGTCTCACCACGACATCGTCAAGACCGTCTACGTGATGTCGTTCATGATGGCCGGACTGCTGCTGATCTACATCGGGCTGGCGCTGCTGGTGGCGAGGCGGTTCGACCGCACGCATGGGGGGACGGATGGGACGGACGCCGGGGGAGACGCCGGCTCGAACGGCGGCGTGGAGGCCGCGACGCTGGGAGACTGAGCGCTGGATGCGTGTCCCGGTGGCGGCCCGCCGGGGTCGGCGGATTGTGTCCGCAGATTGTGCCGGATGGTGGTGGTCGGATATGTTGTCAGACGGTGACGTGTCTGAGCGGCCGAAAGTGCCCGCCTCGAAAGCGGGTGTAGCGAGAGCTACCGAGGGTTCAAATCCCTCCGTCACCGCCACGGTGAAGCCCCGCTGACTAGGTGTAACAGCCCCAGTCAGCGGGGTTTTCTGATGTTCTGCGAGTGCACCCGACTAGGCGGTTTACCGACCTGATGGGGTCTCATCTCCCTCGTAGCTCCCACGGCTTTCGGAGCGCCGCGCCTTCGACTCCGCGGCATTCTGCTGGGCCGCCGCGGCGGAACGATCGGCCAGGGCGTCGTAGATCGGCCGGCTGTGAAGCCATCCGGCGACCACCATCGCCACCGCGCAGGCCCCCAGCATCGGTGGCAGCTGGCCTGCTCGCCCCGGTGAGCTCGGTGGCCAGCACCATGCCGGTGATCGGCGCGCGCACCGTGGCGGTGAACAGCGCCGCCATGCCGATGAGGGCCAGCTCGGCGGGCTGCGGCGTCCACTGCGGCACGACGAGCTGGGCGACCAGGCCCGACCAGCAGCCCCAGATGGCTGCCCACCACCAGCATCGGCGCGAACAGTCCCCCGGAGGTGGCCGCGCTGTAGGAGACGACGCCGAGGGCGATCCGGGCCACCAGGATGCCCGCGACCACCGCGATCGACCCCTCGGAGAGCAGGGCGCGCTGGGTCAGCGGGTCGCCGCCACCGACCAGATCCGGTGCGACGAAGGCGATCGCCCCGACCAGAGCGCCGATCGTGCCGCCCCAGAACTCCGGTGGCAGCCGGCTGCCGTCCACCACCTTCAGGCCGCCCAGGACCATCTTGTTGTAGGCCACCCCGAGCAGGCCGGCGAGCAGCCCCACCAGCAGGATGATCGGGAGGTGCCTCACGGACGGCGAGCCCATCGGCACGGTGGTGAAGTCGGGCCCCGAGCTTCCGGTGATCAGCGTCGCGGCCAGGAAACCGGATCCCGAGGCCAGCAGGGTGGCCACCGCCGTCCGGGGCTCGAACTTCTTGACCAGCTCCTCAAGGATGAAGACGCCGCCGGCGATCGGCGCGTTGAAGGCCGTCGTCAGGCCTGCGGCCGCCCCGGCGGCGACCAGCAGGCGCAGGTCGGCCCGATTGCGCCGGGTCAGCCGGCTCACGATGATGCCGATATTGCCGCCCATCTGAACCGACGGGCCCTTCGCGCCCCAGGGCCAGACCGGCGCCGATCGCCAGGGTCCCGCTCAGGAATTTCACAGGGAGGATCAGCGGGCTGCCCGGCGCGATCCGGCCGTCGACCACCGCCTCGGTGCGCGGTATCCCGCTGCCCTCGGCGTGCGGCTCGATCCGCCGGACCACCGCGGCGGCGACGACGGCCGCGGCTGAGCAGGCAGCCATCGTGAGCAGCAGCCCCGGGACGGAATGACCGTTGCCCCACCGGACCAGTGAGTTGCGGACGGAAGCCGCGACCTTGAGAACGAGGGTGAAGCTGCCCGTCACAAGGCCGGTGAGCGCGCCGACCAGAACCGCGGCCGCGGCGAAGCCGATGACGCCGCCCGGCGTCTCCTCGGCCGGCGCCGGCGGAGTATCTGATCGATGCGGATGGTTCACGAGCGCAGGCTAGCGCTGGTGGCCCTCCGGGCTCAGGGGTGCCCGCCGTAGGTGCGGATCTTGTACTCGGTGGCCGCCAGGGCCAGGTTCAGTTCACGGACTCGGCGTCTGATCCGCTCGCGCTGCTCGATCATGATGGCGCGGCGCTCGCCGGTGGTGGCGTCCCCCTGCTCGACCAGGCCGATGTAGCGTCTCAGCTCCCGCATCGGCATTCCGGACAGCCGCATCCGGGCCAGGAAGACCAGCCGGCGCAGGTCGGCCGCGGAATATGCGCGGTATCCGGAGGCGTCGCGCCCCGGCCGGGTGAGCCCCTGCTGCTCGTAGTACCTGAGGGTGTGCGGGGTCAGTCCGACCAGATCGGCCGCCTCCGCGATGCCGATCGGTGCGGCGTCGTCCTCGATGGTGGAATCGTCGAGGAGCGCGTGCAGGGCGTCCACCGCCGAGTCCTCGGAGACGTCGGCGGAGTCGCTCAGCAGTTGTTCGATGAGGGCCTCGGTGGACATGGTGGTGCTCAGAATATCGGGGCTCAGAAGGCCCGGACGGACGCCGGGGCGTCCGGGAAGTCGGCGGACTCGCTGAGCTGCGACCAGCGTCGCACCTCGTCGAGACTCTGTTGATAGGCCGCAGTGAGGTTGCGGACCGCTTCGGCGCCCAGAGGCAGCCGCAGCGGCGCATCCGGGGAGTCGAGGACGCGGCGGATCGCGGTCGCGGCCCGGTCCGGATCGCCCTCCTGGACGCCGTCGGCGGTCGCCATCTCGGTGCGGACAGAGCCGAGCACCGCGTCGTAGTCCGGACTGCTGGACGCCGACCGCAGGACGCCGTCCGCGTTGAATCGGGTGCGGAACCGGCTCGGCTCCACGATCAGCACCCGGATGCCGAAGGGTGCGAGCTCGCCGGCCAGGGCCTCCGACCAGCCCTCAAGGGCGAACTTCCCCGCCGAGTAGGCGCCCACCCCGGGGAAGGATCTGCGGCCGCCCTGGCTGCTCATCTGCACGATGGTTCCCGACCCGGCCCGGCGCAGGTGGGGGAGCACCGCACGCACATAGGCCGCCGGTCCGAACAGGTGCTGGGCGAGCATGTCGCGCAGCGCGGCGTCGTCGACCTCCTCGGCGGCGCCGACCTGACCGACCCCGGCGTTGTTCACCAGGACGTCGATGCGTCCGAAGGTTCTGATCGCCGTCTCCACGACCCCGGCGGCGCCCTCGGTGTCGCGGACGTCGTGCTCGATCGCCAGCAAATGCTCGCCGAAGCGGCTCTCGAGATCTGCGAAGGGTTCCAGACGCCGGGCCGTGCCGACGACGTTCTCTCCCGCCTCCAGCGCGGCCCGGGCCAGAGCGCGCCCGAAACCGGAGCTCGCGCCGGTGATGATCCATGTCCTGGTGCCTGTGCTGTCCATGGCGAGGACGCTAAGCCTTCGAGCGCGCTCGAAGGCAAGACCGGTGCGAACGC
>JALCLH010000022.1 GCA_022647765.1 Acidipropionibacterium sp.
GGCACGTGGAGGCTCTGGGACGGATCCGCGGATTTCTTACGAGACGAAGGCGTGCTGTGGGACCCGAACCCTGAATCCGCGACCGTCTCGTACGTTTTCCATGGATCAGAGGCAGCAGGCCGCGGCGACATGGGTACTCCGCCGCGTCGCGCGGCTCCCGTCTGCCCTGTCGCCCCATCCCCACGAGGCGCCTCGTGGGGAGATCGGGGTGATGCCCTTCGGAGAGATATCGAAGGCGGCCCCTCAGCCCTCGACGGCGATGTCGGGCTGGTTGGCGAGGATCCATCGCTCAGCCTCGGGGGACCAGATGCCGTCGTGTGCGGCGAGGATTCTCCCCAGCGGGGAGGCCGGGTCGACGGTCGCCAGTTCGATCCGCTCGAAGCTCTTGTGGGTATAGGTGAGTTTCTTCCCGCCCCCGATGGTGGGCTGATTCAGGGTCGTCTCGGCGGCGGAGTCCAGCCCCAGCACGTGCGTGATGACCTTGGCGACGTCGACCTTCCGTTCGGCGATGAGTCTGGCGGCCTTGGCGGCGTCCGCGGCATTGCCGCCGGATGTGCCGGTGACGTGGGTGAAGTTGTAGTGGACGTCGTAGAAGTTCAGCGGTGCCGTGAAGGACTTGTCCATCGGACCGGCGAACTGGTTGAGGCAGCCATTGGGATTGAGCAGCTCCCCGGCCATCGCTACCAGCTCGGAGACCGACACCATGCAGATGACGTCGTCGAAGCCGCCGCCCCCCAGCTTCGCCAGCGCCGCCTGCTGTTCGGTCACCGACATCCCATTCACATTGAGGAAATGCACATCCACCTCGTCGGAGGGGTAGAGACGCCTGGCCCGGTCGAGCTTGGCATCGTCGCGACCGGTGACGACGAGGGTTCTCGGCCTCCGATCGCCGTGCAGGGCGTAGTCGACGGCGAGCAGCCCCATCGGTCCGGTGCCGGCGAGGATCAGGCAGGATCCGCCGTCCTTGATGCCCATCTCCGGTTGGTAGGTGTGGGGAATGAGGTGGAACTGCGACTCGAAGGTGGCGATGACGCAGCTCAGCGGTTCACAGAGAGACCCTTCATAGTAGGCCTGACCCTCGAAAGGGATGAGGCAGTCGAGTTCCATCACCTCCGGGGGGATGATCACAAATGTGGCGTCGCCGCCGACGTAGGGGTAGGAGTATCCGGGGACGAAGGGCGTGTTCTCCCTTGCCAGATTGGGCTGGACGATGATGCGCTGACCCGGCTCGAACCGGTCGGCCCATCGCGCGCCCACCTCGACGATTCTGCCGCTGAACTCGTGCCCGATCATGATCGGGTTCTCTGCGAGGTCATCGGGGGTTTTCTTGTGATTCTCGCCCTCTTTGACGAGTTTCCAGGAGGACATGCACATGGTGTCGGTCACGATCTCGGCGAGTATTTCGTCCTCGGTGATCCGGGGTAGCTCCTTGCTCTCCAGACGGAGATCCATCTTCCCGTGGAGATTCACGGATATCGTCTTCATGGAATTCGTTCCTTAACTGTGGTGTGATGGAATGTGATGAGCGAAGATGATGGGGTATCAGGCCGGTCTTCGATCTTTCTCGGAATCGATGATCGAGATGACGGTCTCGGCCGTCGACTGCGTTGTGACGAGGTCTGTGACGAGCCCGGTTCTCAGTGCTCCGAGAATCGCCTCGTCCTTCGGTTTCCCAAGCGCTATCGCCACCCGGCGGGGCACCGTCCTCAGCAGGTCCATGTCGATGCCTATGATGCCGACCTCCGGCACTGACACCGGTTCTCCGCGGATGTCGAACGGCCTGGCCAGAATGTCGCCGACGGCGTCCCCGCTGAGTCCCTCGGCCAGCGGGGTTCCCTTGTAGAATTCCCGCCACGAACGTGTCCCGGTGGCCTTGCTGGCCCCGATTCCGAAGATCGCCACCTCCAGGCCCGACCACATCTCGACCACCCTCGACACATTCGGGTTGTCGAGCAGCTCGGCCCGCAACTGTCGGCTGCGGACAATGGCCGGGGTGTCCAGAGAATAGGGAACTCCTCCGGTGATTCCTGACGCCAGACGATAGGCGACGCCGTTGGCGTGCAACGGCGCTCGGATCATGCCGCGGGGCCCGCCGATCAGCGGCAGGACTGTGACGTTCTTGGGGAACAGGTCGTGGCGGAAGCAGTCCGCCGCGACCGCCAATGACAGCCCCCAGGAGACGCCGATCTGGGTATTGCTCCGGATGATCGCGTGGAGGAAGGAGTCGGTGTACTTCCCGACCTTGGTCAGCCGCTGCAGATAGGTGAGGCCGGGCGGATCGGGGATGATGAACGCCGTCGCGAGCCCGAACTCTTGTTGCAGGCGGTCGGAGATGCCGGTGACGGTCCCGAATGTGGCGTCGACCGTGACCTCCACGATTCCCAGCTGTCTGGCCTCGTTGAGCATCCGGCTCACCTCGGTGCGGTGGACGTGCATGATCTCGGCGACCTGACTCTGCTTGAGGTGGTGGACGTAGTACAGCTGGGACGCTCTGATCAGAGAGTTGATCTTCTCGGCGGGATTCTGCATGTTCCGTCATCTCCGTTCCGGTGTGGAGGGCTCGCGTCAGAGGAGTTCGATCACCCCGATGACGAGGAGAACCGCTCCCGCTCCGATGTAGACCACATTGAATCTGCCGTTGGCCCGTCTGGATCGGGACAGCCCGATCGCCAGCAGGATGGCTCCTCCGATCAGCGCCAGGATGTCGTCGCTGAATGCCGGGATTCTCATTTGAGGAATCCGAGCCAATAGCCGAGAATACCGAGCCCGAACATCCCGAAGATGAGCCAGATCGGGTTGACCTTCTTCTTCAGCAGCCACATCGTCAGCAGGGTGAGGCCGAGGGCCGGGAGGCCGGGCATCATCTGGTCGAGGATGTCCTGGAGCGTGGTGGCCTTGCCCGCGGTCCTCGACACCACGAGCGGAATATTGATCGTCGTCCATTTTGTGACCAGAACGCCCATCACGAACAGGCCGAGCACCGTCGCGCCCTCGGTGAGCCTGGGCAGCAGGTTCCCACCGAGATCGTCGAGGATCAACAGCCCCCGTCGGTATCCGAACACCAGCAGGTACCACAGCAGGGCGAGCCTCACGATATTGAAGCCGACGAAGAAGATCGCCGGGCCGAGCCACGACCCCTGTAGCGCCAAGGTGGCGCCGAGGGCGGCCAGGATGGGTCGCAGGGTGCCCCACATCAGCGGATCGCCGACCCCGCAGAGCGGGCCCATCAGCCCGATCTTGATGCTCTGGATCATTCCCGGCTCGATGTCCTTGCCGCTTTCGCGGCCATCCTCGAGAGCAGCCGTGACACCGACCACTGGGCCGCAGAGGGCCGGGGTGACGTTGAACCACGTCATATGGCGCTTGAGGGCGTCGATCTGATCCTCTTTGTCATGGTATATGCGCTTGATGAGGGGGATCATGTCGACGCAGAACCCCATGGCGTGAATGCGCTCGAAATTGAATGACGCCTGCTGAAAGTTCGACAGCAGGAACGACTTGCGCAGATCGCCCTTGGTCAGCCGCCCCTCGTCGGAAGTCTCCTGATCGGTGGGGCGTTCGATGATTTCTGTGGTCATAGTTTTGGCACCTCGTCCTCAGTCGTCGAGTTCATCGTCGGGAAGCTCTCCGCCGGCGGCGCCCGTCGGGGTCACCGCGGCCGCTCCGGCCGGGAGGTGGGCGATCGGCGCGGAGAACTTGGGGTTGAGCTGCACGTAGACGATCGCCACGATGAGGCCCATCGCTCCCCAGGACAGCAGGCTGAGGTCGAGATAGCCGCCCAGGATGAACCCGGCGAAGAAGAAGGGCATCAGATACTTCACGCTCATCATGTTCAGCACCATGGCATAGCCGACCACGACGATGAACCCGCTCGCCACGGTCATGCCGCCGGTGACGACCTGGGGCAGCGCGTCGAGCACGCTCCGTACCGCGGTCGGGCTGATGAAGATGGCCACCAGAGTGGTCGGGATAGACACCCGCAGGGCCTGAACCGCCAGTGCCGAGAAGTGCAGCGCGTAGATGCCCCTGAAGTTGCCCTTCTCGGCCTGTCTGTCGCCGGCGTGCTGGAAGATGATGGTGACCGATCTCGCGATCACCGTGAGCACCTGGCCGGCGATGGCCAGCGGGAGGGCGATGGCGATGCCCTTGGCGACGCTCTGGCCGCCGACGATCACCAGGATCGTCGAGATGGTGCTGGCCAAGGCCGAATCGGGGGACTGCGCGGCGCCGATGTTCATCCAGCCCAGGGCGATGAGTTCCAGAGTGCCGCCCAGGATGATGCCGGTCACCGGATGGCCCAGGATGAGGCCGGTGATGGTGCAGGCGATGAGGGGACGATGGGTCTGGAATGAGTCCAGGACGCTGCCGGCGCCCACGATCGAGGACCAGAAGAAGATGAGGATGATCTGGAGGACTGACATGTCTACACCAGGTCCTTTCCGAACTTCTCCTCGATCTTTGCGATGATGTCCGAATGCGGGTCGGACTTGAGGACCCGGAGATCCAGTTCCACCCCGAGGTCGCGCAGCCGGTAGAAGGCCTTGGCCTCGTCAGGCGTGATGAAGACCGCCTTGTTGAGCTGCGTCTTCCCGTCGCGGAACTGCATACCGCCGATATTGAGGGTTTTGATGGTGACGCCGCTCTCGACCAGCCGGACCGCATCGGTGGGCGTGGTGAACAGCAGGAAGACTTTGTCACTGGCGTACTTTAGGTTGTTGAACACGGCGACTGCCTTCGAGACGCTGACGATGTTCACCTTGATACCGGGCGGAGCCGCCTGTTTGAGTAGGGTGGTCCGGATCTTGTCCTCGAACACCTCGTCGCTGATGATGATGATCCGGTCAGCGTTAGAGCCTTTGGCCCAGACAGTGGTGACCTGACCATGAATGAGTCTGTCGTCGATTCTGGCGAGTGTGATAATCATCTCAGAAATCTCCTTCCTCTTCCTGTGAGCGCAGCTCTGCGCTCAGGATTCGTGTGAATGCTGGCGCCAGCTCGGTGATCTGGGCCACCGCTTCGGCGGGATCCTCGGCCTCCGCGTATTGCGCGAGGGTCAGGCACATGGGCAGCGACATGCCGGCGATGACGTCGGACACCTCGCCCTTCAGGGCGAGGGTGGCCGAGGCGTTGTACGGGCTTCCGGAGAACAGATCGGTGACGACGAGAGTCTCCTCGGCACGCATGCCATTGTCGTGGACAATCTGTTCGAGCTTCTCGACAAGACTCTCGTACCCCTCCCCGGGGAGGAACTCCGCAGTGTGGAAGTGCGGCATCTCACCGAAGATCATCTCGGTGGCACTCTTCATGGCGGAGCCTGTTCGTCCATGACCGATGAGAATGATATTCATCGGGAACGGCCTCTTTCTGGGCGCAATCGTCCCATGGATTGTGTGTGGTTGCATTCAGCGCCAGATTATGGCCCTGTGCTGGATTGATATCCCGTCACCGTGAACGACAGTGTCATGCGACGGGCGAGAAGAACGATCGGGATGCGCTGCGGTGCGCGCTGATTACAAGGATCGGGCGGTGCTCCCGGTAATGACGTCGGTAAAAAGTGTGTGCCGCCGACGCGTGTGAGGTCAGTTCATGACGTTGTCCTCTCGGTCGTGAAGTGGAACTCGATGACAAAAAGGTTAACGGTTGCGGCGACCGCTGAACCCGCAGGCAGCGGAGTCGGCACATTTGTGAAACGCTTCGCGCGGCGGCGCCGGCCAGCTCAGACCTCGGCGCTGTCGAAGCTGCGCAGGGTGTTGGCCTTCACCCACTCGACGTCGACCTGATACCCCAGGCCGGGGGCGGCGGGCACCTCCACCCATCCGTCGCGGGCGATCACCGGGGGGGTGATGACATCGCGGGCGTAGTACTTGTCGGAGCCGGAGACGTCGGAGGGCAGGGTGAACCCCGGCAGCGAGGAGATCGCCACATTGGCCGCCCGGCCGATGCCGAACTCGTGCATTCCCCCGCACCACACCGGGATTCCGGCGTCGCGAGCCATGTCGTGAGCCGCCCGGGCCACGGTCAGCCCGCCCATCCGCGAGACCTTGATGTTGAGCACCCGACCGGCCGCCAGGGCGATCATCAACTCCAGATCGTGCAGATCCACCACCGACTCGTCGAGGCACACATCGGTCCCGATCCGCCGCTGGAGCCGGGCATGGCCCAGCAGGTCGCGGGGAGCGAAGGGCTGCTCGATCATCGTGAGGCCGAAGGCGTCGAGCTCGGCCAGATGATCCAGGGTCTGGTCGTCGCTGGCGTAGACGCCGTTGGCATCCACATGGAGATCGAGATCGGGGAAGGCCCCGCGCACCGCGCGCACCGGCTCGATGTCCCAGCCGTGGCCGATCTTGAGCTTGACCCGGTGGTATCCGGCCTCGACCTGGTGGGCGACCTGGGTCAGCAGGTCGTCGATGGTGGCCTCGATGCCCAGCGAGACGCCGGCCCGCACCCGATCGCGGGTGCCCCCCAGAGCGGCCCCCAGCGGCACGCCCTCGGCCCGGCACCACAGATCCCAGGCCGCCCCGACCAGTCCGGCCTTGGCGAACTCGTGCCCCCGGATCCGCGACCACAGCGCGTCCACCTGCTCGGGATGGTCCCAGTCGGCGTCCAGCACCGTCGGCAGCAGGAAGTTGACGCAGATGTCCCAGGCCGTCGACGTCGTCTCGGAGCAGTAGAAGGGCCCGGCCGGGGAGGCGATCTCCCCCCACCCGACCCGGCCGTCGGCGTCGATGACCTCGATCAGGATGTGGTCGAGGGTGGATTTGGCGTGGGAACTGGTCTGGAACCGGTGGACCAGCGGAAGACGGACCTCGAAGAGCCGCACCCGGGTGATTCTCATGAGATCCTCTCGCTCCCCTGGTCGCACTCGTCCCAGTAGATCCCCAGCGCCGAGGTGGCGGTGTCCCGATTGGCAAGACGGCGTCTCGCCCCTTTGGCGGAGGCGCTGGCCACCGAGCTCAGCAGATGGCAGACGGCGGCCATCGCGGTGGGGGAGTCCGCGAAGGAGACCGAGCCGGTGTCGACCAGGATCAGCACGCTGGCACAGGCTGCCAAGGGCGCCTGACGGTCGTCGCTGACGACCACCAGCCGGCCCCCCGACCGGGCGAACAGGCGGCCCAGTCGCACCGTCTCGGTGCGGTAGCGGCGAAGGCTGAACACGATGCAGACGTCGGTCGGGCGGACGTCGCTCAATACGTCGGTGGCGCTCGGCCCGGCGCCGATCAGCATCACATTGGGCAGGGTGGCGGCCAGATCGGCGTTGAGCAGGGCCGCATAGGCCGCCGATTTCCCCGCCCCGGCGATGTACTTGCGCCGGGAGGCCAGGATCAGACCGGCCGCCAGGGACAGGCTCGAGTCGGCGGCCAGGGTCGCGAAGGTGTTCTCCAGGGAGACCCGTTCGGCCTCCATCAGACGCGCCTGCAGGGCTTCCGCGCTGGTGTTGGGGCGCAGTCGCAGCATCCGGTCCCGGGGGCTCGAGGGGCCCCTGTCCGTACTCGAATCGGCTCGGCGGGATGGGAATCGGCGGGGTAGGAATCGGTCGGATGAGCGCCGCCGGAGGGCGGGCCGCCATCAGGGATGCCGACGTCTGGGCTGTTCACAGGGCTCCTCCCCGGTCCGCTACCGCTCGGTAGACCGACATCTCGGACCCTAGCCTGCGGCAGGAGACGAGTACCAGACCGGACGCCATCACCGCCGACAGGGTCTGGCGCAGGGTGTCGCGGACCGCCTCGGCGCCCTCCTCCGAGTTGTCCCCGGCGACGATCCACGACGGGATCGGGATCCAGACGCCGTCGTCGCCGGGCACCGCGGTGGCCGGCTCGGCGTCCTTCAGCGACTCCGGGAGGGGGATCTCGTGCTGGTCGGCGTAGTGGTCCCCGCCGTCGCGCAGGTCCCATTCGACGATCATCCGGTCGCTGTGCGGGCGGCCGTAGTAGTCGACGACGAAGTCGCGCCCCACTCCGCGCAGCGAGTCGAGGTTGAAGTGGGCGTTGCGGGCGAACAGCGGGTTGTACCCCCAGCGCATGTGGGTGGCCCCCCACGAGCGCGCCACCTCGGCCTGCCGCAGCTTGAGGATCCGGCCGATCCCGCGACCCTGCATGCTCGGGTCCACGACCGCCGCCTGGGAGTAGTGGAAGAGCTTGTGGGACTGCGGGTCCAGGGCTGCGAAGCCATAGGCGAAGCCGACCAGCGGGCCCTCGGGGGAGTCCCGACGCACGCCGACCGAGGATCCGCCGTGGCGGCCCAGGGCGCTGAGCAGGTTCGCGTTGAGGGACAGCTGGGGCAGGTCGTAGTTGAAGGTGCGGCGGTAGAGGCGGGTCGCCTCACCGAACTCCCTCGCCGCCGACAGCGTGCCGCTGAACAACCGCACCGCCCGGTCCGGGCCGTCAGAGCCGCGCGGAGTGGTGTGCGGATCGGCCGTCTGCTCGGGCGAGATCTCTCTCAAGTCCTCCATGATGATAAAGATATGTGTCATATGTTGCACGCGTGTTACTGAAACCGGGTCGTCACATCCTGCTCTTAAGATGCTGTCAAACAAGGATCACAGCTGGATCTCGGTGGTCCGAGTGCAGCCCATGGAAGCCAACTTATGATCTGTAACGGAAGAGAGGTTCTCGGATGACGCAGCTGGGTTCATCACAGCGGGTGCTGGATCGGCTCGAGGCGCTGGTGAAGGTCGAGAGCCCCTCCCGGGACGTTTCGGCGAGCCGCCGGGTGACCGATCTGCTGATCTCCTGGTTCCGCGGGATCGGGTTGCAGCCGAAGCGCATCGAGAGCGCCTCGGGGATTCACCTCATCGTCGACGATCCGGGGGACGCCGTCGGGCAGCCGGTGCTGCTGGTGGGCCACTCCGACACGGTCTGGGAGGCCGGCGCGATCCAGAATCGGGTGCCGTGGCGCCGCGACGGCGACGAGCTGCACGGGCCGGGGGTGCTCGACATGAAATCCGGCCTGGTGATCATCGTCGGCGCCCTGGAACGGCTGCGGAGCAGGGCTCACCGGCCGGTCCGGGTGGTGATCACCTGCGACGAGGAGAGCGGTTCCCCGACCGGTGCGGCGATCTGCCGGCAGGCCGCCCAGGGGGTCGCGGCCGCGATCGGCTTCGAGTGCCCCCATCCCGATGGCGCACTCAAGGTGGGACGCCGCGGCTCCACCCGGCTGCGGATCGCGGTCACCGGGCGGGCCGCCCACGCCGCACTGGATCCGGGCGCCGGCATCTCTGCGATCGACGAGCTGGTGGACCAGCTGACCGGGATTCGCGGCGTCATCTCCGAGGCCAGCCGAGATCTCGAGGTGCTGTGCAATGCGGGGATCATCTCGGGCGGCACCCGGGCCAATGTGATTCCGGCCCACGCCGAGGCCGAGATCGGGCTGCGGTTCCAGGACCTCGACAGCGAGAAGGCCGTGCTGGATCGGCTCGCCTCGCTGACCCCGGTCCGCGAGGGAGCGAGGATCGAGACCGAGATCCTCACCCATCGGCCGACCTGGGCTCCCAAGGACGCCGATCGGGCCCTGCTGGCCGAGATCGCGGAGGCGGGCTCCTCACTGGGAATGAACATTGCGGGCAGACCCGCCGCCGGGGCCGGCGACACGAACCTGATCGGCGGTCCGCTCGGCATCCCGGCCGTCGACGGGTTCGGGCCGATGGGCGGGGGAGCCCATGCGGTCACCGAGCACATCCTGGTGCCCACCCTGACCCGGCGGCTGGACCTGCTGGTGAGGTTCCTGGAGAGGTAGGGCCTGTCCGGGTTGTGCGGGCCGGCGGTGATGCTGATCGCGACGAGGCGCCCCTTCATCCACCAACCGCCTCATCTAGCTGGCGCCTGGTCGACGAAGAGGCGCCTCGTGCGCTGATCGGGCCGGACCGCGGGGGGAGAGGACCGGCTCGGCTCAGCGCTTCACCTTGTCGCGCACCCATTCCCAGACCGGATTCGGCGGCGGCTTCGGACCCTCCGGTGTGGCGCCGATCGCCTCGGTGAGCCTGCGGATGTCGACCGCCCCCATCACCGCGAGCGAGACGCCGCAGACCAGGCCGGCGACCAGCACCACCTGGGAGGCCGGGACCAGGGCCGGCGTCAGACAGGTGGCCGCGGTGAGCAGCCAGCAGACGATGTGCCAGGCGGTGAGCGCCGGCTGCCGCTCGGCCAGCCAGCGCAGCCCGAACTCCGCGAAGGCCAGCACCACCGGGCTGATCAGCAGGGCTGTGCCGGCCGGCAGATCAACAGACAGGGTCCCGATGAGCGCCGCCAAGGCCGCCGCAGCGGCTCCCCACACCGCCGCGGTGCGAGCTGCGGTCCGGGTCACTCCCCGGCGCTCCCGGTTGGTGTGGCACATCGCCGCGGTGGTCGCCAGCCCCAGTGCCACCACGATGATCGCGGTGCTCGACTGGTGGGCGGTCAGTGCGGCGAAGATCAGGGTGAGCCCGACCCCCATCTCCACGGCCCCGGTGACGGTGTCGGGAAGCATCGCGGACCCCCGGTTCAGAGCTCGAGGCCCGGGTACAGCGGGAAGTTGCCCACCAGCTCGTCGGCCTCGGCGTGCACCCGGTCGGCCACGCCGTCCTCCATGACGTACTTCGCCTTGCCCGGCTTGCCGGAGGAGGCGGTCCTGGGGGTGGTGGCCTTCAGGGCCTCGACGATCAGCGCCGCGACCCGGTCGAACTCCTCGGCGCCGAAACCGCGCGAGGTGAGGGCCGGCGTCCCGATCCTGATTCCCGAGGTGTACCAGGCGCCGTTGGGGTCGGCGGGGATCGAGTTGCGGTTGGTGACGATGCCCGAGTCCAGCAGGGCGGACTCGGCCTGGCGCCCGGTCAACCCGAAACTGGTGGTGACGTCGAGCAGGTTGATGTGGTTGTCGGTGCCATTGGTGACGAGCTTCACGCCGCGGCTCATCAGTCCCTCGGCCAGCGCCTTCGCGTTGTCGGCCACCTTCTGGGCGTAGTCGCGGAAGGCCTGGGTGCGGGCCTCGGCCAGGGCCACCGCCTTGGCCGCCATCACATGGCCCAGCGGACCGCCGAGCACCATCGGACAGCCGCGATCGACGTCCTCGGCGTACTCCTTGTTCACCAGCACCATGCCGCCGCGAGGCCCGCGCAGGGACTTGTGGGTGGTGGTGGTGACCACCTGGGCGTGCGGCACCGGGTCCTCGTCGCCGGTGAACACCTTGCCGGCCACCAGCCCGGCGAAGTGGGCCATGTCGACCATCAGCACTGCGCCGATCTCGTCGGCGATCTCGCGCATCTTGGCGAAGTTCACCCGGCGCGGGTAGGCCGAGTAGCCGGCCACGATGACCAGCGGCTTGAACTCCAGGGCGAGCTCGCGCACCTTGGCGTAGTCCAGCAGCCCGGTGGTGGGATCGGTCCCGTAGGACCGCTGATCGAACATCTTGCCCGAGATGTTGGGCCGGAAGCCGTGGGTGAGGTGACCGCCGGCGTCCAGGCTCATGCCGATCGAGCGCTGGTCGTTGAACCGGTGACGCAGGGTGTCCCAGTCCTCCTGGCTGAGGTCGTTGACCGTCTTGGAGCCGAACTCGGCCAGCGCCGGCATCTCGACGTGGTGGGCCAGGATCGACCAGTAGGCGGTGAGGTTGGCGTCGATGCCCGAGTGCGGCTGCACATAGGCGTGCTCGGCGCCGAAGAGCTCGCAGGCGTGCTCGGCGGCGACCGCCTCGACGGTGTCGACGTTCTGGCATCCGGCGTAGAAGCGGTGCCCGACGGTGCCCTCGGCGTACTTGTCGGAGAACCAGGTGCCCATGGTGGCCAGCACCGGCAGGGAGGCGTAGTTCTCGGAGGCGATGAGTTTGAGCGAGTGGCGCTGGTCGTGCAGCTCGGCGCGGGTGGCCTCGGCGATGCGGGGTTCGACAGAGCCGATGATGTCCAGCAGCGTCTTGTACGCCGGGGCGGCCTGTGCGTTGATGCTCACTGGCTCTGGATAGGTCGAGTCGGGCACGGAATCCTCCTGTTGTATGGCGCAGATCAATCTAGTACGCGATGCGCCATGAGGCGGTCTCGGTGAGACGCCCGGTGCATCTCGATGACTGCGTGCTTCTGGCGATCCATCGCCGTTCGGTGATAAGGAGACGGTGTGAGCTCCGATGACAGGAATGATCTCAGACCCCATGTCCTGGTGTGCATGGACACTGCCATCGCGCGGCGTCATCTCGACCTGGAGCGGCTCCGGCGCAGCGGGCGCCTGCTGGCGGTGGTCGACAGCTACCACCGGCTGCCGGCGGCGGATCTCGGCACCGTCGACGTCCTCATCTCCGGGTGGGGGACGCCGGCTCTGGACGCCGCCGCGCTGGCCTCGATGCCGAGGCTCCGGGCGGTGCTGCACACCGCCGGCACCGTCAAGGAGATCGTCACCCCCGAGTTGATCGAGCGGGGGATTCTGGTGACCAACAATGTGACCGAGAACGCCGACCCGGTGGCGCAGTACACCCTGGCGGCCCTGCTGTGGTCCGGCAAGCGGGTGCCCTGGCTGGCTCGCGGAGCCCGCGACCTGCTCGACCCGCAGACCCGCGCCGACGGCGTCCTGGAGTTGTCCAACTGGCATCGGAGGATCGGCATCATCGGATTCTCCCGGGTGGGACGGGCGGTCCTGGAGGCGCTCGCCCAGCCCTTCCTGAGGCGCACCATGGCGCCGAGGCTGCTGGTCGCCGACCCCTACGCCGACGCCGCCAGGGTCGCCGAGGCGGGCGCCGAACTGGTGGGCCTGGACGAGCTGCTGGGCCGCAGCGACGTGGTCAGCCTGCACGCTCCCAACACCCCCGAGACCCGGGGCATGATCGGCGCGCGGGAGTTCTCCCTGATGCCCGACGGGGCCACCTTCATCAACACCGCACGGGGAGCCCTGGTCGATCACGACGCCCTGCTGGCGGAGTGCTCGAGCGGTCGGCTCAGCGCGATTCTGGATGTCACCGATCCCGAGCCGCTGCCGGCAGACTCCCCGCTGCTGAGCTGCCCGGGCATCGTCATCACCCCGCATGTGGCCGGCTCGCTGGGCACCGAGATCGGCCGGATGGCCGACGGCGCCCTCGACGAGCTGGAACGGCTGGTTGCCGGACGGCCCCCGCGCGAACCCGTGCCGCTGGCGGAGCTGGCGAGGCTGGCATGACCGAGATCTCGCCGTTCACCGGCTGGACGCGGGCCGACTGGGAGCAGCTGGCCGACCGTCTGCTGCGCGCGGGTATGGCCCACGGCTCGCCCGGCCACGGCAGGATCACCTACCCCGGGGCACCCGGCGGACTCAGCCACGAGATCGACGGCCTGGAGGGCTTCGCCCGCACCGGCCTGCTGGCCGGTGCCCGCCTGATCGGCGAGCACGGGGCCGATCCGCTCGGGCTGGCG
Source organism: Acidipropionibacterium sp. (assembly GCA_022647765.1). Lineage (GTDB taxonomy): Bacteria > Actinomycetota > Actinomycetes > Propionibacteriales > Propionibacteriaceae > Acidipropionibacterium. Next base: position 13,340 of record JALCLH010000022.1, read on the forward strand.
GAATGGTGGGCCGCCGGGATCGCCGCTGGAGCAGACCCCCGCCCCGATGAGCAGCACCGCGCGGATCGCTGGGTGCGGCCCTCCGAGCATCCACAGGCGGTCGTGGAGTCCTGCTCGATCGCGCTGCTGCTGCACTTCACCCGGCCCTGGATCTGGGAGGGCCTGACCTCCCGCAGCCAGGAGCAGGTGATCGACTACCTGTCCGAACTGCGCGGCTGCGGGATCCCGGCCAACAACTGGGTGTGGTTCCAGATCATCGTCGAGACCTTCCTGCGCGGGGTCGGCGCCGAGTGGTCGGCCGAGATCGTCGAGCGGAACCTGGCCAGCCACGAGTCCTGGTACCGGGGTGAGGGCTGGCTGTCCGACGGGGCGGCCAGGAACTACGACCACTACGTCGGCTGGGCGATGGAGACGCTGCCGGCATTGTGGACCCTGATGGCCCCGGAATGGGATCTGGCAAGGGATTTCGCCGCCATTCACGGAGCTCGTCTGAGGCGATATCTGGAAGACGATCAATACCTGGTCGGTGGCGGAGGACCGCTGATCCAGGGCCGGAGCCTGACCTACCGGTGGTGCACCCTGGCGCCGTTCTGGGCCGGTGAGCTGATGGGCGTCTCCCCGCTGGACCCGGGGCTGACCCGCCGGATCTGCTCGGGCACGGTTCAGCACTTCCTGGCCCACGGTGCGGCCGAGGACGACATCCTCACGATGGGCTGGTTCCGGGAGTTCCGGTCGATGACGCAGTACTACTCGGGCACCGGTTCCCCCTACTGGGCGTCCAAGGGGATGCTGGGGCTGGCCCTGGACGCCCGGGCTTCGGTGTGGACGGCGGTCGAGAGACCCACTCCGGTGGAGCTGGCCGACACCCACCGGGTGATCCGGGCGCCCGGCTGGCTGGTGAGCGGGACCCGATCCGACGGCGTCATCCGGCTCGCCAATGTCGGCACCGACGGGGCCCGGCCCGGCGAGCTGAACGGCGAGGCGCCGCTCTACACCTCGCTGGGCTACTCCACCGTCACCGCGCCTCCGATGGCCGGGGCGTGGAAGGGAGTCCCGGCGGCCAGTTCGGTGTGCCTGCGCGACGCCGGAGGCCGCCCGAGCGCCCGGTCCGGCCAGCAGGTGCTGCGGCTGGAGGCCGTGGGCCGGGTCCTGGTCGGGATCTCCCGATGGCGCTCGCACTGGATGGACGCCGAGCGTCCCGACAACGGAGACGCCGGTGAGGACTTCTGGTACGGATGGCAGGGGAGCTTGGCGACCGGCCCCTGGATCACCTGCGCGGCCGTGCTTCACGCCGGCCTGGAGGTCCGCTGCATCCGGGTCCGCCCGGGGATCGACGACGACGTCGAGCCGGTCGCCCTGGAGGCCTCCGGCTGGCCGGTGGACTCCGCCCTGGAACATGCGGAACCGGACCACGCAGCACCGGCTCACGCAGCACAGGCACAGCCTGTGCGGTCGGTGCTCGCACCGGTGACAACGTGGTCTCAGTCCGGCACCCGGACCGAGACCGGGGTGACCCCGCTGTCGGAGTGGACCTCGGCCGACTGGGTCCGGACCTCGCAGATCGACGGCGTCCATGTCGTGCTGGTCGGGATCGGCGAGGCGGCTGCGGCCGCTGCCCAGGCCGAGCCTCCGGCGGTGAGCGTCGAGGGCGACTCCGTGAGGGTGGTCTTCGCCGGCCAGCAGCCGGTCACCGTCGAGTTGTAACTCCAGGAGTTCCTGGTTTCCTGGTTTCAGGCCTGCTGCCGGTGCGGCCGGCGCCGATCCCCCAGCAACTCGCCCATCATGATCAGAGCCGCCGCCAGCACGAAGCCGACGGCCGCTAGCACCACCCCGTGCCAGCCGAACCGGTCCCACAGGGCCACTGCGACGGCGGACCCGACCGCTCCGCCGATGAAGTACATGGTCATGTAGAGCGAGTTGAGTCGGGATCGCAGCGCCGGATCCTGAGCCTGGACCACCGCCAGATTGGTGACGTGGGCGGCCTGCAGACCGCAGTCGGTGAGGATGAATCCGATACCGAACATCACCAGCAACGCCGACCCGAACCACATCGAGATCCACCCGAGCAGCAGCAGGCCGATCCCGGCGGCCACCGCCTGGGTGCCCAGCCCCCGGTCGGTGAGCCGGCCTATCGGCCCGGCACCCATCGCGCCGATCACCCCGAGCAGTCCGACCAGTCCGATCGTCGCCGGTTCCAGATCGTGCGGGGGCCCGGCCAGCAGCGGCGTCATGGTCGCGAAGCAGGCGCTCACCGAGGCGAACAGCAGGGCCGACATCAGGGACCGCGACCGGACCTTCGGGAACCGCCGCCAGGCGCCGACCATCGACGCCGGTATCCCGGCCAGCCTGACCGTGGCGGCCCGGGGCACGGTGGGCAGGCGTCTCCACAGCAGCGCCGCGATGACCAGCAGCAGTCCGCCGAGCACCCAGTACGCGGTCCGCCAGCCCGCCACCAGGCTCAGCATTCCCGACACCGCGCGGCCCAGCAGGATGCCGACCAGCAGGCCGGTCATCATGGTGCCGACCGCCGACCCCGCTTTGTCCCGGGCGGCCAACTCGGAGGCGAAGGGCACCAGCACTTGAGCGGCGACGGAGAACAGCGACGCGATGGCGGTGCCGATCATCATCATCGGGAGGTTCACCGAGGCCGCGGCCACCAGCTGGCCCACGGCGGTCAGCAGGACCAGGCAGACGGCGAGCTTGCGCCGGTCGACGACGTCGCCCAGCGGCACCAGGAGCAGCAGCCCGACCGCATAGCCGAACTGGGCGACGGTGACTGTGCTCGCTGCCGCCGAGATGCTCACGCCGAAGTACCGCGAGATCTCGTCGATGAGCGGCTGGTTGAGGTAGTTGCCCCCGACGCACAGGCCGGTGGCGGTGGCCATCAGGATCAGCAGTCCCCGGCCGAGGCCCCGGTCCGCCCGCTGTTCAGCTGCACCCACACTCAACCTCTCAGACGTGTCACCCAGCACTCGGTGGTCATCGGAATCTCGACCGCGTCCAAGGTTGCCACGGCGGGGTCGGTGGCCAGCACGTCCCGCCATCCGGACATCCACTCGGTGCGCTCGGCCGGGGTCGCGGTGAGCCACTGGGAGTGGGTCTGCCACAGGGCCAGGAAGTCGGCCTTGGACATGGTCCGCGTCCAGTCGACGTCGCGGCGGGCGAAGGCACTCCACTCCTCGCCCGGATGTGCCGGGGTGCGGTCGGCACTGCGATTGAGCTCGGAGCCGCGCGGAACGCCGCGGATCTGCTCGATTCTGGCTAGCCATCCGGAATCGGTGTGGTCGGTGTTCCAGGTCAGGCCGAGCGACCCGCAGCCGCCCAGCACGCGCGCCAGTTCTCGGCCGGTGGCCACGGCGTCCATCCAGTGCCAGGCCTGCCCGCAGACGACGCCGTCGACGCTGCCGTCGGGCAGCGGGATCGCCTCCCCGGTGCCGAGGCGGCAGTCGACGCCGGGGTGACGCGCCGACAGCTCGGCGAGCATCTGCGCCGACGGATCGACCGCCACTACCCGGAGGCCGAGTTCCAGCAGCCGGTCGGTGAGTTTGCCGGTGCCCGCCCCCAGATCGAGGATCCGGGAGCCGGCCGCGGCCCCGTCGACGAGGAAGGAGACCGCTTCGAGAGGGTAGTCGGGCCGGTATCGCTGGTAGCCGGCGGCGGCCGCCCCGAAGGAGCCGGCGCGTGCCTTTCGGCTCTCCTCTGAAATGGTGGGTTCAGGGATGCCGGGCGCAGCATGGTCGGGCACCGGGATGTCAGACACCGAGTTGCCGGGCACAGACTCCTCGGGTCCCGGCATCTCAGGCACGGGCCCGAGACACCTCGTAGAGGGCGATGGAGGCCGCCACCGAGGCATTGAGGGACTCCACCTCGGCGGTGATCGGGATGCCGGCCAGCGCGTCGCAGTTGTCCCGGGTGAGCCGGGCCAGCCCTTCTCCCTCCGAGCCGATCACGATCACCAGCGGCCCGTCGAGGCCGGGGGCGTCGGCGATCGGCGAGTCTGACTCCCCGGCCAGCCCGACAATCGTGTAGCCGGCCTTGCCCAGAGTGGTGAGCGCCTGATTGAGATTGGACGCCATCGCCACTGGGATCCGGGCCGCCGCGCCGGCCGAGGACTTCCAGGCCGCCGCCGTCATGGACGCCGAGCGACGCGAGGGGATCAGCACCCCCTGGGCACCGAAGGCAGCCGCCGAACGGACGATCGCGCCGAGATTGCGAGGATCGGTCACCTTGTCCAGGGCCACCAGCAGCCCGCCGTGCGGGTCCTCGGTACCGGCTGAGATGAGGTCGTTGACGCTCGCGTACTCGTACTCGGGCATCCGGATCGCGACGCCCTGATGCACCGCTCCGCCGGTCATCCGGTCCAGCTCGCCGCGGGTGGTCTGCAGCATCGGGATGTTGTGGTCGGCGGCGTAGGACAGGATCTCGCGCAGCCGGGAGTCGTGCTCGGCGCCCTCGGCGATGTAGGCGGTGCGCACCGGCAGCTCGGCGCGCAGGGCCTCCAGAACCGGGTTGCGGCCGACCACCCACTCGGGACCGGCCGGCTTGGAGCCCGATCTCGGCCCCTGACCCGATCCGCCCTGCTTTCCAGGGCGACCCGACTGGGAGCGACCGGATCCTCCCGAGTTCTGCTGCTTGGCCTTGTAGGCCTTGTGATAGGGGCGGTCCTCGGCCTTCGGAGTGGGTCCGCGACCGCGCAGGCCGCGCCGCACCTGCCCGCCGGAGCCCACCGCCGAGCCCTTGCCGGCGAACTTCCCGGCCTTCTTGCCGCCGGCGCCTCGCCGCTGTGAGTTTCCGGGCATGGTGCCTCCTGAGAGTTGTGAGTGTCCTGTGAGATCCGGGACGCCGGGTCGGGGACGCTGAGATATGGGCGCTGAAGTGTGGCGTTGAGGCTTGGTGACGGTTGGGGGGATTCGGAGAGGGGGTGAAGGTCAGAGGGACCAGCGGGCGCCCGCCGGGGTGTCCTCGACGGTCAGCCCGAGCCCCGACAGAGTGTCGCGGATGGCGTCGGCGGTGGCCCAGTCCTTGCGGGAGCGGGCCTCGGCGCGCTGGTCCAGCATCGCCTGGACCAGGCCGTCGACCACCGGTTCGAGCCGATCGCCGGCCGCTCCGGAGGCCGAGCCGGCCCATTCGGGGCCATCGGGATCCAGTCCCAGCACCGCCAGCATCCGCCGGACGCCGGCCAGGATCTGCGCGGTCAGGGGGGCGTCCCGATCGGCGATCGCCCGGTTCCCGGCGCCGATCGCCTCGAACAGGGCGGCGGCGGCACCCGGGGTGCCCAGATCGTCGTCCATCGCGGTGGCGAAGCGCTGCTCCTCGGCGGTCGGGGAGCCGGTGCCCGCCCCCTCGACGGCAGAAGCAGAGCCGGCCAGCAGCTCGTCGGCGCGGCGCAGGAACCCGTCGATCCTCTCGATCGCCTTCTCCGCCTCGTCCAGGGAGCCCTGGGTCTGCTCGTCGGCGGGGGAGAACTCGATGGTGGAGCGGTAGTGCGGGGCCAGCAGGAAATACCGGACCGCGCGCGGGTTGTGGCTGCGGGTCACCTCGGACACCCGGGCGGTGTTGCCCAGTGACTTGCTCATCTTCTCCCCGGCCATCGTCACCCAGGCGTTGTGCATCCAGTAGTGGGCGAAGGGCCGACCGGCCGCCGCGGACTGGGCCAGCTCGTTCTCGTGGTGCGGGAAGCGCAGGTCGATCCCGCCGCCGTGGATGTCGAAGGCGTCGCCCAGGTACTTGCCGGCCATCGCCGAGCACTCCAGGTGCCAGCCGGGCCGGCCGCGCCCCCACGGCGTCTCCCAGGAGGCGGTGAGCGGTTCGGTGTCCTTGTGTCCCTTCCACAGGGCGAAGTCGCGCGGATCTCGCTTGCCGCGCGGGTCGGAGTCCTCGGCGGGGGCCATCTCGTTGACCTTCATCCCCGACAGCTCTCCGTAGCGCGGCCACGACATCACGTCGAAGTAGACATCGCCGGAGCCGTCGTCGGCCGGATAGGCATGGCCGGCGTCGATGAGGGCCCGGATGAGCTCGATCATCTCGGGGACGTGCCCGGTGGCGCGCGGCTCATAGGTGGGCGGGCGGCATCCCAGCGACTTGTAGGCCTCGTGCAGCTCGGTCTCGAAATGGTAGGCCAGGGCCCACCACGGGACGCCCTGCTCGGCGGACTTGGAGAGGATCTTGTCGTCGATGTCGGTGACATTGGCGACCACGGTCACCTGGTAGCCGGAGTGCTCGAGCCAGCGGCGCAGGACGTCGAAGACGACCTCCTTGCGGATGTGGCCCAGATGCGGGGAGCCCTGCACCGTCATCCCGCAGTGGTAGATCGACACCCGCCCGGGAATCAGCGGGGTGAAGGTCTCGATCCGGCGCGACGCGGTGTTGTAGAGCTGAAAGGTCACGGGGACAGGTTACCGGCGACGTCTCATACCATGGGGGCATGGCCGAGATTCGCAAGTTCAAGCCCGCCACCGGAGCCATCGCCGATGCCCTCGCGGCGGCGATGGGTGAGCCGATCCGCCCGGTCACACCGGGTTCCAGGCCGGCCGGCGCCGAGCAGAACGACGGCCGGGGCGAGGCGGCCGGGCCGGCAGCGCTGAGCCGGACCGTGGAATGGCAGGGGTTCACGGTGCGCACGGCACCGCCGGCGGGCGGGGTCCTCGGGGACGCCGGGGATCCGGACGGCGGGACCGGTACGGCCGGGGCGGAAGCGGAAGAGACCGGCGCCTGACCCCGGCGTCTGATCAGCCGATCGCGATCAGGACGTCCCCGCCGCCGGCGTCGATGACGTCGACCGGCACGGCGAGGCCGGACAGTACTCCGGACAGAGGAGTCGGGGCGCCGCCCGGCGACGCCCCTTCCGGCGTCTCGATGCCCGGCGGATCATTCAGGCTGACCAGGGCGACGGTCGCCGCCTCCCGCTCGTCGCCGGGATGCCAGCGGCAGGTGAGCCGGTGGCCGGCGGTCGCCGCATCCGACAGCACCACACAGACCTGCCGGAAGGCCTCGGCGGCGTCCAGATCCTCATCGGAAACCGGGTCCGCCCCGGTGACGGTGATCCTCGCCCCGCGCTCCCGGGCCGCCCGGAAGTGGCGGCGCATCCGCTCGTCGAGAATGAACGGCGCCACCAGCAGGTCGCGGGTCGAGGCCTCCAGCAGCCGGCACTGCCGGCGCACCTCGCCGGTGATCTCCCCTCCGCCGGCCAGGTACTCCAGCATCTCCATCGGCCGGCCCCTGATGGTGGCCAGCCGACGATCGGCCTCCCGGCGCACCGCATCGGCGCGGGCGCGTCGGTTCGCGGCGTCGAGTATCCGGGCCTGGCTACGGGAGATGGTGGCCAGAGAGCGGTTCACGCTGGTGGCCGCCCAGGCAGCGGCGAAAGACAGGATGAGCGGCCAGGTGAAGGAGCTCGCCCTGGTGGCCATCATCATCAGCGGATCGGCGCCATCGAGCAGTGCCCCGCCGACGGTGATCACCGGCCAGCCGGCCGCCGCCACGACGGCCCACCACCGGGATCGGGTGCGCCATGCCAGCGGGGCGAAGATGCCGATGCCGAAGCCGATCGGCCACTCCTGCCAGATGGGCATGCCGGAGGGGCTGAGGTTGCCGAGCATGAGCATCTGGCAGCAGATCGTGGTGGCCGCGAGCCCGATCTGGACGCCGCGGGTGAGTGGGCGCCACGCCATGGCCGCGGCCGTCGCCAGGACGAGGACCAGGCTGCCGGCGATCTGGGCAGGAAGATGGACGACGGCGTCCCAGTGCGCCCAGCCCAGCATCAGACTGATGACCAGAGTGAGGATGAAGAAGCCCACCATGGCGCGGAACGCGCCGAGCTGGGAGAGCTGAACGGCGTCGATCGCCGGGGCCCGCCAGGACAGGGTGACCGTGGTGCCTCTGCCCGGGGCGGAGTCGATCCTGGCTCGTCCGCCGCGCACCTCCATGGCGCCGACGATCGATCCGCGCAGCCCGCGTCTGCGCTCCGAGACCTGCGCGGGGTCGAAGCCGGCCCCGTGGTCGCGCACCACGAGCTCGGCTGCCTCGGCGCCGAATGTGCCGGTGATCGAGACCTCGCTGGTCCCGGAGTGCTGGGCGACGTTGGCGAGCGCCTGATCGGCGGCGCGCTCGATGGGTGCGGCGATCGCCGGCGGCGGCTCTCCCTCGATGTCGATCCCGGCGTCCAGGCCGAGGGCCCGGGCCGAGTCGGCGAGCCGGCCGGCGATGGTGACGGCCGGTGCTGCGCGGGCGTCGCTGCGGTGCAGGGCGTCCAGCGCGTCGCGCGCCAGGATCCGGACCGGTTCGTCGGAACCCGGGGGAGCCGAGCGGGAGGCGCTGCCCAGGGCGTTGAGCACATGGTCGTGGATGATGCCGTCCCACCGGTTCGACTCGGCGGCGGACGCCTTCGCCCTGACGAGGTCGTCGACCGACCGGGCGGAGGCCTCATGGACCCGCTGGGACAGCCGGACCGCCGCCACGATGGCCGTCCAAGCCATGGTGGCGATCAGCCCGATGGCGACGTGGTACACGGAGTTGCCCCAGGCGGGCACTCCGGTGGTGGTGCCGGTCCGATTCAGGACGATGCTGCCCAGGGTGACTGTGACCACCAGATCGGCGACGCTCAGCGGCCAGATCAGGCAGGTCCAGGAGGCCGCCGCGGCCAGTTCGATGGTGAAGGCCGGCGGCGGGAGGATCTGCCCGCTGGCGGCCTGCCACAGCGGGCCGAAGACGATCACCTGGAGGAAGCAGGACAGCGTGTGGACGGCCAGCGGGACCCGTGCCGGACGGCTGCGGCGGACGCGGGTCAGGGCCCACCCGGCGGTGGCGGCGGTGATCGGCAGCAGCGCTGCCGAGATGGCGGCGTCCTGGGGAGTCATGGTGTGCCGGGCCCACTGGAGGACCGTGACGCCGATCGCCCAGACCAGGCCGAGGGAGGCCATGAAGCAGCCGATGATGTCGGCGGTGCGGTCCAGTCGCGGGGTGGCGGAGGGGGCGAGCAGCCGTCGCGGATTCCAGGACGTCGCGTCCTCCCGTCTGTCTGGGCTCCGGTGTCCGGGCTCCGGATGCGATTCCGGATGTGATTCCGGACCGATGAGAGCTGCCGCGTCTAC
>JALCLH010000023.1 GCA_022647765.1 Acidipropionibacterium sp.
GGAGCTGCTCGATCCGGCGTCCCCGGCGCTCGAGGAGGACGAGGTGCGCGATGCTCGCAACCACTCCGTGGGCGTCGCTCCGCTGCAGTACGACACCGCGACCTCGGTGGCCCGGCAGGTCGCGGTGCTGGAGATGGCCGGACTCACCGGATCCTGGGTGGACCCAGCTGATGGCCGACACGGCGGCTGTCGGCGCCGACCGGGCGAACGAGGCCTGGACCGAGCTTCTGCCTGCGGATTGCTGGGGGATCGGGATCAGCGGGCAGGCGGAGCGTCTGGCGCCGGCTCTTCAGGAGGCCGGGTTCACAGTGGAGGTCGTCTCGCCGGAGGATCTGCTGGGCTGACTGCGAGAAGCACCAAGACGGGTCTCTTCTTCGGGGCGCAGGGGGTCTGAGAGGGGTCCATCTCGGTCTGTTTCGCAGTGTCCGGTCCGGGCACGTAGACTAGGTCGGGTCGATTCGATCGACGAGGGGCATTGGCGCAGTTGGTAGCGCGGCTGCTTTGCAAGCAGTAGGTCAGGGGTTCGAATCCCCTATGCTCCACATCCCCCAAAAGGCCGGTTGACTAGGGGTGATACCCAGTCAATCCGTCTTTGTCGATGTCGGAGGAGGTATGAGTCATGGCCGTTCGTGTGGTGGATAGGGAGGCCTTGAAGCGTGCCGTCGCGCGCTCGACAAGAGAATCGGCACAGCTCGAACGTCGCATCGTACCGACCGGATTTGTACGCTCAGAGCGCGTCAAGCGGTTCTTGGCCGAACGCAGCCAGCGAAGCTGATGTCCTTCACGCCGGGTTATGGCGAGACTCCGGTTCCCGACGATGAGCTCGACGCGTTACTCCCGGAGGCGCACAGACTTTTCGAGGATCCAATCACCAAGGCTGCGGTCTATGACTTCGAACAGGCAATACAGGATCAGACCGCAGAAGAACTGCTGACGTCGGTGCTCTATGGCAGGTTGACCATAGCCGACTTGCTCTCGGACTTCTTCATCCGCGATCTACACCGTCGCCTCTACGGCGATGTGTGGACGTGGGCCGGAGTCTTCCGCAGACGGGAACTGAACATCGGCGTCGCCCCTGAGCAGATTTCCGTCGAACTGCGTGCCTCCATCGGGACTATCCGCTACAGATGGGAGCATGTCAGGGACTGGACACCACACCAGCTCGGCATCGCTGCCCACGCCGAGGTCGTGCGGATCCATCCATTCGCCGACGGCAACGGACGTTCCAGCCGGCTGCTTGCTGACCTCGTGTTCGCGGCTGCGCAGGACTCCGAGACTCCCGAGCTGTATGACTGGCGGATCGATAAGCGCCGCTACATCGACCTGCTCCGCGAGTACGACCGTCACCGCGACCCGCGAGAGCTCGCCGCGTTCATCGACACACGGCCGTTCGGCTAGTGCCCCATGGCGTCTCAGGGGTCCCGGAAAAGTCGTTTCTCCTTCCTGTGATCGAGCTGTGATCAGAGTGTGAGGACCAGGTCACAGGTCGCCAACGGGTCCCAGGCCGCACGCCGGATCGCCCGCGCGATGTTCGCCTCACCCCTCATCCGGTGAATACCGATCGCCACACTGCGCAGGGTGGCCATCACCTGGGGTGCCGACCCAGTCCTGGCCTGGTGCCTGTCCTCGTCGAAGGTCACATCACGGACCCAGTGCAACCGGTTCTCCACACCCCAATGACCGCGCACCCACGCCGCGAGCCGGGCCGGTGGTGCATCGGGCAGACCGGCCGAGGTGATGAGGTAGACCACCTCCGTGGTCTTCTTCTGGCCCCGGGTGGCGACCCGGCGCAACTGGGCGACCTGCACCGCCCCCTCAAACCCGAGATTCTCGGGTGCCTGGACGACCTTCAGAGTCCGCCGGACCCTGCGCCCATGAGACTTCTCATCCTCCACGTGTCCTGCCGGAACCCGTGACCACGGCAGGGACTTCAATCGCTTGTGCAGTCCCGGCTGGTTGGATTTCACGGTGAACACGTAGTCGGCGCCGGCGGCCAGGATCGCGGTCGCGGTCGCGGTCTGGGTATGGAGGGCGTCGGCGGTGATCACCGCACCGGCAGCCCGTTCGCCCAACGCGGTGATGAGGTCGGGCAGGGCCGGGATCTCGTTGGACTTCGCGTCGACGGCCTGTTGGGCGACCACGGTGCCGCTGGCGTGGTCGAGGGCTGCGACCAGGTGCCGGGCCTTTTCGGTTGCCGATCGGGAGCCGCGCAGGGTTTTCCCGTCCACGGCGATGACACGGCGCCCGTCGATGGTGGTGGTGCGGGTCCAGGCGTACAGGCACAGTTCAGCGTCCAGTGCGGCGGCATCCAGACGTGAGAACAGCTTGCGCAGGTTCGATTCTCCGGGGGCCGCGCGCAGCCCGAACCCGGCCAGGGAGTGGCCGGTGAGGGCGTGGGCCCATTCTCCGATCGCGGTGAAGCCCCGGCATCCGGCCAGGGTCGCCGAGATCGCCAGGAGGAGCAGGCCTGTCAGCGGGTACCGGGTGCCTCTGGGTTTGCGGGGGTCGGGGACCCGGGCCAGGTGATCGACCAGCCGGACATTCGGTGCGGGCGTGTCAGGGGTGCGGACGGCGGGCGCGGTGGGGGAGGATGGCATCGCGGGCGAGGTTCCTTGCGGCGGTGGTTTGTAGTGGTACTTCCATCCAAACCGTGCGGGGCCTCGCCCGCCTGTATGACACGCCGAGAGGGGCTCAACCCCTAGTCACAGACGACACCCCGGACTTTTCCGTCACCCTGCATGGCGTCTGCAGCGCCTCGTCACTGAATATGCTCATGGAATGACGACCGTGCTGCTCACCGGGTTCGAGCCCTTCGCGGGGGACGCGACGAACCCCTCCGGTGATGCCGTCCGGCTCGTCGGCGAGGCGTGGACGGGCGGCGAGCGCCTCGTGACCGCCGTGTTGCCAGTCGCCTTCGCACGAGCAGCGGAGCGGATGCGCGAACTCATCGACGCCCACTCCCCCGACGTGATCCTGGCGACGGGTCTTGCGGGCGGTCGCGCAGTCGTGACGCCGGAGCGAGTCGCAATCAATCTCACCGACGCCCGGATCCCGGACAACGACGGTGCACGGCCGATCGACGAACCGAGCATGCCCGGCGCTCCCGCAGCCGCCTTCGCGACCCTGCCGGTGAAAGCCATCGCCGCCGCACTCGTCGACGCGGGGATCCCGTCAGCCGTTTCGTACACGGCGGGCACCTTCGTCTGCAACCACGTCATGTTCACAGCCCTCGACGCCGTCGCGGACCGGCCTGGAGGTGCGTGCGGGCTTCGTCCACCTCCCGTGGTGCACCGGGGCGGAGCCTGCCGGCGCACCGTCCCTGCCGATGTCCGACATCGTGCGGGCGATCGACATCGCCATCCGCACGAGCATCGACACGACCCGCGATCCGATGCTCGCGGTCAGGGACGCGTCGCGAGAGCTGTGAGAATCTCGGCCGACGTCGTGGTCTCGCCGATCCTCGGGAAAATGCGACTGATGCTGTGCTGGTGACTCGTTTCGTCGGCGTCCAGCATCACGTCGGTGGGCAGCACGACGTGGTAGCCGTGCTCGTGGGCGGCCCGTGCGGTCGACTCGACTCCCCTGCTGGTCGCGACGCCGCCGATGACGAGCTGCGTGACGCCGCGCTGCCCGGAGCTTCCCGTCGAGGCCGGTCTCGTGGAACGCGCCCCAGGTCCGCTTGGTGATGAGGATGTCGTCGGGGTGCGTGCCCAAGTCCGGGGCGAGTTCGGCCCAGTCATCGGGACGCTGCCGTGCGGCTCCCCGGGCGCGTCCGGCATCCGTGCGGCCGGGCGCGCTCCCGGTGACATTGACCAGGACGACCGGCAGGGCGCGCTCGCGGAATGCCTGGGCGAGGGCCGCGGCGCTATCCAGGAGGGCGGGGACGCCGGGGCGCCCGGAGCCGAGGATTCCCTTCTGGAGGTCGACGAGCACGAGTGCGGGAACGGCGTCGAGTGCGGTCAGCGGCATGTGTTCTCTCCTTAGGAACCCTGACATATTAGACAGGTCTACCTGTACAGTTTAAACTGTTTATATGCCCAAAACCGAATCTGACTACCCACTACAGGTCGCGATCGACCTGCGCGCCGTCGTCGCCCGGCTGCTGAGACGGTTCCGCGAGGCCGGCGCGGACGACGCGATCACCCCCTCCCAGGCGTCCGCGCTCGCCCGGCTCGGCAAGGGCGGAGTGGCGACGGTCAGCGCCCTCGCCGCCGTCGAGAAGGTCCGGCCGCAGTCGATGGCCACCACCGTGCAGGCCCTGGAGCACCTCGGCCTGGTCACCCGGAGCCAGGACCCGAACGACGGGCGCCGCCAGATCATCGAGCTCACCGACGCGGGCTGGGCGCGCATCGAGGGGCAGAAGGACGCCGGCGCGGCGTGGTTGGAGGAGACCCTGGCCACGCGCGTCACCCCCGACGAGTTGCAGACACTCGCCGCGGCCACCGCGATCCTCCAGAAGATGCTCGCCTGATGGCGTTGAAGCCTGCGCCGGCCGGCCGCTTCGACACCCGGCTGCTGGCGCCGATGATGCTCGGCGCCACCCTCAACCCGATCAACACGGCGATCATCGCCGTCGCGCTCACCCCGATCGGCATCGCCCTCGGCGCGCCCGCCTCGACCACGGTCTGGCTGGTGTCGAGCCTCTATCTCGCCACCGCGATCGGGCAGCCGCTGGTCGGCCGGCTGGTCGACATCTTCGGCGTCAAACCGATCTTCCTGGCCGGTGGCGCACTGGTGGCCCTCGCCGGAGCGATCGGCGTGCTCACACCGTCCTCCCAGGACAGCATCTGGTGGCTGGTCGCCGCCAGAGTGGTCCTCGGCTTCGGCACTTGCGCCGGCTACCCCGCGGCGATGCACATGATCCGCGCCGAGGCCGAGCGCACCGGCCTGGAGTCGCCGGCCGGCATCCTCACCGCCCTGTCCGTGGCCACCCAGACAGTCGCGGTGATCGGACCCACCCTCGGCGGCCTTCTCATCGGCGGCTGGGGATGGCGAGCCACCTTCGCCGTCAACCTCCCGCTGGGGCTGGCGACCCTCGTGCTCGGCTGGATCTTCTTCCCCCGGCGGACCGGCCTCGAACCCGCGCCCGAGAACCGTCCTCGCATCGACTGGCTCGGCGTCCTGCTCTTCGCCGTCGCCATGCTCGCCCTGCTCGTGTTCCTGCAGAATCTCGCCATCGGCCTGGTGTGGCTGCTCGCCGTCGCGCTCATCGCCGGCGCCGGGCTGGTCTGGTGGGAGATGCGCGCCGCCCAGCCCTTCATCGACATCCGGGTCCTGATCGGCAACGGCCCGCTGCTGCTCACCTACCTGCGCTCGATGCTGGCCGCGACGATCTCGTATCTCTTCGTCTACGGCTTCACACAGTGGCTGGAGGACGGCCGCGGGCTGACCGCGACCGGCGCCGGACTGGTCCTGCTGCCCATCTTCCTGGCCGGCATCGGCGTCTCCATCTCCTTCGGACGCCGTCCCGAGGTCGCTGGAAAACTGCTGGCGGGCTCCATCGCGCAACTGATCGCCGGTGTTCTTGTGCTGTTCATGTCCGCAGATTCGCCGATCTGGTTTCTGGTCCTCGCGATGCTCGTGCTCGGCATTCCGCAGGGGCTCAACAACCTGGCTATTCAGAACACCCTCTATTTCCAGGCCGATCCGGAGCGCATCGCCTCATCGGCCGGGTTGCTGCGAACCTTCATGTATGTGGGGGCAATCCTCTCCTCCGTGATCTACGGCAACGTATATGGCGCGCGGGCGACGACCGCCGGACTGCACACGCTCGGCTGGATCGTCATCGGCATCGCGCTCGTCTTCTTCCTCATCACCGCTTTCGACCGCACTCTGCGAGACATCGGAGGCAGCGAGCCGACAGACGCCGGCATCTGACCGGCCAGCTGTCGCTCACCCCGTCGCAGAACGGAAGTCACTGCATCCTGCATGGTCGAGCGCGGGTGAGCCGGGTCTGCGTGTGCGGGGCGCGGGGGAGACGGCCGCGGCATGCACATTTCACTCGCGTAAGCCCCCATCCACGCCGCCCACCGCGGATCCCGGTCCTTGGGCGAGTGAAATGTGCAAGTTCTTCAATGACTACTTCTTCGCCGACTCGACGAGTTCCTCGGCCGCGGTGTTGAGTTCCTCCATGGACAGCATCGGCTCCTGGAACTTCGGGTCCTGAAGCAGGTCGGTGTACAGCTTGCGATAGAGGGCCGGGCGGAAATCGGTCGCGCCATCGATGAGAGGATTCGGCTCGAACTTCTCGCGAGTGGCCAGGCTGAGATCCACCACCGCGCTGTACATCTTGTTCTCCATCGCGCGGGGATCGGTGAACGGGAGCCCGGCGTAGTATTCCGTTTCCCAGAACCGGGTGCTGGGCCCGATAATGCTGGATCCGCCCCAGAAGACGTTGTAGAGATCGGTGTTCGCCAGGTTGGCGGAGACGACGTAGATCTGGTTGGTGATGACGCCAGCCTCGACCGTCGTCGTTCCCAGCGCGGGGCCGTGGCACTTCGCCAGGGCCGTGCAGTTGATGTACAGACGGCAGCCCTTCGCGGCGTAGTAGCGCATCAGCTCGGGGAAGCAGTAAGTGTCGTAGCAGATCGCCAGACCGACCGGCCCCCACGGCGTATCGAAGATGAAGGGCTCCTCCCCGCGAGTCGCCCAGGCCGGCTCGGGAGCGGGGAGGTGAATCTTCCGGTAGGAGCCGATGATGCCGTCCGGCCCACAGACACAGGCCGAGTTGTAGATCGTGGCCGGGTCCGTGCCGTCCCGCTCCGGCAGGCCGAAGGCGACATACACCCCGAGTTCCTGCGCCTTGGCAGCGATCGCGAGGGAGCTGGGGCCCGGCACGGTCTCAGCGAGCAGGGACTGCATCTTCTCGGCCTTGGGCTTCTCGGCCTCGTCGTCATATCCGGTGAGTGCCATCTCCGGGAACACCACCAGCTGAGAGCCTTCAGCAGCGGCGGTCTCGATATAGCCGAGCATGCGGTTGAGGTTGGCGTCCTTGTCACCCCACTTCGCATTGAATGCAACGGTCGAGATCTTGATGATGTCCTTGGTCATGGTGTGTCCTTCCAACGTCGTGGATGGCCGTAGCACCCATCATGGGAAACCGGTGTTTCGCAAGGATTGCGCAACGGTTACGGAGCGAGAGTGACCCGATCAGGAGTCATGGCGCCGTCGGGCCGCATCGCGCCGGGTCGCGCCGCGTGTCTTTCCCCCTGAGCACCACGATCGCGTCCTCATCGAAGATGACGCCGTAGCCCGAATCCAGCGCCGACTCCAGCACGGTGCGGGGATCGCCGCCTCCTCCTCCGGTGTCCGGACGCGACATGTCGAGAAGGATGTAGGCCGGCGCGGGAGCCGACGCACCGGGCACCGTGACCCGATTCGAGCTGGTCAGGTGCGACACCAGCCGGTCATCCGCCGTGACGCACACATCGGCCGGAATGAGAGCGACCGCGTCCCTGGAGGCGCGCACCGACGGCGAGCTGCGCGAGACGATCTTCCCGGGGAGTTGCGCGAACGGCTCGGCAAACGAGTTCGCTCTATGCACCATAGGAATAGAAATCGCCAGCGCCGCCAAGACCGCCCAGGAGACGGGCACCCGCCATCGACGTACCGGTCGTGATTCCAGCGCATCGACAGACGCGACGAAGAGAATCAGAAAGATCACAGCGTTGTAGTGGAACCGGGGATACCACAACAGCTCTCTCGAGGACCAGAATCTCTCGACGACAAGCGGCAGCGCCAACACCCATCGCGGAGAGAAGAGGAAAAGACACAAAAATGGAAGCGCGAGCCAGGCCAAGGTCTGCCGCTTCATCGCGTTATCCACCATAAGATGAATTGCATTTCCCGGATCGGTCGCGATCGATCCGATCATGGCGGAGGGCCCGGACCCCAGGCCCGGATAGTCCCAGTAACTGTAAGTGCCGCCGCCCGCGAAATGGGGGATGAGCACGCGAACGACGAGGACGAATGCGATCGCTCCGGTCAGGATCATCGAGACGCCGACGGTCCACCGCTCTCTTCTCCCGACAGTTGAGCCATGCCCGCGCCGCGGCTGCACGATCCAGACCATCCCCAGCATCGCGACGACCAGCCCCATGTCCTCTCTGACCCCGAGTACAAGCACGGACCACACCACGAACGCGGCAGCCCTTCCACGATCAAGCGCGTCGAAGGCCAGACAGAGCAGCGGCATCGCCAGACAGATCTCGTGGAAGTCGAAGTCGATGAGCCCCTGCAGAGGCCAGGAGACCATGAACACCAGCACCATAAGACGTGACAGGACCGCGCTCATTCTTCGATCGCAGATCCTCACCAGGATGGGGGCGCAGAACGCCACTGCCAGCGCCCGCCCCAGCAGCAGAACCCTCGGATCATCCCAGATCCAGTAGAAGGGTGCGAACACTGCCAGGAGCGGATGAAAGTGATCCCCCAGAAGATTGTACCGATAGCCCTTGACCGGAGAATAGGGAGGCAGCAGATGAGCATAGTGCCGCACAGCCTGGTCAAAGATCCCCAGATCATATCCCCCGGTGCAGAACTGCGCGTATCTGACCATGGAATAGGTGGAGTAGAGCAGAATAAGGGCGAGTATCAACGCCGCCGTCGCCACATTCCGACCGGACCATCCATGTCGTGAAGTAATTTCGGGCGTCCCGAAGCGCGTCGCCTCATGTCGTGTCCGAGTGGTACTCACGTCCTCTTCCTGGGCAGGCGCGCTCCCCCGTCGGCTCAGCCCCGCAGTACAGCATTCAACCCTACCGACCCGCACTTTTCACTCGCGTAAGCCCCCATCCACGCCGGCCATCGCGGATCCTGGTCCGTAGACGAGTGAAAGTTGCAGCCCATGGCCGCCTCGACGCCCCGCTTCGACGCCCCGCTTGAGCTTCACTGATCGAGTCGGTTGAGCTGCCTGCAAGAATGCACGGCACTGGCGGGAACCGCCTTGCCAGCTGTTTCGGAGGGAGTCCAGATGTCCATCTCTGCTCACACCAGCGACCTGCGGATCGACCGGCAGCGGCTGCTCACCACATTCGATCGGTTCGCCACGTTCGGGGCGACCCACGGTGGCGGGCTCAACCGACTGAGCCTCGGCGATGAGGACGGACAGGCCCGCGACGAGCTGTGCGGCATCGCCCGCCACCAGAACTACCGCATCGACATCGACCCGATCGGCAATGTCTTCATCACCCGCCCCGGCCGCGACGAGACCCTGCCGGTGGTGCTGGTCGGCTCCCACCTGGACTCCCAGCCCTTCGGCGGGCGCTACGACGGCACCTACGGAGTGCTGGCCGGGCTGGAGGCGCTGCGCTCCCTGGACGACGCCGGCGCCACCACCCTCCGATCGATCACCCTGGTCGACTGGACCGACGAGGAGGGAGCACGGTTCTCCCCCAGCCTGCTCGGCTCGGGAGTGGTCGCCGGAACCATCGGCCTGGACGACGCCCTGGCCCGCACCGACGCGAACGGCGTCACCGTCGCAGAAGAACTGGACCGGCTCGGCTACCGCGGCGGCTTCGACAGCTCCTCGCTGGCCGTGCACCGCTCCTTCGAGGCCCACATCGAACAAGGACCGGTCCTGGAGCGCACCGGCACCGACATCGCCGTGGTGACCGGGGTCCAGGCGATCCGCTGGTTCGACGTCGTGATCGCCGGCCAGGACTGCCACGCCGGCACCACCCCGCACCCCGATCGCCGCGACGCCCTGGTCGCCGCCGCCGGGCTGATCGAGGCCGTCGACGCACTGGCAACCACCGTCAACAAGGATCTGCGGGCCACCGTCGGTGAGATCCGGGTGCAGCCCAACTCCCGCAACGTCATTCCCGGCCGGGTGAGACTCGCGATCGATCTGAGGCACCCCGAGCCCTCGGTCCTGGACCAGGCGGTGACGCAGCTGCGCACGGCTGCGGCCGATATCGCTGAACGGCGCGGCGTCACCGCCGAGGTGCGGCCGGTTCTGGACATGCCGCCGACCGTCTTCGACGCCGGCACCACCGAGCTGATACGCAGCACCGCGGCGGGACTCGGCTACTCCACCGTGGAGATGTCCTCGGGAGCGGGCCACGACTCGATGAACGTCGCATCCCGGGCGCCGGCCTCCATGCTCTTCATCCCCTGTGTTGACGGGCTGAGCCACACCGAGGCCGAGGACATCCGCGACGACTGGGCGGTCAACGGAGCCGAGGTACTGCTCGGCGCCATACGACAGGCGGCCGACGAACGGCCAGACCTAGACTCACATCATCGGTAGCCAATCCGGGGAGAGGACCTCCACCCGTGAGCACAACGAACACCGCCCAACCGCACGGCGCAGAATCCGAACGCCTCGCCGAGGCGCACAGAGGCTCCGCCCCGTGGAAGGCCTGGGGCCCCTACCTCAGCGAGCGCCAGTGGGGCACGGTGCGCGAGGACTACTCCGACGATGGCAATGCCTGGGACTACTTCAGCCATGACCAGGCCCGCTCCCGCGCCTATCACTGGGGAGAGGACGGGCTCGCCGGGATCAGCGACGAGCACCAGCGGCTCTGCCTGTCGCTGGCGCTGTGGAATGAGAAGGACCCGATCCTCAAGGAGCGGATGTTCGGCCTCACCAACAGCGAGGCGAATCACGGCGAGGACGTCAAGGAGTACTGGTTCTACGTCGACAGCACCCCGACCCACTCCTATATGAAGCTCAATTACAAGTACCCGCAGGCGGAATTCCCCTACAACGAGCTGATCCGGGAGAATTCCTCGCGCGGGAAACTGGACTTCGAGTACGAACTGATGGACACCCACATCTTCGACGACGACCGCTATTTCGACGTCGACGTGGAATATGCCAAGGCCGGCCCCGATGACATCCTGATGCAGGTCACCGCGCACAACCGCGGGCCGGATGCGGCCCCGCTGCACCTGCTGCCGACCCTGTGGTTCCGCAACACCTGGTCCTGGGGCCGCGAGGTTCCCCGCCCGAGCCTGAAGGCGGCGGCCCTGCCCGGCGGTGAGGGGGTCCTCGCCCACCACGACACCCTAGGCGACTGGGGCTTCCAGGCCTCCTCCGACGCCGATCTGCTGTTCTGCGAGAACGAGACGAACAACGCCCGGCTGTTCAACGGGACCAATGCGACGCCGTACGTCAAGGACGGCATCAACGACCATGTCGTCAATGGCACGGACGCCGTCAACCCGGAGAAGACCGGCACCAAGGCGGCGGCGCACTACTCCGTCACCATTCCGGCCGGCCAGAGCGCGACGGTGCGGGTGCGTCTGACCCATATCGCTGACAAGAATGCGCCTTCCGAGACCGCGGAAAATGCACTGGGCAAGGACTTCGACACCGTTCTCGGCAAGCGTCATCAGGAGGCCGACGAGTTCTACGCCGGCGTCATCCCCGCCCAGCTTCCCGACGACGAGAAGCTGGTGATGCGCCAGGCCCTGGCCGGCCTGCTGTGGGGCAAGCAGTACTTCGAGTACGACGTCGCGCACTGGCTGCACGAGCACGGCGTCAACCCCTGGAGCCCCTCGGCGGCCTCCTCGGGCGAGCGCAACGCGACGTGGGCGCATATGAATGCCGGCGACATCATCTCGATGCCCGACAAGTGGGAGTACCCGTGGTTCGCGGCCTGGGACCTCGCCTTCCACTGCGCCCCGCTGGCACTGGTCGACATCGACTTCGCCAAGGAGCAGATCGAGCTGCTGCTGTCGGCTCGCTATCTACATCCGAACGGCCAGATCCCGGCCTACGAGTGGAACTTCTCCGACGTCAACCCGCCGGTGACGGCCTGGGCGGCGCTGTGGGTCTACCGGCGCGAGGTCACCCAGGGCGGCAAGCCGGACTACGGCTTCCTGGCCCGCGTCTTCCCCCGACTGCTCACCAACTTCACCTGGTGGGTGAATCGGAAGGACGCCAACAACAACAATCTCTTCCAGGGCGGCTTCCTGGGCCTCGACAACATCGGGATCTTCGACCGCTCGGCTCCGCTTCCCGGCGGCGGCACCCTCGAGCAGGCCGACGGCACGGCGTGGATGGCGCTGTACTGCCAGTGGATGCTGCAGATCTCCCTCGAGCTCTCCAAGGTCGACCCGCTCTACGACGAGATGGCCGCGAAGTTCATCGAGCACTTCGCGCTCATCGAGGTCGCGGTCAATCCGCCGGACGGCGAGGAGACCCTGTGGGACGACGAGGACGGCTTCTTCTACGACATCATCCGGCTGCCCGACGGCTCGACGGTGCCGATGAAGGTGCGCTCCCTGGTCGGCCTGCTGCCGCTGTGCGCCGCCACGGTCTTCAACCCCGCGATGATCAAGGCCCACCCCGAGCTGGTGACCAGGATCGCCGAGGCGCGCACCCGGCTCACCGACCTCGATCCCGAGCTGGCGAAGGTACCGGCCCCCAGCGCGAACGGCACCCGGCTGCTCTCCCTGGTCGACGCCGGCAGGCTGCGGAGAATCCTGAAAGTGATGCTCGATGAGAAGGAGTTCCTCGGCGATTACGGCATTCGCTCACTGTCGAGGGCGCACCTGGACGACCCGGTGAACTTCGAGTGGGGCGGCCAGAACTATCGGGTCCAGTACGTGCCCGCCGAGTCCGACACCGGCATGTTCGGCGGCAACTCGAACTGGCGCGGCCCGGTGTGGTTCCCGATGAATGCCGTTATCATCCGCGCGTTGAGCCAGCTGTATCTGCACTACGGGGACGGCTTCACGGTCGAGTGCCCCACCGGCTCCGGCCACCAGATGAACCTCAAGGAGGTCGCTCTGGAGATCGGGCACCGGCTGATCAAGACCTTCCTGCGCGAGGAGGACGGGCGGCGTCCCGTCTACGGCGGTGTGGAGAAGTTCCAGAAGGACCCGAACTGGAAGGATCTCGTCCTCTTCTTCGAGTACTTCCACGGGGACAACGGCGCCGGGATCGGCGCCAGCCACCAGACCGGCTGGACCGGTCTGGTGGCGCTGATGTGCGAGCTGGAGGCGGAGCTGGGGGCTCAGGCCCTGAAGCCCGAGGCCTGATCGGGTCCGGGCCGATCTGATGGTCCCGATCACTCCCGACACGCCGTGTTTCTGCATCGCGAGCGCAGTTTCACGGCCTATCGGGAGTGATCGGGACCATGCATGCCAGTGGCTCAGATCTTCGAGATCCTGCCCAGCGCCAGCCGGGAGACCACGGCGAGGACTCCCGGTTTGAAGCCACCGAGGGCATCGGAGACCTGGGAGGGATCGAGCTTGCCGGTGTGAACCTGTTCGCACAGCCTCATCCAGCCCTCGCCGGTGGCCGCCGTGATCGAGGAGGCGACGCCGGCGTTGATGACGCTGCCGGCCACCGGGATCAGCTTGAGGAAGCTGCGGGCCAGCGCCTGGCCGGAGATCTGGGCGGCCAGCTGGGCCAGCGTCGAGGTGGACAGCATCGAGGTGAGTTCCAGGTCGTAGATGGTCGCGATCCGGCCCATCATCGTCATCTGGATCGGCGCCAGGGCGGTCGCATCCGCGACCGGGATGGGAACCGCGGCAGCTGCTGCGGCAGCAGCCGATGCAGCAGCGATGACGGGGCGGGCCATCTCCCGCTTCCAGGGGAGGTTGAGTCGCTGTGCGATGCGAAACGCGTCCTTCTCGTCCCTCGGAGACAGGTCCAGGGTGGCCTCCACGAGCTCACCGAGCCCATGCCCCGTGCCCTTCCCGTGCCGGTCGCGGGTGGAGGTGAGGACGACGCACCGGATCGGGAGTCGGATCGGCGTCCCGTCGGTGGCGACCGGATGCTCCAGCCAGTTCCGGAACTCCTCGACGTCCTTGGGGGGACTGTACTTCCCGGTGACCGGATTGCGGTCCCAGTCGACCTTGGTGAGGACCAGGATCACCGGCAGCCCGCCGGCGTCCAGCTCGCGGATCATCTCGATGTCGGCGCGGGTGAGCCGGTCGGCGCCCGACAGCACGCAGTACCAGACGACGCCGATCTGCTCGTCGGCGGGACGCCTGGCGATCGCCGCGAGGTGGGATCTCAGGGCGGCGGCCGGGGTGGCCTCGGTGCCGATCTCGAAGCCCTCGAAGTCCCAGATTCCCAGGGACTCGTCGTGGTAGTAGTTGACGCCGCTGGTGAGCGGCATTCCCTTGCCGACGGCCGCGTAGTCGCGGGCGAAGACGGCGTTCACCAGGGAGGACTTGCCCACCCCGGTGCCGCCGATGATCGCCAGGTTGAACCTGCCGTAGCGCCTCCTGGCCTGGGAGCTGGCGTCGATGAAGGGCCGGTCGTCGATGGTGGCGTCATCACCCGGCGCTGCTGCCATGTGGTGCCCGATCCTTTCAGCGGTCTCCGGTCAGGGGATTCGTGCCGGGGCACTGCCACTATATGAGCGCGGTCCCCAGCTCGGACAGGAAGACGCCGAGGCGCTCGATCCCCTCGGCCAGCTCCTCGCGGGAGGGCCGCGTAGGAGAGCCGGACGTGACTGCCGGCGGTGGCCGGGCCGAAGTCGCGGCCCGGGGTGAGCGCCACCTTGGCGCGATCGAGAGCCTGCTCGCAGAACTGCCAGGCGTCCAACCCGGTGCCGGTGACGTCGATGTAGACGTAGAAGGCGCCGTCCGGCGTCACCGGCACCGGCAGGCCGATCCGGTCGAGCCCGTCGAGGACCAGACGCCGTCGTGCCAGCAGCTCCTGGCGCCGCTGTTCGCAGACCTCCAGGGTGGCCGGGGTGAAGCAGGCCAGGGCCGCCTGCTGGGCGGGATTGGAGGCCGACAGGAAGTAGTTCATCGCGAGTCGCTCGGCGGCCGGCACCAGGCTCTCGGGCAGGATCGCCCAGCCGAGACGCCAGCCGGTCATCCCGAAGTACTTCGAGAAGCTGGAGATGACGATGGCATCGGGATCGGTCTCCACCACGGTGCGGGCCGGGGTGCCGTCGGGGGCCGGGTCGGAGAGTTCGAGGTAGATCTCGTCGACGATGCGCCAGGCCTCGCGGGCCCGGGCGAGGTCGCAGATCGCGGCGAGCTGGGAGAACGGGATGGAGGTGCCGGTGGGGTTCGACGGGGTGGCGACCATGACTCCCCTGGTCCTGGGGCTCCAGGCCCGCTCCACCGACTCGGCGTCCAGCTGGTAGCGGGTGGCCGCGGAGGTCGGGATCAGGACCACGGTGCCGCCGAAGGAGGTGACCAGTTCGCGGTTGCACGGGTAGCAGGGGTCGGCGAGGATCACCTCGTCGCCGGGGTCGACGGTGGCCGCGGTGGCGAGCAGCAGGGCGCCGGAGGCCCCGGAGGTGATGGCGATCCGCGCCGGGTCGATCTCGACGCCGTGCCGGTCGCGGTAGAACCCGGAGATGGCCTCGCGCAGGGCGGGCAGCCCCATCGCCGAGGTGTAGGGCAGCGGCTGGCCGTCCATGGCGTCGCACATGGCCTGCCTGACCGACGCCGGCGCGCCGAAGTCCGGCTCACCGAGGGAGAGGCTGACGACGCGGTGGCCCTGCGCCTCCAGTTCTCTGGCTCGCTGACTGAACGCCATCGCATGGAATGGCGCGGCGGCGACGGCGCGCTGTGCGGGTCTCAGTTGTGCGGGTCTCATCGGTGGTCGACCTCCTTGGTGGGGCTTGTGCTGGCCCTCAACGAACTCTAGATGAATCGAGCCCAGGGGCCGGTGGCCGGCGGTGCGCAGTCCCCGCTCCCTCGTCCTCGCCTCCCTCACCCACCCGCGAGTTCTCACGCCACCAGAGCCGGCTGAGCAGAGTTCTCGCCGTTCTCTCCAGCGCTTGGCTCCAAGGTGTGGGCAGAGTTCTCCCGTGAGGTCGGGTCATCGGTTCTGGCTACGTCTGGGTCCCCCGAAGACTTCCGCAGGTGTTTCTTGAGTCGTTCCGGTGGCAGCATCCGAGGTATTTTCGTGTCGGGGTCCACGACGATCCGCCACTGGTCTCTTGAGTGATATCTGTCGGGTTCTACCAGGGCGTGGTGATGCCTGCACACCAAGACAAGATTCTCCAGGGAAGTCGGGCCTCCGTCCCACCACGGACGGATATGATGCGCCTGGCACAAATTCGCTGGAACAGTGCAGCCCGGGTGGATGCAATGCTTATCTCTGACTTCCAATACCCTGCGGATCGCACCGGTGACCAGTCGGCGGTCCTTGCCTTCATCCAGGACCTGGGATTCACCGCCCAATACCACGGGGAGAATCCCGGCCTCGCAGCACATCCGACGCAGCGATCCCGCATCGACGGGTATCTCACCGGTGGCACCATGGACGACACCCGCGGCGATTGTTCCTTCCAGCGCATCGTGAAGATCCTGGTAGTTGAGGGTGACGACGAGTCTGGGTGTCTGGCCTCCGGCGGAGGGGACCTTGTCGAGGCTGCCCAGTAGCCCGACCATGTCGATCAGGGCGTCGGCCATCCGCTGCGCAGTGGACCGGGCCTCACGCGATTCGAGTTCAAGCCGGGCGGACAGGTACTGGGAATCCGTGATCGCTCCCTCGGCCCGCCGGGCTCTCAACGCTTCAGCCTCGTCGCGTTCGGCACGCCGGCCCTTCTCACCGAAGGCCTGCAGGGTGCCGATGAGCTGTTGGGCTTCCAGGTCAGGAAGTTGTCCACGAAACCAGGTGGATCCTTCACCATCGGAACCCCAGATGACATGCCGATCTTTGACGGCCCGGCTCCGCTGCGCGGCGATCCGGGCAGCCTCATCACCGGGTGAGGGCGCCGCCTCGGGGGCGACCTCTTCCAGTATCTTCTGGGTGGCGCGTTTGAGCTGACCTGGTGGTGTGGTCGCGGCCCGGTCCAGAAACAGTCCGGCAGCCCGGTCGACCTGCTCACTGCTCATCTGATCCTGGGGCAACTTCTCCAGTTCTTCCCCGATCGCCGTCGCATGATTCGGCGACACATCACCGGCCAGTGCGGCATCGCGCACCCCGGGGTGGTGGGCGAGTTTGGAGGCGCGCTTCACGACCCCGATTCCTTGGCTGGGTGTGCATCCCTCGGCGGCGGCCAGGAAATCACCGAGTGGGGTTCCGGTGGTGTGGTCTGTTGCTTTCGCCGCGTCCGCGGCGGTGACGGCCACGGCCGCCCCGGCAGCCATGCGGTCGGCCAAGCCTCCGCATGCGCGGTCATCGCGGCGACCATTGTCCGCATCGGACATGCGCGGGCAGGACTGGTGTAGTCCAGACCGTCGAGCTGTCTCCTCTGAGGGCCTGGACTCGTCGTCCGGAATCCCGTGTCGTCGTCCATGGAGAAAAGACTACCCGACGAGAGTCAGTGGATGCAAGGGTTTGGACACGGTTATTTTTCGGAGAGGCCTG
>JALCLH010000024.1 GCA_022647765.1 Acidipropionibacterium sp.
AGCTCAAGCGCGCCACCCAGAAGATTCTGGAAGAAGTCGCCCCGGAGGCGGCACCCTCACCCGGTGATGAGGCCGCCCGGATCGCCGCGCAACGAAGCCGTGCCGTGAAAGACCGGCGGCTGGTATGGGGTTCCGATGGGGAGGGCTCGACCTGGTTCTCCGGGCAACTGCCCGACCTGGAAGCCCAACAGGTCATCGGCACTCTGCAGGCCTTCGGGGAGAAGGGACGCCGCGCCGAACGTGATGAGGCCGAGGCCCTCCGAGACAAGCGCACCGAGGGGCGCATCACGGACTCCCAGTACCTGACCGCCCGCCTCGAACTCGAATCGCGTGAGGCCCGGTCGACGGCACAGCGGATGGCCGACGCCCTGATCGACATGGTCGGGCTACTGGCCAGCCTCGACAAGGTTCCGGCCGCGGGAGGCCAGACACCGAGACTCGTCGTCACGCTGAACTACCAGGACCTCCACGATGCGCTCGAGGAGAAGATCGCCGCGGGCGTCGTCCATGGTGCCATCGGTGAGATTCCCGTGGATGCCGGATCGCTGCGGCGGATGTGCTGCGAGGCCGGGATTCTCCCGGTGATGCTGGGCGGGGAATCCCAGGTGATGGATATGGGTCAGGAACGCCGCCTGGTCACCGGAGCGATCCGCAGAGCCCTGGAAGTCAGAGACAAGCATTGCATCCACCCGGGGTGCACGGTTCCGGCGAATTTATGCCAGGCGCATCATATCATTCCCTGGTGGGATGAGGGCCCGACTTCTCTGGAAAATCTTGTCTTGGTGTGCAGGCATCACCATGCTTTGGTGGAACCCGATAGATATCATTCCAGGGACCAGTGGCGGATCGTCGTGGACCCGGACACGAGAATACCCAGGATGCTCCCACCGGAACGACTCAAGAAACACCTGCCACAATCTGCGGTCGACCCGGTCGCCGGTGGAACGAGCACCGTGAACATGGGGGAGAGTTCTGCCCAGCCTGTCCTGGTTGCCTGACCAGACCAGGGGGATAAAGAGCCCTCCCAGGTTCCCTGGTTCTCAGGCCCTCATCGGGTGACGCGGCTCAACAGTCCATCCAGAGACCGTCGCAGCGCGGCTCGGGTATCAGTATCGAAGAACTCGGTGCGCAACTGCTCATTCAGCCCGCCCGGAGTCTCATGGGCGACGATGAGACGATCCATCGACATCTCGCGATCCCGCAGCGCCGGCCCCAGCCCCGCCACCGCGTCGCGAAGGTACTCCTCGATCTGTTGGCGCGGAATCCCCTGATCTTCCGCCCAGTCGGAGGCCACCCGGATGTACTCCAGCAGCCCGGTGAAGCACCCTGTGAGAGTCGAGATCACCGCCAGCTCCGGTTCTCCCGCCACGAGCAGAGACCCGCCCAGCAGATCGAAGAACGACGCCGCGATCGGGCAGCCGGGGGTGATCACCGTCACTGCGCCGCGCCGGGCCACTGGCGGCAGTGGGATCGCCCGGCAGATCGGCAGGTCCGTGTGCAGCACCTGACGCAGTTCCGCGATGCTCACCCCCGCCAGCACGCTGATCACCGTCTGACCGGCCCGAAGACGCAGGTCGTCCACCGCCTCATGGAGCTGCTCGGGGCGCATCGACAGCACCAGGATGTCGGCCGCATCGACCACCTCCTGGTTGGACGCCGCCACCTCCACCCGCGGCAACCGCCCGGCCAGATCCGCGGCCCTGCGGCGTCCCCTGGGGGAGAGCGTCACCCGCGCGGGTCCGTCGGCTCCGCCCATCAGTCCCTCGACCATCGCGCCGGCGATCTCCCCGACCCCGACGACTCCCACCGTCGCGCTACTGATTCTGTCCATGCCAGTCTCCTGTTCGTCCTGCCGATATCGCCACGGTTGTTGCGCAGCGACGCTCCCTGTGACCCAGATCGCGTCGTGCGGTGAAGTCTCGGTCGAGCCGCCATTCTGTCAGGTGCCGCACGTACGGTAGGGGGTAAGTACACGGCCGAGCGGCCGGCGCCCGCAACACATCAGGAGCACCGCAATGGCACAGGCACCACGATCCACCGGTGCAGCATGGTGAGCGCCGGGTCGATGGACAGCCGCATATCCGACCGCGCGAGCGTCGGGACGAAGGAGGAACCCATGGACGTGGCCTACCGCATCCTCGACAGCCCGATCGGCAGACTGCTCGTCGCCGCAACCCCGAAGGGCCTGGTCCGGGTCGCCTTCGATACCGAGGGGTTCGACGCGGTGCAGGCCGAGATCGCCCGGAGGATCGGCCCGCGAGTGATCGAGTTGCCCGCGCGTCTGGACCCGGTCGCCGCGGAGCTCGACGAGTACTTCAGTGGCACCCGCAGATCCTTCGACCTGGCGCTGGACGACGCCCTCCTGACGGGCTTCCGCGGCGAGGTGCAGAGTTATCTGCCGACCATCGGGTACGCGACGACGGCCAGCTACAAGCAGATCGCCGAGCGGCTCGGGAATCCCCGGGCGATACGCGCGGTGGGCAGCGCCTGCGCCACCAACCCGATTCCCATCGTGCTGCCCTGCCACAGGGTGCTGCGCAGCGATGGTGGGCTCGGCGGATATCGCGGCGGGCTCGCGGCGAAGAGAGCACTGCTGGCACTGGAGGCCGACCGAGGAGCCGAGTCTCGCTGAGACCGCCCGCCCCTCAGCGAGTCCACTCGACTCCGGCGCGGGTGAACTCCTCGACCGCGGCCGGCACCGCATCGGGATGAACCGCGGCGGTCAACCCGCCGAGCACCCTGGTCGCGAACCCCTCCCGCGCGGCGTCCAGAGCGGTCGCGCGGACGCAGAAGTCGGTCGCGATCCCGCACACGTCGACCCGGTCGACCCGCTGGGCGCGCAACCAGTCGGCCAGGTGGACGCCGTCGTCCACGCCTCCGATGGTGCCCTCGAAACCGGAGTAGGCGGCCCGGTAGGAACCCTTGTCGAAGACGGCGTCGAAATCCCTCTCGCGCAGGACCGGCTGCAACTGCTGCCCCGGCGTCCCCACGACGCAGTGCGGCGGCCAGCTGTCGATGAAGTCGGGATGATCGGAGAAGTGGCTGCCGGGATCGATGTGGTGGTCGCGGGTGGCCACCACCCGCGAGTAGCCGTGATCGGATTCGAGCAGCTTCGCGACGCCGGTGGCGACGGCATTCCCGCCGTCGACCCCCAGCGCACCGCCCTCGCAGAAGTCGACCTGGACGTCGACCACGATGAGTGCCCTGTTCATGCGACGACCGTAGTACGCCGGGGGTGCGTGGCGTACCCTCCCTCTGATGACCGAGACCAGTGAACCGAGCCGCAAGCCTGCCGGTGACGATGATGTGGTGCTCACCCCGCCGCAGCACAAGAGCGCCTATCGGCGTTGGTTCGGCCGGCTCGACCCGGCGTTGCAGCTGGTCCTCATGCAGCTGTGGATGCCCGTGTTCATGTGCATCATGTTCGTGCTCTGCTACGTCGGCGCATTTCACCAGCTCGTACCGCATCACGTCCCGATCGGCGTGGTCGGAACGGCCGCTCAGGCGGAGACCTTCCAGGCACGGGCGGACCATGCCGCACCG
The DNA here is from genome assembly GCA_022647765.1 of Acidipropionibacterium sp. Lineage (GTDB taxonomy): Bacteria > Actinomycetota > Actinomycetes > Propionibacteriales > Propionibacteriaceae > Acidipropionibacterium. The sequence goes on from JALCLH010000024.1 coordinate 3,544, forward strand.
GGCGGCTTCGACTTCGAGCTGGTGCGCAGCCCGGAGGACGCCGGCCAGCGGGTGAAAGCCGGGGAGCTGGGAATCGCCTATGTCGTGGACAGCAACACCATCATCGTCGCCAGCGCGCACCAGGTGCAGGCGGCCGAAGTGATCCCGGCCATGGTCACACCCCTCTTCGGTGCGGCCTCGCCTCCGCAGAAGATGGACGTCGCGCCGCTTCCGCTGGGCGATCTGGGCATGACGCCGATGTATCTGATGCTCGCATGGTGCATCTCCGGATATCTGTCAGGGTCCCGGAAAAGTCGTTTCTCCTTCCTGTGATCGAGCTGTGATCAGAGTGTGAGGACCAGGTCGCAGGTGGCCAACGGGTCCCAGGCCGCACGCCGGATCGCCCGCGCGATGTTCGCCTCACCCCTCATCCGGTGAATACCGATCGCCACACTGCGCAGGGTGGCCATCACCTGAGGCGCCGACCCAGTCCTGGCCTGGTGCCTGTCCTCGTCGAAGGTCACATCACGGACCCAGTGCAACCGGTTCTCCACACCCCAATGACCGCGCACCCACGCCGCGAGCCGGGCCGGTGGTGCATCGGGCAGACCGGCCGAGGTGATGAGGTAGACCACCTCCGTGGTCTTCTTCTGGCCCCGGGTGGCGACCCGGCGCAACTGGGCGACCTGCACCGCCCCCTCAAACCCGAGATTCTCGGGTGCCTGGACGACCTTCAGAGTCCGCCGGACCCTGCGCCCATGAGACTTCTCATCCTCCACGTGTCCTGCTGGAACCCGTGACCACGGCAGGCCCTTCAATCGCTTGTGCAGTCCCGGCTGGTTGGATTTCACGGTGAACACGTAGTCGGCGCCGGCGGCCAGGATCGCGGTCGCGGTCGCGGTCTGGGTATGGAGGGCGTCGGCGGTGATCACCGCACCGGCAGCCCGTTCGCCCAACGCGGTGATGAGGTCGGGCAGGGCCGGGATCTCGTTGGACTTCGCGTCGACGGCCTGCTGGGCGACCACGGTGCCGCTGGCGTGGTCGAGGGCTGCGACCAGGTGCCGGGCCTTTTCGGTTGCCGATCGGGAGCCGCGCAGGGTTTTCCCGTCCACGGCGATGACACGGCGCCCGTCGATGGTGGTGGTGCGGGTCCAGGCGTACAGGCACAGTTCAGCGTCCAGTGCGGCGGCATCCAGACGTGAGAACAGCTTGCGCAGGTTCGATTCTCCGGGGGCCGCGCGCAGCCCGAACCCGGCCAGGGAGTGGCCGGTGAGGGCGTGGGCCCATTCTCCGATCGCGGTGAAGCCCCGGCATCCGGCCAGGGTCGCCGAGATCGCCAGGAGGAGCAGGCCTGTCAGCGGGTACCGGGTGCCTCTGGGTTTGCGGGGGTCGGGGACCCGGGCCAGGTGATCGACCAGCCGGACATTCGGTGCGGGCGTGTCAGGGGTGCGGACGGCGGGTGCGGTGGGAGAGGATGGCATCGCGGGCGAGGTTCCTTGCGGCGGTGGTTTGTAGGGGTACTTCCATCCAAACCGTGCGGGGCCTCGCCCGCCTGTATGACACGCCGAGAGGGGCTCAACCCCTAGTCACAGACGACACCCCGGACTTTTCCGTCACCCTGGGATATCTGTGCGCAATGTTCATCGGGCTGATGGGCGGGCCGCTGCGCCGACGGTCGAGGTTCAGGATCATCGGGGTGGTCGGGGCGTGCCTGAGCTTCCTGTCCGCCTTCCTCACGACCTTCGTCCTGGGCGCCGTTCACGGTCACTTCCTCGCGCTCTGGGGGCTCGGATTCTGCTGGGCGGTGGCCATCGGCGTCGCGGTCAATGGACTGTCCTATTTCGTCGGGCGGTTCATCGCGCTGCCGGCGATGGGGATCTTCATCTTCCTGTCGATCCCCGCCTCGGGGGCTGCGATGCCGAAATGGTTCGTTCCCCCGCTGTTCGGCTGGCTCAACAACGTGGTGGCCGGTTCCGGCATCACCGAGATGCTCAAGCGGCTCATCTACGACGTCGGTCCGGGCTATCAGCGCGGTTGGATCATGCTGTTCTGCTATCTGGGCATCGGGCTCATCCTGACCTGGTTCGGGCGGCCCTACTGGGAGTGGCTGAGGATTCGCCGGCTGCTCAGCGGGAAGACCACCATGTTCCGCGATGCTCAGAAGGCCAACGGCCGCAAGGTCGACCGCGAGAACCAGGAGATCCTGGCCGCCTTCGGCCTGGCTCGGCGCGATGACGGCGCCATTATCCGCATTCCCCCGCAGAGGGTTCGTGATGCGCACCGGGAGGGGAGTGGCAGGCGTCGCCCATTCAGGAGTGCGCGGGAGGAGACCGAACCGGTGCAGCCATCGACCGATCGGCCGATTCCCGACGACATCTACCGCGAGACTGGCGCCGACGCTGCTCGTCGGGATGATGACGCCCGGTGGGAGGGTCGCTGGGATCAGAGCGGGATCATGGACACCCTCGAGCACGACTTCGATCCGGACATCCCCTCGAACGACGAGGCCGATGAGACCGGGGGAGCCGAAGACAGCGATGGATCCGGACCGGGCGGCGGACGCCGGTAGCCCGCAGAGAATCCGACTGGCCAAAAGGCGATGCACCGTGCTCGAAGTCTGGACGAAAGTTGCTGGTGGTCGGCCGCTCCGAGGAGTTGACTCAGTGGTGGGAGGGCGCTGACCTCTCAGGGGATCTGGGGACTCGCGCGGTCCGGTCGGTCATGGTGTCGTCCGATCGGACCGCGCGTGGCATTTCTCAGACGGCCGTTCGGCCGGGAACGGTCAGGGTCGTCATCCACTCGTGATCCTCGCTGATGGGCCCTGCCGAGACTTCGCAACCCAGGGATGCCGCCTCTCTCCGCAGCCCAGGGATACCGAGCCCGGTCGACTCCTCGGGGCCGGAGGCTCCCTCCATGAGGGTGTTGGCCAGACTCACCTGCCATCCATCGGCAACGGTGTTCGCACGAATGCGCACCCGTGAGCCATGGCCGCCGTGCTTGACCACGTTCGTCACCGCTTCGCTGAGGAACCGTTGCAGCAAGGAACGCTGCTCGCTGGTGGGCGACAGTTCCGCCACATCGGGATCGATAGCGATCTCGACCTCATCGCCGATGACCTGGAGATCCTTGGCGGCGTCTTTGACCAGCGCCGCGACCGACTCGCCCTCGTCTCCATGGCGGTCTCCCGGGACCGGTGACAGCGACGGGGGATACGAAAGAGAACCAGGAATCAGCTCGCCGTCGTCGCCGTCCAGGAGCCTCAGCACCCGCCGCAGTTCATCCAGTGCCTTGCGGCTGGTCTGCTCCAAAGTCTGCATGAGCTCGGCGTCCCGTTCGGCATCCTGCTGGCCGGCCTCGCGTCGTGCTCGGGCTGCCGCGAGCGCCGCGACGATCACGGTGAGTTCGTGAGCGACGTAGTCGTGCATGTCGTGCGCGAGCCGCTGACGCTCCTGCTCGGCGGCCTCCTCGGCCCGCTTCTGCGCCTTGATGAGCTGCTTCTCCTGACGACGCCGCTCGCTGCGGGCGTTGAGCACTGCCCGCAGCACCAGCCCGAGTGCCGTGCTGGCTGCCAGCAGGATGGCGCCGGTCCACAGGATCGGTGAGAAGTTATGTGACCAGCGCGTCCATCTGATCGTGAGGGCAATCGTGCCGAGTACCAGGGCAGCGGCGTCGAGCCCGACGAATCGCAGGGTTCCGACGGCTGTCACTGTGATGCAGATGATCGGCCCCACGATAATCAGGAGTGCAATGTCGCCACTGACGGCGCCGAGAGGTATCGCGATCCACAGCAACAGCGCACCGGCCCGGGGAAACCAGCACACCACTCCCACAGCAGCCGCACAGATCAGAAGGTAGAGGAAGTCGAGAAGTGATCCCGGGGAACCGAGCCTTTCCAAGGCAGCGACAAGGTCGTCCAAGTTGAACAGCAGGGCAATGCAGGAGACCGTGATGGCCACGCCGCGAGGAACGGAGTGACTTCCCTGCCAGAAGCTTGCCTGTGAACTCACCGGCTGGGCCGTCGGCGTCACCCGGCCTCTTTTTGGCAAACGTGCCCTATCGGCAGTAGTTGGGGAGCCAGTAACACACTGCCGATCTGAATCCGAAGGGTGTCACTGTGGCAGTGGCTCCAGGTCCGGTGCTGACCGGGGCGGCATGGGCCGGCGTGGCGCCCAGTCCCAGTGAGGCGCCAATCAGGACGGCAACGATGATGGAGGCTAAAGAACGGTGACGTCTCATCTCTGAATCTCCTGTGCGCGGAAGGTGGCTGAGCAGTAACGGAGGCTGAGCAGACGCGGAGCCGGAACATCATGTGAACGCCGTGGGTGAGCTGCCGCCCAGCCGTCATGTTCGGACCAGCATAGCCCGTGCGGTGTTCGGGGCCTCCAAGCTCTGGCACAGCTCTCAAGGGCGGCGACTGGCTCGTGACCAGCAGATACTCTTTAGTGCGTGAGCGGGCTGAGAATCCTGGTGGTCGACGACGATGAACTGCTGCGCGACGGCATCGCAGCAGTGCTTCGCTTTGACCAGAGCCTGAGCACCGAGGCGGTCGAGACGGCTCGCGATGGCCAGGAGGCTCTGGTGCGCTGCATCGCCGATCCACCCGACGTCGTCGTGATGGACATCAGGATGCCGCGAATGGACGGCGTGGAGGCCACCCGGCGGATCGTCCGCGAGCATCCCGGAATCAAGGTGCTCGCCCTGACGACCTTCACCACCCAGCAGAACGTCGCGTCGATGCTGGAGGCGGGGGCCAGCGGATATCTGGTCAAGGACAGCACCGAGGAACTGGCGGGAGCCGTTCGCGCCGTCCTTGCCGACGAGTTCTACATCTCTCCGCGGGTCTCCAGCGCGCTGGTGAGGATGGCGCTGGGGCGCCCGTCCAGCGCACGGCCCGCCCCGGAGCTCGCTGCCGGCGGCGAGCTCCGGACACCTGCGGCCGTCCCGTCGCGACGCCCCGTCCCGTCGCTGAGCTCGCGGGAGAGCGAGGCGGTCGGCTGGTTGGGACACGGCTACTCGAACGCGGAGATCGCCGTGGCGATGGGGGTCTCGGTGGGTTCCGTCAAGGGCTACCTCAGCCGGGCGACGGAGAAGCTCGGCGTGCGCGACCGCGTCCAGCTGCTCATCGAGGCCGCCCGGCTCGGCATCGTGGACCTCGCGGCGGGCGACCGCCCGGAGTGATTCCTGTGCTCGCGTCGCCGGCACAAGGGGTGGCAGTCCACGCCCAGCCGACCCACATCCGATTCATATATGAATCACAGCGGATACATGACGGTAACCGCCCTCCTTTACAATCCCGAGAAACCTCCTAGCTGCGAGGCGAGCCACTTGAAGGGAAGACGCCATGAGCAGCACATATTCTGGTTCTGCGAATTTCGGAACTCAGGCGGCCGATGCGGAGCAACGTCGGCGCCTTGAACTTTCCGACGTCACCATCGTTGATCCGCCGGTGCTGAGGAAGACCATCGCCGGCACGATCGTGGGCAACCTGATGGAGTGGTACGACATCGGGGTCTACGGCTATCTGGCGGTGATCATCGGCCGGATCTTCATGCCCGGCGGATCGGCCACCGCCCAGAACCTGTTCTCCCTCGGCGTCTTCGCGGTGACCTTCATCGCCCGGCCCGTCGGTGGCATCGTGCTCGGTCAGCTCGGCGACCGCGCCGGCCGCCAGAAGGTGCTGGCCTTCACCCTGATCATGATGGCCTCGGCCACCTTCCTCATCGGCGTCCTTCCCGACTACTCGAAGATCGGATTCTGGGCGCCGCTCCTGCTCATCGTGCTCAAGCTTCTCCAGGGCTTCTCGACCGGCGGCGAGTACGCCGGCGCGACGACCTTCCTCACCGAGTTCGCGCCGGACCGTCATCGAGGCTTCCTCGCCTCATTGCTGGACCTGGGCTCCTACCTGGGATTCGCCTTCGGCGCCGCCGTCGTCTCGGTGCTCCAGCTGTCCCTGTCGCAGAGCTTCATGCACAGCTGGGGCTGGCGCCTTCCGTTTATGTTCGCGCTGCCCTTCGGCCTGGTCGCCCTGTGGTTCCGCTCCCAGATCGAGGAGACGCCGGCCTTCCAGGAGGCCAAGAAGCTCCAGGAGGCCGAGGCCATCAAGGGGCCGAAGTCGCTGAGGGAACTGGTGAGCACCCTGTGGCGCCAGATCCTCATCGCGATCATCCTGGTGGCCGCCGCGAACACCGCCGGATATGCGCTCACCAGCTACATGCCGACCTACCTCACCACCACCCTCGGCCACGACGAGACCCACGGCAATCTGCTCACCCTGCCGGTGCTCGTCGTGATGTCCCTGTGTATTCCGCTGGCCGGCGCGCTGTCGGATCGGATCGGGCGCCGGACTGTGCTGCGGATGGCCTCGATCGGCGGCATCGTGCTCGCCGTTCCCGCATTCCTGCTGATGATGCACGGGTCCACCTGGTCGACCCTGCTCGGACTGTTCGTGCTCTCGGTCCCGGTGGCCCTCTACGTCTCCAACTTGGCCTCCTGCCTGCCGGCGCTGTTCCCGACCTCGTCGCGCTACGGCGGGATGGGAATCTCCTACAACATCGCCGCAGCGCTGTTCTCCGGCACCGCGCCGTTCATCATGGAGGCCCTGGTCGCGATCACCGGGTGGGCTCTCGCCCCGGCCTTCTGGGTGATCGCCACCTCGATCGGGGGCTTCATCGCGATCCTCTTCCTGCCGGAGTCCGCCCGTCGTCCGCTGCCGGCGGCGATGCCGACAGTCACCAGCGTGGCCGAGGCCGAGGCACTGGTAGCCGGTCAGGACGACAATGACGACCTGGACGTCGACGATCTGTTCCGGCAGTTCGCCCTCGATCGGTAACAGGTCAGCTCGGCGAACGGCGTCCGCGGCTCGGGGCTGAGCCGGGCCGGGGCGCACGGTCCGAACCAGCCCGGCCGCGGGACCTTCCGGCAGATCGAACCGCGATCACTTGTTGCGCAACAATGCAATAATGGGGCATGCTTCGGATCCTTCGTCGGCGCGTCTACGGGTGCCTCTTCGGCGCCCAGGTGGTCTCCCTGCTGGGCACCGGGCTGGCGACGGTCGCCCTGGGACTGCTCGCCTATGACATCGCCGGACAGCGCGCCAGCCTGGTGCTGGGCACCCTGATGACGGTCAAGATGGTCGCCTATGTCGTGGTGGCGCCGTTGGCCTCGGCGGCGGTCGCCGGGTTGCCGAGACGGGCGGTGCTCGTCGGCTCGGAGGCGGTGCGGGTAGGGGCGGCGCTCTGCCTGCCGTTCGCCGCCCAGATCTGGCAGGTCCTGCTCCTGGTCTTCGTGCTGCAGGCCGCTTCAGCGACCTTCACCCCCGCCTTCCAGTCCGTCATACCGCTGGTGCTGCCCGAGCAGGACGAGTACACCGAGGCGCTGTCGCTGTCCCGGCTCGCCGAGGATCTCGAGTCGATCGCCTCGCCGATGCTGGCGGCCGCCCTGCTCCTCGTGATTCCGGGCCAGACTCTCTTCCTCGGCACCGCGATCGGGTTCGCCGCTTCCGCCCTGCTGGTGATCGGCGCCGCACTCCCCACCGGAGTCGGCATGCCGGCCGGGCAGGACGGTCCGGTGGCCCCCTTCGGGGAGCGCGCCCGGTCCGGGATCTCCCGGTTCGTGAGGACGCCGTCGCTGCGCCCGGTGCTCGTCCTCAACATGACGGTCGCTGCCGCGGTGGCGCTGGTGCTCGTACAGACCGTCGTCATCGTGCGTTCCGTCCTGGGACTGCCGGACTCCTGGGTGGCGGTGTTCCTCGGCATCAACGGCGCCGGATCGATGGGTACCGCTCTGCTGCTGCCGAAGGTCCTGGCGCGCGTCCCGGAGCGCACGGTGATGCTCCGGGCCGGGGTGCTGCTTCCGCTCGGTGCCGCGGCAGCCGGGCTGGTGGCCGGGGCCGGGGATGTCGGCTGGGCTCCGGCGGCACTCGGTGTCCTGTGGTTCCTGATCGGGGTGGGGTGGTCCGCGGTGGAGACGCCGATGGCGCGCATCATCCGGCGCAGCGTCGACAGCGACGGGCTGCCGGCCGCCTTTGCGGCTCAGTTCTCGCTCTCGCATGCCTGCTGGCTGATCAGCTATCCGCTGGCCGGGATACTGGGGCAGCTCGGGATCACGGCCTGCGGGCTGGCGCTGGCGGCGATCGCGGCGGCCACGCTGGCCGCCGCGGCGATCATCTGGAATCCTGGGGCGGACGGGACGGAGGCGCAGGCATGAGCATGGTGGCGAGGAGCGCGGGGAACGACGCCGCCGGCCGGGCACCGGAGGAGGCTGTCGTCAATCACGCGGCCGGGGTGCTCCGGCTGCTGGCCGATCGCACCCGGCTGGCCGTCCTGGTCATGCTCGATGGCACCGAGATGCCGGTGGGGGCGATCGCCGAGGCCCTCGGCCGTCCGGTGCCGGGGGTCTCCCAGCACCTGGCGAAGCTGCGGGCGGCCGGGATGGTGAGGGTGCGCCGCCAGGGCACCACGAGCTACTACAGCCAGCCGGACGAGCACCTCGCCGCTCTGGTGCTCAACGCCCTGCAACTCAGCGAACATGCGCTTTACGAGGTGCCTCCCCACCATCGATCGTAGAATCTGACCATGTCCAAGGCCGCCAGCAGCGTGGAGAGGTACTGGGCCGGGCAGGTCGACCTGATGAGGTCGCTGCCCGGTGCCGTCCGACGGCGCGAGCCCGACTCGATCCACGATCTGAGAGCCGCCGGACGCCGGCTCCGGGCGACCATCAGGATCTACCGGCCACTGCTGCCCCAGAAGCAGGCGGCCCGGCTGCTGGAC
>JALCLH010000025.1 GCA_022647765.1 Acidipropionibacterium sp.
ATGGGTCGTTCACGGCGGCCTGCGAGGTGGACAGCCGGGAGCTGTACCGCTTCCACAGCTTCTGGCGGGGACCCTACGGGGCCGTCGTCACGGCGATGGTGGAGGACTCGGTTGGCCGGGCCTTCGGAGCCTGGAGACAAACCGGGCCGGTGGAGTGAAGAGTTGCGGGCCATTCATCACGGATGCGGCGCGAGGCCGTGATGGATTTCTGTATCACGTTGAGATTTAGACGTTTTTCGGCGTGATTGACTTGATAAGAATCTTGGTAGGAAAGGTGATTTCGCAGTGACCATTGATACAGTTTTCAAGGGCAATTTCTGGACCGGAGCGGGGCTCCCGGCCGGCGGGCGGATCACCACTCCGGGAAAATACGCCACCGGACTGGCGGTCGACAATGGCCGGATTGTCGGCGTCAGCACCCGCGATGACCTGGCCGATCTCGACGGTCTCAACCCGCGCGAGGTGGTGAACGTGAAGGGATCGGTCATCGTGCCGGGGTTCCACGATGCGCACCATCACACCATGGGTACCGGGGAGCAGCTCAGCAGTATCGATCTGCACTGGCCCGGCGTCTCCACATTGGACGATCTTTGCCGGGCTGTTGGAGAACGAGCGAGGAAGACGCCCGACGGTCAATGGATTCACGGTGCTTACTACGACCAGAACCATCTGGGAGGACACCCGACCGCTGAAATGCTCGACACGGTGTCGCCAGACAACCCGGTCATTCTGGTGCATGTGTCCAACCACATGATCGTGGCGAATACGAAGGCCTTCGAAGCAGCGGGGTACCCGGATCGCAATGACTATCCGGACTTCGAGGGCGGCCGGGTTGTGCGTGGCTCGGATGGCCGACCCGAGGGCCTTCTTCAGGAGAAGGCCGGCGAACCCATCCAGCTGGCCGGTTCGAAGGTGACAAAAGAAGAGGCGATCGCCAATCTCAAGCTGGCCTCCGATCAGGCGATCTCATTCGGCCTGACCAGCCTGGTGGAGCCGATCGTGCTCCTGGGTGGGGTGTTCGGTGCGAACAGTCCGGTGATGGATATCTATCTTGACGCCATTGCCCAAGGAGCCCTTCACCCACGCATGACGGTCATGCCGTTCTATCCGGTTCTCCATGAACTCGAACTCGATGCAGATGGCATGCGCACCCTGGACCTCGGCATCAGGACCGGATTCGGCGACGACAGGCTTCGAGTCGGCCCGGTGAAGATTCTCGCCGACGGATCGCTCATCGGCCGTTCTGCTGCGGTCAATGAACCGTATTGCGGAGAGCCCGACAATCGGGGCGTCATGAGGGTGGAGCCGGACGAGCTCTCCGATCTGATTCTCTCCTATCATAGGGCTGGATGGGCCGTGGCCACTCACGCGATTGGAGATCGCGCCATCGATCATGTGCTCGATGCGTACGAGAACGCGCAGAAGCTGTTCCCGAGGAATGTGCGGCACCGGATCGAGCACTTCGCGATCGCCACGGATGAGCAGGTGAAGCGGTGTGCGGACCTCGGCGTCATTCCGTGCCCGCAGGGAATTTTCGTCTCCCAATTCGGAGACGGAGTGCTCGAGGCTCTCGGCGAGGAGCGCGCCGCGGGCACCTACCGGATGCGATCCTTCCTCGATGCGGGGATGGTGGTACCGGGGTCCACTGATTGCCCGTCGAACACTCCGAATCCACTGAAGTCGATCCATGATCTGGTCAATCGCCGCACCTCGTCGGGAAAGCCGTTCGGGCTCGCTGAGCGGGTCTCGGTGACTGAAGCGGTGCATTCGTACACCTATGGTTCCGCGTACTCGATCAGCCAGGAGGATGTCCTTGGAACTCTCGAGGTCGGCAAGCTCGCGGACTTCGCCGCGCTCGACGCGGATCTGTTCTCGGTTCCCGATGAAGAGATCGAGAACATCCATGTCACGACCACCGTCATCGGCGGAAAGACCGTCTATAGCGCCTGACCTCGACCATCCATCGGTCGGGGAAGTTGATACCCTCACGGAGGACAGGACCGTATCGGCTCAGCAGTCGCCCGCGAGCACAGGGCGCAGATACTCCTTTTGTTTCAATCCGAATACGGAGGATTACATGTCCGCAACAGATTCCGAACCTCCGAGCGATCGGACGCGTATCCGCCGCAACCCGTCCAGAGCCAAGTATGATCGCGACACGATCAACGCGATCCTGGACGAAGGTTTTATCGGCCACCTTGGATTTGTGATCGACGGCCAGCCCTGCGTGATACCAACAGGTTATGGACGCGTGGGGAACGAACTGCTGATCCACGGCTCGTCTGGAAGCCGGGTGATGCGCAGGGCCGGCGAGGGCATCGACGTCTGCTTCACGGTGACCCATGTCGACGGCATCGTCGTCGCCCGCTCGGCCTTCCACCAGTCGATCAACTACCGGAGCGTCGTCGTCCTCGGCCGTGCCGTGAGAGTTCCCGAGGCGGAGAAACTCGACGCTCTGGCGGCCATCAGCGAGCGATTGACCCCGGGCTCGTGGGACGCGGCCCGCAAGCCCGACAAGAAGGAACTGGCGGCGACCTCGGTGATCAGGCTGAGCCTGGCCGAGGCGTCCGCCAAGGTCCGGACAGGCCCGCCGGCAGACGACGAGGAGGACTATCAGCTGCCGCTATGGGCCGGGGTCATTCCGACGACATTCGCGATTGGATCTCCAGTCCCCGACCCACGAAATATCCCGGGCATCCCAACCCCCGATTTCGTGAAGAACTACCGCCGGGCTTAGCCGGCTCCCCCATCGGGTTAGAGATCACTCCCGCCTCGCCGTCCCCGGGCCCTGACCGGGCTTGATTACGGCGAGGCGAGAGTGATCTCCACCGGCAGGAGCGGTCGCCCCAGCCGACTGACGGCCAAAGAGGCCGGCGCCCGCAGTGCTTGCCACATACAGACCGGCGCAACGGGGAGGCAGGAGCGAAGCGACGCGGAGGGGTCGGCCTTATACCCAAGAGGCCAGCGCAGCCGCCGCAACCATCAACAGGACCGGCGCAACGGGGTCGCAAGGGGTCGTCCCTTCGCTTGATAGATCAGTGCCTCGGCGGCCCCGGAATCAGGATCTCGCCACCCTCGCGCCAGGCCCGCAGGCCGCCGGTGAGGAAGTCGGCGTCGTACCCCTTCTCGCGAATCGCCTCGATCAGGTGCCCGGAGCGGAATCCGGTGTCGCAGACCAGCACGAAGTGCGGGTCGGGCTCGGCCAGCGGATCGTCCCCGTAGACGGCGGTGAAGGGGTCCTCCGCCAGATCCTTGGGCTCCACCAGATGGGCACCGGGGGCGTGACCGGCCTCGTACTCCCGCGGGGTCCGAACATCGACCAGGACCCCACCGTTGGCGAGGACATTCAATACCTCCGGGAGGTCGATGCCTCCGGTCGGCATACCGCGGTTGGTCAGGAAGTTCCTCAGTCCCATGGTCAGAAGTGTAGTGACGGCTCAGCCGTGGTCCCGGCCGGCATCTCCGCCTGCGGTCGGACGGGAACCAGACCCGCCATCGGCAGCACCATGAGACTCAGCACCGCGCGAATCGTGCGAATCACCATGCGACGACCGGCCGGCACCGTTCTTCCGCAGCACGGCCAACCGGACGTACATCTCATCGATGACGTCCTTGAACCGCTTCTCGACCTCACGCCGCCGCACCTTGAGGGTGGGCGTGAGCAGGCCGTTGTCCTGAGTGAAGTCCTCCCACAGCACCTGCAGATCGCGAATCTGCTCCTGATTGGGCAGTCTGCTGGTCAGGTCGGTGACCCGGCGCCGGATCTCCTCGACCAGCTCCGGACTGTGCATCCCCTCGACCCCGGACAGGTTGAGGTGCAGCTTCTCGGCCAGCTCCTCCACCCGCGGCATCGACGGCTTCACAAGCAGGGTGAGGCAGGGCCGATTGTCCCCCAGAATCACGGCCTGCTCGAACAGCGGGTCGGCCATCAGCAGCCCCTCGATCGGCTGGGGGGAGATGTTCTTGCCGTTGAGGGTGACGATGATGTCCTTGAGACGGTCGGTGATGACCAGGTACCCGTCCTCGTCGATGTGCCCGACGTCGCCGGTGCGCAGCCAGCCGTCCTGGATCGTCTGCTCGGTGGCCTCCGGGGCGTTCCAGTAGCCCTTCATGATGTTCGGGCCGCGATAGAGCAGCTCGCCCTCCTCGCCCACCTTGATCTCGCTGCTCACCAGCGGCCGGCCGGCGGTGCCGAATTTGTGGGCGTCCGGGGAGTTGAAACTCACCAGCGGGGAGGCCTCGGTGAGCCCGTAGCCCTGGCAGACCAGGATCCCCACCGAGGCGAAGAACTCCTCGACCTCCTTGCGCAGCGGGGCTCCGCCGGCAGCGAGCACGGTCTTCGGGCCGCCGACGGCGTCCCGGATCGCCCTGAGCACCAGGGCATCGGCCACCCGATGGCGCAGCCTCAGCCCCAGTTCCGGACGGCGTCCGGCCTCCGAGGCCTGCCACCAGCGACGGCCGATGTCCAGCGACCAGTCGAACAGGCGGGTCTTGAGGCGCGAGTCGTCGACCTTCTCGTGAGCCACCGTCATCACCTGCTCGTACAGCTTCGGCACCGAGACGAACAGCGTGGGGCGCACCTCGGCGAGCATCGCGGCGACGGTCTTGGGATTGGTGACGAAGGTGTTGAGGCAGCCGTGAGTGAGCAGCACCATCGACCAGGCCCATTCCAGGGCGTGAGACAGCGGCAGAAAGCTCAGCGAGTGGTCGGCGGGCCGGATGTCGAAGAACTCGTCGAGAGCACGCGCCTGGGCCATCGCGGCCCGGTGGGCGATCATCACTCCCTTGGGGAGGCCGGTGGTGCCGGATGTGTAGATGAGGGAGGCGACGTCGTCCCCCGCGGACTGAGCCAGCCGCTCGTCGACCAGGCCCTGGAGCTCCGCGGTCCGGTCCGGGGTGCGCTGCACGGAGACGACGTCGTCCAGAGTGAGGACCGGGACCTCCCCGAAGGACGCCGAGCGATCGTCCTGAGCCTGTGAGACCGCGGCGTCGGGAGTGGCGATCGGGGTGTCGATGACGACGACGGCCACCAGGCTGGGCATCCGGTCCAACGCCGCCCCGACCAGATCACGCTCGGCCGGACCGGCAACGCAGATCACCCGCACCTGGGCGTCGGAGACGATGTGCACCACCTGCTCGGCGGTCGAGGTCGGATAGATCGGCACCGGAACCGCGCCGACGGTCATCGCGGCCAGGTCGATCTCGATCCACTCGGGGCTGTTGTGGGAGAAGATCGCCACCCGGTCCCCGCGCTGCACGCCGTGCTCGACCAGGGCCAGGCTGACGGCGTCCACCCGGCGTCTCATCTGCGCGTAGGTGCGAATCCGCCACTGCCCCTCCACCCTCACCCGCGAGGCCGGGCGGTAGGCGTACTTCGAGACGGTGTCGCGGAACATGTGCGCCAGATGGACCTCGGCCGGATCCTCCCCGGGTACCGGCGTGCCGAGCAGAGCGGCGGCCGGGTCGGGGGCGGTATCACGCCCGGGACCGTAGGAGACATCGGCGATGGACATGGGTTCTCCTCAAGGGGCTGATGCACCGAGCAGGTAACGGGACCCATGGTAGTGAGATCCGGCAACCAGATGACGCCGGCTCAGCCGTCCAGGCGGGCGCGCAGCCAGGCGATGTCGGCGGCCTGTTCCTCGGCTCCTCCCGGCGTCTCGACCACCACCGGAGCCTCGGCCCGGCGCACCACCGCCGCCAGATCCTCGGGGTCGATCTGGCCCTGACCGAGGTTGGCGTGCCGGTCGCGACCCGACCCGGCCGGCCCCTGGGAGTCGTTGGCATGGACCAGATCGATCCGCCCGGTGATCGCCAGCACGTCCGCGACCAGTGTCGTCAGGTCAAGACCGGCGGCGAAGGCGTGGCAGGTGTCCAGGCAGAAGCCGACATTCTCGGCCCCCGATGCCGCCTGGATTGCCGTCCAGGTGCCCTCGATCCGCTCCAGCTGGCGGACCATCGCGTTCTTGCCGCCGGCGGTGTCCTCCAGCAGCAGCGGCACCGGGATCTCCAGCCCGTCGACCGCCTTTCGCCAGTTGTCCTGACCCTGCTCGATGGGCTCGCCGGCCCGGACGTGGCCGCCGTGCACCACCACCCCGATCGCCCCCATCTCGGCGGCGGCATCGAGAGTCTGCTGAAGGAGCTTGCGGGATGGAATCCGGATCCGGTTGTTGAGGGAGGCCACATTGATGACATAGGCCGCGTGCACCACCACCGCGATCCCCGCCTCGCCGGCGGCCTTGGCCAGCCCCGCGGCACCACCGGGATGGTTCACCACCGGCTTGCGCCAGGACTGGAGGTCGCCGAGCATGATCTGCGCCAGATTCCCGCCGCGTTCCCGGGCCTGGGCGACCAGATCGGCCTCGTCAACGGTTCCGCCTATGGTCCACTCGGTCATTCCCCGAGCCTATCCGCAGGTCTCCCGGAGCACACCGCGGAAAACCGACGAGATGACCCGCTCCGAGGCGCCGTGGAGCTCCACATCGCGGCCATCTCGTAAGAAATCCGCGCGTCCCAGTCCGTCCGCCTCCAGCTGGAGGGTCTCATCGGTGCACCGGAGGTCGTAGATTAGGGCCTATGTCATCCTGCTTGGTCACCGGCGGTACCTCCGGCATCGGTCGGGAGTTCGTCACACAGCTCGCCGCGCGCGGGGACGACGTCATCATCGCCGCGCGTGACGCCGACCGCATGGCGGCCATCAAGGCGGAGATCGAGCCGCGGTACGGCGTCTCGGTCGAGACGATCCGCGCCGACCTGTCGGTGCGCGCCGATGTCGACGCCCTCGCCGCCCGGCTCGAGGACCCGGAGCGGCCCATCGATCTTCTGGTCAACAACGCCGGCTTCGGGTTGCACGCCAAGATCCTCGACCCGGAGACCCTGCCGCTGCAGGAGCGGGCCTTCGACGTGATGTGCAAGGCGGTGCTCATCCTGTCGGCCGCGGCCGGCCGGTCGATGACATCGCGAGGGCATGGCGGGATCATCAATGTCGCCTCCTCCAGTGCCTGGATCAACACCGGCAACTACTCGGCGATCAAGGCCTGGGTGCTCACCTTCACCGAGGGCCTGGCCAATGAGCTGCACGGCAGCGGCGTGAAGGTCGAGGCGCTGTGCCCGGGCTGGGTGCACACCGAGTTCCACTCGCGGGCGAATGTCACCGCCACCAGCCTTCCCGAGTTCGTCTGGATCGACGCGGCCACCCTGGTCCGGGAGTCGCTGAAGGATCTGGCCAAAGGAAAGGTGATCTCGGTGCCGAGCGCCCGCTGGAAGGCCGCCATCGCGGTGGCCGGGACGGCGCCGCGATCCACCATGCGCTGGCTGTCGCGCAATCTCACCTCGAGTCGCGACAAGACCGATTTCCCCTCCGGCGCCTCCCCCGAGAACACATCCGGTCAGGCGGGTGAGCGCTGAGTATGGCCGTCAAGCCGAAAGTCAAGGATCGTGGACGCTACACCAGCGACATCAATGCGATAGCTCGCCAGGCCGCCAACCTGCTGCTGCTCAAGCCTCTGGTGTGGCGGGTGACGAAGGTCCATGTGCACGGCCTGGAGAACCTGGAGAATCTGGATGGCGCGTACGTCATCACCGCGAACCACTCCTCCCACCTGGACACTCCGCTGATCTTCGGATCGCTGCCCAGGCGGCTCAGCAAGTACCTGTCCACCGGGGCGGCCGCCGACTACTTCTTCACCGCGTGGTGGAAGGCCTTCACGCCGGTGCTGTTCTTCAACGCCTTCCCGGTCGACCGCGGCAAGCGCTCCAAGTCCGGCCGCTCCTCCCATACCCATCGCGGGCTGGCCGGCTCCCTGCTCACCGACGGAATCCCGCTGCTGATCTTCGCCGAGGGCACCCGATCGCGCACCGGCGCGATGGGCACCTTCAAACCCGGCGCGGCGGCGCTGGCCATCTCCCGCGGCGTCCCGGTGATCCCGGTGGCACTGGTGGGCGCCTTCGCCGCGATGCCCTCCTCGGACGGCGCGGCGCTGCCGAAGGGACGCCCCCCGGTCCACGTGGTCTACGGCCACCCGATGCAGCCGGCTCCCGGTGAGATCGCCCACGAGTTCTCCGAACGGATCAGACGCCAGGTGATCAGTCTGCACGATCAGACGGCGCGCGCCTACGGAATGCCCACTCAGGCCGACTACGCCCGGACGCTGGCCCTCGGAAAGACCGCCGACAATGCGGATCATGAGGCTGACAAGGGGGATCACGACGCGAAGCCGGATCATCCCGAGCATCCGGCCGGCTCCGGCAACGCGACCCTCCGGAATCACGCCGTTCGGCAGGCGAGCCCGGACAGCCCAGGCAGCGCCGATCAGCCGGCCACCCAAGAACCCCTCGACCCGCCGATTCAGCCCGACAGCGCCGCGCGCGACAGGGGCATCACTCGCGATGAGACAGCCCAACCGGTCGACGCCTTTGGTTCCGGACAGCGCCAGGCCCCGTAAGGTGTCCCTGTGATTCAGGTACGCCAGATCTCCTCCGCCCAGCATCTCGCATTCATCAAGGACTGGAGCGCCCCCGGCTCCCGCGCCGCGGAGACGGTGAGCTTCCTCCAGACCCCGGCCTGGGCCAAGGTCAAGCAGGAGTGGTTGCCGGAGTCCATCGGGATCGTTCGCACCGGCGT
This sequence comes from Acidipropionibacterium sp., assembly GCA_022647765.1. Lineage (GTDB taxonomy): Bacteria > Actinomycetota > Actinomycetes > Propionibacteriales > Propionibacteriaceae > Acidipropionibacterium. Next base: position 8,624 of record JALCLH010000025.1, read on the forward strand.
CGGTGCCGGCGAGGAAGAGCTGCTCGGCGTCGGACTGGTGCTCTACCGCCAGGTGCCGAAGCTCAAGCGCTACCTGGCCTATCTTCCCGAGGGCCCGGTGCTGGACTGGGACACCCCCGACCTCCCCGAGATCCTCGGCGCCCTGCGCGCCCATGCGAAGAAGCGCGGCGCCTTCGCGCTGCGGATCGGGCCGACCCTGCCGCACCGCACCTGGCGCAAGGACACCATCAAGGACGCCATCGCCGACGAGTCGATCACCGCCCTGTCGCAGGCCCCGGCCGACGTCACCAATCTGAGAGCCACCCGGCTGGCCAACCAGCTGCGTCACCTGGGATGGCGTCCCCCCAAGGACGCCGAGGGATTCGCCGCCGGCCAGCCGAAGTTCAACTTCCAGCTCCCCCTGGTGACCTGGACCGACGGCGTCCGCACCCGTCGCTCCGAGGACGAGGTGCTGGCCGGGATGAACCAGCTGTGGCGCCGCAACATCCGCAAGGCCGCCAAGAAGGGGGTCGAGGTGTCCTGCGGGAGCCGCGAGGATCTGGCCGACTTCCACAAGGTCTACGTCGAGACCGCCGGACGCGACGGCTTCACGCCGAGGCCGTTGGAGTACTTCCAGACCATGTGGGACGCCCTCAACGGCGAGGACCCCGACCGGATGCACCTCTATCTCGCCCACCACGAGGGCGACCTGGTGGCGTCCACCACCTGGGTGCATGTCGGGCGGCACACCTGGTACTCCTACGGCGCCTCCACCAGCGCCAAGCGCGAGGTCCGCGGCTCCAACGCGATCCAGTGGCAGATGATCCGCGACTCGATGGCCGTCGACGCCGACGTCTACGACCTGCGCGGGATCACCGAGGGGCTGGCCGCCGACGATCCGGAGCTCGGGCTGATCCAGTTCAAGGTGGGTTCGGGCGGCGAGGCCGTCTCCTACATCGGCGAGTGGGATCTGGTCATCGATCCGCTGCTCTACAAGGCCTTCGACTGGTACATGGACCGGAGGTCGCGATGAGCCTCGTGCTGCATGTCGACGCCGCCGCCTGGCGGGCCCATCAGGATCGGGTGGCGGGCTCGACAGAGGGCATCGTGCCGGTCGCCAAGGGCAATGGCTACGGCTTCGGCCTGCCGCGGCTGGCCGCCGAGGCGTCCCGTTTGGGGCTGGACACGCTGGCGGTAGGCACCGCCGAGGAGGTCGCGGCGGTGCGCTCCGGTTCCGCCGGGGGTCTGGCGAGCGCCGGAGGCGCGGGACTGCCGGGCTTCGAGGGGGACGTCGTCGTGCTCACCCCGTGGCGGCCCGGGGACGAGGTCGCCGAGCCGCTTCTTGAGGAGCCGCATGTCATCACCACTCTGTCGCGGGTCGAGGACGTCGCCGCGGTGGCGGCCGCCCATCCGGGAGCGCGGGTGATCCTGGAGGCGCTCACCTCGATGGCCCGCTATGGACTCCGGGCTGAGGAATTTCCCGAGGCGGTGGCGGCCGCCCAGGGGCTGGAGATCGTCGGCTGGACGATCCATCTGCCAATGATCGGCGAGCATCTGGGCGAGGCCACCGACCTGGCCACCGCCGCCCTGGCCGCCCACCGCGCCCCGCTGTGGGTCTCGCATCTGCGGCCCGCCGATCTGGACCGCTTCCGCCGGACTGTCGACGTGCCGGTGCGTCCGCGGGTCGGCACCGAGCTGTGGCTCGGCGCGACCGGCGCTTTGCATTACCGGGCGAGTGTCCAGGAGATCCACGACGTCACCGCCGACCAGCGGGTCGGCTACTGGCAGCGTCGGGCGGGACGCCGTCACCACCGTCTGGCGGTGGTTTCCGGGGGCACCGCGAACGGGGTGGCGATGCAGGCCCCGACCGCCGCGGCCACCGTGCGACAGGTCATCCAGACGCTGGCGAACGGGGCGATGGAGGCGGGCCGGATGGCGCTGTCGCCGTACTCGGCGGGCGGCCGGAAGCTGTTCTTCGCCGAGCCCCCGCACATGCAGGCGAGCCTGCTGTGGGTGCCTCCGACGGTGCAGGTGGGCGACGAACTCGAGGTGACGATGCGGGCCACCACGGCCACCCCGGATCAGATCATCCTGGACTGATCGGCCGCCCCCAAGGGGCTGTGCAAGACGGAGTCGACCGGCGGCGGATCCACCAGCAGAGTTCCGCGAATCCACGAGCAAAGCGTCGCGAATCCACGAGCATGACGTGCGTCTTCCCTAGTCACATCCCATATCGATGGAGCTTCCAGGGAGCTGACCCAGCTGTCGGCGGATTGCCATCTGCCGCGGCGGGAGCGCCTCCTGCCTAGACACCGCGACGATCTCGATATAACGGGATCATCGCGGATACGGGGAGGGATGCCGAGCATGGGCAGGAACGGCTGCTGGCAGACCGAGCCCATCGAGGAGACCCTCGCCCGGCTGCGCCGCTCGACCTTCCGGTCCCGCTTTCACCTGTCCCCCGACGACTGCGACTACGCCCGTGCCAAGGGCAGGGACACCATCGCCGCGCACGCCCGCGACCTGCTCAGCGGCCGAATCGGCGCCGCCCGGCCGCGCAACGACGGCCGCCAAACACCGATGCGCGGCCATCCGGTGTTCGTCGCCCAGCACGCCACGGCCACCTGCTGCCGCGGCTGCGTGGCGAAATGGCACGGCATCGCCACCGGGCACGAGCTCACTGAGGCCGAGTTGGATCACCTGGTCGCGGTCGTGATGGCCTGGATCGAGGCGGAACTCATCGCCCA
>JALCLH010000026.1 GCA_022647765.1 Acidipropionibacterium sp.
GGGGACCGGGATCGCCCAGCTGTCAGTGCAGGCCGGACCCACCAGCGATACTGGCGGGACGCCGATCCTGGTGCGCGGGAGGCTCTCGGAGCCGGCTGCGGGCGAGCTCCGGGTCACCGTCAACGGCCGGATCGTGCCCGCCGGTTGGGAGGCCGACGGCTCTTTTGCAGCAACTTGCGAGGTGGACAGCCGGGAGCTGTACCGCTTCCACAGCCTCTGGAGGGGACCCTACGGGGCCGTCGTCACGGCCATGGTGGAGCTTTCGGACGGCCGGACCTTCGGGGGTTGGAGACAGACCGGGTCGGTGGAGTGAAGAGTTGCAGGCCATTCATCACGGATACGGCGCGAGGCGTGATGGATTTCCGTATCGCGTTGAGGGAGCATTGTTCGGCGTGCTTCTCTTGATAAGAATCTTGATAGGAAAGGTGATTTCGCAGTGACCATTGATACAGTTTTCAAGGGAAACTTCTGGACCGGAGCAGGGCTCCCGGCCGGCGGGCGGATCACCACTCCGGGAAAGTACGCCACCGGACTGGCGGTCGACAATGGCCGGATTGTCGGCGTCAGCACCCGCGATGATCTGGCCGACCTCGACGGTCTCAACCCGCGCGAGGTGGTGAACGTGAAGGGATCGGTCATCGTGCCGGGGTTCCACGATGCGCACCATCACACCATGGGTACCGGGGAGCAGCTCAGCAGTATCGATCTGCACTGGCCCGGCGTCTCCACATTGGACGATCTCTGCCGGGCTGTTGGAGAGCGGGCGAGGAAGACGCCCGACGGTCAATGGATTCACGGTGCTTACTACGACCAGAACCATCTGGGAGGACACCCGACCGCTGAAATGCTCGACACGGTGTCGCCAGACAACCCGGTCATTCTGGTGCATGTGTCCAACCACATGATCGTGGCGAATACGAAGGCCTTCGAAGCAGCGGGGTACCCGGATCGCAATGACTATCCGGACTTCGAGGGCGGCCGGGTTGTGCGCGGCTCGGACGGCCGACCCGAGGGCCTTCTTCAGGAGAAGGCCGGCGAACCCATCCAGCTGGCCGGTTCGAAGGTGACGAAAGAAGAGGCGATCGCCAATCTCAAGCTGGCCTCCGATCAGGCGATCTCATTCGGCCTGACCAGCCTGGTGGAGCCGATCGTGCTCCTGGGTGGGGTGTTCGGTGCGAACAGCCCGGTGATGGATATCTATCTTGACGCCATTGCCCAAGGAGCCCTTCAACCACGCATGACGGTCATGCCGTTCTATCCGGTTCTCCACGAACTCGAACTCGATGCAGATGGCATGCGCACCCTGGACCTCGGCATCAGGACCGGATTCGGCGACGACAGGCTTCGAGTCGGCCCGGTGAAGATTCTCGCCGACGGATCACTCATCGGCCGTTCTGCTGCGGTCAATGAACCGTATTGCGGAGAGCCCGACAATCGCGGCGTCATGAGGGTGGAGCCGGACGAGCTCTCCGATCTGATTCTCTCCTATCATCGGGCCGGATGGGCCGTGGCCACTCACGCGATCGGAGATCGCGCCATCGATCATGTGCTCGATGCGTACGAGAACGCTCAGAAGCTGTTCCCGAGGAATGTGCGGCACCGGATCGAGCACTTCGCGATCGCCACGGATGAGCAGGTGAAGCGGTGTGCGGACCTCGGCGTCATTCCGTGCCCGCAGGGAATTTTCGTCTCCCAGTTCGGAGACGGAGTGCTCGAGGCTCTCGGCGAGGAGCGCGCCGCGGGCACCTACCGGATGCGGTCCTTCCTCGATGCGGGGATGGTGGTACCGGGGTCCACTGATTGCCCGTCGAACACTCCGAATCCACTGAAGTCGATCCATGATCTGGTCAATCGCCGCACCTCGTCGGGAAAGCCGTTCGGGCTCGCTGAGCGGGTCTCGGTGACTGAAGCGGTGCATTCGTACACCTATGGTTCCGCGTACTCGATCAGCCAGGAGGATGTCCTTGGAACTCTCGAGGTCGGCAAGCTCGCGGACTTCGCCGCGCTCGACGCGGATCTGTTCTCGGTTCCTGATGAAGAGATCGAGAACGTCCATGTCACGACCACCGTCATCGGCGGAAAGACCATCTACAGCGCCTGACCTCGACCATCCATCGGTCGCTGGAAAGTTGATACCCTCACGGAGGACACGACCGTATCGGCTCAGCAGTCGCCCGCGAGCACAGGGCGCAGATATTCCTTTTGTTTCAATCCGAATACGGAGGATGACATGTCCGCAACAGATTCCGAACCTCCGAGCGACCGGACGCGTATCCGCCGCAACCCCTCCAGGGCCAAGTATGACCGTGAAACGATCAACGCGATCCTGGACGAGGGTTTCATCGGTCACCTTGGATTTGTGATCGACGGCCAGCCCTGTGTGATACCGACGGGCTATGGACGCGTGGGGGACGAACTGCTGATCCACGGCTCGTCTGGAAGCCGGGTGATGCGCAGGGCTGGCGAGGGCATCGATGTCTGCTTCTCGGTGACCCATGTCGACGGCATCGTCGTCGCTCGCTCGGTCTTCCATCAGTCGATCAACTACAGAAGCGTTGTCGTCCTCGGCCGTGCCATGAGAGTTGCCGAGGCGGAGAAGCTCGACGCTCTGGCGGCCATCAGCGAGCGATTGACCCCCGGCTCGTGGGACGCGGCCCGCAAGCCCGACAAGAAGGAACTGGCAGCGACCTCGGTGATCAGGCTCAGCCTGGCCGAGGCGTCCGCCAAGGTCCGGACAGGTCCGCCGGCAGACGACGAGGAGGACTACGCGCTGCCGATATGGGCCGGGGTCATTCCGACGACATTCGCGATTGGATCTCCAGTCCCCGACCCACGAAATATCCCGGGCATCCCAACCCCCGATTTCGTGAAGAACTACCGCCGGGCTTAGCCGGCTCCCCCATCGGGTTGGAGATCACTCCCGCCTCGCCGTAATCCAGCCCGATCAGGGCCCGGGGACGGCGAGGCAGGAGTGATCTCCACCGCTTTGGGCCAGCCCCGCCGACTGACGGCCAAAGAGGCCGGCACCCGCAGTGCTTGCCACATACAGACCGGCGCAACGGGGAGGCAGGAGCGAAGCGACGCGGAGGGGTCGGCCTTATACCCAAGAGGCCAGCGCAGCCGCCGCAACCATCAACAGGACCGGCGCAACGGGGTCGCAAGGGGTCGCCCCCGCCGATTGACGGCCAAAGAGGCCGGCGCCCGCAGTGCTTGCCACATACAGACCGGCGCAACGGGGAGGCAGGAGCGAAGCGACGCGGAGGGGTCGGCCCCTCCGTTGACAAGCACAGTCAGTGCCTCGGCGGCCCGGGAATCAGGATCTCGCCGCCCTCGCGCCAGGCCCGCAGGCCACCGGTGAGGAAGTCGGCGTCGTACCCCTTCTCGCGGATCGCCTCGATCAGGTGCCCGGAACGGAATCCGGTGTCGCAGACCAGCACGAAGTGCGGGTCGGGCTCGGCCAGCGGATCGTCCCCGTAGACGGCGGTGAAAGGGTCCTCCGCCAGATCCTTGGGCTCCACCAGATGAGCACCGGGAGCGTGACCGGCCTCGTACTCCCGCGGGGTCCGAACATCGACCAGGACCCCACCGTTGGCGAGGACATTCAATACCTCCGGGAGGTCGATGCCTCCGGTCGGCATACCGCGGTTGGTCAGGAAGTTCCTCAGTCCCATGGTCAGAAGTGTAGTGACGGCTCAGCCGCGGTCCCGGCCGGCATCTCCGCCTGCAGTCGGCCGAGAACCAGACCCGGCATCGGAGCCGGCATCGGCACCATGAGACCCAGAGCTGTGCGAATCGTGCGAATCACCATGCGACGACCGGCCGGCACCGTTCTTCCGCAGCACGGCCAACCGGACGTACATCTCATCGATGACATCCTTGAACCGCTTCTCGACCTCGCGCCGCCGCACCTTGAGGGTGGGGGTGAGCAGTCCGTTGTCCTGAGTGAAGTCCTCCCACAGCACCTGCAGATCGCGAATCTGCTCCTGATTGGGCAGTCTGCTGGTCAGGTCGGTGACCCGGCGCCGGATCTCCTCGACCAGCTCCGGGCTGTGCATCCCCTCGACCCCGGACAGGTTGAGGTGCAGCTTCTCGGCCAGCTCCTCCACCCGCGGCATCGACGGCTTCACGAGCAGGGTGAGGCAGGGCCGATTGTCCCCCAGAATCACGGCCTGCTCGAACAGCGGGTCGGCCATCAGCAGCCCCTCGATCGGCTGGGGGGAGATGTTCTTGCCGTTGAGGGTGACGATGATGTCCTTGAGCCGGTCGGTGATGACCAGGTACCCGTCCTCGTCGATGTGCCCGACGTCGCCGGTGCGCAGCCACCCGTCCTGGATCGTCTGCTCGGTGGCCTCCGGGGCGTTCCAGTAGCCCTTCATGATGTTCGGGCCGCGATAGAGCAGCTCACCCTCCTCGCCCACCTTGATCTCACTGCTCACCAACGGCCGGCCCGCAGTGCCGAATTTGTGGGCGTCCGGGGAGTTGAAACTCACCAGCGGGGAGGCCTCGGTGAGCCCGTAGCCCTGGCAGACCAGGATCCCGACCGAGGCGAAAAACTCCTCGACCTCCTTGCGCAGCGGGGCTCCGCCGGCGGCGAGCACGGTCTTCGGGCCGCCGACGGCGTCCCGGATCGCCCTGAGCACCAGGGCATCGGCCACCCGATGGCGCAGCCTCAGCCCCAACTCGGGGCGGCGTCCGGCCTCCGAGGCCTGCCACCAGCGCCGGCCGATGTCCAGCGACCAGTCGAACAGGCGGGTCTTGAGGCGCGAGTCGTCGACCTTCTCGTGGGCCACCGTCATCACCTGCTCGTACAGCTTCGGCACCGAGACGAACAGCGTGGGGCGCACCTCGGCGAGCATCGCGGCGACGGTCTTGGGATTGGTGACGAAGGTGTTGAGGCAGCCGTGCGTGAGCAGCACCATCGACCAGGCCCATTCCAGGGCGTGGGACAGCGGCAGGAAGCTCAGCGAGTGGTCGGCCGGCCGGATGTCGAAGAACTCGTCCAGGGCGCGCGCCTGGGCCATCGCGGCCCGGTGGGTGATCATCACACCCTTGGGGAGGCCGGTGGTGCCGGAGGTGTAGATGAGGGAGGCGACGTCGTCCCCCGCGGACTGAGCCAGCCGCTCATCCAGCAGGCCCTGGAGCTCGGCTGTCCTGGCCGGGGTGCGCTGCACGGAGACGACGTCGTCCAGAGTGAGGACCGGGACCTCCCCGAAGGACGCCGGGCGGTCGTCCTGAGCCTGCGAGGCCGCGGCGTCGGGAGTGGCGATCGGGGTGTCGATGACGACGACCGCCACCAGACTGGGCATCCGGTCCAACGCCGCCCCGACCAGATCTCGCTCGGCCGGACCGGCGACGCAGATCACCCGCACCTGGGCGTCGGAGACGATGTGCACCACCTGCTCGGCGGTCGAGGTCGGATAGATCGGCACCGGAACCGCGCCGACGGTCATCGCGGCCAGGTCGATCTCGATCCACTCGGGGCTGTTGTGGGAGAAGATCGCCACCCGGTCCCCGCGCTGCACGCCGTGCTCGACCAGGGCCAGGCTGACGGCGTCCACCCGGCGTCTCATCTGCGCGTAGGTGCGAATCCGCCACTGCCCCTCCACCCTCACGCGCGAGGCCGGGCGGTAGGCGTACTTCGAGACGGTGTCGCGGAACATGTGCGCCAGATGGACCTCGGCCGGATCCTCCCCGGGTACCGGCGTGCCGAGCAGAGCGGCGGCCGGGTCGGGGGCGGTATCGCGCCCGGGACCGTAGGAGACATCGGCGATGGACATGGGTTCTCCTCAGGGGGCTGATGCACCGAGCAGGTAACGGGACCCATGGTAGTGAGATCCGGCAACCAGATGACGCCGGCTCAGCCGTCCAGGCGGGCGCGCAGCCAGGCGATGTCGGCGGCCTGTTCCTCGACTCCTCCCGGCGTCTCGACCACCACCGGGGCCTCGGCCCGGCGCACCACCGCCGCCAGATCCTCGGGGTCGATCCGCCCCAGACCCAGATTGGCGTGCCGGTCGCGACCCGACCCGGCCGGCCCCTGGGAGTCGTTCGCATGGACCAGGTCGATCCGCCCGGTGATCGCCAGCACGTCCTCGACCAGTGTCGTCAGGTCCAGACCGGCCGCGAAGGCATGGCAGGTGTCCAGGCAGAAGCCGACATTCTCGGCCCCCGATGCCGCCTGGATGGCCGTCCAGGTGCCCTCGATCCGCTCCAGCTGGCGGGCCATCGCGTTCTTGCCGCCGGCGGTGTCCTCCAGCAGCAGCGGCACCGGGATCTCCAGCCCGTCGACCGCCTTACGCCAGTTGTCCTGACCCTGCTCGATGGGCTCGCCGGCCCGGACGTGGCCGCCGTGCACCACCACCCCGATCGCCCCCATCTCGGCGGCGGCATCGAGAGTCTGCTGAAGGAGCTTGCGGGATGGAATCCGGATCCGGTTGTTGAGGGAGGCCACATTGATGACATACGCCGCGTGCACCACCACCGCGATCCCCGCCTCGCCGGCGGCCTTGGCCAGCCCCGCGGCACCACCGGGATGGTTCACCACCGGCTTGCGCCAGGACTGGGGGTCGCCGAGCATGATCTGCGCCAGATTCCCGCCGCGTTCCCGGGCCTGGGCGACCAGATCGGCCTCGTCAACGGTTCCGCCTATGGTCCACTCGGTCATTCCCCGAGCCTATCCGCAGGTCTCCCGGAGCACACCGCGGAAAATCGACGAAACAACCGGCTCCGAGGCACCGTAGAGCTCCACATCGCGGCCATCTCGTAAGAAATCCGCGCGTCCAGTCCGTTCACCCCCAGCTGGAGGGTCTCATCGGTGCACCGGAGGTCGTAGATTAGGGTCTATGTCATCCTGCTTGGTCACCGGCGGTACCTCCGGCATCGGCCGGGAGTTCGTCACACAGCTCGCCGCGCGCGGGGACGACGTCATCATCGCCGCGCGTGACGCCGACCGCATGGCGGCCATCAAGGCGGAGATCGAGCCGCGGTACGGGGTCTCGGTCGAGACGATCCGCGCCGACCTGTCGGTGCGCGCCGATGTCGACGCCCTCGCCGCCCGGCTCGAGGACCCGGAGCGGCCCATCGATCTTCTGATCAACAACGCCGGTTTCGGGTTGCACGCCAAGATCCTCGACCCGGAGACCCTGCCGCTGCAGGAGCGGGCCTTCGACGTGATGTGCAAGGCGGTGCTCATCCTGTCGGCCGCGGCCGGCCGGTCGATGACATCGCGAGGGCACGGCGGGATCATCAATGTCGCCTCCTCCAGCGCCTGGATCAACACCGGCAACTACTCGGCGATCAAGGCCTGGGTGCTCACCTTCACCGAGGGCCTGGCCAATGAGCTGCATGGCAGCGGAGTGAAGGTCGAGGCGCTGTGCCCCGGCTGGGTGCACACCGAGTTCCACTCGCGGGCGAATGTCACCGCCACCAGCCTCCCCGAGTTCGTCTGGATCGACGCGGCCACCCTGGTCCGGGAGTCGCTGAAGGATCTGGCCAAGGGGAAGGTGATCTCGGTGCCGAGCGCCCGCTGGAAGGCCGCCATCGCGGTGGCCGGGACGGCGCCGCGATCCACTATGCGCTGGCTGTCGCGCAATCTCACCTCGAGTCGCGACAAGACCGATTTTCCCTCCGGCGCCTCCCCCGAGGACACATCCGGCCAGGCGGGTGAGCGCTGAGTATGGCAGTCAAGCCGAAGGTGAAGGATCGTGGACGCTACACCAGCGACGTCAATGCGATAGCCCGCCAGGCCGCCAACCTGCTGCTGCTCAAGCCTCTGGTGTGGCGGGTGACGAAGGTCCATGTGCACGGCCTGGAGAACCTGGAGAATCTGGACGGCGCGTACGTCATCACCGCGAACCACTCCTCCCACCTGGACACCCCGCTGATCTTCGGATCACTGCCCAGGCGGCTCAGCAAGTACCTGTCCACCGGGGCGGCCGCCGACTACTTCTTCACCGCGTGGTGGAAGGCCTTCACGCCGGTGCTGTTCTTCAACGCCTTCCCGGTCGACCGCGGCAAGCGCTCCAAGTCCGGCCGCTCCTCCCATACCCATCGCGGACTGGCCGGCTCCCTGCTCACCGACGGCATTCCGCTGCTGATCTTCGCCGAGGGCACCCGGTCGCGCACCGGCGCTATGGGCACCTTCAAACCCGGCGCGGCGGCACTGGCCATCTCCCGCGGCGTCCCGGTGATCCCGGTGGCACTGGTGGGCGCCTTCGCCGCGATGCCCTCCTCGGACGGCGCGGCGCTGCCGAAGGGGCGCCCCCCGGTCCATGTGGTCTACGGCCACCCGATGCAGCCGGCTCCCGGTGAGATCGCCCACGAGTTCTCCGAACGGATCAGACGCCAGGTGATCAGCCTGCACGATCAGACGGCGCGCGCCTATGGAATGCCCACCCAGGCCGACTACGCCCGGACGCTGGCCCTCGGAAAGACCGCCGACAATGCGGATCATGAGGCTGACAAGGGAGATCACGAGGCGAAGCCGGATCATCCCGAGCATCCGGCCGGCTCCGGCAACGCGACCCTCCGGAATCACGCCGTTCGGCAGGCGAGCCCGGACAGCCCAGGCAGCGCCGATCAGCCGGCCACCCAAGAACCCCTCGACCCGCCGATTCAGCCCGACAGCGCCGCGCGCGACAGCGGCATCACTCGCGATGAGACAGCCCAACCGGTCGACGCCTTTGGTTCCGGACAGCGCCAGGCCCCGTAAGGTGTCCCTGTGATTCAGGTACGCCAGATCTCCTCCGCCCAGCATCTCGCATTCATCAAGGACTGGAGCGCCCCCGGCTCCCGCGCCGCGGAGACGGTGAGCTTCCTCCAGACCCCGGCCTGGGCCAAGGTCAAGCAGGAGTGGTTACCGGAGTCCATCGGGATCGTTCGCACCGGCGTCGGTGCCGGCAAGGAAGAGCTGCTCGGCGTCGGACTGGTGCTCTACCGCCAGGTGCCGAAACTCAAGCGCTACCTGGCCTATCTTCCCGAGGGCCCGGTGCTGGACTGGGACACCCCCGACCTCCCCGAGATCCTCGGCGCCCTGCGCGCCCATGCGAAGAAGCGCGGCGCCTTCGCGCTGCGGATCGGGCCGACCCTGCCGCACCGCACCTGGCGCAAGGACACCATCAAGGACGCCATCGCCGACGAGTCGATCACCGCCCTGTCGCAGGCCCCGGCCGACGTGACGAACCTGCGCGCCACCCGGCTGGCCAACCAGCTGCGCCACCTGGGATGGCGTCCCCCCAAGGACGCCGAGGGATTCGCCGCCGGCCAGCCGAAGTTCAACTTCCAGCTCCCCCTGGTGGCCTGGACCGACGGCGTCCGCACCCGTCGCTCCGAGGACGAGGTGCTGGCCGGGATGAACCAGCTGTGGCGCCGCAACATCCGCAAGGCCGCCAAGAAGGGGGTCGAGGTGTCCCGCGGGAGCCGCGAGGATCTGGCCGACTTCCACAAGGTCTACGTCGAGACCGCCGGACGCGACGGCTTCACGCCGAGGCCGTTGGAGTACTTCCAGACCATGTGGGACGCCCTCAACGGCGAGGACCCCGACCGGATGCACCTCTATCTCGCCCACCACGAGGGCGACCTGGTGGCGTCCACCACCTGGGTGCATGTCGGGCGGCACACCTGGTACTCCTACGGCGCCTCCACCAGCGCCAAGCGCGAGGTCCGCGGCTCCAACGCGATCCAGTGGCAGATGATCCGTGACTCGATGGCCGTCGACGCCGACGTCTACGACCTGCGCGGGATCACCGAGGGGCTGGCCGCCGACGACCCGGAGCTCGGGCTGATCCAGTTCAAGGTGGGTTCGGGCGGCGAGGCCGTCTCCTACATCGGAGAGTGGGATCTGGTCATCGATCCGCTGCTCTACAAGGCCTTCGACTGGTACATGGACCGGAGGTCGCGATGAGCCTCGTGATGCATGTCGACGCCGCCGCCTGGCGGGCGCATCAGGATCGGGTGGCGAGTTCGACCGAGGGCATCGTGCCGGTCGCCAAGGGCAATGGCTACGGCTTCGGCCTGCCGCGGCTGGCCGCCGAGGCGTCCCGGCTGGGGGTGGACACGCTGGCGGTGGGCACCGCCGAGGAGGTCGCGGCGGTGCGCTCAGGTTCCGCCGGGGGTCTGGCGAGCGCCGGAGGCGCGGGACTGCCGGGCTTCGAGGGGGACGTCGTCGTGCTCACCCCGTGGCGGCCCGGGGACGAGGTCGCCGAGCCGCTTCTTGAGGAGCCGCATGTCATCACCACTCTGTCGCGGGTCGAGGATGTCGCCGCGGTGGCGGCCGCCCATCCGGGAGCGCGAGTGATCCTGGAGGCGCTCACCTCGATGGCCCGCTACGGACTCCGGGCTGATGAATTTCCCGAGGCGGTGGAGGCCGCCCAGGGGCTGGAGATCGTCGGCTGGACGATCCATCTGCCGATGATCGGCGAGCATCTGGGCGAGGCCACCGACCTGGCCACCGCCGCCCTGGCCGCCCACCGCGCCCCGCTGTGGGTCTCGCATCTGCGGCCCACCGATCTGGACCGCTTCCGCCGGACCTTCGACGTGCCGGTGCGCCCGCGGATCGGCACTGAACTGTGGCTCGGCGCGGACGGTGCTTTGCATTACCAGGCGAGTGTCCAGGAGGTCCACGACGTCACCGCCGATCAGCGGGTCGGCTACTGGCAGCGTCGGGCGGGACGCCGTCATCATCGTCTGGCGGTGGTGTCCGGGGGCACCGCGAACGGGGTGGCGATGCAGGCGCCCACCGCTGCGGCCACCGTGCGACAGGTCATCCAGACGCTGGCGAACGGGGCGATGGAGGCGGGCCGGATGGCGCTGTCGCCGTACTCGGCGGGCGGCCGGAAACTGTTCTTCGCCGAGCCCCCGCACATGCAGGCGAGTCTGCTGTGGGTGCCACCGACGGTGCAGGTGGGCGACGAGCTCGAGGTGACGATGCGGGCCACCACGGCCACCCCGGATCAGATCATCCTGGACTGATCGGCCGCCCCCAAGGGGCTGTGCGAGACGGAGTCGACCGGCGGCGGATCCACCAGCAGAGTTCCGCGAATCCACGAGCAAAGCGTCGCGAATCCACGAGCA